>NZ_JAVDWO010000004.1:0-275806 GCF_031457535.1 Luteimonas terrae
GCCTGTCTCCAGATGGCTGGAGCGCATGCGATCACTGCCGCCAGAAGTCCTCGATCAGATGGCGCTGACGCCATGAAAACGTGGGGAAACCTTAGTCCCTGACGGAGGAGACGATGATCAGGGGGCTCTGCGAATGCGCGGCGCGCCGCTGCGGGCCTGGCATGTCAATGCGAAAATGGTGCCTGTGTGCCATCGCCAACGTCTTCCCAGCGCCCCGAGCGTTCGGCTTGCGGGCAGATGCGAAGGTAGGTCCACCAGGCCCCAATTTCATCGAGGCTCCATCCGGTCAGCTGTCCGCCGCAGTAAGGCGTGGGGCCCGGGCAATAGCCCGGGGTGATGGCCGGCGTCGATGTCGCGTAGTCAGGGATCGGAAACCACGCGCGCGGGCTGTGCCGCATGCCGTGGCGGCAGAACACGAAGGGATCGCCCGCGCGCCACAGCAGATTCTGTTCACCGGTCTGATCCTGGGCACGCCCGTGACCGGGCATCAGCGCGGCGGCCGCCAGCACCAGTGCGCATGCACGTAGGCGAAAGGCCATCGATCCGGTCCTCCTGAAGCGGGAGCACCAGCGTATGTGCGATCTCCGCTGCGTAAGGCCGGGCGGCGCCCGGCGCGCGAGTCAGGAGTTGCCGTGCTTCGCCGTCGGTCAGCTCTGCCGGTCTGGGGCGTGCAGCCACCAGCCACGGCGGGCGTCATTCCCCTGGAAGCTCCAGGCCAGGAACCGGCTTTGCTTGTTGCCCTGCGCCATTGCGACCTCGCGCACGTCCACCGCACCGGCCTTGCGCAGTTCGGCACGCAGGCCCGGCAGATGCGCCGACTTCGAGATCAGACTGCTGAACCACAGCACCTGTGATCCGAAATCCACGCTCTCGCGGATCATCTTGCGCACGAACCGCGCTTCGCCGCCCTGGCACCAGAGCTCGCCGTCGCGGCCACTGAAGTTCAGCGGCAGCTTGCGCGAGGCGCGCGGCGGCCCGTCCGAGCGCGCCGCCAGATTGCGGCGCTTGTCGCGGCCGCTCCGATTGGCTTCGGCCGCCGACGCATGGAACGGCGGGTTGCACAGCGTGGCGGCGTATCGATCCCCCGGGCGCAGGACACCATGGAACAGATGGCCGCGCAGCGTCTGTGGGCGTACTTCGATCGCGCTGCCGAGCTGGTTGGCGCGCACGATCGAATCCGCAATGCGCAGCGCCGTCTCGTCGATGTCGGAGCCGACAAAGTGCCAGCCGTACTCGGTGTGTCCGAGCAGCGGGTAGATCACGTTCGCACCGGTGCCGAGATCGAACAGTCGCACGTCATCGCCACGCGGGATGTCGCCGTCGCGGTCACCTGCGAGCAGGTCGGCAAGCCCATGGACATAGTCTGCGCGGCCCGGCACCGGTGGGCACAGGTACGACTCTGGAATTTCCCAGTGTTGAATGCCGTAATCGGCCTTCAGCAGCGCCTGGTTGAGAAAGCGCACCGCGCGCGGATTGGAGAAATCCACGCTGGTGTCGCCCGCAGGCGTGCGCACGAGAAAAGGCTGCAGAGCAGGCGTGACCCGGGAGAGCCGCTTGAGGTCATATCGACCCTGGTGGCGGTTGCGCGGATGCATCAGCTGCGGTTCGGTCGGGGACTGGGAACGTGACATGCCGCTATTGTGGACCGCATGGGCGCCGTGCAGTGAAGAGGCGCGTGCCTCGAAGTGTGGTGCCTCGTGATCTCCTGATGCGCCACGACGACAATGCGTCGCGTCATCTCCCGCCTTTGCGCGCGGCGATCCACTGGTCCAGCCGGCTGGCGAACGCCTGCCGGTCACGCGCATGCAGGGCAGCGGGTCCGCCGGTCTGCACGCCGCCGCCGCGCAGTTCGTCCATGAAATTCCGCATCGACAGGCGCTCGGCGATGTTGTCGGGGGTGAAACGTTGCCCACGCGGATCGATCGCATCGGCGCCGCGTTCGACCACGCGCGCGGCCAGCGGAATATCCTGGGTGACGACGAGATCGCCTGGACGCGCACGCTCGGCGATCGCATCGTCGGCGACGTCGTAGCCACCGGAGACCTGCAATGCCCGGAGGTAGCGCGAACCCGGCGTGCGCAGCCACTGGTTGGCGACAAAGGTCACGTGGACCTGCGCGCGTTCGGCGGCGCGGAACAGGATGTCGCGGATCACCACGGGGCAGGCATCAGCATCGACCCATATTTGTGGCGGTGTGTCGGTGTCGGTGTCGTCTGCGTGCATCGTCATCCAGCGGGTCGAGGCGGATGCGCGGGAATTCCAGCCATTTCCGCGCGCTTTCGAAGTGTACGGGCGTCGAACGCGCAAGGCCGCAGGTTTGCACCGATCGGTCGCCACCGGTATCGTGAGTCGCGTGACATCGCTGCTGCACCGTGCGTTCTACCGGTGCCTTCTGCAGCATTTCCCCTTCGTTTCACTGCATCCAAGGAGTTCGTCCATGGAGATCGCCGCTGCGCGCGTCGCCACGTTCCACTACACCCTCACCGACGACGACGGCAACGTCATCGACAAGTCGGCCGAAGGCAATCCGTTGCCGTATTTCCACGGTGGCGGCAACATCGTCCCGGGTCTGGAAAACGCGCTGGAAGGCCACAAGGCCGGCGATGCGCTCAAGGTCGACGTGAAGCCCGAAGAGGGCTACGGCCTGCGCAATGACAGCCTGGTCCAGGCGGTGCCGCGCCAGGCATTCCAGGGCATCGACACGATCGAGCCCGGCATGCAGTTCCAAGCCCAGGGCGGTGCCGGTCCGATGCTGGTGACCGTGGTCGAGGTGGGCGACACCGAGGTCAAGATCGACGGCAACCATCCGCTCGCGGGCAAGACCCTGCATTTCGCGATCGAGATCGTCGCCGTACGCGACGCGACCGCCGAAGAGAAGGAAGTCGGTCAGGTCGTCCAGCAGGCCGCCTGACCAGGCGAGGCGCCCTGCGGGATAAATCCGCTCCGGGCATGCGCATGGCGCCTGTCTGGAGCGGCTTCGCATCAGACGCCCGGCGCGTGATCGCGTGGTGTGAAACCTGTCATCGGTGTGTCGTCGGCGGTCGCGGATCGATCCCGATGGACGCCTGCACGGAGCGGCCCGCTGGACGCACGCGCTAGGTTTTCAGCTAGGGAGGGTCTGAATAACTGCCGTCATCCCCGCGAAGGCGGGGATCCAGTGACTTCAAGCCTTTGAAAACCAAAGACGCTGGATTCCCGCCTTCGCGGGAATGACGGCCAAAAGCGGAATTGTTCAGACCTTCCCTAGCGGCGCGCCCCGGCGGCGTCCAGCCCCATCTGCCAGAAATCGGCTTCCAGCCGCGAAGCCTTGCCGAACAACGCAGCGAGTTCGTCGAAGCGTCCCGGGCCGAGATAGCGCGCGCCGAGATCATCGAGATGGCGCGAGGCATTCGCGGCGACCGCCTGATAGGCATCGCCCGCGTACTCGCCGATCCATTCGCGATACGGGTGCCCATCGAGCGCATCGACACCGTCCGGCGCCAGTGCGCGTCCGATCTCGGCATAGCCGAGCACGCACGGCGCGAGTGCGACATGCAGGTCGAGCAGATCGCCGGACATGCCGCAATCGAGCACGAAGCGCGTGTAGGCAACGGTGGCCTGATGCTCGGGCGCGGCCTCGATGTCGGCCGGCGACAGACCCCAGCGCTCGCACAGCCGCACGTGCAGATCGAGTTCGACATCGACGATTGCCGACAGCCCGTCCTTGGCGGCGCGCAGGTCGGCGAGCGTGCGGCTCTTGTAGGCGGCCAGCGCATTGGCGCGCGCGAACTGGATCAGGAACAGGTAGTCCTGCACCAGATACGTGCGGAATGCGGCCTCGGGCAGGGTGCCGTCGCCCATGCCGCGCACGAACGCGTGATCGACGTAACTGCGCCACTCGGCGGGCGCGGCGGCCTTGAGGCGTTCGAACAGCGACATCAGGCGTCGCCGTCCGCGTAGGCCGCGTCGAAGAACGCGAGTTCGAGATCCACGGCGCGCTGGAAGAAATCCTGCGCAAGCGCCGCGTCGCCCGGACCCACGCGGTCGAGCTCGGCCTGCAGGAACGCGACGAAATCCACGAACACCGGGTTGTCGTGCAGCGTGACCCACTCGGCGTGGACGAAATTCGTCGGCAGCGGGCGTGGTACACGCTGCGCCCAGTCGAGGTACAGGCCTTCGGCGACGTTGAGCACGGCGAGCGCCGCGGCATAAGACCGCGTTTCCGCGGCCTCGCGCATGATTGCCTTGAACCCTGCGGTGGGCGCGGTGTCAGGCGTGCGCGAGCGCGTGTCGGTGTCCACGCCCAGCGCATCGAACGCGCGCAGGAAGTAGGTGTTCTCCTCGCCGCAGACCATGCCGACGAAACGGCCGAGCACCAACCGCGATTCGAAGCGGTCGCTGCTGGCGATCGCCGCGCCCAGCAGCACCAGGAAGCTGTCGAGGAAGCGGTGGTCCTGGATGAGATAGGCGGCCATCACCTCGTCGGCGATGCGGCCTTCGCCCAGTTCCTGTACGAAGCGGTGTTCGACGGCGCGGGTCCAGGTGGCCTCGCAGGACTGGCGCAGGGATTCGCTGAAACGCAGGGTCATGTGACAACTCCAGGGCAGGGCGCGACACGCGCGCAGGGCAGCGGGCGCTGCGGCATACCGCGTGTCGCTGGCGAGGCGTGATTGTGGTGCAGCGTGGCGACCGCGTCCAAGGCGTGGCGCGCGATGGCGGCGTCACGTCTTGGATGATGCGCGCTCAGGAGGCGACAGGCGGTGCCGGTCGGCCGGCAGCCGAGCGCCGCGCTCGCCGGATCAGGCCATGGATATACGCCATTTTCTCGACCACGGGCGGCGCGATCACGAACGGATAGATATCCGGATGGCCCATCGTGCGGTTGAGGCTGTTGATGGCCCAGGTCAGCGGCAACCAGGCCTCGACCAGACGCTGGATGTCGGCGACGCGGTGCGGATCGAACGACAGATCGGTTTCCATCAAAGGATCGTCGGCCACATCCGGCGCGATGCGGATACCGAATGCCGACGCCATCTCCAGTGTGTCGATGATGTGCAGGTAATGCGCCCAGGTCTCGGCCCAGTCTTCCCACGGATGCATCGTCGCGTAGGGGCTGACGTGCGCGGCCTGCCAGTCGTTGGGCGCACCGTGGTCGTAGTAAAGCTGCAGCGCATCGCTGTAGCTGCGGCGGTCGTCTCCGAACAGTGCACGGCAGCGCGCGAGTTCGTCTTCGCCCGCGTCACGCACCAGCCTGTCCCAGTAGTAATGGCCGATCTCGTGGCGGAAATGCCCGAGCAGCGTGCGATACAGCTCGCCCATCGCGATGCGCGTCGCTTCGCGCGCGGCGTCGTCGGCCTCGGCGAGCGCGATCGTGATGTGGCCGTTGTCATGGCCGGTCATGACCTTGGGGCCGGTTTTCGGGTCGGCCAGGAAATCGAACGACAGCGGCCGCGGATCGCCGCTGCCGGGTGCAGGTGTCGGCAGCTGCAGGCGCAGCAGCGTGTAGAAAAGGCGGCGCTTGGCGACCTCGATCTTCTGCCAGTCGGCCAGCCGCTCGGCATCGGCGAGATTGGGGATCGTGCGGTTGTGCCGGCATGCGAGGCAGTAGCCGCTCGGGTCGCTGGTGGGCAGCAGCCAGTTGCAGGCCGAATGCGTGGCGTTGCGGCAAAACTTGAAGCGTGCCCCGGGCCGCGCGGGCGTGATCCATTCGCCGGCATCGAGATCGAGTGCTTCGAGCGTCAGCGTCTGCGGCAGGAAGCCCAGCGTCTTGCCGCAGCGCAGGCACGCGGTGTTCTCGAAATACAGCACCTGCTCGCAATGCGAGCATTTGAACAGTTGCATGGCAGGATCGCTCCGGGATCAGGCCGCGTGGCCGAGATCATCGTCGAACGTGAGAGCGGCGGAAGATTCGAGATCAGCCCAGACGCGCAGCGACAGTGTACGCAGCGGCCGGTAACTGGTCAGAAACGCCACGTCGGCGGCGTCGCGGCCATGCGCGATCACCACGCGTCCGCCGCGCGGGGCGGACTGGGTGGCGTCGAAGGTGTACCAGGCGCCGCCGAGATAGGCTTCGAACCAGGCATGCATGTCCATCGGCTTGAGGTCATGCAGCCAGCCCACGACCATGCGAGCGGGAATATCGAGCGCGCGACACAGGGTGATGCCCACGTGCGCGAAATCGCGGCAGACACCGGCGCCGTGCGCCAGGGTGTCCTGCGCATCCGTGCTCGCGTTGCTGACGCCGTAGCGGTACTCGAGATGCGTGGCGATCCAGCGGCGGATCGCCTCGGCCTGGGCGTAGCCCGGTGCGGCATCACCAACCACGCTGCGCGCCTGGTCCCACATCGCGCCGCGATCGGACGGGCAGTAGCGGCTGGGCAGCAGGAACTGCAGGGTCTCGGCCGGCAATGCGCCGGGATCGATCGCAGGCGCATCGGGCGCGACCCGGATGTCGGGCGTGGTCTCGACGGTGGTATCGATCCGCACGCGGGTCAGCCCCTTCGGCACCACGAATCGCTGGCAGCGGTTGCCGAAACTGTCGACGTGTTCATCAAAGCCATGGCTGCGCTCGAAGCCCGAGCGGTCATTGATGCGCCATCGCACTGCACCCTCGCGCGGCCGCAGCATGGCAATGACCGGGCTGGCGGCATCGGTTTCGATCGAGAGTTCGCAGCCGGCCTGGACACGCATCGCGGGGGATCTTCCTTGGAGGTGCGCCAAAGTAGGCGCGGGTTCGTGCAGCGGACGTGGAGGGCGCCGGTTCAACCAGCGCGGCCACGAAGCGAGGGGGAGCACGCCCATCGACGACGGACGTGCTGGAACGGCAGAAAATCGGAGCGACGCACGTACGAAAAAGCCGGCGCTCAGGCCGGCTCTTTCGCACACGCGTGGTGTCTGGTGGGCGGTACAGGGATTGAACCTGTGACCCTTGCCGTGTGAAGGCAATGCTCTACCGCTGAGCTAACCGCCCGGATCATTGGGAGGGGCGGGCAAACTGCCTGGACCGTCTCCTGTGCGCTGGACCCGCGAGGGGTGGCGCGATCGGGACGCGAATTCTACGGGTGATTCGGGTTGGCGACAAGCGGGTGTTGCGGGCGGCTGTTCGGCTTGCGCGGAGAAGCCGCAGACGTTGCCTTGCTTGTGATCTCAAAATCCCGGCGACAGCCGGAAATGTTTCAGAACAGCCCGAGGCCGGGCAGCGAATGGCTGTCCGCGCTCTTGCATCAGTCGAGTTCGTAGCGGAAGTCGCTGGGCCCCGGCTTGCGCCGGGGCGACGGCTTCGGTGATATCGCGTTCGCGTGCGTTGACTGATCAGACAGGTCCGCTCAGGCCATGCAAGTCATCACTCGATCTGCTCCGCCGCGTACGCTGCGTCCAGCGCTTCCATCGCATCCGCGGGCTTCAGACTGGCGGCCTTCTCGTACGCAGCCGCCGCAGCTGCCTCCTGCTTCTCGCCATGCAGCAGCATCAATACGTTGCCGTGCTCGATATGGGCGATCGGGGAATGCGGGGTGAGCTTGAGCGCGGTCGCGATATGCGATTCGGCCTCGGCCGCCTTTGCGCCGTAGGTCAGGCCGCCGATCATCGCGCCGATCTTGTCGATGATCTCGGCGTGGTAGAGGGCGAGCGCGGTATGCGCTTCGGCATGCTTGGGTGCGAGCTCGAGTGCAGCGTGCAGCGAATCGCGGACCTTGCCGGCGATGCCCTGCTTCAGCGCCTTGGCGATGCTCAGGCCCTGGCTGTAACGGCCCAGCGCGTATGCGCGGCTGTAGTGGCTGTTCGCTTCATCGGGCAAGACGGCGATCGCAGCCTCTGCCAACGCTGCTGCCTGCTCGTAGCGCTTGAGCTGTTCGGCCTCCGACGTCACCAGATGCGTGGCGTGAATCCCCAGCGCCTTGACCGCGACCGACGCGCCGACCGGCCCGAGCCCGCTGCCGGCGTCGAACGCGGTCTTGAAGTCGCCGGCATGGAACGCGCGCCAGGCGTCCTGCAGCGCCGTCGCAAGCGCGGCGGCATCAAGGCCTTTCGGTGCGGCCCTGCCGGCGGCGTCGATCAGCGCCTGCGCGCGCTTCGTATCGGGAAACGGTTCGCTGTCGCCGGCATGCAGCCGCGGCCATGCTTTCTTCAAAGCGTTGCCGGCATATTCGAATGCGTCGGACGGGTAGGGGAAGGGCGCCCATGCGGACTTGGCCATCGCGGTCTCTCGAATTGGCGCGGCTGCGCCGTCAGTGGGTGTAGGCCTGGACCAGCGCGTTGAGGTGCACGCGCTCGGCATCGCGCAGCGCAGGAGAGAGCAGCATCATCACCTGCACGATGCCCTCGCGGATTGCGACCTGCTCGTCGCGGTCGCCGCGCGTGGCGCTGTAGTTGAGCCAGAAGGTGGCAACGACGATCAAGTTTGTCGCTGCGGCGTCGATCTCCGCATTGGATGCGCGCAGGATGCCTGCGCGGGCCAGGCCGGCGATCACCGCATGCGCGCGTTCACTGGCGCGGCGCAGGATGCGCGAAAAACGCACACGCAGACGGCGGTTGCGGCTGAGGATCTCGAGCAGGTCGCGGTAGAGGAAGCGGTAGTCCCAGATGCACTCGAACACCAGGTGCAACTGCAGCCAGATGTCCTCCAGTTCCGGCAGGCGTCCATCGGGCACGACGAGTGCGTCGTCCATGCGGGCCTCGTAGCCCGCGAACAGGTGCTCGATGATGTCGTCCTTGTTGCGGAAGTGGTAGTAGAGGTTGCCCGGGCTGATGTCGAGCTCGTCGGCGATGTGGTTCGTCGTCACCCGCGGTTCGCCCTGGGTGTTGAACATCGCGAGCGCGCAGTCGAGGATCCGTTGCCGGGTATCGCGTGCCATCGACGCGCCGGTCAGCCGGCCAACGTGTCGACCAGCGCGATGTACTGCTGCATAGCAGCATCCCGCTGCGTGCCGGCGAGCTTGCCCCAGGCCTCGTACTTGGCCGTACCGACGAAGTCGAAGAAGCCCGGCTTCGGTCCACACACGTCGCCTTCCGAGCCCTGCTTGTACAGCGCGTAGAGCCGCAGCAGCGTGTCGTTGTCGGGTCGTGCGTCGAGTGCCTGCACGCGTTGCGCGGCTGCTTCGAATGCCTGCGTCACATCGGACATCGTGGAGCCTCCCGGGAGCCGGTTGCCATCACAGCATCGTCGTCGCGGCGAATCAACCGCGGTCGATTGTGGGCCGTCCGCGGCTCTGGCACCGTAGCCACGGGAACGACGCCCGGCACCGTGGCGCCGTGGAGGGATGCGATGGCTTACTTCGTGACCGGTGCGACCGGCTTCATCGGGCGTCATCTCGTGGGCAACCTACTCAAGCGCAAGGGCACGATCCATGTGTTGATCCGCAAGGATTCGCGCAAGAAGTTCGACGCGCTGGTGCGCGATCTCGGCTGGGACGCCAAACGCCTCGTCGTGGTCGAAGGCGACATGACCGCCGAGCGTTGCGGCGTCACCGCCGCGCAGTTGCGCGTGCTCAAGGGCAAGGTGAAGCACTTCTTCCACCTTGCCGCGCTCTACGACCTGGCCGCATCGCTGGACGCGCAGCGCATCGCCAACATCGACGGTACCCGGCACGCGCTCGATCTAGCCGCAGCACTCGAAGCCGGGTGCTTCCACCACACAAGTTCGATCGCAGCGGCGGGCCTGTATCCCGGCATCTTCCGCGAGGACATGTATGCCGAAGCCGAGGGCCTCGACGATCCCTACCTGCGCACCAAGCACGAGTCCGAGGGGTTGGTACGCCGCGAGACGCGGATCAAGTGGCGCATCTACCGGCCAGCGATGGTGGTCGGTCACTCGAAGACCGGCGCGATCGACAAGATCGACGGACCGTACTACTTCTTCACCTTGATCAAGAAACTGCGCGACGTGTTTCCGCCGTGGATGCCGATGCTGGGCGTGGAAGGTGGGCGCATCAACATCGTGCCGGTGGATTTCGTCGCCGATGCGATGGACCACATCGCGCACAAGCCGCGGCTCGATGGCCACACATTCCATCTCACCGATCCAGAACCGCTGCGCGTGGGCGAGGTGTTGAACCTGTTCTGTCGGGCCGGCCATGCGCCGGAGATGACGATGCGTCTCGACGCGCGGATGTTCGCGTTCGTGCCGCCTTCGATTCGCGGCGCGGTGGGCGCATTGCCGCCGGTGCGCAGATTCGTCGGCATGCTGCTGCGCGATTTCCGCATTCCGAAGCAGGTGATGAAGTTCATCACCTATCCCACGCGCTTCGACAACCGCGAGGCCGAACGCGCGCTGCGCGGCAGTGGCATCGAAGTGCCGAAGCTCGAGGACTACGCATGGCGGCTGTGGGATTACTGGGAGCGCCATCTCGACCCGGACCTCTTCATCGACCGCACGCTCAAGGGCAAGGTGCGCAACAAGGTCGTGGTGATCACCGGTGGCTCGTCGGGCATCGGCCTGGCGACCGCGCAGCGCGTGGCCGAGGCGGGCGCAGTGACGGTGATCGTCGCGCGTCGCGAAGACGAGCTGTTTGCCGCGCGCGATGCGATGCGCGCCGCCGGCGGCAAGGTGTTCGCCTATACGGCTGACCTCGCTGATCTGGCCGACTGCGACCGTCTGGTGCAGCAGGTGCGGACCGAGCACGGGCATGTCGACATCCTGATCAACAACGCCGGCCGTTCCATCCGGCGTTCGATCGAACTCAGCTACGACCGCTTCCACGATTTCGAACGCACCATGCAGCTCAACTACTTCGGCAGCCTGCGCCTGATCATGGGGTTCATGCCGTCGATGACCAAGCGCCGCAAGGGCCACGTCATCAACATCAGTTCGATCGGTGTGCTGGCGAACTCGCCGCGCTTCTCGGCGTACGTGGCGTCCAAGGCGGCGCTGGATGCGTTCAGCCGCTGCGCGCAGGGCGAGCTGTCGGGCAAGGGCATCAGTTTCACCACGATCAACATGCCGCTCGTCGCCACGCCGATGATTGCGCCGACCAAGATGTACGACAGCGTGCCGACACTCACCCCGGATGAGGCGGCCGGTCTGCTGGTCAAGGCGATCATCGAAAAGCCCAGCCGCATCACCACGCGTCTGGGCGTGTTCGCGGCGCTGGTCAACGCGGTCGCGCCGAAGGCCTATGAGATCGTCATGAGCACCGCGTTCGAACTGTTCCCGGATTCGGCTGCCTCGAAAGGCGACCGATCGGCGCTGCGCGACGAGACGCCGAGCCAGGAGCAGATCGCCTTTGCCGCGATGATGCGCGGCGTGCACTGGTAACGCTCGAGAGGCGCTGGCGCGGCAGGTGCCGGCGCTTCAAAAGCTCCGGCACTGCAGGAAGCGGGTCTGCTGCCCGCTGCTGGCCGGCGGCGTGAGCTGCAGGCGCGACGAGGTGAGGTCGGGATGGCGCAGCACCAGCGCACAGATCGCATCGACGGTGGCCTGATCGTCCACACGGGCGACGAAGATCTGCAGCGTCGAGCCGGTCGCCCAGATCGCGCGGTCGACGTCGGGCAGGGTGCCGAGCGCGCGTGACAGATCACTGCGCTGGGTCTCAATCGGCGCGTGCGGTGGCGCTTCGATGCGGATCGGCGCGGCGGGCGCGGTCTCGCGCGGTGGCGTCGCAGCGGTCGCACTGGGTGCGGGCTGTGCATCGGGCATCGCGAGAAACACCGCCACGCCGGCCAGCAGCGCGAACAGCCAGCCCAGCAGCACACGCTGGCGTGCCGCGGCACCGGTCTGTGCGCGGATCGCATCGAGTTCGCCGGCCGGCATCAGATCGCGCAGTTCCGGCCACAGGGTCGCACCATCGAGCAGTTCGATACGCTGCTTGCCGGCCGCGCCGCGGGCCTCGGCGTCGATCCTGCCCTGCGTCACCAGCAAGCCACCGGCCGCGCTCTTGAGCAGCACCTCGCTCGACAGTGCCTGCACCGCGTTGCGGCCCAGCACATAGGTCGATGCGTGCTTGCAGGACAGCAGCCAGCGCGCGCCATCACGCTCGAGCATGTAGTCGCGGTCGCCGGACACATCTTCCAGGTCCACCACCTGCACATAGCCGCGTCGGCGCAGCGCCTGCAGCACCATGCCGATGAAGCCGCGCCATGAGATGGCCGACAGCGCGACGATCCCGGCCGCCGCTTCGTCGCGACGGCGCTGGAAGGTGAGGAAATAGAACGAAACCGCACATCCGATGGCGATCGCCACTCCGATTGCGGCGATCCACTGCGTGGTCATACCGGTGCCCGTCTCCGCTTGCTGGGCGGCAGGATACCCGAGCGCAGGACCCGATCAGCGTTGAGATCGAACAGGGTCAGATGCCGAAGCCCTCCCCCGCAAGCGGGGGAGGGTTGGGTGGGGGCAAACCATCAGCGCTGGGACAACAGGTCAGGCGACAGGGCGCCAGCAATTTCGAAGCCGGGCCAATGACCGGCCCAGCGATCAGCCCGCGTTCGCCGCCTTCTTCGCTGCACGCTTGGCCGGCGTTTTCGCCGTCTTCGCCGCCGCCTTGCGCGGTGCCGCCTTCTTCGCAGTGGCCTTCTTCGCAGGTGTCTTGGCCGCCTTGCGCGCCGGCGCAGACTTCTTGGCCTGCAAGGCCGCTGTCAGCGCATCGACGCGCTTGCTGAGCGACTGCACGTCGTCCCGGCCCGGCACACCGAGCTTGACCAGTGCGCGCTGCACGCGGTCCTCGAACACTTTCTCGAGCCGGTCCCAGGTATCGGCCGCGCGATCGCGGGTCTGGCCGACGCCGGTTTCGACGGCATCGCGCACCGTGCCCGCACGCGTATTGGCGTAGGCGCGGGCGGTCTTCTCCAGACCCGCGCCTTCCTTCATCAGGCCGTCGAACAAGCGGGTGCCTTCGGCCTGCGCGCGGCCGAACGCGCCGACGCCGGCCAGCCAGATCTGCTGCGCGGATTCACTGATCGACTTCGACAGTGCTTCGCCGCCCGTGGTATCGCCCTTGGCGGGTCTGGAACGCGGCGCGGACTTCTTCGAGGCTTTCTTCGCGGTTTTCTTGAACGTGGCCATCGGTGTCTCCGGACGTGGTGGACAGGGCGATCGCAGTTTGGTGCGGCGATCTGGAGTTTTCACGCCAACGCTCAGCGCGGCGGCGTGTCGATCATGCGCTCGATATCGTCGAGTGCGCGATGCAGGCGCGCGGTGGTCTCGGTGCGACGTGTGCGCCGCGGCGGCAGGCCGTCGAACAGGGTGCGCTCGCCGTCGGCCAGGATTTCCGGGCGTAGACGGATGCCGTGTGCCCCCAGCACCGGTATGAGTTCGGCCGCGCGATTGCGCAGATCGTCCAGCGTCTGCCGGTAGCCGAGCGCACATACGCGGTGCCGCGTGGAGAAGCTGAAGGCATTGAGGAAGAACAGTTCCGATGCGCCGTCGCCGGGCTCGAATACCAGCTGGTCGACATCCGGATACTGCTGGGCGTATTTCGCCAGCCCCACCTGCATGCGTGACTGCAGCAGCGTGCGGAAGGTCTGCGACAGCACCGCCGGCAAGCCGCCGTCGGTCAAGGGCCGGCTGCGGCGCCTGCGTGGCGCAGCGCCGGTCGGGCGATCGGTATAGGGCACCAGTGGGTTGAGCCCCAGCATCAGGTCGATGTCGCGCTCCAGCAGGACCGAGGCATGCATCGTCCGGCGCAGCGCGCCGTCGACGTAGTCGCGGCCGTCGATGCGGACCGGCGGATACAGGCCGGGGAGGGCGGCACTGGCCTGCACCGCGCGTGAGATCGGCACGTCGGCCAGCTCGCCGGCGCCGAACACCGCGGCCTCGCCGCTGTCGAGGTCGACGGCAACCACGTGCAGCGCCGCATCGAGTGCACGGAAGTCGTTGCTGCGGCCGCGCCTGGAGAACACGTCGGCCAGAAACCGCTCGACGCCGCGGTTGTCGAACACGCCGGTCGGCACCACGCCGCCGAACAGCGCAGTGCGGGGGGCGCCCGGCAGCAGGCCGCGGCTCCAGTCCATCGCCAGCTGCGGCAACCCGCCGATGCGGCGCGCGTACTCGCCGAACGCGGGCCGCAGGAAGTCCTCGGCGCGGAATGCCAGATCGTCGCTGTCACCGGTGATGAAGGCACGGCACATCTCTTCGACGTCGAGCCGGTTGGCCAGAGCCGCCGCCAGGAACGCGCCGCTGCTGATGCCCACATAGCTGTCGAGACGGGTCAGATCGAGGCCATCTAGCGCCTCGTCCAGCGCCCGCAGCGCGCCGAGTTCGTACATGGCGCCGATCGGGCCACCACCGGCGATGGCGAGGCCGATCTTCGGTGCGCGGGTCGAGGCGCGTCTGCGACGGTGCCTGGCGGGATGCAACGACAGCATGGCGAGGCCTGGAGGTCAGTCCGCCCGAGTCTAGCCAGCCGGTGTTGAAGGATTGCTCCAGACGCCTTCAACGTCGAAGATGCGCCGATGACGGCATCCGACATTTCCGCCCGCCTCGCGCGACGACTGGCGTGGCATCAGGCCCTGCACGATCCGGACTTCGACCCGCGCGCCCGCTCGCACTGGCTGACCGAACTGCGGCGCTGGCAGGCCGCGCGGCTTCGCGTGAGCTTCGCCCATTTCCTCGAGGACCCCACGCGCGCGCCGGCGGCGAACTTCTTCCTTGGCGATGTCTACGGCGATCGCGACTTCACCCGGCGAGATGCCGACATCGCCCGGATCCTGCCGACGATGCGACGGCTGTTGCCCGCGCGCTTGCTGGAGACCGTCTCGGACGCCATTGAACTCGGTGCACTGAGCCAGGCACTCGATCTACATATGGTCGAGGCGCTGCAACGCCTGGCGCCGCGGCGACGCAAGCTCGACGACACGCTGTATGCCGAGGCCTACCGGGACGTCGGCCGCGCGGGTCTGCGCCGGCGCCAGGTGCGTCTGATCGGGCGCGTGGGCCGCGGCTTCGGCAAGGCATTGAAGATGCGCGGCGTGTCGGCGCTGCTGGCGTTCTCGCGCGGTCCGGCCCGGCTCGCGGGCCTGACCGAGCTGCAGGGCTTTCTGGAACGCGGCTATGGCGCGTTCGAAGCGCTGGGCAACCCGGATGCGTTCGTCGCCGAGATCGAACGCGACGAGGGCGAGGTGTCGCGGCGACTGTTCGCCGGACACCCCGCGCCGTACGCACTCGACGACTAGATCAGAACTTCTCGGCCAGCACCCGGCGGATCTCGGCCTCGATCGGTCCCTGCATCGCCGACAACAGGAAGCCGAGCTTGGCGGTGACGTGGAGGCTCTCCGGCAGCAGCGCGATCGCGCCGTTGACGCCCGAGCGGCTGAAGTTCAGCGTGTCTCCGTCCCAGCCGTACTTCATGTCGAAGCGCTCGGAGAGCTTCTGCGCGACGGCTTCGACCGCGGTGCGGGCCTTGGCCGGCGGCAGCGAGTGGGGATGGGTGATGTCGATACCAGCCATGCGAGGCTCCGCGGGTTGTCGTTGGACGCGCATTGTGCGGTGACGGGGCGCAGTGACCAAGTGACGGCATGCAGCTGCGCGGCGCCGTGCTAGATTGCCGCCGCATGACTGCGCTCAAGCTGCGATTCCCCACGCCCGACGAACCCGAACTGCCGCTCGACATCGGCGTGCACGGCATCGGCCGTGGGCGCGGGGGTGTATTGACCCCGGTCTCCGACAGCGTTGAACCGAGCGTGCGCTTCTGCGTCGATCGCCGCGGCGTGTGGCTGACGGTGGCCGAAGGCGTGCAGGGCGTGCACGTCAATGGCCGCCAGGTACGGCGCATGGCGATGCTGCGTACGGGCGATGCGATTTTCGTGGACGGTCACGAGCTTCGGCTGGTGTCGACGACGCCGGTGTCGACGATCGTGCCAGCGAACGATTTCGACGCCACGGACAGCGGCGATGCCGATCCCCGGGTCGTGTTGCGCGGTGTCGGCGGTCGGTATCACGGCCGCAGTTTCACGCTCGACCGGCCGCGTCTGGTGGGCCGCCACGCAGAAGCCGACATCCGCATCGACGAGCCGGGTTTCGCCGATCGTCATGCGCGTCTGGAACGCGTCGGTAGCCTGGTGCGGCTGACCGATCTGGGCTCCGCAGACGGCAGTGTGGTCAATGGCGAGCCGATGCGCGACGCGGTACTGCAGGCTGGCGACCAGGTCGTGTTCGACGCCCACCATCGCTTCGTCGTCGAAGCGCCCGCGCGCGCCGGCCACAGCGCCGGCTACGACCGCGCGCCCGAGCCGCAGGCGCTCGTCGATGAATCCACGGCGCCACGCGGAGGCGGACTGCCGCTGCCGTGGTTGTTGCTGGCGGCGGTGGTGATCGCGGGCTTGCTCAGCGCGTTGTTGCTGTTCGGGGCGGCTTGATTGGCTCTCTTGTGATCCGCTTCGGGTCTGCCCGCTGAAAGTCGCTGGGCCCCGGCTTTCGCCGGGGCGACGGCGCCTTTGATCTCTGAGTAAGTCCTGTGCGCGGCGTCTTCAGCCCCAGTCACGTCGCCCCGGCGAAAACCGGGGCCCAGCGACTTGGCGCCGATCGACTGATCAGCGCTGCATTCCTGAATTCCGGCGCGGATTACCGGACGAAGCCAACCGCCGCTTCTGCGCCGCCTTCCACACCCGCCAGCCCAGCAGCGCCGCGAGAATTCCCGCGTACAGCGCAGGCTCGCGCCAGTCGGATTTCACAATCCACCAGAAATGCAGCACCGCGAGCGCCGCGATCGCGTAGATCGCCTTGTGCAGCTGGCCCCACTTGCGCCCCAGCCGCCGCATCCAGCCCTTGGTCGACGTGATCGCGAGCGGCACCAGCAGCAGCCACGCGAGAAAGCCCACCGTGATGAACGGGCGGCGCGCGATCTCGGTCGCGACCTGGGACAGATCGCCGACCAGATCCAGCGCCAGCCAGACCCCGAAATGCAGGCTCGCATAGACGAATGCGTACAGCCCGAGCATGCGACGGAACCGCAGCGTCGCGGTCCAGCCGGTGATCTGGCGCAGCGGGGTGATGGCCAGCGTGATCAGCAGCAGCCGCAGCGCGCCGATGCCGAGCTCGTGTTCAATCGCCACCACCGGTTCGGCGCCGAGCACATCGACGTTCGCGCCGCCCAGTACCTGCCAGACGCGCCAGCCCAGCCAGGCCAGCGGCGCCAGACACAGCAGATGCACCAGCGTCTTGGCGCCAATGATCGCAGGCGGGGTCGCCGGCCGGGCCGGGCGTGGCGCGGGTGCGGCCTTCAGTACCACTTGCGCAGGTCCATGCCCGCGTAGAGCGAGGCCACCTGGTCGGCGTAGCCGTTGAAGGGCAGCGTATCGATGCGGTTGGCGCGTAGACGATTGACGGTGCCTGCGATGCGCCGCTCGGTCTTCTGGCTCCAGCGCGGATGATCGACCGCCGGATTGACGTTGCTGAAGAATCCGTACTCCGATGGCTGCAGATCGTTCCACGCGGTGCTGGGCATGCGTTCGACGAAGCGGATCGCGACGATCGACTTGATGCTCTTGAAGCCGTACTTCCACGGCACGACCAGTCGCAGTGGCGCACCGTTCTGCTGCGGCAACGCCTTGCCGTACAGACCGGTGGCGAGGAAGGCGAGCGGATGCATGGCCTCGTCGATACGCAGGCCCTCGCGGTAGGGCCAGTTGATCGAACGGAAGCGCAGGCCAGGCATCTGCTCGCGATCGGCGAGGGTGGTGAAGGCGACGTACTTCGCCTTGGCGTTCGGTTCGAACTTGCGTAGCACCGAAGCCAGCGGCACGCCGCTCCACGGAATCACCATCGACCAGCCCTCGACGCAGCGCAGGCGGTAGATGCGCTCCTCGTTCGCGACGCCGCGCAGCAGGTCTTCGAACGACACGCGACCCGGCTTGGCACATTCGCCGCCAACTTCGACTGTCCACGGCGAGGTGCGCAGCGTCTTCGCGGCGCTCGACGGATCGCCCTTGCCGGTGCCGAATTCGTAGAAGTTGTTGTAGCTGGTGATGTCTTCAAAGCGGGTCAGGGGCTCGTCGGTGCGGAACCCGCTGCGCGCCTGGGCGAGCGTGATTGGCGTGGTCGATGCCGGCGGCGGCTCGGCGTCGGCGCATCCCGCCAGCGACAGCGCGGGCGCGGCGGCCATCAACGCGAGCAGACGCCGCCGGTCTCGGTAGACGGTTTCGTCGGTGACTTCGGACTCCCTGATCCGCAACGCATCGCGCAATGACATGTGGGACTCCTCGGCGCGACGCGCCTGTTGTGGACCAGTGACATACGTTGCCAGCGCAACCATCGGATGCACGTCAAACTGTTGCGCTGCGGCATACTTGCCGGCCCCGAAATCCGTTCCGTGGAGTGTTCAATGGCGCGTGCGTACAACTTTGCCCCGGGACCGGCGGCCTTGCCTGAAAGCGTGCTGAAACAGGCGCAGGCGGACATGCTGGAGTGGGGAAGTGCCGGCGCGTCGATCGTCGAGATGAGCCACCGCGGACCGGAGTTCATGGAGGTCGCCACGCGCGCCGAAGCCGATCTTCGCACGCTGCTCGGCGTGCCCGACGACTATGCGGTGTTGTTCCTTCCGGGTGGCGCGACGACGGCACAGGCGCTCTTGCCGTTGAACTTCGCGAGCCAGGGCGACACCGTCGATTACGTCGTCACCGGCCACTGGGGCAAGACCGCACTCAAGCAGCTTACGCCGGCGGTCTCAGTGAACATCGCCGCCAGCGGCGAGGCCGACGGCTACCGCACGATTCCCGCGCGCGAATCCTGGCGGCTGACGCCCGGCGCGGCCTATGTGCACATCACCGCCAACGAGACCATCCACGGCGTCGAGTACCGCCCGGCCTGGGGCGAGCCCGCACCCGATACCGGCAACGTGCCGTTGTTCGCCGATTTCAGCTCCAGCATCGCGTCCGAGCCGATCGACATCTCCCGCTACGGCGTGATCTACGCCGGCGCGCAGAAGAATCTCGGGCCGGTCGGCATCTCGGTCGTCATCGTGCGCCGGGAACTGCTCGAGCGCGCCGGCCAGCCGCGCGCCGACATCTTCAATTACAGCTCGCAGCTTGCCAACGACTCAATGCTCAACACGCCGCCGACCTGGAACTGGTACGTGGCCGGCCTCGTGTTCCGCTGGATGCTCGATGAAGGCGGCACTGTGGAATTCAACCGTCGCAGTGACGAGAAGGCAGCGCTGCTCTACGGCGCGATCGACGGGTCCGGCGGCTTCTACCGCAACGACATCGATACCGCCGTGCGCTCGCGCATGAACGTGCCGTTCTTCCTTGCCGACGAGGCCCGCAATGCCGCGTTCCTCGACGGCGCGCGCGAAGCGGGACTGATCGGCCTCAAGGGCCACCGCGTGCTCGGCGGCATGCGCGCGTCCATCTACAACGCGATGCCGGTCGACGGTGTGCGCAGCCTCGTTGCCTACATGCAGGATTTCCAGAAGACCCATGGTTGATTCGAAGAAGAAGACCCCGGTAGCCGCACGGGCGAAGAAGCCGGCGGCTGCGAAGGTCGACGCGGTGAAAGCCGCGGCCACCGCAGGTGTCGCCAAGCCGGATCTCGACGCGGTGCGCGCGCAGATCGACGGCATCGACCATCAGATCCAGACCCTGATCGCCGAGCGCGCGCAGTTCGCGCGCCAGGTCGGCAAGGCCAAGGGCAAGCTCGCTGCAGCCGTCGACTATTACCGGCCCGAGCGCGAGGCGCAGGTGCTGCGCCGCGTGGTCGACCGCAACGACGGTCCGCTGTCGGACACCGAGCTCGTGCGTCTGTTCCGCGAGATCATGTCGGCGTGTCTCGCCCAGCAGGAACCGCTGAAGATCGGCTACCTCGGGCCAGAAGGCACGTTCTCGCAGCAGGCCGTGCACAAGCAGTTCGGCCATTCGGCCAAGGGCCTGCCGCTGGCGAGCATCGAGGAAGTGTTCGACGAGGTGGCGGCCGGCAATGCCGACTTCGGCGTCGTGCCGGTGGAGAACTCGGGGCAGGGCACGATCCAGTCGACGCTCGACATGTTCCTGACCTCGCCGCTGAAGATCTGCGGCGAAGTGGAACTGCGCGTGCACCAGTACCTGCTGTCGCGCACCGGTCGTATCGAGGACATCGAGCGCGTCTATTCGCACGGCCTGTCGCTGGCGCAGTGCAAGCAGTGGCTGCGCGAGAACCTGCCGGGCGTCGAAAAGCACGCGGTGGTCAGCAATGCCGAAGCCGTGCGTCGGGCGAAGAAGTCCGACGACGCCGCGGCGATCGCGGGCGAGAACGCGGCGCACGTCTACGGCATGCAGGTGCTGGCCGGCCCGATCGAGGACCGCAGCGACAACACCACGCGCTTCCTGGTGATCGGCCGCGGCGCGTTCCCGACATCGGGCAACGATCGCACTTCGCTGATGGTGTTCATCCGCGACCAGCCGGGCGCGCTGTACCGCATCCTCGAGCCGCTGGCGCGACGCGACATCAGCATGAACCGCATCGAGTCGCGGCCCGCACATGGTGCACTGTGGCAGTACGCGTTCTTCATCGAGGTCAACGGCCACGTCGACGAATCGCCGCTGAAGGACGCGCTCGGCGAGATCGACGCGTTCGCTGGCGAGGTGCGCGTGCTTGGCTCCTACCCGGTCGCCGTGCCGTGAGCGAGGCATCGTGGATCGCGGCACCGGGTGCGCCGTTGCGGGGCGAAGTGCGGGTGCCGGGCGACAAGTCGGTTTCGCACCGCGCGATCATGCTGGCCGCGCTCGCCGACGGCACGTCGCGCATCGAAGGCTTTCTTGAAGGCGAGGACGCGCGCGCGACCGAGGCGATCTTCCGTCGCCTCGGCGTGGCGATCGAAACGCCGGCGCCTGGTGTGCGCATCGTGCACGGCGTCGGTATCGATGGCCTGCGCGCGGCCGACGGTCCGCTTGACTGCGGCAATGCCGGCACCGGCATGCGCCTGATCGCCGGCCTGCTCGCGGGTCAGACTTTCGACAGCACGCTGGTAGGTGATGCGTCGCTGTCGAAGCGGCCGATGCGCCGTGTCACCGAGCCGCTGGCGACGATGGGCGCGCGCATCGACACCGGCGAAGGTGGCGTCCCGCCGCTGCAGGTGCATGGTGGCACCTCCCTGACCGGCATCGACTTCGACAACGTGCTCGCCAGCGCACAGGTGAAGTCCTGCCTGCTGCTCGCGGGTCTGTACGCCGATGGTGAGACCGTCGTGCACGAAGCCCGTCCGACGCGCGACTACACCGAGCGCATGCTCGCCGCGTTCGGCTGGCCGATTGAATTCGCGCCCGGAATCGCCCGCCTGCGCGGCGGGCATCGACTGCGCCCGACCGACGTCCGCGTGCCGGCGGATTTCTCGTCGGCCGCGTTCTTCCTGGTCGCGGCAAGCCTCGTGCCGGGTTCCGACTTGCTGCTGCGCCGCGTCGGTATGAATCCGCGGCGCACCGGTCTGCTGCACGTGCTGCGCCTGATGGGCGCCGACATCGTCGAATCCGATGCGGGCGAGGAGGGCGGTGAGCCAGTGGCCGACCTGCGCGTGCGCTACGCGCCGCTGCGCGGTATCGACGTGCCCGAGCAGCACGTGCCGGACATGATCGACGAATTTCCGGCGCTGTTCGTCGCCGCGGCCTGCGCAACGGGCGTGACCCGCGTGAGCGGCGCGCACGAGTTGCGGGTCAAGGAGTCGGACCGCATCGCGACCATGGCCGCGGGCCTGCGTGCGCTCGATGTCGCCATCGAGGAAGCGCCGGATGGCGCGACGATCACCGGGCGCGCGGATGGTTTCGGCGGCGGCCGCGTCGATAGCCATGGCGACCATCGCATCGCGATGTCGTTCGCGATTGCCGGCCAACGGTCACGCGGCGAAGTGGTCATTGACGACACCGCGAACGTCGCGACCTCATTCCCGGGATTCCTCGAGCTGGCGGAGACGGCCGGCTTCTCGTTGCGCACCGGCTGACCCGTAGGAGCGCGCTCGCGCGCGATGGGCTTTTGTGTGAGTCCCCATCTCACGCGTGCTTCCACAGAACGGCAGATCCAAACAGAAACGCCCGCATCCGGAGATGCGGGCGTTCTGCGTTCAGCGCGCTTCAAGATGGATGGATCAGCCCGCATCCTGCAGCGTGAAGTCGATCGGCACGCGGACCGTGCTCGCGGTCGGCTTGCCACCCTGGATCGCCGGTTCGAACTTCCAGTCACGCACGGCCTGCTGCGCGGCGCGATCGAGATCACGCGAGCCGCTGCGCTTCTCGACGGTCACGTCGGTGGCATTGCCATTCGCATCCACCTGCACCAGCAGGATCAGCGAACCTTCCTCGCGGCTGCGCGCGGCAGCAGGTGGATACGGGATTTCCGGCTGCGCGAGCGGACGTGCTTCGCGATCCGCCGGGCGTGCGGGCGCCGTGTCGGCGCGCGGTGTCGTGCGGGTGGCGGGCTCGCGCTCGGCAGGCGGGGCGGCCGGATCGTCGATGACCGGTGTCGGCGGCAGTTCGGCTGTGTCGGTCGTCCCGCGCTGGGTCAGCGCATACCAGCCGAGTGCGACGAGTACAACGAGCAGAAGAATCCAGACGAGCGGGCTCGAGCCCTTGCGCGGTGGGTCCTTGGGGGGCTGCTCCGGCGGGGGCGGATCGATGGGTCGCTGCATCGGGTCGTTCATGGCCGCACTCCTTCCTGAATGGGTGCGGCGAGCGTCCCACGCGGGATGTGGACGTGATGTGCACTCTGGAAGCGTGGCGGTCAGCCGCCTTCGGGCGCGAAGGAGAACGGAATCCGCAGCTCGCCGGCGACCGGCTGACCATCGCGTATGGCCGGCTCAAAACGCCAGCGGCGCACCGCGGAGATCGCTGCGCGATCGAGGCGACGGTGCTGACTGCTGCTGACGACATCGACCCCGTCGACGCGGCCATTCGCGCCGACCTTGACCAGCAACAGCACCTCGCCGCGTTCGCCACGCCGCATTGATGCACGCGGGTATTCGGGCTGCTGGGTGGAGACCGGGCGCGGCACGCTGGTCGGCAGATCGGCAGCCGCGGCCGTGACCGGCGGCGCAGGCACCTGCTCCATCGGCGGGCCCACGGGCGCGGGCGCCGTTGCGGCCTGGGGCACATGCGCGTCGATGCGCACCGGCGTGCGTGGGTCCTGGGGACTGGCGTAGTCGAAGCCCCGGTCGGCATTGCCGGCAGCGGGCAGTGGCGCGGGCAGTGGCGTCATTGCCCGGTCGCCGACCATTGCAGGCATGTCTTGGTCATCGTCGCTGATGTCCGTCGACGGGCGCGCCAGCCACAGCAGCGCGAACAACAGCACGCCTGCCACACAACCGCCGGCGACGAACCACCACGCGCGCCCGCTCGGCATCGCCTCGCGCAAGGTGCGGCGCAAGCGGACGGAAAATGGCGCGGAAGACGCGGACATGGCGGGCTCCTCGACGTGGCGCCGCATTCTTGCACACACCCTCGCGCTTGCTGTCCGGTGCGCGAACGCATCAGGCACGTGATGCAGAAATCCGGGCGATAATGCCGATTCCGTTACCGCCAAGCCGAAGCCCCGCCATGCTCGATCCCAGCCTCCTGCGCCAGCACGTCACCGATACCGCCGCGCGCCTGCGCGAAAGCCGCGGGTTCGAACTGCCGGTGTCCCGGATCGAATCGCTGGAGGCCGAGCGCAAGCAGATCCAGATGCGCACGCAGGAACTGCAGAACCTGCGCAATACGCGCAGCAAGGCGATCGGCCAGGCCAAGGCCAAGGGCGAGGACGTCGCGCCGCTGCTGGCCGAAGTCGCCGGCTTCGGCGACGAACTCAAGGCCAGCGAAGCGCGGCTGGTCGAGATCCAGGCCGACATCGAGGCGATCGTGCTCGGCGTGCCCAATCTGCCGGATGCCGGCGTGCCGGTAGGCCGCGACGAGTCCGACAACGTCGAGCAGTCGCGCTGGGGCACGCCGCGCGCATTCGACTTCGAGGTCCGCGACCACGTCGCGCTCGGCGAGCGGCACGGCTGGCTCGATGCCGAGACCGCGGCCAAGCTCAGCGGCGCACGTTTCACCGTATTGCGCGGCAAGCTCGCACGCCTGCATCGCGCGCTCGCGCAGTTCATGCTCGACCTGCATACCAATGCGCACGGCTACGAGGAAACCAGCGTGCCGTTGATCGTGAATCCCGAGAGCATGCTCGGCACCGGTCAGTTGCCGAAGTTCGAGGAAGATCTGTTTGCGCTGGAGGTCAATGAGGCGACGCGCTACCTCATTCCGACATCCGAGGTCTCACTGACCAATATCGTGCGCGATTCGATCATCGACGCCGAGCGCCTACCGCTGCGCATGGCTGCACATTCCTTGTGCTTCCGCGCGGAGGCCGGCAGCCATGGTCGCGACACGCGCGGCATGATCCGGCAGCACCAGTTCGAGAAGGTCGAGATGGTGTCGGTCACGACGCCCGACGACAGTGAGGCCGAACACCAGCGCATGACGCGATGCGCGGAGGTCGTGCTGGAGAAACTGGGCCTGCCGTACCGCCGGATGCTGTTGTGTGCCGGCGACATGGGATTCACCGCGCAGCGGACCTATGACCTGGAGGTCTGGCTGCCGTCGCAGAACACCTACCGCGAGATTTCCTCTTGCTCGAACTGCGGTGACTTCCAGGCGCGGCGCATGCAGGCCCGCTGGCGCGTCGCCGACGGCAAGCCGGCGCTGCTGCATACGCTCAACGGCTCGGGCGTCGCGGTCGGGCGGGCGCTGGTCGCGGTCATGGAGAACTACCAGCAGGCCGATGGTTCGATCGAGGTGCCTGAGGTGCTTCGACCCTATATGGGCGAGCTGTCTCGTATCGACTGATCGCCAAACGTCGAATCGTCCTATTTGGAACGAATGGCAGTGATAGGTGGCGTCTGTTGCAAAATTAGGATAAAGGTGCTGAGATACCGCGCATTGTTCCGATAGCGAGGCTGCCCCATGCAGGATCTCAATGATCTCTATTACTTCGCGATGGTGGTCGAGCACGGCGGTTTCGCCGCTGCCGAGCGTGCCCTCGGCATTCCGAAGTCGCGCCTGAGCCGTCGTATCAGCCAGCTGGAAACCGAGCTGGGTGTGCGTCTGCTGCAACGCTCGACGCGCCGCTTCGCGGTCACCGATGTCGGCCAGAGCGTATTCCGCCATGCACAGTCGATGCTGGCCGAGGCCACGGCTGCACGCGAGGTCGTCGATCGCCTCAGCGCCGAGCCGCGCGGCCTGGTACGTGTCAGCGTGCCGGTGAGCATCGCCCAGCAGTCCATTCCCAAGATGCTGCCCGAGTTCCTCGCGCGCTATCCGCAGGTGCGCGTGCAACTGCACGTCAGCAACCGCCGTGTCGATGTCATCAACGAAGGCTTCGATGTCGCGGTGCGCGTGCGCTCCAAGCTCGACGACGACGGCAGTCTGGTGATGCGCAGCTTTGGCCAGATCCAGGAACTGCTGGTTGCAAGCCCGGGCTACCTCGACCGCATGGGCCGTCCGAAGGACCCGGACGAACTCGACCAGCACACGACGATGAGCATGGGCGAGGACGAAGTGAAGCAGCGCTGGGACCTGCAGGCCAACGACGGCACCACACGCCGCATCGAGCTCAAACCACGCGTTGCGGGCTTCGATTTCCCGATGCTGATGGCGCTGGCCAAACAGGGTCTGGGCATCACGATGCTGCCCGAGACGCTGTGCGCTGAAGCTGTGCGCAACGGCGAGCTCGAAGTCGTGCTGCCTGACTGGCATCTGCCCCAGGGCATCGCCCACGCCGTGTTTGCCTCGCGCCGCGGACTGCTTCCGGCAGTGCGTGTGTTTATCGACTTCCTGGCCGAAAAACTGCCGCCGCTGATCGAGGCGTCGAGCCTCGACTGCCGCAACTGCGAGAAGAAGCCGATGCCCGGCGCCGTACCGCCGCCGCGTATCTCCACCGCCGCAGTGCGTGCGACAATGGCGTGACTCGCCACACTGCGCGTACACGCAGCGGTTGGCTCGCCAAGCGGTAGTTGGTTTCGCCGGCCCGGCGGCCTGAATGGTGGGCAGGGACACATCGGAGAGATGGCCGAGTGGTTTAAGGCAGCGGTCTTGAAAACCGCCGAAGGGTCAAACCTTCCGTGGGTTCGAATCCCACTCTCTCCGCCAATCCAGTTCCAATCCCGTGTTCGATCTCGAGTACCGCGCCGCGAAAGCCGCTACGTGGCGCGCGCGCTCAGTCCATGTTGCCGGGCGGCGCGAAGTCGAGGAACAGCGCCAAGTGCATCCGATATTGCGTCTGGAACGGAATGCCATCAGAACGACCTGCAGTTCGGGAAGCACGATTAAAGCGCATGAAACTGTTGTTTCTCGGGCTCGTTTTGATGGTCGCGCTCGCTGCCGGCGCAGTCTGGAACGAGAGGCGGCATGGCGAAGAGGTTGGCGATTTGGCGTACGTGGTGTCTGCAGTAGCGCTGGCCGGAATGCCGGCGCAGCCAACATCAGCACCTGACGTGAACCACCAGGGAAAGCCGGGCTGTCACGTCGCCCGCTACGCAGGGCACGCACCTGCGAGCCGCAGCCCGTGATCAGGTTCGAATGACAGCCTCACCAGAACCCATGGCAGTGGAGGCGAACATGGAATTCCTGCTCGCACGCGCGCTTGTGCTCGACCTTCTGAGAAATCCATCGACTGCCGAGTTCCGCCATGAGCGAACCCTGCAGGGTGGCGAGATCGTCTGCATGGAGGTCAATTCGGAGGATGGATTCGGCGGCGATGTCGGGTTCGCCCAAGCCGTGGTGATTTTGCGGCCCGACAAGGCGCCGGTGGTGTGGGTCGATAATGCGCGTCAGCATATCGCGCGCGCGGCGTGCGAGACGGCGTGAGCGTGACAAGGGTCCCGGCTTCCGGACGGGCAAGCGTTTCTGAGAGCCCGTCGAGCGCCTGATCCGCGCGTCAGCTTAAGGCGGATGGATCTTCGTAAGGCAGATGGGTCGCGCCTGCATCGCGCAATGCAGCTTCGGCACGCGCCAGCGTCTCGCCTTCGCCATCGATGACCACCAGCACGCGTCCCGCTTCGATCTCGCTCTCGAACTTCTGGCGGATTGGGTCGGGCAGGGACGCGCCGACCAGCGACGATGCCCAGGTGCCGACAGCAGCGCCACCGAGCGTCGTCAGGGCGACACCGGCCAATGTCAGGCCCAGCGGCGGCACCGCAACGGCGACCAATCCTGCGAGCAGCCCTGTCGCGCCCCCGATCCCGGCGCCCCGGACGGCTGCATGCTTGAAATCGGTCGGTGCCTCTTTCTGGTGCTCGGGTACCGTGTCGAGCTCAATATCGCCGCGCGCGACGAGCGAGATGTCCTCTTCGGTGATCCCAGCTTCGCGGACACCTCGAACGGCTGCCTCGGCGGCGGGCAGGGAAAACGTGCTGTAGACGCGACGGACTTTCATGGGCTGCTCCATGCCGGGTTGGCTGGGCAAGCTTCATTCAGCGTCTGTCAGGCGACCGTGAACCTCGTTTGGGTTCAGCCGATACCGATGCCGCCGCCCTTGCCCGACAGATGCTCGTAGAGGATGACGCTGCCGATCACGATGAGGATCAGCCCGCCGACGATTTCCGCACGCTTGCCGACGATCGCGCCGAGGGCGCGGCCGAGCATGATGCCGCTGGTGACCATGGCGAACGTGCAGATGCCGATAACGCTCGCGACCAGCAGGATATTGACTTCGAGAAATGCCAGCCCCACGCCGACCGCCATCGCGTCGACGCTGGTCGCAAACCCGGTCGCGGCGAGATTCCAGAACCCGTGCGGGCGTCCTTCGGCGCCGTCGCCAGCGTCTTCAGGTGCGTCGCGCCTGAATCCTGCGACGACCATGCGCGTGCCGAGAATGCCGAGCAGCACGAACGCGATCCAGTGGTCCCAAGCGGTCACATACGCCGCCGCAGCGAGGCCGAGTGCCCAGCCGATCACCGGCGTGACCCCCTCGATGACACCGAAGATCGCGCCCGCGCGCAATGCCTCGGTCAGGCGCGGGCGTTGCATCGCCGCGCCTTTGCCGATGGCGGCAGCGAATGCATCTGTGGACATGGCGAAGCCGATCAGGAAGATCGATAGTAGGGACATGCGTAACACTGCTTCGGGTCGGGCATGGACCATGCACAGCACACCGGCGCGCCCAACCACTGTTGCGCCGGTACACCGCTGGTCTCGCCAACCTGGACTGGTTGCCTGCACCACGATCGAGAGGATCGAGTGTGTTGATGCAGGCGCTTCCGCGATACGGAAGCCGGCTACTCCCCAAGGGGACGCGCATGCTAGCAGCGCGTTCCTGGCAACGCACACGTATAGCCGATGACATGATCGCGGGCCGCTGTCGGCCTCGGTTGTTTAGTGACGCAGGAGGTAGAACCCAGAACACACGCGTCGTCTGGTGAACCGCGAGTGCGTGCCCCGGCCATCTCGCTTGAGATACGCCGCATCGGCCCTATACTGCTCGGGTCAGAGCGACTTCTGACTCCCGGGGGTGCCCAGGCTTCGACGGGGGTTGCGAAATTGCCTGGTGCATGCCGAGGGGGCGACTTTCCTCGTTAATCCAGTAGCAAACTTTTAGTTGCCAACGACGACAACTACGCTCTCGCCGCTTAAGGCGTAAGCCCCGAACCTACTTGTGCCCGTGCTCGTAGATGTAGGGTCATTATCACGGAACCGGCTGTGATGGCTGCCTGTCAGTCACGGCTTAACCAAAGCAGGCTGGTCCTGGGGTGCGCTTCGCACACCGTGCTGCCACAGGACGAGATCTAACGGTGCGCTAAGCATGTAGTACCGGGGATGGAGTGCCTTCGGACGCGGGTTCGATTCCCGCCACCTCCACCATTTGTTGAAAACCGGGCCTTCGGGCCCGGTTTTTTTGGTCGATCCGGCCCGGCTCGTTATGCTGTCGTGATGGCCGCAGCCCAGCCGCACACCCGCAAACCCTCGACACGTCACCCGTTCCGCTGGGGGCTTCGCCGCAGTCATGTGCTGGCGGGTCTGGTGCTGCTCGGGTCGCTGTTGCTGGTCGCGCTCTATGCGCGCGGTGCAAGCGAGCGCGAGCGTCGGCTCGCCGAGGCGAGCTTCATCGCCGATGCCGACCGGCTTGCGGAAGCGGTCCGCCAGCGTCTGTTGCAATACGAACTCAGCCTGCGTGGCGGCGTGGCTTTGCACAGCGCAGCCGTGGAGACGCCGACTGCGAGACAGTGGCGCGGCTATGTCGACGGTCTCGATGTCCGCCGACAGCTGCCCGGCATGATGGGCCTGGGATATGTCGCGTATCTCGATCCGAAGTCGTTGGCCGAATTGCAGTTGCGCCAGCGTGCAGCCGGCGACGGCCTGTTCACGCTGACGCCGCGCGGCGTACGCCCCCATTACGGCGCAATTCTGTACTTCGAGCCAGAGATCGACTCCAGCCGGCTTGCGATCGGCTACGACCAGTACAGCGATCCGACGCGTCGCGCAGCGATGGACGCCGCCCGCGACAGCGGCGAGGTCCGGTTCAGCGCACCGGTGCGCCTGCGGCAGCAGGGCCGAGACGGACAGGCGGGCGTGTTGCTGTTTGCGGCGGTGTATCGCACCGCGCGTCTGCCGGCGTCGCAGGTCGGGCGCAGAAACGCGCTGGTCGGCTGGGTCTATGCGCCGTTCCGGACTGCAGAGTTCATCGACCGGTCGATGATTCCGGTCGAGCACAATCTGGCGTTCCGGATCGTCGATGTCACCGGCGGCGCCGAGATTCCAGTGCTTGCATCAGATGACTGGGTCGATGGCGATACGGCGGAAGGCGCGGGTGTGCTGCATACCGTGACCCAGCAACTCTACGGCCGCAGCTGGCGCTACGACTTCCAGCACATCGGCCCGTTGACGTCGGCGGGCATGCGCGAACTGCAGGCCACCCTCATTACCGGCGTTGTGGCCTCGCTCCTGCTGTTTGCCATGGTCATGACGCTGGCGCAGACCCAGTCGCGCGCCGAGACGCTCGCGCATCGGCTGAGCGATTCCTACCGCCGCAGCGAACAACGTTTTCGCAATGCCATGCAGTACTCGGCGATCGGCATGGTGCTGCTCGACCGCAACGGCGCGATTCTCGAAAGCAACCCGGCGATGGCGGAAATCGCGGGGGTCAGTCAGGCAGCACTGACCGGAACGTTGTTCAGCGGCTACTTCGCAGACGGGCACGACGATGTGTCGCGCACGCGCGAGATGGAAGCTCTGCGGGAGGGAGTGCACCGCAGCACGCGCCGTCTGCGTCGTCACGACGGCGATCTCCGCGAAGTGCATCTCGCTTCGACCCTGATGCCCGGTGACGATGGCAGTGATGTCGCGCGGCTGGTGCAGGTCGATGACGTGACCGAACGTCTGCGCGCGGAAGCGCAGGTACATGCCCTCAACCGGACGCTCGAGTCCCGCGTCGAGCGGCGCACGCGCGAGCTCACCCAGGCCAACCACGAACTCGAATCGTTCGCCTACATCGTCTCGCACGATCTGCGTGCACCGCTGCGCAGCATCGACGGATTCGGCCGGATTCTCGCTGAGCGTTATCACGCAGTCATTGATGCGCAGGGGCAGGATTACCTTGCGCGGGTGCGCAATGCCGCCGCGCGCATGGACGAACTGATCGACGCGCTGCTGAAGATGTCACGGATCAGCCGAGGCGAGTTCAAGCGCGCGCCGCTCGACCTCAGTCGTATGGCCAGCGATGTGCTGTCCGAACTGCGCCAGACCGATCCGGGTCGTGATGTCGCCGTGCGGGTCGCGCCCGGGCTGCGTGCGGAGGGCGATCCCGCGCTGGTGCGCAACCTGCTCGAAAATCTGCTCGGCAATGCATGGAAGTTCACCGCCAACACGGCACGCGCGACGATCGAGTTCGGTGTCGAGCCGGGTGAGGTGTTCTACGTCGCCGACAACGGGGCAGGGTTCAATGCCGAGTACGCCGGCAAGCTGTTCCGGCCGTTCCAGCGCCTGCACCGTGATGACGAGTTCAAGGGCCATGGCGTGGGCCTGGCCTCGGTGCGCCGCATCGTCGAGCGCCATGGCGGCACGATCGATGCGATCGGCCGTCCCGATGGCGGTGCGACGTTCCGCTTCACGCTGGCCCTGGTGGCGCAGCGCCGCTGAGGGTGCATCGCTCGCACCGGACGACGCAATGTGTCGTCAGGTACGGCGTCAGGCGTTCTTGTTGTGCGCGCGCATCGCGCGCTGCTTGTCTCGGGCCCAGTCCCGATCACGCGCGACGTCACGCTTGTCGTGGCTCTGCTTGCCCTTCGCCAGCACGACCTCGGCCTTGACCTTGTTGCCTTTCCAGTACAGCGAAGTAGGCACCACGGTGTAGCCGTCGCGCTGCACGCGGCCGATCAGTGTGTCGATCTCGCGCCGGTGCAGCAGCAGCTTGCGCGTGCGATGCGGATCGGCGATCACGTGCGACGAGGCCTGGCTGAGCGGTGTGATCTGCGCACCGATCAGGAACAACTCGTTGTTCAGCACCATCGCATAGCTTTCGCCGATGATCGCGCGGCCTGCGCGGATCGCCTTCAGCTCCCAGCCCTGCAGCGCCAGACCTGCTTCGAAGCGGTCTTCGAAGTAGTACTCGTGGCGCGCGCGCTTGTTCAGCGCGATGGTGCCGGTGCTGTTTGCCTTATCCTTGTCCTTGCCGCTTTTCTTGCTCATCCGTCCATTGTCCCTGAAGCAGGTCCCCCAGGCGAGTCATGCCCAAGATTGAACGTAGTGCCCTCGTCGGGCAGCCCGCCGAGCGCATGTACGCGCTGGTCAACGATGTCGCCGCCTATCCCCGCCGCTTCGCCTGGTGCGATGCCGCGGAGATCCAGGAGGCAACCGAATCGCGCATGGTCGCGCGTCTGGATCTGGGTCTTGGCGCCCTGCGGACGTGGTTCACGACCGAGAACACGCTCTCGCCGCCCGACGCCATTGACATGCAGCTGCGCGACGGCCCATTCAAGTCCCTGCATGGCCGTTGGAGCTTCGCCGCGCTCGGTGACGGCGCCTGCAAGGTCACGCTGCTGATGGAATTCGAACCCAAGAGCCGCCTGATGCTGCCGGCGCTCACCATCGGCTTCAAAGGTCTCGCCGACCGCATGGTCGACGATTTCGTGCGGGTCGCCGAATACGAGACAGCTGCGTGAAAGCGGTGCGGGTGGTCCGGGCCTGGCCCGGACGTCACGACGAATGGACGCTGCAGTTGGATGACGCAGCGACCGTCGCCGATGCGGTCGAAGCGATGCGACAGACCGCGCCGACCACGCTCGAGGCGGTTGCCGGGTATGCAGTATTCGGTGTGCGGGTGCAGCCCGCGGCAGTGCTGCGCGAGGGCGACCGGCTGGAACTGCTGGAGGCGCTGCAGATCGATCCGAAGGATGCTCGCCGCCGCCGCGCTGCGGCGAGCCGCGGCGAAACCTGAAACGTCAGGCCAACAAGTGGATCAGCGGCGCTGGTTGCCCTTTTCGCGCGGCAGGTTGCCGAACTTGCGCATCTCCGCAGCCAGTTCTTCGTCGCGCTTCGGGAAGTATTCGCCTTCCCAGCGTGCGAGCTGATCGTTCTCGAAGAACACGGTGAAATTCTTGACCTCGGTGCGACCACGGCGGTCCACGCGCTGCGACGCGGTGTAGTCCCAGCGCTGGTGGTGGAAGGGGTCGGAGATCGACGGCGTCCCCAGCAGTGCCTCGACCTGCGCCTTGCCCATGCCGACCTGCAACTGCTCGACCGAGGAACCATCGATCAGGTTGCCCTGGTAGATCGGCTGCTTGTACAGCAGGCCGCAACCGCTGGTGGCGAGGGCGAGAACCGGAACGAGAAGAAGCTTGTGCATGTCGTGGGTGACGGCCTGGAATGACGGGCCGATGATACACTGCGCGTCACGCCGCAACCGCGATCCAGGCAGCTGGCGTTCAACCCCCAGTGGCATGCCTGCCTGTATTCGGAGACACCATGGAATCGCTCGACCTGCGCAAGGCCGGACTGAAAGTCACCCATCCGCGGATGCGGATCCTGCAACTGCTCGAGCAGCGCACGCCGCGCCAGCACCTGACCGCCGAAGCCATCTATCGCCAGTTGCTGGAGCAGGGCGACGAGATCGGTCTGGCCACCGTCTACCGTGTGTTGACCCAATTCGAGGCCGCCGGCCTCGTGCTCAAGCACAACTTCGAAGGCGGTCACGCCGTCTATGAACTCGACCGCGGCGGCCATCACGACCACATGGTCGACGTGGACAGCGGCAAGATCATCGAGTTCGAGAGCGCCGAGATCGAAGAGCTGCAGCGGCAGATCGCCGAACAGTACGGCTACATCCTCGAAGAGCACTCGCTGGTGCTGTACGTCCGCAAGAAGCGCTGACGCTTCCGAAGCCGGCCGCAGTGCTAGGCGCGAGCGCGGTGGTCAGTGCGTGTGCTGCTTGGCTCCGGTGAGTTTCAGCCAGGCGTGCATGCGGTCTTCATATTACGAAAGCTTGGCGCGGAGAATCCGGGCTCGGCGAAAGCTCCGGCAGGCACCCCGATCAGGTCCGGCTCTGCGTCCACTATGCGGAACACCGTCGACTGCGACGCGGATTGATTCGCTTTGCCTGCCATGCGTGCGTCTGGGCGCGCGTGGAAACCGCGCCTGCACGCCGAACGCGCTGCCCGTCCGGCGCTGGCAATCCAGGCAGTTGCAGATGCCGACGCGAAGCGGCGCGCCAGAGACTTCGATGCTGAACTGACCGCAGGCGCAGCGGGCCACGCGGCTGTCCGCAGGCTCAGACCATGCCCTGCAGCAGCTTGCGGGCCGCTGCACGTGCTTCCTTGCTGACATCCACGCCGCCGAGCATGCGCGCGAGCTCTTCAGTGCGCTCACTGGTATCGAGGCGGCTGACCCGGCTCTCGGTCGCCCCTTCGGTGCTGGATTTGTGCACGCGGTAATGGGTGTGGCCCTTCGAAGCCACCTGCGGCAGATGGGTCACGCACAGCACCTGACGGCTCTCGCCCAGTGCGCGCAGCTTGCGGCCGACGATATCGGCGACCGCGCCGCCGATGCCGGAATCCACTTCGTCGAACACCATTGTCGGCACCGCGTCGTGGCCCAGCGCAGCGACTTCGATCGCCAGCGAGATGCGTGACAGTTCGCCGCCCGACGCAACCTTGCGCAGCGGGCGCGGTGGCTGGCCGGCGTTGGCCGACACCATGAATTCCACGCGCTCGGCGCCCTGCGGATCGGGCCGGGACGTCTCGACAGGTTCGATCGCCACCTCGAACACACCGCCGCCCATGCCGAGCTCATGGATCAGCGCAGTGGTTGCGCTCGACAGCGCCTTGGCCGCCTTGCGGCGTGCCGCGCCGAGGCGATCGGCGGCGGTACGCCAGCGGCCCATCGCGGCTTCGATCTCGCCGTCGAGCTGCTTGAGACGTTCGCCGGCGCCGTCGAGCTGGTCGAGTTCTCCGGCCAGGCGCGTCTGTACGTCGATCAGTTCCTCCGGCGTCACCCGATGCTTGCGGGCAAGCTCGTGCAGGCGGCCGAGACGCTGCTCCAGCGTCTCGAGTTGTTCGGGATCGATATCGAGATCGTCGCGGATCTGGCCGAGCAGCAGCGTGGCCTCGTCGAGTTGGATCGCAGCGGCGTCGAGCATCGCGTCGACCTCGCCCAGCCGCGGTTCGTGGCTGCGCATCCGCGCCAGGTCGTGGCGCAGCGACTGCAGCGCTTGCGGAAGTCCCAGCGCGTCGTCGCCGCGCATGCGCTCGAGCGCCGCATCGCAGGTCTGGATCAGGCCGGCCGCGTTCGCCTGCCGGCGATGGCTGGCGAAGAGGTCGGCCACCGCGTCGGCGGCGAGCGATTCGCCTTCGAGTTCGTCGAGCTGGTGGCGCAACCAGTCGCGCCGCTCGGCCACGTCGCCGATCCCCACCAGTGCATCGCGCTCGTCGTGCAGCGCGCGCCAGGCCTGCGCAGTGCCGCGCACCTCGGCGAGCAACGTGCCGTTGCCTGCCTGCGCATCCAGCAGTGCGAGCTGGCTGCCGCGGGCGAGCAGGGCCTGGTGCTCGTGTTGACCGTGGATCTCGACCAGATGCCCGGCCAGATCGCCAAGCTGGGTGATCGTCGCCGGTCGGCCGTTGATCCAGGCGCGAGAGCCGCCGTCCGCGCGCAAGGTGCGGCGCAGCTGGCAGGTGTCTCCGTCGTCGAGTTCGTGTTCGCGCAGCCAGCGCAACGCGGACGCGGCGTCGTCGAGGGCGAATTCGGCGTGCAGTTCGGCGCGTTCGGCGCCATGGCGCACGATCCCGCTGTCGGCGCGCTGGCCCGACAGGAAGCCCAGCGCGTCGACCAGCAGCGATTTGCCGGCGCCGGTTTCGCCAGAGATGACGGTCAGGCCGGCGCCGAACTCCAGATCCGACTGGCTGGCGACGGCGAAATTGCGGATGGCGAGATGGGTCAGCATGGGTGCGGATTGTGCCTTGGCGGGCTGCGGGCGAGTAGATCGGCGTATGGATTGGCGTTCGACGATGCGCTAGATAACGTGCGCCCGTCTCACGGCAAGCGAACGTGGCGCTTGCATCACAGGTAGGCGCACCGTATACCGCCCGCATGTCGTCCGATCCCCGTCATCCGCTCGATCCGCGCGCCAGACAGCTGCTGCGTACGCTGATCGCGCGGCATATCCAGGACGGCGGCCCGGTCGGCTCGCAGACCCTAGCCCGCCATGCGGGTCTCGATGTCAGTGCCGCGACGATCCGCAACATCCTCTCCGATCTGGAAGAAGCCGGCCTGCTGGCCTCGCCGCACACCTCGGCGGGCCGGGTGCCGACCGCGCAGGGCTATCGCGTGTTCGTCGACTCGCTGCTGCAGGTCAAGCCGCTGCGCGCGCAGGAGATGGAGCGTCTGCGCGGCGAACTGGGCGGCGGCGGGCAGCAGTCGCTGCTGGGCAGCGCCTCGGAGCTGGTGTCGGCGATGACGCATTTCGTCGGTGTGGTGTCGGTGCCGCGACGTGAGCAGCTGGCGTTCCGGCATATCGACTTCGTGCCGCTCGACGGCCAGCGGGTCATGGCGATCATCGTCTTCGCCGACCACGAGGTGCAGAACCGCATCATCCAGACCCGGCGCAGCTTCGAGAGCTCGGAGCTGGAACGCGTGGCCAACTATCTCAACCAGCAGTTCGCCGGGCGCCCGTTGGGAGACATCCGCGCCGCACTTGTCGAGGAACTGCGCCACGCCCGCGACGAGATGGAGGCCTTGCTGTCGCAGACGATGGAACTGGCCGAACAGGCACTGGTGCCCGGCGACGACGACATGCTGCTGGCCGGCCAGAACCGTCTGATCGGAGTGCAGGACCTGTCCGATCTCGACCGCCTGCGCGAGCTCTTTGACGCATTTGCCCGCAAGCGCGAGATCCTGCAGCTGCTCGAACGCACGATCCGTGCGCCGGGCGTGCGGATCTTCATCGGAGAGGAAACGGGGCTGGCGCCGCTGGAAGGCATGTCGCTGGTCACCGCGCCTTACGGCGTCGGAGGCCGCACGCTGGGGGTGCTGGGCGTGATCGGGCCGACGCGCATGGCCTACGAGCGGGTGATTCCAGTGGTGCAGGCGACTGCGAGTGTGCTCGGCGCCGCGCTGCATCCCGAGCCTTGAATCGCGGGGACACGGCCCCATAGCTGGTGCCGTCGGCGGCCAGACGCCCGCCCCGGAACCGGACATGACCCAGCCCCAACACGATGCCCAGACCCCGAACCTTCCTGAAGACGAGGCCGCCGAGGTTTCGGTCGAGCAGCAGCTCGCCGAGCAGGTGGAACTTCTAAGCGCCGAGCTCGAGCAGCTTCGCGCGCAGGTCCTGCTGGAGCGCGCCGATCTCGAGAACCAGCGCAAGCGCCTGGCCCGCGAGGTCGACAGCGCCCGCCGCTTCGCCAACGAACGCCTGCTGGCCGCGCTTGTGCCCGTGTTCGATGCCCTGGAGGCCGGTCTGGCCAATGCTTCCGAGACCGACCCGCTGCGCAGCGGCGTCGAATTGACCCTGCGCGAACTGACCCGCGCGACCGAGTCGAACGGTCTGGCCACGTTGGCGCCGGCACCGGGTGACCCCTTCAACCCCGAGCATCACCAGGCGATGAGCATCGTCGAGGTGCCGGGCGTGCCGCCGGGCGCGGTGGCCCAGGTGTTCCAGAAGGGCTATCTGCTCAATGAGCGCCTGCTGCGGCCGGCCATGGTCGTCGTCGCCAAGGCCGACTGACGCTCGCCGGGCCTCGCCCGGACGCAATTCCGATACGCCACACCGCTTGAACGCTGTGTTGCGTGTCCCCAGATCACGGTCATCGACGGCGTCGGCCGTCCCCCAGACACATATCTTCTAGAGGAAGCACCGCAATGGCAAAGATCATCGGCATCGACCTGGGCACGACGAACTCCTGCGTCGCGATCATGGACGGCGGCAAGGCCAAGGTCATCGAGAACAGCGAGGGCGATCGCACCACGCCGTCGATCGTCGCCTACACCAAGGACGGCGAGGTGCTGGTCGGCGCGTCGGCCAAGCGCCAGGCGGTGACCAACCCGCACAACACCTTCTTCGCGGTCAAGCGCCTGATCGGCCGCAAGTTCACCGACGGCGAAGTCCAGAAGGACATCGGCCTGGTGCCGTACAAGATTCTCGAGCACGACAACGGCGACGCCTGGGTATCGACCAGCGACGGCAAGAAGCTGTCGGCGCAGGAAGTCTCCGCGCGCATTCTGGAGAAGATGAAGAAGACCGCCGAGGATTATCTGGGCGAGAAGGTCACCGAGGCGGTCATCACCGTCCCGGCGTACTTCAACGACAGCCAGCGCCAGGCGACCAAGGACGCGGGCAAGATCGCGGGCCTGGATGTGAAGCGCATCATCAACGAGCCGACCGCGGCCGCGCTGGCCTACGGCCTCGACAAGTCCGGCGGCGACCGCAAGATTGCCGTTTACGACCTCGGCGGCGGTACCTTCGACGTGTCGATCATCGAGATCGCGGAAGTCGACGGCGAGAAGCAGTTCGAAGTGCTGGCCACCAATGGCGACACCTTCCTCGGCGGTGAAGACTTCGACGCACGCGTCATCGATTACCTGGTCGAGGAGTTCAACAAGGACCAGGGCATCGACCTGCGCAAGGATCCGTTGGCCCTGCAGCGTCTGAAGGACGCGGCTGAGCGCGCGAAGATCGAGCTGTCCTCCTCGCAGCAGACCGAAGTCAACCTGCCGTACGTCACCGCAGACGCCTCGGGTCCGAAGCACCTCAACATCAAGCTCACCCGCGCCAAGCTCGAGTCGCTGGTCGAGGAGCTGGTGCGCCGGACGATCGAGCCGTGCCGCACTGCGCTCAACGATGCCGGCCTGCGCGCGTCCGATATCAACGAGGTGATCCTCGTCGGTGGCCAGACCCGCATGCCCAAGGTGCAGGCGGCGGTCGCGGAGTTCTTTGGCAAGGAGCCGCGCAAGGACGTCAACCCCGATGAGGCGGTCGCGATCGGCGCGGCGGTGCAGGGCGGCGTGCTGGCCGGTGACGTCAAGGACGTGCTGCTGCTCGACGTGACCCCGCTGAGCCTCGGCATCGAGACCCTGGGCGGTGTGTTCACCAAGATCATCGAGAAGAACACCACGATTCCGACCAAGGCCTCGCAGACGTTCTCCACCGCCGACGACAACCAGTCGGCCGTGACCGTGCATGTGTTGCAGGGCGAGCGCGAGCAGGCCCGTTTCAACAAGTCTCTGGCCCGTTTCGACCTGACCGGCATCGACGCCGCGCCGCGCGGCATGCCGCAGGTGGAGGTGTCTTTCGACATCGATGCCAACGGCATCCTGCATGTGTCCGCCAAGGACAAGAAGACCAACAAGGAACAGAAGGTCGAGATCAAGGCCGGTTCGGGCCTGTCGGACGACGAGATCGCCCGGATGGTCGCCGATGCCGAAGCGCATCGCGATGACGACAGGAAGTTCCAGGAGCTCGTCGGCGCGCGCAACCAGGCCGACGCGCTGGTGCACTCCACCCGCAGCGCGATCAAGGACAACGGCGACAAGCTTCCGGGCGACCTGATCGGCCGCGCGGAAGGCGCGATCGCCGAAGTGGAAACCGCTATGAAGGGCGACGACAAGGGTCAGATCGAAGCGAAGTCGAAGGCGCTGGAGGAAGTGGCGCAGCAGCTCTTCGCCGCCGCCGGTGCCGCCGGCCAGGCCGACGCTGCGCCAGGCGCCGATGCGCCGAAGTCCGATGACGTGGTGGACGCCGAGTTCACCGAGGTCAAGGACGACGAGAAGAAGGCGTAATTGGTGGATTCTTGATGCGTGATTGGAAGAAGCGGAGCGCAGGCTCCGTTTCTTTCGCACGTCATCGCGGACTCGACGCGCTTTTCCGAATCACCAATCACCAATCACGAATCACTGCCGTATGAGCAAACGCGATTACTACGAAGTGCTGGGCGTCACGCGCACGGCCACCGAATACGAACTGAAGAAGGCCTATCGCCGCTGCGCGATGAAGCATCATCCGGATCGCAACCCCGGCGACGCCAGCGCCGAGGCCGCGTTCAAGGAGTGCAAGGAGGCCTACGAGGTGCTGTCGGACGGCGGCAAGCGTCGTATGTACGACCAGCATGGCCATGCCGCATTCCAGCACGGCATGGGCGGCAGCAACGCCGGGCCTGGTTTCGGCGGGGGCGCCGACATGGGCGACATCTTCGGCGACATCTTCGGCAACATCTTCGGAGGTGGCGGTGGTCGTGGGGGCCCGCGTCGCGGCGCCGACATCGGCTACGTGATGGAACTCGACCTCGAGGATGCGGTGGCCGGTGTCGAGAAGCGTGTCGAGTTGCCGACGCTCGCCGGTTGTGATGATTGCGATGGCAGTGGCTCGGAAGACGGCAAGCGCGAAACCTGTTCGACCTGCGCCGGCCGCGGCCAAGTGCGCATGCAGCGCGGCATCTTCACGATGCAGCAGGCATGTCCGCATTGCGGCGGTCAGGGCCAGATCATCGCCAACCCCTGCAAGACCTGCCACGGCGCCGGACGCGTCGAGGAAGAGAAGGTGTTGTCGGTGAAGGTGCCTGCGGGCGTCGACACCGGTGACCGCATCCGGCTTGCGGGCGAGGGCGAGGCCGGTCCGGCGGGCTCACCGTCCGGCGATCTCTACGTCGAGGTGCGCGTGCGTCCGCACGCGATCTTCGAGCGTGACGGCGACGACCTGCACTGCGAAGTGCCGGTGCGCATTTCGCAGGCTGCGCTGGGTGACATCATCCGTGTGCCTACCCTCGGCGGCGAAGCCGAGATCCGGGTGCCGGCCGAGACCCAGACCGGCAAGGTCTTCCGCCTGCGCGACAAGGGCGTCAAGTCGGTACGCAGCCGCGGCCCGGGTGACCTCTACTGCAAGGTGGTCGTCGAGACACCGGTCAATCTGACCAAGGAACAGCGTGAACTGCTGGCGCAGTTCGAGACCACCTTTACCCGTGAGAACGCGCACAGGCACTCGCCCAAGTCGAGCACCTTCATTGACGGGGTCAAGGGTTTCTGGGATCGCATGACGTCCTGAAGGCGCACATCTGTTCGATCGACACGCCCGGCCCAGCGCCGGGCGTTGTCGTTTGCGGTGCTCGATGCGATGCGTCGGGGCGGCGAGGCATGGTCCGGCCCCGTCGCGCGGCCAACGCGTTCATCCACAGAGGGTGTGGATCAACTGTCGACAAACCTGTGGATAAGCATTCCAAGTCCGTGTTCGTGCAGGGGGCGTGTGCACTGGTCACGCTGTCGCCAACGTGATGCGGGACACACAATGCTCAGACGATGGACGGTCTGCACGATGCCCGCCGTGACGCGGTTGCGGGGGCGAAAACGCGGAAAAGTGCTTGACGCGGCCCCCAGATATGCATAGCCGCCACGCTGTCCACAGGCGGTGTGGATGGTCTGTGGGTCAAGGTGTGGATAAGCGTGTGGAACGGCGTCGTATCAGGGGCTGCAAACCGTGGCGATTTTGTGGTCATCGCGACACTCACGACTTCATCCCACACTTGACCTGCGCGCGTATCGATGCAGGTCGTATGCAGCCACACCGCAGCCGCCGCGCGTCATCGTGTCGAGAAACGGCCGCTTGGCCCGACGCGAGCGCCCCCCAATCTGTCGAGTCCTTCGGCTGCTCGCCATGACAGGCGAGCCCGCTCGCACTTCTTCGCGCTGCCAGTGCTGGCCAGCGCGGGTCAGCCCGTGCTGTCGGCCTGCAACCGGGCTCGGATCCGCGTGATGCGCACGGCCTCGGGTCTGACCAGCGATTGACCCGGTCGCTCGCATCAAGTAATGACGGAGTTCTCCACAATGCATGTGGATCCACCGACGATGAAGTTGTGGATAAGCCCCACGCGCCGCGCCATCACCACTCATGGATTCGCTGGCGTTTTTTTGCCAGTCGTTCGGGCGTACGCAAACCCAAGACTTGACCCGCGCACGCACATCGGCTGTCTGGCGGTTGGGCCCGTGACCGGTGTCGTTGTCAGGACGCGTAGGCGCTGCGGCTGCGCTTGACCGGTGCTGGATGACCGTCTAGCGCGTCCGTCATCCACAGCGCGTGTGGATGATTTGCTGACAAGTCTGTGGACAAGCGGCGAAAAACCGCCTGCGGTGCGGGGCCAAAGCACTGATCATACTTTGGCCAATGCGTCGCAGTCGCCTCGACATGCCGCTTGACACGCGCAGCATGCGCCGGCCGCGCAGCGATGGTGCACCGATCGCTGTCTCGGCATCGACGCGGATGGAACACTCAGTCGCGGACGAGCCCGCCATCGACGACGAGGTTCTGCCCGGTCACCGCGCGCGACCAGGGCGAGGCGAAGAACAGCACCGCATCGGCGAACTCGGCCGGCGTGGTCACGGTGCGCAGCGGCGTACTGGCGGCGATGTAGTCGAAGACCGCCTCGGGCGTCGCGGCGCTTGCATCCGTCGTGCGCAGCAGTCCACCGGACAGCATGTTGACGGTGATGCCGTCCGGGCCGAGATCGCCGGCGAGGGTGCGGGTCAGCGACAGCAACGCGGCCTTCGCGGCGGTGTAGTCGTGATAGGGCACCACCGGGTTCTGGAACAGGTTGGTCCCGATATTGATCACGCGGCCGAAACGCTGCGCACGCATGCCCGGCAGTGCGGCCTGCACGGTGTGCAGCGCGCCGCGCACACTGCCTTCGAACTGCGCAGCAAATGCGGGCCAATCGATTGTGTCGGCCTTCGCGCGTGCGTCTCCGTCGAATGCGAAATCGACCAGCGCATTGTTGACGACGGTGGTGATGTCGGCGCCGAAGTGCGCGCGCGCCTGGGCGTAAAGCGCATCGATCTGGACGCGGTCGGTGACATCGGCCTGGAGCGCGATTGCACGATCGCCGGTCTGCGCAACCAGCGCTTCGGCAGCCTCGCGGCTGCGACGGTAGTTGACGACGACGCGTGCGCCTTCGCGGGCGAAGGCGAGGGCGATCTCGCGACCGAGGCCGCGGCCGGCGCCGGTGACGAGGACAATCTGTTCGGACAGCTGCATGGCGGGTCTCGGTATGAGGGCCTGCCAGCGTACCGTCGGCCGATCCTGACGCGACCGCTTTCCGTCGACCGACGCGCCGCTAGAATGCGGGCATGAACACCTTTCGACTGCATCCTGCTCCGCCCGTCATTCCGAATCGCGCGCCCCGTGTCCGTTCAACGGCGCCGCAGGCATGAGCGCACGACCACGCATCCTCGTGCATGGCGCGTCCGGTCGAATGGGCCAGGCGCTGTTGCGGCTGGCGGCGGGACGCGAGGATCTGCACATCGTCGCTGCGGTCTCGGGTCGGGCACCGAAGCAGCGGGTGATCGACGGCGTGCCGTACTTCGGTGCCTCGGAGCTCGGAGGCGCGCCCACCTTCGATGTCGCCATCGATTTCAGCCTGCCGGGCGGTTTCGATCCGCTGCTCGCGCTGTGCATCAAGCGTGGCGCGGGGCTGGTATCGGGCACGACTGGCCTCGACGACACCCAACGCGTCGCGCTTGATGCCGCAGCCGCGAAGATTCCGGTCGTCTGGGCCTCGAACTTCAGTCTCGGCGTCGCGGTGCTGCAGGATCTGGTCGCGCGAGCAGCCGCGGTGCTTCCCGGCTGGGATTGCGACATTGTCGAGTCGCACCACACGCGCAAGCTCGACGCGCCATCCGGCACCGCGCTGACGCTGGGCGAAGCCGCGGCCGGGCAGGGCCTGACCCCGCACTACGCATCGATCCGCGCCGGCGACATCGTCGGTGAGCATCTGGTGCAGTTCACCAGCCATGGCGAGCGCATCGAACTGGTGCATCGGGCGACGAACCGCGACATCTTCGCCAGCGGCGCGCTGCACGTGGCGGCGCGCCTGGCCGGCCGATCGCCGCGTCGATACGCCATCGCGGACCTGTTGGGTACTGCCGTCGCCTGATCTGAGCGGTGCACCAATGAACGCATCCGTCACATCGCTGGCGCGGGGCGGGGTGCATCGGTACAATTCTCGCTCGCCTGAACCCCAAACCTCCGGACCGGTTTCCACCGCTCTGGCGGTTTCCTGCAACCTGACGTAGGCGAAGACCTCGTGACAGATTCCGCAATCCTCGTCCTTGAAGACGGCACCGTATTCGAGGGCGTTTCCGTGGGCGCCCCCGGGCTTTCCGTCGGCGAAGTGGTGTTCAACACCGCGATGACCGGCTACCAGGAAGTGCTGAGCGATCCCTCGTACGCGCGCCAGCTGGTGACGCTGACCTATCCGCATATCGGCAACACCGGCTGCACCGACCAGGACGACGAAGCGTCGAAGATCTGGTCGGCAGGCCTGATCGTGCGTAACGTGCCACGCCGCCCGAGCAGCTGGCGCAGCCAGGTGTCGCTCCCCGAATGGCTGCGCGCGCGCGGCATCGTCGCGATTTCCGAGATCGACACCCGCAAGCTGACGCGCCTGCTGCGCGACCGCGGATCGATGAACGGTGCGGTGATGGCGGGCGAGGTGAATGTCGAGCAGGCACTGGAGGCCGCGCGCAAGTTCCCGGGCCTGAAGGGCATGGATCTGGCGAAGGTCGTCAGTACCACCGGGCACTACGGCTGGACCGATGGTCAGCTCGATCTCGACAGCAACGCCTTCGTCACCGCGCCTGCCAAGTTCAAGGTCGTGGCCTACGACTACGGCGTGAAGACCAATATCCTGCGCATGCTCGCCGAGCGCGGTTGCGAGTTGACGGTGGTGCCGGCGCAGACGCCTGTCGCCGATGTGCTCGCGCTCGAGCCCGACGGTGTGTTCCTGTCCAACGGCCCGGGCGATCCGGCGCCCTGCGATTACGCGATCGACGCGATCCGGGTGTTGATCGAGAAGAAGATGCCGACCTTCGGCATCTGCCTCGGCCACCAGCTGCTGGCGCTCGCCGCCGGCGCGAAGACGCTGAAGATGCCGCATGGCCACCACGGTGCGAACCACCCGGTGCAGGATCTGGACTCGGGCAAGGTGCTGATCACCTCGCAGAATCACGGCTTCGCCGTCGACGAGGCCTCGCTGCCGGCCAACGTGCGCGTGACGCATCGTTCGCTGTTCGATGGCACCAACCAGGGCATCGAGCTCACGGATGCGCCCGCGTTTTCGTTCCAGGGGCATCCTGAGGCGAGCCCCGGCCCGCACGATGTGGCGCCGCTGTTCGACCGGTTCGTGGCGTTGATGGGGCGCGCTTCTTGATCCGGCCGCATCTTCTGCTGTCTGCCCTGCTTGTTGCGGTGCTTCCCTTCGCCAGTGGGGCCGTGCGCGCCCAGGACGATGTCGACGAAGCCGCGGTCGAGCGGATGGGTGAACTCGTCAGCGGCGTCCTGCCGCTTGGACTGCTGCTCGACACCATCGCCAGCATGGATCCGCGGTGGCCGTTCCAGGACAGCCCGGGCATGGTCGATGCGAACCAGTTGGCCTGCGTGCGCCGCGAGATGACGCCTGCGCAGGCCGAGCGCCAGGTGCAGGCGCGGGTGCGGAACTACGCGCGCATTTACGGTGCCCGTATGCAGGAAGACATGCGGTTGCTCGACACCGATGGTGCCCGCCTGTTCTCGAAGATGCTGATGTCAGGTCTGACGGCAGAGGCACAGGGCGCCGCTGCCCCGTCGGAAGAGGAGTTTTTTGCGCAGGTATCGCCCGAGCATTTCGAAGGAATGGAACGCCTGCTCCGTGATCCGCAGTACGGGCCCATACGCGAGTTGTTGGGATTTCCTCCGTTGACCGCGTGGATTGACCGGAACGAAGCACTCGGCCATTCCGTAGGCACGACGTTTCTGCTTCCGATGCTCAGTGATGCGTTCACGGCCTGCGACATCTCGATGTCCGTGCTCGGTGGTCAGTCCGGCGGCAACACGCCGTCGGCTGCGAAGAAGCTCGAGGCGGTTCAAAAGTGACCACGCCCATCGTCGCCATTTCCAAGTCTTGTGGAGCCGACTCGGACAGCCGCCCGTCGCGTCCCGTGTTCCGGTTCCTTTCTGATCGACCGCGTGCGATCGCCCCACGCCGTACTGACGCAAGAGAAGATCATGCCCAAGCGCACTGATATCCAGACCATCCTCATCATCGGCGCCGGCCCGATCGTCATCGGCCAGGCCTGCGAGTTCGACTACTCCGGCGCGCAGGCGTGCAAGGCGCTGCGCGACGAGGGCTATCGCGTTGTGCTGGTCAACAGCAATCCGGCGACGATCATGACCGACCCGGACATGGCCGACGCGGTCTACATCGAGCCGATCAACTGGCAGACGGTCGAGAAGATCATCGCCAAGGAAAAGCCCGACGCGCTGCTGCCGACGATGGGCGGCCAGACCGCGCTCAACTGCGCGCTGGATCTCGCCGATCACGGCGTGCTCGAGAAGTACAACGTCGAGCTGATCGGCGCCAAGCGCGAAGCAATCCGCATGGCCGAAGACCGCGAGCTGTTCCGCGTGGCGATGGGCGAGATCGATCTCGAATGCCCGCGCGCTGAAGTGGCGCACACGCTCGAGGAAGCGATCGACATCCAGACGCGCGTCGGCTATCCGACGATCATCCGCCCGAGCTTTACCCTCGGCGGTTCAGGCGGCGGCATCGCCTACAACCGCGAAGAGCTGGTCGACATCGTGACCCGCGGTCTCGAGCTGTCGCCGACGACCGAAGTGCTGGTCGAGGAATCGGTGCTGGGCTGGAAGGAATTCGAGATGGAAGTGGTCCGCGACACCGCGGACAACTGCATCATCGTCTGCTCGATCGAGAACCTCGATCCGATGGGCGTGCACACCGGAGACTCGATCACCGTCGCGCCGGCGCAGACGCTGACCGACAAGGAATACCAGCGCCTGCGCAACGCGTCGGTCGCGGTGCTGCGCAAGATCGGCGTCGACACCGGCGGCTCGAACGTGCAGTTCGGCATCAATCCGAAGGACGGCCGCGTGGTCGTCATCGAAATGAATCCGCGCGTGTCGCGCTCGTCCGCGCTGGCCTCGAAGGCGACCGGTTTCCCGATCGCCAAGGTCGCGGCCAAGCTTGCCGTGGGTTATACGCTCGACGAACTCAAGAACGAGATCACCGGCGGCAAGACCCCGGCCTCGTTCGAGCCGGCGATCGACTACGTGGTCACCAAGATTCCGCGCTTCGCGTTCGAGAAGTTCCCGCAGGCCGATGCCCGCCTGACCACGCAGATGAAGTCGGTCGGCGAGGTCATGGCGATGGGACGCACCTTCCAGGAATCGATGCAGAAGGCGCTCCGCGGCCTCGAGACCGGCAAGGTCGGCTTCGACCCCACCGGCCTGGATCTCAACGACGAAGACGATATGGCGACGCTGCGCCGCGAAGTGCGCGAGCCGGGTCCAGAGCGGCTGTTCTACCTGGCAGACGCGTTCCGCGCCGGGCTGTCGGTCGAGGACGTCTATTCGCTGTCGTATGTCGATCACTGGTTCCTCGACCAGATCGAAGAGCTGATCACGACTGAGGGCGAAGTGGCTGCTGCCGGCATCGATGCGCTCGACAAGGCGCGCGTGCGTGCGCTCAAGCGCATGGGCTTTTCCGACGCGCGTTTGTCGCAGCTGCTGGGCACCGACGAGCAGGCGATCCGTGCACTGCGCCGCGCGTTCGGCGTGCGTCCGGTCTACAAACGTGTCGACTCCTGCGCGGCTGAATTCTCGACCGACACCGCGTACCTGTACTCGACCTACGAGGACGAGTGCGAGGCGCAGCCGACGGGCCGCGACAAGATCATGATCCTCGGCGGCGGTCCCAACCGGATCGGCCAGGGCATCGAGTTCGATTACTGCTGCGTGCACGCCGCGCTCGCGCTGCGCGACGACGGCTACGAGACCATCATGGTCAACTGCAACCCGGAAACCGTGTCCACCGATTACGACACCTCCGACCGTCTGTACTTCGAGCCGCTGACGCTCGAAGACGTGCTGGAGATCGTCGAGGTCGAGAAGCCCAAGGGCGTGATCGTGCAGTACGGCGGCCAGACCCCGCTCAAGCTCGCGCGCGCGCTCGAAGCCAACGGCGTGCCGATCATCGGCACCTCGCCGGACTCGATCGATCTGGCCGAGGACCGCGAGCGGTTCCAGAAGCTGGTCGACGAGCTGGGCCTCAAACAGCCGCCCAACCGCACCGCGCGCAACCCCGAGGAGGCGCTGGTGCTGGCGCGCGAGATCGGCTATCCGCTGGTCGTGCGTCCGAGCTACGTGCTCGGCGGCCGTGCGATGGAAGTGGTGCACGCCGACAACGACCTCGCGCGCTACATGCGCGACGCGGTCAAGGTGTCGAACGATTCGCCGGTGCTGCTCGACCGCTTCCTCGACAATGCGGTCGAGGTCGACATCGACGTGATTGCCGACAAGGATGGCAACGTGCTGATCGGCGGCGTCATGGAACACATCGAGGAAGCCGGCGTGCATTCGGGCGATTCCTCCTGCTCGCTGCCGCCGTATTCGCTGTCGAGTGACGTGCAGGCGCGCCTGCGCGAGCAGGTTGTCGCGCTGGCACGCAAGCTCAAGGTCATCGGCCTGATGAACACCCAGTTCGCGGTGCAGACCGACGATGACGGCGTGGATACGATCTTCCTGCTGGAAGTGAATCCGCGTGCCTCGCGCACCGTGCCGTTCGTCTCCAAGGCGATCGGCATTCCGCTGGCCAAGATCGCGGCGCGCTGTATGGCCGGCAAGACCTTGGCCGAGCAGGGCGCGACGACCGAGATCGTGCCCGCGTACTACTCGGTCAAGGAAGCGATCTTCCCGTTCGCCAAGTTCCAGGGCGTCGATCCGATCCTCGGGCCGGAGATGCGCTCCACTGGTGAGGTCATGGGTGTCGGCGAGAGTTTCGGCGCCGCGTTCGCACGCGCGCAGGAGGCGGCGAGCATCAAGACCCCGCCGACCAGCGGCAAGGTGTTCGTGTCCGTGCGCGATCCCGACAAGAAGCGTGTGCTCCCCGTCGCCCGCGACATCATCGCGCGCGGCTACACCATCGTCGCCACCGCCGGCACGGCCAAGTGGCTGCGCGAGCACGACATCGCGTGCGAGCAGATCAACAAGGTCGTCGAAGGCCGTCCGCACGTCGTCGATCTGATCAAGAACGGCGAGATCGCGTATATCGTCAACACGACCGAGGGCAAGCAGGCGATCGCCGACTCGTTCTCGATCCGTCGCGAGGCCCTGCAGCACCGGGTGACGTATTCGACCACCGTTGCCGGCGCCAAGGCCCTGCTGCATTCTCTGGAATTCCGCGGCACCGGCCCGGTCTGGGCACTGCAGGAACTGCACGCGCGGCTCAAAGGCAGCGCGGCAGCCACCACCACACACTGACGGAGGCACGCCCATGCGCGCACCCATGACCATGCGCGGCGCCCAGCGCCTGCGCGAAGAGCTCGAAGAACTGAAGTCGGTCAAGCGTCCGGCGGTGATCGAGGCGATCTCCGAAGCGCGTGCACACGGCGATCTCAAGGAGAACGCCGAGTACCACGCCGCGCGCGAGCAGCAGAGCTTCATCGAAGGCCGCATCAAGCAGCTCGAAGGTGAGCTGTCGCATGCCGACCTGATCGACGTCGCCAAGCTCAATGCCGGCGACAAGGTGGTGTTCGGCGCGACAGTCGTCATCGCCGATACCGAGACCGATGAAGAGAAGCGCTACCAGATCGTCGGCGACCTCGAAGCCGACATCAAGAAAGGTCTGATCGCGATTTCATCGCCCGTGGCCCGCGCGATGATCGGCAAGCACGAGGGCGACAGCGTCAGCATCGACGCGCCCGGCGGCTCGCGCGAGTACGACATCATCAGTGTCGAGTACCTCGGCTGAGTCGATGACCTCGGCCACCTTCCTGTTGCCCGCGGCCGCACGCTTCGGTGCGCAGCGCTGGCAGCAGGACGTGTCGCGCACGCTGGGGCGCGCGGATGTCGCGTCAGTGGCATCCGGTCGTCGCGCGCAGCTGGCAAGACAGATCGAACTGCCAGGCGGCACCTGGCCGCTCGCGGCCCTGTCGCGCCAGGTCGACGTGGGCGATGCCGACACCCCGGACAGCGCCTGGCTGCGCGCCGATCCGGCGTGGCTGCGGCCCGATATCAACGGCGTGCGGCTGATGGCGCACGGCGACACGCTCGGCCTGACACGCGAAGACTGCGATGCGTTGCTGCCGGCGCTGCAGCCGGTGTTCGGCGATGCCGGCTTCGCCCTCGACGCGCCCGATCCGGCGCGCTGGTATCTGCGCGTGCCGCGCGCGAGTCCCGTGCCCGAGTTCCTGGACCCGTCCGAGGCGCTGGGCACCGATCTCGCCGATCATGATGACGACAGTGCCGCGGCGCGTCGTTGGCGTGCGCTGGCGACCGAGGCGCAGATCATCCTGCACAACCATCCCTGGAACGCACGCCGCGTTGCGGCGGGCAAGACGCCGGTCAATGCACTGTGGTTCTGGGGTAGCGGCCCGCTGCCCGATGCGCGCGTGCACACGCGGAGCGCGCATGCGCAGGTGCACACCGACGATCCCACCTTGCGTGCATTGGCCGCGAGCGCGACGAAGGCTGCGCCGTTGCCGCAGGCCTTCTCCGCGCCGGGCGCCGCGATGCTGTTCGATCTGGTCGGTGATCGTGACCTGCGCCGGTTGCAGACCGATTGGCTGCAGCCCGCGCTCGCCGCATTGGCCCGCGGCCAATTGCGCACGCTGCACATCGATGACGAGGACGGGAACGTGCTGACGCTGCGTCGCTGGCATCGTCTGCGCGTCTGGCGTCGCCCGCGCATCGCATCGCCGGCGGCGACACTATGAGCGCGCAGGCGCCAAGGATCCGCCGACGCGAGGCCGCAGTCGGCGAGGGCTGGCCGGCGACCGTGCCGTCGCTGCTGCGGCGGATCTACGCTGCGCGTGGCGCGCACGATCTCGATGCTGCGCAGCCGAAACTCGCCGGTCTGCTGCCGCCCGATGCGCTGTCGAACATCGACGCCGCGACAGAACTGCTTGCCGAAGCCATCGCCAGCGGCGAACGCATCCTTGTCGTCGGCGATTTCGACTGTGACGGCGCGACGGCCTGCGCAGTCGCCGTGCGCGGGCTGCGCATGCTCGGGGCGCGCGACATCGTGCATGCGGTGCCCAACCGCATCACGCACGGCTACGGCCTGTCGCCGGCGCTGGTCGAATCGCTCGTGCCAGTGGCCCCGTCGCTGCTGGTGACCGTCGATCACGGGATCGCCTGCCATGCCGGCATCCGCGCGGCGAAAGCGCTGGGCTGGCGCGTGCTGGTGACCGATCATCATCTGCCGGGCACCGAGCTTCCGCCGGCCGATGCGATCGTCAACCCGAACCTGCCGGGCGACACCTTCCCGAGCAAGATGCTGGCCGGCGTCGGCGTGATTTTCTATGTGCTGATGGCGCTGCGCGCGCGGCTGCGCGGGCAGGGGGATGCACGTGCCGCGGATGCGGATCTGGGCAGCCTGCTCGATCTTGTCGCGGTCGGCACTGTCGCCGATCTGGTAACGCTCGATGCGAACAACCGTGCGCTCGTCTCCGCGGGCCTGCGTCGCCTGCGCGCGCGTCGCGGCTGCGCCGGTCTCAACGCATTGATCGAGATCGCCGGCCGCGATGCCGCGCGCCTGACCGCCGCCGACATCGGCTTCGCGATCGGCCCGCGGATCAATGCCGCCGGCCGGCTCGAGGACATGGCCATCGGCATCGAATGCCTGCTCAGCGACGACGGCGCGCATGCGCGCGATCTCGCCGACACGCTGCACCAGATCAATGCCGAGCGCCGCGCGGTGCAGCAGTCGATGCTCGACGACGCGGAGGCAGCGGTGGCCGGGCACGCGCCGGTCGATCCGGCCAGCGCCGGCGTGTGCCTGTTCGACGCGCAGTGGCATCCGGGCGTCGTCGGCCTGGTCGCATCGAAGATGAAGGACGCGCTGCATCGCCCCGTGATCGCATTCGCGCCCGCCGAACCCGACAGCGACCAGTTGCGCGGCTCGGCGCGGTCGATTCCGGGCCTGCACATCCGCGATGTGCTCGCCGCGGTGGACGTTGCGCATCCCGGCCTGATCGAACGCTTCGGCGGTCACGCGATGGCGGCCGGACTCACCTTGCAGCGCAATTGCCTCGAAGCGTTCACCGAAGCGTTCCGTGCGACGGTCGAGCAGATGCTCGACCCCGCGTTGCTGCGCGCGGAGATCCTCACCGATGGTGCATTGCGCGGCGAGGAATTCGACATCGTGCATGCCGCGCATCTGCGCGATGCCGGGCCGTGGGGGCAGGGCTTTCCCGAGCCGCAGTTCGATGGCGAGTTCGCGGTCGTCGACTGGCGCGTGGTCGGCACCCGGCATCTGAAGCTGACGCTGCGGCTTGACGGACATCCGAAGCCGCTGTCGGCGATCCATTTCGGCGGTTGGCGCGAGATCGCCCCGGCGGCGCGTGAGCGCATCGTCTACCGGCTGGCACCGGACGACTACCGCGGCGGTGACGCGGTGCAACTGGTCATCGAACATCGGGAGCCGCTCGGCGCCTTCTGACGCCGCCGGCGTATGCGTGCGCAATTGTGAATGCGGGTGCAGAATAGGCCGCCGCGCAAGCGGATGCCCGCGGTCGTTGCCCCCGCAACGCCGCCCACTTCTGTACAGGGAGATGTTCTTGAAGACTGTCCATACCTTGGCCCTCGCCGTGGCGCTGGCCTTGGCACCGACCCTTGCCGCGCACGCAGCACCGGGCGATGCCTCCGAATCCGTGACCCTGGGCGCCGAGCGCCGGGGCGAGATCACCAGCCGGTCCAGTCTCAATCACCAGGACGGCTCGCGCAGCCAGCTCTACCGCGTCGATCTGCGCGAAGGGCAGGTGGCATCGTTCAAGCTCGAAGGCGCTCTGCGCGGCAAGCTCACGGCGTTCCTCGGCGGTGATCTGGTCGCGGCGTCGAATCCGAACAGGGAATCGGCCTCGCTGGTCGTGCGCGCCAAGCGCGCCGGCAGCTACACCATCGCCGTGAGCGGCGCAGATGCCAGCGCCTATGGTCCGTTCACGCTGCAGGCGACCGCGATCGAGGCCTACAACGGCGAGACGCTGCGCGTGGGCGCGGCGATCAGCGACTGGGCTGATGCCAAGCGCCAGCTGCCGCTGCAGATCGACGAGGCCGGCTTCTACACGATCGACATGATGTCCGACGATTTCGATTCGGTGCTCAAGCTCGACGGCCCGGGCGTGGCCCTGAGCAACGACGACGGCGGCGACGGCAGCAATGCGCGCATCAGCGCACGCCTCGCGCCGGGCACCTACACGCTGACGGCGGAAGGCTACGGCAGCGATCGCATCAACGGCATGTACCAGCTCCGCGTCGCCGCGCGTCCGCTGCCCGAAGGCGGCCTGCGGGAGGGCGGTGCACTGGATGTCGGCAGCACGGTGACCGGTCTGTACGACGGCAACGCGCATGCCTATACGTTCTCGCTGCCGGCGCGTCGCGTGGTGCGCATCGACATGCAGAGCGACGAGATCGACCCGGCGATGCACCTGACCGGCAACGGGATCGACAAGAGCGACGACGATGGCGGCGACGGGCTCAATTCGCGCATCTCGATGCTGCTCGAGCCGGGGGACTACACGCTTCGCGCAGACGCCGCCTCCGCAGGCGCCGGCCTCTACACGCTGGCGTTGGCTGCAGCGGAAGCGCCGGACAATGTCGGCGGCGGTGCGCTGGCGACGGGGCGACCGGTCGAGGCGACGCTGCTGCCCGGCATGACCGACCGTTGGACGTTCAGCGTGCGCAGTGCCGGCGAATATGTGATTGCGATGAATTCCGACGATGTCGACAGCTATCTGCGTCTGAGCCGCGACGGCCAGGAGGTGGCCACCGACGACGACGGCGGTAACGCGTTGAACGCGCGCATCGCACACCGGCTCGACTCGGGCAGCTATGTCGTCGAAGCCTCGTCTGTCGACGGCAGCGCCGGCGGCAGCTACCGCCTCTCGCTCGAACGTCGCTGAGGTCCAGCGACCTGCGCCGCGCAACGCGGCGCAGGTCTGTCGGCAGGCCGGTGCACCGGCCGACGCATCGACGCGATTAGGCCGGTGCGTGGTCCGGGGCGTGATCCGCCGCCACCTCGGCTTCGCCGGCGCCCCAATGGATCTGCGCCCGGCTGCTGCACGCAGCCGCGGCGCCCGATGCAATCGCGCCCTCCGGGTCGCGCAGGATTCCCACAATGGTCGCGTCCGTGGTGGCGTCGCCTCCCCACAGACCGGTCCACGCCGCACGCCCGCCGCGTTTGGACGCGTAGAGCGCGCGGTCGGCCAAGTCGACTGCATCCTGCCAGCCACCGCGGCTCGCCCCAACGCCCGGAAGAAACGGCCAGCAGGCGAATCCGAGCGAGATCGACAACGGCACTGCGCCCACCTCGTCGATCTCGAACGGTGCGTTGCCGATCGCGTTCCTGAGGCGCTCGGCGATCTCGGTGGCGGCCCGCAATTCGATGCCGGGGCAGGCGACTACAAATTCTTCTCCACCCCAGCGCGCCACCAGATCGCCTGGGCGGCAGCATTCGGCAAGCCGCGCGGCGATCTGCACCAGGATGGCGTCACCGGTGGCATGCCCATAGCGGTCGTTGCACTGCTTGAAGTGGTCGACATCGATCAGGAACACCGCGTTGCGCAGCGCAGGCCGCGCCGGGAGCGGGGTGGCGCCCAGGCGGCGCATCGCGGCGCCGCGGTTTTCAAGGCCGGTGAGTCCATCGGTCGAGCCGAGGTGATGCAGGCGCCGATTGACCCGACGCTGGTACCACCAGAACGCGAGCATGAGCACCGCCAGCACGATGGCGCAGATCAAGGCCGCATTGCGCAGCCAACGTGTGTGCATCAGGTTCAAGGCTTCGACCTGCCGCGCCTCACGCAACGCGACGATTTCGCGCTCGCGCACCTGGTCCAGCAGTTTCGCCTGCAACCCGGCCAGACTGTCGAGGTTCTGCGAGCGCAGGTTGCGCACCTCCGACCGCAGCAGGGTGTCCTGCACGTCCAGCGCTTCTTCAAACCTGCGGGCCGCGCGCAAGGCCGCGATCTTCGCCCGGACCGCATCGCTGTATTCCCGGCTCAGCCGTGTCGTGCCGACCAGCGCCATCGCATGTTCTGCATGCGCGCGCGCCACATCAGGCGCGCCGTCATCGAGCGCGAGGCGGGACATGCGCAAGCGGGTGATGGCGGCGCCCGACCGGTCACCGGACGCGGCCTGGAGGTCGACGATACGCTGCAGCTCGGCCATGGCGGACGCGGTTCCGCCCCCTGCGAGCCGGGCCTGCACGGCGACGCGCTCGGCGCGCGCCCGACGCACTGTGTAATCGTCGTCATCTCCCAACTGCGCAGCGGCGTCGAAGTGGATCAGGGCGTCGCGGTCCCGGCCGGCACGCAGGTGGTTCATGCCGCGGTTCAAGTGCAGCAGGAGCGTCTGCTTTTCGGGGAGATCCGAGCGGGAGATGATCTCGTCGGCCTGCTCGAAGAATTGCTCGGCGGCGTCGTAGGATTCGAGTTCTTCGCTGTAGATGCTGCCAACGTTGATCAGCATCACGGTCTGGGCGATGGCGGATTCGTCGAGTTGCGCCGCCTCGTACGCGCGGACGTAGAGATCCAGCGCGCGCGGGATCAAGCCGATGCTATGCAGGGTCGATCCGGCATTGGACAGCGCGCGTAGCAGGAACTCGGGCGGCATGGGATGCGCCAGCAGCAGTGATTCGACGCGATCGACCGACGCGCTCGCGCGCTCGCTGTCACCGAGCAACGCCGCGGCGCGGCCGAGGCAACTCTGCAGCTTGATCTCCTCGTCGTGCGCCATCGGTCCGCGCGCGAGTACCGCATCGGCAAGTTGCAGCGCGGCCGCCGGATCGCGCTGTCGCAGCTCGAAGCAGCGGTCGATGTCGGCAGCGGCCGACACCGTGGTCGGCGGCGTCAACGCCGAAACCGGTGCGACCCAGGCCAACGTCGCGGCCGCCAGAGCGGCGGCCAGGCAGAACATCCCTCTTGCGCGTGTGTTCATGTGGTCGCGTGGTCCTGCCAGGGTCCCCGATGGCAAGCAGCGAGTCTAACCAGATTCGCCATTCAGCAGACTCGGTGCGGCGCGCGGCATGGCCGGGGACTTGTTAGAATCCCCGGTTTTCCGCGGTTCCCAATCCCATGCTTGAACTCAATCCTGTTCGCCAGCGCATCGTCGACCTTCGCGGTCGGCTGGATGCGCTCAGGGGGTTTCTTTGACTACGACGCCCGTCGCGAGCGTCTGGAAGAAGTCGAGCGCGAGCTCGAAGACCCGACCATCTGGAACGACCCCGAGCGCGCGCAGGCGCTGGGACGTGAGCGCTCGACGCTCGACAAGACCGTCAACGGCATTCGCAATCTGACCGAAGGTCTGGAAGGCGCGAACGAACTGCTGGAACTGGCCGAGTCCGAACAGGACGAGGACACCGCGCAGGCGGTCGTCGACGACGTCGAGGGGTTCGCCGCCGAGGTCGACAAGCTCGAATTCCAGCGCATGTTCTCCGGTGAGTTCGACTCGGCAAACTGCTTTGTCGACATCCAGGCCGGCGCCGGTGGCACCGAGGCCCAGGACTGGGCCGAGATGATGCTGCGCATGTATCTGCGCTGGGCCGAGAACCGCGGCTGGAAGACCGAACTGATGGAAGTGTCAGGTGGCGAAGTCGCGGGCATCAAGTCGGCGACGGTGCGTGTCGAAGGCGAGTTCGCCTACGGTTGGCTGAAGACCGAGATCGGCGTGCATCGTCTGGTGCGCAAGTCGCCGTTCGATTCCGACAACCGCCGGCATACCAGCTTCACTTCGGTGTTCGTCTCCCCGGAAGTCGACGACAACATCGAGATCGACATCAATCCGGCCGACCTGCGCACCGACGTGTATCGCTCCTCCGGCGCTGGCGGTCAGCACGTCAACAAGACCGAATCGGCGGTGCGTATCACCCACATCCCGACCAATACCGTCGTCGCCTGCCAGAACGGCCGCAGCCAGCACCAGAACCGCGACACCGCGATGAAGATGCTGGCCGCCAAGCTCTACGAGCTGGAAGTGCAGAAGCGCAACGTCGAGAAGGACGCGCTGGAAGCGACCAAATCCGACATCGGCTGGGGCAGCCAGATCCGCAACTATGTGCTCGACCAGAGCCGCATCAAGGATCTGCGCACGGGCGTGGAGCGCAGCGATACGCAGAAGGTGCTCGACGGCGATCTCGACGAGTTCGTCGAAGCGAGCCTGAAATCGGGTCTGGCGGCGGGTTCCAAACGTACCGACGCCGTCTGATCGACCCCTCCTGCCGACGCGCCGCGTCGGCACAGCGCGACCGGCACGCCGGTCGCGCGTGATTCCTCTTCGCACACATACGAACCGCACCCATGACCGACGCCCCCGCACCGCAGACGCCCGCCGACGAGAACGCCCTGATCGCCGAGCGCCGCGCCAAACTGACCGCGCTGCGCGGGCAGGGTGTGGCGTTCCCGAACGACTTCCGTCGTCGCGACGAGGCCGGCGCGCTGCAGGCCTCGCACGGCGATGCCGAGCGCTGGACCGGTGAGGCGCTGGAAGCGGAGGGTGTGCAGGTCGCCGTGGCCGGCCGTCTGATGGCCAAGCGGATCATGGGCAAGGCCGCGTTCGCGACGGTCCAGGACGTCAGCGGCCGCATCCAGCTGTTCCTGCAGTCGGCGACCCTCGGCGAACGCTATGACGCGTTCAAGGGCTGGGATGTCGGCGACATCGTTGCGGCCGAAGGCACGCTGATGCGGACCAAGACCGGCGAGCTGTCAGTCAAGGCATCGTCGCTGCGCCTGCTGACCAAGTCGCTGCGCCCGCTGCCGGACAAGTGGCACGGCCTGAGCGACGTGGAGCAGCGCTATCGCCAGCGCTATGTCGATTTGATCGTCTCGCCCGACGCACGCGCGGTCTTCGTCAAGCGTTCGCGGATCATCTCCGCGATCCGCCAGTGGCTCGACGCCCGCGACTTCCTCGAAGTCGAAACGCCGATGATGCATTACATCGCCGGCGGCGCCGCGGCCAAGCCGTTTGCCACGCACCACAACGCGCTTGATCTCGATCTGTTCCTGCGCGTTGCGCCCGAGCTCTACCTCAAGCGCCTCGTCGTCGGCGGCTTCGAGCGTGTCTACGAGATCAACCGCAACTTCCGCAACGAGGGCGTGTCGACCCGGCACAACCCCGAGTTCACGATGCTCGAACTCTACGAGGCCTACGTGGCCTATGAAGAGGTCATGGATCTCACCGAAGCGCTGATCCGCGATGTCGCGACGCAGGCCGTCGGCACCACGGCGCTGGAATGGGACGGCAACGCGATCGACGTCGGCCCCGCATTCCGCCGCTGGAAGCTCGAAGAAGCGGTGCGTGAACTCAATCCCGAGGTCAGCGTCGCCGACTGCCGTGACCGCGACGCGCTGGCCGCGCATTGTGCGCGTCTGGGCGTGCACGTGAAGGCCGGCTACGGCTGGGGCAAGCTGCTGCTGGAGATCTTCGAAAAAACCGTCGAGACCGGTCTGATCCAGCCGACCTTCATCACCCATTATCCGGTCGAGGTCTCGCCGCTGGCGCGCGAGTCCGACAGCGAGGCGGGCATCACCGACCGCTTCGAGCTGTTCATCGGCGGCAAGGAGATCGCCAACGGCTTCTCCGAGCTCAACGATCCCGAGGACCAGGCCGCGCGTTTCCGCGCCCAGGTCGACGCGCGCGACAGCGGCGACGACGAGGCGATGCACTACGACGCCGACTACATCCGCGCGCTCGAAGTCGGCCTGCCGCCGACCGGTGGCCTGGGCATCGGCATTGATCGCCTGGTCATGCTGTTGACCGGCTCCTCGTCGATCCGCGACGTCCTGCTGTTCCCATACATGCGGCCGCAGACCGACGCCTGAGGTCAATTGCTGCCGTTCGACGGCGCCCGCATTTACGGCTCCGATATCAGATGCGGCTCCGTTGGCGTGTAGGAATTTTCCGAATGCTGGCGCGGGACTTGCTTCCAATGGAGATCGCCCGCGATGATGCGGATCAGGGAAGCCTAAAGGGAGGCCAGCCGCATGAACATCGTCATCGTTGACGATCAGACGTCCGCCAGGACGATGCTGCGCCACATCCTCGAGGACATCAGTCCCGAGCTCGAAGTCTTCGACTTCGGCGATCCGGAAAACGCACTGCGCTGGTGCGACGATCACCGTCCCGACCTGCTGCTGCTCGACTATCGCATGCCGGTCGTCGACGGCCTCGAATTCGCGCGCCGGTTCCGGCGCCCGCTGATGCACCGCGACGTGCCGATCGTGCTGGTCACCGTGGTCGGTGACGAACCGATCCGCCAGGCCGCATTGGAAGCAGGTGTCATCGATTTCCTGGTCAAGCCGGTGCGTCCGCGCGAGTTGCGCGCGCGTTGTCGCAATCTGCTGCAGCTGCGCCAGCAGTCCGAGTCGGTCAAGCAGCGGGCGTTGTCGCTGGAGCAGCGATTGCTCAAGAGCATGCACGAGGTCGAAGAGCGCGAACGCGAGACCCTGACCCGGCTGGCGCGTGCGATCGCGTATCGCGACGCCAGCACCAGCGCCAATCTTGAACGCGTCGCCGCAGTGGCCGGCATGGTCGCCGAGGCGATGGGCCTGTTCGAGGACGAGGTGCGGATGATCGAACTCGCCGCGCCTTTGCACGACATCGGCAAGATCGCGATTCCCGACGCCATCCTGATGAAGCCGGGCCCGCTGACGGCCGAAGAGACCGCAGAGATGCGCCAGCATCCGCAGATCGGCTACGAACTGCTGAGCAACAGCCAGAACCGTTTCATCCAGCTCAGTGCGCTGATCGCGCTGCGCCACCAGGAACGTTACGACGGCAGCGGCTACCCGGACGGTCTGGTCGGTGAGGAAATCCCGCTCGAGGCGCGCATCGTGGCGATCGCCGATGTGTTCGATGCGCTGATGTCCAAACGCCCGTACAAGCGCGCCTGGTCGATCGAGGAGGCGCTGGCCTACATCGGCGAAAACAGCGGGCGCCATTTCGATCCGCGCTGCGTCGAGGCCATGCTCTCCAACGTGCCGCGCCTGCAGCACATCTCCGCCCAGTTCGGCGGACGGCCCGTCGGGCCCTTGCAGTAAGTCGGCTGCGATGAACGCCGCCTTCGGCTGGCTGCGCGCGCGTCTGTCTGCTCGTCAGGACAGCGAGCACGGCCAGGCCACCGTGCGGCTGGTGATGCTGGTCGTCATCTACGCCTACCTGCAGTTGTTCGTCGCCGGCAAGCCCGAAGTTGCGCGCGAACTGTTGCTGTCGGAGGCGTATCTCGCCATCGAGTACGCGGTCGCGCTGGGCATCTTCGTCTGGCTGTTATGGCGCCCGGGCGTATCGCACCCGCGGCGCGTGCTGGGCATGGTGGCCGATTACAGCCTGATGGGTGTGGGCCTGTTCCTGCTCGGCGATCTGCTGGCCTGGCTGTACGTGGTGATCATGTGGGTCACCGTCGGGAACGGCCTGCGCTTCGGTCCACGTTATCTCTATGCCGCAATCGGGTTCGCCGTGGTGACATTCGGCACCGCGGTCGCTCTCACCCCTTACTGGCAGCAGAATCTATCGCTCGCGCTCGGCCTGCTGGTGGGCCTCGTCGCGGTGCCGCTGTATCTGAGCTCGCTGCTGCGTGCGCTTACCGAGGCCACGCGTGCGGCCAAGGCCGCCAGCGAAGCGAAAAGTCGTTTTCTGGCCAATATGAGCCATGAATTCCGCACGCCGCTCAACGGCATCATCGGTATGTCGGACCTGCTGGTCACCACACCGTTGACCGCCGAGCAGCGCGACAGCGCGCACGTGATCCAGACGTCGGCGAAGGCGCTGCAGGTACTGGTCGACGACGTGCTCGACATCTTCAAGATCGAGGCCGGCAAGTTCCGCAGCAGCCATGCCGATTTCTCGCTGCCTGAACTGGTGCGCGGCATCCAGGTGATGCTGATGCCGAGCGCGCATGCCAAGGGCCTGCAGTTCGAGGCGAAGGTCGCCGATGGTGTGCCGACATTGCTGCACGGCGACAGCAACCAGCTGCGCCAGGTGCTGGTGAATCTGCTGTCGAACGCGATCAAGTTCACCGACCAAGGCAAGGTGACGCTGTCGATTGAGGCAGTCCCAGGCGAACAGGTCCCGTCCCGCGTGCAACTGCGCTTCTCGGTGCACGACACCGGCATCGGCATGCCGGCGGAAGCGCTGGCCGGCATCTTCGATGCGTTCGAGCAGGTCGATACGGGGCTCGGCCGCCGCTTCGGCGGCACCGGTTTGGGCACGACGATCGCCAAGGGCCTCACCGAGCAGATGGGCGGGCAGATCCATGTCGAAAGCCGACTGGGCGAGGGCTCGCATTTCTGGATCGAGATTCCGCTCGGCGTGGTCGAACGTGACGATGCAGCGCCGGGCCTGGTCAGCAACGTCATTCCGTTTGACGACCCGTTCGTGCGCCACCGCGCGCGCGTCGAGCCGATGCGCATTCTCGTCGCCGACGACCAGCCGGCGAACCGCATGGTGCTGAGACGTCTGCTCGAAAAGGCAGGGCACCGTCCGCACGTCGTCGACGACGGCGATGAGGTGTTGATGGCGCTCGAGGCCCAGACCTTCGATGCGGTGATCACCGACCTGCACATGCCTGGCGCCGATGGCCTGGACATCATTCGACAGACGCGTTTCATGGAGGCGGGCAGCGGGCGCCGTACGCCGTTCATCGTACTGACGGCGGATGCCACCGCCGAAGCGCGCGAGGCCTGCGTGCGCGCCGGCGCGATGGCCTATCTGACCAAACCGATCGTCATCGAGCGGATGCTCGAAAAGCTCGCCGAGATCGCCCTGGGTGGCGCGGCTCCATCTGTGGCGCCTGTGGTGCCGGCGGCGCCAACGCCTGTCGGTCGCGGCGGCAGTGGCGATGGCAGTGTGATTTCCCAGCTCATCCTCGACGAACTGCGCGAGATGGGGCTGGGCGAACAGTTCGTGCAGCGCTTCCTCGGCGAGTGCAGCCGCGATGCGCGCAAATGCCTCGTCGATTTCGAGGAGGCAGCGCGCGTCGCCAACTGGGATGGCGCTCGCGACGCCTGCCATGCGCTCAAGGGCGCGGCAGGCAACATGGGGGCGGTGCGGGTGGCCGACACCGCATCGATCGGCATGGGCATGCGGTCCGAACAGCTGCTCAAAGAGTGGAAAGGTCTGCTGCAGACGCTCGTTCAGCAGCTCGACCAGGCCCTCGTGGCATTGCGCGACCGTGGCGATCTGCCGCGTGCCGGCAGGCCCGGGTCCGAGAAAGCCTGACCCGGGCGTTGCGCCCGGCGATCAGCCGACGTCGGCCGCCTTGTCCTCGATCACTGCTTCGGGCCGGCGCAGCTGCGCGCGCACCAGACGTTCCATCGTGCGCAGCTGACGCTCGCCCAGCTGCAGCGCCGTGTCCACCCAGATGTGGGTGATGCGCATCAGCTCCTCGTGCGTCACCGGGTGTGCGCCTTCGCGGACCTCGTGCAGGGCCAGCCGCGCCGCCGCAATGCGGCGGTTCTGACGGATCACCTCGTGCACCGCGCGCGTGCCTTCCCCCTTCGGTACCAACACATCGACGATACCCATCGCGTGGAGTTCGTCGCTGCTGTACATCACGCCGTTGAGCATCATCTGTTCCGCGACTCTGGAGCTGACCTTCTGCGCCAGCAGCGAGTAGGCACCCATGCCGGGGAACAGGCCGAACAGCACTTCAGGAAAGCCCATCTGCACACCGCGCTCGGCGACGATGGTCTGGCAGGCGAGGGCGAGTTCGAAGCCGCCGCCGAGTGCGTCGCCCTCGACCAGCGCCACGGTGTGAGCATTGCGGTGCAGGCGCGTGTGCAGCAGATGGATGTTGTCCACGCACTCGGTCGCGTACCGCAGCAGGCCATCGCGGTTGCGGTCGCGGATCAACGAAGCAAACAGCTTGAGGTCGCCGCCGAGGTTGAACACGTGGCTATCGGCGCCGAGCACGATGTGCGAAACATGCCCCGGCTCTGCCTCGGCGCGGCTTGAGATCCGGTCGATCGTCTGCTGTGCGAACAAGCGCAGTTCGCGCAGCAGCGCGGGGGAAAAACAGGCCCGATAGGTGGGATCGGAGAACGCCTGCTGCGCATGCATGAAGCACCAATGGGAGTCATTGGAAGCGTCATGTTCGATACGAATGGTGGACAGTGCAGCGGTTGCGTCACCGTGCAGCAGCTCGACGTTGTGCATTGAAGATCCCCTGGAGCGGACTTCCTGCCGGTCGGGCGCCCGACAGGCGTCCCGATGAAAAAGATTTCGCCCGATGCGGGCTTCTATGCGCGCATCGGGCGAAAAGGGCAAGGATTTCAACGGCATAAACGCTGAATGCCAAATCGGTCACTCTGATTTGGGAACTACGTCACATTTTTGGTGCTTCGTCCCTTAGTTCGCGGCGCAGGATCTTGCCTACATTGGTCTTGGGCAACTCGGTGCGGAACTCGACGATACGAGGATGCTTGTAGCCGGTCAGATGTTCGCGGGCGTGCGCCTTGACCTGCTCGGCAGTGAGCGACGGATCCTTGCGGACGATCACGACCTTCACCGCTTCCCCTGACTTGTCGTCGGGCACGCCGATCGCGGCGACTTCGAGTACGCCGGGCATCATCGCGATCACGTCTTCGATCTCGTTCGGATACACGTTGAAACCCGAGACCAGGATCATGTCCTTCTTGCGGTCGACGATGTAGAAGAACCCCTTGTCGTCCATCTTCGCCATGTCGCCGGTATGCAGCCAGCCGTCGGCATCGATCGCCTCGGCGGTGTCCCCGGGGCGCTGCCAGTAGCCCTTCATCACCTGCGGGCCGCGGATGCACAGTTCGCCCACTTCACCGGCTGGCAGCTGGGCGCCATCCTCGCCCTTGACGCAGGCCTCCGTCGAGGGGACCGGGAGACCGATCGCGCCGTTGTACTCGGCCAGATCCATGGGATTGATGCAGGCGGCAGGCGAGGTCTCGGTCAGGCCATAGGCCTCGACCAGCGTGACGCCGGTGGTCTGCTTCCAGCGTTCGGCGACCGAACGCTGCACCGCCATGCCGCCGCCGAGGGTGAGCCGCAGCGGACTGAAATCGATGTCGGAGAAGCCGGGCGTGTTGAGCAGGCCGTTGAACAGCGTGTTGACGCCGGTGATCGCGGTGAAGGGCTCGCGCTTGAGCTCCTTGACGAAGCCCGGCATGTCGCGCGGATTGGTAATCAGGATGTTCTTCGCGCCCAGACGCATGAAGACCAGTCCGTTCGCCGTCAACGCGAAGATGTGATACAGCGGCAGCGCCGTGATGATCGTTTCCTGGCCCTCTCGCGCCAGTGGTCCGATCCAGGCCGAAGCCTGCTGCATGTTCGCCACCAGGTTGCGATGGGTGAGCATCGCGCCCTTGGCGATGCCCGTCGTGCCTCCGGTGTACTGCAGGAACGCGATGTCCTCGTGCGTGATCGAAACCTTCGGCAGCTCGTGCTTGGCGCCGAGTGCGATCGCATCGCGGAACCGGACTGCGCCGCGGATCGCGTAGTCCGGCACCATTTTCTTGACGTGCTTGAGCACGAAATTGACGATCGCGCCCTTCGGAAAACCGAGCAGATCGCCCAGCCCCGTGGTGATGACCTGCTTGACCTGGGTGTCGGCCAGCACGTCCTGCACGGTCTTGCCGAAGTTGTCCATCACCAGCACCGCGGCAGCGCCGGAGTCGACCAGCTGATGACGCAACTCGCGCGGGGTGTACATCGGGTTGGTGTTCACCACCGTCAGTCCCGCACGCAGGATGCCGAAAGTCGCGATCGGATACTGCAGGCAGTTGGGCATCATGATCGCAACGCGATCACCCTTCTTGAGCTTGAGTTCGCCGAGCAGATAGCCGGCGAAATCGCGACTGCGCGCGTCCAGTTCGCCGTAGGTGATCGTCCGTCCCATGTTCGAGAACGCGGGACGATCGCGGAACTTCGCGATAGCCTCGTCGAGAACCGCTGGCACCGAGCTGTACTGCCCGGGATCGATTTCCGCAGGCACGCCTGCGGGATAGTTCGCCAGCCACGGGCGTTGATCGGTCATGCAATCCTCTCCCTGATTGAAGGCCGTCACTCGAACTGGTGATCGTGCCTGTGCAATTCGCTCGATTGGAGCATAGGCTCTAGGGGGAGGCAAGGCGCGATGCGGCGTAAATCGCGCAGGTTGCGCGCCGATCGGCACGCATTCGCTGGACGAAGCACGGGGATGGGAGCATGCGTATAACAAGCGTGGCAGCAGGATGGACGTGCCGCGGATTTGCGGTCGCACTGATGTGCGCGGTTGCTTTGGCCGGGTGCAGGCGTGAGGCGCCAGAGGACGCGATCCGTGCGCAGGTCGCCGCCCTGCAATCGGCCATCGAACAACGCAGCGCATCGGATGTCGCGGATGTACTCGATGAGGATTTCATCGGCCCGCAGAACATGGACCGACGCGGGGCTCGGCAGATGGCGGCGGCGATGATGCTGCGGCATCAGCGCATCGGTGTGCTGACCGGACCGGTCGATGTCGCGCTGCAGGGCGAGGATCGTGCCACGGTGCGCACGCGCGCCGCGCTGACCGGCGGCGAAGGCATTGCTTTGCTGCCCGACAGCGCGCAGGCATGGCGAATCGAAAGCGGCTGGCGGCTGCGCGACGGCGTCTGGCGCATCACCAGCCTGAAGTGGACGCCGATCCTGGAGTGACCTGCGGCGCCCGTGCTATGCCCTTATCACTCGAAGTCGTACTGCATGCCGGGGCTGGCGGCGGCCAGGAAGTTGCCCTGCACATAGTCGATGTCGGCGCCGAACAGGATCGACATGCTGGCCGCGTCCTGCACGAACTCGGCGATCGTCCGGATGCCGATCTGGCGCGCGCGCCCTGCGATTTCGCCGATACGCGCCTGGTTCTCGCTGTTGTTCGGCAGGTCGTCGGTGAAGCTGCGGTCGAGCTTGAGCAGATGCGGCTGCAGATGGCTCAGCAACTGGAAGGAATCGAGACCGACGCCGAACTGCTCGAGCGCGAAACGGCCGTCGAAACGTGCGATCCGCGCCGCGAAGGCCTGGGTCGCTTTGAGGTGGGTGAACACCTTGGCCTCGGGCAGCTGCAGCACCAGGTACTCGCCAGGCACCTGGTGCTCGGCCAGCTGTGCGCCGATGAAATCCGCGAACGCATCGCCGTCCAGCGAGGCCTGGCTGATCTTGACCAGCAGCGTTGTCGGATGGCCGGCGCGTAGACGCTGGCCGATCGCCGCGATCGCCCGCGCGGCGACATGGCGGTCGATCTCGCCGAGCATGTCATTGTCTTCGGCGATCTGCAGGAACGTGCCGGGCGCGATCAGTTCACCGTCGCCCCCATCGAGCCGCAGCAGGACGTCGTAAACCGCCGCATTGTCGCCCTGCAGATTGATGACCGGCTGGTAATGCAGCACGAAACCATCGTTGTCCAGCGCGCCGCGCAGGCGTGCCACCCAGGCCTGGATGCGTTCTTCCTCGATGCGATCGACCGCGCTGGGGTCGAACACTTCGCAGCGGTTGCCGCCGGTGCCCGACGCCGATTCCATCGCCTTGGTCGCGCGGGCCAGCACCTGGGCGACATTGGCGATCTTCTCGCCGACTTGCACCCCGCCGATGCTGACGGTGATCACGCTGGAGCGTTCGCCGACCTCGAAGACGTGGTCGGCAAAACCCGCGCGGAGGCGTTCGGCGGTCGCATTGGTCGCGTGGTAGTCGTGCCCGCGCAACAGGATCGCGAGCGTGTGGCCGGCGTAGCGGGCCACGGTTGCGTCGGCGTCGATCAGGGTCTGCAGATGCTCGGCCACCGCCGCCAGCAGGTCGTCGGCGTGATCGAGGCCGATGTCCGCCAGCAGATGCTGGTGATGGTCGGGCTCGAGCATCAGAAAGCCGTACTGGCCGTCCGACTGCGCCGCGTCATCGACGGCGTCTTCGATCGCGCGCAGGAAGGCCGGGCGGTTTAGCAGCCCGGTGACCTGGTCGCGGTTGCGCAGTTCTTCGAGTTCGAGCACGAGGTCGGCATCGAGTTCCTCCCGGCGACGGAACACCACCTGCAGGCAGGGCTCGCCTTCGTACTGCGCAGTGGTGAACTCCATCGAGGCCGGAAACGCATTGCCGCTGATATCGCGTGCTTCGATTTCGTGTCGCGGCGGGGGCGGCTCTCCCTTGCTCAGCGATTTCAGCAGTGCCTTGAACGATTCCACGTGCTGCGGCGCGACCATGTCGAGCAGCGAGATGCCTTCGACATCCTCGAAGCTGTCGTAGCCGAACATCTCCAGGTACGCGGCGTTCGCACGGATGTGCATGCCCTCGTGGATGTAGGCGATCGGGTCGCGTGAGGAATCGATCAGCGCATCGCAGCGACGCTCGGTCTCGCGCACGCGCGCTTCCAGGCGCCGCAAGCCACGCCGCGCGTCGCGATCGGCCCAGGCCTCGCGCACGCAGGCAAGCACCTGCTGCGGCGCATGGCGCAAGGCGACTGCGCGTGCACCGGACTGGATGGCATCGAGATAATCCGCTTCCACCAGGGTGTCGACCAGCGCGACCACTGGCAGATCCCGCCCGCTGTCGGCGACGCGCTGCATCACCTGGGCGAAGGGCAGCATCTGCGAGTTGCGCGCGGCGATGACCACATCAGGCGACTGGCTGCCGATGATGCGGCCCAGATCATCGTCGGATTCTGGCCGCAGCGGACGCACCGCGATGCCGGCATTGCGCAACCCACTGGCTAGCGCTTCGGCGTCCTCGACACGGTCGTCGACGATCAGAAGGCGCAGCGCGGTGTCGGCTCGTGTCGACATTCGGGTCTCCAGGGCAGACCGCCTTATGCCACGGAGGGGGGAATTCGTCCATCGCCGGAGGCGGTCATCGCACGCTTGGACGCGTCACCTGCGACCTCGCGCACAAGACGCGGGACCAGATATCCGGACTGGCGGGCAACGAGCGCGGCGTGCAGCGCAAGCGCGGTGGCATCGTCAACCTCGAAATGCGCCGCGCCCGCGACTCGGTCAAGCTGGTGCAGGTAGTAGGGCAGCACGCCGGCGGCGAAGCCACGCTCGGCCAGCGCGGTCAGCGTGTCGACAGTATCGTTGACGCCGCGTAGCAGCACCGCCTGGTTCAGGAGCATCGCGCCGGCGTCGCGCAGGGCGCGCATGGCCGTATCGACCTCGGCATCGAACTCGTTGGCGTGATTGGCGTGGACCACGATCGCGACCGGCCAGGGCAGCGCCGCCAGCCAGTCGAGCAGTTCAGCGTCGACGCGTTCGGGCAGAACGATCGGCAAGCGGGTGTGGATGCGTAGACGACGCACATGCGGGATCGCGCGCAGGGCATCGGTGAGTTCAGCGAGCTTCGGCGTGGCCAGCGACAGCGGATCGCCGCCCGACAGCAGCACTTCTTCGATGCTCGGGTCGGCCCGGATCGCGGCGACCGCCTCGCGCCAGCCGTTCGCGGCTGCGGTTTCCTCGGCATAGGGAAAATGCCTGCGGAAGCAGTATCGGCAATGCACCGCGCAGCTGCCCGTCGTCACCAGCAACGCGCGCCCCTCGTACTTGTGGATCACCCCGTGGCCGGCCTTGGCGGCAGCGTCGCCGACCGCGTCCAGGCCGAAGCCGGGTACAGGGCGCATTTCGTCATCGAGCGGCAGCACCTGGCGCAGCAGCGGGTCGTGGGGGTCGCCGTGGCGCATGCGGGCGACGAAACTGCGCGGCACCCGCAACGGGAACTGTGCGGCGGCTTCGGCTGACACGCCCAGCGCGATATTGCCCAGGCCCAGCAGGTCCAGCAGTTCGAGCGGGTCCCGGACGGCCTCGCGCCAAGCCTGTTGCCAGCGCCGCGGCTGCATCGTGAGGGGGGCTGCGGGTATCATGTGCGATTGAATCCGTAGAGCCGTCCGCGTGGGTCGCGGCCGGTAAACCCCATAGTGTAGCCGCCGGCGAGTCCGGCCCAGCAGGAGCAGACGATGGCCAGTTATGGCTTGAACGACGTCAAGAACGGACTGAAGATCCTGGTCAATAACGATCCTTGCGTGATCACCGAGACCGAGTACGTCAAGCCGGGCAAGGGCCAGGCCTTCACCCGCATCAAATACCGCAACATCAAGTCGGGCCGCGTCGTCGAGCTGACGATGAAGGCGACCGACTCGCTGGAAGCGGCCGATGTCATGGACACCGACATGCAGTACCTCTACAGCGATGGCGAGTACTGGCACTTTATGAACCCGGAATCCTTCGAGCAGGTGCAGGCCGACAAGGCCGGCATGGCCGGCGCGGAGAAGTGGCTCAAGGGCGAGGAAGAGTGCGTGGTGACGCTGTGGAACGGCACGCCGATCCAGGTCACGCCGCCGAACTTCGTCGAACTGCAGATCACCGAGACCGATCCGGGCGTGCGCGGCGACACCTCCGGCGGCGGCGGCAAGCCGGCGACGCTGGAAACCGGCGCCGTGGTCCGCGTGCCGCTGTTCGTCGGCCAGGAAGAAGTCATCAAGGTCGACACCCGCTCGGGCGAGTACGTCAGCCGGGTGAAGTGATTGATCTGCAGCGAAATCGCGAAGCGGCTCGTGTCGCGGATCAGTCATCCCCGCGCAGGCGGAGACCCAGTGCCCGTGCGGGAGGTTGACGGCACCACGACGCGATTGCGCAGATGCCTCGCGGCAGGCGCACTGGTGCTCGCGGCTGTGGGTGCGCCGGGAATGGCATTGGCGAAGGACGCCTGTCCGCTGCAGACCCTGTACGCATTGACCCAGGCGTCGTTGCTCCCGGCGGGCGATGACGTCCCGCTGGTGGCCGAGGCGTGCAAGGTCTGGCCTTACGACGACTCGCTCGCCCTGGCGGCGGTCGCCTATCCATTGCCCGCCTCCGATGAAAACGAGCGCGTGCTGCGTCTTGTGATCGCGGTGCTCGGTGCGCAGGAGGCCAACATTCTCGCGGTGCACGAGACCGATCTCGCCGAGGATGCGGTGTTTGCGCTGGCGGAGAACGGGCTGCTTCTGGACACCGCGCGTTATGACCTCGCCACGGGCGTGCGTGCGTTCGGCGTCATGCTCCGCAGTTCGGCGCCGGGTCCGAGTTGTCCGGACGGCCGTTTCAATGACGAACTCACGCTGTACGTGCGCGAGGGGCGTGCGTTGAGACCGGTGTTCACGTCGCACATGGATTTCTGGGCTCGTGTGGAAGGTGAGCCCTGCAGCTGGTCCCAGGGTAAGCGTCTGGTGACCGAGGAAGCGGCGTTCACGATCGGCGTGGAGCAGAGCGCGCACAACGGCTTTGCCGATCTGCGGGTCACCGCCGATGTAGCGCGTATCGAGAGCGCCGCCACCAGCGAGGACGAGACGACGGTGCGACGCCGTGCCAGCCGGGTCGTGCGTTACGACGGTAGCCGCTACGACGTGGACGCGCTGGAAAACGGGTTCTTCTGGACCCAGGCCCCCGAGGACAAATGAAGATGCATGACGCCGCCCCGCAATCCATCGACCTGCTGATCGAGGCCGCGCACGTGGTGCCGGTCGAACCACACGCGGTGGTGCTCGACGACCACGCGGTCGCGGTCCATCGCGGCGTCATCGTGGCGGTATTGCCGATCGCCGAGGCGCGGCAGCGTTTCGCCCCGACGGAAACGGTCTCGCGTCCGCAGTCGGCGCTGCTGCCGGGGCTGGTCAACGCGCACACCCACAACCCGATGACGCTGCTGCGCGGCATCGCCGACGATCTGCCGCTCAAGGTCTGGCTGCAGGAGCACATCTGGCCGATCGAAGGCGCGGTGATCGGCCCCGAGTTCGTCGCCGACGGCGTCACTCTGGCGCTGGCCGAAATGATTCGCGGCGGCACCACCTGCGTCAACGAGAACTATTTCTTCCCCGACGTGCAGGCCGCGGTTTACAAGCGTCACGGCTTCCGCGCGCGTGTCGGCCTGCCGGTCATCGATTTTCCGACCGCGTGGGCGTCGAGCGACGATGAATATTTCGAGCGCGCCGGCGAAGTCCACGACCAGTGGCGCGACGATCCGCTGATCTCGATGGCATTTGCACCGCATGCGCCGTACACGGTCAACGACGCGAACTTCGAGCGCGTGCGCATGCTCGCCGACCAGCTGGATCTGCCGGTGCATCTGCATCTGCACGAGACCGCGCAGGAAGTGCAGCAGTCGATCGACGAGCACGGACAACGGCCGATCGCGCGTCTCGATCGCCTCGGTCTGGTCAACGACCGCCTGATCGCGGTGCACATGACCCAGCTGACCGACGCCGAGATCCACCTGTGCGCCGAGCGCGGCGTCAGTGTGGTGCATTGCCCCGAATCCAATCTCAAGCTGGCGTCTGGCTTCTGCCCGGCGTGCGCGCTGGAGCGCGCGGGCGTCAATATCGCGATCGGTACCGACGGCGTGGCCAGCAACAACGATCTCGACATGTTCGGCGAGACCCGCACCGCGGCGATCCTGGCCAAGGCGGTCGCGAACGATGCCGCCGGCTTCGACGCGTTCACCGCGCTGCGCGCGGCGACGCTCGGTGGCGCGAAGGCGGTGGGCTTCGGCGATCGCATCGGGTCGATCGAGCCGGGCAAGCAGGCCGACCTGATCTGCGTCGATCTCTCGCCGATCGAGACCCAGCCGCTGCACCACGTGGTCTCGCAACTGGTCTACGCGACCGGCCGCCACCAGGTTGGCGATGTGTGGATCGCCGGCCAGCCCAAGCTGCAGTCGCGCACCCTGGTCGGTTTCGATCTCGACGCCATCACCGCGAACGCGCGTCAATGGCGCGCGCGCATCGCCACGTTGCGCAACGGCGCATGAGGACACCGCAATGACCGCAGCACGCGACAACTTCCATCAGGCTGAACTCGACAAGTTCGGCGCGCTCGCCAACCGCTGGTGGGATGCCGACGGCCCGCAAAAGGCGCTGCATGCGCTCAACCCGGTGCGACTGGACTATGTGCGCGAGCGTGCCCGGCTCGACGATGCGCGCATTCTCGATGTGGGCTGCGGTGGCGGCCTGCTCAGCGAGGCGATGGCGCAGCGCAGTGCGCGCGTGACCGCGATCGATCTGGCCGAGGATCTGGTCAAGGTCGCGAAGCTGCACGGGCTGGAAAGCGGCGTGCAGGTCGATTACCGCGTGCAGTCGGTCGAATCGCTCGCCGTCGAACAGCCGGGCAGCTTCGATGCGGTGACCTGCATGGAAATGCTCGAGCATGTGCCGGACCCGGCCGCGGTCCTGAAAGCCTGCGCCACCCTGCTCAAGCCGGGCGGCTCGCTGTTCGTGTCCACGCTCAACCGCACGCCGGCCGCGTTCGCGCTGGCGATCGTCGGCGCCGAATACGTGGCGCGCCTGCTGCCGCGGGGCACCCACCAGTACGCGGCCTTCATCAAGCCGTCGGAACTCGGCGGCTGGCTGCGCGAAGCCGGGCTTGAACTCCAGGATGTCACCGGCCTGATGTACGCGCCCTGGCGCAACGGCGCGCGGCTGATTCCGCGCACCGACGTGAACTACCTGGCCTGGGCGCGGAAACCGCAGTGAGCGATTCGAGTCCTGCCGCCCGGTTCCCGGCCGGCGCGCTGTTCGATCTCGACGGCACGCTGCTCGACAGCGCGCCCGACATGCTCGCGACCGTCAACCGGATGCGCGCCAGCCGTGATCGCCCAGCGTTGGCGCTGACCGATATCCGACCCGTGGTGTCGCGTGGCGCACAGGCGATGGCGTCGGTCGCGTTCCCAGAGCTGGATGCCGAAGGCGTGACCGCGCTGGTGCCGGAGTTTCTTGCGGTCTACGCCGAAGAGCTCGGCCGCCACAGCGTGCTGTTCGACGGTGTCGAACCGATGCTGGCTGCGCTTGAAGCAGCCGGCACGCCGTGGGGCATCGTCACCAACAAGCCGGAATACCTGGCGGCGCAGATCCTGCCGCAGCTCGGCTGGCAGGACCGCTGCGCGGTGCTGATCGGCGGCGACACCCTAGCCGAACGCAAGCCGCATCCGCTACCGCTGCTGCGCGCTGCGGAGTCGATCGGCATCGCCCCGGCGGACTGCGTCTATGTCGGTGACGATGCGCGCGACATCACGGCCGCGCGTTCGGCGGGCATGCCGTCGGTCGTGGCGTTGTGGGGCTACCGGCTGGACGATGACGATCCGGTTGCCTGGCAGGGCGACGTGATGCTGGACGCAGCGCAGGCCCTGGTCGACCCGGCAGGCTGGCCACAACGATGAGCGCAGCCATGCAATCGGGCGACGAGGATTTCGTCGGCAAATGGCAGGCCCGTTGGCCGGAATGGCGCATCGGCATGGCCTTCGTCGCGCCGGCGCAACGCGAGCGCGCAGCGCCCTGGTTCTCGCTGCTAGACGAGCTCTGCGATGCGGCCTGGGCCGGCACCGATGCCACGCCGGGGCTCGCGAAACTCGCGTGGTGGCAGGACGAGCTGCAGGGCTGGGCCAAGGGCGCGCGCCGGCATCCACTGGGCGCGCAGCTGCAACGCGTGGATGCACCTTGGCAGACGCTCGCATTGGCGCTGCGCCTGTTGCCGGCGACCCGGGAGCATGGTGACGACGTGTCGCGCAATCTTGCGCAGCTGCAGGACCTCGCGCTGGCGGTCGCGGGCTGCGAATCGCGTTTGTTCGGTGATGGCAGCCGCGACAGCGGCGATGGCCGCATCGATGCTGCGCCCCTGCTGGCGATACAGGCCTTCGTGCGCGCGGATCAGGCGCTCGCTTCGCGTCTGCTGGCCGGCTGGCCAGGGCAGGGAAGCGGCACCCGGCCGCGGCGCATCGCGAATGCCATTCTCGCCGCCCGTCTGCGGGTGTTGGCTCGGCAGGGCGAAAGTCGGCCGGTGCCTGGCCCGCGCGTACTGTGGTCGAGCTGGCGGGCTGCGCGCCCGCGCTGAACAACGGCAGCGCCGGGGGCTCCGGAAACGCAGCGTTTCGGGGGTCGATGCGGACGAGCCGTTAGACTGGCCACCCACGACGGGCGCCGAGAACCGGCGCCCGTCGCCTCATTCCCGCCCCATGCCACGAGTCCCGTCTTGAGCACCGTACCAAGTACCGACCGCCTTCCCGATGTCGCCGGCGACCAGGCCCAGGCCGCCCGTCTGCTGGACTGGGTGGGCATGGGCAATATCGCATTGCCGCTGCGCATCGAGGATGCCGATGGCGGCGCGGTCACGGTGCCGGCCTCGGCCGACATCGGCGTCAACCTGATCGATCCAAACGCGCGTGGCATCCATATGTCGCGCCTGTACCTGCATCTGCAGGACGCGCTGTCGAGCCAGGTGCTGGATCGCGAGACACTCGCGCGCGTGCTGCGCGACTGCATCGAGTCGCAGCGCGGTCTCGCCGATCGCGTGCAACTGACCCTGCGCTACGGTCAGCTGCTACGCCGTCCGGCGCTGGCCAGCGCGCATAGCGGCTGGAAGACCTACCCGGTCGAGATCGATGCGGTGCTCGGCCCTGATGGCCTGGCGCTCACGCTGTCTTTGTCGGTCGAGTATTCGAGCACCTGTCCGGCATCGGCCGCATTGTCGCGCCAGCTCAACGCCGCGCGTTTCGCCGCCGACTTCACCCCAGGTGCCACGAGTTTCGATGCCGTGCGCGACTGGCTCGAATCGCCGCGCGGTCTCGCCGCGACCCCGCACGCGCAGCGCAGCCTCGCCGATGTGCGCCTGACATTGGGGCCGGATGTCGATACTTTCCCGATCCTCGCGATCGTCGACGCGCTGGAACACGCGCTCGGCACGCCGGTGCAGACCGCGGTCAAGCGCGAGGACGAACAGGCCTTCGCCAGCCTCAATGCCGAGAACCTGATGTTCTGCGAAGACGCCGCACGCCGGGTCGCTGCGGCGCTTTCGGCCGATCCGCGCGTCGCGCGTTTCGATGCCAAGGTCTCGCATTTCGAAAGCCTGCACGCGCATGACGCGGTCGCGCGGGTGAGCGGACCGTAAGTCCGGTTTTCTTCAGCGCTCACCCAGGCAAAGCGGCTGCTGCGTTGCAGATCGCACGGTTCCTTGTGCGTGGTGTTTCCACGCGTATGCGAGGAGGGTTTCCTCCCATGGTGTTTGTGCGCGGGTACGTCGGCCAGTCCTGATGTAGATGCTTCAGACAAAAAGAAGGGCGGCCGGAGCCGCCCTTCGTCTGAAACGCAGCCGGATCCTCAGAACTGCAGGGAGAACCTTGCGTTGGCGCCGTGATCACGCGCGTCGTCCGACAGCGCGCCGCTGTATCCAAGCTCCAGCATGCTGTTGGCCGACGTCCGGGCTGCCAGACCCAGTTCGACCAGCATGGCCTCGTCCCGGATGACCGGGCTGCGCACGCCATACCACTGGTTGCCATCGAAGGACAGTTCCGTAGCCTGCGCCTGGTTGCCGCCTGCGTAGCGGTAACCCAGGTTGCCGCGCAGGCTCAGCCAGCTCTGCTCCTGGGCCGAGCCGCTGAGGTTGACCGCGAGCCGGACGCCCGCCGTGGCCAGGTCGACACGCGCATTGGCATCGCGTCCGCGCAACGCAGCCGCGCCGCCATCCTCGGTGAAGCCATCGGTGTCGAGCTCGACATGGGCGTACTGCAGGTAGGGCTCGAACTCCCAGGCGCCGGCGCCGAGGCGATAGCCGACCTCGGCGAACGCCTGCCAGCCATCAGCATCGTAACGGCCGTGCACGCCGTCGACGAAGCCGGCGAAGTTGACGTCGCGCTGGATGTCGAGTTCATGCCAGGCGTGCGTGTAGCCGGCACGAATGCCGAACCCGTTCCAGGTCTGGCTGCCGTAGATGCCGACATGGCGCGTGTCGGCTTCGCCCTTCGAAGCGCGGTTGCGCACGTCGAAATCGGTGCTGCCGACACCGCCGAACACGCCCACGCGCCAGCCGCCGTCGAACTGCCGGTCGATGCCGACCAGGGCCGCGGAGCCGTTGTGCTGCGTACGCGCGGCGTTGCCATCGTCCGCGATGTGCCCGCCTTGGCGGTGTACCTCCAACCATGCGCCGGTGTTGGCGTCGGCATCACGCTGCCCGCCGAAGGCGTCGGAGCCCGCAGCTGCGCGCGCGAGCGCGGCATCGCGGACCAGGCGTCCGCTGTCGAGCAACACCTGCTGTGCACTCGCATGCACCTCGCCCGAGAGCTGGTCGAATGCGCGAGGCGCAGCAGCGGCACTGAGAAGGGTGATGGGAACAAGCAGACCCTGGTTGTCAGGGAGCGCGTCGACGGCGTTGGCGACTGCCCATTGGTTGTCGCTCTGGGCCGCAGTCGAAAGTGCTGCGCCACGCACCACGCCGACATCGAGCGCGTTCGCGCCGTAGAGCATCGACAGCGACAGGAAGGGCGAGAGTGCACCGGTGTCGACAGTGTCGAATGTGCCGGTGATGCCCCCGGCTGCCGAGAGGATCCTGTATTCCTGGCCGAGCAGGAACGTACCCGGCAGCTGGCGCGCGAGCAGGGTGCCGCCGAGCAGGGTCGCCGAACCGGTCACCTTGAGCAGATCCGACTGACCCGGTGGCTGCATTTCGGCGACCAGGGTTGCGCCCGCGGCATGGGTGTAATCCCCGTCGATGGTGAGCGTGCCGATCGAGTTGCCCGGTGCGATGGTGCCCGCCACCCAGGTGTCGCCGAGGGTGCCGCTCCCGCCGAGCAGGCCGCCGGCTTCGACGCGCGTGGGCGCGCCGGTCACGCTGCCGTTGATGATCGCCATGCCGCCCGTCGTTCCATTGTCCGCCCCCCGCACGGTGAGTGCGCTACCGACCAGGCTGCCCTGTGCATCGATCAGCAAGCGCCCGCCCGACACCACAACGTCGTCGGTCAGGGTGTTGCGGCCGCGCAGTTCGAGGGTGCCGCCGGTCACGCTGGCGCCATTGAAGCTGTTGTCGCCATCGAGGCGCAGCCAGCCGTCGACATTTGAGTGGAAACCGAGGCGACCCGGACCCCCGATGTCGTTGCTCCACATGTCCCAGGCGTCGCCTTCCCAGACCTTGCGTCCGCCGGCCGCCAGGTCCATGACCACATCGGTATCCACCCGCAGGGAACCGTAGCCTTCAATGGCCGCTTCCAGGTTCAGCAGTCCCCATCCGTAGATCTCGTCGACGCCTTCCTCGCCCAGGTCGGTGGCGGTGGTCAGCATCACATCCCGGACCTGGTAGCCCTGCAGGTAGGGGAAACGTTCGAACAGCAGGCCGAGGGCGCCTGTCACGTGGGGCGCAGCCATGGACGTGCCGGAGTAATCGGCAAAGCCCGGCAGACCCTCGCGGTTGTCGAACTCATAGCGCAGGTTGCCGGCGTCATCGATGAACCAGTCGCCCTGGACGAGTTCGCTGTCGAACACGGTCGAGGTGATGAAGCTGCCCGGGGCGGCAATGCACCACTGTGCACTGATGCCGCACTTCATCGAGCGGTCGCTCAGGACACCCGACTCGTTGAGATTCACCACGCTGACCCAGTACTGCTCGATGTCGGCAAAGATCGCCGGCAGGGTGGCAGGCGCCGCTGCCTGCGGACTGGCTTCAGGCGAGGCATTGACGCCGCTGTTGCCGGCGGCCACCACTTGGATCATGCCGGAGCGGCGTGATGCATCGGCCATCTCCTCGAACGTCGCCGCAATCGAAGGCGTCGCCATCAGCAGTTCGTGGTAATACGCCGCATCTTCCGGGGTGTAGGCGGTATAGGTGTAGCCCCAGCTGTGATTCATGGCGCGCACGCCGTGATCGATCGCCTGGTCGTACATCTGGGCAAAAGCGGTGCTGCCGGCCGATGTCCCATACGTCGTGCATTGGTTCAACAGGATGCAGGGCAGGTCGACGAGGGTCAGGCTGTCATTGAACAGGCGGCCCGAGCTGAGGTCAGCGCCGAAGGCCACGCCGTGCATGCCACTGCCGTCGCGGTTGGCGGCGATGGTGCCGGCGACATGTGTGCCGTGGCTGTTGAACGAGAAGAACGTGTTGCCCCAGAGGTAGTCGTTGACCGGGTTTGGGAAGAACGCGGCCAGTGCCGGGTCGTAATACTCGCCGTCGATCGCGACCTGGTCACCTTCGGAATAGAAACAGGCATCCGGTCCGGCGATCGCGCTGGTATTGCTGCACAGGGTGCCGTCTTCGAGCACATCGGCCATCGTGATCGAGCGGTGGTCCTTGCCCGCGAACTCGGGATGATCGAAGCCCGCACCGGAATCGAGCAGGCCGAGGCGTACGCCCGCACCACTGAGTCCCCTTGCATACGCGTGATGCGCGTTGATGACTTCCAGGCCCCAGTCGGCCTGGAACTCTTCGGTGATCCAGGATTGCGGATCCGAAGGCGACGCCGGCAGGTCAACGGCGGCAATTGTGGGCTGGCGCGTATCGCCCTGCGCCGCTGGAACAGGCGCGGCGCGACGCCAGGTCTTGCTGAAATCCCGGGAGGTGGCCAACTGGCGCGTGGGCACAGCGGCCAACTGCGGCTTCGCCTCGAAGGCTTCACTGATGACCGTGCGGACCGCGTCGTCCGCTGCAACTTCAGAAGCACTCGCGCTTGCGAACGCCGTGGACATCAAGAGACCGCCTGTGATCGCCAGCGCAAGTGGCGTGCGCGCAAAACGGTGCGGCCGGGCGGAAAGGAAAGAACTGCGTGGAGTCATACTTACTGTCCCTGTGTGTGATGAACGCCGCATTTGATCAGCAGACGTTCATCGATCCTAACCGCACGACGCAGCAATGTCAGTCGCGCGGGCTGCGATGTACGACCACATTGAAGCGAAGCGGCGTCAGTGGAGCCGGGCGCCGGACATGGATCGTCCATGTACCTTCCGCAGGTGCCTGAAGTGCAAACCGCCCGTCGTCGCCGACGGTCACGCTGCCCGTCGGCGTTTCAACCACGCTGCCCGTCGGCGCGCGTCCTTCCAGGATTGCGAAGGCCTCGACCGTTGCAGGCACACGAACGGCGCTTGCGGGGACTTCGCGACCCGCCGCGTTTTGAGGGATGGGCGAATTGTTGTGCATGTGCTCCGAATCCAACGGCTGTGCACCCGCGCAGCCTGCAGTGGCGACGATGAGCAGAAGCCCACCCATCCATCGCGCCGAAGCGGGGCGCGATGCCGGCAGCGTGCCTATGGCATCACTCACTGCATCCATCTCAGCGCTCGAGCACGAGCTGCGGATCCACCCGTACATCCAGCCAGTTCATGCCCCAGTGCAGATGCGGACCTGTGGCGCGGCCTGTTGCGCCGACGGCGCCGATGATCTGACCCTGTTCGACGCGATCGCCCACTTTCGCGTCGATGCGCGACAGATGCAGGAAGTTCGAACTCACGCCATGCCCGTGATCGAGCAGCAGCGTGCCGCCCGTCAGATAGAGATCGGGACCGGCGAAGGTGACGATGCCAGCGGCCGGCGCCTTGACCGGTGCGCCGGTCGGCGCGGCAATGTCCATGCCCGAATGCGGCGAGCCCGGCTGGCCGTTGTACGAACGCGCGCGACCGAAGCGTCCGCTGATGCGGCCTTCGACCGGACGGATGAAGCCGTTGCCGAAATCGACACGGTCGTCGTCGCGTACGCGCGCCTCGGTGACCTGGGCCTGCTCGCGGCGGATGCGTTCTGCGATCGCCGCCGGCGGATTGACCGTGGCCGGCGGCACGCCGTTGACGCGCTCGACGGGCCAGTCACGTGGCGTGATCGCGATCGATGCCGACTGCTGGCTACCGTCGGGGTGCGTGATATCGAGCTGCACGGGTCCGGTCTCGTCCCGCCCGACGCCGAGCACGAGGGTGCCGTAGCCGCTGACGCGCAGCGCGCGGTCGCGATACTGGACACGGCTGCCGGCCGGCACCTTGCCGATGACGAGGCTGCCTTGTTGCACCTGTGTCGGAAACCGCACATCGCCCATGTCCTGGGCCGCCAGCGGCGCGCCGTATACAAGCAATGCAACGATCAGGAGACACGCGAGCGGCAAACGGGGTAGCAGGGGCATGCGGTAGTCCGGGCAGGAAGAAAATGCGTCGGGCACGCTACGTACCCGGCGATGAAGACACGGTGTCCCGTAGACGACTCAGCGTGCGAACGCGAGGCGTTGACCGGCCGCTTCGCCGACAAGCTGCGTGCCGTCCCATGCGAGACGACCGTTGACCCACGTCGAGGCGATGCGCGAACGGAAGGTCGTGCCTTCGAACGGCGACCAGCCGCACTTCGACAGCACCTGCTCGCGCGTCACGGTGAACGGCGTGTCCTCCACCATCACCAGATCGGCGAAGTAACCCTCGCGCAGGAAGCCGCGTTCGGCGACATCGAACAGCTGGGCCGGCGCATGTGCGAACTTCTGCACCACGCGGGTGATGTCGAAATGACTTTCGTGCACGCATTCCAGCGCCGCGCTGAGCGCGAACTGCACCAGTGGAAGGCCGCTCGGCGCACGCGTGTACGGATTCTCCTTTTCGCTCAGCAGATGCGGCGCGTGGTCGGTCGCGAGCACGTCGATGACATCGTCGGCCAGCGCGCGCAGTAGCGCTTCGCGGTCGGACGCATCCTTGATCGCCGGGTTGCACTTGATCTTGTGGCCCAGGCGCGCGTAATCGGCGCGGTCGAAGCGCAGGAAGTGGATGCAGGTCTCGGCGGTGATGCGCTTGCGCACCTTGCCGGCGGCATCGACCAGCGGGCCGCGCTCGAACAGCGCCAGTTCGTCGGCCGTCGAAATGTGCAGCACATGCAGACGGGTGTCGTGGCGGCGCGCCAGCGACAGCGCCAGCTGCGTCGACTTCATGCAGGCCTCGCGCGAGCGGATGTCGGGGTGACATTCGGCCGGAATATCGTCGCCGTACTTCGCCACGTATTCGCGCTGGATCGCGTCGATCGTCGGCGTGTCCTCGCAATGCGTGATGATCGGCACCGGGGTCTCACGGAAGATGCCGTCGAGCGTCTCTGGATCGTCGACGAGCATGTTGCCGGTCGATGCGCCCATGAAGACCTTGACGCCCGGCGTGGTCAGCGGGTCGATGCGACGCACGTGGTCGAGGTTGTCGTTGCTGGCGCCCATATAGAAGCCGTAGTTCGCGCGGGCGCGACCGGCGGCGCGGTCGTACTTGTCCTGCAGCACGTCGGCGCTGAGCGTCGGCGGGCTCGTGTTGGGCATGTCCATGAAACTGGTCAGGCCGCCGGCAACGGCCGCGGCCGACTCGGTCGCCATGTCGGCCTTGTGTTCCATGCCCGGCTCACGGAAGTGCACCTGGTCGTCGATCATGCCGGGCAGCAGCCAGCGGCCGGCGGCATCGACGATGGTGTCGCCATCGCGGGCGGCGAGGTCGCCGCCGATCGCGGCGATGCGGCCGTCGGCAATGCGCAGGTCGCCGTCGAAGATGCGGCCTTCGTTGACGAGGCGTGCGTTGCGGATCAGGGTCGAGGTCATGGCTTGGAGTCCAGGTTCGGCATCGGCACGGGGTCGTTTCCGCCCGGATGCAGGGGATGGCAGCGCGACAGGCGGCGCAGGGCGAGCCAGCCACCGCGCAGTACACCGAAGCGGGCGATGGCCACCATCGCGTACGACGAGCAGCTGGGATGGAAGCGGCAGCGCGGGCCGAGCAGGGGGCTGATGAAGCGCTTGTAGCCCCGCAGCAGGAAGATGAGCAGGCGCGCGATCACGGCAGGTCGGCGGGGGCGATGAACACGGTGGTCGGGACGGTTGCCGCTGCAGGGGCATGCAGGGTATAACACGCCGCTTCCCCGCCCAAGGGAATGACAAGGAACGCAGCACGTGGCAGTCAAGAAACCCGCAAAGAAGGCCGTCAAGAAGGCCGCAAAGCCCGCCGCGAAGGCAGCCGTCGGGAAGAAGGCTGCCCCCGCCACCAAACCGGCAGCGAAGAAGGCTGTCGCCCCCAAAAAGGCCGTCGCCAAGTCTTCGCCTGCCAAGCCGGCTGCGAAGAAGTCGGTTGCGCCCAAGCCTGCCGCCAAGGCAACACCGGCGAAGGTGGCCGCCAAACCCGTGCCTGTACAGAAAACGGCGAAGGCAGCCCCGGCGAAAGCCGCGGCCGCCCAGCCTGCGACGAAGCCCAAGGCCGCTGCTCCCGCAGCGGCGACCAAGCCCGTCGCGAAGAAGGTGGCACCGGCCAAGTCGATCGCCGACAAGTCCGCTGCCGCCCCGAAGACGGAGGCCCCGAAGAAGGCTCCCGCTCCGGCGAAAGCCGCCGCGCCGAAGCCGGTGCCGGCATCCACTCCCACGAAGCGTCCACGTCCGGTCGGCAAAGTCGCCGTCGCGGGCGTTGCGCGCCAGCAAGAGCCGGCGCCAAGAACAAAGGTGAAGGTCGTGCAGTACAAGACCGATGCAGAAACAGGTCGTCCCATTCTTCCGCAGGGCTACAAGCCCAGCGCCGACGAGGAGTACATGAGTGCGTTGCAGCTCGAGTACTTCCGCCAGCGCCTGCAGAACTGGCGTGCGGATCTGGTCGAAGAATCCAAGCAGACGATCGAGAATCTCAAGGACGAAGTCCGCGATGTCGGCGATGAAGCCGAACGCGCGACCCGCGAAACCGAGAACTCGCTCGAACTGCGCACTCGGGACCGCTACCGCAAGCTGATCGGCAAGATCGACAGCACGCTCAAGCGCGTCGACGAGGGTGAGTACGGGTACAGCGTGGATTCGGGCGAAGAGATCGGTCTCGACCGTCTCGAAGCGCGTCTGACCGCCGAGCGTACGATCGACGAGCAGGAACGCTGGGAACATATGCAGAAGCAGATGGGGGATTGATCGGGCGTGGTGATTGGGGATGACCAGCCATTCGGCTGCTGAAAACCGGGATTCGGGATTCGAAAGAGCGAACCGCCGTCACCCGTCAGCTCGATGAAGAAAAAGCCCGCCGATGGCGGGCTTTTTCGTGCTCGCTGTTGCGTCTTCGAATCCCCAATCCCCAATCCCAGCTCTACGTCAGCTCCCGCAGATCCAGCCGACGCAGCTTTGGCGCACGCCACGCAGTGGTCGCGACCACGCCCATCGTCACGAAGCCGCCGATCACGACCGCCGGCACCAGGCCGAGCAGGCGCGCCATCGAGCCCATGTAGAACGCGCCGATCTCGTTCGACGAGCCGACGAAGAGGCCATTGATCGACGACACCCGGCCGCGCATGTGGTCCGGTGTCGACAACTGCATGATCGTCGAGCGCATGACGACCGACACGCCGTCGCACATGCCCGACAGCAACAGGAAGAACGCCGACAGCCAGAACGCCGTCGACAGGCCGAAGCCCACCATGCACAGGCCGAAGCCGGCAACCGCGACCAGCAGGAAGCGGCCCGCGTTGCGCTGGATCGGATTGCGCGCCAGCCAGATGCCCATCGCCACCGAGCCCAGCGCCGGTGCGCTGCGCAGGATGCCGAGGCCTTCGGGGCCGTAGTCGAGGATGTCGTGGATGAAGGCCGGCGCCAGCGAGATCGCACCGCCAAACAGCACAGCGAACATGTCCAGCGCTAGCGCGGCGAGCAGGATCTGGTGGCCAAACACGAAGCGCGCGCCCTCGGCGATGCTGGCGAAGACGGGTTCGCGCTGCAACTGCTGCGCAGGCTCGGTGACGTCCATCCGCCCCAGGAACACGATCACCACAAGTGCGAAGATCGACGCCAACAGGAAGACGCCGGGAATGCCGAGTGGCTTGATCAGCAGGCCGCCGATTGCAGGGCCGAGCACCAGCGCGCTCTGGAACACGATGCTGCCCAAGCTCGCGCCGCGCACGAACTGGTCCCGCGGCAGCACGCGGGCGAACAGCGCGTTGTACACCGGTCCTAGAAACGCACGGACCATGCCGGTCAGCATGATCGGCAGATACAGCAGCCAGACGCTGCCGGCGATCAGTCCCGAGGTCAGCAGCGCCAGCAGCAGCGGCGTGATCGCTAGGCCCGCGGCGGCGGCCATGCCGAGCTTGCGCCGCGGCAGATGATCGACCAGATAGCCCGCGAACGGCGCGACGCAGAAGTACGGCAGCACTTCGGCCAGGCCGATCAGGCCGAGCATCCACGGATCGCCGGTCTCGGCGTAGATATGCCAGCCGGCTGTGACCGCGACGATCTGATAGGACAGGATCGTGAAGATGCGGTAGCCCAGCAGGGCCCGGAAGTTGCGGTTGCGCAGCGGCGCCGCGCGACTGGAATCGCCGGAGCCTGGTTCGTCGGGCTCCGGCGGTGGCGCGGTGCTCACGCCAGCGCGCGCTGCGCGCGGTCGCGGATGAAGGCGAGCAGTGCGGCCAGGCCGTTGTTGCGGGTCGGTGAAAGATGTTTCGCCAGGCCGATGTCGCCGATGTAGTCCGCATCGGTGTTGACGATCTCACGAGCGCTGCGGCCGCCATACACGCGCAGGGCCAGGTAGATCAGTCCCGAGACGATCGCCGAATCGCTGGCGGCAGCAAAGTCGAGACGGTCGGCGTCGCCGGAAGCGACGATCCAGACCATCGACTGGCAGCCATGCAGGCGGTGCTCTTCGGTCTTCAGCGCATCGGGAAACTCGGGGAGCTTGCGGCCGAGATCGATCAGGTACTGGTAACGCTCGGACCAGTCGCCGAAGAAGGCGAATTCTTCGGCGATGGCGCGCTGTGCGTCGGCCGGGCTGGGGTCAACGGGAAAAGTGGCGGTCACCATGGAATGGGGCTCATAAGACGCGGACATGCGGTCGCAAGCCCGATATTGTGACCGATCCGATCCGAGGGGACCGCAGGCACTGGCCTGCGATCACAGGCCTGCGTGCGTCGTGGTTTGAAGCGCACCGGCTTCTCACGATCCTCACGCGTATTCAGAGAATGTCCGCCGCACGATTCGGCGCGAGGGGGAGAAGCGCTTTGGCGAACGCGATCGTCTGGTTCCGCAACGACCTGCGACTCGATGACAACCCGGCCCTACGCGCCTCACTCGATGCAGGCCTCGCGCCTGTCTGCGTGTACATACACGCACCCGACGAAGAGGGTGAATGGCCCCCGGGCGCGGCCTCGAACGCATGGCGCCACCGCTCGTTGGCCGCTCTCGATGCCGAGCTGCGCAAGCGCGGCAGCCGCCTGCGCCTGTTCCACGGCCCGACCCACGCCACCCTCGAAACGCTGGTCGATACCTGCAAGGCCGAGGCCGTGTTCTGGAACCGGCGCTACGACCCGGCGATCGAAGCGCGCGACACCGGAATCAAACGCGCGCTGCGCGAGTCGGGCGTACGCGCCGAGAGCCACAACGGCGCTCTGATGCTCGAGCCCTGGTCGTTGCAGACCGGGCAAGGCGGGCCATACAAGGTGTTCACCCCGTTCTGGCGCAAGGCGCTGACCGAGCTGCATCTACCTGACACCTGGGACGCTCCGCGCACGCTGCCCGCTGTGGACGAGGGGCCGTCCGGTATTGCACTCGACGATCTGCACCTGGCGCCGATGCTGGAGTGGGACGCCGGATTCTGGGAGTTCTGGGAACCGGGCGAGGCAGGCGCGCACGAAGCGCTGGATGTCTTCATCGACGGTGCGCTGCGCGGCTACCGCGCCAGTCGCGATCGCCCCGACCAGGCCGGTACCTCGCGTCTGTCGCCACATCTGCATTTCGGCGAGATCGCCCCCTGGCGTGTGGTCGCCGCGCTCGAGGCCGAGCGCAACGCATCCACAGCGCCCGACATCGACGCCTACGTACGCGAACTGGGCTGGCGCGAGTTCGCCCATCACCTGCTGCACCATTTCCCGAAGACGCCCGAGCAGGACTTCAATCCGCGTTTCAAGCGGTTTCAATGGGCGCGCCTCGAACCGGCGGCGCTCGACGCCTGGCGGCAGGGGCGCACGGGGGTCCCGATCGTCGATGCAGGCCTCCGCGAGCTCTGGCATGTCGGCTGGATGCACAACCGTGTGCGCATGATCGTCGGCAGCTGGCTGTGCAAGCACATGCGCATCCATTGGCGCGAAGGCGCGCACTGGTTCTGGGACACGCTGGTCGATGCCGATCTGGCCAACAACACGCTGGGCTGGCAATGGATCGGCGGCACGGGCGCGGATGCCTCGCCGTATTTCCGCGTGTTCAATCCGGTCACCCAGGCGCAGAAATTCGATCCCGACGGCAGTTACATCGCGCGCTGGGTGCCGGAACTCGCCGGGCTGCCGGTGCCGTTGCGTTTCAGTCCGTGGACCGATCCCGACCTATTGAAGTCCGTCGCGCCGGATTACCCGTCCACACCGATCGTCGATCTGGCCAAAGGCCGCGAAGCCGCGCTGGCCGCTTACCAGACCTCGCGCTGAGGCGCGGTTCAACGTCACGCCGCGCTTGGCAGCCGGCACGCGTGCGGTGCTCGGACCGCGTATGTGGTGTCCATGCGCTGCGCACCACCTCGAGCTTCCGGCTGCGCCCGCGGCGGACATCGAACGGCTTCTGATCGCGCGTTGACCCTGCCGCTGCCGCATGATCCACTCGCTCGGCTGACTTCTTGGGAGGGGAGATGGCCGAAACCACCGCACCACCACGCCGCAGGCGACTGCGCCGGCAGCCGATGACACGGGTCGACACCGCGTGGCTGCGCATGGAGCGGGCGACCAATCCGATGATGATCACCGCCGTACTGGTGTTCACCGAGCGGATGTCGGTAGACGCCTTGCGCAGACTGGTCGACGAACGCTTCCTTGCCTACGCGAGGTTTCGTCAGAAGGCCGTCGACGCTGCGACCGGAGCCACTTGGATCGAGGATGCGCACTTCGATCTCGACTGGCATGTACGGCGCGCGGCCTTGCCGGGCGCGGGACGCGACAGCAGCGCGCTCGAGGACAAACGCGCACTGGAATCCTTCACCGGTGAACTCGCCTCGACGCCGCTCGATCCAGGCAAGCCGCGATGGCAGTTCCACCTGATCGAAGACTATGCCGGGGGCTCCGCCCTGGTCGCGCGCATCCATCACTGTTACGCCGACGGCATCGCACTGGTGCAGGTGCTGCTGTCGCTGACCGATACCGAGCGGCACCCGCAGCCGACGGAGACCTTGACACAGGCCTGGCTCAAGGCCGACGGCGCCGGTGTGGAGCGACGCGTCGGCGCGGTGGCCCGTTACCGGAAACTCGGTGGGCAGGTGATCGACCGCGGCATGGCGATGTATCGCGATCCGACGCTGGCCAACATGCTGGCGCGCGAGGGCGGGGAGATCGCCCGCGAACTGCTGTACGCGCTGTCGCTGTCCGACGATCCGCCCTCGCTGCTGCGCGGCGAACTCGGCGTCAGCAAGCGCGTCGCCTGGGCCGAGCCGCTGTGCCTGGACGAAGTCAAAGCCGTCGGCCGAGCGTTCGACTGCACCGTCAATGACGTGCTGATGGCCGCGGCGGCCGGTGCGCTGCGCGGTTACATGCGCGAACGCGGCGCTGATCCGGACGGGATGACGCTGCGCGCGACGGTGCCGGTCAATCTGCGGCCGTTGGAGCACGCAAAGAAGCTTGGCAATCATTTCGGGCTGGTGTTCCTGGATCTACCGGTTGGCGAAGCGAACCCTGCGCGCAGGCTCGAACGCGTGGCGAGTTGCATGCGTGAGCTCAAGGGCTCTCGCCAGGCGATCGTCGCGTTCGGTCTGCTGGCCGCGTTGGGCATGGCGCCCCAGGCGGCGCAGGGCATCGCGCTCGATCTCTTCAGCCGCAAGGCCTCTGCCGTAGCGACTAATGTGCCCGGCCCGCAGCAGCCGCTGTATCTGGCCGGCTGCGCCTTGCGCGAGATGATGTTCTGGGTGCCGCAAACCGGTTCGATCGGCGTCGGGCTGTCGATCCTGAGCTACAACGATCGTGTGCATTTCGGGCTGGTCGCCGATGCGCGGCTGGTGCCGGATCCCGACGCCGTGATCGCGCACTTCCGCCGCGAGTTCGATGCGCTGTTGTATCTGGCGATGATGGGCGACTGGTCGCAGGCCCTGGATGCGGAGGCGGCAGATGCGATGCTCGGCTGACGAGGCGTCGTGCGGGCATCGGCGCTGAACGATGTCCGTCCGGGCGTGCAGCCCGTCACCCCTTGTGCATTCTGAACACGCTAAGTTCGGCTCCAATTTGAGGGTTCCGGGCACCACCGCCCGCGCCATACCAGGAGACCGACATCATGCGCCGACTCACCACTGCAGGCCTCACCACCGCGCTCGCCAGCACGCTGCTGCTGTCCAGCTGCGCCACCTACACGGGCCAGACGAATGCACCGGACGATCCGAACCGCACCCGCAACAACGCGCTGATCGGCGCGGGCATCGGCGCTGTCGCTGGCCTGCTCAGCGGCGGTGACGCGACCGAGCGTCGTCAGCGCGCAATGGTCGGTGCCGGCGTTGGTGGCCTTGCTGGCGGCGCGGTTGGTGTCTATCAGGATCGTCAGGAAGCAGAACTGCGGCGCCAGACCCAGGGCACCGGCATCCAGGTCGACCGCGACGGTGACGTCATCAAGCTCAACCTGCCCGACGGGGTGACCTTCGACTTCGGCAAGGCCGATCTCAAGTCGCAGTTCTATCCGGCCCTCAACAATGTCGCGCGCACGCTGGCCGAATACGACCAGACGATCGTCGAGATCTCCGGCCATACCGACAGCGTCGGTTCCGACGCCGTCAACCAGCGTCTGTCGCAGCAGCGCGCCGATTCGGTGGGCAATTACCTGATCGGCCAGGGCCTGCTGCGCCAGCGCTTCGAGATCGTTGGCTTCGGCAAAACGCGTCCGATCGCCGACAACAGCACCGATCAGGGCCGCGCGCTGAATCGCCGCGTCGAGATCCGCGTGATTCCGCTGCAGTCGTAATCAGCTCCAGCGTCTAACGAAAAAGCCCCGGCAGTGCCGGGGCTTTTTTCGTTCTGTAGGAGCGCGCTTGCGCGCGAAACGCTTTGCCGGGACAGCTCGACACCGAGGGCCCCATCGCGCGCGAGCGCGCTCCTACGGGCAACCGCTGACCTCAGAGCGCCTCGATCACACCCGCCGCGCCCATGCCTGTACCGATGCACATCGTCACCAGGCCGTAGCGCTTCTTGCGACGGCGCATGCCGTGGACGATGGTCGCGGTGCGGATCGCACCGGTCGCGCCCAGCGGATGGCCCAGCGCGATCGCGCCGCCCAGCGGATTGACCTTGGACGGGTCGAGCTTGCTGTCGCGGATCACCGCAAGCGCCTGCGCGGCGAAGGCTTCGTTGAGCTCGATCCAGTCGATGTCGTCGAGCGTCAACCCGGCCTGCGCCAAGGCTTTGGGAATCGCCGCGATCGGGCCGATGCCCATCACTTCGGGGCGCACGCCGGCGACCGCGAAGCTGACGAAACGCGCCAGCGGCTTTAGACCGTAGTCCTGCACCGCGCGGCCGGAGGCGAGCAGAATGCCGACCGCGCCATCGCTCATCTGCGAGCTGTTGCCCGCCGTCACCGAACCGCCGAACTGGCCGTTGCGGAACACCGGGCGCAGCTTCGCCAGGCCCTCGATCGAGGAATCCGGACGCGGGCCCTCGTCGGTGTCGACCAGCAGCTTGCGCAGACGCACCGCATTGCCGGCGAGGTCGGGCTGGTGGGAGACGATCTCGTAAGGGCTGATCTCGTCCTTGAACTCGCCGGCCTCGATCGCGGCGATCGCCTTCTGGTGCGAGGCGAGGGCGAACGCGTCCTGGTCCTCGCGCGAGACCTTCCATTCTTCGGCGACCTTCTCGGCGGTGATGCCCATGCCGTAGGCGATCGCGACGTGGTCGTCCTTGAACACGCTCGGGCTCAGCGCGACCTTGTTGCCCATCATCGGCACCATCGACATCGACTCGGTGCCGCCGGCGAGCATCAGGTCGGCATTGCCGAGGCGGATCTCGTTGGCGGCCAGCGCCAGCGCCTGCAGGCCGGACGAACAGAAGCGGTTGACCGTCTGCGCGGCGACGGTATCGGGCAGGCCGGCCAGCAGCACGCCGATGCGCGCGACGTTCATGCCTTGCTCGCCCTCGGGCATCGCGCAGCCGATCACGGCGTCATCGATGCGGTTGACGTCGATACCCGGCGCCTGCGCGACGACGGCCTTGAGCACGTGCGCCAGCATGTCGTCGGGACGGGTGTTGCGGAACACGCCCTTCGGCGCCTTGCCCACCGGGGTGCGGGTGGCGGCGACGATGTAGGCGTCCTGGATCTGCTTGCTCATTGCGTTCTCCGAACGCCGGGATTGGGGAGTCGGGATTCGGGATTCGAAAAACGAACTCCGATGTCCGAACCTTGCCCCGCCTCCGGCGGTAAGTAGTGATGAAGAGAAAGGGGCCGCTGTTCCGAATCCCCAATCCCCAATTCCGAATCCCGCGGAACCTCAGTTCCGAAGCGGCTTGCCGGTCTTGAGCATGTGCCCGATGCGCGCCTGGGTCTTTTCCTGCTGGGCCAGTTCGACGAAGTGCTTGCGCTCCAGGCGGATCAGCCAGTCCTCATCGACGACCGCGTTGCGGTCCACGTCGCCGCCGCACAGCACGGTGGCGATGCGCTCGGCGATCTCGTAGTCGTACTCACTGACGAAACGGCCTTCGAGCATGTTGACCAACAGCATCTTGAACGTGGCGATGCCGACGTCGCCCGCAACGCGAATCGCGCGCGCTGGCAGCGGCGGGCGATAGCCGGCTTCGGCCAGCGCCGATGCCTGCTGACGCGCGACGTGCAGCAGTTCGAATGCGTTGAAGGTCACGATGTCATCATTGCGCAGCAGGCCGAGTTCCTTGGCATTGACCGCCGAGTTCGACACCTTGGCCATCGCGATCGTTTCGAAGGTCTTCTTCAACTCGGCGAACACATCGCCATTCGGACCCGCGGCTTCCGACGCACGCACAGCCAGCTCCTTCAGGCCGCCACCGGCCGGCAGCAGGCCGACGCCGGCCTCGACCAGGCCGATGTAGCTTTCGAGATGCGCGACGGTGCGCGCGCTGTGCATCTGGAACTCGCAGCCACCGCCCAGCGCCAGACCGCGGACGGCCGCGACCACGGGCACCAGCGAATACTTGATGCGCTGGCTGGTCTTCTGGAAGTTCTCGACCATCGCCTCGAACGCGTCGACCCTGCCTGCCTGCAGCAGGCCCAGTGCACCGGCCAGATCGGCACCGGCGGAGAAGGGCTCCTTCGGCTGCCAGATCACCACGCCCTTGAACTTCTGCTCGGCGATGCCGATCGCTTCCTGGATGCCGTCGAGCACGTGGTCGGAGACCGTGTGCATCTTGGTCTTGAAGCTGATCACGCCGATGTCGTCGCCGTCCGTCCACAGACGGATGCCGTCGTTCTCGTACACCGTCTCACCCTGCTCGAAGCGCTCGCCCAGCAGCGGATCGGGGAAGCGCTGGCGGCGATACACCGGCAGCGCCGAGCGCGGCAACTTGGCGTTCTTGGACGGGCTGTAGCTGCCTTCGGCGGCGTGCACACCCTCGCGGCCGTCGAACACCCAGTCGGGCAGCGGCGCGCTGCTCATGGTCTTGCCGGCGACGATGTCCTCGGCGATCCAGTCGGCGACCTGCTTCCAGCCCGCGGCCTGCCACAGTTCGAACGGACCCTGCTGCCAGCCGTAGCCCCAGCGGATCGCCAGGTCCACGTCGCGCGCGGTTTCGGCGATGTCTTCCAGGTGCACGGCGCTGTAGTGGAACAGGTCGCGCAGGATCGACCAGACGAATTGCGCCTGCGGGTGTTCGCTGGCGCGCAGCTGGGCCATGCGCTCGGCCGGGTCCTTGCTCTTGAGGATCACGACGACCTCGTCGGCGGCCTTGCGGTCGGACGCGCGGTAATCCTGCTTCTCCAGATCCAGGACCAGGATGTCCTTGCCGGCCTTGCGGAAGATGCCGGCGCCGGTCTTCTGGCCCAGCGCGCCCTTGTCGATCAGCGCGGTCAGCCACTTGGGCGAGGCGAAGTACTCGTGCCAGGGATCCTCGGGCAAGGTGTCGGCCATCGTCTTGATGACGTGCGACATCGTGTCCAGACCGACGACATCCGAGGTGCGATAGGTCGCCGACTTCGGACGGCCGAGCAGGGGACCGGTCAGCGCATCGACCTCGTCGAAGCCGAGATTCGATTCCTGGGTGTGATGGATCGTCGACAGGATCGAAAACACGCCGATCCGGTTGCCGATGAAGTTCGGCGTGTCCTTGGCGTAGACCACGCCCTTGCCGAGCTGTGTGGTCAGGAAGGCTTCGAGGCCTTCGAGCACCGACTTGTCGGTGGTCTTCGCCGGGATCAGTTCGGCCAGATGCATGTAGCGCGGCGGGTTGAAGAAATGCACCCCGCAGAAACGATGGCGCAGTTCTTCGGGAAGAACATCCGCCAAGGCATTGATTCCAAGGCCCGAGGTATTGCTGGCCAGCACCGCATGTGCTGGCACGTGCGGAGCGATCTTGCGGTAGAGATCCTGCTTCCAGTCCATCTTTTCGGCAATCGCCTCGATGATCAGGTCGCAGCTTTCGAGCTCGGCCAGGCCGGTTTCGTAGTTCGCCGGGACGATGGATTCGGCCAGCGACTTGCTGCTCAGCGGGGCGGGGCTCAGCTTGGCCAGGTTCGCGAGTGCCTTGCGTACCACGCCGTCCTTGTCGCCCTCCTTGGCCGGCAGGTCGAACAGGACCGTGTCGATCCCGGCGTTGGTCAGGTGCGCGGCGATCTGCGCGCCCATGACACCCGCACCCAGAACGGCGGCGCGACGTACAAGCAGTTTCTCAGACATTTGCTCCATCCCTTTGTTTCGAAAGAAGCCCGGCGTGGGCCGGGCTGGTGGTCAGGCGCGGAACCCGGCCGCGGCGAAGCGGATCAGCTCGCCGGCGATCCGGGTGCGGTGCGCATGTTCGGTGGTGCCCGGCGGGCGTTTGATCAGACCGAAATCGGCCATGGCGTAGGTCAGGGCCCCGGCGAGGAAATCGAGACGGCCATAGAGCTCGGCCTTGCCGAGGCCGGGCAGGCAGGCGGCCAAGGCGCCTGCGAATTCACGGGGCACATGACCGTACTGTTCGGAGAGGAACTTGCGCAGGGCGTCGTTCTTCTCCACGTAAGCCCGGGCGATGACCCGGACGAAGGCGCCGCTGCCGGCGCGTCCGCTGGCCATGTCGAGCGCGGGTTCGACGAAAGCGGCGATGATCGGTTCGATCTCGCCGGGCTCCTCGATCTGTGCACGCTTGAGCTGGGCGAGGCGCTGCGCGCTCATCTGATCCATCCGGCGGCGGAACACCTCGTTGACGAGGTTCTCCTTGCTGCCGAAGTGGTAGTTGACCGCCGCGATGTTCACGTCCGCCCGGCTGGTCACCTGGCGCAACGATGTGCCCGCGAACCCGTGGGTCGCAAACAGTTCTTCGGCAGCGCCGAGGATCTTGTCCTTGGTGGAAAACTGGACAGTGCTGGCCACGCAGAACGTGCACCTCGATCAAACGCTTGTTTGGATTCTGAGGGCCAGGCGGCTGACGCGTCAATGACCGATGACCTGCCCGCAACCGGCGAAGTTGCAGCGGATACGTTAGAATTGCCGCAGCCATGTTGGCTAAACCCGCGTTTCGGCGCGGGTTTTTCCATGTAGACTCGGCCGTTCCGGAGTGGACGGCCCCATTCCAGACCGGAGAACACCAGATGGCGCTCGAGCGCACTCTTTCCATCGTCAAGCCCGATGCCGTTGCCAAGAATGTCATCGGCGAGATCTATTCCCGCTTCGAAAAGGCGGGCCTCAAGATCGTGGCGGCCAAGTACAAGCAGCTCACCCGTGAGGAAGCCGAAGGCTTCTACGCCGTGCACAAGGAGCGTCCGTTCTTCGGCGCGCTGGTCGAGTTCATGACCTCCGGCCCGGTGATGATCCAGGCCCTGGAAGGCGAGAACGCCGTGGCCGCGCACCGCGACCTGCTGGGCGCCACCAACCCGAAGGACGCTGCGCCGGGCACGATCCGCGCCGACTTCGCCGACTCCATCGACGCCAATGCCGCGCACGGCTCGGATTCGGTCGAGAATGCGCAGACCGAGATCGCGTACTTCTTCAAGAACGACGAAGTCGTTTCCCGCTGAGTGATGCCATCGTGACCGAGGTTGCCATCGACGCCACCGTCGCCAAGCAGAACCTGCTCGACCTCGACCGCGAGGGTATGGAGCGCTTTTTCGCCGAGACCCTCGGCGAAAAGCGCTTCCGTGCCCACCAGATCATGAAGTGGATCCACCACCGCTACGTCACCGACTTCAACGACATGACCGACCTGGGCAAGGCGCTGCGCGCCAAGCTCGAGGCGCATGCCGAAGTCCGCGTACCGCAGGTGCAGTTCGAGAAGCCTTCCATCGACGGCACCCACAAGTGGTTGCTGGCGATGGACGGCAAGAATGCGATCGAGACCGTCTACATCCCCGACAAATCGCGCGGCACGTTATGCGTGTCTTCGCAGGTGGGCTGCGCGCTCAATTGCCAGTTCTGCTCCACCGCAACCCAGGGATTCAACCGCAACCTGTCGACCGCCGAGATCATCGGCCAGGTCTGGGTGGCGGCGAGGCACCTGGGCAACGTGCCGCACAAGCAGCGCCGCCTGACCAATGTCGTGATGATGGGCATGGGCGAGCCGCTGATGAATTTCGACAACGTGGTCCGCGCGATGAGCATCATGCGCGACGACCTCGGCTATGGTCTCGCGAACAAGCGCGTGACGCTCTCGACCGCCGGCATGGTGCCGATGATCGACAAGCTGGGCGAGGTCAGCGATGTGTCGCTGGCGGTTTCGCTGCACGCAGCCAACGACGCGCTGCGCACCGAACTGGTGCCGCTCAACAAGAAATATCCGATCGCCGAGCTGATGGAAGCTTGCGCGCGCTATGCACAGCGCAAACGCGGCGACTCGATCACGTTCGAGTACACGTTGATGAAGGACGTCAACGACCAGCCGCAGCACGCGCGTGAGCTGGCCCGGCTGATGCGCGATTTCGACAATCGTCTGCAGATGAAGGATGCGGCGAAGGTCAACCTGATTCCGTTCAACCCGTTCCCGGGCACGCGCTACGCGCGCCCAGACGATGCGACGATCCGCCGGTTCCAGAAGCTGCTCAACGAATCGGGCCGTATCGCACCGGTGCGCCGGACCCGCGGCGACGACATCGACGCAGCCTGCGGCCAGCTCAAGGGCCAGGTGGCTGATCGCACGCGTCGCCAGGCCGACCATCTCAAGCGTCTCGAAGCGCAGGGCGGTCCAGGTGTCGATGCGGCTGCCTGAAGCTGCCGTCTGCATTGTTCTCCTGCTGGCAGTGGCCGGCTGCTCACGTCTTACATTCATCAAGCCGAGCGCGAAGAGCGACTATCGCCCGGAGCCGCCGTCTTACAACATCCGGGGCAATGCCGAGTCGCGACGTAATGACGCGACGCGCCAGCAATTGGCGATCGCATCCCGCGAGTTCGCGGCCGGCAATTTCGACGCAGCGGCCAGCGCCGCGCGCGATGCGCTGAAAGGCGAGGGCACGGCAGCCGACGCCAATACTTTGCTCGCGGTGATCGAAGACCGACGCGGTCGCAGCGCGCAGGCCGGCGGCTACTACAAGGCCGCCACCGAGCGCGCGCCGGACCAGGGCGCCTACCTCAACAACTACGGCACCTGGTTGTGTCGCAATGGTCGCGCGACCGATGCGCTGGTCTACTTCGACGCTGCAGTGCGCGATCCTGCATACGGAGATCCTTCCGGCGCACTGGCCAATGCGGGCGTCTGTGCGATGACCGCAGGCGATACGGCGCGCGTCGAGCGCGACCTGCGGGCGTCGCTGGAGCTCGATCCGGAGAATCTCGTCGCACTCGACGCGATGGTGCGATACCTCGTCGGCGAGCACCGTTACTTCGATGCACGGGCTTTTTCGCAGAGACGGCTTGCCGCGGCCCCCGTAACTGCGGCAGCATTGCAACTTGCGGTGCAGATTGAAACCGCGCTCGGCGACACAGGGGCCGCCGACCGATACCAGCGACGCTTGCAAACGGAATTTCCGTCTGCACCGAACCTACAGCCAAGGGAAACCAGTCCACCATGAGTTCTTCGAGCCAGACCATGCCAGCGTCTTCGCCTGGGGTCGGAGAACGTCTGCGCGAGGCACGCATGGAGACCGGACTGACGATCGCCGACGTCGCCACCCGCCTGCGCATGCAGTTGCGGGTTGTCGAGGCGCTGGAGGCCGAAGACTGGGCACGCCTCGGCGCACCGGTGTTCATACGCGGCCAACTGCGCAGCTACCTGCGATTGCTGAAGCTGCCCGAATCGCTGGCTGACGGGGTATCCGACGCAAGCGTGCGTCCGCCCGAACTGACGCCGCGCACCTACACCCCGCCGATGCAGCGCATGCTCGACAAGGCCATGGGCCGGGCGGTGTATGTCGTGATCACGGCGCTGATTGCGGTGCCGGTCTGGGTGGCAACACGTTCCCATGTCGACAACAGCAGGCCTGTGGAAACCGCGTCGTTGGGCCTCGATGGCAGCCAGTCGCCCGTCGACACGCGTCCTGCGCGCCCGACACCGGTCACCGCGTCGCTGGGCGCATTGCCCAAGCGCGCACCCGCCGCAGCGCCTGCAGGCGATCTCGAAACACAGGCGAGCGCGGATCTGGTGATGCGTTTCAGCGGCGACAGCTGGATCGAGGTGATCGGCCCGGACGGCGTCGCGGTCGAACAGGCGCTGGTGCAGGCCGGCCAGGAACGCCGCTTCGAAGCGGGCACGGTCGCGCGCGTCAAGCTCGGCAATGCCAACGCCGTCGAAGTCTCACGCGATGGGGACGTTCAGGATCTGTCCCGGTTCCAGCGGGCCAACGTGGCACGCTTTACGGTATCCTCCGACGGCGCGCTGGCGCCGGCTGCCGAGTAGGTCCGGGCGACCGCGCCAGGCTCCGGACACCCGCAACAGCGGGTGGTGCCGCGAATCTTCTTTTCATCCGTTTGACCCGCCTTCGACAGCGGGCGTAGAGACCATATGGCGATTGACGAGTTGCTGGACGAGCGCGAACAGGGGGAGCGGGTCAAGGCCTGGCTTCGCGACAACGGTCTGGGACTGGTGGGTGGCCTCGTGGTGGGCGCCGCACTGATCGGTGGCTGGCAGTACTGGAAGAACCGCACCCATTCGCAGGCCGTCGAGCAGCATTCGGCCTATCAGTCGGCGTTGCTGGATATCCGTTCCGGCGAATTCGACAAGGCCTCCCAGACGGTGGCCGGGCTGCCCGATACCGCGTACAGCGAACTGGCGGCGTTGCAGCTGGCCAAGGCGCAGGTCGACAAAGGCGATCGCCATGCTGCAATCGCGACGCTCGAAGCGGTCAAGGGCGCCGAGCCCGGTCTTGCGGCGGTGGTGCAGCAGCGTCTTGCGCGCCTGCTGACCGACGCCGGTCGCGGCGAAGACGCGATCAAGCTGCTCGCCGATGCCGACGATCCCGTGTCGCTCGAAGCGCGCGGTGACGCGCATTTTGCTCTCAACCAGACCGAGCAGGCCCGCGCTGATTACGCGCAGGCCCTGCGCCAGCTCGACAGCGCCGCGCAACAGCGTGGCCTGCTCGAACTCAAGCTTTCCGAAGTCGGCGGTACGCCGGACGAACCCGAGGTTGAATCCTGATGACCGACCAGATCGCGCGCGCCGCGTCTTCCCTTGCGCCGGCCCGTTTCACGCGGATCGCGGCGATTGCGCTTTGCGTGATGACCGTCACCGGCTGCAGCACCGTGCGCGGCTGGTTCGGTAACAGCGAAAAGGCCGACGCGAAAGCGCTGTCCGAACCTGCGCCGCTGACCGACATCACCGAGACGCTGAGCGTGTCGCGCCTGTGGTCGGCGAATGCCGGCAAGGGTGAAGGTCGTCTGGGCGTGCGCCAGTCGCCGGCCGTGGCCGATGGCCGGGTTTACGTCGCCGCGATCAAGGGCGGCGTGCGTGCGTTCGATCTGCAGACCGGCGCGTCGGTGTGGCGCTATGACTCGGACCTGCGGCTGAGCGGCGGCCCTGGCGTCGGTGAGGGTCTGGTCGTGGCCGGCAGCCTCGATGGTGAAGTGGTGGCGCTCGATGCGGCAACAGGCGCGGAGCGCTGGACGGCCAAGGTCTCCAACGAGATCATCGCTGCGCCCGCGATCGGGCAGGGCGTGGTGCTGGTGCGCTCCAATGATGGCCGCGTCACCGCGTTCGACGTCGCCAGCGGCGAGCGCCGCTGGTTCTGGGTGCGGGAAATGCCCTCGTTGACCGTACGTGGCAACGACGCGCCTGTGCTCGGCCCGGGTTTCGTGTTCGTCGGCAATGACGACGGCACCATCGCCGCGTTGTCGCTGTCCGACGGCCGTACGCTGTGGGAGCAGGCCGTGGCCCAGCCCGACGGCCGCACCGAACTCGAACGCATGTCCGATGTCGACGGCACTCCGGTGCTCGACGAGGCCGTGCTGTTCGCCAGCAGCTATCGCCATCGCACGATGGCGCTGGAAGGCCCGAGCGGCCGTCCGTTGTGGGTCAGCGAGCACGGCGGTGCCAACCGTCCGGGCCTGTCGCCGCAGCGCGTGGTCGTCACGGACTCGAATGGCACGGTCTGGGCACTCGACAAATTCAGCGGCACGGCCGCATGGCAGCAGCCGGCGCTCGCGCGTCGCAACCTGACCGGTGCGGCGATCCAGGGCGACTACGCCGTGGTTGGCGATCTCGACGGTTACCTGCACTGGATGCGTCTCGACGACGGCGAATTCGTTGCCCGTGAGCGCGCTGGCCGCGATCCGATCCGCGGTGCGCTGGTCGTCGCCGACGGCGTGCTGGTGGTCCAGAACGTCGATGGCGACGTGACCGCCTGGCGCCTGGCCCAGTAATTCAGCTGCAAGTGCAACAATGACGGCCCCGGGCAGTCCACCTGCCCGGGGCCGTGTGCGTCCGGGCCTATCCGCGCAACACGCAAGACCCATTCGAACGGAATCCGCCTCATGCTTCCCCTCGTCGCCCTCGTGGGCCGCCCCAATGTCGGCAAATCGACGCTGTTCAACGCGCTGACCCGCACCCGCGACGCGCTCGTCCATGATGAGCCGGGCGTCACCCGCGACCGCCATTACGGCGTGTGCCGGCTCAACCCAGACGTGCCGTTCGCGCTGGTCGACACCGGCGGCATCGCCGGCGAGAACACGCATCTCGAGAGCGAAGGCCTGGCTGGCCCGACCGCGAAGCAGTCGCGCGCCGCCGCCGCCGAAGCCGATCTCGTGCTGTTCGTCGTCGATGGCCGCGAGGGTGCCTCGGCGCTCGACGACGAGATCCTGCGCTGGCTGCGCAAGATCGACAAACCCACCTTCCTGGTCATCAACAAGACCGACGGGCTGGATGCGCGCGCGGCCGAGGCCGACTTCTCGCGCTATGGCTTCTCCGACACGCACGCGATCTCGTCGGCGCATCGTCACGGCATCGACGAACTGGTCGACGAGATCCTCGAAAAGCTGCCGGAAGTAGGACAGTCCGAACAGCTCGACAGCGATCCCGACCGCGTACGCGTGACCTTCGTCGGCCGCCCGAACGTGGGCAAGTCGACGCTGGTCAACCGCATCCTCGGCGAGGAGCGGATGATCGCCTCAGAAGTGGCCGGCACCACGCGCGATTCGATCGAGGTCGATCTCGAACGCGACGGTCGCAAGTACCGCCTGGTCGACACGGCCGGTATCCGCCGCAAGTCGAAGGTCGACGAGGCGGTCGAAACGTTCTCCATCATCAAGACGCTGCAGGCGATTGAGCATTCGCAGGTGTCGGTGGTGATGATCGACGCCAGCGAGGGCGTGACCGACCAGGATGCGAGCGTGCTCGGCGCGGTGCTGGATTCGGGGCGCGCGCTCGTCGTCGCGGTCAACAAGTGGGACGGACTTTCCGACTACCAGCGCGAGCAGACCGAAGCGCTGCTGTCGCGCAAGCTGGCATTCGTGCCCTGGGCCGAAGCGGTGCGCATCAGCGCCAAGCACGGCTCGGGCCTGCGCGAACTGTTCCAGGCGATCCACCGCGCGCATGCGTCGGCCAACTACAAGTTCGGCACCTCGGAAGTCACCAAGGCACTCGAGATCGCCTACGAGACCAATCCGCCGCCGGTCGTGCGCGGCCACGCGCCGAAGCTGCGTTACGCGCATCCGGGTGGTGAGAACCCGCCGACGATCATCGTCCACGGCAATCGCCTGCGGACGTTGCCCGATAGCTACAAGCGCTATCTGGAGAACTTCTTCCGCAAGCGCTTCAAGCTGGTCGGCACGCCGGTACGCTTCCTGTTCCGGGAGGGCGACAACCCCTACAAGGACAAGAAGAACGTGCTCAACGATCGCCAGCTGGCGAAGAAGAAGCGACTGATCCGGCACGTCAAGCGCAAGTGATCCCGCCGCCGTCCCGCGACACGCTGACCGTCGGCCTGCTGGCCGGCGGTCGGGCGACGCGGCTCGGCGGCCTGGACAAGGCCTGGCTGCGGCGCGAAGGCGTGCCGCAGGTCGAACGACTCCGCGAACGTTTCGCCGCGCATGCCTCGCGCATACTGGTCAGCGCCAATCGCGAGCTGCCGCGGTACGCCGACGCGGACATCGACGCGATCCCTGATCGTCATCCGGATACCGGCCCCCTGTCAGGTCTCGACGCGCTCGCGGTTGCGACCACGACGCCGTGGCTGTTCACGCTGCCGGTGGACGCGCTGCATGTCGATGCACCGGTGCTGGCGCGATTGATCGATGGAGCCGGCGACACCGGCGCGAGCGCCGAGGACGACGATGGTCTGCAGCCGCTGGTCGCGCTGTGGCCGGTGGCGGCATTGCGCGTGGTGGCCGCTGACGCGCTGACCGGCGACGACTTCTCGGTGCGCGGTCTGCAGCGCGCACTCGGCATGCGGACTTTGCGTTTCTCGCAGGTCCGCTTCGGCAACCTCAACACGCCCGACGATCTGGTCCGGGCCGGAGTCACTCATGACTGAGCCCACATTCCCGTTCCGCGTGCCGTTCGCGCAGGCCTGCGCGATTGTCGATACCGTCGCCGCCGAGCGTCGCCTGCAGCCGCAGACCGTCTCGCTGTCGCGCGCGCATGGCCACGTGCTGGCGCGCGATGTCGTCGCCACCCTGCCGCAGCCGCCGTTCGACAACTCGGCGATGGACGGCTTCGCGCTGCGCCACGCGGATCTCGCAACGGATGGTGCGCCGACGCGCCTGCGCCTGACCGGTGAGCAGTTCGCCGGTCCCGACACCGCGCTGGCGGTGGAAGCGGGCAGCTGTGTGCGCATTACCACCGGCGCGCCGTTGCCGGTTGGCGCTGACACGGTGGTGATGAAGGAGAACACCGCGCTCGATGGCGACGATGTCATCGTGCAGGGCGCACCGAGACTGGGCCAGCACGTGCGCCGCGCCGGCGAGGATTCGGACGTCGGCGATCTGTTGCTTCGCGCGGGTGACACACTGACGCCGGCGCGCATCGGCCTCGCAGCTTCGCAGGGCCTTGCGCAGCTGGATGTCGTCCGGCGGCCGACGGTCGCGGTATTCGCCACCGGAGACGAGCTCGTCGAGCCCGGCATGTCGCTCGGCCCGGGCCAGATCTACAACTCCAACCGCGACCAGCTGATGGGCCTGCTGCGCGCCGAAGGCCTCGAGCCAGTCGCGTTTCCGACACTGCCCGACGACGCAGCGCAGGTGACTTCGGCGCTGCGCCATGCCGGCGAAGCCTTCGATCTGGTGCTGACCTGCGGCGGCGTGTCGGCCGGCGAGAAGGACCTGTTGCCCGAACTGCTGCAGCGCCGCGGCCGCGTGCGGGTCTGGAAGGTGATGATGAAACCCGGCATGCCGCTGCTGCTGGCCGAAGGCGACACGCTCGGTCCGGCGCTGTTCCTGTGCCTGCCGGGCAATCCGGTGTCGGTGCTCGCGACCTGGCTTGCGCTCGGGCGTCGTCTGGTCGACGGCCTGCAGGGCAGGGCGCCGCGGGCGCTGCGACGTGCGCGGCTGGCCTCGGACTGGACCAAGACACACGAACGTCTCGAACTGCTGCGCGGCCGCTGGTGGATCGATGACGACGGCATCTCCTGGGTCGAACCGAATCCGGCCGACGGCTCGCACCGCATGCAGGCCGCCGCGGATTCGGATGCGCTGATCGTGCTCGACGCGGGACCGCGCGCGTACGCGACGGGCACGCCGGTCGATGTGCTGCCGTATTGACACCGCTCTGTAGGAGCGCGCTCGCGCACGATGAGGCTGTCCCGGTAATGCCGTTCGCGCGCAAGCGCGCTCCTACAGGGTCTCAGGACGACCGGCGCTGCAGTCGCGCGTTCGCATCCCGCAGGCGGCGCTGGAAGCGCACGTAAGGGTGCAACGGTGAACGGCCGGCCTTTGTAGGAGCACGCTCGCGCGCGATGAGGCTGTCCCGATAATGCCATTCGCGCGCAAGCGCGCTCCTACAGGGTTTCGGGATAACCGGGGCGGCAGTCGCGCGTTCCGCATCCCGAAGGCGGCGCTGGAAGCGCACGTAATGGCGCACCGGTGAACGGGCGGCCTTTCGTAGGAGCGCGCTCGCGCGCGAGGCGCGCCCAGCGAGGCGCGGCCGCTGCGTTCCGCGCGATAATCGCGCCATGGCCATCCAGGAACTCACGCCGGCGCAGGCCCGGCAACGCCAGCAGCAGGGCGTGCGCCTGATCGATGTGCGCGACGCGCACGAGCGGCTCACGGGCATGGCCGAAGGCGCCGACGGCATCGATCGCGCCGTGCTCGAAGCCGCGCCGCTGGCCCATGTGCCGGACCTGCAGGCACCGCTGCTGCTGATCTGTCAGAGCGGTCGCCGCTCCCTGCAGGCGGCGGAAACGCTGGCCGCGCTCGGTTACACCGACATCGTGTCGGTGGCCGGCGGCACCAGCGCCTGGCAGGCCGAGGGCTTGCCCACCGTGCTGCCGGACGGCGACGTCGATCTTGATTTCCACGAGCGCTACTCGCGGCATCTGAAACTGCCCGAGATCGGCCTCGCCGGCCAGCAGCGACTTGCCGAGGCGACGGTGCTGGTCATCGGCGCGGGTGGCCTCGGGTCGCCGGCTGCGTACTACCTCGCCGCGGCCGGTGTCGGCACGCTGCGCATCGCGGACGACGATGTGGTCGACCGCAGCAATCTGCAGCGCCAGATCCTGCACGCGGAAGACCGCATCGGCCAACCCAAAGTGCAGTCGGCGGCAACGACGCTCGGCGCGCTCAACCCGCGCACGCGCATCGAAGCTGTCGCCGAGCGCGTGACCAGCGACAACGTCGATCGGTTGCTCGATGGCGTCGATCTGGTGCTCGACGGCGCCGACAACTTCCCGGTGCGCTATCTGCTCAACGATGCCTGCGTGCTGCACGGCGTGGTGCTGGTCTACGGCGCGGTGCATCGCTTCGACGGGCAGGTCAGCGTCTTCGACGCCGGCCGCCGACGCGGCGAATGCCCCTGTTATCGCTGCCTGTTTCCCGAACCGCCGCCGGCGGAAGCTGCGCCGAACTGCTCGGAAGTCGGCGTACTCGGCGTATTGCCGGGCGTGATCGGCCTGCTGCAGGCGACTGAAGCGCTGAAGCTGTTGCTGGGTATCGGCGTGCCGTTGGCTGGTCGTCTGTTGCAATTCGACGCGCTGCGCATGCAGTTCCGCGAAACGCGACTGGCGCCCGATCCCGACTGTCCGGTCTGCGCACCGGGCCGCGCGTTCCCCGGCTACATCGACTACGCGGCGTTCTGCGCGGGCTGAGCGCGCGAGCGGACCCGCTCTTCACGTGCGACTGGGGCACGATGACGCCGACCGCGCGTTCTGCGCGGAATGGATGCCCCCGATGCGATCGATGCGCCACCTGTTGCTGCTCGCCTGCCTGCTGCTGTCCGCGCCGCTGACCGCGCTGGCGGCCGATCCCTGCCCGTTGTTGCGCGCGCAGGTCGCATCGCCCGATCCGGCGACCCGGCTCGCCGCCGCCGCGTGCGAAGAACATCTGCTGTGGCATCGGCCTTTCATCGACGTCGAGGGCCGCTACGCCGGCTCGACCGTGCGCGAGGCCGAGACCGCATTGCTGACCAATGGCGAACAGGCCTGGCGACGCGTCGCCGGTTACTGGCGCGGCGCGGATCAGCTGTCGCAACTCCAGCATCGCCCGGGCGCCTACGACTGCATGTTCGCGCCGACGAGCCAGCAGCCGTCGTCGGCCTGCCGCAGTTTTCTGGTCGACGTGCCGTGGTCGGCGGCGTTCGTGTCCTGGGTCGCGCGACGCGCGACGCTGCCGGGCTTCAGTGGGTCGCCAAGCCACGTCGACTACGTGCGCAATGCCTATCGCAGCCCGGAAACCAACGCCTATCGCGTCGCCGATCCGATGACCTCGCGCCCCGCGCGCGGCGACATGCTGTGCTACGTGCGCGCCGCGAACCGTGTGTTCGGCTTCTCGGGCCTGGCCAACTTGCTCAGCAGCGAGGATGGCGGGCTGGGCATGCATTGCGACATCGTGGTCGGCGTCGAGAGCGGACAGGCGCAACTGGTCGGCGGCAATGTGCTCGATGGCGTCACGATGCGGCTCATGCCGTTGACCGCGGGCGGGCAGTTCGCCGCACTGGCCCAGCGCAGTCTCGACGACCCACCGTGCAGCCCCGACGCGCCGGAGGCCTGCAATGCGAACCGGCAGGACTGGGCGGTGCTGTTGCAGTTGCGGCCGGCCAACGAACTGGCTGCGCTGTCGCCGTCGCCCGGACTGTATGTGGCGCCAGCGCCGATGCCGGTCGGGCCGGATGTGCTGCAGCCGGGTCAGTCGACGCCGCGTCCGCAGACCGCACCGTGCTGTGTGGAGTGCAGTGTGGGCGATGGCTTGCCTCGGTGTCCGGGGGTGTGAGGCTTCCGCTTCCAGATGAAGCCCTGTAGGAGCGCGCTCGCGCGCGAAGGGGCTTTCCCGGCGACGTTTTTCGCGCGCAAGCGCGCTCCTACAGAAAAAGGAAGGCCCGCATCTGCGGGCCTTTCCTATTCCGATCAGGCTGACTTCTTTGCCGCCAACTGCCTCAGCACGTAATGCAGCAGACCGCCACTGTGGGTAAGCCGGGCGCGCTTGCGAAGCATCGCTTCGCGCGCCGGGCGAACGCCCGCCGTGCTACGGCGGGCCGGGCTTCCGCCCGATCCGGAGTCAGGCGGCTTTCTTCGCCGCCAACTGACGCAGCACGTAATGCAGCAGACCGCCGTGGCGGAAGTACTCGACTTCCTTCGGCGTCAGCAGCAGCACGTCGACCTCGAAGCGGATCTCCGTGCCATCCGCGCGTGTGGCGACGATCTGCGCGGTCTTCGACTTGCCGTTCTCAAGACCGGTCAGTTCGACCGTCTCCGACCCGTCCAGACCGAGGCTCTGTGCGTTGTCGCCGTTGCGGAAGCTGCACGGCAGCACGCCCATGCCGACGAGGTTGGAGCGGTGGATACGCTCGAAGCTCTCGGCGATCACGGCCTTCACGCCCAGCAGGTTGGTGCCCTTGGCCGCCCAGTCGCGCGACGAACCGGTGCCGTATTCCTTGCCGGCGAACACCACCAGCGGCACGCCGGCCGCCTTGTACTTTTGCGCGGCGTCATAGATCGACAGCTTCTCCGGTTCACCGTCGCCGAAGTACAGCGTGTTGCCGCCTTCCTCGCCGCCGAAGAACAGGTTCTTGATGCGGATGTTGGCGAAGGTGCCGCGCACCATGACGTCGTCGTTGCCGCGGCGCGAGCCGTAGCTGTTGAAGTCGGTCGGCTGCACGCCGCGGTCCTGCAGGAAGCGGCCCGCGGGTGAGTCGCCCTTGATGTTGCCGGCCGGGGAGATGTGGTCGGTCGTGATCGAGTCGCCGAACAGGCCCATGATCCGCGCGCCGTGGATGTCGTCGATGCTGCCAACGTCCATCGTCATGCCATCGAAGTAGGGCGGATTCTTGATGTAGGTCGAGGCCTCGTCCCATGCGTAGAGATCGCCGTCGGGCGATTCGATCGTGTTCCAGCGCGTGTCGCCCTTGAACACGTCGGCGTAGTTCTTGGCGAACATTTCCGGCCCGATCGTCTTGGCGATGAAGTCGCCGATCTCCTGGTTGGTCGGCCAGATGTCGCGCAGATACACCGGGTTGCCGTCCGCGTCCTTGCCCAGCGGATCGTGGGTCAGGTCGATATCCACCGTGCCGGCGATCGCGTAGGCGACGACCAGCGGCGGCGAGGCGAGATAGTTCATCTTCACTTCGCCGTGGATCCGGCCTTCGAAGTTGCGATTGCCCGAAAGAACCGCCGACACCGCCAGGTCGTTCTCGGCGATGCCCTTCGACACCGCGTCCGGCAGTGGGCCGGAGTTACCGATGCAGGTCGTGCAGCCATAGCCGACGACGTAGAAGCCGAGCTTCTCCAGATCGTCGAGCACGCCGGCTTTCTCGAGGTAGTCGGTGACCACCAGCGAGCCCGGTCCGAGCGAGGTCTTGACCCACGGCGCGGCCTTCAGGCCCTTGGCCGCGGCGTTGCGCGCGAGCAGGCCGGCGCCGAGCATCACCGCCGGGTTGGAGGTGTTGGTGCAGGACGTGATCGCAGCGATGACCACCGAGCCATCAGTCAGTTCGTGTTCGCCATCATCGAGCGTGATGCGCGACACCGGACGCGCGGCGAGGCGCTCGGCCTGCGGCTGCCCACCGCCTTCCTTCTCGAAGCGGTCGACCTGCGGGTCTTCGCTGCTGGCCTTGCTGCGCTTGGCGATCAGCGGGCCGACGTTGTCGCGGAAGTTCTGCTGCACATTTTCCAGCAGCACGCGATCCTGCGGACGCTTCGGGCCGGCCAGCGACGGACGCACGTCGCCCATGTCGAGTTCCAGCACGCTGCTGTACTCGGCTTCGGGCGCGCCGGGTTCGTGCCACAGCTGCTGCGCCTTCGCGTATGCCTCGACCAGCGCGATCTGCTCTTCGCTACGGCCCGACAGGCGCAGGTAGTTCAGCGATTCCTGGTCGATCGGGAAGATGCCGCAGGTCGCGCCGTATTCGGGCGCCATGTTGCCGATCGTCGCGCGGTCAGCCAGCGGCAAATGCTGCAGGCCCTCGCCGAAGAACTCGACGAACTTGCCGACCACGCCGTGCTTGCGCAGCGTCTCGGTGACCGTCAGCACAAGATCGGTCGCGGTCGCGCCTTCCGGCATGCGGCCCTTGAGCTTGAAGCCGACGACCTGCGGAATCAGCATCGACGAGGGCTGGCCGAGCATCGCGGCTTCGGCCTCGATACCGCCCACGCCCCAGCCGAGCACACCGATGCCGTTGATCATCGTGGTATGCGAGTCGGTGCCGAACACCGTGTCCGGGTATGCCCAGGTCGAGCCGTCCTCACGCTCGGCGGTCATCACCACGCGGGCGAGATGCTCGAGGTTCACCTGGTGGACGATGCCGGTGTTGGGCGGCACCACCTTGAAGTTGTCGAACGCCTTCTGGCCCCAGCGCAGAAAGCCGTAGCGTTCCTTGTTGCGCTGGAACTCGATCTTGCCGTTGAGATCCAGCGCATCCGGGCGACCGAACACATCGACCTGCACCGAATGGTCGATCACCAGCTCCGACGGGATCAGCGGATTGATCTGTTCCGGGCGACCACCCAGACGCACGACCGCGTCACGCATCGCGGCGAGATCGACGACGCAGGGCACACCGGTGAAATCCTGCAGCACCACGCGCGCGGGCATGAAGGCGATCTCGGTGTCCGGTTCGGCCTTCGGATCCCACTTCGCCACCGCCTCGATGTGGTGCGCGGCGACGGTCTCGCCGTCCTCGTGGCGCAGCAGGTTCTCGAGCAGGATCTTCATCGAGTAAGGCAGACGGGCAATGTCGAACTGCTTGCCCAGCGCCGGCAGGCTGGCGTACTTCAGCCGGCGCCCGCCAACTTCGAGTTCGGCGTGGGTGGAAAAGGAATCGGTCATTCGTGGGCTCCTGTCGCGGGGTGCTGGCGATGACGGCGCGTGGCGGTCACAGCGTGCGGGGACGGGTTCGATGCGACGGCTGCCGATTGGCGGAACGAATCGGCGGCCTGCGGATCGATCCGCGCAGTGTAGGCCGATCCACGTGGCGGATTTGTGCTCGCGCCGGGATGCATCGTGTTCTGGGAGTGCGGCAGGAGCCGGCACGGCAGGCGTCACGCGCGGCTTCACTACCGCATCGGCGCGAGTGCCATCCCTAGTACCCGGCTTGGGTATGCGCAGTCAGGTATGTATAATCTGCGCATACCGAACCGGAATCCGCCATGGAAGCCACCGTCGCCGAGCGTGGCCAGATCACCCTGCCCAAGGCCGTGCGCGATGCGCTGGGCCTGAGCAAGGGTACGATCCTGAAGGTTGAACTGGAAGGCAGCCGCATCGTGCTGCGCAAGAGCGTCGACGACGCCGTCTCGCGCGCCCGCGGCCGTTTCAAACTGGAAGGCTTCGACGACACCGACGCGGCGATGCGCGCGGTGCGTGGCCAGCCGGCTGCTGACGTCGAGACCGATGTCGCGGCGGATGGAGACGCCGACCGGTGATCGCCGTCGACGCGCCCGTGCTGGTGGATCTACTGGCCGACGGCCCGCAAGCCGACGCCGCCGAGGCCTGCCTGCGTCAGCACTTGAGCGCGGGCCCGGTCGTCGTCTGCGATGTCGCATTGGCCGAGATCTGTGGCGCGCTGCACGACGGCGCAGAGACGATGGCGGTGCTCGAGGACATGGGCGTGCGTTTTTCGGCGATCGAAGCCAAGTCGGCATTGCGCGCCGGCGAGATGCAGCGACGTTCCTGGCAGCGCGGCGATATCGCCGGCCGCCCCTCGCGCGATTTCCTGGTGGGTGCGCATGCGCTGCTGCAGTGCAATGGGCTGATCACCCGCGACGACGCGTTCTTCCGCACATATTTCAAGGGTCTCAAGCTGATCGTACCGTCGGCCTGAGACCGGTTTTCCCGGTACTACACGAACAAGACTTTGGAGTTGCCCGCATGTTGGAAGCCTACCGCCACCACGTTGCCGAGCGCGAAGCGCTGGGCATCCCGCCGCTGCCGCTCGACGCCCAGCAGACCGCCGACGTCATCGAACTGCTGAAGCATCCGCCGGCCGGTGAAGAGGCCTTCCTGCTCGACCTGCTGACCCACCGCGTGCCCGCGGGCGTCGACGACGCCGCCAAGGTCAAGGCCTCGTATCTGGCCGCGATCGCGTTCGGCACCGAACGCAGTGCGCTGATCACCCGCGCGCGCGCCACCGAGCTGCTGGGCACGATGCTCGGTGGCTACAACGTGCAGCCGCTGGTCGATCTGCTCGACGACGCGGACGTCGGCGCGATCGCCGCCGAAGCCCTCAAGCACACGCTGCTGGTGTTCGATGCGTTCCACGATGTCGAGGAGAAGTCCAAGGCCGGCAACGCGAATGCCAAGGCCGTGATTCAGAGCTGGGCCGATGCCGAGTGGTTCACCAGCAAGCCGGAAGTGCCGCAGTCGATGACGCTCACGGTGTTCAAGGTGCCGGGCGAGACCAATACCGACGACCTGTCGCCGGCGCCCGACGCGACCACGCGCCCGGACATCCCGCTGCACGCGCTGGCGATGCTGAAGAACACGCGCGACGGTGCAGCGTTCGAACCCGAAGAAGACGGCAAGCGCGGTCCGATCCAGGCCATCCGCGATCTCAAGGACAAGGGCCATCTGGTCGCCTACGTCGGTGACGTGGTCGGTACCGGATCGAGCCGTAAGTCGGCGACCAACAGCGTGCTGTGGTGGACCGGCGAGGACATTCCGTTCATTCCGAACAAGCGCTTTGGTGGCGTCTGCCTGGGATCGAAGATCGCGCCGATCTTCTACAACACGATGGAAGATGCCGGCGCGCTGCCGATCGAACTCGACGTGTCGCAGATGGAGCAGGGCGACGTGATCGAACTGCGTCCCTACGACGGCAAGGCGCTGAAGGACGGCACTGTGATCGCCGAATTCCAGGTCAAGTCCGAAGTGCTGTTCGACGAAGTGCGCGCCGGTGGCCGCATTCCGCTGATCGTCGGCCGTGGCCTGACGGCCAAGGCGCGTGAGTCGCTGGGCCTGCCGACGCTGGAACTGTTCCGCCTGCCGCAGCAGCCGGTCAATACCGGCAAGGGCTTTTCGCTGGCGCAGAAGATGGTTGGCCGTGCGATCGGTCTGCCGGAAGGCCAGGGCGTACGTCCGGGCACCTATTGCGAGCCGCGCATGACCTCGGTGGGGTCGCAGGACACGACCGGTCCGATGACGCGCGACGAACTCAAGGACCTCGCCTGCCTCGGCTTCAGCGCCGATCTCGTGATGCAGTCGTTCTGCCACACCGCTGCGTATCCGAAGCCGGTCGACGTCAAGACGCATCACACGCTGCCGGAGTTCATCTCCACGCGCGGCGGCATCTCGCTGCGTCCGGGTGACGGCATCATCCACAGCTGGCTCAACCGCATGCTGCTGCCCGACACCGTCGGCACCGGTGGCGACTCGCACACGCGCTTCCCGATCGGCATCTCGTTCCCGGCGGGCTCTGGCCTGGTCGCGTTCGCGGCCGCGACCGGCGTGATGCCGCTCGACATGCCGGAGTCGGTGCTGGTCCGCTTCAAGGGCAAGATGCAGCCCGGCGTGACCCTGCGCGATCTGGTCAACGCGATTCCGCTGTACGCGATCAAGGCCGGTCTGCTGACCGTCGCCAAGCAGGGCAAGAAGAACATCTTCTCCGGCCGCATCCTCGAGATCGAAGGCCTGCCGGATCTGAAGGTCGAGCAGGCATTCGAACTGTCCGACGCCTCGGCGGAGCGTTCCGCGGCCGGCTGCACGGTGCATCTCGACAAGGCGCCGATCATCGAATACATCACGTCGAACATCGTGATGCTGAAGTGGATGATCAGCGAAGGCTACGCCGACGCCCGGTCGATCCAGCGCCGCATCGAAAAGATGGAGGCTTGGCTCGCCGATCCGCAGCTGCTCAAGGGCGACGCCGATGCCGATTACGCCGCGGTCATCGAGATCGACCTGGCCGACGTGCACGAGCCGATCGTCGCGTGCCCGAACGATCCGGATGACGTCAAGACGCTCTCCGAAGTCTCCGGCGCGGTCATCGACGAAGTCTTCATCGGCTCGTGCATGACCAACATCGGTCACTTCCGCGCAGCGTCCAAGCTGCTCGAAGGCAAGCGCGACATCCCGACCAAGCTCTGGGTCGCGCCGCCGACCAAGATGGACGCCGCCGAACTGACCAAGGAAGGCCACTACGGCACCTTCGGCGCCGCCGGTGCGCGCATGGAAATGCCGGGCTGTTCGCTGTGCATGGGCAACCAAGCGCAGGTGCGCGAAGGCGCGACGGTGTTCTCCACGTCCACCCGCAACTTCCCGAACCGCCTGGGCCGCAACTCGAACGTGTATCTGGGCTCGGCGGAACTCGCCGCGATCTGCTCGCGTCTGGGGCGCATTCCGACCAAGGCCGAGTACATGGCCGACGTGGGCGTGCTGGATGCGTCGGCGACCGAGATCTACCGCTACATGAACTTCGACCAGATTTCGGAGTACGTGGACGCGGGCGAAAAGACCGCCGCCTGACGGCAGCGGTTTGCGGACACGAAAAACCCGGCCGTGTGCCGGGTTTTTCGTATCTGCGCTTTGGTGATGCGTGCCTGCGGGATGGTGGGACGCGCGCTCCGCGCCATGGCCGCGTCGTCAGATCTGGTGCGCCGATCCGCCGCCGACGCGCTACTCGCGAGCGAGCGCCAGCAGGCGGGCCGCGATGGCGTCGAGTGGCAGGATCTCCTGCGCCGCGCCCAGGCGCGCCGCGGCGCCCGGCATGCCCCACACCACGCTGGTGGCCTCGTCCTGCACCAGCGTGGCAGCGCCGGCCTGACGCAGTTCCAGCAGACCCCGCGCACCGTCGTCGCCCATGCCGGTCAGGATTGCGGCAACGGCGTTGCTACCCGCGTTCTGCGCGACCGAGCGGAACAGCACGTCGACCGCGGGCCGATGACGGTTCACCGGCGGGCCCGGGTCCAGCTTGCAGCGCCAGCGGGCGCCATCACGGACGACCCGCAGATGGTGGTCGCCGGGTGGCAGGTAGGCGTGACCGGGCAGGATCATCTCGTCGTCGCGCGCTTCGCGGACCAGCATCGCCGAGTGCTTGTTCAGCCGCTCGGTGAACGGACGGCTGAAACTCGCGGGAATGTGCTGGGTCAGCACGATCGCCGGTGCATCGGCGGGCATCTGTTCCAGCACGACGCGGATCGCTTCGGTGCCGCCGGCGGATGCGCCGATCGCGATCAACCTGTCGGTGGTGCGGTAGCGCGTGGCCACCGGAGCCACGATGCGTGGCGCCTCGGCGCGCACGATCTGGGGCGCCGCCGCAGCTGCAGCCGGGCGCACGCGCGCACGCGCCGCGGCCTTGACCTTGGTGGTGATCTCTTCGGCGTACTCGGTCAGGCCGTTGGCGAGGTCGAGCTTGGGTTTGGTGACGAAATCCACAGCGCCCAGCGCCAGCGCCTGCAGGGTGATGTCGGCACCGCGCTCGGTCAGCGAGGACACCATCACCACGGGCATCGGTCGCAGCCGCATCAGGTGTTCGAGGAACGCCAGCCCATCCATGCGCGGCATTTCGACGTCCAGCGTCAGCACGTCGGGGTTGAGCCGCTTGATCTTCTCGCGTGCGAGCAACGGATCGGCGGCGCTGCCGACGACCTCGATATCCGGATCCTGGTCCAGAATTTCGGTGAGCAGCTGGCGGACGACGGCGGAATCGTCGACCACAAGGACGCGGCAACGGCTCATTCGAACAGCTCCACGCCGCCACTGACCGGCGTCTTCGACAGGCGCGCACGCACGGCAGTTTCGGCGGCGACCACCTCGGCCTCGTGTGCGTGCGGCAGCTTGTTGACCATCACCTTGCCGGTGTCGGGGAAGAACCAGACCTTGCGCGGATGGATGCCGCGCAGGTCCTCGGCCACCACCGGGATCTGCTCGGCCTGGAGATAGGCGAGCACGAACTCGGCATTGCGCGTGCCGACCGGATTCGAGGTGAATCCCTTGAGCACATTCGCGCCACCGAACACCTTGGCCTCCAGGCGACGGCGACTGGCGCCGCGCTTGAGCAGTTCGTTAATCAGCAATTCCATTGCATAGCTGCCGTAGCGTGCAGGCGCGCCGTCGCCGACGTTGCCGTCGGGCAGCATGAAGTGGTTCATGCCCCCCAGCTGCAGCAGCGGATCGCGGACGCAGGCGGCGATGCAGGAGCCGAGCACGGTCACCAGCGCGGTGCCGTCATCGACCACGAGGTATTGCGTGGGCAGCAGCTTGGCCGCCGGCACTTTGAATTGCGGGTCCCGGTATCGCAGCACATCGTCCGCGTGCAGCGCGGCGCGACTCATGCCGCCTCCGTTCCAAAGTTCCGGCGGTACAGGGTGCGGCCGCAGGGTCGGATCAGGTCGGCCGCATGCAGGTAGTTTTCCGAGTGACCGGTGTACAGCAGGCTGTTGGCGTCCATGTGGGTCACCAGGCGCGACAGGATGCCGCGCTGGGTGGGTTTGTCGAAATAGATCATCACGTTGCGACAGAACACCGCCGCGAACGGCCCGCTGATGTCGTAACGCGGCGCTAGCAGGTTGAGCGGGCGGTAATCGATGAGCGCTTGAAGGGCAGGATGCACCCGGCAGTGACCCTCGTTGGGACCGGTGCCGCGCTGGAAGAACCGGCGGCGACGTTCCGCATCCAGCCCGGCAACGCGCTCGACCGGATACACGCCGCGCTGCGCGGTCGCCAGAACCTGGGTGTCGATGTCGGTCGCAAGGATGCGCACCGGCGGCGTCATCGTGCCGAAGGCCTCGCAGGCGGTGATGGCGATGGAGTAGGGCTCCTCGCCCGTGGAGGCTGCGCACGACCACAACGCCAGCGGTGTGCGCGGCGATGCGCCGGACGCGGCCAGCTGTTCGTGGAGATGTTCGAAATGGTGCGGCTCGCGGAAGAACGCCGTGAGGTTGGTGGTCAGCGCGTTGGTGAACGCCTGCCACTCCTCGCCGTCGACGTTGCGCTCGAGCTGGTCGAGATAGGTGCCGAACTCGGTCAGACCGAGCGCGCGCAGGCGCCGCGACAGACGGCCGTAGACCATGTCGCGCTTGCTGTCGACCAGGGCAATACCGGCGCGGTCGTGGATCAGTTGGCAGACACGGCGGAAATCGCGCTCCGAAAACACGAAATCGCGATTGCCGACAGGCGAGTGGGGCAGAAGGTTGGCAGCCATGTCACCTGGGTCTCGAACAAGGGATCTACTGAGTTATCGACCCGGACGGCCGGAAATTGACCGTCCGGGTGCGCGATGACGCGAGTGGGCTCAGAACTCGGCCCAGTCGGCCTCGGCGACCGCGAGCGCCGGCTTCGATGCGGTGACGCGAGCCGGCGCCGATGCCGTTGCGCGACGGACCGGGGCCGCAGCGGGCGGCGACGACTTGCTGACTGCCGCGAGCGGGCGCGGTGCAACCGCGCGGACGGCTGCCTGAGTGGCGTCGATGCGGAACACCGAGACGGTCTGGGTCAGCGCCGCAGCCTGTTCTTCCATCGAGCGCGCCGCAGCCGAGGCTTCCTCCACCAGCGCGGCGTTCTGCTGCGTGGTCTCGTCCATCTGGGTGATGGTCTGGTTGACCTGCTCGATGCCCGAGGCCTGTTCCTGCGAGGCCGCGGCGATCTCCGACATGATGTCGGTGACACGCTGCACCGAGGACACGATTTCGGCCATGGTCTTGCCGGCCTGGCCGGCCAGCGACGCGCCGCTTGAGACCTTGCTGGTGGAATCGTCGATCAGGCCCTTGATCTCCTTGGCGGCTGCAGCGCTGCGTTGGGCCAGCGTGCGCACTTCGGAGGCGACGACCGCGAAGCCGCGACCCTGCTCACCGGCGCGCGCCGCTTCGACTGCGGCATTGAGCGCCAGGATGTTGGTCTGGAAAGCGATGCCGTCGATGACCGAAATGATGTCGCCGATCTTGCGCGAGGATTGCTCGATGTCGGCCATTGTCGTCACGACCTGGCTCACCACCTCGCCACCTTGCGAGGCGACAGAAGCCGCGCCGATGGCGAGCTGGTTGGCCTGACGCGCGTGGTCGGCGTTCTGGCGCACGGTGGAAGTGAGTTCCTCCATCGAGGCTGCGGTCTCTTCGAGGTTCGCGGCCTGCTGCTCGGTGCGCTGCGACAGGTCGTTGTTGCCGGAGGAGATCTCCGACGACGCCGTGCTGATCGCGCCGGAGGCGTTCTTGATGGTGCCCACGATGTCCCGCAGCTGGGCGACGGTGGCGTTGGCGTCGTCGCGCATCCGGGCGAATACACCCTGGAAGTCGCCATCCATGCCGACGGTCAGATCGCCCTCGGCAATGGCCTTGAGCACCACGGACAGCGATTGCAGGCTGCCATCGGCAGTGGTCATCAACTGGTTGAGGCCTTCGACCATCACACGGAAGTCGTACTGGAAGCGTTGCTCGTCGCCACGCACACTGAAGTCGCCTGCGGCGGCGGCCGTTGCCAGACGCTTGATCTCGGTATTGATGGACATCAGGCTGGACTTGGCCGCATCCATCGATTGGTGCAGGACCGCGCGGCTGCCGGGCAAGCGCCGGGCATCGCGGCGCAGGTCGCCGTTGGCGTACTCGTTGAGCACCGCGATCGCATCGACGATGGCGTCCAGATGCTCGAACATCATGGTGTTGACGCCCTTGCTCAGCTCGCCGTACACGCCGGGGAAATCCTCGGGCATGCGGTGGGTCATGTCCTTGTCGGCATGCAGCACGATCATCTGCGAGGTTTCCGTGGAGAAACGCTGCAGCTGTGTCTGCATCTGCTGCATCGCGTTCAGCAGGCGACCCGTTTCGTCGCGTGCAACGGTACGCACGTCGCTGTCCAGACGCCCCTCGGCGATGGCCTCGGCCACGCGGGTGGCGCGGGCCAGCGGCAGGGTAAGGCTGCGCGTGATGGCGAAGGCCAGCAGGATGCCGATGATTACGGACAACGCACCGACCACCAGAAACAGGGTCCGGCCGCGGTTCATTGCCTGGGTGGCCTGGACATAGGACTGTTCGGTCTGCTGCGTCTGCAGCGCCACGTTCTCCTGGATCTCGTGTTGCCAGGTCTGCATGGCCGGACGGGCGCGTTCGGTGAGAAGTGCCTGCGCCTCTTCGTTTCTATTCTCGCCTGCAAGCGCTATGACTTGGTCGTTGATTTCACGCGCCGTTTCACGATGGCCGTCGATCGCGGCGCGGAGCTTGCGCGCCGCATCGTCGGCCGGATAGGCCTCGAGCCCCTCGCGTGCGTCCTGGTAACGCTGGCGGCCATCGCGGATGGTGGACAGTGCTTGCTCGTTCAATTCCTCGCTGGCGACGATGACCAACGCGCCGAGCGCTATAAAGATGTCCGAATTCGCGTCGAGCATTGCATTGCTCAAGCGCGTCTTCTCGACGTTCACTTTGACGATGTTGTCCAACTCGGCGCGCGCGCTAGACATGGTGCTGATGCCGGCGGCGACCAGCGCCGCAGACAGCAGAATCAGAATTCCAAACGCCGCTCCCAAACGGCGACCTACATTGTAGCGCTGCAGAAATGCATTCATGACGGAGTCCGAGTGGAGTAGCGGTGGAGTGACCAGACGAGCACGTCGTGCTCGATTCGCTGGTGCACACCAGATAGCGGCGAATTCACACTCGAGTTGAGCGGTTCCAGGCAGGCAGGCGACGAACGGTATCAAGCAGGAACTGGCGATGTGAACTCCAAAAGTCCGGCGACGAGATAAGCCGGATTCCGCCATTACTTGAACGAATGCGCACAGCCGGCGGCGCGATCCCGCACGCCTATCGGGGATCGCCCGAGCCGATCGCGTGACCGGAGCGTCCTGTATTTACGGGTCGCCAACTGATCTCACTACGACGGGATACTCGCGGTCTGCCAGCTTGCTGAAGCTGGATCGGCAGATCGAAGACGAACGCCGAGCGTGCGCGCGCTAAAGCGGGTAGCGGGCAACGGCAAAGGCGGGGAATGGATGCGGTTCGTCCGCGCACCCCAGATGCGCTGCTGACGTTGAATTCTCGTTTCGACTGCGGGCGTGACGGTCCTGATGCCGCGAGCGTCCAAAGTCCCGCAGACGGCGCGAGTGAAGCCGGCGCCCGCCATTCGAGGCGGTCGCCGGTCGGACACTCAGAACTCGGCCCAGTCCGTTTCGGCAAGCGCGGGCTTGGCTGGGGCAGGCGACGCTTGTGCCTTCCGCATCTTCGGTGCCGAGTGCACAGCCCGACTCGCGATCGGGGCCACGCGTGGCGGCACGGCGGCCAGCGTGGCCGACGCCCCGGCCAGACGGAAGACCGAGACGGTCTGGGTCAGTGCCACGGCCTGCTCTTCCATCGAACGTGCCGCAGCCGAGGCTTCTTCCACCAGCGCGGCGTTCTGCTGCGTGGTCTCGTCCATCTGGGTGATGGTCTGGTTGACCTGCTCGATGCCCGAGGCCTGTTCCTGCGAGGCCGCGGCGATCTCCGACATGATGTCGGTGACGCGCTGCACCGACGAGACGATCTCACCCATGGTCTTGCCGGCCTGGCCGGCAAGCGTCGCGCCATCGGAGACCTTGCTGGCGGAATCGTCGATCAGCCCCTTGATCTCCTTTGCAGCAGCGGCGCTGCGCTGGGCCAGGGTGCGGACTTCGGAGGCGACGACCGCGAAGCCGCGACCCTGCTCACCGGCGCGCGCCGCTTCGACCGCTGCATTGAGCGCGAGGATGTTGGTCTGGAAAGCAATGCCGTCGATGACCGAGATGATGTCGCCGATCCTGCGCGAGGACTTTTCGATGTCGGCCATCGTCGTCACGACCTGGCTCACCACCTCGCCACCCTGCGAGGCGACGGAAGCCGCACCGATCGCCAACTGGTTGGCCTGACGGGCATGATCGGCGTTCTGGCGCACGGTGGAAGTGAGTTCCTCCATCGAGGCTGCGGTTTCCTCAAGGTTGGCGGCCTGCTGCTCGGTGCGCTGCGACAGGTCGTTGTTGCCGGAGGCGATTTCTGAAGACGCGGTGCCGATTACGCCTGACGCCTCCTGGATGCGCGACACGATATCGGTCAGCTGCGCGACGGTGGCATTGGCATCGTCGCGCATCCGGGCGAACACGCCCTGGAACTCGCCATCCATGCGCACGGTCAGGTCGCCGCGGGCCATGGCCTGGAACAGGCGCGACAGTTCGCCCAGGTTGTGGTCGCTGGTCGCCATCATCGCGTTGAGGTCGCGCACCATGGCGCGGAAATCGGCCTGGTAGGCCGCCTCGTCGCCACGCACGCTGAAGTCGCCCGCAGCGGCGGCGTCGGCCAGGCGGCGGATTTCGCCGTTGATCGCGCGCAGGCTGGCCTTGGCGGCATCCATCGATTCGTGCAGGACAGCGCGGCTGCCAGGCAGTCGGCGCGCGTCGCGTGTGAGATCCCCGTTGGCATAGTCCTGAAGCACGCTGATGGCGTCGACGATCGCGTCCAGGTGCTCGAACATCATCGTGTTGATGCCGACGGCAAGTTCGCCGTAAACGCCGGGGAAATCCTCGGGCATGCGATGGCCCATGTCCTCGGATTCGTGCTTGCGGGTCATCTCGCGCACCTGGCCGGAAAAGCGCTCCAGCGTGTGCACCATCTCGTCGGTGGCCTTGAGCATCTGGCCGATCTCGTCACGGCCGTGAGTGCCGGTGCGCACCTTCAGATCACCGCGCGACACGCCGCGGATGGCACCGAGCGCACGGCCGATGGAATCGAGCACCGAGGCGCCGATCGCCCAGCCGATCAGCAAATTGAGCAGCACCAGCAGTCCGCCGGCGCCCGCCATGATGGCGGTAAAGCTCATGGCCTGGGCCTGGGTGTCGTCGAGATAGACGCCCGTGCCCACCACCCAGCCCCACGGTGCGTACTCGGCTGCGTACGAGGTTTTCTGCACCGGGTCCGGCTCAACGGCCTTGGCCCAGGTGTAGTCGACAAACCCGCCGCCGGCCTTGGCGACGCGGACGAACTCGGGAAAGATCGCCTTGCCGTCCGGGCTGAGCACATCGCCGACAGGTTTGCCGGTGAGATCGTCGCGAAGCGGATGCATCAGCATGCGCGGTGAGTCATCGGTGATGAAGAAGTAGTCAACACCTTCGGATGCCTGCATCACCCGCAGCGTATCGAGCGCCCCGGCCTGGGCGGTTGCCAGATCCACGTCGCCGGCCTCGGCGCGGGCGGCGTACTGCTTGATCACGCCAAAGGCCATTTCCGTCTGCGCCCGCAGCGCTGCCTGGCGTGTAGCGTTGAGATCGAGATACTGGATGCGTGCGGCCACCACGGCCAGCGCGACGATGCCGATGGCAACGAAGATGGTCTGCATCAGGAATTTCTGCCGCATCGACAGATTGGAAAGCCGTGCGTAGACGGCGGGCCTGAAATTCATGGAGGGATCCCGGAATGAGAGTGATAGCTCTGCTTCCGGTATCGGCCGCCCATCTCATTTCTTTTGCGGTTTTGGCTTGAATGCAGTGCCGAGCGTGCCGTCTCGGAACCCGGTACCGCAGTTCGCTAAGACGGCCCGCGGCACAGATCGAAGTTCTGCGCGCGGGGGATTCGTGTCGAGGCGGTTTCGGGGCGATGCATCCGGGGATAGTGGCGCCCCGGATGCGGTCCGCCTCAGACCCGGAACAGCGCGACTGTCTGCGCGAGGTCTGCGGCCTGTTCCTCCATCGAACGTGCGGCGGCCGAGGCTTCTTCCACCAGCGCCGCATTCTGCTGCGTGGTCTCGTCCATCTGGGTGATGGTCTGGTTGACCTGCTCGATGCCCGAAGCCTGTTCCTGCGAGGCCGCGGCGATCTCCGACATGATGTCGGTGACCCGCTGCACCGACGACACGATCTCGCCCATGGTCTTGCCAGCCTGGCCGGCCAGCGCCGCGCCATCGGAGACCTTGCTGGTGGAATCTTCGATCAGGCCCTTGATCTCCTTGGCAGCCGCCGCGCTGCGCTGCGCCAGTGTGCGCACCTCTGAGGCCACGACCGCGAAGCCGCGACCCTGCTCACCGGCGCGCGCCGCTTCGACCGCTGCATTGAGCGCGAGGATGTTGGTCTGAAAGGCAATGCCGTCGATGACCGAAATGATGTCGCCAATCCTGCGCGAGGACTGTTCGATGTCGGCCATGGTCGTCACGACTTGGCTCACCACCTCGCCACCCTGCGAGGCGACGGAAGCCGCACCGATCGCCAACTGGTTGGCCTGACGGGCATGATCGGCGTTCTGGCGCACGGTGGAAGTGAGTTCCTCCATCGAGGCGGCGGTTTCCTCGAGATTCGCGGCCTGCTGCTCGGTGCGCTGTGACAGGTCGTTGTTGCCGGAGGCGATCTCCGACGACGCGGTGCCGATGGCGCCCGAGGCCTGCTGGATCCGCGACACGATGCCGGTCAGCTGGGCGACGGTGGCATTGGCGTCGTCACGCATCTGCGCAAACACACCCTGGAAGTCGCCGTCCATGCGCACGGTGAGGTCGCCGCGCGCGATGGCCTGCAGCACGGTGGACACATCGGCGAGGTTGCCATCGGCCGTCTGCATCAGGCGGTTGAGCCCGTCGACCATGTCGCGGAACTCGTACTGGAAGCGCGCCGCATCGCCGCGCTCGCTGAAGTCGCCACGCGCAGCCGCTTCGACCAGACGGCGGATTTCGCCATTGATCGCAACGAGATTGGCCTTCACCGCATCCATAGTTTCGGTGATGCGTGCCTTCTCGCCGGGCAGGCGGTCCATGTCCTGCGACAGATCGCCTACCGCGTATCGACCGGCCAGTTCGATCACACGCATCTTCACTTCGATATGTGCGGCCACAAGGGCATTGGTGCCTGCCACCATCACGCCGTAGTCGCCGGGCAGCGAGGCGGCGTCCATGCGGTAACTGATCGTGCCGGCTTCGTGTGCAACGGCCATCTCGCGCTGCGCGGCGATCACCGCACGCAGTTGCGTCTGCATCCGCGCCATCGCCGCGAGCACCTGACCCACTTCATCCTTGCGGTCTGTGCCGATGGCGCCATCGAGTTCACCACGGCTGACCCGTTCCGCCGCGTCCAGCGTGAGCCGCAGTGGCGCGGTGATGCTGCGCGTCAGCACGAACGCGATCACGCCGGCGGCCGCCGTCGCCAGCAAGGTCAGCGTGAGCATGAAGATCGCGAAGCCGTCGGTGGCATCGACCGCGGTCGTGGCTTCCTGCTGGTTCTTGCCTTCCTGCAGATCGATGAACGCATTGATGCGGGTCAGCCAGGTGACGTACGCGGGTGCCGCCTCGCGCATCAAGACCTGCTGGGCTGCTTCCGCGTCACCGGCCTCGCGCAGCGCGCGAACCTGGGCGGTGAGGGGCAGGGCTTCCGCCTCGATCGTCTGGATGCTGGCGAGGATCTGCGCTTCGCGCGGATCTGTGGACTGGGCCACCAGGGTGTCCAGCGGCGCGGAGGATTCGGCGTAGAACGACGCCAGCGCGTCGATCCGCGCTTCGGCCGCGCCGATGGCGTCGGGGCTTTCGGCCAGTACGACATCGCGCAGCGCGATGGCGCGATCGTGGACACTGCCGCGGAAGTTGATGGCATGCCGCAGCTTGACGCTGTTGACGTCGTTGATCGTGTGCAGGCTGTCGCTGATGCGGTGGACACGCTGGATGCTCACCACACTCAGCACGAGCGTCATCAGGATGAGGACGGAGAAGCCGGCAGCGAGTCGCTGCCCAATTCGAAAGTTGCCGATATGCATGATGGTCTCGTCGTTGGACCCGGTTGTGCCGCGCTATCCAGGACCGTCGGGTGCTCCGGTCGAACTGGGATAGCGGCGCCGAAATCCAACTCTGAGTGCTCAAAAATGCAACGAATCATGTGGCCGGATTTTCGGATCCAAACCTGGTCGAGATACGTATGACATGCGCGTCTCGCGCTGCTCGCCTGGCTGACGTTACGGAACGGCATCGCCGACGCCAGCTGATGGGATGTGGACGCGCGCACGCGGAGCCATCGCGCTGCGCGTGTCTTGAAGCGCCTCGCGCAAGCCTTCGGGTAGATCCACGGACGTGGATGAGGGCGTGCTGGGAGGGCCAGCTACGCAGATGTCCAGCGGCTGCCGAAAGGGCGCTAGGCCTGATCCGTTAGGAAGAATCAAATAACTGCCGTCGTCGCCGCCTGACCGGACATGCGTCCGTTGAAAGCCGCGGGAATGAGGGCCAAAAGCGGAATGATCCAGACCTTCCCTGGCGTGCACTTGGATACGCCGCGGTCTGTGCTTCAGACCAATGCCATCGACGCGGTGCTTCCGCGTCGATGGCGATTCGGATGCCGTCAGGCGATCACACGGTCCTGCGTGATCGCACGTCCGCGCGCAGGCGGCAGCGTTCCGCTGTCGGACTGCAGCCGGAAGACCGAGACAGTCTGCGACAACGCCGCGGCCTGTTCTTCCATCGAGCGCGCTGCGGCCGAGGCTTCTTCCACCAGCGCGGCGTTCTGCTGCGTGGTCTCGTCCATCTGGGTGATGGTCTGGTTGACCTGCTCGATGCCCGACGCCTGTTCCTGCGAGGCCGCGGCGATCTCCGACATGATGTCGGTGACGCGCTGCACCGAGGACACGATCTCGCCCATGGTCTTGCCGGCCTGGCCGGCAAGCGCCGCGCCATCGGAGACCTTGCTGGTCGAGTCGTCGATCAGCCCCTTGATCTCCTTGGCAGCTGCCGCGCTGCGCTGGGCCAGGGTGCGCACTTCGGAAGCCACGACCGCGAAGCCGCGGCCCTGTTCGCCGGCACGCGCCGCTTCCACTGCGGCATTGAGCGCGAGGATATTGGTCTGGAAGGCAATGCCGTCGATGACCGAAATGATGTCGCCGATCTTGCGCGAGGATTTCTCGATATCGGTCATGGTTGTCACGACCTGGCTCACCACGTCGCCCCCCTGCGAGGCGACCGAGGCCGCGCCGATGGCCAGCTGATTGGCCTGGCGGGCGTGGTCGGCGTTCTGGCGCACGGTGGAGGTCAGTTCCTCCATCGAGGCTGCAGTCTCTTCGAGATTCGCGGCCTGCTGCTCGGTGCGTTGCGACAGGTCGTTGTTGCCGGAGGCGATTTCCGAAGACGCGGTTCCGATGGCACCCGAGGCGTCCTGGATCTGCGCGACGATGCCGGCCAGCTGGCCCATGGTGGCGTTGGCGTCGTCACGCATCTGCGCGAACACACCCTGGAAGTCGCCGTCCATGCGGGCGGTGAGGTCGCCGCCGGCCAGGGCCGTCAGCACGCTCGACACCTGGTCGAGACTGGTGGCATTGGCGTCGAGCAGACCATTGAGCTGTTGCGCGAGCTGCAGCAGGAAGCCCTGCTTGTCGTCCGTGCGGACGCGGCCCGACATGTCGCCGGCCGCCGCTGCGGCGACGATCCGCGAGACCTCGGCCTCGACCCGGACTTCGGCGGTGCGGTCCGCCCATTCGACGACGAAGCCTTCCTGACGGCCATCGGCGGCGAGCACCGGATTGATGATCAGCTGCATCGTGCGGCCACCGACGTGGATCTGCGCGCGATGGGTATCGCGCAACTTCGCCAGCATCGCGGCCTGATGCTCGGGCGCGCGGTGGAAGCCGTCGATGTTGCTGCCGACCAGCGTGGCGGCATCGAAGGCGGGGAGATCGCGGCGCAGATCCGCCTGCGCCTCGGCGAGCATCAGCTGCAGCGGACGGTTGACGTAGACGATGTCGCGCGCGGTGTCGGCGATCATCACGTGGGTGGTCACGCTGTCGAGCGCGGTGCGGATACGCAGGTTCTCGCGCGCGACGACCAGGTCGGCCTCGGCGCGCTGGCGCAGGCCGTCCTGCATCCGTGCCAGTGCCTGCAGCAGTTTTGCGGTCTCGTCGTGCCCGACGGTGGTGATCGTGGTGTCCAGATCGCCGGCGGCGACACGATCAGCGATCGTGATTGCCCGGGCCAGCGGTCGCGAGACCAGCCGGCGGCTGGCGACCACGATGGCCGTCACGAGGACGAAGAGCGCGAATAGCGACACGCCCGCGACTTTCCAGCGCATCGCGCCCAGCACAGCTTCGGCATGCTGACGCGGCTTGACCGCCACCAGGACCCAGTTCCAGGGCTCGAATGCGACCGCATGCAGGTCGGCGCTCGCCGGCGATGCCGAACCATCAGGAGACAGCGACATCCGCAGGTCACCATTGGCCGCTGGATCGGCGAGCAGGGCGATCAGGGTGGCCTGCTCACCGGCGTCGGCCAGCGCAAGCGGATCACCATCAATGCCTGCGGGATGGGACACCAGCACCGGCGCGTCACCGCTGCGGTCGACCACGACGATGTAGCCGTCACCGCCGATGCGGGTCTCGCGCAGACGCGTCGTCAATGCGGCCAGGCCTTCGGTGTAGTCCAGGCCAATGAACAGACTGCCGACCAGAGCGCCCTCGGCATCGAGCAGCGGACGGTAGTGGGTCATGTAGTCGCGACCGAACAGGCGCGCACGGCCGGTATACGACTCGCCCGCAAACAGGCGTGCGTAGGCCGGATGCGCAGCATCGAGCGCGGTGCCGATCACCCGGTTGCCGGCGTCGTTGGTCAGCGAGGTGGTCACCCGGACCAGGGCATCGGCATCGCGCGCAAAGATGGTCGCCACGGCGCCGGTGTTTTCGGTGAAGCGATCGACACTGGCGAAATCGAGATTGGCGACCTGGCCGCCGAGCAGCAGCGTCGGCGTCTCGCGCTCGCCTACGACGACGGTGCTGGCGGCGTCGAGCGCCGGGCTGCCCGCGGGCAGCATGGCGGCGAATGCGCTGCCCAGACGCTGGGTGTTGTCGACGAGGGTGCGCTCGTAGAGCGCGACGCTTTCGCCGATGGTATCCGCGGCATCGGCAAGCGAGACACGGGCCTGCTCTTCGTATACGGCAGCGGAATCGCGATAGACGATGACGGCCAGCAGCAGCAGGCAGAGCCCCGCAGCAAGGCCCGCGGCAAGCGAGAGTCGGGTGCCGATCGTGGCGTGTTGCAGGGCGCGTTGCATTCAAGCACTCCAATTTGTGAATTTGTTCACGATCGTTATCGGCACGTGAATGCCTCGCTTGAATTGCGGCCGACGAGCGGTCGCCACACACGACGACGCCCCGGTCGATGACCGGGGCGTCGCGGCGGAGCGGGGTGAAACGTTGGTAGAACGTCAGAACTCGGCCCAGTTGGTCTCGCTTACGCTCGGGGCCTGCTTCATCGGCGCAGGACGTGCCGCCGGCGTGGGCTTGCGACGCGCGACCGGTGCAGCGATGGGCGCCACCTTCTGCACCGACATCGCGGCCTGGACGGCGACCTGCGTGGGATCGAGGCGGAAGATCGAGATCGTCTGCGCCAGACCCGCGGCCTGTTCTTCCATCGAACGTGCGGCGGCCGAGGCTTCTTCCACCAGCGCGGCGTTCTGCTGCGTGGTCTCGTCCATCTGGGTGATGGTCTGGTTGACCTGCTCGATGCCCGACGCCTGCTCCTGCGAGGCGGCGGCGATCTCCGACATGATGTCGGTGACGCGCTGCACCGAGGCCACGATCTCGCCCATGGTCTTGCCGGCCTGGCCAGCAAGCGCCGCGCCATCGGAGACCTTGCTGGTCGAATCGTCGATCAGGCCCTTGATCTCCTTGGCAGCCGCGGCGCTGCGCTGGGCCAGGGTGCGCACCTCCGATGCCACGACCGCGAAGCCACGACCCTGCTCACCGGCGCGCGCCGCTTCGACCGCGGCATTGAGCGCCAGGATGTTGGTCTGGAACGCAATGCCGTCAATGACCGAAATGATGTCGCCGATCTTGCGCGAGGACTTTTCGATGTCGGCCATCGTGGTGACCACTTGTCCGACCACGTCGCCGCCCTGCGAAGCCACCGAGGCCGCGCCGATGGCCAGCTGATTGGCCTGACGGGCGTGATCGGCGTTCTGACGCACGGTGGAGGTCAGTTCCTCCATCGAGGCTGCGGTTTCTTCGAGATTCGCGGCCTGCTGCTCGGTGCGCTGCGACAGGTCGTTATTGCCGGAGGCGATTTCCGAAGACGCGGTACCGATGGCGCCGGAGGCCTGCTGGATCCGCGACACGATGCCGGTGAGCTGGGCAACGGTGGCATTGGCGTCATCACGCATCCGGGCGAACACGCCCTGGAAGTCGCCGTCCATGCGCACCGTGAGGTCACCGCTGGCCAGCGCGGTCAGCACGTTCGACACCTGGTCGAGGCTGGCGGCATTGGCGTCGAGCAGGCTGTTGAGCTGGCTGGCGAGCTGGAGATAGAAACCCGTCTTGCCGTCCAGGCCGATCCGATGGGTCAGATCGCCCGCGGCGGCCGCGTCGATCACCCGCGCCAGCTCCCCTTCCACGTGGACCTGCGGCGTGCGGTCGCGCCACTCGATGACGTAGCCGAGCAGGTTGCCGGCGTCGTCGTCGACGCGGGCCATGGTCTGGCCGAAGTGCGCGCCGCCCATCGAGAGTTCGTCCTGATGCACGCCGTCCAGCTGGGCCAGGACGCCGGCGGTGCGCTCGGGGTGGGGCTGGTAGGTGTCGATCGAACTGCCCAGCAGCGTGTCGATGTCGAACTCGGGCAGGGCGACCTGGACATCGGCGTCGTACTGGCGCAGCAGGTCGGTGACGGCCGCGTTCGCATAGATGATGGTGCGCGCCGGGTCGGCGATCATCACGCTGGTGCCCGAGCTGTCGAGTGCGGTGCGGATGCGCAGGTTCTCGCTGGCGATGGCCTGGTCGCGTTCGATACGCTCGCGCAGGTCGCGCTGCATGCGCTGCATCGACTTGAGCAGATCACCGATCTCGTCGGCGCGGCGGGTGTCGATGTGGCTGTCGAGCTTGCCGTTGGCGACGTCCTGGGTCACGGATGCCGCTTCGCGGACCGCCGACGTCAGGCTGCGGGCCATCAGCCACGCGATCACCACGCCGCTGGCGATGCCAGCCAGCAGCAAAACGACGAGCATCGTGCTGGAGGCGGTGTAGGCGGTGTCGGCCTGGGCCTGCGATTCGGCGGCGACACGGTTGGCCTCGACGGCCAGCGTCGCCAGCGCATCGCTGGCGACATCGTGCAGGCGACTGGTTTCGCCGATGAAGGTGTCGGTGGCGTCGTCGGGAAGCTCGAGGTCGAGCATCTCGTTGACCGAATCGTAGGAGGTTCTTGCCGCCGCCCATGCGGTGACGAGCTCTTCAAGCAGGCGACGCTCTTCGGGCGTGGAGGTGAAGCGTTCATAGGCTTCGAAGTTGGTCGCGAGCTGGCTATCGATGGCCGTTGCGTCCTCACGTGCCTGTTGCTTGACCGCATCGCTGGCCCGTACCAGGCCACGATACGAGGTGGTGCGGTACTCGCCGAGCAGGGCGCGCGTATCGCCGACGAGGGTGACGCTGGGCAGGACACCTTCGACGAGGTTCGTCGTGACCCGGTCCATGGAGCGCAGGCCGCTGTAGGCGCCGATTCCCTGGACCACCATGATGAGCAGAACGAGGCCGAAAGCCAGCATGAGCTTCGGCGCGAGCTTGAGATTCGAGAACCACTGCATATGTCTACTTCCTTGCGACGGAATGAAGAACGGCCCGGCCCCTGGGTTGGGGCCGGGCCGCGGCATCACTTGATCGTGGCGAGCTTGACGTCGGCGGGCGACCGGACGGCGATCTCGGCACGACCGGCATCGCGCTGGATCGTGCCCAGCACACAGACGTCCTTGCCTTCGAGTTCTTCAGGAGTCGGGCGGAAGTTGCCACGCTGATCCTGGGGGATGCGCGCAGAGAAGGTGTGGCGCGGGAACGCACCGCCCATGTGCAGGAAGGTGGGCTGACCTTCCGAGTTCTCGGCGTAACGGGTCTTCTCGACCTTGCCGCAGACCATGCCGCTCTGTCCGGCGAAGCGGACCGCCTGGTCGGGGCGGATGGCGTCCTGGGCCACGGCGGCGGACGCGACGCCGCTCAGCAGCAGCGCGGCCAGAAGGCGGGTCGGGATCTTGAAGGGCATTGCGATCTACTCCAGTCGGGGATATCGGGCCATCGTTCCGCAGCCCGTTGCCCCTGTAGCGGCGACGGGTCGGGAAACTTGAGAACGATTTCAGACGAATTTCACGCCGCGACGTCGAGCACGGCGGCATCGACGAAATCAGCGCTGTCGAGCAGGGTCTCGATGTCGAGCAGGATCAACATGCGATCTTCGAGGGTGCCGATGCCGGCGATGAACTTGGTGTCGACCGTGGCACCGAACTCCGGCGTCGCGCGGACCTGGTCTTCGCCCAGCGGTACGACATCGGACACGCCGTCGACGACGATGCCGACCACGCGGTCTTCGACGTTGAGCACGATCATCACGGTGAAGCTGTCGTAGCGGGCTTCGGCCAGACGCAGCTTCAGCCGAAGGTCGATCACCGGCACGATGGTGCCGCGCAAATTGATGACGCCCTTGATGTAGTCGGGTGCGTCGGGGAGGCGGGTCACCGCGTCATAGCCGCGGATCTCCTGGACCTTGAGGATGTCGACGCCATAGTGCTCGGCGCCAAGCGTGAAGGTCAGGTATTCGCCAGCGGCGCTCGGGGTGGAACTGGTCATGCGGTGCGCTCCTGCTGCGTGGGCCGCAAAAGTGCGGCGAGTGGTGACCTGCAGGAGATCGGCCGGCGCGGCGACAACTTTAGCCCCGCGTCAACCGCCGTGGCGCTGACGTGCATTGCGCAGGCGCTCGATCTGGAAGATGTACTGCAGCACGCGCTGCTCGTAGGCGGCGGGCAGACCGACGAAACGGCATCCGGCGCGCCAGAACAGCGCGCCGCGAAGATCGAAACGTTCGATGTGGCTGACTTCGAGTACCACCTGCATCGGCGCCAAATCACCCACACGCAGCAGGCACGGCGCGACGCGCGAGCGGATAGCAAACCGGCCTGCCTCCTCGTCGGGCACGGCAACTGCAACGCCGCCACCGCTGATGTCCAGCACGCGCAGGCCGGGCGCGCCGAGATCCGGTGCGGTGTCGCCGTCTCCGATGTACAGCGTGACAGGCGCGGTGGGGGCGACCTGCAGACGATACAGTTCGCGGCGCTGCAGACGCAGCAGGAAGTCGGGCCACGGCGCGAGAAACGCCGCGTAGCCCTGGTAGTCCATCGGTGTCGGTGCCGGCAGGCGGAACCGGATCGGCACCAGATCGAGCTGGGTCCTGCAGACCAGCCGGCTGGCGTCCGCCATGCGTCGGTTCATCGCCTCTTGCCGGTTGCCGTCCAGGATCAGCGTGCCGTCGTCGTGGACGGCCAGCAGCGCGGTCGGGCAGGGCAGTCCGCCGGGGACCAGATGCGCGGTGATGATCGATCGCGCTTCGACCAGCGTGCGGAGCACGCTGGCGATCTCGAGCGGATGCCGCAGCGCGAACGGGGAATCTTCGTCGTCGTCGAGTAGGGACGCGGGGTCTTCAGCAACGAGCATCGTCCGGGGTCGGGAAGTGTCCAGTCATGACGATAGCGGCCGCGCAACCCCGGAGTTGAGGTGCGCGGCCGCGTCGTCAAGAATGTCGCCGGTGTCAGGCCGCTTGCGCTTGCAGTCCCGACGCCCGCTCCATTGTGTTCTGCAGCAGTGCCGTCGTCGCATCGATCCGGAACACCGCCACGGTTTCGGTCAGGTCTGTGGCCTGTTCCTCCATCGAACGTGCGGCCGCCGAGGCTTCTTCCACCAGCGCCGCGTTCTGCTGCGTGGTCTCGTCCATCTGGGTGATGGTCTGGTTGACCTGCTCAATGCCCGAGGCCTGTTCCTGCGAGGCGGCGGCAATCTCGGACATGATGTCGGTGACACGCTGCACCGACGACACGATCTCGCCCATGGTCTTGCCAGCCTGGCCGGCAAGCGCCGCGCCATCGGAGACCTTGCTGGTCGAATCTTCAATCAGGCCCTTGATCTCCTTGGCGGCCGCAGCGCTGCGTTGGGCCAGCGTGCGCACTTCCGAGGCCACGACCGCGAAGCCGCGGCCCTGTTCGCCGGCGCGCGCCGCTTCCACTGCGGCATTAAGCGCTAGGATGTTGGTCTGGAAGGCAATGCCGTCGATGACCGAAATGATGTCGCCGATCTTGCGCGAGGACTTCTCGATATCGGCCATGGTTGTCACGACCTGGCTCACCACGTCGCCCCCCTGCGAGGCGACCGAGGCCGCGCCGATGGCGAGTTGATTGGCCTGGCGGGCGTGGTCGGCGTTCTGGCGCACGGTGGAGGTCAATTCCTCCATCGACGCCGCGGTCTCTTCAAGATTCGCGGCCTGCTGCTCCGTACGCTGCGACAGGTCGTCATTGCCGGCAGCGATTTCCGCAGACGCTGTGCTGATCGCGCCGGAGGCGGCCTGGATGCGGGCGACGATGGCGGTCAGCTGCGAGACGGTGGCATTGGCGTCGTCGCGCATCTGGGCAAATACGCCCTGGAACTCGCCGTCCATGCGCGCCGTGAGATCGCCCCTGGCAATGGCCTGCAGCACGGTCGATACGTCGGCCAGATTCTCGTCGGCGGTGCGCATCAGGTGATTGAGGCCCTCGATCATGTCGCGGAATTCGTATTCGAAACGTCCGGCATCGCCCCGCACAGTGAAGTTGCCGGCGGACGCCGCGTCGACCAGCCGACGGATCTCACCGTTGATGCCGGTCAAGTTGGCTTTCACCGCATCCATCGACTGGGTGATCACCGCCTTCTCTCCAGGCAAGCGCTCCATGTCCTGCGACAGATCGCCGACCGCATAGCGTTTGATCAGATCGACCAGACGCATCTTGACCGCGATGTGCGCGTCGACGAGTTCGTTGGTGCCAGCGACCATCACGCCGTAATCGCCCGGAAACGCGGTGGAATCCATGCGGTAGCTGATGGCACCCGCGTCATGCTCGCGCGACATGTCGCGCTGCGCGCCGATCACCGAGCGCAGCTGGTCCTGCATCCGGCCCATCGCCGCCAACAGTTGGCCCACCTCGTCGCGGCGACCCAGTGCGATCTGCCCGTCGAGACGACCGGCAGACACGTTTTCGGCCAGCTTCACCGCCGAACCGATCGAAACAGAGAGGGTGCGGGCGATGAAAAACCCCATGGCCACTGCCACGGCAATCAGAAGCACGATGCCGATCACCATCGCCACCACGCTGCTTTGGTACGTGGCGTTGGAATGGGCGATGTCCTCGTTGAGGCGGTCGACATTGAAGGTGTTCAAGGCCGCCATCGCTTCGAACAGGCTGCGACGCAAGGGACGCGACTGTTCGTCGGAAACGGCTTGCGCCGCTACGGCGTCACCGGCCTCGAGCGCGCGCTCGATCTCACGGTGCGCGCCGAGATAGGCCTCGAGGCGTTCGTCGACGACGCTGTAGAGGCGACGCTCCTCGGCTGCGAACGGAAGCGCCTCGTAAAGCGCCTGGTGCTCGGCGATGCTGACTTCGATCTTGGCCAGACGTTCGTTGTAGTCCTGCACGGCATCGGGTTCGTCGAGCCGGGTGAGCTGGGCGATCTCGAAGGTGCGGTATTCGCCGAGCTGGGAGCGGATTTCGCCCAGGTACTGCACCGCGGGCATGTCGTCGGTGCTGACCTTCTGCAGTTCGTCATTGATGCTCGACAAGCGCGCCAGGCCGAAACCACCGACGCCGATCGCGAACAGCGAAATCAGGGTGAAGGCGATCCCGAGCTTGCGCGCGATCGACATGTTGTTGAGCCAGTTCATGCGGAGTCTCCGTAAGGGCGCGCCTGGCACGGATGTCCGCAAGGCGCAGGGTGTTGCTGTGATGGATATCGGCCCCGGCGGCGGCGCCTTGATTGCGAAAAATCAAATCCGGCAAAGTGGTAAAGCTGGCAGTTCATATCGGCGACGGCGCGATCCCGGCACCGGCGAAGCTGCAGGCACTTCGCGCGGCGCGCTCGGCGCCCACGATTGCGGGTCTCGCGGCGCAGAGCGTCGGTGGGCCGGCCCTGGACGCGCAACGCGATTCAGTTGACGACACCTGTACGCGGGCTTTGCTGCTCCACCTCGGCTTTCGCGGAGGTGACCTGGGGCGGGCGGCAACAGGCTTCGGCGCCAGGGCGCTGAGCGCGGTTGATGGGTCGACCGCATGGCGCGTCGTCGACGCTTGTCAGAATCGACTTACAAGCGCATTCAGGATTTGCGGGCGATGCGACCAGTGGCGATCACGGCCGGCATAGGACCGGCCGTGACGATGCTGCTTCAGGCCGCCTGCGGTACCCGCAGCGAGCGCACCAGACCGCCGATGTCGACGATCAAGGCCACGCGGCCGTCGCCGAGGATGGTGGCGCCGGAGATGCCATCGACGCGGCGGTAGTTGTTCTCGAGGTTCTTGACCACGACCTGCTGCTGGCCGACCAGGTCGTCGACCTGCAGCGCCAGTTTCTGGCCGTCGCCTTCGACCACCACCACGATCGCATCGTCGCGGCGCGCCTGACCGTAGCGGTAGTACTCGTTGAGCGAGACCAGGGGCAGGTATTCGCCGCGCACCCGCAGCACGCGGCCTTCCCCGGCCACGCTGCGCATGTCGTCGGGCTCGGGCTGCAGCGCCTCGATGACGTGCGACAGCGGCAGGATGAGGGTTTGATCGCCGACGGCGACCGTCATGCCGTCGAGGATCGCCAGCGTCAACGGCAGGCGGATGACCACGCGGGTGCCGCGCCCCGTGCCGCTTTCCAGCTGCACTTCACCGCCCAGGGCCTGAATGTTGCGGCGGACCACGTCCATGCCCACACCGCGGCCCGACAGGTCGGTCACCGCATCAGCGGTGGAGAAGCCGGGCTGGAAGATCAGATCCCAGACCTGGCTGTCGGTGGGCTTTTCGGGCACCACCAGACCGCGCTCGGCGGCCTTGGCCAGAATGCGCTCGCGGTCCAGGCCGCGGCCGTCGTCGGCGACTTCGATGACGATGTGGCCGCCCTGATGGGAGGCGGCGAGGGTGATCGTGCCGGTCTGGTCCTTGCCCGCGGCGAGGCGCGCGTCGGGCAGCTCCAGACCATGGTCGATCGAGTTGCGCACCAGATGCACCAGCGGATCGGCGATCTTCTCGATCAGGCCCTTGTCGAGCTCGGTGCCTTCGCCCAGGGTCTTCAGGCGGACCTGCTTGCCCAGGCGGGCCGACAGGTCGCGCACCAAGCGCGGGAAGCGGCGGAACACAGCCTCCACCGGCAACATGCGCACGCCGATCACGGCTTCCTGCAGGTCACGGGTGTTGCGCTCCAGCAGGTCCAGGCCTTCGAACAGGCGCTCGGCGAGGGCCGGATCGAGGTTGGCGCTGACCTGCTTGAGCATGGCCTGGGTGATGACCAGTTCGCCGACCAGATTGATCAGGCCGTCGATCTTGTCGGTGCTGACGCGGATCGAACTCTCGGCCGGATCCTGGCCACCGCTCTTGCCTTCGGCGGCGACCGCCACCGGACCGGTGGACGGCTCGAGCGCGGCGGGCATCACCAGATCGGATGCATCGGTGTCGGCCGACGCCTTGGCGAGGATCGCCTGCACATCGAGCTCACAATCGTCTTCGACCCAGGAGAAGGCGTCGTCGACTGCGCTGCGCGGCACCGCGCCGATCAGGCCCAGGTCCCAGGCCAGATAGGCTTCCAGCGGATCCATCTGCTCGAAGCCGGGCAGGCGCTCGATGCGGCAGGCGACGTCGAGGTTGCCCAGGCGGTCGAGCTCACGAATGATGCGCAGCGGATCGTTGCCACTCATGAACAGCGAAGGTGCGGGGGTGAAGCCGATGCGCCAGCCCGCGGGTTCGGCCTCGGGTACTTCGGCCTTGACCGCTGCGAGCACTGGCACCTCGGTGCCGGTGAGCACCGCATTGAGGCGTGCCTGCACGGCCTGCGAGGCCTGCGGGTCGGCCGGGTGGCCGGTTTCGGCTTCCCCCAGCAGGGCGCGCAGCACATCGACCGAGGCCAGCATCGCGTCGATCGCGGCGCCGGTGACGGCGCGCTTGCCGGCGCGCAGTTCGTCGAGCAACGTTTCCAGCACGTGGGTCAGCCCGGCCACCGATTCGAAGCCGAAGGTGGCGGCGCCGCCCTTGATCGAATGCGCCGCGCGAAAGATCGAATTGATCAGGTCCGAATCCCGGTTGCCCTGTTCAAGCTGCAGCAGACCGGCTTCCATCGCCTCGAGTCCCTCCCGACTTTCTTCGAAGAAGGTGACGTGAAAGCGCTGCATGTCCATGCTCATGGGAACTCGGCCTGCGATCGGTGTGAGGGAGGGCGGCCGGGCTTAGCCCAGCACCTTCTGGACGGTGGCGATGAGCTGCTCGGGATTGAACGGCTTGACGAGCCAGCCGGTCGCGCCTGCGGCCTTGCCCTCCGCCTTCTTGTCGGCGGCCGACTCGGTGGTCAGCATCAGCATCGGGGTGAACTTGTAGTCGGGGATGCCGCGCAGGGCGCGGATCAGCGAGATCCCGTCCATGTTCGGCATGTTGACGTCGGTGACCACCGCGTTGAAACGCTGGCCCTGGGCACGCCCGAGCGCGACCTGGCCATCCTCGGCCTCGTCGACGGTGAAACCGGCCGAGGTCAGGGCGAAGGCCACCATCTGGCGCATCGAGGCCGAATCGTCCACTACCAGAATGCGTGCGCTCATGCGGCGTTCTCCACTGTGCTTGCGTCTGTTGCGTTAGAGGGATCTGGGCTGCCGTCACCGAGTCCGAGCACCGGACCCAGGCCGAGCAGCCGGGCGGCATCGAGCATTTGCTCGCTGCTGCCCTGAAGGCGGGTGGGATGGCCGATGCCGGCCCGGCTTGCAAAGAAGGCGCACAGCACCTGCATGCCGGCGGTATGCACCCGCCGCACGTCGGCGGCGTCGAGAACGACGGCGTCCACACGGTCCAGGTAGGGCGCAAGCCGTTCCTTCAGGCCGGTGCTGGCCTCGATCCCGAGGTCATCGCCTAGGTGCACGGTGTCCATCACATCTCCGACAAATTCAAAGGGGGTGGTCAGAAATAGCGGCATCGCGGCGACGATCTTTAGCCGCGCCGGCGAGTTCGGCCGATCAGTCGGACGAGAACAGCGGAATCGCCATGAGCTTGGCCGAGTCCAGCAGCAGGGTGACCATGCCGCCCAGGCGTGCGATGCCGCGGATGCGGTGGTCGCCGACCGGCGCCAGCCGAGAGGTATGCGTGCCTTCGATCTGTGCGTCACCGATCAGCACGACGTCCTCCACGGCCGAGACCCGCAGGCCGAGCACGTCGCCGTTGTCGTCGAGCACGATAATGCGGGTGAGCAGGGTTTCCTTCACCGGCGCTGCGCCGAGCTGCAGGCCCAGGTCGACCACCGGCACCACCTGCCCGCGCAGGTTCATGACCCCGAGCACGCACGGCGCGGCGCCACGCAGCGACAGCAGCGGCGCGGGCAGCACGACCTCGCGGATCTTCAGCAGTTCGATCGCATAGGCCTGTGGGCCGCAGCGCAGACGCAGCCATCGCGCCAGGCGGTCGGCGCTTCTGCGTTGCTGGGGAGATGTCTGTGTCGCATCGCTCACCTCGCCGGGAACGCGCGGCAGCGGCGCGATGGAGATCTTCGCGCCCGGCGCGGCATTGGGCGCAGGGATCGCGCGCGGTGTTGCCGGTGCCACGGGGTGACGCAGCTCCGCAGGCGGCGTCACCGCCGGCGGCGGGGCGGGCAGGGGCGCGCGACGCGGGGGCGGGGCGGTCACGGGTTCGGGCTTTGCGACGGGCGCGATCGGTGGCGCCGGCGGCGCGGCAGCAGCCGGCGCCGCAAGCAGCATGCCCAGATAATCGTCGACGATCCCGGCCGCGCTCATGCCGCCTGCTCCACGGCCTGCTCTTCCGCGAGCAGCCAATCCAGGGCGCGCGTATAGGCTGACATCGCGCGGCCCGGCATGTCGCCGCTGAACACCTGGCAGGCCAGCACGTCGGCATTGCTGAGTTGTGTGTCGACCGGCACCGCCTCGCTCCAAATGCGGCCCTGGTACTCGTCCTGCAGCTGCGCGAGCGTGTCGCGGCCGATGCGCGTGCGGCGGTCGTACATCGTCGGAATGATCGAGGCCGGCAGCGGTCGCTGACGGGACTTTTCGACCATCTCGCCGGTGCGGACCATGCCCGCCAGTCCGTAGAGCGCGAGCGGTTCGCACTGCGTGGGCACGATCAGGCGATCGGCCGCGGCCAGGGCGTTGACCATCAGCAGGCCCAGCGTCGGCGGGCAGTCGAGCAGGATCGCGTCGTGTCCGTTGCCGTGGCGGGTGATGGCCTGCGACAGCGCCAGACCCAGGCCCGGCTGGGTGGCACTGCGCCGCTCCAGTGTGGCGAGCGCGGTCTGCGCGCAGACGAAGTCCAGGCCTTCGGTCGGCGACGCCCGCATCAGCGACTCCAGCGTCGGCGGCGGTGCGCCGAACAGGTCGACGACGCCTGACGGAGGTGGATCGCTCGGGACGCCGAAGGCGCGCGTCAGCGATGCGTGCGGGTCGAGATCGACCAGCAGCACACGCAGCCCGCGCGCCACCATGGCGCGTCCGAGGGCGAGTGAGGTCGTGGTCTTGCCCACGCCTCCCTTCTGGTTGGCAATCGCCCAGACACGCATCAGCTGTCTCCTTGCGGTGGGGGGGAAGAAATGGGGGGAGGGACGGTGGAAGAGTCGGCAACGGCAGGCTGCGGCACCGGTGCCGCCGGGTAGGCGGGCGCCGGCGGTGGCGACGCTGGCGCCGGGGCAGACGCGGCGCGCGGTGCAGTCGCGGTGTCCTGCGTGGCGAGCACCATCAGCACCACGCGCCGGTTCGCGTTGCGGCCGGCATCGGAGGTGTTGTCGGCCTTTGGACGGTATTCGCCATATCCCACCATCACCAGGCGTTCGGGTGCGAAGCGCTCACTGACGAACAGATGGACGACGCTGGCCGCGCGCGCCGCCGACAACTCCCAGTTCGACGGGAACTGGGCGGTCGCGATCGGCCGATCGTCGGTGTAGCCCTCGATGCGGATCGGGTTGGGCAGGTCGCGCAGCACCACGGCAAGCCGCCCCAGCAGTTCGCGGGCGCGGAATTCGAGGGTGGCCGATCCGCTCGCGAACAGCAGGTCGCTGTTGATCTCGACCTCGAGCCACAGGTCGGACCGGCGCACGGTGATCAGGCGCGCCTTGACCATCTCCGACAGCGTGTCTTCGAGCTGCAGTGCCAGGCCCGCGAGCTGGTTGCGGGACGCGGCGATCGATGCGGCGTCGGCGCCGCTGTCGCCGATCCGGTCTGCGCGCAGCTTGGATTCCAGGATCGGCCGTAGCGGCGAGTCGAGCATCGGCTGCGAGGAAGGCCCCTGCCGGGCGCCACGCGGCACCGGCGTCGGCTTGCCGATCGACGCTTCCATCTTCTGGTTGTCGCCGATCTGGATCGGATCGAGCGTGCTCGGCGGTGCGTTGAACGCACTCGCCAGCGATGCGGCGACGGCGCGGTACTTGCCTTCGTTGACGGAGGAGATCGCGTACATCACCACGAAGAACGCGAGCAGCAGCGTCACCAGGTCGCCATACGGGATGGCCCAGGCTTCGTGGTTGACGTGGTCCTCATGGGGCTTCTTGCGTGCCATGTCTGCGGATCAGTGCAGGAAGCCGGCGAGCCGAGCCTCGATGTTGCGCGGGTTCTCACCCTGCGCGATCGCGATCAGTCCTTCGATGGCCAGCTCGCGCTCGCCGCTGCGTCGACCGATCACGCTCTTGAGCTTGGCCGCCATCGGCAGGAAGAACATGTTGGCCGAGGCGATGCCGTAGATCGTGGCGGTGAACGCGGCGGCGATGCCGTGGCCGAGCTTGCTCGGATCGGCGAGGTTCTTCATCACCGCGATCAGCCCGAGCACCGCGCCGACGATGCCCAGCGTGGGCGCATAGATGCCCATGCCTTCGAACACCTTGGCCGCAGCGAGGTCGTGGTGTTCCTCGCCCTGCAGTTCGATCTCCAGCATGTGCCGGATGGCCTCGGGCTCGACGCCGTCGACCAGCATCTGCAGGCCCTTCTTGAGGAACGGATCGGTCTGCGCTGCGACATGGCTTTCCAGCCCCAGCAGGCCCTGCTTGCGCGAGACATTGCTCCACTCGATGAGCTGCGCGATCAGCGCCGCGCGATCAGACACCGGCGGCTTGACCACCCAGCCGGCAATCTTGAAGGCGTGTTTCAGGGTGCTGCCCGGCGTATGCAGCATGATCGCCGCGACCGTGCCGACCATGACGATCAGGAAGGCGGCGGGCGACCAGAGCGCGCTCAGGCCCGCGCCCTTGAGCACACTGCCGCCCATGATCGCGATCAGGGCAAGCACGAGTCCGGCGACGCTGAAAAGGTCCATGGGGTAGGTATCGGCGGAGACTGGAAGGACTTGAATGGGGCGCTGGCAAGCAGCGCCCGGCGATCAGCGCAGGCGCAGCGCGTCGACGTCGAGAATCAGCGCCAGGCGCCCGTCACCGATCAGCGTGGCCCCGGCATATCCCGGCAGCCCGCGCAGGGCCCTGGGCAGGGGTTTGATCACCACTTCCTCGCGGCCGCGGACTTCATCGACGACCAGGCCGAACCGGCTGTCGCCGCGTTGCAGGACCACGATGGTCAGCAGGGTCGTTTCCTGCGCCGATGTGCCCAGCCAGTGGCGCAGGTCGAGCAGTGACAGCGTGTGCGAGCGGCGGTCGAGCGCAGCGCGTCCGTCGAACCAGTTCACCGTGCGCGACGGTGCGTGCAGCACTTCCTGCACGCGGGCCAGCGGCAGCGCATAGGCATCGCCCGCGGCGTGCACGAGCAGGGTCGGCAGGATCGCGAGGGTCAAGGGCACGCGCAGTGAGAACCGGCTGCCGCGGCCGAGCTCGGAGGTCACCTGGATCTGCCCGCCGAGTTCGCGGATGCGCGACTGCACGACGTCCATGCCCACGCCGCGGCCGGAGATGTCGCTGACCTCGTCGCGCGTGGAGAAGCCCGCCATGAAGATCAGATGGAGGCATTCCTCGGTGCTGAGCCTGGCAGCCGACTCGGCATCGATCAGGCCCTTGTCGCGCGCTTTCGAACGCAGACGTTCGGGATCGATACCGGCGCCGTCGTCCTGGATCTCGATGCCGACGTAGTCGCCCTGCTGCTGCGCGCTCAGGCGTACGCGGCCGGCGCGCGGCTTGCCGGTGGCTTCGCGCAGTGCAGGCATTTCGATGCCATGGTCGATCGCGTTGCGCACCAGATGGATCAGCGGATCGGCCAATGCCTCGACGAGGTTGCGATCGAGCTCGGTCTCCGCGCCCACCAGGTCCAGGTCCACTTCCTTGTCGAGCGCGCGCGCGACGTCTCGGGCGAGCTTGGGGAAGCGCGAGAACACCTTGCCGACCGGCTGCATGCGCGTGCGCATGACCGCGCTCTGCAGGCGCGCGGTGGCGTTGTCGAGCGTGGTCACCGCGCGGTCGAGATCCTCGTCGCGCAGACGCGTGCGCAGGGTCTTGAGCCGGTTGCGTGCGAGCACGAGTTCGCCGACCAGATCCACGATGACATCGAGGCGCTTGGTGTCGACGCGGACGGTCTGTTCGCGCTCCGTCGGCGCCGCCGCTGCATCCGCGCTGGCGGCCGACTGCGGCGGTGGTGGACGACGCGGCGGCGGTGCGATGGCAGCAGGCACCGCGGGTGCCGCGGCAGCCGACGTCGCGACCGTGCCCGGCGCGGCGCCGCCATGCAGTTGGTCGAGCAGGGCCTCGAATTCGTCGTCGCCGATCATGTCGTCGGCAGGCGGAGCGGCGGCGGTCGGCGCTGCGGCAACAGACGCACCCGGCACGCCTGCGCCGTGGAGCTGGTCGAGCAGGGCTTCGAACTCGTCGTCGCCGATCATGCCCGGGTCGGGCGCGGGGCTGGTCTGCAGGCCCGGTGCGCGTTCGCCATGCAGTTGGTCGAGCAACGACTCGAATTCGTCGTCGGTGATCATGCCGTCGCCGCCGGCTGCGGGCGCGGCCTGGGGCTGCGCCGACGCGCGCACCGGCGCAGCCGCGGGGATGTCGAACGGCGCGAAGCCGGCGATCAGTGCGTCCGGCGCGCTCGGGATGGTGTCCTGGTATTCGATCGCATCGACCATCGCCTGCAGCCAGTCCAGCGACTGCTGCGCGGCGTCGAAGTGACGCGGCAGCAGCGCCGCCTGGCCGGCGCGCACCATGCCAAGGGTTTCCTCGGCGGCATGACACAGCTGCACCAGCGGCGTGGCGCCGAGAAACCCGCCACCGCCCTTGAGCGTGTGGAACGCGCGGAACACCGCATTGAGACGTTCGCGGTCGCCGGGTGTCTGCTCAAGGCCGACAAGCTGTCCGCCGAGGTCGTCCAGCAGTTCGCGTGCCTCGAGCACGAAGTCGGCGACGATCTCGGGCGCCTGCATGGCTCAGAGCCCCAGGTTCGAAAGCAGATCGTCGGCGTCACTCTGGCCGACGGTGTTGCGGTCCAGCCCCGAGACAGCCGGGCCGTTGCCGCGCGCGTTGTCTTCCTTCGGCGGCAGGCCGAGTGCACCAAAGCCCTCGTGCACGCCGCGCACGATGCCTGCCACGCGGCGGATGATCTGCCCGCCCAGGTCCTGGTGGCTTTGCGCCAGGGCCATCTCGCGCAGGTTCTCGCGCAGGGATTCGACCGTGTCGGTCTGCGTATGGTCCAGCGGGCCTTCCTTCAGCCGCGCCACCAGCGCACGGCTGTCGTCGATGAGATCGAGCGTGCGATGCGTGGCCTGTTCGGTCATTTCGACCACGTGGTCGAGCCTCGAGCAGGCGTCGTCGAGCCCGTTGACGCCCTCACCCGGCGGCGGGGGCAGGGTGTCGAGCGCCTGTGACAGCTCGCGCGCCAGGCGACCGAGACCGGTGACAAGCGTGCGCGCGCGGGCGCTCGCCAGCGCGTCGACCTGCTTGCGCCAGCCGTCCTCGTCGCCGCGCTCCAGTGCTTCGAGCGCGTCGTTGAGCAGGCCGGCCAGCTTGGTGCGTTCGATGTCGGGCGTGCTCATGCCGCGGTCCCGAGACGTTCGAAGATCTTGCCGAGCTTCTCTTCGAGGGTCTGCGCCGTGAACGGCTTGATGATGTAGCCGTTCACACCGTTCTGCGCGGCTTCGATGATCTGCTCGCGCTTGGCCTCGGCCGTGACCATCAGCACCGGCAGGGCGCGGAACTTGGGGTCGGCGCGGATCTCGCGCAGCAGCTCGATACCCGTCATGCCCGGCATGTTCCAGTCGGTGACGACAAGTTCGACTGCGTCCTGACGCAGCACCGCGAGGGCGCTGTTGCCGTCTTCCGCCTCGACCGTGTTGTTGAAGCCGAGATCGGACAGCAGGTTCTTGACGATCCGGCGCATCGTCGAGAAATCGTCGACGACCAGGATGCGGATGTTCTTGTTCAAAACGGACTCCAGTGTGAGCGTGACATCAGTCGTCGGCACCGTATCCGGTGTCGGCGAGTTCGAAGGCGGTGAGACGGCCGCGCAGGCGCACCACGGCCTGGCCGTGGATCTGGCAGACGCGCGACTCGCTGACGCCGAGCACGGCGCCGATTTCCTTCAGATTGAGTTCCTGTTCGTAGTACAGCGACAGCACCAGCTGCTCGCGCTCGGGCAGGTGGCCGATCGCGTCCATCAGTTCGCGGCCAAACTCGCCGCGCACCAGGTTTTCCTGGGGCGTGGGGCCGCCGCCGCGGTTGACGGGTTCGACTTCGCCGTGGTCTTCGATGTGCGAGTCCAGGCTCAGCACCTGGCCGCGTGCGGCGTCCTCGAGCAGGCGCTGGTAATCCTCCAGCGGCATCTCGAGTTTCGCCGCAACCTCGTGCGCGCTCGCGGCGCGTCCGGTGGTCTGCTCGATCGAACGGATCGCCGAGGCCGCGTCGCGGGCGCGACGGTGCACCGAACGCGGCACCCAGTCGCCGCGGCGGATCTCGTCGATCATCGAGCCGCGGATGCGGATCGAGGCATAGGTTTCGAACGAGGCGCCCTGGTCGGCGTCGTAGCTGCGCGAGGCCTCGAGCAGGCCGATCATGCCGGCCTGGATCAGGTCGTCGATTTCGACGCTGGCCGGCAGGCGCGCGGCAAGGTGGTGGGCGATCCGGCGCACCAGTTCGGCGTGCTGCACGAGGGGATCGACGTCGGTGGTGACGGCGCGTTGTACCGACTGGTACTGCTGGCGTGCGGCGAGGCTCATGCAGCTGCTCCCTGTCTCAACATGCGTTCGACGAAGAATTCCACGTGGCCGCGCGGCGCGGTCGGGGCCTGCCATCGCGATACGCGCTGCGCGATCTCGATCAGTGCGCGCGCCGACGGGCTGCCCGGATAGGCGGTGACAACCGCCTGCTGGCGCTGCACGGCCATGCGCAGCCAGTCGCACTGCGGCACGGCGCCCAGATAGTTCAACGACACGTCGCCGATGAAGCGCTCGCACACGCGCGAAAGTTTCTCGTGCAGGTTGCGGCCTTCCTGCGGGCTGCGGACCATGTTGGCGATCACCTGTACCCGGTCGACGCCGCGCTCGCGCGCCAGCACCTTGATCAGCGCGTAGGCGTCGGTGATCGAGGCGGGCTCGTCACAGACCACGACAATCGCGTCCTGCGCGGCCTGGCAGAAGGTCAACACCGAATCGGTGATGCCGGCCGCGGTGTCGACGACCAGCAGGTCGAGGTCACGCTGCAGGTCGTTGAACACGTTGACCAGCCCCGCATGTTCGGCAGGGCGCAGCTCGGCCATATGTCGACGCCCGGAAGCGGCCGGGACCACGAGCACGCCTGCGGGCCCTTCGAGGATGATGTCGTCGAGCTCGCAGCGTCCGGCCACGAGATCGGCCAGCGTGTGTTTGGGCGACAGGCCCAGCAGCACGTCGACGTTGGCCAGGCCCAGGTCGGCATCGAGCAGCAGTGTGCGCTGGCCCATGCCCGACAGCGCGACGGCCAGATTGGCCGACACGTTGGTCTTGCCCACGCCGCCCTTGCCGCCGGTGACGGCCAAGGTGCGGACGGGCTGGAAGGGAGCGGAGGACATCGGGAGCAGCTCAGGCGACGGCATGGTTATGTTCCGGGACAATCGGCTTATCGGCATCGCGGCGCAGATCTTCAAGGCGAAGCACCAAATGGGCGGCATTGGCCCGGTGCAGGTCTTCGGGCACGCGCTGGCCATCGGTCACCCAGGTCAGCGGTAGCTGATGGTCGACGGCGACTGAAAGGGCGCTGCCGAGACGGCCGGTTTCGTCCAGTTTGGTCAGCACCACGCCCTGCGGGCGCACGCTTTCGAAGCGGCGGACAACCTCGTCGAGATCGGCGAAATGGGTGTTGGCGGGCAACACCAGCAGGGTGCGCACGTTGCGGGCGGCGCGCAGCCAGTTCAGCTGGCCGGCCAGCGCACGGTCACGCTGGCTCAGGCCCGCGGTGTCGACCAGCACCAGCTTGTAGTCCTCCAGCTTCTGCAGCAACTGCACCAGGCCGGTTTCGCTATCGGCCTCATGCACGGCGATGCCGAGCTGGCGGCCGTAGCTGTGCAGCTGTTCGCGTCCACCGATGCGCGAAGTGTCCGTCGTCACCAGGGCGATATCGCGCGCCTGGTGCTGGGACGCATACAGCGCCGCCAGCTTGGCGATGGTCGTGGTCTTGCCGGCACCGGTGGGACCGACGAGGGCGATCACGCCCGCTTCGCTCAGCGGGTCGATCGGACAGACCGGCAGGCGCTTGGACAGCAGGGCGAGCATCAGGCCGCGCACCCGAGAATCGGGCGTGTCGGCGGGAATCTGCAACACGGTGTCGCGGGTGATGCCGGCGTCGAAGCCGTAATCCTCCATCAACTCCATGGCCTGGGCGCGGGCGGGCGAACCGCGCAGGCGCTCGTCGGTGAGACGGGCCATCTCGCGCTCGATCATCATGCGCATCTGCGCCAGCTCGTCGCGCATCCGCGCCAGTTCCCTGTCGCTCGAGGGGGCCGGCAGGGTCGGGACGGCCGACAGCACGACCGGCTCGGGCACGATCGGCGACGAAAAACCGTCATCCGCGGCAACGTCCGTCATCTCGGGAACGATCGCGGGGCGGGGTGTCGCGGCGACCGCAGCGGCAGCCGGCGGTCTGGGCAACGTCGGCGTGTCGTCGCGATGGCCGGCGGCCAGAAGCTCGGCGAACGTGGGGCCGTCGAGATCGAAGCGCGCCAGCTCGGCGGGCGGCGCAAACGCGGCCGGCACCGGGCCCGGGGCCGCAGTAACCGGCGACGCGGACGCCGGCGCTGCCGGGCGAACGCTGGCCTCGGGCCGTACCGTGGGCTGGGCGGGGGCCGGCGATGCCGGCGGGGGACTCGGAGCCGTAAGGTCGCGGAGCCAGCGCTCGGACGGCGCCAGCGCAGCGTCGGCGTCGCGTGCCGTCCGGCTGTCGCGCAGCATGGTGGCCAAAGGCGGCGCGGCCACCGCCGTTTCACGCTGCGCATCCTCGATGGCGCGCTGCACGTAACCTTCGTCGTAGTTGCTGGCCGCGACGATCTCCACGCCCTCGTCGGTCCGGCGGTTGGACAGGATCACAGCGTCCGGGCCATGGGCCTCGCGCACCATCTGCAGGGCGCTGCGCATGTCTGCGGCGACGAAACGGCGGATTTTCATGTCGGGAGCCCGTGATTCGTGTTGCGTGAAGAGTGGTTCGAGGCGCGGCGGGGCGAAGCATCCTGCGGGTCGGCCGATGGGCCGTCGCAGGGAATGAAGCGCAACATCGGAAGCTGCCTGTGGCGGCCGGCCGGATCCGCGAGTGCGGGCGTCGGCAGTCGGCGCAGCGGCCATTGCATGGCCTGGCGGTACGCCCGCGCTGCGTCGGTCGTCTCCTGCATCGCGTCTTCCGTCTGCATCGCGTCGTCCATCACGTTTGACCTATCGCTGTTCAATTGATCGTTCCGAGGAGCTTCAAGCGCTTGTCTTCCGGCACTTCGTTGTAAGACAGCACCGACAGGTTGGGGACGCTGTGCCGGACCAAGCGCGCCAGCGCGGCGCGGACCTGTCCGGGCACCAGCACCACCGCCGGCTCGTTCTTGGCTTCCTGCTGCCCGGCGCACGTGGCCAGACTCTGTTGCAGGCGTTCCGCCAAGCCCGGTTCCAATGCAGCGCCGGCGCCCTGGGCAGAATCCTGCAAGACGCGTTCCAGATTCGGCGCCAGCGTGTAGACCGGCAGCTCCTCGGACGGGCCGGCGATTTCCTGCACGATGAAGCGGCCCAGCGCGGTACGCACCACCGCGGTCAGCTGGGCCGGATCCTGGGTATGCGCGGCATGTTCGACCAGCGCCTCGGCGATGCGGCGGAGCTGGCGCACGGGGATGCGCTCGATCAACAGGTTCTGCAGCACACGCACCACGACCGCCAGCGGCAGTGCCTTGGGCGTGAGGTCTTCGGCCAGCTTGGGCGCGCTGCGGGCGAGGGTGGCCAGCAATTGCTGAACTTCTTCATGGCCCAGCAGCTCGGGGGCCTGCTCACGCACCAGATGCGACAGATGCGTGGCCACGACCGTCGCCGGATCGACCACGGTGTAGCCCGCGGCTTCTGCATTCGCACGTTGCAGCGGCAGGATCCACAACGCGTCCAGGCCGAAGGCCGGGTCCTTGCCGGGAATGCCGTCGATCGGATGCAGGGCGCCGCCGGAATCGAGCGCCATCAGCCGGTCGGGGTGCACCTCGGCCGTGGCCACCGGCACGCCATGGACCAGCAGGCGATACGCGGTGGGTGCGAGTTCCAGGTTGTCGCGGATGTGCACCGGCGGAATCAGGAAGCCGACGTCCTGGGTGAGCTTGCGGCGCACCGCCTTGATCCGCGCCATCAGCTCGCCACCCTGGGCCTTGTCGACCAGCGGAATCAGCCGGTAGCCGACTTCCAGGCCCAGCGGATCCACCGGCCGCAGGTCATCCCAGCCCAGGTCGGCATTGGCCACCTGTTCCGGCGAGGGAAGCGCGGCGAGATCAGGATCGACGGCGGCGCGTTCGGCATCCAGGGCGCGTTTGCGCATCACCCAGGCGCCGTAGCCGACCACAGCCGCCAGGCTGAGGAAGGCGAGGTTGGGCATGCCCGGCACCAGGCCGACGACCAGCAGGATGATCGCTGCGATCGTCAGCGCCTTGTACTGGCCGAACACCTGGCCGCTCATCGCGCCGCCCATGTCCTGCTTGCGCGAGGCGCGGGTGACCAGCAATGCGACCGACGACGACACCAGCAGCGCGGGGATCTGCGACACCAGGCCGTCGCCGATCGACAGCAGGGTGTAGATGGCAGCGGCTTCGCCGACCGGCAGGCCGTGCTGCATCACGCCGATCGCCAGGCCACCGAAGATGGTGACGAACATGATCAGGATGCCGGCGATCGCGTCGCCGCGGATGAACTTGTTGGCGCCGTCCATCGCGCCGTAGAAGTCGGCTTCCTGGCGGACTTCCTCGCGCCGCGCCTTGGCCTCGTCGCGATTGAGCAGGCCGGCGTTGAGATCGGCGTCGATCGCCATCTGCTTGCCGGGCATGGCATCGAGGATGAAGCGCGCGGTGACTTCGGACACGCGCCCCGCACCCTTGGTGATCACCACGAAGTTGATGATGGTCAGGATGGCGAACGCGACGATGCCGACGGCGAAGTTGCCGCCGACGACGAATTCGCCGAAGGATTCGATGACCTTGCCCGCCGCGCCCGGGCCGTCCTGGCCGTTGAGCAGGATCACCCGGGTGGACGCCACGTTCAACGCCAGGCGCAGCATCGTGGTGATCAGCAGCACGATCGGGAAGATGCTGAAATCCAGCGGTCGCTGGACGTAGATCACCGCCAGCAGCACCACCAGCGACATCGCGATGTTGAAGCTGAACAACATGTCCAGAATCAAAGGCGGCAGCGGCACCACCATCATCGCCAGCAGCGCAATCACCAGCAGTGGCGCACCCAAGCCGCCGCGCAGCATGTCAAATGCGCGGCGGGGGCCGGACGCGATCACCGCGCTCATGCGCCTGCACCGCGGGTATCAGCGTCGACGACGCCCAGATCGGCAAGCTGCGGTTGCGGCGTGCCCGCCCGCCAGTCGCGCAGCTGGTAGACGTAGGAGAGCACCTGGGCAACAGCGGCGTAGAGTTTCACGGGGATTTCCTGACCGATCTCCGCTTCCCTATACAAGACGCGTGCCAGTGGCGGCGCCTCGACCAGCGCGACGCGGTGCCGCTTGCCGACTTCGCGGATGCGCAGCGCCATTTCGTCGATACCTTTCGCCACGACACGGGGCGCGCCCATCGCACCGCCGTCGTACTTCAGCGCCACCGCGTAGTGGGTGGGGTTGACGACGATCACGTCGGCGGTGGGGATGTCTTCCATCATCCGCCGCTGCGACATCTCGTGCTGCAGCTGGCGGATACGTCCCTTGACCTCCGGCCGGCCCTCGCTTTCCTTCATTTCCTCGCGCATTTCCTGGCGCGTCATCATCAGCTTCCGGCGCCAGTTCCACTTCTGGTAGGGCGCGTCGGCCAGAGCCAGCAGCAGCAGCGCGGCGGCGGTGGCCATCAACAGCCACAGGGCGAACTTCAGCCCGCCTGCCGCGGCCTGTTCCAGCGGCTGGTGCAGCATCGCCCGCAGCCGCGGCATGGCCGGCCACAAAAACAATGCGGCGGCGCCGCCGACCAGCAGCACGCGGAGTATCGACTTCAGCAATTCGGCGAGGCCTTCCGGCCCGTAGATGCGCTTGAGCCCGGCCAGCGGGTCGAGCTTCTTGAGATCGGGCACCAGACCCTTGGTGGCGAAATTGAAGCCGCCCATTGCCGCGGGCGCCACGAAGCAGGCGATCAGCGTCGCGATGATCAGCGGGGCGAGAATCGACAGCAGGCTCAGCAGCAGTTCGCCGAAATAGCCGAACAGGTTCTGCGGGCTCTGCAACAGGCCGAGATCGGGCGTCATCGCGCCACGCATCCAGTCCTTGGCCCGCGCGGTCACGCCGCCGCCCATCGTCAGCAGCGACGCCACCCCGGCGCCGAAGACGGCGACTGTGCCCAGTTCCTTCGACCGCGGCACGTTGCCCTTTTCGCGGGCCTCCCGCAGCCGTTTGTCGCTGGGGAGTTCGGTCTTTTCCTGACCGTTTTCGTTCTCGGCCATGGGCCTGCATGCGCGGGGAGTCGACGTTCCCGTTGCAAGCGCCGTGCCCGCGAGTGCGGCTGCCCGCTACAGACGCGGTGACGCCCGTCGCGCGTCTCGGCGCGAGCGCCGCCGGCTCATGGGCCGCCCAGCGGTACCCGCCCGGCGGCGTCGAAGGTGCTGTCGAAGAGGCGTTGCACCGGCGGGCCGAGCTCCCCGGCCAGCATCGCGATCAGGAACAGGCCGACCAGGACCGAGATCGGCAGACCGAGCTGGATCGGATTGAGCGCGGGCGCCGCGCGCGCGAGCACGCCGAAGGCGAGGTTCACCGCCAGCAGCGCCACCATGACCGGCAGGGCCAGGGTCACGCCGCCGCGCAGCACCAGGGCGAAGAACTCCGGCGCGATACGCAACGTGGACTGGACATCGGGCAGGGCGGTACCGATGGGCAGCGTTTCGTAGCTGTGCACCAGCAGCGCCACCACGGCCAGATGGCCATTGGCGGCGAAGAACAGCAGGCCGAAGGCCAGATAGAACCACTGGGCGACGACGCCGGACTGCACGCCGCGCATAGGGTCGCTCATCGTCGCGAACGACAGGCCCGAGCCCTGCGAGATCAGTTCACCCGCCAGGGCACCCGCCTCGAACACCAGGCGCAGCATGAACCCCATCGCCGCGCCGACCGCCAGCTCGCGCGCGACCGACAGCACGGTGGCGGCGTCGAATCCGGTCCAGGGCGGCGGCGCCGGCAACAGCGGCGCCAGCGCCAGGCTCAGCACCAGCGCCGCCATGACCCGAATGCGCGCGGGCAGGGCGCGGGTGCCGATCAGCGGCATCGCCATCAGCAGCGCACCGACCCGCAGGGCGGTCCACAGCAGGGTGCCGATCATGGCGAAGGCCTGCTGGCCATCGATCGCCATCTGGGTCGCGGAATCCATCAGCGTGTGTGCCTGCGCATCGGCGGTATCAGCCGATCAGATGGGGGATGTTGCGAAACAGCGTGATGGTGTAGTCGACCAGGTAACCGAGCAGCAGCGCGCCCAGCGCGAACAGCGCCGCCGTCAAGGCCGCGGCCTTGGCGACGAAGGCGATGGTGGGCTCGTTGATCTGTGTAGCCGCCTGCACGACGCCGACCACCACACCGACCACCAGCACCACGGCGAGCAGCGGTCCGCCGACCCACAGGGCGACTTCCAGCCCACGCCGCAGCTCGGTGAGAGCGAGTTCGGGAGACATGCGCGCGCCTTCAGTTGAAACTGGCGGCGAGGGTGCCGACCGTCAGCACCCAGCCGTCGACCAGCACGAACAGCAGGATCTTGAAGGGCGCGGAGACCAGCATCGGCGAGAGCATCATCATGCCCATCGACATCAGTACGCTGGCCACGACCAGGTCGATGATGATGAAGGGGATGAAGATCAGAAACCCGATCTCGAACGCGGTCTTGAGCTCGCTGGTGACGAAGGACGCCACCAGGACCTGGAACGGCACGTCGTCCGGGCCAGCGTAGGTGCTGTGCCCGGCCAGGCCGGCGAAGGTCATCAGGTCGGTCTCGCGGACCTGGGCCAGCATGAAGCCGCGCAGCGGCGCGGTGCCGAGGTCCCAGGCGGTGCGGAAGTCGATCTGCCCGTTGAGGTAGGGTCCGAAGCCGCTGTTCCAGGCCGCCTCCCACACCGGCGTCATCACCAGCGCGGTCAAAAACAGCGCCAGGCCGACCAGCACCTGGTTCGACGGCGTCTGCCCCGTGCCCAGCGCCTGACGCAGCAGGGCGAACACGACGATGATCCGGGTGAACGCGGTCAGCACCAGCAGCATCGACGGGATCAGCGTGATCGCCGTCATCAGCAGCAGTGTCTGCAGCGGCAGGCTCACCGGTGCGTTGCCGATCTGGCCCACGGTCACATCGGGCAGCGCGGGCAGCTGCGGCGCGCCGGTGGCGGCTGCGGCCCACAGCGGCAGCAGCAGACCGAGGACGAGGGCGACCAGCGCGATCCAGCGCGGACGGGTGCGGCGTGGCATGTCAGGTGTCCTTGCGCAGGCGCTGCGCGAGCAGTTGCTTGAAATCGGGAAGGTTCTTGAGCGTCGGCATCTGCGCGGGCGGTGCCTCGGGCAGCGGCTGCGGCAGTACGTGCAGGGTGCGCACCCCGCCGGCGCCGATGCCCAGCAGCAGCTGCTGGTCACCGACCTGCACCACCGCCGCGCGCTCCTTGGCGCCCAGCGGAATGCTCGCGACGATGCGCAGCCCATCCGCCTGGCGGAAACCGCCGCCGGGCAGGCGCTTGAGCAGCCAGGCCAGCCCGACGATCAGCCCCAGCACCAGTACCAGTGCAAGGAACGCGCCACCGAGCCCGGGTCCCTGCGGCGCGTGCGCGCCGATGACGATCGGCTTGGCCGGCGGTGCGACGCTGGCGATCGTGTCGTTCGCACGCGCGGGCGCCGTGGTCGAGGCGACCACCAGCGAGAAATCGGCCGGACCGTCGGCCTCGGCCGCGCCGTCTTCGCCTGTGGCCAGGGCCGTCGTTCCGGTGTCGGCGTCGACCTCGGACGGGGCGGCGTCGGCCTCCGGCTCGAGGCCGATCTCGGCAGCGATCGACGGCAGGGCGGCTTCCGCCGCCGTCGCTTCGACGCGCGCCGGGGTCACCGCAGTCTCCGGATCCGCTCGCTGGGGCTGACGACATCGGTCAGGCGCACACCGAAGCGGTCGTTGATGACCACGACTTCGCCATGCGCGATCAGGGTGCCGTTGACGTAGACATCCAGCGGCTCACCGGCGCCACGCTCGAGTTCGATGACCGAACCGCGGTTGAGCTGCAGCAGGCTGCGGATCGGCATGCGCGTGCGTCCGACTTCCAATGACAGCGCCACCGGCACGTCGAGGATCACGTCGAGGTTGAGGTCGGCGCCGTCGATCGGGCCGTCGGCGCGCAGGTCGTCGAACTTGGCGGGCGCGGCGGCGTTCTGTGGAAACACGTTGTCCTGGTCACTCATGCGGGCAGATCCTGGGGTTCGGTGCGGCGCACGGGCGTGGTGCCCGGCGGATGGGTCTCGGTGATCTTCACGACGTTGTAGCCACCGGCGGTGCCGAAGCGGCCGGTGAACACGGGAATGCCTTCGATGCAGATCGGCACTTCGGCGGGCAGGTCGATCGGCAGGATGTCGCCGACCTTCAGGCAGGTGAGCTGGCGCAGTTCGATGTTGCGTTTGGCCAGCACGCTCGACACGGTGACCTCGGAATTCATCAGCTGCTGCCGCATCGAGATGTTCCAGCTCTCGTCGCGGTCGACCCGGTCGCTCTGGATGCCGGCGTCGAGCAGTTCGCGGATCGGCTCGAGCATCGAGTACGGCAGGGTGATGTGGATCTCACCGCCACCGCCTTCCAGTTCCACGTGGAAGCGGCTGACCACGACGTACTCGCGCGGGGTGACGATGTTGGCGAAGTGCGGATTGATCTCGGAGTTGATGTACTCGCATTCCACGTCCAGCACCGGCGCCCAGGCCTCGGCCATGTCGGCGAAGGTCTGCTTGAGCATCAGCTGGATCACCCGCATTTCGGTGGCCGTGAACTCGCGCCCTTCGATGCGCGTGGGATAACGCCCATCGCCGCCGAAGAAATTGTCGACCACGGCGAACACCAGCTTGGGTTCGAAGACCACGAGCCCGGTGCCGCGCAGCGGCTTGAACTTGATCAGGTTGAGGTTGGTGGGGACGTAGAGCTGGTGCAGGTAATCGCCGAACTTCACCAGGTCGATACCGCGCACCGAGACATCCGCCGAACGCCGGATCAGGTTGAACAGGCCGATCCGCCACAGGCGCACGAAGCGCTCATTGACCATCTCCAGGGTCGGCATGCGGCCGCGGATGATGCGGTCCTGGCTGGCGAAATCGTAGGTGCGGGCGACGCCCGGGTCGGGCGCCGGCTCGGTGTCCACGACGCCGGCGTCGACGCCGTGCAGCAGCGCATCGATCTCGTCCTGTGAGAGCAGGTCGTTGCTCATCGGGTCGGGCTCACTGGGTCACGAAGCTGGTGAACAGCAGCGCTTCGGCGACCGGCTTGCCGGTCTCTTCGGTCATCAGCGCCTGCACTTCCTTCAAGGCCTGCGCCTGCAGCGCCTCCTTGCCGGCGCGCGTGGACACGCCGTCGTAGGTCTGCTGCGCGAACAGCATCAGCAGGCGTGCGCGCAGCGCCGGCTCGTGCGCCTGCAGTTCGGCGCCCGCCAGCGGATCGCGGGTGACCAGCTGGACCTCCACCTGCAGATAGCCGGGACCCGACGGGGTCTCGTCCAGGTTCACCACGAAGGCAGGCGTCATCGGCAGGTATTGGGCGGGCGCAGGCAGCGCTGCCTTGGCTTCCGGCTCTTCGGCTGCCGCCTTGTGCATGAACATGTACCAGCCAGCACCGCCGGCGCCAGCGAGCACGAGCAGGCCGATGGTGATCATGAGCAGGCGGCGTTTCTTGGACGGCGCGGGCGACGCGGGGCTGACGGCGGTCAAGGGTCTGTACCGGTTGGGAATCCACCGGAAGGGATGCAATCTCCATGCCGAAACCGCGCCGGATTTCCGTCAGGCCCGACGGGAGCGGGCTTCCGAGCCGTGGCGCCCGATGCGGCGCGGACAGCGTGGCAGCCAGGGCGGAGGGCTGGGACGGAATTCCGTCACCGCAGCAGGTCTCGGCCTGCCGCGTGTCCTCCGCTGCGATGCGCTGCGTTGTAGGCGCTCGACACCGCCCGCGGACGCGAGGCGGGCGGACGTGGACCGAACTCCCAAGGCCGGCCCGCGCGTCAGCGCTGCGCGGCCAGCGCTCCGGTCACCCATGCGCGTGCGACGCAGCCGGGATCAGGCGTAGGCGTCGAGCAGACCGAGCGTGCGCGCACGCGGCGCGGGCGCAAGCGTGCCGCTCCCTTCGTCGTCGCCGGGGGTGCTGTCGCTGCGTCCCGGGCCCGAGTCTCCGGACTGGCCGGTACCGGTCTGACCGCTGCCCACATTGGCGTGGGCCAGCTGGAAGCCGTGTTCGCCCAGCAGGTCGCGCAGGCGTGGCATCCCGTGTTCCAGGGCCTGACGGGTTTCGGAATTGGCGCTGATGAAATCGGCGCGGATGCGATCGCCGTCCAGGTGCAGACGCACCTCGACCGGCCCGAGATCGTTCGGCGTGACCCGGATGCGGGCCTCGCTGATCTTGCGGTCGGCCATCCACTCGAGCTGGGCACCGAACTGCGCTTCGAAATCTTCCGCGCCCACATGGGGGGTGGGCAGCGGCGTTGCCAGCAGCGGCGGCGGTTCGCGCAAGGGGGCCGGCGCCGGCAGCACGAAGGTGACGGGCGCGGGCTCACCGCCTTCAATCGTCAGTGCCTGTTCCGCCACCAGCACGGGCACCGGCAGCAGCGCTTCGTCCGGGGCCGGCAGTGCCGCCAGGGACAGCGGGGCGGCGGCGATTGCGGCCTGGCCTGGCGTTGTTGCGCGCCCGGCAACGCCGAGCGCCTCCGGCAACAGGGCTTGTGCCGGCGTACTGAGCTGAGGCTCGGACAGCGGCACCGCATCGTCGTCCGCGAAACCCAGCAGCCCGGCCAAACCGGCGGGTGGCCAGCCTGGAACAGGAGGCTGCGCGTCAATCGCGGCCGGTGCGGCAGGCGCAGCCGGTTCGACTTCGGGCGCAAGCGTGCCGCGCTTCGGCGTGAGTGTTTGCGGGCCCATGTCGGCCGGCGTCGCCGGATCCTCCGGTCCGGGGCTTGCGGCACGCTGCGCTCCGGCGCCACCGTCTGCCGCCTGGCGCCGTTGCAGCGCCTTGGCGAACGCATTGGATTCACCGTTGCCGGCGTCGTTTGCGGGCGCGCCGCTCTTGGCCGAGGCGGGCGCTGGCGAGGGTGTGGGCGGCGCTGCAGTCAACGGGTTCATGGATCTGCTCCATCCGCGGCGGCGAGCTGGGCGAGGCGCACCCGTCGCGCACCGAGGTCATCGAGCTCCCGTTGCGAGCGGCGTTCGTCGACCTGGCGCTCCTGCGCGCGATAACTTGCGGCCAGTTGCTCGAGCACCTGCTTGTCACGGCTGGCCAGCAGCAGCCGGCCGCGCTCGACTTCGACCGTCTGCCGGCTGTTGTCGACCGCGCGCGACTGCTGTTCGACTGCCGACTGCAGCCGATCGATGAAGGCGCGGCGGTTGGCCAGCTGGGCGGGATTGGTGGCGGCCATCTGGCTGTGCCCGTACTCGTCGGCATACCGGCGCAGCTCGTCCAGTTGGGCCTCGTGCTGGGCCAGCGTGCTCTGCCGCTCGGCCAGCACGCGCGCCGCCGCGTCTTCGGTTTCCTGGGCGCGGTTGAGCAGGGGATCGATGCGGCGGGACTGTTTCATGCGGCGGGTTCCTCGGGATGCAGCAGGCGCTCGAGCGCTTCACGGCTGTGGGTCAGATCGGCGGCATGGGCGATGTCCTGGCCCAGGAATTCGACGATCTCGGGCCAACGCGCCAGGGCCTCGTCGACCGCCGGATCGGCGCCGCGTTGATAGGCGCCGATGGCGATCAGGTCGCGGTTGGCGGTGTAGGCCGAGATCAGCCGCTTCAGCGAACGGATCCGCTGGCGCCAGGTCTCGTCGGCGATCTCGGTGACCACGCGGCTCACCGAGGATTCCACGTCGATCGCGGGATACAGGCCGGCATCGGCGATCCGGCGCGACAGCAGGATGTGACCGTCGAGGATCGCGCGCGCGGCATCGGCAATCGGATCCTGCGGATCGTCGCCCTCGGTGAGCACGGTGTAGAAGGCGGTGATCGAGCCGCGACCGGCAGCGCCGTTGCCAGCGCGTTCGACCAGTGCCGGCAGCTTGGCGAACACGCTCGGCGGATAGCCGCGGGTGGTCGGCGGCTCGCCGACCGACAGGCCGATCTCGCGCTGGGCCTGGGCGAAGCGGGTCAGCGAATCCATCAGCAGCAGCACGTTGAGGCCCTGGTCGCGGAACCATTCGGCAATGGCCGTGGCGCGGTAGGCGCCGTGCAGGCGCGCCAGCGGCGGACGGTCTGCCGGTGCGGCGACGACGACCGCGCGGCGCAGGCCCTCTTCGCCGAGCGTGCTCTCGACGAAATCGCGCACTTCGCGGCCACGTTCGCCGATCAGGCCGACGACGATGACATCGGCCGCGGTGAAGCGGGTCATCATGCCGAGCAGGGTGGACTTGCCGACGCCCGAACCGGCGAACAGGCCGACGCGCTGGCCGCGACCGATCGGCAGCAGCGCATTGATCGCGCGCACGCCGACGTCCAGCGGCTGGATGATGGGTTCGCGCGCCAAGGGATTGATCGAGACGCCGGCCATGCCGACGCTGCCTTCGGCGCGGATGGGGCCCTTGCCGTCGAGCGGTACGCCGTCGGAATCGATCACCCGGCCCAGCAGGCCTTCGCCGACCTCGACGCCGCCGCGGCGCAGCACCGGCACCACACGTGCATTCGGCAGCAGACCGTGGGTTTCGGCGCTCGGCATCAGCGAGGTGCGATCGCCGGCGAAGCCGACGACCTCGGCCTCGACCCAGCCGCCATCGACTTCCACCTTGCAGGTGGCGCCCATCGGCGCTTCGCAGCCGACGGCTTCCAGCGTCAGGCCCACGGCGCGGCGCAGGATGCCTTCACGCACCAGACCGCGTCTGGCCGCGGGATCTGGGCCGGTCGCATCCAGGCGCGTGGCCAGGCGCAGGTTGCGCGCGGTCAGCCAGTCGGCCGGATCGGCGAAGGGGAGGGCGACGGGACTCATGTGCGTGTCCCCGCGCGGCGCATCACGGTGTCCAGCACGCCGCGCAGACGGGCGTCGAGACTGCCGTCGATGCGCACGGTTTCCGCATGCACGCGCAGGTCGCCGCGGGCCAGGGCCGGATCGGCCACCAGGCGCGTGGCCGGCGCAAGGGTCAGCAGGGGCGCCAGCGCAGCGATGTCGTCGGGGTGCAGGCGCACCTCGACCTCGCGGGCCATGCCGCCGGCCGCGTCCACGGCCTCGGCGATCAGGCCGGCCATCAGTTCCGGATCGGCCTCGTACGCGCCGCCCACCAGACCGCCCGCAATGCGCACGGCGAGGTCGCCGAGCGCGGCGACCACTTCGTTCTCCAGCCTGACCAGCGGGCGCGAGAAGTTGTCGAGGATGCCCTCGATCTGCGCCGTCAGACGGCGCATTTCGCCCTGGGCCTGGGCCAGCCCTTCGGCGTGGCCCTGGGCCATGCCCTCATTGAAGCCTTCGTGCTGGGCATCGTCGCGGATCTGCTGGATCTCTTCGAGCGACGGCGGGTGCGGCATCTCCACCGGCTCTTCTTCGCAGACCGGCGGTACTGGCTCCTCCATAGAAGGTGCATACCAACGCACGGCACTGTTCATACGAGCGCCTCGGTGGCGCCGCCGCCGAGCGAGATCGTGCCCTCGTCAGCCATGCGCCGGACCAGGGTCAGGATTTCCTTCTGCGCGGCTTCCACGTCGGACAGACGCACCGGCCCACGGGCCTCCATGTCCTCGATCAGGATCTCGGCCGCACGCTGCGACATGTTGCGGGTGATCTTGTCGCGGACCTTGGGATCGGCGCCGCGCAGGGCGATACCGAGACGCTCGCCGGAGACCTCGCGCAGCACGGACTGCAGTTCGCGGTCGTCGAGCTCGTTGAGATCGTCGAATACGAACATCAGGTCCTGGATGCGCTGTCCCAGCACTTCGTCGACCTTGCGGATCGCGGCGAGCAGGCCCTGGTCGGGACCGGTATCCATGAAGTTGAGAATGTTCGCCGCCACCTTGATGCCGCCCACGGCGGACGACTTGAGATTCTGGTTGCCGGCGAACTGGCGCTCCATGATCTCGTTGAGTTCGTTGAGCGCATTGGGCGGAATGCCGTCGAGCGTGGCGATGCGCAGCAACACGTCGGCGCGGGTGCGTTCGGGCAGCAGTTTCAGCGCATCGGCGGCCTGGTCGGCGTCCAGGTGCGACAGCACGATGGCGATGATCTGCGGATGCTCGTGGCGCACGAGGTCGGCGATCGCGCGCGGGTCCATCCACTTGAGCGTGTCGAGACCGGTGGTGTTGCGGCCGAGCAGGATGCGATCGATCACGCCGCCGGCCTTGTCGGCGCCCAGCGCCTGGACCAGCACCGCGCGGATGTAGTCGTCGGCGCCGACGCCGAGCGAGGTCTGCCGGTCGAGCGCGCCGGAGAAGTCCTCCATCACGTGCCCGACCTGCTCGCGGCTGACCGAGCCCATGGTCGCCATCGCCAGGCCGAGCTTCTGCACTTCCTTGGCGTCCATGTGCTTGAGCACCTCGGCCGCGTCCACTTCGCCGAGCGAGAGCAGCAGCACGGCTGCGCGCTGTACGCCCGTCAGGGCGTTGAGATCATGCGGCCGCTTCATCGTCCAACCATCCCTTGACTACTTGCGCCACGCGCTTGGAATCCGTCTTCACCGCCTCGCGCGCAACGCGCAGACGGTCCTCGTAGGCATCCGATGGCAATGCGATCGGCGCACGTGCACCGGCCAGTGTGTCGATGCTGGCGGTGTCGTCGGCCAGCGCCGGCAGCGGTTGATCGCCGTCGAGCAGGGTGACCTCGGCCGTCGCCGGCTTCTTCGGCGCAGGCAGCTTGGACGGGCCGGCAATCTGGCGGACGGCCGGGCGGACGACGCCGAACAGCAGGGCCAGGACCACGAGCGCACCGAGCGCCAGCCGCGCGATGTCGCGCAGCATCGGCTGCTGCCACCACGGCGGACCTTCGAATCCTTCCGACGCCTCACGCACGAACGGTGCGTTCATGACCGAGACCGTGTCGCCGCGCGCTTCGTCGAAACCGACGGCCTGGCGCACCAGCGCTTCGACGCGCTGCAGCTCCGCGGCGGTCAGCGGCTGCGTGGTGGAGGTGCCATCGGCGCCGGTGCGCGGCACGTGGTCGACCAGCACCGCAGCGCTGACCCGGCGGATGCGGCCGGGCGGCTGCCGGGTGTGGCTGAGGGTCCGGTCGAGTTCGAAATTGCGGGTGGAGCTGCGCGAGGAGTCGCCAGCAGCCTCGCCGCCGGTGGCAGCGGCCACCTGGGCGTCCAGCGGGGCAGGATTGATCGCGTTGTCCGGCAGGTTCGGCGTGGCGCCGGGGACGCCCTGGGCCACCGCATCGCGGCTGGAGGACTCGCTCAGCTGCTCGCTGCGCAGCTTCGGCGGATCGGCGTTGTACAGCTCGCGCGCTTCTTCACTGACGGAGAAATCCATGTCGACGGTGACTTCGGCATTGACCCGGCCGGCGCCCGTCATCGGCTCGAGCAATTCGCGGATGCGCTGGTTGAACGAGGTTTCCTGGCGACGCGCCTGTTCGAACTGCAGCGCGCTGAGTGCGGCTGCGGGGTCCTGGCCATCGCTGCTGAGCATGCGGCCGTTCTGGTCGACGACCGTGACCCGGTCGGGCGAGAGGTCGGGAATGCTGGACGCGACCAGATGCACGATCGCGTCGACCTGGCCGCGCTCGAGCGTCGCGCCGCCGCGCAGCTCCAGCACGACCGATGCGCTGGCCGCTTCGCGCTGACGGGTGAAGGCCGAGGGCTTGGGGATCGCCAGATGCACGCGGGCATCGCGCACCGGTCGCAGGGCGGCGATGGTGCGCACCAGCTCGGTTTCGAGTGCGTGCTGGTAGCGCGCGTTCTCGACGAACTGGCTGACGCCGAAGCCCGGATCACGCTCCATCAGCTCGAAGCCGATGCGGCCGGACTCGCCCAGCCCGGACCCGGCCAGCTTCAGGCGCGCGTCGTGGAGATTGGCTTCCGGCACGGAGATCGCGCCGGAGGCCTGGTCCATCTTGAACGGGATCTGCGCGGCACGCAGCAGGTCGGTGGCTTCCGCGGTGGCCTTGGCGTCGAGCCCGGCGTAGAGCGGCACATAGCCGGGCTTCTGCGCCCAGAAGAACACCATCAGCCCGACCGCGATGGCTGCGGCCAGCAGCATCATCTTCGCCAGCCGCCCGGCGATCTGCATTTTCTCCAGACGATCGAGCACATCGACCGCCTTGCGGCTGGCCGCCTCGGTGTTGAGGGCTTCTTTGGACAGCGTGATCGCCATGGTGTTCGCTTATTCCTGTCCGGGCCGCATCACAGCGGCATGTTCATGACGTCCTGGTACGCCTGTACCAGTCGATTGCGCACTTCCACGGTGGCGCGGAAGGCCACCTGCGATTGCTGCGAGGCGACCATCACCTTGGCCAGATCCGCGCCGGGCTCGCCCAGTTCGAATGCCCGCACCAGCTGCCCCGACTTATGCTGCGCGCCGTTCACGCCTTCCAGCGCGTTGCGCAGCGTCGCGCCGAAGGTCGGCGCCGCTGCGCCGGTCGCCCCGATCCCCTGCATCCCGCCGACGCCGCCCTGCACGGCGATCGCGTCGCTGCGCGCGACGTCGCCGGCCATGGGCCGCGACTGGGTCACCTGGCCCTGGTAGCTGCGGATCTGCGACAGGATCGAATTGACGGAGTGGCTCATGGGATGGCCGGGGACGGAAACCTGTCAGCGTTGATGCAAGACGTGTGCCGGAACGCGGGTCTGGTGGAGGCGGGATTCCGGCGCCCCGTACGGCGGCGCGGTGATCGCCTGCGCGCCGCCGCGCACTGCGGTGATGCGCGATCAGGCCGGCGGGCACACTGGATCCCACACCGCAGGGCGCACGCGGCCCCGGCGGTGGTCACCAGCGGGGCCGCGGCCCTTGCTCAGGCCGCGAGATCGCGCTCGATGCCGTACTTGCGCAGCTTCTCGGCAAGCGTGGTGCGGCGCAGGCCGAGCAGCTGTGCCGCGTGGGCGACGACGCCGTCACTGCGCTCCAGCGCTTCGCGGATCAGGCCCAGTTCGATCCGCGCCATGTGGTCGCGCAGGTCCATGCCGTCTTCGGGCAAGTGGGCGCTGTCGTCGACGCCTGCAGAGGCTTCCGCCAGTGCGGGTGCCGGCGGTGCGGCGACGGCCGTCAGCACCGCTGGGGCGGGGGGCGCGTCGACCGCCGGCACCACGTCCGCATACAGATGCTCGCGATAGCGCTGCGGCAGGTCGTGCACACGTACCAGGCCACCGGGATTGAGCACCGCGAGACGCTCGACCAGGTTGCACAGTTCGCGCACGTTGCCCGGCCAGGCATAGCCCGCCAGCGCATCGAGCGTATCGGCGGCGAAGCGGATCTCGCCGCGGCCGTTGCGGGCCAACTGGGTGGCCACCGTGCGCACCAGCTCGGGCAGATCGTCGCGGCGTTCGCGCAGGGCCGGCATTTCGATCGGAAAGACGTTGAGGCGATAGAACAGGTCCTCGCGGAACTGGCCGTCGCCGATGCGGGCTTCGAGATTGCGGTGGGTGGCTGCGATCACGCGCACGTCGCACTTGATGCTCTGGTTGCCGCCCACGCGCTCGAAACAGCGCTCCTGCAGCACGCGCAGCAGCTTGACCTGCATCGGCAGGCTCATGTCGCCGATTTCATCGAGCAGCAGGGTGCCGCCCTCGGCCATCTCGAAGCGGCCCTTGCGCGCGGACAGGGCACCGGTGAAGGCGCCCTTCTCGTGACCGAAGAGCTCGCTTTCCAGCAGTTCGGCCGGGATCGCGCCGCAGTTGATCGCAACGAACGGGCCGTTGCGACGCGATGACCGCTGGTGGATCGCCCGCGCGGCGACTTCCTTGCCCGAGCCCGATTCGCCGAGCACCAGCACGGTCGTATCGAATGGTGCGACCTGGTCGATCATCCGCCGCAGCGCCTGCACTGACGCACTCATGCCGGTGGGGCCGCCTGCGTCGTCGGTCTTGGCCTTCTCGTCCGCGTCGAGTCGCTTGAGGCTGGCCATGCGAAGCAGATTCTCCAGCTGGGCGTGGCGCAGGGGCGATTCCAGCGCCCACACCCCGGCCTCGTGCAGGCCGTGCGTCGCAGCGAAGACGGCGGGCTCGTCGTCAAGCAGCAGCACGGGCGGCGGCACGGCGTCCTGCCCGAGCCAGCCGAAGAAGGCCTGCGCGGCGGACGGGTCGTCGATCGCGCCGACGAGCACGGCGATCCAGTCGTTCGGTCGATTGCGTGCAGCCGAGACTTCGCCGGGCTCCGACACCCAACGCGGACGCAGGTCCATGAACTCCAGCAGCGTGCACAGACGCTCGGCGCGGTCGCCGTTGCTGTCGATGACGAGGATGCGGGCTTCACTCACGACACGACTCCATCACGCGGCGCTTCCGCGTGCAGCGATTCGAGGATCTGCATGACGTCCTGGATGTAGGACAGCTTGCTGACGAAGTTGTCGGCGCCGGCGCGCATCGCGTGTTCGCGGTGCTCGGCGTCGTCGAAGTGGCTGGCGATGACGATGTAGGGCGGCGCGTCCTGCGCCTTGATCAGGCGCGCGGCCTGCAGGCCTCCCATCTCCGGCATGGCCAGATCCATCAGCACCACGTCCGGACGCAGCGCCTCGGACTGGGCGATCGCCTCGAGGCCGTTGCTGGCGGTACCGACCACTTTGAGCCAGTCCACCTTGCGGAAGTGGCGCTGCGCGGCGTTGATGAAGCCTTCGTGGTCGTCGACCAGAAGTACGTGGATGGTCTGCATTCCGATGTCCTCAGCCCGCACGGGCGAGCAGGGTGGGGCGGGCACCGCGACGGCGCGCGCGCGCCGGGGCGATGTCGAGCTGTTCGCGGTACTTGGCCACGGTGCGACGCGCGATGTGCACGCCATGGCGGGCGAGCAGGGTGGCGATTGCATCGTCGGCCAGTGGGCGCTGCGCCGGTTCGGCCTCGATCAGCCTGCGCACCATGGCCTTGACCGCGGCGCCGGAAACCGTCGCGCCATCAAGGCGCACGGCGAAGAACCGCTTCATCTCGATCGTGCCGCGCGGGGTCTGCAGGAACTTGCCGCTGGTGATGCGCGACACCGTGGATTCGTGCATGCCGATCGCATCCGCCACGTCCTTGAGGGTCAGCGGCGCGATTTCTTCTTCGCCGCGCTCCAGGAACGCGGCCTGGCGCTCGACGATCACCCGCGCCGTGCGCAGCAGGGTGTCGTAGCGCATGGACAGGCCACGCGTGAACCAGCGTGCTTCCTGCAGCATCTCGCGCATCGGGCCGCTGGCTTCGCCATCGCTGAGCGCGCGCTCGTAGCCGGCGTTGATCGACACCCGCGGCGCGGCCGCAGGATTGAGGGCTACGCGCCAGCCGGCGTCGGCATGCCACACGACGACGTCCGGGACGACCGCCGTGTTTTCGACCGGTGCGCCTGCTTCAGCGGGGCGCGGGTCGAGCGACAGAATCAGCCGCACCGCCTCGTGGATGTCGGCTTCGTCGCGCTGCAACTGCCGGGCAACGCCCGCGATATCGTGGGTGCCGAGCAGATCGAGGGCTTCGTCGATCACGCGCCGCGCCAGACCGCGACCGGCCACGCGGCCGGGCAGGGCGTCGAGCTGGGCGAGCAGACACTCGCGCAGATCGCGCGCGGCCACGCCGGCCGGATCACCGGCAAGCAGCGTCCGACGCACGCTTTCCACCCTGGCGGCCGTGCGGCCGAAGCGGATCACGGCCTCGTCGAGCAGCATGGCGTACGGCGCAGCGAGGTAGCCGGCGTCGTCGCAGTGCTCGAGCCAGAAGGCGGCGATCGGAAGGTCGTCGGCGTCGAGCGTCGTCGCCAGGCGCTGCAGGATGCGCAGATGCGGATCGCTCGATTCGGCCGCGGCAATCCGGTGCAGGCCGTCCTCGTCCTCGCCACTCCAGCTGCCGCCGCGCACGTCCCACATCGACGACTCGGGCAACTCGTCGAATGCCGCAACTTCGGTGCCGCCATCGGCGCGTTCCGGCACTGGACTTGCAGTGGTGTCTTCTTCGAGTTCGAGCAGCGGGTTCTGCTCCAGCACGCGACGGACTTCCAGCTCCAGTTGCAGACCGTCGAGCTGGAGCAGGCGAATCGACTGCAGCAGCTGCGGCGTCATCTGCAGGCCCTGGCCAAGCTGCATCGAGGTGGTGGCGCTGGCTTTCATGGCGTGTCCGGATTCCGTCGTGGCGCGCCTTGCGCCAGTAAAGGGATCGTGAAGCCATGGTGACGGATCCGCTATCAGGGCGTTTCCCATGCCCGCCGGGGTGCGCCCCACGTCTGTAGGGGTTTCCCCGACAGCGGGGCGGACATGCAGGTGGCGGCTTTTTGTCGGGGGGCGAGTCAGGGATCGCTGCGGGTCTGACGCGCCGCCAGCAGCACCAGCTCGTTCGCACGGCGGCAGCCGAGCACTTCCATCATCCGCGCGCGATGCGTTTCCACCGTCTTGACGCTGATCTCGAGTTTGACGCCGATCTCCTTGCTGCTCAGCCCGCGCCCGATCAGGTCGAGAATCTGTCGTTGCCGGTTCGACAGTGCGTCCACGCCCGATGTCTTGGGCCGGCCGAACAGTGGCGCCATCATGCGAGACGACAGCCGGGGGCTGAGGAACACCTCGCCGGCCAGCGCGGTCCGCAACGCCAGTTCAAGCTCCAGCGGTGCAGCGTCCTTGACCACGAACCCCGCAGCGCCATGCTCCAGGGCACCCCGCACATGCTGGGCGTCGTCGTGCATCGACATGATCAGCACCCGTACGGCGGGGAGTTCCGCATGGATCGCGGTCATCGCCTCGATGCCGCTGCGGCCCGGAAGCGACAGGTCCATGAGGACGACATCGGGGCGGTGGATCAAGGCCAGCTCCAGCGCCTCCTCGGCGCGGCTGGCTTCAGCGCAGACGTCGACACCGCCGAAACCCTGCAGCAGGCGGGCCAGGCCCGCCCGCACAAGGGTGTGGTCGTCGACGATCAGTACTCGCAACAGCAGCTCTCCCTGCACCCGGGCATGCCCGGTGCCGCAAGGATACGACAGACGCCGATCCTCAGCGCCGGCGCTGCTCGGCGACGGCGCGGCGATGCAGCCGGAAGAGGTGACGGTCGAGCGCTTCGACCAGATCCGGGCGCAGGTCGACGAAGGCCAGCCAGAGGCGGATTCCAACGGGGATCTCCCGCCGTGCGATCACGCGGGCGGGCAGTTCGAGGTGGTCGGGGAGCCATGCCGCGGGTTGCAGGCGAATCAGGGCTGCAGTCTGGGGCGCCAAGTCCCCCGCGGATTCCAGGTCAACCCGCAATCCCGCGGCCGACCATCGAAGCGGCCGCTCGGACAGGCCGTCGGCGCGCATCGCCAGACGCCCGACCAGTGCGAGGATCAGATCGAGTTTCGCATCCATCCGCTGGGCCAGCAGTGGCAGGTCTCCATGCTCGTCGGAGCCTTCCTCCTTGCGCAGGTCCTCGATCTGCGCAAGGCCGTGCAACAGGGTGACCGCCTGGGCCTGGCGGCCGCGGGACGACGTGGGCTCAATTGCAACCGGAAGATCGATATCGCAGCTCAGTGAGTCACCGAACAGCTGCGCATCGGCATCGTAGACCTGCGGGGGGTCGACATCGGGGCTCACAAGGCGTCTCCGGCGTAGGCGCGCGATGCGCTCTCGGTGCGACGGGCCAGACGCAATGCCTCGCCGATGACCTGTTGACGCGCATGCATCCGCAGCAGCAGGGCGTTCTGCAACTGCAGCAGGCCGCGCAGCGCCTCGACGGGCGCCTGTGGGCCGACCTCGGCGATGTAGAGGTGCAACTGCTCGTGATACGCGGCCATCTGTTCACTCGCATCTTGGACATCGCCATCGAGGGCGGTTCCGAGCGCGTCGAGACGCGCGTGGAGCTCCGCCAAATCGGGCGTGGTCACGCCGCCGCTCCGGCGGTCATCGGCGCCGCGGCAGGCTGGATTGCGTGCCATGCAGCCTCGATCTCCACCAGCAGCGCCAGCGATTCCTGCAGGGCGTCGACGTCGTTGTGCAGGTTGGCCTCGGTCAGGCGCCGGACCAGGTAGTCGTAAAGCGACGCCAGATTGCCGGCGATCTGGCCGCCGGCTTCGTGGTCGAGTGAGCCGTTGAGATGGCTGACAATCGCGCATGCCTCGCCGATCGCCTTGCCTTTGCGCAGCTGGTCGCCGTTGGCGATACAGGCTTCGGCCAGCCGGATCCGCTCGCAGGCACCCGCCAACAGCAGCGCGATCAGCTTGTGCGGATCGGCCTCGGCCACGCTCGTGGCGACTGCCATCCGGCGGTACTGGTCTGCATGCTGGCGGTTGGATCCGTACATGAAATGTCCCTGGAGTGACGAAGCCGGGATGCCGGCATAGTGATATCGGCGGCGCGGGCCCCGGACTTGAGGCTCAGTTGTTGCTGTTGGACGACAGCAAGCTGTTGAGCGAACTGCTGCTGCTCTGCATCTGGACGACCATCATCTCCATCGCGGTGAACTGCGCGGTGTACAGGCTGGACAGGCGTGTCATGCGCACGTCGAGCGCGTCGAGCTGCTTTTCCAGGTCAGAGACCTGCTTGTTCAGACCCTCGGTCCGCTTGACCAGACTGCCGCTGATGGAATCGAGATTGTCCTTGAGCAGCGTCGACAGGTTCGCGGTGTAGCCGCCCTCGGCGCCGAAGACCGATTTGGCAGCGACCGGATCGGCAGCGATGGCGACTGCGAAGTCGCTGGCGCTGAAGCTCAGCAGGCCGTCTTTGCCGGCGGTGACGCCGAGTGCCTTGAGGCTTCCAGACTGCTCGCCGATCTGGCCGCGAAGTTGCTGCTGCAGCGTACGGACCAGAGAGTCGCCGTTTAGCGCGGCCGCGGACTTGGTCGTGGCGTTGTAGCTGCTGCTGGACTTGAGCGTGCTGACGACACTGTTGTACGCGGTGACGAAGGCGGCGACGTTCGCGCTGAGCGCCTCGTTGTCCTGGGCGATGCGCAGGGTCTGTGTGCCTTCGGTGACGCGCGTCAGGTCGAGCGTGGTGCCCGGCACGAGGTCGGCAACGCTGTTGCTGGACGATCGGCGCTCAAGGCCGTCGACGAAGACGACTGCATCGGTCGCCGCGACGGTTTCGGTCAGTCCGCCGCTAGGTCCGTTGGTCAACGCCTGCAGGCCGCCATCTCCGCCTTCTGCGGTAATGGTCAATTTGTTGGCAAGACCGGTTTCGGCCGCGGTGAAGACCAGTTGCTGGCCTTGGCTGGACGTCACGACCGTGGCACCCACACCCTTGCCGGCCGCCGCCCGGTTCACGGCGTTGGCGATGTCGGCCAGCGTCGCGCCTTCGCCGATCTCGACCTCCAGGCTCTGATCCTCGCCCCAGGCGAAGCGCAGCGTGCCGCTTCCGGGCGCGGCGTCCTGCGCATGGCCGGCTGATGCCAGCTTCTGCGCGCCGGCGAGCGCATCGATGCGCACGCTGTAGCTCCCGGGCACGGCGCCCGTGGCTGCCGTCGCGGTAAAACCAGCGTCCGCGCCGGTCGTCGCTTTGAAAGCTGGTTTATCGGCGCTGGTCGAAAGCCGGTTCAACGCGGTCTGCAGATTGGCCATCGCGTTCCTGACCTGGCCGACCGCCGACAGTTTGGCGTTGACGGCTGTGCCGACCGTTGTGATGCGTTGCTCGGTGGGCGCTCGAGATGAGCTCACCAGACTGGCCACGAGACTGGGGATGTCGATCCCGGAGCCGGTCGCGGAAATAGCCATGTCGATCTCCTGTTATCGGGGCGTGCCTTCCTGCAGCCCCGTTTTACCGGGAGCGCTTTGGATATCGGCCCACTTCGCTTGGACTTGAGGTATAGCCCTCTGTTGCAAGAAACGTACCGCGGCCCGCAGCGGGAAGCTCGCCGCCCGGCTCAATCCGGCAGCCATTGCGACAGCCAGAACCCGGCGTATTCCGCGTCCAGCATCCAGTCGAGGTGGACGGCCGTGCGCAGCGCGTCGCCAGCCCGGGCCGCGGCATCCAGATCGTGGGTGTGCATCCGGATGGCCTCGACCCAGTCCCGGAAACGCGGCTTGACGCGTGTCACCGGCAGGTCGCCACGGTATGGCGCGACATCGCTGCACACGACGGGGAACCCGCAGGCGCCGTACTCGAGCAGTCGCAGGTTGCTCTTGCAGCGGTTGAACAGGTTGTCCTCGAGCGGGGCCAATGCGAGATCGAGATTCAGGCCTGCCAGTCGGGCAGGGTAGTCCTGGATCGCGACGCCGGGATGGAACTCGTGCACGTAGGGGCGCAGCTTGTCCGGGCACATGCCGAGAAACACCCATTCGACCTCGTCGGCCAGCTCGCGCACCACATCGGCAATCAGTTCAAGGTCGCCGCGATGTCCGGAACCGCCGCCCCAGCCCACGCGGGGGCGGCGTCCTTGACGTCGCTGCGCCGTCACCGCGCCCCACCAAGGCAGCGGCAGTCGATTCTCGACGACACGGATATCCGGATGCAGGCCGTCCAGTGCTTCCGCGAGCGGCGCGGTTGAGACGACAAACCTGTCCACCAGCTTCAGCGCATCGCGCATCGTCTTGAGCACGTCGCTCGGCAACTGCCCCTTGTGTGCACTCTTCATTGGCACATTGGGGAGGTAGTCGTCGAGTTCTGCGACCTTGAAGCTGCGACTGAACCGGAGCATGCGCTTCTGCGGCTCCAGCTGGCTCTTGAGCATCTGCCGCTGCAACACCACCACGTCAGGCGCGAGGCGCTCCATCTCCACTGGCGTGCAGTAGCGGTCGCCGGTTCTGACGTCGGCAATCCCGAAGTCGTTCATTGCAGCGGCGGGCTGGATCACTCGGTAGTGGCCGCATCCGTAGCGATCGGCGGGCAGCACAAGCGCCACCGGCAGGGGACGCCAAGGCAAGGGGTTCCAGTTGAACGTGCTGTCCGTTTCGACCTTGAATGCAGCGCCGTTGAGCGTCAGGTTTCGGTTGTATGCCGGGTCGCGGGCGAGGACCGGCAGCCATTTCGCGTACATCGCGTCCTGCGCCTCGATGCGCAACCGCGCTTTCGTCTCAATACTCGTCCTGTCTTCCCGAACCTGGCTGGCGCCACCTTCGTGGAGGAGCAGCGCGTGGGGCGTCCACACGATCAGATAGCCCGCCTGACCGACCTTCAGGCACAGATCGGCGTCATTATAGGCGTTGCGCAGCGCCCCGCCGTCAAGACCGCCAATCTCGTCGAACAGTGACTTGCGGATCATCAGGCACGAACCCGAGACGGCACTGTAATTCTGGTCCACCTGCAGGCGGTACATGTAGCCTGGCGCGTCGATTTTCCCGCCCGCGAACGCGGGCGCCGCTGGGCCATGCAAGCCCAGCACCGAGCCGGCGTGCTGCACCGTGCCATCAGGATTAAGCAATTTTGCGCCGACAATCCCGACCTCCGGGCGTTGCGCATGATTGAGCATCGCGTCCAGCCAGTCATCACGCAGGACCGCGGTGTCGTTGTCGAGCAGCAGCAGATACTCGCCTCGCGCACTCTGCGCGGCGAGATTGACCATCGCTGCATAATCGAAGGGCTGCGCGTAGCGCATTACCCGCAACTGGGGGCTGTCCATCGCCGCGATGCCGTCCAGCCAGCTGCAGGCATCGCTGTCGGTACTACCGTTGTCGACGATCAGCACCTCGTAGTTCGCGTAGCGCGTCTTCTCCAGCAGCGACTCGATACATCGGTTGAGCAGGCCGAACTGGTTCCGGCTGGGAATGATGATGGAAACCCCCGGCGTCGGCTGGTGTCCATAGTCGATCCTGTAGCAACCGGGCTGATGCGCCTCGATTGAGGCGCGATCGTAGCCACGATTGCGCAGGTGGCGATGCAAGAGCTCGAGTTCCGAGTCGCGCGTGCGCACTTCCTGCGGCGGCAGGATCAGCAAAGGTTCGTGCACATGTCCGAGTCCTTCGATGCCGCCGGCATCGATCAGCCGGAGCAAGAGATCGAACTCCGGTGCGTCGGCGAACGCGGGATCGAAGCCGCCCGCGTCGAGAAACGCATCGCGGCGGAACAGCCAGTGACGCGACAGGCCCGACGGCATCGACAGCAGTAGATCCAGATTGAAGTCGGGTCGCAGCAGGGCGGACAGTTCGCCGGTACCGCTGCGCATCATCTCGTCGGCACAAAGCGCGCGCGTGTGTGGCGTTGCAATCAGCTCGAGCGCGGCCGCCAGCATGCCGGAGGCGATGAATTCAGAGCCGGCGTCGACCACGATGATCCAGTCGCAGTCACCGTTCTGCACGATTCGATTGACGTCCGGGTAGCTGCCCTCCGGATGGAAGTGGATCTGCAGTGCCGTCGCACTCCCGACTGCCGTTTGCATCGGAGGCGGCTTGCCCAGCCAGTCGAGTCGCAGATACGGATAAAGGCCATGCGCCCGCTGCAGGCTTGCGAGGGTGGCTGCGGCCGCATCCGGCGAGGGTGCTTGGCCCACGACGATCACACCGAACGTCGGGCACGTCGCGGTCTGCAGCGCCTGCGCCACGATCGCGCTCTGGGCGGCGGTCGGCATGCGTCGCTCCAGCCACTGCTGCATGGATGGCGCGACCTTCGGAGTATCTTCGCCGGAGACCTTCTTGCGCATGACCTCCTGCGTCGTTGACGTGAAGGCCTGCAGCCGGGTCCAGAAACGGTCTTCGGCCTGCACATGCTGGCGGTGCACTGCCGAAGTCTCCGCGTGCGCCTGGGCGAGCGAGGCCGGCGAATCGTTCCAGACGATGCCACCGCCCACGTCTGCCCGCGTCTGCGGCGTACACGCATAGCGGTCGTAGCCCGGCGCCGTCAGGGCGACAACCGGGCAACCGCACATCGCGGCCAAGCGGCAGGTCGTGGATGATTCGAAGGTGTAAAGCACTCGCGCCCGACGAAAGAGCGGGGCAAGCGCGTCGAGAGGGAGGGGAGCATCCGGCGAGAGCACCTGCACATCGGCGGGGAGCTTCTGGAAATCGATTGCCGATTTCGGCACCCGGTTGAGATACAGCAGTGCGAGCGTTCGCTCTTCCGCGGGTTCTGGCGAGAACGTGTCGGGATCCACCATCGGCAGGGTCAGAACCTCGCCGGGCCGGGCCGGATCGACGAACTCCGCACGGTGATAGACAAATATGTCGCCGGGCGCCGCATCCATCGTGTTGCCGCCGATGACGCCTTCCCTGTTGAGCATGTAGCGAACGCACACGTCCGCCCCCAGGGGATTGCCACTCACGGTTTCCGGGTAGACCGCGATGAAAGGGCGGCGGTCTGCGATGTGCTGATCACGGATCTCGTCGGTCAGGCGCGGGGTCTTGAGCCGCGGGTGGACGGTCGTGCAACCGGTCACGTATGCGTCCGCGCCCTCGAGATTCAGTGCGTGGCAAAGGTAGTGCAGGCACTGGATGCCCGATGAGGTCTCTCTGTAGTCCGGGGCGACCACGTAGTAGGGAAATTCCACGCGGCGATGAAGGCGCCCGGTTTGCGGGGACGCCGCCGGGATCGGCACGATGGGCGCATGCAGGGCGCCTGCTTCGGCGTGGGACGTGCGCTCACGCTCCTCTGTCGGAGCGCGATTGCGCTGCGTTGGCTCGGTCACGATGTTCATGCAAGTACAAAGATCGGTCGATTGAGAAACTCGCCCAGATCGTCTTTGCGATGGCGGTTGCCATCGCAAAGGTCGCGATAGACGATCTCTCCTGACGTATCGCGCTCGGCGACACCAACGTGGCGGACCCGCCATGCGCCATCAATGCCCGACTCCACGAACGCAACCATCTCGTCGATGGTGCCGTGCTCGAACAGGCCCGCGTCTCGGTCGCCCTTCCAGTTGAACCCCAGTTGGAACACAAGGGTGTCGCAGTGCTCGCGCATCCGTCGCAGGCTGCGGATGATCTCGCCGCGGGCGCCGTCCACGGACAGCGCCTTGTCGCCGTAGTCGTCGCCGACGTGGTGCAACACGTTCAGCAGCAGGGCGACGTCGTAGTGGCCTCGCTCGCGCTCGAAGTCGAAGTAGCGCGCATGGACCTCCATGCGTGCGTCGAGCCCGAGCACCCGCCGTGCGGCATTGAGAAACGCAGCGTGGTCGGGGCTGCCCTCGTAGGCGGTCGCATGACTGGCGCCGAGTCGCAGCATTTCCATCAGGAAGAAACCGCCGTTGCTGCCGATGTCCAGGACGCTTTGGCCGTCCACGTCAATCAGGTCCAGCACATAGCGCAGTCGCGCCGCTTCGTATCGACGCAGCACGGGCAGAGTGCTGTCGGCCAGATGGGGCGACAGCAGGGCCGGGATTTCCTGGTAGCAGGCGTGCTTGCTGCCGAGGCGGGTACGTTCGAATGCCTCGCGCAGCGAGGACACGGCGTCGGACATGGTGGAATCCGTGGTCATGGTTTGATGGGACGAGAGGTGTGAAACAGACGCGACTTCAGCGCGCCGACGATCTCGCTGAAAGACAGGCACAAGCTGTCGCGTTTGAAATGCACGTCGCAGGCAAGCAGCGCGAGGCAGTCGCCGAGCCCCAGCTTGCGTGCGGCCGGATAGATGCGTGGCCGGCGTTTGTGTCCCCAGTCGGCCAACCAGCCACCCAGCCATACATAGCGCCCGCCGGCGATGTCGCCGGACAGCGGGCGACCGTATCCGGTGAACGCCTCGGGCAGGAACCCGGCGCGGTCGGCGAGGCTCCATGGCCCCCAGAAGCGCGGATTGACTTCGATGAGGTAGTGCAGGCCCTCCAGCTCCATTGTCTCGATCATCGCGTAGCCGTGATAGCCCAGACCCTGGAACAGCGCGGTCAGTCGCTCGCGGGTCGACACGTCGGGACATCCGCACAGTTCAGCGGCGATGATCGATTTGCCGTTTGCCTGCTGCAGCAGGTTGCGCTGATAAGCGAACGTGGCGGCGCCGTCACGGCCGAAATGGGCGAGATAGTAGTAGCTGGCGCCGTCGAGATAGGACTGGAAAAAGTACTGCGAAAGGTCGGCATTCCTGAGAAACGCTTCCAGCGCCACGGCATCGTGGATCAGTTCCGGGTAGAGCTTGCGTCCGTCCGCGGCAAACTCGCATCGCGGCTTCGCCACCAGTGGCAGCGCCGCGGGAACAGCTGCATCCAGGAGCGGCGGGACGCGCAATCCAAAACTCGCCGCCCGCTCCAGCAGGCTCGCCTTGTCGGAGACCGCCGCGTAGATCGCCTCACTGACGAGAGGCACGGCCAGCCCGGCCTGTTCGAAGCGTCGCCTGTGGCGCAGCACCAGCCTGTTGATCGATTCGGCGGTGGGCATGAACGCCAATGCCTGGCCTGGATGCCGCGCGGTCAGCGCGCGCACGCAGTCGATCATGTCGTCGAGGTCCAACGTGTCCACACGCCGGGTGGCTTCGATCCACCTGCGGTAGCGGGTTCGCCGCAATGGATCGGCGCCGGGCCGCGCGACCAGGGAGCAGGGCAGGTCTCGTCTGGAGAACGAGCGACAGATCGCCAGCACCGCGCGCTCGTTGGCGCCGGAAAAGATCACGTAGCGGATGGTGGGGTGCGCGTCCAGGACCAGTCTCTGCCGACGTCACGCCGGCCCGGCGGCGCGAGCCACGATGGCGATGATCCTGTCCTGTGCCTCGGGCGGCAGGCCCGGGTACAGCGGCAGGCAGATTACCTGGTCGGCGATCGCGTTTGCGTGCGGCAGCCGTGCGGGGTCTGATGAGGGCAGCCCCCGATACATCGGAAAACTGCTGATCAAGGGATAGAAGTAGCGGCGCGCATGGATGCCGGCATCCTTCAAGGCTTGGTACAGCATGTCGCGGGACAGCGGGTAGTGCGGACACACCAGGATCGGGAAGTAGCCATGGTTGTGGCGGAATGCATCGCTGCGCACCGGCGTGATCCCGGGCACGCCGTTCAGGCCTGCCTCGTAGCGCTCCACGATTCGCTGGCGCTGCGCCAGCGCCGTGTCGATGTGCTCGAGCTGGAGCAGGCCGAAAGCGGCATTGATCTCGCTCATCTTGCCGTTGATGCCCGGCGCGACCACGGTGGTTTCGTCGACGAAACCGAAGTTCTTGAGGTGGTCGATGCGGCGCTTGGTGCGTGCATCCGGACAGACGATGGCACCTCCCTCGAATGTGTTGAACACCTTGGTGGCGTGCAGGCTGAGCACGGACAGGTCGCCGTGGCGCAGGATGCTGCCGCCGATGTCCTGCACGCCGAAGGCGTGGGCGGCGTCGTAGACAACCTTCAGCCCGTAGTTGTCGGCGATTGTCTGGATCGCTTCGACATCGCAAGGACGTCCATAGCAGTGCACTGGCAGGATCGCCGTGGTCTGTGGCGTGATCGCGGCTTCGATTTGCGTCGGGTCGAGGTTCAGCGACCGCGGGTCGATGTCCACGAACACCGGTTTGATGCCGTTCCACAGCAGCGCATGTGAGGTCGCCACAAAGCTGTAAGGGGTGGTGATGACCTCGCCAGTGATGCGCAGCGCCTGCAGCGCGGTCAGCAGCGCCAGGGTGCCGTTGGCGAATAGCGAGATGTGTTCGACGCCCAGGTATTCGGCCAGCCGGACCTCCAGTTCCCGATGGCACGGCCCGTTGTTGGTCAGGATCTGCCTGTCCCATATGCCCTGCAGATAGGGGATGAACTCCTCCAGCGGTGGCAGGTGGGGGCGGGTGACATAGATTGGCTCCGGCTCCGGCTCCGGCTCCGGCTCCGGCGCGGGCAACGTCGCGGCTTCCGTATGCGTCGTCCGCTGTGCTGCCGGCCCGAAGCCGGGCAGTGCGTTCAGCAGCACGCTGTCGACGGCGCTGCCATGAGTGGCAGATACGCTGTGCAACCGTGCAGATGAGGCTTCGTCGACAGACATCGCAGGCTCCAAGGAGGACGAGCGGTCGTTACGGCCGCCGGATGCCGCTGACGTTGCAAGAGGCGTGCCGGGGCGTGCGACGTGCATCGGATCCCCGGCTGCGCCGTGACCGCAGCCGGGGTCTCTCGTGACGCGGAGCTGCGATTGACCTCCATCGTCCGGTGAGCTGCCTGGCTTTTCGCCAGGCCTTGATCCGCGCGGGAAGACCGGCATAGGCACACCGCGCCTACAGGCTCGCCAGACAGCAAAAAACCCGCCTCCGATGCCGGAGGCGGGTTCTATTTTTCGCACTACGAGGCGGAATTACTGCAGCAGGCTGAGCACGCTCTGCGGGGCCGACTTGGCCTGCGCCAGCATCGCGGTACCGGCCTGCTGGAGGATCTGCGTCCGGGTCAGTTCGACCGTCTCCTTGGCGTAGTCGGTGTCTTGGATGCGGCTGCGCGACGCCGAGAGGTTCTCGGAGCTGGTCTGCAGGTTCGAGACCGCCGAGCTGAAGCGGTTCTGGATCGCACCGAGGTCAGCGCGGGCTTCATTGACCGACTTCAGCGCAGAATCGAGGGTGTCGAGCTGCGTCGCGCCGGAACCGGCCGCCATGCCCGAGATGGAGAAAGAGCTGTCGGTCACGCCGCTCAGCGCGCTCTTGATGTCGGTCAGGGTGATGTCGATCTTGTCGTTGTCAGTGGCGTTGGCGCCGACCTGGATCGAAATGGTGGTGCCGCTGCTCAACAGTTCGGTGCCGTTGAACTTGGTGTTGTCGACCACGCGCAGGATTTCGGACTGCAGCTGGGTGACTTCCTTCTGCAGCGCGGCCTTGTCGTCTTCGCTGTTTGTGCCGTTGGCGGCCTGCACGGTCAGTTCGCGGATGCGCTGCAGGTTGTTGCCGATTTCGCCCAGCGCGCCTTCAGCGGTCTGCGCCAGCGAGATGCCGTCGTTTGCATTGCGGGCTGCCTGGTCCATGCCGCGGACCTGGGCGGTCATGCGCTGCGAAATGGCGAGGCCGGCGGCGTCGTCCTTGGCGCTGTTGATGCGCAGGCCCGAGGACAAGCGCTGGATCGTGGTCGACAGGCTGGCGCTGTTGGTCGACAGGTTGCGCTGCGCGTTCAGGGCGATGGTGTTGGTGTTGATGACGGACATGATGCAGGTCTCCTGGTTTGGGGAATCCGGCACGGGAACAGGGCCTGGCCGGTGGCTTCCGCAGGGGGTTGGCGTTGTGGGCCCTGTCCTCTGCTGTAACCAATAACGGCGTCTCGTCGTCAAGCTTTAATGCTGTTTTGCCGGCGATCCGCAGCCCGCTTCCGGACTGCTTGCATTAACGGCAGGACGTCGCGCGGGTTTAGCAACGGTGTGACGGCGGCGGCGCGCAATGGGCCGCAAGGGCGGCGGCGTCCCGTAGGAGCGCGCTTGCACGCGATGCACCTGGCCGGTAAAGCGTCTTCGCGCGCAAGCGCGCTCCTACAAGCACATGTGCGTCGGGAGCGGACCGTCTTTCGATGACGGTCGATCAGCGCGGCAGATCAGGCAGCAACAGCGCAGGATCAGCGCGAAACTCAGCGGAACATGGGCCATTCCCTGTAGGAGCGCGCTCGCGCGCGATATGGCTTGGCCGGCGAAGCTTCTTCGCGCGCGAGCGCGCTCCTACAAGCGCATGTGTGCCAAGGCGGACCGTCTTTCGATGACGGTCGATCAACGCATCAGGTCGAACAGTGACAGGCGCTGCATCTGCGTGAAGCTCAGCTGGGCCGCCTCGAGCGCAATCTTCTCCAGATTGAAACGGCCGATGGCGTCGACGTAGTCGAGATCGCGTATGCCCGAGAGCGTGGTCTGTAGTGTTACGTCGAGCGCGCCGCGGAGTTCCTCAGCTTGGTCCAGCGCAGCGAGCTGCGCGCCACCGCTGGCGCGTGTGTCGATGAAGTGGTTCTCGGCCATGGTGATGTCGCGCAGAGCACTGCTCAGCGCGTTCTGCTGCGCGGCGCGTTCGGCAGTGGTTGTGGGTGTCGAAGTCAGCGTCTGCAGCAATCCATCGAGCGTGGCGAAGACATCACGCGTTTCGGAGGGCCCGATCTGGAAGGTATCGCCGGCAGCGGGACTGCCGGTGATCGTCAGTTGCAGGCCAGCGAAGGCAATGGCCTCGCCCGCCTTGTATGTCCCCGTGCCAACTGCGCCGCCGCCCGCATCACGGACGGTGTAGTCGCCACCGGCGCCGAACTCGACCTGGTAGCGTCCGGCATTCCATGCAGCCGCGTCAGTGAGCATAAAACCACCGATCTGTCCGGTACCGTTGTTGGCGACTGTCGCGGCAGCATCAAGCCGTCCATTGCCGGTGCGCACGCGCAGGAATATTTCGCTGCCGGGCTTCGCATCGGAAGCGAACATCTGCGGCGCGATCTCCACCTGGCGCTGCGTCTGGTCCCCGCCATACGCGACGCCAGCGCCGCTGGGCGCGAAGGGCGGATCGCCGTCCTGGGCGCCGCCGAACAGGAATCGCCCCATGCCATCGGCGGTGTTGCTGAGATCGAGCAGGCCGTCCCGCAGGCTTCGAATCTCGGTCGCAATCGTTTTGCGGTCACTGTCTGACATCGTGCCCGTACTGGCCTGGATGGTCAGCACATTGATGCGGCCCAGGATGTCGCCCGCCTGGGAGAGCACGCTCTCCTGCATGCTGAGGCGATGACGGACTACATCGCTGTTCTTTCCAAAGCGCTCGAGTTCGGCCACCGCGCGGTCCAGCCCGACGGCGGTACCCGCGCCGACCGGATCGTCCTTGCCGGTGTTGAGCTTCATGGCGGTGGCGAGCTGCTGCTGCAGCTTCGCGAGTGAGGCCTGCCTGGATTGCATGCTCGTCAGCGACTGCTGGTAACGCATGCCAGTGGAAATGCGGGTCATCGGCGGACGGCTCCGAGCAGGGACTGGAACAGATTGTCGGCGGTCGAGATGAGCTGCGCGGCGGCCTGATAAGCCTGCTGCAGCCGGAGCATGTTGGCCGCCTCTTCATCGAGATTGACGCCGGAGACGCTTTCGCGCGCCGCATAGGCCTGCTCGTGCAGTGAGGCCTGCGCTTCGGCGGCATAGCCGGCTTGACGTGCGGCCGAGCCCACCGCCGTGGTCAGGCCGGAGATTGCACCGTTGAGCGTCAGCGAACCGCCGTTGAGTGCGGCGCCGCTCTCGATCCCTGCCAGCAGCGCCGCATTGCCGTTGTTGCTTGAGCCCGGCGCCGTCGGCGCCATGATGAAGCTGTCGCCGGCCGCCGGAATGCCGTCGAGCACGAACGACCAGCCATTGGCGCTGATGGTGTCGCCCGGCGCGAAGTCGAACGGACCGTCACCGTCGAGCATGTATTGGTTGGCGTCGAGAAATTCGATGGTCGAAGGCGTGCGCAGCGTGGGATCGGCTGCATCGACGACACGCACCGCCTTGGGCAGGGCGCTGCCGAGATTCCCCAATGCGGCCTGCACCTGCACCGGCGCAGCGGCCGCAATCCGGGCCGGATCGCTGATTGCCACCGTCAGGCCACGTGCTGCATGCGCGGTGGGTTGCAACAGAAAACGGTCGCCTTCCTGGGCGGCGCCCTCGAGTGCCAGCGCCATGCCTCCGACACGTAGCGGATCCCCGGCCGTGCCGGTCCCGGTCACCGCGGCCGCAACGCCGGTCATTGCGTCGGTCGCCGACCACGCGCCTGCCTGGAACTGCAGCACGAGGTTGCGGCCGCTGACCGCACCGAGATCGTCGATGCTGGCCGACAAGTGCGCCGTGCCCGCGTTCCCGGCATGCCCGCTGACCGCAGGCGCCGGGATATTGAAGAATGCACCGCCCATCTCGCCGTACTGGTCGACGCCGGAGGCGTGGCCGGCGTTGAAGGTCGTGCCCAGCGCAAGCGCGATCCGGCCCAGTTCGGACTGCGTCTGGTCCAGCACCTGGCTGCGGAACTCGAGCATTCCGCCGATTCCACCGCCCATGACGCGCTCATCGAGGCGAATCGTCTGTCCCTGGGTCTGCAGCGCAAGCTGCTGGCGTTCGGGGCGGTACGGGTCCGCCACCATCGTGAGCTGCGATGCCTGCACGCCGACCACGAGCGCCTGCCCGCCGGAGGAAAACACGTTCATCGCGCCCCCGTCCTGCTGCACGGCGGTGCCGCCGGTCAGCGAGACGAGATCACGGATCATCTGGTCGCGGCGGTCGAGCATGTCCGGCGACGCGGTCGGGGCACTGCCGATGCTGCCGTTGAGGCGGGCGATCTCACTGGCAAGACGGTTGACCTCACCTGCGCTGGCGGCAAGCCCGCTGTCCACTTCGCTCGACAAGCGGTCGAACTGGCCCTGCAGCTGCTGGAACCGCGTGCTCAGTGCGTTCGCCTGACCCAACATGTCCTGGCGTTCTGCCGGGGCCGAGGCGTTGGACGATAACGCGCTGACGGAATCGAAGAAGCTTGACCAGATGCCGGAGATGCCGGTCGCGTTGTCTGACATCAGCGTGTCCACCCGGGCCGACAGCGAGGCCATACGCTCCAGCCGCGCCAGCTCGCCACCACTGTCGATCAGACGCGCATTGGCGAGGTCGTCAGACACACGGCGTACGTCGACGATCTGCGTGCCCCGTCCCACATAGCCCGCGCCGATGAACTGCGGCGAGCGTGCCTCGAAGTCGACCTGCTGCCGGCTGTAGCCGGGCGTGTTGATGTTCGCGACGTTGTGGCTGACCGTCGACAGCGCCCGCTGGAATGCGAGCAGCGCGCTGGTGCCGGTGGAAAGGATGTTGGCCATGGACGGACTCAGCGACGAAGGAGGGCTTGCGCCGCGCGTTCGGCGGCCTCGGCGACGGTATTGACGGTATTGACCGCAGCGGGCGCCGCCAGCGGTTGCGCCGCGCCGGTGCCGGCACGCGCGAACTGCGAGATCGAGGCCAGCGCCCGGTCCATCGTCGGCCCGTTGGCGATCGCGCTGAGCTTGTCGGCATATCGCGGGTCGGTCGCGTACCCGGCCTGCTGCAGCGCGCTGGCGAAGCGGCGTACGTCGCCGCCCGATTCCAGCGCCTGGCGGTAACGCGGGTTCTGCTTCAGCAGACGCACGTAGTCGGAGAAGCTCTCTGAGGGCGACGCGTAGGCACGGAAATCGGCACGCTCGGTATGGCGCACGCCGTTGGTGTATTCGTGGGTGTTGACGGTGGCGCGGTCACCTTTCCAGCCGGTGGCCTTGATGCCGAACAGGTTGTTCGCAGTGCTGCCGTCGCTGCGCGAGATGGTGCGCCGGCCCCAGCCGGTTTCGAGCGCGGCCTGGGCGACCAGCGCCTTGGCATCGACGCCGAGTTCGCGCGCCGCGGCCTGCGCATGCGACCAGATCGACGCGACGAAGCGTTCCGGCGAGCGCGGCGCGAAGGTGTCGGCCGCGGCGCGCGCAGCCTGTTCGAGTGCCGCCGGTGCCTGCGTCGCAGCGGCCACCGCAGTGCGAGCGACACCGGTGGCGGCATCGGCCAGCGGGCGCGCGCGGGCCATCAGGCTTTCGATGAAGCCGTCCATCGGCGAACGCGCGTCGGATGCGTCGCTGGGGGCTTGCGTCATCGCGCGGCCCGCAATCAGGTCCAGCGTCTGCGCGCCAAGCGCCTCGGGCAGGGCGCTCATGCCTGCGCCGCCGGTCCCGTCTAATCCGGATAGCGGCGCTGCAGGGGGGGCGAGGCGGGGGTCGAGTGCAGGCCCCGAGGCGTCTCCGCCCAGCTGGCGGGCGATGACCTTGGCCAGGCCAAGGCCCTCGCCGTCGGTCATTGATTTGGCCAGCCGCTGGTCGTACAGGTCACGGTAGAGCTGGTTCTCGCCCGGGAACAGCGCATCGCCGAAGCTGGCGTCGCGCATGCTCTTGATCAGCATCTGCGCGAACACGCCTTCGAACTCGCGCGCGGCCTTGTCGATACGCGCGGCATCGGGTCGCTGGACGGGATTGAGCTCGATGGGGGCGGCGGCGATGCGCATGTCAGATGACCTCGAGCTCCGCGCGCAGCGCACCAGCCTGCTTGAGGGCTTCGAGAATCGCGATCAGATCGCCCGGCGCAGCGCCCACGGCGTTGACCGCGCGCACGATCTCGTCCAGCGACGTGCCGCCGGCGAACTTGAACATCCGGCTGCCGCCCTCTTCGACCGAGATTTCCGAACGCGGGGTCACCACGCTGGTGCCGCGGCCGAAGGCATCCGGCTGGCTCACATCGAGGTTTTCGGTGATGGTCACGCTCAGCGAGCCGTGCGCGATCGCTGCCGGCAACACCCGTACCTGCGCGCCCATGACCACGGTGCCGGTGCGTGCATTGACGATCACCTTGGCCGGCGCGGTGCCGGGCGAGATCTGGACGTTTTCCACCTGGGCGAGGAACCCGATGCGTGCGCCCGGGTCGTACGGTGCGCGCACCGCGACGGTCACGCCGTCGACCGCCCGCGCCGTGCCCGGACCGAACCGCGCATCGAGCGCGCTGACCATGCTGGAGATCGTGCTGAAATCGGCGCGGTTGAGATTGAGCGTGAGTTCGCCGCTGTCGCCGAAACCGCCGGCGACCTCGCGTTCGACCATCGCCCCGTTGGGAATCCTGCCCACGCTGGGCACATTGACCGATACCCGCGAGCCGTCGCGGCCCTGGGCGCCGAAGCCACCAACCACCAGACTGCCCTGTGCGACGGCGTACACCTGCCCATCGGCGCCCTTGAGCGGCGCCATCAGCAAGGTGCCGCCACGCAGCGAGACCGCATTGGCGATCGACGAGACCGTGATGTCGATGGTCTGCCCGGGCTTGGCGAACGGCGGCAACTCGGCGTGGATGGCCACCGCCGCCACATTCTTGACCTGCGGATTGATGTTCGCCGGCACCGTGACGCCCAGCTCGTTGAGCATGTTGCGCAGGCTCTGCACGGTGAAGGGGGCCTGGCTGGTGCGGTCACCGCTGCCGTCGAGACCAACCACAAGACCGTAACCGACAAGCGCGTTGCCGCGTACGCCGCCGACGGAGGCAAGATCCTTGATGCGCTCCTGCGCGTGGGCGGGCATCGCCAGCGTGGCGAAAGCCAGCAGCGCGAGCGGCATCAGGCGGAGCAAGGAGGTACGCGGCATGGTGGTGGTCCGGTCGAAACTCAGTAGGGATACAGGCGCGAATGGAAGAACCGGCCGAGCCAGCCCATCGCGTTGGTTTGCGCGATCGCGCCGCGACCGCCGTAGACGATGCGCGCATCGCCCACGCGGCTGGACGCGACGGTGTTGTCGGGGCCGATGTCGGCCGGGCGCACAATGCCCTGCACCTGGACCAGTTCGTTGCCCTGGTTGAGGCGGATCTGCTTGCTGCCTTCCACCACCAGGTTGCCGTTGGGCAGACGCTGGACCACGGTGACCGTGACGTTGCCCTGCAGGCGGTTGCTCTGCGCGCTGCGGCCACTGGCATCGAAATCACGGCTGCCGCTGGCCGAGGCGCTGAGCACGTCGCGGCCACCGATCGTGACCGGCGCGCCGAACACGCTGGGCACGCCGATGTCGAGGCTGCTTTCCTTGCCCATTTGGGTGCTGGCATTGGTCTGCGCGGTGGTGTTCTCGACCAGCTGGATCGTCAGCAGATCGCCGACATCGCGTGCGCGGCGGTCGGCGTACAGCGACATGCCGCTGTAGCCTCCGGCTTGGTAGATGGCGCCGGGCGAGGCCTGCGCGGGCAGGGCGACGACCGGTTGGATCGGCGCCATGGCCGGATACGGGCGCACATCGCCCGCGGCGACGCAGCCCGCGAGCAGGGTGGGGACCGCTGCGAGGGCAGCAACACGGACAGAGTGGAAGGTGCGGGTCATTGCAGTGCTCAGACGTTGTTGTTGAGGTAGCCGAGCATCGAATCGGTCGTCGAAATCGCCTTGGCGTTCATTTCGTAGGCCCGCTGGGTTTCGATCATGCTGACCAGCTCTTCGACCACGTTGACGTTGCTGCCTTCCAGCGCGCCCTGCTCGAGCATGCCGAGCCCGTTGAGGCCGGGCGTGCCGTTCTGCGCGGGACCCGAAGCGGTGGTTTCGAGGTAGAGGTTCTCGCCACGCGCCTGCAGGCCGGCCGGATTGATGAAGTCGGTGACCGTCAAGGCGCCGATCTCCAGCCCCTGCGCCTCGCCGGCGATCTGCACGCTGACCGTGCCGTCCTTGCCGATGGTGACCGCCTGCGCACCCTCGGGCACCTGGATGCCGGGCTGCACCGGAAATCCGCTGCTGGTCACCAGTTCGCCCTGGGCGTTGATCTGGAAGCTGCCGTCGCGGGTGTAGGCCGGCGTGCCGTCGGGCATCAGCACTTCGAAGAAACCGCGACCATTGACCATGACGTCAAGCGCCCGGCCGGTCTGCTGCGGATTGCCCTGCTGGAAATCCTTGGACGTGGACACCACGCGCACGCCGGTGCCCAGTTGCAGGCCGGTCGGCAGCTGCGTCTGCGCTGAACTGGCGCCGCCAGGCTGACGTACCTGCTGGTACAGCAGGTCCTCGAAGTTGGCGCGGTCGCGCTTGAAGCCGGTGGTATTGGTGTTGGCGAGATTGTTGGAGACCACCGACATGCGCGTCTGCTGCGCATCCAGTCCGGTCTTCGCTACCCACAGCGCCTGGTTCATCGGTCGTTCCTCGGTGCGGACGCGAGTGCGCCTTCGTGGATACAGATGCAATCGGCGTGCCAGAAGTCGTCTGGCTGCGTGTCGGTGGGAGGCGGGGCGGCCAGGCGTCAGCGCCAAAGGATCGTCGCCCAGGCCCGTGCACAAGCTGACGAGTGATGGATCGCGACGCGCGTCGCGGCCCTGGACCGGGTCAGGCGGGCGCGCAGGTCCAAGCCGCGTGCCGCGCCCCAAGCGCAACGGGCGTTCGCCCCGTTGCGGGGCATTGGAATAGAGACATGGACGCCAGACGAGCACCGTGCCGACGGCGCGGCGGCTACGAACGTCGATCCGCCGACGAAGCCGCGAACGGGGCAGGCGCAACCGGCGAACTGGAGGCGATCAGCCGCCCAGGCGCAGCAGGCTGTTGGCCGACTGGGCGTTCTCGTCGCCGCGGCTGATCAGCTTGACCTGCATCTCGAACTGGCGCTGCAGCTGGATCATCTGTACCAGCGCGCCGGCCGCGTCGACGTTGCTGGCTTCCAGCGTGCCGGTGGTCATGACCTCGCCGGGGGCCTGGGCGAAAGGCTGTTGCGGATCCGTATTGCGCATCAGGCCATCGAGCCCGCGCGTGAGCCGATCGGGCGCGGCCTCGACGGTCCGCAGGCGGCCAATGACCGCCATCGTCTGGGGGCCTTCACCCTGCGGGATGATCGAAACCGTGCCGTCGTGGCCGATGTCGAGCGCCTGATGGGGCGGCAAGGCGAACGGCTGGCCGTTCTCGTCGACCAGTGGATGGCCGCCGCCCGTGACCAGCTGGCCGTTGGGTGTCAGTGACAGATTTCCGGCGCGGGTATAGGCCTCGCCGCCATCCGGGGACTGCACAGCCAGCCAGCGGTCCGGGCGCATGGAGACATCCAGCGGGTTGCCGGTCACGCGCTGCGCGCCGATGCGGCTGTTGAAGCCCTGGTCGACGTGGACCGCATCGATGCGCGAGGCATGCTGGCCACCGGGGACCCGATAGGCCTCGGTGTTCGCCAGCGCGGCCTTGAAGCCGGCGGTGTCGGCGTTGGCGAGGTTGTGCGACACCGTGCCCTGCGCCTGAAGCGTGGCGCGGGCGCCGGTCATCGCGACGTAGAGGGCTTTGTCCATGGGGGTCCGGAATTAGGGATTCGGGATTTGGGATTGGTAAGGGCGGAGCCGGGAGGCGTTCTCGCATCCCGAATCCCCGTTCCCGAATCCCACGGTCATCAACGAATGTTGATGACCGTCTGCGTGACCTGATCCTGGGTCGAGATCATCTGCGCGTTGGCCTGGAAGTTGCGCTGCGCGACGATCATGTTGACCAGCTGCTCGGTCAGGTCGACCGTCGACGATTCCAGCGCGCCGGCCTGGATCTGGCCGAAATCCGAGCTGTCGGGTGCACCGGTGCGACCGGCGCCCGAGCTGTACGTTTCGGCCCACACATTGTTGCCCTGCGGCTGCAGGCCCTGCGGATTGACGAACGTGGTCAACGCGATCTGGCCCAGCGCGGTATCGGCGCCGTTGGAGTAGCGCGCGAACACCACGCCTTCTGCCGAGATGCTGATCTCGTTGAGTTTGCCGGCCGCGTAGCCGTCCTGGCGGGTGTCACGCAGCTGGAAGCGCTCGCCATACTGGGTGGAGCCGGCGAGGTCCAGGTCGAGCTGGAGCACGCCCGCGCCATTGGCCGGGGTGAACGGATCGAGGGCGATGCGGCCATCGGTAGGTGCGAGCAGGGCGCCGCTGTCGGAGAACTGCAGGGTGGTCGGCGCGCCGACGCTTTCGCCGTCGACATAGTTGTGCACCTGCCACTCGTTCGGGTTGGCGGTCTTGACCAGGTACGAGGTCTGCACATGGCCGACGCCCAGCGAATCGAACACGGTGATGCCACCGGTCGAGGCGTTGTAGCTGTTGGGTTCGGTCGGGTCGAAAGTCGCCATCGTCGGCGGCTGCGCATTGCCAGGGAGGGTGAACATCAGGTTGACCCGGCTGGTGGGACGCGGCGGGCTGTCGGTGGTCAACAACTGCAGATCGCCGACCCGGCCGACGTCGAAGCCGTCGGCATTGGTGCGCGGCGGATAGACCTGCAGGCGGGCGCCTTCCGGGGTGCCGACGAAGCCTTGGGCGTCGGTCTGGAAGTTGCCGGCGCGGCTGTACACGGTGGCGCCGTTCTTGTTGAGCGTGAAGAAGCCTTCGCCATCGACGGCCATGTCCAGGCTGCGCCCGGTGGGATCGATGTTGCCCTGCGAGAACTGCTGGGCGACGTTGCTGAGTTTGACGCCCGAACCGATGGCGTTGCGCGCCAGGCCGTACGAACTGTTGGAGAACAGATCTGCGAACTCCGCACGCGACTCCTTGAAGCCGGTCGTGTTTACGTTCGCGATGTTGTTGGCGGTGACGTTGAGATTGGCGTTGGCCGCGTTGATGCCGGACAGCGAGGTATTGAAGCTCATGGCGGACTCCGTGAGGTCGTGCGCGGGGAAATGGGAGAGGACGGGGCCGGTCAGCCGACCCGCAGAACGTGGGCGAGCGGTGCGGTGCCGAGACCCTCGAGATCGAGGTAGAGACCATCGGAGCCCACCGACACGCTTTCCACCTTGCCGCGCACGTAGGTGCCGAGGTTGCTGGTCGCGCCGGTTTCGGTGACGTGTTTGGCGGTGATGCCGTAGGGGCCGGGGGGCAGTTTTTCCCCGGCCGCGTTGGTGCCGTCCCAGGCGAACGCCACTTCACCGGCCGCCTTCGCGGGCACCGTGAACTGCCGAACCGGCAGGCCGTTGGCATCGGTCACCTCGAAGGTCACCATGCCGGAGGAGGGCGCAGCGACGATGCCGCTGGCCTCGCCGTCGGCGGGCAGCGCGAGCTTGGACGACGGCAGCAGAACCTCGCGTCCGACCATCGTGGCGCCGCGCAGCAACTGGTCCGTTGCCATCGAACCGGCAAAGCCGTTGACGGTTTCATTGAGGCCCTGGATGCCCTGGACGGTGGAGAACTGCGCCAGCTGACCGAGAAACGCGCTGTTCTCCATCGGCTTGAGCGGGTCCTGGTGCTTGAGCTGCTCGGTCATCAGCCGCAGGAAATCGGCCTGGCCGAGTGATTCGGCTTTCTTGTCGGCGGCTTTCGGCGCGCCGGCAATGCCGAGGCTGCTGTAGATGTCGTTGGCGATGGTGCTCATCGGCGGATACTCGGATGCAGGCGGAGGCGGTGGGCTCAGCGGCCCATGCTGAGGGTGGCCACCGCCAGTTCCTTGGCGGTGTTGAGCATCTCGACGCCGGCCTGGTAGCTGCGCGAGGCGGAGATCATGTTGACCATCTGCGAGACCGGGTCGACATCGGGCGCGTAGACGTAGCCCTGCTCATCGGCCAGCGGATGGCCGGGTTCGTAGCGCTGGATCGGCGGGGTGTCGCGCTCGACGATGCCCGCCACCTCCACGTTGGTCAGCGCCGGATCGCTGGCATGGGCGGTGGCCCGGAACACGGGCTCCAGCGGGCGGTACACCTGGTCGGGTGAACCGGCGACGGAGTCGGCGTTGGCCAGGTTGCTGGCCAGCGTGCTCAGACGGATGGACTGGGCCTGCAGCGCGGAGCCGGCGACGTCGAAAATCGGCAGATTGCTCATGACTTACTGTCCCGTGATGGCGGTCAGGAGAGTGCGGACCCGCGACTCGAGGAAGCTCAGGGACGCGCGGTACTCGAGCGCGGCGCGGCCATAGGCGGCCCGTTCGGCGTCGGGATCGACGGTGTTGCCGTCCAGGCTGGCCTGGGTGGCGACGCGGGAGACTTCGAAGGGTTGCAGCGTGTCGAAGCCTGTCAGCGGTATCTGGTTGCCCTGCTCGCGCGGCGCCGCGGCGACGGCCTCGCGTACACGGGCGGCGTTGGCCAGGGCGGCATTGAAGTCGAGGTCACGGGCCTGGTAACCGGGCGTGTCCGCATTCGCCAGATTGCTGGCGATCAGCTTCATGCGCTGCTCGCGCAACGGCAGTGCGTCGGCCTGCAGCCCGAGATAGGACGAGATCGGATTGGACATCGGCGCCTCCGGCAAACCTGTGCCGGGAACTCTGCAAGCGGCGTGCCAGAGGCTGTGTGGCGCGGCTCGCGGTGCTGAAGCGGCTCTGGCTCGTCTGTGTGCAAACCGGGTGCCGACGATCCTGGCGCGGCGCCGGGGGTGGGCTCTCGGGCGCGGTATCTGGCCGAAGGGACCGGATCCCCCCAACGTTCGCGCGAGGGAAATCGGGGCAACGCTGTGCGGCGGGCCGATCAGGTCGTGCCGGGGGGCCTGGGCAACGCGGCCAAGATTGACCTAGCCGCGCGCGGCGCATGATGCGGAACAGAACTGGTGATTTCCGGCCCTGTGAGGGACCGGCGACCTGCTCAGGCGTTGGCCACCAAGCGCCCGCCGGCGGCTTCTGCCACCTCGTTCAGGCGCTTGAGCACCTCGTCGGCCAGATCATGGGGGCTGTACTTGGCGACGAAGGCATCGGCGCCCACGCTCTGCACCATCGAGGTGTTGAACACGCCCGACAGCGAGGTGTGCAGCAGCACGAACAGATCGGCCAGGCCGGGATGACGACGGATTTCCGTCGTCAGGGTGTAACCGTCCATCGCCGGCATCTCGATATCCGACACCACCATGGCGTAGCGCTGCGAAGGCGGCTCGCCGGCCGCATGCAACTGCAGCAGGTGATCGAGCGCCTGGCGCCCGTCCGACAGCAGGGTCACGCCGACGCCCAGCTGATCGAGCACGCTGCGGATCTGCTGGCGGGCCACGCGCGAGTCGTCGACCACCAGCACCTGCATCGGCGGTGCACCTTCGGGCAGGGCGTATTCGGGTGAGAGGTCGGCGTCCATGCGGGCCTGGGAGATGTCCGCCAGCACGCTTTCCACATCGATCACCTGGATCAATTCACCCTGATAGCGGGTGACCGCCGTCAGATAACCGCCGTCGGCACCGAGATCGGGCGGCGGCAGGATGTCCTCCACCGCGATGTTGACGATGCGTTCGACCTCGCTGACCAGGAAGCCCTGCACCGATCGGTTGAACTCCGTGACCACCAGATAGCCGGGCATGTCGTCGCTGCCACGCTCGGGGTGGCCGATGGCCAGTCCGAGGTCGAGCACCGGCACACTGCGCCCGCGCACGTCGGCGACGCCGGCGAACTGCGCCGGCAGTCCCGGTACCTGGAAGAGTTTGGGCCGGCGCAGAACCTCCTGCACCTTGAATACGTTGACGCCAAAAACCTGGCGTCCGCCCAGACGGAACAGGAGCAGCGCCAGCCGGTTGTGGCCGGCGAGGCGGGTGCGTTGGTCGATGCGGTCGAGCAGATCGTGCGACATGGTCCCGGTATCGGCATCCGGTGCGATCACTTGAGCGCCTGGCGGTACGGCTGTGCCGATCGCGCGTCCCCTTGCATGTGGCGTCGGCGGCACGGGACTTGCATCGCAGACGGCATCCCGCTGCCGGATCCTTCCCATGCTTTTGTCGCTGCGCACTCATCTGCATTGGCACCTCGTCAGGCGCGCCGTCATGGGTGCCTTGCTCGCGGTCGCTGCCATCACCGCGTCCGCCAATGGCTTCCATCCCGTGGAGTCCATCCGCGCAGCCGCACTGTCGACGACCGAGGCCGGCGAAGAGGCCGATGTCAGTCTGGACCCCGCGCTGCGCATGCCGCGCTGCGCGCAGGATTTGCAGGCGCGCCGCTCCGGCGCGGCCACGGTGGAGGTTGCGTGTCCGGATGGCTGGCGGCTGTTCGTGCCCTTGCGCGTACGCCGCCACCAGACAGTTCTGGTGCTGTCGCGCAGCGTGGCTGCAGGCGAGGCGATCACGGCCGATACCTTCACTGCGCAACAACGCGATGCCACCCGGATCGCAGGTGCTGCGATTGCCGATCCGGCCGAGGCCGTCGGCCGCAGCGCCCGGCGGACCCTGGTGGCCGGCACGGTCTTGACCGCCGGTGACCTGGTGACGCCGCGCCTTGTCCGCAGAGGCGATACGATTGCGCTGGTGTCGAACCAGGGCGGGATCGAGGTCCGCATGGCGGGCCGCGCGCTTGCTGACGCAGGCGTCCGCGAGCGTGTCAGCGTCGAGAACCTGAGCTCGCGCCGGGTGGTGCAGGGCACAGTGAATGCGGCCGGCGATGTGCAGGTCGGGCTGTGAACCGCAAACGATGAAGATCTTTCTCAAGCTTTCCGGGACCTGGCCGATACCGGTCATGTCCCCCAACAAGACCCGCGTGTCAGGAGCTCCGACATGAGCAACAGGATCGAAGGAACTGCCGCCCCCGTCAGCAACCGTGCTGTCGGTGCGGTGGGCACTGGCGCGGTGAGCCGCGCTGGCGAATCGCGCGACAAGCCGGTCGAGGCTGCCACCCCGGCCGACAGCCTGCGTCTGACGGGCGAAGCCACGGGGCTGCAGGCCCTGCAGCGTGACCTCGCAACCAAACCCGCGTTCGACGAAGCGCGCGTGCAAGCCCTGCGCGAGTCGATCGCGTCAGGCAGCTACAAGGTCGACGCCGAGGCCATCGCCTCGCGCATGCTCGATCTGGACGCCCGGCTGGCCGGCTGATGTCCGACCCGCAGGCCAGTCTGGAGCGCCTGGCGCTCGCGCTTTCCGACGAGCGTGAGGCCCTGATCGGTCACGACGTGGAGGCGCTGATGCGCTCCACGCGCGACAAGATCGTCGCGCTACGTGAGCTCGAGGCCGTCCCCAGCGGCGAACTGTCCGGTCCGCTGGCCGAACTGGCCGAGCTCAACCGCGCCAACGGCGCGCTGTTGGCCCGGCGTCGGCGCGAGGTCAACTGGGCCCTGCGTCATCTCGGTCGCGTGGAAAGCGCGCCCGCCTACGACTCGAGTGGTCGCAGTGAATCCACGCGCCGGCCGCGCGAGCTGGCCGTCGCCTGAGCGCGCTCGGCGGACACGCGCGGCGGTGCCGGGCTTAGACTCCAGGTTCCATGTCTCCGGATCCTGCCCGCCGTGCAACCGCTCTCACCGCTGTCCGCGCCCTTGGCCGACAAGGTTCTGACCCGCCTCGAAGAAGGCGTGCTCCTGCACGAGGCCGACGGCCGGCTGATCTACGCCAATCCCGCTGCCGATGCCCTGATTCGCCTGCATCCGGTCTGGACGGAGATGCGCGGGCAGCTCGATCAGATGATTCCGGTGCAGGCGATCGCGGACGCGCGCGCGCACCCCGATTGGCACGGCATCGTCCCGTTCCTGCCCGGCCGAATGCTGGACGCGCGCCTGTACTGGCTGGGCCCCGATGCCGGCCGATTCCTGCTGCTGCTCAAGGATGGCGTGCGCTTGCGCAGCGACGACGAGCAGGCGCTGCAGTTGCGCCACGAGGAGCTCAATGTCCGCTTCAACGCCGCCCAGGAGCAACTGCTGCAATCGGAGAAACTCGCGTCGATCGGCCAGCTCGCCGCCGGCGTCGCGCACGAGATCAACAACCCGATCGGCTATGTCCACTCCAATCTGGGCAGCCTGCAGGAGTACGTCGGCAACCTGTTCGCATTGATCGATGTGTACGAGCGCGCGATGCGCGCGCACGATCCACACGCGATGCGCTCGGAGATCGACGACACGCGCGAGCGTCTTGATGTCGACTTCATCAGCCGCGATCTGCCGCAGTTGCTGACCGAGTCACGGCAGGGCATCGAACGGGTGACCGCGATCGTCCGCGATCTCCGCGATTTCTCCCGCTCCGACCGCGAGCACGCCTGGCGGCTGGCCGATCTCCATGCGGGGCTGGATTCGACGATCAACATCGTCTGGAACGAACTGCGCTACAAGGCCACGTTGGAGAAGGACTACGGCACCTTGCCGATGGTCGAATGCCTGCAATCGGAGTTGAATCAGGTCTTCATGAACCTGCTGATGAATGCCGGCCAGGCGATCGACGGCGAAGGCGTGATCAGCGTGCGCACCGGGCATGAGGCCGGCCAGGTGTGGGTAGAGATTGGCGACACCGGCAGCGGCATCGCACCCGAGATGCTGCAGCGGATCTTCGATCCCTTCTTCACCACCAAGCCGGTCGGCAAGGGCACCGGCCTGGGGCTGTCGATTTCCTACGGCATCGTCGCCAAGCACCATGGACGGATCGAAGTTGAGAGCACGCCGCAGACAGGCAGCCGGTTCCGTGTGGTGCTGCCGGTGCGCCAGCCGCACGTGGTCGTGGCGCCCTGATCAGGGCGAGGTTTCGCGCCCCCGCTGGCTGTCGTAGGTGCGGAACGCCTGGCGGATGTGCTCGCGCAGCTTGTTGTCGTCCCAGGGCTTGGTCAAAAACCGGTAGATCGCGCCGCGGTTGATCGCATCGGTGACGGTCGCCAGATCGGTATAACCCGACAGCACCAGGCGGATCGTGTCCGGGTAGAGCATCTTCACCCGGCCGAGAAACTCGGTGCCGTCCATCTCCGACATGCGCTGATCCGACAAGATCACCTGCACATCGTTGGTCGCCAGCAAGCCGAACGCGTCGCGTACATTGCCGGCGGCGAGGATGCGATAGCCATCACGACGGAACAGGCGCACCAGCGAGCGCAGCACGTTCTGCTCGTCGTCGACCAGCAGCAGGGTGCGGTCGGACTGGGTGGCGGTGAACAGTTCCGGGCGCAGGTAGCGCCTTCGCAGGGCCTGGCCGGCGAGTTCGGCGCTGGTGGGTTCGCCGAACAGATACCCCTGGAAGTAATCGCAGTCGGCGCGGCGCAGGAAGCCCAGCTGGGCTTCGGTCTCCACACCATTGGCGATCACCTTCATGCCCAGCTGGTGGCCCATCGCGATCAGGGCGCGGACAATCGCGGTCTCGCGACTGCCGGCCGGCGCGGCGCTGATGAAACTGCGATCGATCTTGAGGATGTCGGCCGGATAGCGCACCAGCGCACTCAGACTGGCATCGCCGGTGCCGAAGTTGTCGAGCGTGACGCAGATGCCCTCATGGCGCAGCGCCGACACCGTGCGGTAGACCACATCGGTGCTGTTGTGGGTGAGCACGCGCTCGTTGAGCTCGAGCACGATGGACGACATCGGCAGGCCGGCCTGCTGCATCCGTCCGAGCAAACGGTCCACGAAGTCGGCCTGCAGCAGTTGCTGCGTGGTCACGTTGATGCCGACGAAGAAATCGTCGAAGCCCTGTTCGCGCCAGGCGCGAACCTGGGCGACGACGCGATCGAGCATCCAGTCGCCGATCTGCAGGATCACGCCGATGCGCTCGGCGGTGGGCAGGAAGCGCTCGGGCAGCAGCAGGCCCAGCACCGGCGACTGCCAGCGCACGAGCGCTTCCATCCCGATCACACGCCCGTCGCGCGCGCTGATCTTGGGCTGGTAGCGCAGGCGGAATTCGCCGTTGAGCAGGGCGTCGACGATCTGACGGGCGATCGCACTTTCGCTGTGGGCCCGATCCTGGACATCGGTGGCATGCAGCTGGACCGGTTCATCCACGGCATGCGACGCGCGCCGCACAGCGGTTTCCGCCAGGTGCAGCAATTCGCTGGGATCGTCACCGTGCTGTGGACACAGGCTCACCCCGATCTTGGCTTCGAGGAACAGCGTGTAGGGCAACACTTCGAGCGGGCGCTCGATCTCGGCAATCAGCGTTTCGGCAACAGCCTGGGCGGCCTGGGCATCACCGCCTTCGTGCAGCGGCACCGCCGCCACGAACTCGTCGCTGCCATGGCGCCAGACTCGCCCATGCCCCTGCAACCGTTCGTTGAGCCGCAGTCCGACCGCATCCAGTGCCGCGTCGCCCACCTCCATACCCATGTTCTGGTTGACCGACGCGAAGTGGTCGATGTCGATATGCAACAGCACCAGCGGCACGCCGTTGCCGGCAGCCTCCCTGACCATGTCCACCAGCTCGGGGTTGGCGGCGCCCAGACGGGGTAGCGAGGGAGGCGAATCAGGAACGGACATGTGCATCGACAGAGTCTAGCGGCTTCACCCTGCATGACCGTGGCAAGGCGGCTCCGGGGCGTACGGCAGCCAGGCCTCGATGCGCGTGCCTGCGCCGGGCGTCGATGTCACCTCCAGGCGGCCGCCGGCGCCCTGGGCGCGTTCGCGCATGATCACCAGGCCCAGGCCGCGCGCGCCTTCCGGGGCGAAGCCAGCGCCGTCGTCGTGCACGCACAGGTGCAGGCCGGTGTCGTCGTCGCGCAGGCGCAGGGCTACGCGCTGCGCACGGGCGTGCCGCACGACATTGGTCAGCGCTTCCTGGGCGATACGGAAGCAGGCCTGCTCGACGCCCGGGTCGGGACGTCGGGGCAGGGCGTCGATCTGCAGATCCGCGGTGATGCCGGCATTGCGCAACAGACGCTCGGCATGCCAGCGCAGTGCCGCTTCCAGTCCCAGGGCGTCGAGCTGCGGTGGCCGCAGCAGGATCGAGATGTCGCGCAGCCGCTCCAGCGTTGCGTCGGCCAGTACCAGGATGTCTTCGAGGTCGTCGCGGCGGCGCTGGGGATCGGCCTCGTCGAGCGCCGAGCTGGCAGCCATCTTCATCGCGGTGACGGACTGTCCGATGTCGTCGTGCAATTCGCGCGAGATCGCGCGGCGTTCGTCCTCCTGCAGCGTGAACACACGCGCGGCGAGGGCCTGCAGTTCGCGGTTGCCGGCCGCGAGTTCGTCACGCATGCGCTCGGCTTCGGTCAGGTCACGCACGATCAGCAGGGTGCAGGGGCGGTCGTCATGGCGCGTGTGTGCGGCCGTCAGCGCACCGTGGAAACCGGAGCCGTCGCGGCGGCACATGCGGGGCGACGGTGGGAGGCTGTTGGATGTCGCGTCCGGCGCCTCCAGCCACGTCCGGAATGCCGCGCGCGCATCGGCGCTGACCAGATCCGTCGCCGGCAGACCCACCAGCGCATCCGGCGCGTGACCGAACATCAACTCGCAGGCCGGATTGGCGTAGGCGACTCGATCATCCACCACCAGCAGCACCCCGTCGGGCAGCAGGCGCATCAGTTCACGCAGTTCGCGTGCACGCGCGGAGGGGGCGTCGCATCGAGCGACCGGCATCGCGCGTATCGTGACCGCGCGCATCCAGGCGAAGAGCGCAATCGCGCCCAGCAGCGCCAAGGCGAGGATCGCCCCCCATGCCCAGATCGCGTCCGCCGGGGCGGCACGACCCCAGGCCATTGCCGCGATCACGAGCGACGCCAGCAGGAGCGCCAGATGCGCCAGAGGCACCTGCCATCGCAATGCAGAAGGCCATCGGTCAGGCGCGGTGCGGTTTCGCGGCGACACCTCGACGTTGGGCTGTCCGGTCGACATACCGGCGGCTCTCCTTCGATGCGAGTGAAGGCAGTCTACCCCGCACGCTCCGGCGCGGCTCAACTTCAGGTCCCAGGGGCCGCTAACACGTGGGATGCCCTGCGTCGATTCCGACGGCGGGGCATGCAGATCACGGAGCACACACAGCGCGATGGAATCCGGCCTCATCTCCAGTCTTATCGACCATCCGGTATCGGATGGCGTGCTGTTGCTCGATCGGGGCGGCCGCTGTCTGGTGGCCAATCCGGCCGCACGACGGCGCGGCCTTGATCGACTGGTCGAACGCCACGCCGCTTCACTCGCAGGTCTGTACGCGCGCCTGCTCGACGGCGAGCCCGAACTACCCTGCGAGCTGCCGGACACCGGCATGCCGCTGCGAGGCCTGCTGCGCACGGTGAAGATCGATGGCGGCGCGCCCATCGCGTTCTCGCTGAGCATCCGGCTGTCGGAAGATCTGGATGACTGGCTCGAGGCAGCCGAGTCCGGCGGGCACGCCCTGTGGGTCTGGGACCTGCGCCACGACCAGATGCGCGGATCCGGCGCCTGGATCGACTGGGTGGGCACACCGGGCCGTGATGCGCCCCTGCCGTTCCAGGCGATCGAACAGCGTATCCATCCCGATGACCGCGCCGCGATGCGCGCCGCCCTCCACAGCTATCTCGAAGGGGAGGGGACGCAATACCTGTGCGAATACCGCTGCGCGCGTGCCGACGGCGCATGGCGCTGGGTCCGCGACAGCGGGCGCGTGACCGCGCGCGATGCCCAGGGTCGCCCGTCGAAAGTCGCCGGCACCCTGACCTGCATCGACAACCAGAAACAGCTCGAACAGTCCCTGCGCGAACAGCGCGGTCTCGTCGAGGACACCCAGCGCCTAGCGGGTATGGCCAGCTGGTGCTGGGATCTGGGCACCGGACAGGTCTGGTGCGCCGCTGCCCTGCGCGAGCGCCTGGGGCTGGCCGACGGCGTCGATATCCGCGGATGGCTGAGGCGTTGCGGGCGTGGGGGCAATGGTCCGGTCGTGCGCCGCGCCTGGCGCGAGCTGCGCGACCGCGGTGCGCAGCGCCACTTTGACCTTGTCGCAGATGGCATCGACGGCCCGGTCCATCTGCAGGTGTGGGCTTCTTTGCAGGAATACGCCGACGGAGGCCCTGGGCGCATCGTGGCCCAGGTGCAGGACGTGAGCCGGCAGCGTCGCCTCGACGCGGAAATCCATCGCAGCAGCGCACTGCTGCGCCGCGTGGCCGAGCTCGGGCGCATCGGTGGCTGCGAGATCGACGCCGATACCCGTACGCTGCACTGGACGGGCGAGTGCGCCGGCCTGCACGGGCGCGAAGGCGAATCGCTGCCGTTGCAGGATCTGCTGCGCCACTACACCACCGAATCGCGTGAAGCACTGGAAGCCGCGATGAGCCGGGTGGCTGCCGGCGCGCCGCCCGAGACGCTGGAGCTGTGCTTCTACCGCCCTGATGGCGAGCAGATCTGGACCCAGGCCGTCGTCGACTTTTCCCACGACGGCGGACTGCCGCCGCGCTACCTCGTGCTGTTCCGCGACATCTCGGGCGAACGCGCCGCCAGCGAGCGTATCGAACGCCTGGCGCACTTCGACGCGCTGACCGGCCTGCCGAACCGCGGCCGGCTGCGCCAGGACGTGGACACCGCATTGACCGCCAGCGGCACCCTCTACCAGGCGCTGCTGCTGCTCGACATTTCCGGATTCGGCGGCATCAACGAAGCCCATGGCCATGCCGCCGGCGACATCGTCCTCAAGGCCGTCGCCGCCCGCCTGCACATGCTGGTGGACGCGGGCGACCTGTTCGGCCGTGTGGGCGCGGACGAGTTCGTGGTGCTGCTGCAGCAGGGTACCGGCCGGGATGACGTCGCTGCCACCGCGCAGCGGATCGTCACCGGGCTGTCCGATCCGGTGCCCGCCGCAGGGGAGATCCTGCGCTTCGGGGTCAGCGCCGGTATCGCGGTGCGCCCGCCGGGCGTCGGTTTCGATGAATTGCTGCGCGCCGCGGGCGTGGCCCTGCACGGCGCACGCCAGCGGGGCCGCAACCACATCGAGTTCTACAGTCCCGATGCCTGGCGCCGGGCGCGCCGGCGGCTGGACATCGAGCACGCCCTGCGCGGCGCGCTGGAACATGAGGAATTCTCGCTGGCCTACCAGCCGCTGATCGATCTATCGCGACATGCGGTCTGCGGCATCGAAGCCCTGCTGCGCTGGCATCACCCCGAACTGGGCAGCTGTGCGCCCGATGAGTTCATCGAAATTGCCGAGGCCACCGGCGACATCGTCGGTATCGGCGAGTGGGTGGTGCGCGAGGCCTGCCGCCAGGCGGCCGCCTGGGATGCGGCCGGGCTCGAATTCGGACGCATGTCGGTCAATGTCTCGGCGGTGCAACTGCGCGATCCGGGCTTCGCCCAGCGCGTGCTGGAGGCCTGCGTTGACACCGGTTGGCCGGCGACGCGGCTGGAGCTGGAAATCACCGAGTCGGCCCTGCTGCTCGACACCGACGCGCTGTGGGCCTGCTTCGATGTGCTGCAGGGCGCCGGCATCGGCTTGTCGATCGACGACTTCGGCACCGGTTTCTCCAGCCTGAGCTATCTCAGCCGGTTTCCGGTGGGACGTCTGAAGATCGATCGCAGCTTCATCTCCGAACTGGCCGGCGCGGGTGGTACCGGCCGCGCGGTCGCGGTAACCCGCGCGATCATCCAGCTCGGCAAGGCGCTGCGCATGCAGGTGCTGGCCGAAGGCGTGGAATCGAGCGCGGACGAGCAGCTCCTGCGCGAGTACGGCTGCGACGAAGTCCAGGGCTATCTCTACTCCCGCCCGTTGCCGCCGCGCGAGATGGCGCGCTGGCTGCAGGACCAGGCCAAGGGCCTGGCCGAGCATCGCCTGGCCCTTGCCTGACCCACACCGGTCGGGCCGAAGCGGCCCGGCTTTCCGGATTGCGCAGGTGTGTCGTCCCCGCTGCTCGCGTGCTCGCGGCATGGCGTGCGCTACGGCAGATGCAGATCACCGGTCCCCACCTGGAGCCTCGAGGGGGCCAATCGATGCGGGCAATCGCACACTCGCGTCTGCTTGCACTGCGTACTAGTCACAGACATCTCGTGACTGCAGGGGCAGGCCCGTATTCCAGACACGAACCCGTCATTACGTTGCGCAGCCCAAAGCGTGCAGCCGTTTCAATGTCACGTAGTGCCGAACGCGACGCTCAGAGTAGGAATATCGTCCGCCAGGGACGCGTATCGTCGATGCCCTGCGCACACGCTGCGGAAACGGTGATCTGTCGAGCGCCCCGTGCGTTTAAGGGTTCCGTGAAGGACGCCGCGCACGGCGACTGCACTGTCCCTGCGGTCTGCCGCTTGGTGGCAACTGCAGGCGCCTGATCGGCAGCACATCGGAAACGCGCGCGTGCGGGCGGATTGCCAACTGACATTCGCGTATCGAATCCCCGACGACCGAGCAGATGACGGGCGCACGGTACGTTTGCTGGATTCTTCCGCTGCCCCCGGTCAGTTCTGAGCTGCAACAGCCGGAGCAGGGGAGGCCTCAGCGACCCGGCGATGATGCTTCCCGAGCTGCAGGGGCACAGTCGCAGTCGCGGGTCTAGCGCTGCTGCCTTGGTGGTTTCAGGTTTGGGCGGACGCAGGCGCAGCGACGAGAGCGGTCCGCCCCGTCATTCGCAATCGACCGCTCGTCACCGTGTTGCGTTGACGGGCGGCCCTGCAAACGAAGGCCGAATGGAACTACCGGCGTCCACCGGCGTGACTGCGCGCAGCCGCCCCAGAACCGCAGGGTCGTCTCAGAAGCCCGCCGCCAGATCCCAGGCAATGACGGATTCGACCGCATCGAGCGGAGCGGCGTGCCCGGGCGCGGTCGGCGCCGCGGCCGCCGCGAGCAGTGTCGTCAGTTCCTGACAAGCCGCGGCTTCGAGACGGGCGAGCAGGTCGCCACCGATCCGGCGCACGGACGGCGGGTCGGACATCGCCAACGCAGAGGCCCCGGGCGGGGCCGGGGCGTGCGGGGTGTCGCGATTGGAGCCTCGGTCCAAGTTGGCGGCCGGTCAGAAGAGTTCGACGGTGCCTGCGCCCATCGAATCCTGGGTCACGGGCTTGTGGGGCGGACGCTCCCAGGTGTTGCGCAGTTCGCGTAGACGTTGGCCGATCCGCTGCAGCGCCTGCATCAGTTCCTCGTTGAACACGCCACCGTTGCGGCGCAGCAGGTCCTGGAGGTCGATCGCCTCGCGATTGATCGCGTTCAAGCGCTCAAGATGCGTGTGCACGCCGCCCAGTGCCTGGGTCGCGATGTCCTCGAACTGCAGGGCGCGCACCGCATCGGTGACGCTGGCATCGATCGCCTTGCCGCACTCGGAGATCTCGCGCATACCGTCACCCATCGTGCGGTTGATCGAGGCCACCTGTTCCAGCATGCCGGCCGCTTCGGAGCGTGCCTCACGCGACCGATCCAGGTCGCGGGACGCCATGCCCGAGACGGTGTCACGCACCTTGGCGATGGATTCCTTCGAGGAATGCGCCAGCTTGCGGATCTGCTCGTTGAACGCGGTCGAGCGCTCCGAGAGGTTGCGCACCTCGTCGGCCACCACCGCGAACCCGCGTCCGGCTTCACCCGCACGGGCGGCTTCGATCGCGGCGTTGAGGGCCAGCAGATTGGTCTGGTCGGCAATCGACTTGACGTCTTCGAGCAGGGCGAAGATGCCGTCCAGGTGTCCGGCCATTTCGTCGATATGGGTGACGGTGACGCCACTCTGGCCGCTGACCTGTTCCAGCGCTTCCACCAGCTGCTCCATCCGCTGGCTGGCGTGCTGGGCGAAGCGGGCGACGTCCGCGCCGCCCATGCCGTCCTGGTCGCCGGTGCGGTCGAGCAGGCGGCTCATCGCCTGGGCCTGCTGACGGGACTTGCGGTTCATTGCGTCGAAGCTGCTACCCAGACCACTGACCGCCTGGCGGATCAGCTCACGGGCCCGCTCGACCTCGACGCGCGAGCCTTCGATCTCGGTGCCGACAAACTGGCGCAGGTCGCTCAGCAGTTCGTCTTGTTCCTTCATCGCACGGGCGTGCTCGGGACCGGGCCGACCATCGCGCCGGACCAGTAGGAAGGCGGTGACCAACCAGCTTGCGGTCAGGGTGATCAGGATCGCCCAGCGCGCCGGAGCGGGCCAGTCGAGGACAAACGCCATCGGCAGCAGCAGGGTCAGCGCTAGCGGCGCGGCGAGGCGGATCAAAAGGCGTGCGTACATGGGCGCTCTCAGGGGATTACTCACGTTTCCGGTATCGGCACCCCGGCCCCCGGCTTTAGCCCGCCGCCCGCGTTCATTTGATGACGGCACAGGCGCAATTGCGCGCATGTGCCGTGCTGGATTCTGGAACCGGGCTCCTGGCTGCGCGCACGAAGAAAGCGCACGGATTCCTGAACGTACCTGGGTGCACTTCTCTCTTGCACTGTCCCCGGTCTTCCGGGATGGCAGGGGCCACGCGTCGATCGCGGACGCACCGTATCCGGCCGGAATCGACTCCGACCGCATAACCGAAGACGCGTCAGATCGCCTTGAGCATCTGCTGTCGGCGCAGCAGGAAATCCCACAGGCTGCCGCCCATCTGCCGCCACAACACCGCCGAGCGCAGTGACGCCAGCAGCACCGCGCGGATCTCGGCGACGACATTCGCCTGACCGAGGTAATGCGGGTTGCCCTGGACCATCACCTTCGGCCGCAGGTGGCTGACGGTGTCGGCATACAACGCGCCGAGGGCGGCGAGCACTTCAGGATGCGTGTGCCCCAGCTCGTCGGCCTTGGGCTTGATCTCGAGAATGCCGTGGTGGACCTCGCCGCTGACCGCGCTGTCCTGGATGAAGCGGCGCTCGAGCTGCACGACCGACAGGCCCAGCTTGGGCAGCAGCGGGTCGCTGCCCTGGTTGCCGAAATAGTCGCGCAGCAGCATCAGGCCGGGCACGACCGCGTCGCGGCCGCCGTAGACATCGGCAGGCGAGGTGGCATCAATACGGAACACGCTGTCGAGCGCGGTCGCCAGTACCGCGGCGTCGGCCTGGCCGGTTTCTGCGACACGGCGGACCTGCTTGAGCGCCTGCGCCATGCCGGCCAGAGCGAGCACGCGTTCCTCCATCATGCCGCTACTCCGCGTGCGCGCAGTTCCAGCGGCGCGTCGGTGCGCGCGATGACCGCGCCGCCGAGACAGATATCGCCGTCGTAGAGCACCACGGACTGGCCGGGCGTGACCGCACGCTGGGGGCGGTCGAACCGCACGTCGAGCTGGCCGGTGTTCGCGTCGATGGTCACTTCGCAGGATTCCTCGTGTTGCCGGTAACGGGTCTGGGCGGTGCAGCGGAAGCGCTGCGCCGGCGGGTCGCCAGCGATCCAGTGTGCAGGTTCGCTCGTCAGATGCGACGACAGCAGGTACGGCGTGTCGGCGCCCTGGGCGACGAAGAGCACATTGTCGCCCACATCCTTGCCCACCACATACCAGGGGGCGGCGTCGAAACCGCGCACGCCGCCAATCTGCAGGCCTTCGCGCTGACCGAGGGTGAAATAGAAGACGCCCGGATGCGTGCCGACGAGATGCCCGTCGGGCGTGCGCATCTCGCCCGCGCGCGCGGGCAGGTACTGACCCAGGAACGTGCGGAAGTCGCGTTCGCCGATGAAGCAGATGCCGGTCGAATCCTTCTTCTCCGCGGTCGGCAGGCCGGCGGCGCGGGCGAGGGCGCGGACATCGGTCTTGGGCAGTTCGCCGAGCGGAAACAGCGTCGCGGCGAGTTGCCTCTGGCCGAGTTGATGCAGGAAGTAGCTCTGATCCTTGGTGCGATCGAGTGCGCGCAGCAGGCGCCAGCGGCCGCCCTCGGCGTCCACGCGCGCGTAATGCCCGGTCGCGATCTTTGCCGCGCCCAGGTCCTGCGCTGCATCAAGGAAGTGCTTGAACTTGATCTCGCGGTTGCACAGCACGTCGGGATTGGGCGTGCGTCCCGCGGCGTATTCGGCAATGAAGTGTTCGAACACGCCGGCCCAGTACTCGCCGGAGAAATCACGAAAATGGATCGGCAGCCCCAACCTGCCCGAGACGGCGACCGCATCGCGGCGATCATCCTCCGCCCGGCAGTCGCCGCTGCCGTCCTCGGCCCAGTTCTGCATGAACAGCCCGGCCAGCGGCGTGCCCGCGTCGCGGAGCAGCAGCGCGGCAACCGAGGAATCCACGCCACCGGACATGCCGACGATGACCTCAGGCGTGCTCACGGGATCTGACGCACGGCCGACAGTGGAAAGCGCTGGCCTGCTAGGTAATCGGCGACGACCTGCCAAACCAGCGGGCTGCGATGCCGCCCCGTCTCGGCCTGCAGTTCCGCGGGCGTGAACCACGTGGCCTTCTCGATGCCGTCGTCGAGGGGGCGCGCCGGGTCGTGCGCCAGCGGGCGCGCGGCGAAGGCGAAGCGCAGGAAATGCCGGCCATCGGCCTCACCCGCACGCGGCACCGACTTCCACAGATAACTGCCGATGAAACCCGTCAGTTCGACCGTCCAGCCCGACTCCTCGAGCGTTTCGCGCACCGCTGCTTGCAGCAGCGACTCGTCGGGCTCCAGATGGCCGGCCGGCTGGTTGATCACCAGGCGGCCGTCGATGTGCTCTTCGATACAGAGCACACGGCCGCCGTCCATGACGACGGTCGCAACCGTGACATCAGGCTGCCAGAAGCGTGGATCGGCGGACACGGCCATCACATCGCATCCTCACCGGTGAGTTGCAGTTCCATGTCGTCGGCGAGTTCCGCGGCGATTTCGAGCGCCTGCTCGAACCGGGCGCCATCGGCATCGTCGTGCAGCTTGATCACGTAGAACAGTGTGTCGCCGGCGATCTCCCATCCACCCAGGACATTGCGCTGGCTGTCACGCAGCAGCATGTCGGCCTGCTCGGCGCTGAAACCGCCTGCAGGCACCGGCGCGGCCGGCGAGAACACTTCGCGCACCGCGCTGTCGCCCAGCACATGTGCGCCGGCGGCGACGAACGCCAACTGGCTGCGGTTTTCCTGTTGCCAGGCGAAGACGACGCGGTAATCGCCGTCTTCATCGCGCTCGTAGCGCACGCCCTGGGCGTCGAGCCGCTGCGCGAGCGTGTCTTCCTCGGGAGAGGCAAGACCGGCAACGGGGGCCTGCCGATCGGCCTTCACGTCCTTGGCCATCGCGAACGGCGACAGGGTGAGCAGACAGACAAGTGGCCACAGGCGTGATGCCCGGGAAAAGCGGCGGCAGTGATGCATCGAGGCACCGGTTCGGAGGAATGCCGGTCATTCTGACGACCGGGATCCGGGGCGTCCATCTGCAGCGCGGCGGTATAATCGGCGCATGAGTCGCAGACACGAACACGAATACCACCAGGACCGCGACCACGGCACCGCAGTGGCCCCCGGTCGCCCTGAAGTCGCGCCGCCGCCGCTGTATTCGGTGCTGTTGCTCAACGACGACTACACACCGATGGACTTCGTGGTCGAGATCCTGGTGCGGTTCTTCGCGCTGGACCTCGAACGCGCCACCCAGGTCATGCTGCATGTGCATACCCGGGGCAGGGGCGTATGCGGGGTCTACAGCCGGGAAGTCGCGGAGTCGAAGGTCGCACAGGTGAACGAATACGCACGGCTCAATCTGCACCCCTTGCTCTGCACGATGGAAAAGGCCTAAGTAGGGGCCAACGGGGGCAGGGTTTGTTTGCCGGAATCGGGCCCCATCTAGGGTGTCAGTGAAGCCGGAGGCGTCCGCCCCATGTTCAGCAAAGATCTCGAGTTCACGATCGGCCAGTGCTACAAGCGCGCCCGCGAGGCCCGCGACGAGTACATGACGGTCGAACACCTGCTGTTGTCGCTGCTCGAAAACCCGTCTGCCGAAGCCGTGCTCAAGGCCACCGGCGCGGAATTCGAGCGTCTGCGCGGAGATCTCGAACAGGCCATCCTGACCTCGGTCACCAAACTGGCGGAAGACGACACCCGCGATACCCAGCCCACGCTCGGGTTCCAGCGTGTGCTGCAACGCGCGGTCTACCACGTGCAGTCCTCAGGCAAGAAGGAAGTCACCGGCGCCAACGTGCTGGTCGCGATCTTCGGCGAGAAGGATTCGCATGCGGTCTATTACCTCAACCAGCAGGATGTGAGTCGGCTGGACGTCGTCAACTACCTCTCCCACGGCATCGCCAAGAGTGGTGGTGAAGAAGGCGAAGGCGTGCAGGAGGATCCCGCCCTGGGCCGCACCGAAAGCGCGGAAGGCGAGGGCAAGGGCGACGCGCTGGCCGAGTTCGCCAGCGATCTCAATGTGGCCGCGCAGGAAGGCCGGATCGACCCGTTGGTCGGACGCGCCGAGGAAGTCGAGCGCACGATCCAGGTCCTGTGCCGCCGCCGCAAGAACAATCCGCTCTACGTCGGCGAAGCCGGCGTGGGCAAGACCGCCATTGCGGAGGGTCTGGCCAAGCGCATCGTCGACGGCGAAGTGCCCGAGGTGCTGGCCGATGCGACGATCTTTTCGCTCGATCTGGGCGCGCTGGTTGCCGGCACCAAGTATCGCGGCGATTTTGAAAAGCGCCTCAAAGCGGTGCTGGCAGCGATCAAGAAGCATCCTGGCGCGATTCTGTTCATCGACGAGATCCACACCATCATCGGCGCCGGTTCGGCATCGGGTGGCACGATGGATGCCTCGAACCTGATCAAGCCGGCGCTGTCGTCGGGCGAACTGCGCTGCATCGGTTCGACCACGTTCCAGGAATACCGTGGCATCTTCGAAAAGGACCGCGCGTTGGCGCGTCGTTTCCAGAAGATCGACATCGTCGAGCCGACGGTCAGCGAGACCTACCAGATCCTGCAGGGTCTCAAGCCCCGCTACGAAGCGCACCACGATGTCACCTACGCCGACGACGCGCTGCAGGCTGCGGTGGACCTGTCGGTGAAGCACATCGCCGACCGCCTGCTGCCCGACAAGGCCATCGACGTCATCGACGAGGCCGGCGCGCGCCAGCGCCTGCTGCCAGAGGGCGTGCGCAAGGCACTGATCGATGTCGAGGAAGTCGAAACCATCGTCGCCAAGATGGCGCGCATTCCGGCCAAGCAGGTCAGCGCGACCGACAAGGACGTGCTCGAGCATCTGGAACGCAATCTCAAAATGGTCATCTTCGGCCAGGACCCGGCGATCGAGATGCTGACCTCGGCGATCAAGCTCGCGCGTTCGGGGCTCGGCAGTCCCGACAAGCCGATCGGCAATTTCCTGTTCGCTGGTCCGACCGGTGTCGGCAAGACCGAGGTCACGCGCCAGCTGGCGCTGCAGCTCGGCATCGAACTCGTGCGCTTCGACATGTCCGAGTACATGGAGTCGCATTCGGTGAGCCGCCTGATCGGCGCGCCGCCGGGCTATGTCGGTTTTGATCAGGGCGGTCTGCTGACCGAGAAGATCGTCAAGACGCCGCACTGCGTGCTGCTGCTCGACGAAGTGGAAAAGGCGCACCCGGACATCTTCAACATCCTGTTGCAGGTGATGGACCGTGGCGTGCTGACCGACACCAACGGTCGCGAAGCGAACTTCCGCAACGTGATCCTGGTGATGACGACGAATGCCGGTGCCACCCAGGCCGCGCGCCGTTCGATCGGCTTCATGCGCCAGGACCACAGCAGTGACGCGATGGAAGTGATCCGCAAGAGCTTCACGCCTGAATTCCGCAATCGCCTGGATGCGGTGGTGCAGTTCCAGTCGCTGGGCTTCGAGCACATCCTGCGCGTGGTCGACAAGTTCATGATCGAACTGGAGGCCCTGCTGCACGAGAAGAACGTGTCGTTGTCGGCGACGCCGGCTGCGCGCGACTGGCTGGCCCAGCACGGGTTCGATCCGCAGATGGGCGCGCGTCCGATGTCGCGCGTCATCCAGGACAAGGTCAAGCGTCGCCTGGCGGACGAACTGCTGTTCGGCAAGCTGGCCAATGGCGGACGGGTGTCGATCGACGTGCAGGACGGTGAACTCACCGTCGAAACCTGGGCGGAGCCGGAGCGGCTGCTCACTGCCACGGTCGACTGAGCACCGTGTAGGAGCGCGCTCCTACAGCAAGAAGAAGGTGCCCCAGGGCGCCTTCTTCGTTCTCCGGCCTGGAACGCGATCAGCGCGTCGACGCCTCCACCCACGCATCGACACGGCGTTCGAGCAGATCCAGCGGCAGCGCACCGCCGCCGAGCACCGCATCGTGGAAGCCGCGGACATCGAAGCGGTCACCGAGACGTGCTTCGGCTTTGCTGCGCAGTTCCTGGATGCGGATCATGCCGATCTTGTAGGCCGTAGCCTGGCCCGGCCATGACAGGTAGCGCTGCACTTCGGAGCGGATCGTCGCTTCCGGAAACCCGCTGTTGTCGTTGAAGTAGTCCACAGCCTGCTGCTCGGTCCAGCCCTTGGCATGCATGCCGGTGTCGACGACCAGCCGAATCGCCCGCCACAGCTCGGAACTCAGCTGGCCATAGCGCGAATAGGGATCGGCATAGGTGCCCAGGATCTCCTTGGCCTGCCACTCGGAATACAGGCCCCAGCCTTCCGAATACGCCGTGGTCCGGTACTGGGTCCGGAATTGCGGCAGGCCGGTGAGTTCCTGGGCAATCGCGATCTGCATGTGATGGCCGGGCAGGCCTTCGTGATACGCGATGACTTCCAGTTCCGGCTTCGGCATCGCGTTCATGTCGGACAGGTGCGCGTAGTAGATGCCGGGCCGGGTGCCGTCGGGGCTGCTCGGAAAATAGTGCTGCGCGGCGCCCGGCTCTTCGCGGAACGATTCGACGCGGCGCACGACCAGATCGGCTTTCGGCAGCAGCCCGTAGAACTGCGGCAGCTGCTGCTTGATGTTGTCGAGCAGGCGCGTGGATTCGTCGAGGTAGGCCTGGCGGCCGGCATCCGTGTTCGGGAACTTGAACTGCGGATCGGTGGCGATGAAGCGGAAAAAGGCCTGGAGATCGCCGTCGAATTCGACCTCGTCCTTGATCGCTTCCAGATCCCTGTGGATGCGTGCGACATCCTGCAGGCCGATGTCGTGCACCTGCTCAGGCGTCAGCTCGGTGCTGGTATTGCGGCGCAGCTGCGAGGCGTAATACGCCTTGCCGTTGGACTGCGTGGTGCCGACGCCTGCAGGATTCTCCAGCGCATTGGCCAGGTCGCCTTCGTGCCAAGCGATCACCCGCTGGTAGGCCGGGCCGACGGATTCGAGCAGCGCCGCGCGTGCCTGCGCTTTGAGCGTGTCGGCCTTCGCCGCATCGATCGTGCCTGCCTCGCGCAAAGCGTCGGCCTTCTTGACCAGGTCGGCCCACAGCGCGGTGTCGTCGCCCTCGGCGAACGGTGCACCGGTGATCACGTTGCGCGATTGGGTGATGACGCCGGTGTAGGCGAATTTCGGTGCGCGGATGCCGGCGTCCGCGCTGGCCTGCGTGTGTTCGAGCAGGGTGTCGAACATCGTTGGCAACGCACGCAGACGGGCGACATAGGCGAGATAATCGGCCTCGCTGTCGACCTTGTGGAAGTTGATCAGCAGCGTCGGCAGCATCGCCTGCGGCCCCATCATCTGGGTGAAGGCGTAGCCGTTGCGGCGGTACTCGAACTGCTCGACGGCCTCGCGTGCCTGCTGTGCCCAGAGCTCATAGGACAGCTTGCCCTCGAGATCGAGCGCGTCGGCATCGAAGCTGCGCTCCATTTCGGCGACGCTCGCGCGCTGCCAGGCAAGCTGCCGTTCCATCGCAGCGTCGGAAACATCGTCGAGCTGGTCGTAGAGGTCCTTGCGGCCGAGGAAGGTCAGCCCGATCGGGCTGAAGCGCAGCGAGGTCTCGTACTGCTGGTCGAGCCAGGCATTGAGGCGCACGGTCTCGGCGACCGGCGGCGCCTGGGTCATCGCCGTGGGCGCGGGGGCGGCAGGCGCCGGCTGCGCGTGGGCGGGCAGGGCGAACGCGAGCGCAAGGGCGAGCGCGGTGATGGCGGGCAGTCTGGGCATCGGAAGCATCCGGTCGGTCGTGGGGACCGAGCCTACGCGATCGATTCGCCTACGGCAGAGGCGGAATCGTGAGAGACCCCGACGGGCGCCGGAAATCACGGGCAGCGCAGCGACCCGGCGTCGCGGTTTGTGCCTCTCCGGTATGGACGCGCCCAAACGCAAGAAGGCAGCCTGCGCTGCCTTCCAATTGCAATCGTCGCAACGTGCGCGCGGATTACTTCATGCGGTAGGTGATGCGGCCCTTGGTCAGATCGTAGGGCGTCATTTCCACCTTGACCCGGTCACCGGTCAGGATGCGGATGTAGTTCTTGCGCATCCGTCCGGAGATGTGCGCAATGATTTCGTGGCCGTTCTCGAGCTTCACCCGGAACATGGTGTTCGGGAGGGTCTCGGAGACCGCGCCTTCGAACTCGATGACGTCGTCTTTCGCCATTCGTCTGGAATATCCGTCGTTAGGGATGCGGCGCGCGACCCGAATGATTTCGAGCTCGCGCCAACAAAGCGGGGTATTGTCGCACGCGGCTGCATGCGATGCAAAACCACCCGCGGTGGAATTCAGTCCCGGGCGTCGAGCGCGGTGGCAGGGATCTCACCGAACGCGGAGGTCCACGGGCCGGCCACCGGGGCCGTCGCCTGGGCCAGCGTATCGACCGATTCGATAAACCGTTCACGCGGCCAGCTGGCGGCACCCAGCGACGCCAGATGCGGATTGCCGACCTGGGCATCGATCAGCGGCATGTCCCAGTGGCGCATCTGCCGCGCGAGACCGGACAGTGCCGCCTTCGATGCGCCGCTGCGGGCGCTGAACATGCTTTCGCCGAAGAACATCCGGCCGATCGAGACGCCGTAGATGCCGCCGACCAGATCCGTGTCGTCGAACACTTCCACGCTGTGGGCGAATCCCGCAGCGTGCAGCGCGATGTAGGCATCGCGCATGGCCTCCGTGATCCAGGTGCCGTCCTGACCGGGCCGCGGTGCCTGCGCGCAGGCGGTCACGACGTCGGCGAACGCGGTGTCGGCGCGCAGGATCCAGCGACTGCCGCGCAAGGTGCGGGCGAAGCGCCGGTTGGGGCGCAGGTCTGCGGTCTCGAACACCGTGCGCGGATCCGGCGACCACCACAGGAGCGGCTGGCCGTCGGAAAACCACGGAAACACGCCATGACGATAGGCATTGCGCAGGCGCGTCACCGACAGATCGCCGCCGAATGCGAGCAGGCCGTCGGGGCGGCGCAGCGCGCTGTCGACTGGCGGAAACGGCGCATCCGGCGCCACGCCGAGGCGCGGCAGGTGCAGGCTCACGGCGCTGCGTTCCGGAACGGGCTGCTGGCGGCGAGCGTCGCGGCGTAACCGCGGATCGACTGCGCCTCCTGCGCGCACCACTCGTGCAACGCACGCCGGAACTCGGGATCGGCGATCCAGTGACGGCTGTGCACCAGCGTCGGCAGGAAACCACGCGCGAGCTTGTGCTCGCCCTGCGCGCCGGGCTCGAAGTGGCGTAGACCCTCGCGCAGGCAGTAGTCGATGCCCTGGTAGTAGCAGGTCTCGAAATGCAGGCCGGGCAGGGTGGCGATCGCGCCCCAGTAGCGGCCGTAGAGCGTGTCGCCGCTACGCAGGCACAGGGCGCCGGCGACCGGCACGCCGCCGAGGTCGGCCAGCACCAGCACCAGCTGGCGTGGCATCGTCGCGGCGAGATGGCGCAGGAAATCGAGGGTCAACGCGGGCGAGTTGCCGTACTCGGCGAAGGTCTGCAGATAGAAGCGGTACATCGTCGCGAGGTCGTCGTCGCTGGCCTCGTCGCCGTGCAGCACGCGGAAGCTCACGCCGGCACGCGCGACCTTGGCGCGCTCCTGGCGAATGTTCTTGCGGTGCTTGTGATCCATCGCGCCGAGGTAATCATCGAACGTCGACCAGTCGCCGGGATTGCGCCAGTGGTACTGCACGTCGATGCGCGGCAGCCAGTCGGCGTCGAATGCATCCGCTTCGGCTTCGGTGTGGAAATTGACGTGGGCTGACGACCAGCCCGCATCGGCGGTCGTGCGTTCGATGACGACACGCAGCGCATTGCGCGAAGCCGCGTCCCGCGCCAGCAGCCGGGGGCCGGTGACCGGCGAATAGGGCGCGGCGACCAGCAGCTTCGGGAAGTAGTCCCGGCCGTAGCGCGCGTAGGCGTGGGCCCAGGCGTGGTCGAATACGAACTCGCCGTGCGAGTTGGTCTTGCGGTAGGCCGGTGCCGCCGCGACCAGTGTTTCGCCGTCCCACAGGCTCAGATGCTGCGGCGTCCAGCCCCATTCGGCGCGCAGACAGCCGTGCTGCTCGAGGCCTGCGAGAAAGGCATGGCTGACGAATGGATTGCCGTCATGCAGGGCATCCCAGTCGGCGGCGCGCACCGAGGCGAGCGAGTCGAGAATGCGGATTTCGAGCGCGACAGACATCAGGGTTGCAGCTCCAGCACATCGATGACCGGCGGATCGAACAGACGCAGCGGCAGACCCACCTCGCCCATGCCCGCCGTGGTGAACACGCGCACCGGTCTGCCATCGCGACCCGGGGTCGAGCCTTCGCCCCGATCGAATCCGAGTGTGCTGGGAATGGCGCGGCGATACAGCCCCGGGATCCGGATCTGACCGCCGTGGGTGTGGCCGGCCAGCACCAGCGTTGCCCCGGACTTCGACAACCGAGATGCGCTGTCCGGATTGTGCGTGAGCACGAGCGTCGGCAGATCCGACGGCGCCTGCTCCAGAAAGCCGGGATCGTCCCGGCGGGCCCAGCGATCACCGAGTCCGGCCCAGCGATAGCCATCGGTCTCGACGATGTCGCCTTCGATCACGCGCACGCCGTGCGTCTGCAAGGCTGCGCGCAGGGCAACGTCGATATCGGGCCCCGGCGCCTGCTGATCGTGGTTGCCCAGAACTGCGTAGACCGGCATCTCCAGCCGCGCGAGCGGCGCAAACAACATTTCAAGCGCATGCGCCTGTGGCTCGTAGGTAAAGTCGCCGGCGATCGCGACAGCATCGACCTGCAAGGCGGACAGCCGGTCTACCACCCGATCGAGAAACGTCCGGTCCTTGTATACCCCGAGATGGAGGTCGCTGATCAGCGCAATGCGCGCCTCAATGCGGGTTCCCGCAATGCGCGTTTCCTGCACGCGGATCATCTGCGGCTCGATGAAGCGCGCCCAGGCAAACGTCAGGCTCGGAACCAGCAGCAGAAGCGCCAGCCAGCGTCGACGCCGCTCACGCAGCTGCCAGAGCAGCCACGCGATGAACGGCAGCGCGAGCCAACTTGCGTAGAACAGGCACTGCTTGAGCAGGATCTTGTCCATGCGCCGACCGTCGACGCGGCGGACTCAGCCCTGCTGGTCGAGGAAGCGTTCGGCGTCGAGCGCGGCCATGCAGCCGAAGCCGGCCGAGGTGATCGCCTGGCGGTAATGCTGGTCGGTCACGTCGCCGGCGGCGAATACGCCCGGCACATTGGTCGAGGTCGCATTGCCGTCGATGCCCGAGCGGATCTCGAGGTAGCCGTTGTTCATCGCCAACTGGCCTTCGAACAACGTGGTGTTCGGCGTGTGGCCGATCGCGACGAAGAAGCCGTGCACCGCGATCTCGCGGGTGCTGTCGTCCTGCACCGAGCGCAGGCGCAGACCGGTCACGCCGGCGTCGTTGCCGAGCACCTCGTCGACGGTGTGATGCCACACCGGCACGATCTTGCCGGCCTGGATCTTCGCGTTGAGCTTGTCCTGCATGATCTTCTCGGCGCGCAGCGTGTCGCGGCGATGGACCAGATAGACGGTCTTGGCGATGTTCGACAGGTACAGCGCTTCCTCGACCGCGGTATTGCCGCCGCCGACCACGGCCACGTCCTGGTCTTTGTAGAAGAAACCGTCGCAGGTCGCGCAGGCCGACACGCCGCGGCCCTTGAACGCCTCTTCCGAGGGCAGGCCGAGGTACTTCGCGGTCGCGCCGGTGGCGATGATGATCGCGTCGGCCGTGTACTCGCCGCTGTCGCCCTTGAGGCGGAACGGTCGCTGCGACAGATCCGCGGTGTGGATGTGGTCGAAGATGGTCTCGGTGTCGAAGCGCTCGGCATGCGCCTGCATGCGCGCCATCAGGTCCGGGCCCATCAGCCCATGCGCGTCACCCGGCCAGTTGTCGACCTCGGTGGTGGTCATCAGCTGGCCGCCCATCTGCATGCCGGTGATGACCACCGGCTTGAGGTTGGCGCGGGCGGCGTAGACGGCCGCGGTCCAGCCGGCGGGGCCGGATCCGAGGATCAGCAGACGGAGGTGGCGGGGGCTGGTATTCGGAGCGCTCATGTATACTCGCGGGCTTCGGCACTGCGGCCTGACGTGGTCCATAGCTTGGCGGTGCGCCCCCCGCAAAACAAGGTTCGGCAACGTCAGCCGACCGGAACAATCCATCCGCGACACGCCGCCGAAAGCGGCGTTTTTTTGTGCAGGAGTCGGCGACATGCGTATCGGTATTCCCAGTGAGACCAAGACCCTCGAAGGCCGCGTGGCCCTGGTGCCGGAAGCGGCAGGCGATCTGGTCAACCGTGGTCACGAAGTGTGGGTGCAGCAGGGCGCGGGCCTGAAGTCGGGCTTCAGCGACGAGGCCTACACCCGGCTGGGCGTGAAGATCGCGCCGGATGCGGCCGCGCTGTACGAGAAGGGCGAATTGATCGTCAAGGTCAAGGAGCCGATCGAGGGCGACCTCGCGCTGCTGCGCAAGGACCATCTGCTGTTCTGCTATCTGCATCTGGCGCCGCTACCGGAGCTGACGAAGCGTCTGCTCGACATCGGCCTGACCGGCGTCGCGTTCGAGACCGTCGAGCTCGACAACGGCGAGCTGCCGCTGCTGGCACCGATGTCGGTGATCGCCGGCAAGATCGCAGTGCAGGTCGGCACGCATTACCTGCACCAGCCGCTGGGCGGCAAGGGCAAGCTGCTCGGCGGCCTGCCCTCGACCGAGCGCGGCAAGGTCGTGGTGTTCGGCGCCGGCGTGGCCGGTGGTGCTTCGGCGGCGCTGGCCGCAGCCGGCGGTTCCAACGTCGTGGTGTTCGAGAAGCGCGCCGACCGCATGGACCAAATGATGCGCCTGGGCCACAACGTCACCGCGCTGTATCCCTACGACGACGTGGTCGCTCGCGAGGTCGCTTCGGCCGACCTGGTGATCGGCGCGGTGCTGGTGACCGGCGCCGTGGCGCCGCACGTGGTCACGCGCGAGATGATCAAGTCGATGGAGGACGGCAGCGTGCTCGTCGATATCTCGATCGATCAGGGCGGCTGCTTCGAGACCTCGCGTGGCACCACCTGGAAAGAACCGATCTACGTCGAAGAGGGCGTGACCCACTTCTGCGTGACCAACATGCCCGGCGCCGTGCCGCAGACCTCGTCGCAGGCGATCTGCGCGGCGATCCTGCCGTGGGTCAACAAGCTGGCGTCCGGTCAGTGGCGCGACAACCAGGCGCTGGTCCGCGGCATCAACGTCGAAGGCGGCAAGCTCGTGCATCCTGCGCTGCAGGGCATGAAACTTTGACGTAAGATCAAAGGCCTGTACCGACTTTCTCAGGTAAAGACGCACGGTGGCACGACCGCTTTCAGACCGCACCAAGCGCACGCGTAGCGCAGCCAAGGATGCCGCACCCGCGGCGTCCGCCAAAGCTGCGCCCAATCCGCGCCGCCAGCGGCTGGTCCGCGACATCGCGCTGATCCTGATCGCGCCGCTGCTGCTGTATCTCTTGGCGTGTCTGGTCACGCATTCGCACACCGATCCGAGCTGGTCGTCGCAGACCGGCGTGCTGCCGGCCGACATCCACAACATCGGTGGGCCGGTCGGCGCGTGGATTTCCGACGTGCTGCTGCAGCTGTTCGGCTTCATGGCCTACCCGCTGCCGTTGATCCTCGGCGCGATAGCGTGGATCGCGCTGTTCGGCATGGACCGCGACGGTGACGGCCGGGCCGATTTCGGGCCGGCGCTGCGCCTCGCGGGCATCGTCGGCTTCCTGATCACCGGCGCAGGGTTGCTCGCATTGCGGTTCCCGGAACTGGTGAACTATCCGGGCGGTGGCGGCGGCATCCTGGGCCGGCTGGTGGGCAATACGCTCAAGGCGGGCTTCGGCGCGTTCGGCGGCAATCTGCTGCTGCTCGCGCTGTTCCTGGTGTCGGTGACGCTGGCGACGGGCCTGTCGTGGTTCGCGTTGATGGACCGCATCGGTGGCTGGGTCATGCAGTTGCCGGTGCTGTTCCGCCGCAGCAGCAAGCAGGCCACCGACTGGAAGGAAGCTCGCGTGCACCGCGAGGAGCGCACCGAGGCGCGTAAGGTCGACACCGAACTGCGGGCCAAGCGTGCGCCGGTGAAGATCGAAGCGCCGGTGGTGCCGCCGGCGGTCGAGAAGAGCGAGCGCGCCAAGCGCGAACAGCAGATTCCGATGTTCCACGGCGTCAACGCCAATGGTTCGGACCTGCCGCCGCTGTCGCTGCTCGACGATCCCAAGCCGCAGCCCCAGGGCTACGACGAGGACACGCTGGAAACCCTGTCACGGCAGATCGAGTTCAAGCTCAAGGACTTCCGCATCGACGTGGTGGTCAAGGAGGCCCAACCAGGGCCGGTGATCACGCGATTCGAGATGGAACCCGCGCCGGGCGTCAAGGTCAGCCAGATCAGTTCGCTGGACAAGGACATCGCGCGCGGCCTGTCGGTCAAGGCCGTGCGCGTGGTCGATGTCATTCCGGGCAAGTCGGTGATTGGCCTGGAAATTCCCAACGTGCGCCGGGAGATGATTTATCTCTCCGAGCTGCTGCGCTCCAAGGAATACGACAAGTCCCCGAGTCCACTCACGCTGGCGCTGGGCAAGGGCATCAGCGGCCAGTCCGTGGTCGCCGATCTCGCGCGCATGCCGCATCTGCTGGTCGCGGGTACCACCGGTTCGGGCAAATCGGTCGCCGTCAACTCGATGGTGTTGAGCCTGCTGTTCAAGGCCAGCCCGAAAGAGCTGCGCATGCTGATGATCGACCCGAAGATGCTGGAACTCAGCGTCTATGAGGGCATCCCGCATCTGCTGGCGCCGGTGGTCACCGACATGAAGGAGGCCGCGAACGGCCTGCGCTGGTGCGTGGCGGAGATGGAACGCCGCTACAAGCTGATGAGCGCGGTCGGCGTGCGCAACCTCGCCGGCTTCAACAAGAAGGTCAAGGATGCGGAGGACGCCGGGCAACCGATGTCGGACCCGCTGTTCCGGCCGAATCCCGAATCGAGCGACGTCGCCGAACTGCTCGAGCCGCTGCCCTACATCGTCATCTTCATCGACGAATTCGCCGACATGATGATGATCGTCGGCAAGAAGGTCGAAGAGCTGATCGCGCGTCTGGCGCAGAAGGCGCGTGCGGCCGGCATCCATCTGATCCTCGCCACGCAGCGGCCGTCGGTGGATGTCATCACCGGTCTGATCAAGGCCAACATCCCGACCCGCATCGCGTTCCAAGTCAGTTCCAAGATCGATTCGCGCACCATCCTCGACCAGTCCGGCGCGGAAACGCTGCTGGGCAATGGCGACATGCTGTATCTGCCGCCGGGTACGGCGATGCCCGAGCGCGTGCACGGCGCGTTCGTGTCCGACGAGGAAGTGCATCGCGTCGTCGAACATCTCAAGCAGAGCGGCCGGGCCGATTACATCACCGGCGTGCTCGACGAGGTGCAGACGATGGGCGACGGCACCGTCGTCGGCGCGACCGGCCTGCCGGAATCGAGCAGCAGTGGCGGCGGCGACGAGAGCGATCCGCTGTACGACGAAGCGGTCAAGATCGTCACCGAAACCCGTCGCGCATCGATCTCCGGTGTGCAGCGCCGGTTGAAGATCGGCTACAACCGCGCCGCGCGTTTGGTCGAGGCGATGGAAGCGGCGGGCGTGGTGACCCCGCCCGAGCACAATGGCGACCGCAGCGTGCTCGCGCCGCCGCCTCCGCCGCGCTGATCCAACCGCAGTCGCGGCTCCGCGATGAATCGCCGATGCACGACGCTAGCGTATGGCCGCGTCGTCATCGCCGCATTCAGCCAGGAATTTGCACACTCCGATCCAACGTCACACCGCCTCCAGAGGTTCCGTACATGCGCTCGATGATCCGTCATTCCCGCTGGTTCGCCGCCGCTGCCGTGCTGATGGTGGCCGGCCTCGCGCAAGCCGCCGATGCGCGCCCGCAACTTGAGCAGTTCACGCGTGGCCTCAAGGGCCTCGAGGCCCAGTTCACCCAGCAGGTCGCCGACGGCAACGGCCGGGTCAAGGAAAGTTCGAGCGGCACGCTGGCGCTGTCGGCGCCGCGTCTGTTCCGCTGGGAATACGTCAAGCCGTACCCGCAGCTGATCGTCGCCGATGGCCGCACGGTGTGGGTCTTTGATCCCGACCTGGAGCAGGTCACGCGCCGCTCGCAGGGCAGCGAGGAACAGGACAGTCCTCTGGCCGCGCTGATCGACCCGTCGAAGCTCGACCGCGACTTCAGTGTCGCCGAGGCCGGCAGCGCAGGTGGTCTGAACTGGCTCGAGCTGCGCCCCAAGCGCGCCGAGAACGCGGCGTTCGAACGCGCGCGTCTGGGCTTCGGCAGCGATGGCAGCCTGTCGCGCATGGAGATCCACGACACCCTGGGCCAGCGCACGACGATCGGTTTCAGCGGCTGGAAGCGCAATCCCACGTTCGCCGCCGACACCTTCCGCTACACCCCACCGGCGGGTGTGGATGTGGTGGGCGAGGAATAAGTCTTTCGCGTCCCGCGCTGCGGGATGCGTGAGACCTCGCATCAGCGGCCGCCTTCGGGCGGCCGTTTGCGTTTGCGGGATAGCGCATCGCGATGCAGGAAGCGCGTGGCGAGCGGTCAGCGATCCGGTTCGCCGACCTGACGGATCGGCGTGAATGCCGGCAGCACGAGCCGGTAATCGAATGGTGCATCGTCCGGCTGCCGACCTGCTTCGCGTGGCAGGGTGTCCGCTGCCGTCGCCCGGCAGGGACCGTCGTCCATACAAGCCCAGAACGCGCCACGCGCCGCGGAGATGTCGATCGAGACCGGCGCAAGATCACGCAGATATGCGGTCATCGGCACCTGCGGAAACAGGGCAGGGACACTGGGCGGACGTTGCCGCATGGCGTGCACATTGCCGGTAACGACCACGAGCCGCCCGCGGGGCAAAGCGTCATATGCGCGCCGGATGACATGGGCCATCGCCGCTTCACAGGTATCGAGTTCGAAGCAGCGCTGGCTGCGCGGATCGAACGGCAGGATCGCGACATCGTGTCCGGCATTGCGCAGCGCACCGATGCGCTGGACCAGCGACAGCACGTCTTCGCTGCGTCGACCATCGCTCTGTTCGGGCGACAACGCCCACCATGGCCGTTGCCGCAAGGCGTCGATCAGCGCATCGGTGCCGCCACCGGCGACCGCTTCGCGCAGCGCCGAATGCTCCCGCGTGGGAATTTCCAGTGCGAGCAGCACGGGCGCCGCCTCGCTCCAGTGCTCCACCAGATCGCCTGCCAGCAGCGGAATCTCGCGCGTGCCGTGCATTTCGCCCAAAACCACGAGTCGATGCGCGCCGCTTTCGCGAACGAGCGTGTTTACCGCATCGCTGCGCCAGTCGGCTGCGGCCGTGGTCGAAGCGGCGAGCAGCAGAAGACCGCTGACAAGCCGGGTCAGTCGGTGTCTTGCGGTTGTGATCACGTCTGTTTGTCGCAATATCGTCATCCCGGCACTCCGTTGCAGCCCAGGCCGACAGGTTAATCGCGTGTCCCGTTCCCGCCCAACCCGCGCCGATGGCGGCGACCTGCTGCAGGTCGATCGCAGCGCCATGCGTCCGCTGGCCGAACGTATGCGCCCGGCGACGCTCGACGAAATGGTCGGGCAACGCCGGTTACTGACCGAAGGCACCGCGCTGCGCACGGCGGTCGAGGCCGGCAAGATCCATTCGATGGTGCTGTGGGGGCCGCCAGGCTGCGGCAAGACCACGCTGGCGCTGCTGCTCGCGCATTACGCAGACGCGGAGTTCAAGGCGATCTCGGCAGTGCTCTCCGGCCTGCCGGAGGTGCGTCAGGTGCTGGCCGAAGCCGCGCACCGCTTCGATGGCGGGCGCCGCACGGTGCTGTTCGTCGACGAGGTGCACCGCTTCAACAAGAGCCAGCAGGACGCGTTCCTGCCGCACATCGAGCGCGGCACGATCGTCTTCGTCGGCGCGACCACCGAAAACCCGTCGTTCGAACTCAACTCCGCGTTGCTGTCGCGTTGCCGCGTGCACGTGATGGAGTCGGTGTCGCCGGACGACATCCTCGAATCGCTGCATCGTGCGCTGGCCGATGTCGAGCGCGGACTCGGCGATCGCGGTCTGCGGATCGCCGACGATCTGCTGCGGCTGATCGCAGTCGCCGCCGACGGCGACGTGCGACGCGCACTGACGCTGCTGGAGATCGCGGCCGAACTGGCGGGGGAGGGCGGCGAAGTCACCGGCAGCACGATCGAGCAGGTGCTGGCCGACCGCACGCGTCGCTTCGACAAGGGCGGCGAGCAGTTCTACGACCAGATCTCGGCGCTGCACAAATGCGTGCGCAGCTCGAATCCCGATGCCGCGCTGTACTGGCTGACGCGCATGCTCGATGGCGGCTGCGACCCCGGCTACCTCGCCCGGCGCATGACGCGCATGGCGGTGGAAGACGTCGGTCTGGCCGATCCGCGCGCCTTGCAGATGTCGATCGATGCCTGGGACACCTTCGACCGTCTCGGCAGTCCCGAGGGCGAACTCGCGCTCGCGCAGCTGGTGATCTATCTGGCCAGCACCGCGAAATCCAACGCCGGCTACATGGCCTTCAACCAGGCCAAGCGCGACGTGCGCGAGTACGGCACGCAGGACGTGCCGATGCATTTCCGCAATGCGCCGACCAAGCTGATGAAAGAACTCGGCTACGGCACCGGCTACCAGTACGACCACGACGCCGAAGGCGGCATTGCGCTCGACCAGACCGCGTTCCCGGATGCGATGGGCGAGCGGATCTACTATCAGCCGGTCGCCCGCGGCATGGAGATCAAGCTCAAGGACAAGCTCGACGCCTTGCGCGCCGCGCGCGCCGAGGCGATCCGCAAGGCCCGAGAGGTTGGCGGCGACTGATCATCTGCGGATTTCCTGACGATCCTTGTGGGCCGCGACCGAAGGCGCGCGGGAGTTCGCACGATGGTGCAAGCCAGGGCAAGCGCGCAGGGTCGTAAGCGGTTCTTCCACGGAGGGAATGCCGATGCGGATCTGTGCAGTTTTGCTGCTGTTCGTCGCGTGGCCGGTCGCCGCGCAGTCGGTGCACAAATGCGCCGACGGTCGCGGCGGCCACAGCTATCAATCGCAACCCTGCACCGATGGCGAAGCACTGCGGACGTGGACGGCCGAGGTGCAGGACGCGCCTGTAACGACGGCAACGCAGCGCCCGGCGACACCGCCGACACAACGTCGTGCGGCCACATCGACGCGGCAGACACCGGTACGTGCGACAAGGCCTCGACGCGACGATCAGCACGCGCGATGTCTGGCCGCACGCGCCAGTCGCGAGAACGCCCTGCGCAAGCTCGGCACCCAGCGCCGTTATGACGATCTGCGCCGGCTCAACGAACGCGTGTCGGCGGTGTGCAATCACCGCGGACGCGGCTGAGGCGACGGGCGATCAGGGATTACAAGGACGGTTGGTGCCTTCCCAACCGTTCGGCAGGCGACGGATGACCTGACCGCCGGCGCAGCGCTCGCCGGCCTGGAGCGGCGTCGACCGATACGCCACGAGCTTTTGCGCAGCGGGCGCGACGACCGCCGGCTTCGGATATTCGTAGATCACGCGCTCGGGCGAGGGCAGGTGGCCGAACTGACGCGAGAGCCCCGTCGCATCGTCGTCGCTACGGCTGGCGTGCAGCCAGGCCGCATTGGACGCGACCAGCAGGGCCAGCAGCACGATTGCCGTCGCTTGCCAGGTCGAACGCCGCCAGCGGGCGGGGAACAGGAACACGTTGCGTTGCCGATCCACGATGCGCTCCAGAGTCCGGACAGACTGGATTCGATGCTAGGCGCGGGAGGATGGGCGGACCACTAGGGACAACCCTGTAAACGTTTTCCGGTGCATCCATTGGTGGTCGCGTATCGCGTGGCAAAGGGCGCCTGCATGAACCGCTCAGGCGCGACACCGCCACCATCGCGAGGGCGGCAGTGAGGCGTGGAAGGCCGATCCTGGAACCGATGGCATATCGCGTTTCGAAGGTGTACAAATGTACACCATGAGCGATCTGTCCCCCCAGCGTGCCGCCGTCCTCGACTTCCTGCGCGAACGCATCGCCGCAGGTGCGCCGCCGAGCCTGGCCGAGATTGCTGCGGCCTTTGGCTTCGCGTCGCGCAATGCCGCGCAGAAGCATGTGCAGGCGCTGGTCTCGGCCGGGCTGGTGGAACTGCAGGCCGGTCAGAAGCGCGGGTTGCGGCTGCCGGGGCAGGGCGAACGCATGGCCGCATTGCCGGTGCTCGGACGCGTGGCCGCGGGTGTGCCGATCGGTCCTGACACCGGCAGCGACCGCGTGCTGTGGCTGGACCGCAGCCTGTTCTCGCTGCGCCCGGATTACCTGCTCCGGGTCGAGGGTGATTCGATGATCGACGACGGCATCCTCGAAGGCGATCTCGTCGGTGTGCACCGCAGCCGCGATGCGCGCGACGGTCAGACCGTCGTCGCGCGGCTGGACGATGCCATCACCATCAAGCGGTTCGAACACCGCGAAGGCGGCGTGCGCCTGTTGCCGCGCAATCCCGCGCATGCGCCGATCATGGTCGCCGCCGATGCCGATTTCGCCATCGAAGGCCTGTACTGCGGCCTGGTGCGACAGGGCTGAGATGGCGCCTGCACTGCAATCGCTGGATGCATTGCTCGCCGCGCGCACGGTGTGGTCGGCCGGACGCGGCACGCGCTGCGCCGACATCGGCCAGCCGACCGGGCATGCCGCGCTTGATGCCGCGTTGCCGGGCGGCGGCTGGCCGCCGCGCGCATTGACTGAACTGCTGCTGCCGGCCGATGGCGTCGGCGAAATCTCGTTGCTGTTTCCGGCGCTGTCGCGCATCACCGCCGCTGGTGGCCGCGTGGTGCTGGTTGCGCCGCCCTGCATTCCGTACGCACCGGCGTGGCAGGCGGCGGGCGTGCGCCTGGATGCATTGGATGTCGTCGAGGCATCGCCCGGCGATGCACTGTGGGCGTTCGAGCAATGCCTGCGCAGCGGTGCCTGCGCCGCGGTGCTGGGCTGGCCGGACACCGGTGATGCGCGGTTGATGCGGCGTCTCCAGGTCGCCGCAGACAGCGGCGATTGCCACGCCTTCGCGCTGCGCGACCGGCGCCACGCGGCGAATGCCTCGCCGGCGGCATTGCGGCTGGAATATCTGCCCGAGGTGCAGGCCTGGCAGGTGCGCAAATGCCGTGGCGGGCAGGTGCCGTCGCAACCGCTGCGATTGGCGAGCTGAATGATCCTGCGATGCTCTGGGCCTGTCTTCTCCTGCCGCAACTGGCGCTCGACGCCGTTCTCCGCCGTCTGCCCGATCCCGACGCACCGTTCGCGCTGGTCGAAGGGCCCGCGCAGCTGCGCAAGCTGCACAGCGTCAACGACGCGGCAGGCGCACACGGACTGAAGGCCGGCATGCGTCTGTCGGCCGCGCATGCGCTCTTGGCCGACGTGCGCACGCAACCGCACGATCCACTGGCGGAATCGACCGCGCACCGGTTTCTCGCGGCCTGGGCGTATCGGCACAGTTCGCTGGTGAGCCAGCAGTGGTCGCGCGCGATCGTGCTGGAAGTGCAGGCGAGCTTCCGCCTGTTCGGGCCGTGGTCGCAGTTCGAACGCACGCTGCGCGAAGAACTGTCGGCGCTGGGATTCGCGCATCGCATCGCGCTGGCGCCGTCGCCGACCGCCGCGCGCGTGCTGGTCGGCTTGCGCGATGGCTTCGCGGTGACCGGCCCGGCGGAACTGTCGGCGCTGTTGGACCGCACGCCGGTGCGCCGCGCCGCATTGCCTGAAGATGCCGGCGAACGCCTCTACCGCATGGGTGTGCGCACGCTCGGCGCCTTGCGTGAACTGCCGGGCGCGGGTGTGCAACGCCGGTTCGGCGCAGATGTGCTGGCGCACGTGCGCAGGCTGTATGGCGAAAGCGACGATCCGATCGCCTGCTACACGCCGCCCGACCGGTTCGACATGCGCGTCGAGCTCGGTTACGAAGTGGAAGCGCATCCGCCGCTGCTGTTTCCGTTGCGGCGGCTGATCAACGACCTCTGCACGTATCTCTCTGCCCGCGATGGCGGTGTGCAACGTTTCGTGATCGGGCTGGAACACGAAGCAGGCAGTACCGATGTCGAGGTCGGCCTGCTCGCGCCCGAGCGCACGTCGACGATGCTGTTCGAACTCGCGCGCAACCGGCTCGAACGCACCGAAATCGCCAGGCCGGTCGTTGCGATGCGCCTGCTCGCACGCGAACTGCCGCCGTTCGTGCCGGCCGCGCGCGATCTGTTCGATACGCGGCCGCAGCAGGCGCTCGACTGGCCGCATCTGCGGGAGCGCCTGCGGGCGCGGCTTGGCGACGATGCGGTCTATCGGGTGACACCGGCCGGCGATCCACGTCCGGAGCGCGCATGGGCGCGCCGCATCGGCGATGGTGGCGGCGCGATTACGGATGCGCCTGCGCGCCCGCCGCGTCCGGCCTGGCTGCTGCCGCAACCGGTACCGCTGCACGACGCTGGCCTGCGCATCGTGTCCGGGCCGGAGCGTCTCGAAAGTGGCTGGTGGGACGACGCCGATGCGCGCCGCGATTACTACGTGGTCGAAACCCGCGAGGGCCAGCGCGGCTGGGCCTTCGTGCCCCCGGGCCGTTTCGAGGGCTGGATGCTGCACGGCTGGTTCGCATGAGCTGGGACGATGCGATCGACGGCGTCGACCGCGATACGCCGGGCAGCCATGTGCCGCGCGCGCTGCGCGTCGCCGGGCGCCTGCGCGCGGCCGCGAACGACGACGTCGCCCATGACACCCGCGACGATCTGCCCGCGTATGCCGAACTGCACTGCCTGTCGGATTTCTCGTTCCTGCGCGGCGCATCCAGCGCGGAGCAGCTGTTCGCGCGCGCCGTGCACTGCGGCTACAGCGCGCTCGCGATCACCGACGAATGCTCGCTCGCCGGCATCGTGCGCGGGCTCGAGGCGTCGGAGGAAACCGGACTCAAGCTGATCGTCGGCAGCGAGTTCCGGCTGCTCGACGACACGCGTTTCGTGCTGCTGGTCGAAACCCGCGCGGGTTACGCGCAGCTGTGTGCCCTGATCACCCGTGGCCGTCGCGCCGGCACCAAGGGCCAGTACCGGCTCTCGCGCGCGGATGTCGAAGCCGAGTTCCGTGGGACAACACCCGGCGTGTTCGCCGTATGGCTGCCGGGTGCGACGCCCGACACGGGGCAGGGCGCCTGGCTGCGCGACGTGTTTCCCGAACGGACGCATCTGGCCGTGGAACTGCATCGCGAATGTGACGATGCCGAGCGCCTGGCCACGTTGCTGGCGCTGTCGCGCACGCTCGGCATCCCTGCCGTCGCCAGTGGCGACGTGCACATGGCGACGCGGCGCGAACGCATCCTGCAGGACACGCTGACCGCGATCCGCCACACCACACCGATCGCCGATTGCGGCGCACATCTGTTCCGCAATGGCGAACGGCATCTGCGTTCGCGGCGCGCGCTCGGCAACATCTACGGCGCCGACCTGATGCAGGCCGCCGTCGATCTCGCGGCGCGCTGCAGCTTCGGCATGCGCGAACTGCATTACGACTATCCGGTCGAGCTGGTGCCCGAGGGCCACACGCCGACGACGTGGTTGCGTCATCTGACGGAAGAGGGGATTCGCGTGCGCTGGCCGGGCGGGCCGACCCCCAAGGTCCGCGAGCTGATCGATTTCGAGCTCGCACTGATCGCTAAGCTGAAATACGAAGCTTTTTTCCTGACGGTCGCCGACATCGTCCGCTTCGCCAGAGGCGAGGGCATCCTGTGCCAGGGCCGCGGCTCCTCTGCGAATTCCGCGGTCTGCTATGCGCTCGCCATCACCGCGGTGAATCCGGACGACACGCGCCTGCTGATGGCGCGCTTCCTGTCGGAGAACCGCAACGAGCCACCCGACATCGACGTCGACTTCGAGCATGAACGCCGCGAAGAAGTCATCCAGTACGTCTATGCCAAATACGGCCGCGAACGCGCCGCACTGGCGGCGACGGTCATCGCCTATCGCGGCAAGAGCGCGGTGCGCGATGTCGCCAAGGCCTTCGGTCTGCCGCCGGACCAGATCGCATTGCTCGCCAATTGCTACGGCTGGGGCAACGGCGAGGCGCCGATGGAACAGCGCATCAGCGAAGCCGGGTTCGATCTCGACAATCCGCTGATCGGCAAGATCCTCGTCATCACCGAAATGCTGCGCGATCACCCGCGGCATCTGTCGCAACACGTGGGCGGTTTCGTGATCTCGAACGAACCGCTGTCGCATCTGGTGCCCGTCGAGAACGCGGCGATGGACAACCGCACGATCATCCAGTGGGACAAGGACGATCTGGAAACCATGCAGCTGTTGAAGGTGGATTGTCTTGCGCTCGGCATGCTGACCTGCATCCGCAAGGCGCTGGATCTGGTGCGCGGCCAGCGCGGACGTGATTTCGAGATCGCGACCCTGCCGCGCGAGGATGCACAGACCTACGAGATGATCCAGATCGCCGACACCGTCGGCGTGTTCCAGATCGAATCCCGCGCGCAGATGGCGATGCTGCCGCGGCTCAAGCCGAAAGAGTTCTACGACCTTGTGGTCGAAGTCGCGATCGTGCGACCCGGTCCGATCCAGGGCGACATGGTGCATCCGTATCTGCGACGTCGGCAGGGGCACGAGCTGGTGACGTATCCGTCCGAGGGCGTGCGCGAAATCCTCGGGCCGACGCTCGGCGTTCCGCTGTTCCAGGAGCAGGTCATGGAGCTGGTCATCCACGCCGGCTACGACGCCGACGAGGCCGATGGCCTGCGCCGTTCGATGGCGGCCTGGCGTCGCGGCGGCGACATGGAGCCGCATCGGCTGCGTATCCGCGGACTCATGGAAGCCAAGGGCTACGCGTCGGAATTCATCGACCAGATCTTCGACCAGATCAAGGGATTCGGTTCCTACGGGTTTCCGCAAAGTCACGCTGCCTCCTTCGCGAAGCTGGTCTACGCCAGCTGCTGGCTCAAGCGGCATGAGCCGGCTGCCTTCGCCTGCGGCCTGCTCAATGCGCAGCCGATGGGCTTCTATTCGCCGAGCCAGATCGTGCAGGACGCGCGTCGCGGCAGTCCGCATCGCGCGGCGGTGGAGGTGCTGCCGGTCGACGTGATGGTCAGCGATCGCGATTGCACGCTGGTGGGCGGACGTCCGTGGCGCAGCGACGCCGATCCCGGCACGCAGCCGGACATCCGGCTCGGCCTGCGTCTGGTCGCCGGCTTGTCGGACACCATGGCCGACGCGATCGTCGCCGCACGCGCGCGCCGCCCGTTCGCCAGCGTCCAGGACCTGTGCCTGCGCGCCGGTCTCGACGAGAAGGCGCGCAGCGTGCTCGCCGAATCCGGTGCGCTGGCCTCGCTGGCCGGGCATCGCAACGCGGCGCGTTGGGCGGTCTCGGGCATCGAGCGGCAACGGCCGCTGCTGCCGGGCAGTCCTGACGAAGACGTGGTCGAACTGCCGATGCCGCGTGCGGGCGAGGAAATCCTGTCGGACTACCGCAGCACCGGTCTGACGCTCGGCCAGCACCCCATGGCCTTGCTGCGCGCGCAGATGGCCGGGCGCCGGATCATCGGCCTGCGCGATCTGCAGCAGCGCCGGCACGGCAGCGGCGTGCATGTCGCGGGCCTGGTGACCCAGCGGCAACGCCCGGCGACGGCCAAGGGCACGATCTTCGTCACGCTGGAAGACGAGACGGGAATGATCAACGTGATCGTCTGGCCGCACCTCGCGTTGCGGCGGCGTCGTGCGTTGCTCGAGTCACGCCTTCTCGCGGTGCGCGGTCGCTGGGAACGCGTCGATGGCGTCGCGCACCTGATTGCCGGTGATCTCGAGGATCTCAGCGGCATGCTCGGTGGCATGCAGTTGCCATCGCGGGATTTCCATTGAAGCCGCATCCGCGATTGGCTCCGTAATTGTTATGTTGTAACTTTCGCGGCCGTCTTTCGCGTCAGCTATCAGGATCTCGATGTCGCTGTATCACCGGATCGCCGAACTCCAGGGCGATCGTCCCTGGGGCGCCATGCTCGACGCCGGGACCGGCCGCAATTCGATGCGCTGGCTGCTGTCACTGCCCACCGAACGCTGGACCGCGGTCACCGGCTCGGCGTCAATGGCGCGCCGGACGGACACCGAAATCGGTACGCGCAGCCGCCAAGCCGACCGTCTGGTCGTCGGCAACTGGCTCGACCCTGCGCTGCTTCTGGGCGAGCGCTACGACACCGTGCTTGCCGACTATCTGCTCGGCGCGATCGAAGGCTTCGCACCTTACTGGCAGGACCAGCTGTTCGCGCGCCTGCGCGAACTGGTCGCGGCGGACGGCCGGCTGTACGTCGTCGGCCTCGCGCCTTATGTGCCGCAGCTTCCCGATACGCTCGACGCAGCCGGCAGTCTGGTCACGCGCATCGGCCGCTTGCGCGACGCCTGCCTGCTGTTGGCCGGCGATCGGCCATATCGCGAATTTCCATTGGACTGGACGCTGCGCCAGATCGAGCGCGCGGGCTTCCGCGTCCTGCATGCCGAGCAAGTGCCGATCCGGTTCGGCACGCGTTTCGTCGATGGCCAGCTCGATATGTGCATACGCGTGCTCGAACGCGTGGCGGATCGCCAGCTCGCTGCCGCGCTGCATACACACGTCGATACGCTGCGCATGGAAGCGCATCTGCGCATCGCCGAGGACGGCGGTCTGCGGACCGGCCACGATTACGTGATCGCGGCAGAGCCTTGTCTGACGTCCGCTGGTTCGGCCTGCGTTTCAACCGGCGTGGAGGGGACGGAGGCTATCCGCAACTTTTTGATGTTGCCGGAACGCCGGCTACCCGATGCGAAAGCTGACGCATCGGACGGGCAGCTCAGGCAGCACGGCGGGTGGTTTGGGGAAGCAGGGCGGTCGCCAGTCCCAGCAGCGGCAGGAATGCCGTGACCTGATAGACCCAGACGATGCCGCGCGCGTCGGCCAGCTGGCCCAGTGCTGCCGCGCCGATCCCGCCGATACCGAACATCAGGCCGAACATCACGCCCGAGACCATGCCCACGCGTCCGGGCACCGCTTCCTGCGCGTAGACCACCAGCGCCGCGAATGCCGACGACATCACCAGACCGATGATCACCGCGAGGATCGCAGTCATCGCCAGACCGACGTGGGGCAGGGCGAGCGCGAACGGCGCGACACCGAGGAAGGAGATCCAGATCACCGCCTTGCGGCCGATGCGATCGCCGATCGGGCCCCCGGCGAATGTGCCGAGCGCGATCGCGCCCAGGAACAGGAACAGAACCACCTGGCTCTGCTGCACGCTCACGCCGAAGCGCTGGATCAGATAGAAGGTGAAGTAGTTGGTGAACGACGCGATATAGACGAACTTCGCGAACATCAGGACCGACACCACGGTCATCGCCTGCACGATCTTGCCGCGGGACAGGCCCGTGCCGCGGGTGACCGCCAGCCGGCTCAGGCGCGCCTGTCCATGCTGCACCGTCCATTTCGTCAGCCGCAGCAGCACGAACACGGCGAGCGCGGCGACCAGCAGAAACCACGCGATGGCCGACTGGCCGTGCGGAATCACGATCGCTGCGGCCAGCAACGGCCCGATCGCCGAGCCGGTATTGCCGCCGACCTGGAACGTCGATTGCGCAGTGCCGAAACGCCCACCCGAACCCATCCGCGCCACCCGCGAGGCTTCCGGATGGAACGTCGCCGACCCCACGCCGACAATCGCCGCGGCGACGAGCAGCATCGCGTAGCTGTGCGCCATCGCCAGCACACCAATGCCGATGAACGTCACCGCCATGCCGGCCGGCAACATCCAGGGCAGGGGACGCTTGTCGGTATAGAGCCCGATCCACGGCTGCAGCAGCGACGCGGTGATCTGGTAGACAAGCGCAATCACACCGATCTGTCCGAAGCTCAGGTCGAAGTCGGCCTTGAGCATCGGGAAGATCGCCGGCAGCATCGCCTGGATCAGATCGTTGAGCAGATGCGCAAACGCCGCGGCGCCGACGACGCGGATCGCGAAGCCCTGGGGCGGGGTGGAGATATCGACCGGCACGACGGCCGACGCGTGATCAGAGGTGGGGACGGGTTGCGGCATCGAGGAGAAAGGCGATCCTGAGTCGCACTGAGAGTCGCCCAACTGATGTGGGACGTTCGTGCCGGTCGGCAGCGTCAGGAATCGGGGAGGCGGTAGTGGGGCGTGCAGCTTAGGCGGTACACCTCGAAGGCCGCGATAGCCCCCGCTGGGACTGATCTTTCCGCAGTCATATAGCGAGTGCGGGATCGGGGCGGCATGGTTTCCTGCGCCGGGACCTGTGCTGCGGTGTCGCAGTTCGACAACAGGGGAGCGCGGCGTAGACTTCTGCCCCGGGGCATGGAAGCGCTGCTGGCCAAGCCAGCCCCGCCTTCCTCCTGAGACGTTTCAGTTATCGGTAGGCACTGACGTCGGCCGCGTGGGCAGCCGCCGCTTCTTAGGGAAGGTCTGAACAATTCCGCTTTTTGCCGTCATTCCCGCGAAGGCGGGAATCCAGCGTCTTTGGTTTTCAAAGGCTTGAAGTCACTGGATCCCCGCCTTCGCGGGGATGACGGCAGTTATTCAGCCCCTCCTTAGCCGCGTGGCGGTCTGGATCAGCGCGAGGGACAGAAGGGATGCTCGCCAGCGTAGCGAGAGCAGATCCGGTCCCGGCAGCGAAGGCCCTCAATCGTGTTGACCGCCGGACATGTGGCCAGTTCCTGCTGCGCCTGCTTCGCACGCGAGGCCTCGCGACGTGAGACCGGCCGTTCCCCGCCGATAGCAGCCAAGGCATCGCGGGTGTCCTGATCTGCACGTTCGCTGCTTGCGAGGATGTCACCGATCAGCGCGTCCATCGATTCGGGGCTAGCGCTTTTCGGAGAGGCGTCGCCGTCGCCGATGATCTTCATCAGTGTTGCCATCAGATCATCTTCGCGGCCGCGAGAACTGGCGGCGCGGCGCGCGGGGACGGACGAAGCAGGGCGTCGTACGGACGCAGTCCCGTTCTGCGATTCTGTGCCGGCATCGGCCGGCAATGCATTCTGCAGTGGAGCCGACGTGTCGCTTGCCACGCCCGGCGCGGATTCGCCGATTCGGGACAAGGGGTTCGTCACTGGGGATGCATCGGTATCCATGACGATCATCGCGCCGCCGGGCGCCATCATAGTGTCGGCGGGCGCGGACGCAGGTTCCGGGGCCAGAGGAGTCCCCGCCTCCCGAAAAGAATCGTGGGAGGCAGGCTTTAGAATGAGCCAGACACCCAAGGCGAGGAGGACAAGGATGACGCCGACGCAGGACAGTCGCCACAATCTGCGTGTGCGTGAGGGGCTCGCCAGAGCGGCACGCGGCTTCGCCGCCCTGGTTTTTGGCGATTGTTCGACATCGGACAGGATGCGTCCGCCAGCAGGCGCTGGCGGACGCGTTGTCGCCGAGATGAGGCTTGGGCGTTTGAAACCGTCATTGTTCAAGTGCATTCCAGCTCTTGCGCGGCGCGGGCCGCATCCAGTCCGTTACCGCATTCTAGTTCCGAGTTCATCCGGGTCAATCTCCGGAATGCAGGTACGTCCATGGTGCTGATCTGGCTGCTGTTCCTGCTCTTTTGCGCCATCGGCTGGCTGCTGTTGTTTCCGGCACTCGGTAGGCAGGTGGCTGGACTGCTCAGCAGCATGGTGCGATCCGCGAAACGTTCGGTCCTCCGCACGGGCGGCGCTGTGGCGCAGCACGCGGATGCGTCGGGTCGGATCGCCCGCGACGCCAGCGCTCGCACCCTGGGAGGTGTTCATCGGCACCGCTACGCGCTCGTAGGTGCGGTGCTTCTGATCACGCTCCCGGTGATCACGATTCTTGCCATGCGGAAAACCGTGACGTTCGATAGCTTTCTGAGCCACGATCAGGTCGAATCGCGCACCCTGGTCGCGGAACTTTTACGTGGCGAGCGGCTGCAGCCACCTCCCGCACCTCCACCCGAGGTGTTTCTGACCGAGGAGATCCGGCGGCTCAAGCCGGAGATCGTCAAGGCCGATCGAAAATGGGACCAGATCGATGCGGATCTCCAGCAGCGCGTGCTGGTGATTTTCGAGGTCCTACGACGCGAGTACGACATCCAGCTCGTACTCGTCGAAGGGTATCGGAGTCCGGAGCGTCAGGCTCAGCTGATGCGGGAGGGGCGCGCGACACGGGCGGGCGCCTGGCAGAGTTGCCATCAGTACGGCCTGGCGATCGACGCGGCCCCGATGCGGGACGGAAAGCTCCAGTGGGACATGAACGACCCTTGGACACGCCGCGCATATTTTCTTTATGGCGATCTGGCCGAACAGGCCGGCCTGACGTGGGGTGGGAACTGGCGCAGCCTCAAGGATTACGTCCATGTCGAGAACACCGGCGCCTGCCGCCAGGCGCGCCGCGAGCGTCTGGCCAGGGAGGGGTGAAAAAAAAGGGTGCGTCCTGCTATCTTCTGCGACTGCAACAGTGGATCGGGTGTCGATCACGGATCGATCCGGGGCCATGGATGGACTGATTCACTTCAAGGACCAGAAGCTGATGTCTCGACCGTTGATTGTGCTTGGCGACTCGATTGATCACGGTGGCACCGTGGTCGGAGGCACGCCCACTACGGATGTTGCCGGCAAGCCGGTGGCGCGCGTCGGGGATCCCGTGACCTGCAGCAAGCACGGCGCGACCACGATCGCGACCGGTGACCCCACCCTCATGGTCGACGGTAGGGCCGTGGCCCGCCATGGCGATCGCACGGCATGCGGAGCAACCTTGTTGTCCAGCCAAAGTTCCACCGTTGACTGACCTGCGAGCCGAGCGCGCGAAGTGAAGGCATTACGCATTCCTCTGCTGGTACTCGCGGTTTTCGCAGTGGTGTGGATCGCCGTGATCGCGTACTGGCGCGTTCGCGGTGTACTGCCCGAAGGAGCCACGATGCTGCTCTGGCTGGGATTTGTGCCCGCAGTGCTGGCAGGACTTCTGCTGGTGGCCCGCTGGCGGCGCAGGAAGCGCAAGCAGGACACCGCGTCGCGTCAAGAGGTCGCATCGACCGCGCCGGCTGCGGAGGATCACGCGACGAAAGAAGACCGCGTTGTCCACGTTATGGGTGCAGCGCTGCGACTTCCGATGGCGAGCGATGCGATGGATGCGCTCGCCGAGAATGCTCCCCGACCCGGCCTGCATCCCCGATTTCGCGACCGCGAGGGCTTGCCCGTGTTCGCAGCATTCGTGCAGGACCTCGATACCGGCAGTATCGAGGACGCTCTAGGGCAGCAGGAGGACGGGGCGGGCCGTCGCCTTGCATCCGACGACGCTTTCCTGCGCGCGCTCGCGCTGCTCGAGCCCGTTGCAGACGCACTGCTGGTCGACATTGTCGCCACAATGCCGCCGATTCCCCAGGCCGTCGGGACGGTCAATGCCGGCCTGCAGCGTCGCGTGACGTCGGCCGCTCCGGATCTTCTTCAGGTATCGCTGCTGCTGCCTTCGAGCTGGCACGAGTCGTTCCGTGCATCGGCCGGAGACTGGTTGCTCGCACGCGCGAAGGAAATGGGAATCGATGCGCGGCAGTTGCGCATTGATGTGCATGGGGTCCGAGTCGCCGACGACAGTTGGCGTTTCATAGAGGCTCTGGCCGGCGCCGGTGAGGGCAGCGAAGGTGACCGGGTCTGGCGCCTGCTTCTGGCCTGCGACTCTCTTGTGGACGCACGTGGTATTGCGCGTCTCGACGCGTCAGGCGAACTGCTGCGCAGCCAGCGCCCGGAAGGCATGGTGCCTGGAGAGGGAGCATGCGGTATCTGGATCGCACCCGGGAGTCAGGACGTCGGCGTGCCCACTGTCGCGCTGCACCGGATCTGCCGAGGCCAGGCCAGCGGCGAGCTGTCGATGCGAGAGGCCACCCGCGACCGCGCCTCTCTGATGTCGCAAGCGCTGGACATCGCCGCCATCTCGCCCGATGCAGTTGCGTGGGTCATCAGCGACGCAGACCAGCACCGGCGTCGTTCGGTACAAGTCGTGGCTGCGACGTCGGAAGCCTGTCCCGATCTTGATATAGGGCTGCGCTATCGGGCGCTCGCCGCGTTGTCAGGCGAGATCGGCATCGTGATGCCGCTCGCGCTCCTTGCGGTCGGCGCCGGCGCCGTGGCGGCTGCACAAGCACCGTTGCTTGCTTTTTCCATGGGCGGGGAACGTCTTCGCGCCTGCGTTCTCAGTCCTGCCCATTCCGCCGTTTCTGTCGCCGACACCATGTCGTCGTCAACCTGATCTGGAAGTCATTGCAACGATGCTCAGTAGACTCCGCTATTACCTCTCCGATTACCGGGTCATTCTGGCCATTGGCGTCATCGGCGCGGGCCTCTTCATGTATTTCGGTACCGAAGGGCTCCGGCAGGCGGGCGTTTGGCTGCTCGGGATCGCTGTCGTCCTGCTGCTGGTGTTGGGCGTGGTCTGGGTGATCCGCCGGCTGTCTGCCCGCAGGAAGGCGGGGAAACTCGATGCGATGGTCGAGGGAGAGGCGGATCGCGCCGTCAGAGATGCGCGCCCTGCAGTACGCGCCGATACCGAGATTCTGCGGGACCGGATGCTGACGGCAGTGAAGTCCATCAAGTCGTCGCGCATCGGGATGATGAAGGGCACCGCTGCACTGTATGAACTGCCGTGGTACGTGATCATCGGGAATCCGGCGGCAGGAAAGAGTTCGGCAATCCTCAACTCGGGCCTGCAGTTCCCGTTCGAGGACAGCGGCGCGAATGTCATCCAAGGGGTCGGCGGGACTCGCAACTGCGACTGGTACTTCACGACTGAGGGCATCCTGCTCGATACCGCCGGTCGTTACGCGGTCAGCGTCGAGGACCGGCTCGAGTGGCTCACCTTCCTCGACCTGCTCAAGAAACATCGTGCCCGCGCTCCGGTCAACGGCGTACTCATCGCCGCAAGCATCGCGGAACTGTCCGGCAGCAAACCCGAATTTGCGATCGAACTCGCCAAGAACCTGCGGCAGCGCGTGCAGGAAGTCACCGAAAGGCTTGAGGTGATCGCGCCCGTCTACGTCGTGTTTACCAAGGCCGACCTGATCGCCGGCTTCACCGAATTCTTCAAGAGCATGGACCCAGCCGAACGCGAAGGCGTCTGGGGCGCAACGCTGCCGTTCGACCCGGCCAGCGCGCCCGACGCGCTGGCCGCATTCGATCGCCATTTCGACGAGCTGGCAGATGGCCTGCAGGAATTGAGTCTGACCCAGATGGCGATGCTGCGCGGGCGTGGCATCGATCCTGGCCTGCTGACACTGCCGCTGGAGTTCGTCGGCATCAAGCCTGCGCTACGGACCTTCATCGCGACGCTGTTCGAGGACAATCCATACCAGTTCAAGCCGGTCTTCCGCGGGTTCTATTTCACCAGCGCCTTGCAGGAAGGCGATTCCGTCCACTACGCCTCCGAGCGCATCGGCCGCGAGTTCCGCCTGCAGGGAGGCGAGGCGGTAGATCGCAGCCCCAGCGGCAATTCCGCACACTTCCTGAGGGATTTGTTCCGCAAGGTCATCTTCGCCGACAAGGAACTCGTGCAGCAGTACTCCAGCCCCCATCGCAACCGGATGCGCTATGGCGTGTTCTTCGGTGCGACCGCGCTGCTCGCATTGATGCTCGGCGCCTGGACTTGGTCCTACACCGACAATCGGCAACTGGTAGAGAACGCCAACCGCGACCTGGCCCAGGCGGTGCGTCTGCAGGAAGGTCGCGTCGACCTGAAATCGCGTATCGATGCATTGCTGCTGCTGCAGGACAGGATTGAGCAACTTGCGCGTCATCGGCGGCAAAACAGCGTGACCACGCGCTTGGGTCTGTACCAGGGCCAAGTCATCGAACAGAAAATGCTGCAGGAGTACTTCAACGGCATGCGGCAGGTAATGCTGGTGCCGACCGGGGATCGGATGGAGGCCTACCTGCGCCAAGCCGTCACGCAGGCCGCGGAGTTGGATGCACCGGTCACCAATGGGGACAACGACGCAGACAACTCCGCGTCGCTGTATCAGGATGCATCGCCTACGGACAGCAACGACGTCTACAACGCGCTCAAGGCCTACCTGATGCTGGCCAAGCGTGGCGAGATCGAGCCTGCCCACCTCAGCGACCAGTTGACAAGGTTCTGGCGGGGTTGGCTCGACGCGAACCGCGGCCAGATGAGTCGCGAAGAGATGGCGCGCGCAGCCGAGAAGCTGATGACGTTCTACGTCGCTCATGCCGACACGCCGACGTGGCCCCAAATCGAGCCCAGCGTCTCGCTTGTCGATGACACACGCACGGCACTGAACCGTGTCATGAAGGGGCAGCCTGCGATCGAGCGAGTCTTCGCGATGATCAAGGCGCGGGCAGCAACCCGTTTCCCCACGATCACGGTCAACACGCTGATCGGCGACGAGCGCAACAAGGATGCGATCGCCGGCAGTTATGCGATCTCCGGCGCGTTTTCCCGCAAGGCATGGGAAGACTACGTCCAGTCCGCGATACGGGAAGCCTCGAACACGCAGCTCAGCACGACGGACTGGGTACTCGACAGCACGCAGCAGAGCGATCTGAGCCTGTCCGGCAGCCCCGAGCACATCGCTCGACAGATGGAGACGCTCTACAAGCAGGAGTACGCGCAGGAGTGGCAGAAGTTCCTGCAGGGTGTCAGCGTCGCCGGCTTCACCGATTTCGAGCAGGCGGTCAGTCGAATGAACAGCCTCGGAGATCCGCGCAATTCACCGCTGCGTGCATTGCTCGAGGCGATCAACGCACAGACGGTGTGGGACAACCCGCGCGCCGAACATGCATTGTCAGGCGAGATGCGCCGTGGTTTCGTCGCCTGGTTCCAGCGCGTGATCATGCGTCGAAATCCAACGTCGATTCCGGTGGAGATCGATCCGGAGACAGGCCGTCAGGCGCCTCGCCCCATGGGGCCAATCGGCAAAGCGTTCGAGGGCATCGCTCGACTCGTCGCGCCACGCGAGGGCGGCGGTGCGTTGATCGACAGTTATTTCGAAACGCTCGGAAGCCTGCGCACTCGTCTCAACGGCATCAGCAACGAAGGCGACAGCGGCCCCGGCGCACGCCGGCTGATGCAGGACACGCTCGGCAACGAGGGCTCCGAACTGAAGGCCGCGCTGACCCTGGTGGAGGAGCAAATGCTGACCGGTCTCGACGAAGCGCAACGAAACGCGCTGCGCCCCTTGTTGCTCTACCCGCTGACGCAGACTTTCGCCGCTTTGGTGCCGCCTACCGAGGCCGAGATCAACCGTGCGTGGGAGGCCCAGGTCTACGAGCCGTTCCGCACGGGCATCGGCCGTCAGTTCCCGTTCCAGAGCGGTGCGGATGTCGATGCGTCACCCGCGGATGTCGCGGCGATCTTCGGCGCGTCGGGGGCCATCGCCGCGTTCAACAAGGAAGCGCTCGGCAGTTTGGTCCTGCAGCGTGGCAATCTGCTCGAGCCCAGGCGCTGGGCAGGCTACGGCATCACCTTGTCGCCCGAGCTGATCAGCGGCTATGGGGATTGGGTGAGTGGGCAGGCGGGTGGCGCCGGTGGACAGGAAGCCACGATCTTCGCGATCCAGCCATCGCCGGCCATCGGCGCGGTCGAATACACGATCGAGATCGATGGACAGACGCTGCGGTATCGCAACACGCCGCCGACCTGGACCACGCTGCAATGGCCCAATCCGGGCAGCGTGCCGGGCGCGAAGCTGACAGCTGTCAGCAGCGATGGGCGTAATGTCGAAGTCTTCGACATGCCCGGCGGAAACGGTTTCGCCAGGATGATGGCCGAAGCTCAGGTCCAGAATCAGGCCGATGGCAGCCTGCTGACCTGGACCCGGGAAGGTGTCACGGTCACGGTCGCGATGCGCATCATCCGCCGGCCGGGCGCCAGCGGCGGTGGCAATGACTGGCAGCGGGGACTCCAGCTGCCGGCCAAGGTTGCGGGAAGCGCAGAGGCACCAACCGTCTCGCCGGCTGCGACGACGGAGGAGGAGGGCGGCGCATGAGCCAGAGATTGTCGGTCCCCGTTGGTTACTTCGGCAAGGTGCCCTCGCGCGGCGATTTCGTCCGCAGTACGGACAGCCATCAACTGATGGCGCTGGTCGATCGCTGGGCGGCGCACACGATCGAACTGCTCGTACGCCATCCGGACTGGAAGCGGCTCTACGACAGCAGTGGCGAGATCCGCTATGCCTTCCTGGGGTCGCGGAGCCGTACGGTGATCGGCGGCCTGTTTCTGCCCAGCCGTGACCAGTCGCAACGCCGGTTTCCGTTCCTGTCCGCAGTGAAGCTGGAAGTCGTCGATCCGCTCGGCTTCATCGGCCGCAGTGCGCTGGCCCTCTCCCGGCCGTGGGCGGGACTGGCGCGCGCGTCGCGTGACGTGGTCGCTGCCGAGGATGCGGCCGAGGCGTTACGCGGGCTGGCCGATGCCCGGGTCGAGATCGATGTGGACCCGGCGGCGCATGCGCCGGCATTCGACGACTTCCTCGAACTGCAGACAGTCGGCAACCTGCAGGAGGCGTTGCGCGACGCGGATCAACCCGGCACCGCGCTGCGTCAGGTATTGCCTGCGCTCGGTCTGCTGCTCCAGCCCATCCTTGTGGGTGGCGGTGTGTCGGTGGACAAGGGGCTCGAACTGCCCTTGCCCCGGGATCCACTGCACCGCCCCCTGACAGCGGCATTCTGGCTGGATCTGATCGCGGCGTTTCTGGCGCGGGGAGACTTCGAGCTGGCGGTCCTGATCCGCGACACGCCGCGCCCCTCGCTGATCGTCGGCTTCAACGGTGCGGACGATCAGACATTGCTGGCCGCGTTCGATCCGCAGGTCGCTGACGCATATCTGATTCGCATGCACGACGCCGCGTGGGTCGAGGAGCAGCTCGCGTCCGACTATGCACTCAACCGATTGGCGAGTTACCTCGATCGTGAGGATCTATCGCTGAGTACGGCACGAAAGGTGTTCCGCGAAACGTTTCTGGGAGCGGTGTGATGGTCAGCAGGATCTGGATAGTGGCGTCGCTGCTCTTCGTTGGATTGCAGGCGCAGGCGCAGGACGCCGGCCGGCCAGCCGAGGCGGCGCCGGTGATTGCCGAAGGCGTTGTGCCGGATCAGGCCACGAAAGGCCAGATACTCGAGAAGCTGCGCGGCCTGTACGGCGATGCACGCGTGGTCGATCGCATCCGGGTCGAATCTATCCCGACGCCGCCGAACTGGGGCACATACGTGGGCAACATGCTCACGCCGGGCTTGACCCGCGTTAGCGGCGGCAAGCTCGAGGTCAACGGACAGGCGGTTCGGATCAGCGGCGATGTAGTCAACGAGGCGCAGCGCCAGCAGGTCCTCAGCGAGCTGAGCATGGCCAGCAATACTTCCTATACGGTCACCAGCGGGCTGCAGACAGGCGGCTCTGCGCAGAACGTCCTCGACGAGACACTGGGTGAGCGCATCATCGAGTTCCGCAGCGGCAGCGCGACACTGACGCCACTGGGGGCGAGCATTCTCGACGAAATGGCACGCAAGCTCGAAGAGCTTGGCGACGTACGGGTCGAGGTCATCGGTCATACCGACAATATTGGCAACCGCGAGGGAAATCTCGCGTTGAGCCATGGGCGTGCGGAAGCCGTGCGCGCGTATCTCGCGCGGCGGGGAATCGATGCACAGCGCATCAGCGTACTCGGCAAGGGGCCGGACGAGCCGATCTCCGACAACGAGACCGAGGAAGGACGCGCACGCAATCGCAGGATCCAGTTCCGATTGCTTTGACGGCGGCTGGTCGACGGTCGGCGTTAGTGCTGCCTGGCGGCGCCATGGACAGTCCCAGGATGGCGACGACCGGCGAGGGCCGGTCGTCGGTTTGTGTCAGCCGTTGCCACCGCGCGCTTCGATGTCCAGCATTTCCTCCATCTGGGCAAGGATCGAATCGTCCTTGATCACGCGCTTGAGCCAGACGTGAAGCGGCATCTCGCCCCAACGTGCGGCCTTGTCCGCCAGATAGGCCACCGGACTATGGGGCTCGGTTCGACGGAAGAATTCGGCGACTTCGCGCAGTTGTGCGATCGCCTGCCGGCGCGAACCGATCGGACCGGACACGGCGCCCTGGGCGACCTGGGCGATGGAGGCATCATCATCAGCATCGGGCGCCGGCGGCGCTTCGGCGTCGGTGAGTACGCCGGCATCGCGTGCGAAGCGTCGTACCGTCCTGTCGAGTGTGTCCAGCTGATCGCGCAAGTGACTGAAGTTGGGGCCGTCGATTCCAAGGCGCGCATCCACCGATCGTTGCAGGTCTTCCAGTGCAGCAGAACATTCCGGTAGCTGCGAGATCAGCCCGACATAAAACGCATGTGGGGTGTCGTGACGCGCGGCTTCGATCGCGTCCATGTTGCCGGCGTCGCCATCGCTCCGCAGATGCGCTGCCTCGATATCGGCAAGCCCGAACCGCCCCTGCGGCCCCTGAATGATCGGCAGCGTGCGCAGCCATTGCTGCGAGTTGCCCACCAGCCAGGTGAGGTTGCCGATGCGATCCTCCTGGTCACCATCCTGCGGTAGCGGGTGAAGATTGTCCCAGTAACGGTCGCAAAGGGCTGTGGCCAGCCGGTATCCGGCCGCCAGTCCCGCGAACCCATGCAGTTGGGCACGGGCCTCGGCGTACCACCCCGCCAGTCGCAGGTCCTTTGTGCGCTCGCGAAGCAGCTTTTCGCAGGACGCGAGCGCGCCTGCCCAGTCGGCGGACTTCAGATCGGTGACCCATTCGCCCTGGTCGAGGCTCGGGTCGTCGGCGCGACGCGCGTTCTGGATCGCGTCGAACTCGCTTGAGAAGGACATATCGTCGCCGCAGGGGGCGTTCCCGTTGATCGGGGCCAGCAGGGCTTCCTGTTCCAGCATGGCGGTGCTCTTGTGTTGGGTAAGCAGTGGGATTCTACATAGCATGCGACAAGCCCCTATACCTCTCGGGCGCCCGGTTTGATAACTTCGGGCTCAGGATGCTTTGACGGTGCTGCGCCATTCTGGCAGGCGCGCTTGTTCGGGCAAGCGATGGAGATGCGATATGCGTGCGATGGGCAGTGTTGGCGAAGCGTTGACCTCGTTGTTGTCGATGGATGACGCAAGCCGACTTTATCGTCTGAACATGCAAGGCGCGCCGCCTGGCTTGCTGGTCGAGCGTTGGCAGGGTGTCGAGGTGCTGGGTGGCGAAACCGAATGGCAGGTTGATCTGCTGTCGACCGATGCGGCGTTGCCGTTCGACTCCTGGCTCGGCGCATCTGCGCAGTTGCTCACACGACTCGCCGATGGTGCCGATGCCGTGCGCAGCGGCATCGTCCGGCAGTCGGTGCGCATGGGCGCTGACGGCGGTCTGGCGCGTTATCGACTGCATCTGACGGGTTGGCCGTGGCTGCTGACGCAGGGACGCCACAGCCGCGTGTTCCAGGAGCGGACGGTCCTGGAGATCGTCGAGACGGTCTTCGCCGACTACGCGCCGATGGCGGCCTGGCGCAACAGCGAGGAGCTTGCTGCTGCGGTCTCGCAGTCGGGGCCACGCGACTACTGCGTGCAGTATCGGGAATCGGATGCGGATTTCGTCGCGCGCCTGCTGGCCGAGGACGGCATCGGCTGGCGCCTGGAGGAAGACGCGGACGCACCGGCCGGGCATGTGCTGGTGCTGTTCTCCGACAGCAGTGCGCAGCCGCAGGATGCCGGCAGTGCGGCCGGCGGTGGGGTGCGCTTCCACCGCAGTGATGCCACCGAGGCGCGCGACAGCATCCAGGCGATCGGGCGCCGTCGCCGCATCGGCGCCCAGCGGCTCACGCTGGTCAGTGACGACGACCAGGCCGCGCGTTCGATCTCCACGCAGCTGCCGCTCGACGGCGGCGCTCCGCGCGCACTGCCGCTCGACGCCTACGATCCCGTCGGGATTGCCGCCTTTCGTGACAACGAGGACGCCGCGCGGTGCGCCGTGCGGCTGGCGCAAGCGCGGGAAGCGCAGCAGTCGAGCTGGATCGGGCAGGGCACGGCGCGCAGCTTCCGGGCCGGTCGGTGGTTCGCGCTGACGGGCACCGCGCAGGCCGGCGCGGACGCGCCGCCGGAACTGCTGCTCACGCAGGTCCGGCATGCCGGCATCAACAACCTGCCGGTCGACCTGCGCAGCGCCGTCGAGACTTATCTGGGGACCGGGCACGCCGACCCGAGCGAGCCGCAGGCCCTGTTCGAACGCGCCAAGGCCGTGGGCTACGCCAACACCTTCGAGGCCGTGGATCGCGCGCGCCCGTGGCGCCCGGTGCTGCAGGACGACACCGGCGTACGCCTCAACCCGCGCCCCACGGCGCCGGGGTACCAGACCGCGATCGTGGTCGGCGCGGAAGGCGCCACCACCGCGTCGGGCGCAAACGAAGTCCACAGCGACCGCATGGGCCGCATCCGGGTGCGGTTCCATTTCCAACAGGGCGCGCAGCCCGACGATCGCGACAGCTGCTGGCTGCGGGTGGCGCAGCGCTATGCAGGTCCCGGCGTGGGCAGCCAGTTCCTGCCGCGGATCGGCCAGGAAGTGCTGGTCGCCTTCCTCGACGGCGACATCGACCGCCCCCTGGTGGTGGGTGCGGTCTACAACGGCCGTGGCGAAGGCGGTGTGCCCGCAACGCCCGCGGGCCGGACCGCAGAACACGACACCAGCGGATACGCCCAGGCCCACGACCAAGCGCCGAGCGCCCAGGTCAACCTGGCCGGCGGTCACGCCCCCGCCTGGCACGGTATGGGCACAGGCGATGCGGCCCATCGCAATGCGGCTGCGCTGTGGGGCATCCAGTCGAAGGAGTGGGGCGGCGCAGGATGCAACCGGCTGGTGTTCGACGACAGCGACGGACAGCTGCGGCTGCAGCTGTCGACCACCCAGTCGGCCAGCCAGCTCAACCTGGGCCATCTGATCCACCAGGCCGACAATTACCGTGGCAGTTTCCGGGGCGAAGGCTTCGAGCTGCGGACCGATGCGTGGGGTGCGGTGCGGGCGGAATCGGGCCTGTGGCTGAGCGCCTATGGCAGGACCACGGCGGAGCCGGCGGGCGAGGCGGTGCCGCAGGGCGCCCTGCTGTTGCAGCTGGCGACGCTGGGCGAGACGTTTTCCAAGGCCGCGACGACCCACCAGACCGTCAAGCTGGCCAGCCACGAGGGCGTCCGGCAGCCGCGCAATTCCCGGTTGATCGACGATCAGTCGCCCCTGCAGGCCTTGCTGGCAAGTGCAAAGACCACCGTCCCCGGCAGCGACTGGAGCGAAGCGACCGGCGCCGCGAGCGAACGCAGCGCAGCCGCAGGCGCAGATCGCGTGCCGCACACCGGCGATGCATTACTGGGTCTGGCCGCACCAGCGGGCATCGGCCTGATCGCCGGCCAGAGCCTGACCTGGACGGCCGGCGAAACCCTGACGCTGGCCAGTGGGCAGGCCAGCCATCTGGCCGTGTCTGGCGACCTGCGTGTCCACAGCGGCCAGGCGATTGGCATGCTGGCCGCGGCAGTTGAAGGGCAGACGGAAGCCACCAGCCTGAGCCTCGTCACTGGCGAAGGCGAGCTCGACCTGCAGGCCCAGAACGACCAGATCAAGCTGCAGGCGAAGGACGCACTCCAACTGGTCAGCGCGAATGCCGAACTGGAAATGGCAGCCGGCAAGACCCTGCACCTGGCCACTGCAGGCGGCGCCAGCCTGACGATCGAAGGCGGCAACATCGTCATCGCCTGTCCCGGCACGATCAAGGTGCACGCGGCGAAGAAGTCCTTCGTGGGGCCAACCCAGCTCAGCCGCGAGATGAATGCCTGGCCGGAGACGAAGTTCAACGAGGGTTTCGAGCTGCGCGATCCCGCTGGTGACCTAATTCGCAATATGCCCTACAAGCTGACGCGTGCCGATGGCGCGATCATTCATGGCGTTACGGGTGAGAATGGTCGGATACCCGTCCAGAAAGGATTGGGCCTGGAGCGCATCGTGATTGAAATTCTGCAGCATACCGATGGAGATCTGGCAGGATGAACAGCGGTGATGGAGATGCTCACGGCGAGCGCAACGCTGGCGCGGTCCTTGGGAATTCTGGTAACCCGACTTTCTCGTGGAATCTATCGCACACCACTTTGGGCGACATGGTGAATCTGGTCGTTCAGGACAAAATCCTGCCCGTGATCTTTGTTCCGGGAATCATGGGCTCGAATCTCATGAGCAACGACAGCAAGAAGGACACGGTCTGGAGGCTGGATACGACGGCTGGACAGCCGCTCGGCCTTGCGAGACGAATGACTTTCAGCGGACCTGCAGCGCGCCAACGACTGATGCATCCAGCTCGGACAGCTGTCGATCCGAGAGGCTCTGTTCCTAGTAGGCCAAAGGGCTCGGTGTCGAGGAAAGAACAGTACACTGATGAACGATTCTGGGGCGAGATATCCGAAGGCAGTTACCATGATTTCCTGGTCTGGCTTGAAGAACGCCTCAACGGCCAAAGTATTAATCCGGCCAACTGGCAGGATTTCTTCTATACGGCGGTCAGCGCTGCTCCGGTGCCAGGACAGCGCAGGCCTGAGCCGGTTTTACATCCTGGCATTCCGATGCAGATGCGTGCGTTCAATCCCTCTCAATACGTTGAAGGAACTGGCCCCCAGCGCGTTGTTCCGGAATCAATCCTGTCGGATGACTTGCTTACAAGGGCGAAGTTCAGGATGCCCGTTTACGCCTGTGGCTATAACTGGCTTGATTCGAACTCAGTTGCAGCGGATCGATTGCGCGCCAGGATTGATGGTGTCATCAATGCCAACAATCGCAATGGATTTAAATGCAGTCAGGTGATCCTGGTCACGCATTCCATGGGAGGGCTGGTGGCTCGCCGTTGCGCGATGATGGGGGGGATGAGTGAGAAGATCGCGGGAATAGTGCATGGCGTAATGCCTGCGACCGGGGCTGCTGTGGCTTACCGACGCTGCAAGATCGGTATGCGGGACGAGAGTTTTATTGCCGGCCTAGTAATTGGCAGTAACGGGCGTGAAGTCACTTCTGTTTTTGCCCAGGCTCCGGGCGCATTGCAGTTGCTTCCCTCTGCGGACTATCAGCGCGGTTGGCTGAAAATCAAGGAATCCGATGGCACGGAAATTGAATCCCGCCCGGCCGCCGATCCCTATGCTGAAATTTATCTTCGACGTGATCGATGGTGGGGCCTTGTGCGGCCCGAATGGTTGCGTCCCCAGGGCGGAAGGCCATTGTCATGGGACGAATTCGCGTTGAACATCAATTCAGCAAGGAGCTTTCATCAGCAGATACGGGGGCAATACCACAGCACTACCTACGTCTATTACGGTGCGGATTCGAAGGTCCCCAGCTTCGAACATGTGCAGTGGCAGATGGTGGCGGGTCTACAGCCGGACAATAACCCCCGGCCTACTGGGCAGCAGGTCCGTGACATGGGGTTCGATGCAGTCAGAGAGACCGGGTCAAATCCGATCTATGTCGGCGGTAAAACTGAGTATGTGCAGCACTACGGTGGAATGTACGGGGGTGGTATGCCCAGTACCTACGAAACGAGTTATTGGGAAATAAGCGCAGCCAAACAGGATGGCGGGGGCGACGGTACAGTGCCTACAAGCTCCGGGCGAGCGCCTCTTCTCACTGCTCGTTCTGTCGGCAGTATCCGGCAACAGTTCAGGATGAATGGGTTTGAGCATGAGCCCTCCTATAAGAATGAGCAGGCTCAGTTCGCAACTTTGTTTTCTATCCAGAAGATAGCCGCAAGAGCAAACCTCGCGGCATGAAAACATCGTTTATCCTGATTTTATTTTTATTCATGACCGGCCTGGTTTTGGCGGGCTGCAGTGGCAATGGTGGGGAGCTTGAAATGGCGGATGAGCATGCTGTCGAGACAAGGGGCGTCTGCCTCGGAAGGTATACGTTGAAAGTGCCTGTCGGGTTGCGGCGCCAGCAGAATTCACTTGATAGCACAGGTGATGCCACATTCTATTTCGGTCACGATGAGGATTTCAATAAAATTGATGTGATCGTACAGGATGTCGAGAGTACGGAAGATTTCGAATCTTCCGTTTCTAGGCGTGAGATTCAGTTAAAACAGAAGATTAACTTCTCGAATGATGGGCCGATGTTGCTTGCGCGCGTGAGCACCGCTCCCGGCGTCGAGGTTATCCAGTCCTATGCGAGTCCTGATTCGTTAGACGCTGTCCGCATGGAAGTTCACACGCTAGTGGGCGGGTCGCATGTGGTACTCGGAGAGACATCATATTCTCCTGATACTAGGGAAAGTATCCAATCCAGGCTGTTGTCGATGCTGTCATCGACGCGTTCGCTGGGCGAGGACGCAGACGCTGCCCCCGGATTCTGCGTGGGTAGTGTGGTGTTCGATTTCGGGAACGACTATGAAGAAGCAGGCATCGCTTATTCGGGCCGTATCGGCAACGTAGCCGTAACGTTGCAGGTTGATATCAATACGTTTCATCAAGACGCTGACGAGCCCGCACTCATCCGACGCGGTGAAGCCAACTTGGAGGGGATCGGTGTGCGCCCGGAAAAGCTGAGGGCCGGCGGCCGCGCGCTTGCTGGTGACGCAGGAGAGGAGTGGCTTGGTGCATTTGTCAATCACGGCCTGCGACTGCACGGATTCTATGCGGAGACTGCCACACGCAAGCCTACGCTGGAGTCGCCGAAAGTGTTGGTCAGTCTGTCGACCGGAAGCGAGGATGACGAAGTGAGTGCCACGATGGACGATGCATCTGCGATCGCCCTGTGGGAAGAAGTGCTGGGCTCGTTGAAGAAGCGATTCTAAGGGCGGATTCGGTCCGCTCGGACTTCGAAGGGTTGGCGAAAGTCGTGCTGGGCCGCAACGCCGGTGAAGTGACCGCCATCATGGCCAACTCGCCGCGGGTTGCGGAGGTGCGCGACTTCCATACCGCCATCGCGACGCACTACCCGGAACCTGTATACGTCCACTACGCCGACGACATTCGGATGCGTGCGTGGGGCAGCATTCACTGGGCCGGCGGTGATCTGCCCGCATCAAACATCAATCCGCTCGGTGCGCAGATCACCAAGGACAACGGCAAGGGCAAGATCACGCTCAATCTCGGCGGCGCGCCGGTGGAGTTGAAGATCGCCGGCCCCGATGCGCCTGGAGACGAAACCGTTCCCGCCATCTCGGGGCGTGCGCCCGGTCTGACGGCAGTTGCCGGCAATTTCGTCCAGGGCGATCAGGGCGCAGGGGCCCATGCGGGCACGAACAGGAAGGGAAAGCCCACCAAGGGCTATGACCGCCAGGGGAAGCTACAACGATGCGCGTGCGCAGTAGGCCACCTTCTATGGAATCGTCAAGATTGCACAGAAGGCGGACTGGGCGTGCGACTAGTGACAGCAGGAACAATGTTGCTGTTCGGGCTGGCGGCAGTCGCCGGTGCCGGACAGCATGTATACGCCGAGGAGCGAGGAATGAGCGCAGGAGAAGCCACCCATTGTCTGGGGCGATATCTCGTCGATCTGCCGAGAGGGGCCAGTGTCACGGCGAAGTACACGTTTGCCGATGCGGCCGTGCAGACCTTTTCCGGCGTCGACGACGAAGGCTTCTGTGCGCGTGTCCACGCGAGGGAGGTCGAGTTGAAGCAGTCGCCTCACGCTACCGATGGAAGTCTCTTCGTCGGGCGTGAGTCCTTCGACGACCACAATGTCTCGCTGGCCTCCTGGCAGGGACGCAACAGCCAGCGTGTCTACCAGTACGACATGTTCAGCCATGTTCCGCAGCGGGGCGTGCTCTACCGGCTGGAAGGCAAGGGCAACGCGACCGCGCAGGCACGCAGCGCCGCCTCGCAATTCCAGCGGGAACTGCTCCAGGGGTCGCTGCGATACCGGCCTCCAGGCGAGGTCCCGGAAGCGCCCGGGTTCTGTATCGACTCGGGCTTCATCGCGCGGAGCAAGCTCAACAAGGAGAAAGTCGCAGCCGACATTTTCCCTGCGGGAGTATCCGGGCGTCACCATCACCTTCATGTCGTACATGAAGGGAAAGCCGGATCGGGAACTGCTCGAGCGTGCCTCGTCGATCCCGCCCGGATATGAGGAAGTCGCCGCGCGCATGAATACCATGCGGGCGGCACCACGGCAGGTGGGATCTGTGCGGGGTCAGGAGTTGCTGGTGCGAGGCGACGGAGCCGGCAAGACGTCGTACGAGTTCCTGTGGGAGTACCAGGGGGAAGCGAATTCCCTGGAGCGCCCCTTCCTGTCGCTGCAGTTGAGTACGACGGCGAAGAGCGACGACGACGGTGAGGTGATCGATGCGCCGTTGGAATCGGACGAGGCGGCGATCGCGGCTTGGAACGGAGTGTTGGACACACTGCGGATCCGGCCCGGCGCCGTGGGACGCTGATGCGCACTTTCGTCCTCGCCTGCCTGTTGGCGGGACTCGCCGGTTGCTGTGCCTACGGCAGCTCGGGCGGCGGCGCGCAGGAGATCTGGGTTGCGGCGCCTGGCAGTACCGCTTCGATCTCGCCGCAGGAGGCGCGGCGCGAGTGCACCCGCGCCTGCAATTGCCACGGGCCCGAGATGGAAAGCTGCATGGTCGAGCGGGGCTTCCACAAGGAGCGCCAGACGGCAGCAAAGACATGCCGGTCCCCTTCGCTGTTCTAGATCCACCAGAGCACGCATGCGTGCGCGCCGGAACCACCTTGCTTGGGGTGCTAGGGAAGGTCTGAACAATCCGGCGGATGCTTTTGCGTCGTGGCCTCAGACCCAAAAACGCGTCAATCAGCCCGCGATCGCTTGCTTTTCCGCGCCGCTGGGCGGGGTTTCCCGTCCAGCGGACGCACTTATCCTGCTGCCGGCAGTATGTGCCGGCGCGCGACATCCACAGATTCGACAGTGCGAACAGCGTTCGCACCTCCGCTGCGTTCTTCTCGAGACCGCGGTAGCGCACCTTCAGATAACCGAACTGCTGCTTGATCACCCGGAACGGGTGCTCCACCTTCGCGCGCACGCTCGCCTTCAGCCGCTCGAAATGCCGCGCCTCGCGTTGCTCACGCATGCACTTCATCGCCTTGATCGTCGACGGCTTGGCCGCGATCAGGAACGCCGCATCGACCTCTGCGAGTTCCGCACGCTTCGCCGCGTCCGCCACGTTCGCGGCGGTGCATTCCACGTGATACACCAGGCCGGATTCGTCGTCGACGCCGATGTGCGCCTTCATCCCGAAGAACCATTGATTGCCCTTCTTCGTCTGGTGCATCGCGGGGTCACGCTCGCCATCTGCGTTCTTCGTCGAACTGGGCGCGCTGATGATCGTCGCATCGACGATCGTACCGGCCCGCAGGCTCTGGCCCTTGCGCGCCAGATGCGTGTTCACTCGATCGAAGATCTTTGCCGCCAGGCCATGCTTCTCCAGCAACCGGCGAAAGTTGAGGATCGTGGCCTCGTCCGGCACGTCATTCATGCCGCCGATCTGCGCAAACCGACGCATCACCGGCGCGTCGTACAGCGCTTCCTCCATCGCCGGATCCGACAACGCGTACCACTGCTGCAGAAAGTGGATGCGCAGCATCGTCGAAAGGACGTAAGGCTGCCGGCCAGGCCGGCCCATCTTCGGGTAGTGCGGCTCGATCAGCGCCAGCAGCGCCGGCCACGGGACAACCTGCTCCATCTCCGCAAGGAACACCTCACGCCGGGTGCGCTTGCGCTGGCCCAGATCCTCGGCATCACCAAATGAAAGCTGCATCGAACGCACCCCTGACGTGGTGTCGTATTGTTGAAGCGTCCTCCTTTTTTCGAGTCATTCAAAAGTAGAGGTGGTGGGTGAGTTGACCGCGGGATCAGCACTCGCCGCGCTTGCGCGCTGCTGGGCGTGCCGCGCTCGACGCTCGGCTATGTCGCCACCCAACCCCTCAGCGATGCTCCCTTGATTGAGCGCATGAAGTACTACGCCGCCATGTATCCGGGATTCCGCTACCGCCGGATCCATGTCTACCTGGAGCGTGAGGGCATGACGCTGGGCTGGGACAGGATGCTTCGGCTGTGGCAGTTGGCCAAGCTGCAGGTGCCGAAGAAACGGCCGCGCAAGCGGATCGCAGCGTCCCGACCGCGGCCTTTGCCGGCGGCGGGTCCGAACGCGGTCTGGGCCTATGACTTCGTCTTCGACGGTTGCGCCAACGGTCAGGGACTGAAGTGCCTGATGGTGACCGACGAATGGACGCACGAGGCCTTGGAGATCCACGTCCAGGGCAGCATCCGCTCCAAGCGCGTGATCGATGTGCTGGCACGGCTGGTCAGTCAGCACGGCGCGCCGCGGTACCTGCGATCGGACAACGGGCCGGAGTTCGTCAGCCGCGCCGTCCTGAAGTGGCTGCAAGGCGCCGGCATCGAGACCGCCTATATCGAACCCGGCAAGCCTTGGCAAAATGGCACCGCCGAGAGCCTCAACGGGAAGTTCCGCGACGAGTGTCTCAGCATGGAATGGTTCCGGAATCGCACCGAGGCCAAGGTGATGATCGAAACCTGGCGTCGGCACTACAACGAGGACAGGCCGCACTCCAGCCTCGGATACCGGACACCGGATACCGGACACCGAAGCAGTTCAAGGATGAGCACCACCATCAGAAGCAACAACAGCTAGCATCAACCCACCAAGCCGTCCTCAACTAATCGGTGGTCCTAAAAATCCCGGCAGGTCACCTGTCCACCCAATCCGGCTTGGCCCGCTCGAACTGCGCCAACTCATCATCAACTCTCGGCCGCGCATAGGCATGCGGATTTCGCGCGTTGACGATGGCGCGATACTGCATGTCTGCCTCGATATCAAGGCGTGCGGCATCGAGTGCCTGTTCGGCTTCTTTGACCTTGTCGCGCTGTGGGTCTTGCTACTCGAATCCGCCGTAAGCCATGCCAATGAACGCGGCAATCGCCAGAAAGACCTTGAGGCTGCCGTCAAGGCGGGAAAACCAACTGCCCTGCGATGGGCCGGACGGCGTGTTCACAGCTGCGGGGTGATCTGGTCCTGCGACCAGAGCCAAAATGTGCTGCCGTAGTCGCTGTTGTCGATGTTGGGGAAGGTGTCGCCAGTCTTGAACAAGCGACGGGAGTCGGCCCGCGCCGGAGTGTGCCACCAGCCACTGCGCGGACAGGGTTCACCGGCAGGTACCCGAGCAGGCGGCGTGTCCACCGCCCCCAGCCATGCTTCGAAGGGGATCGTTTCGCCGGGTGCGCGCTCGATCAGGGTCCAGCCGGTGGAGCGCCATTCGGTGACGGGTAGGGGGCTGTCGTAGAGTTTTCGGCCGTCTTCGTTAACTGGGTCTTCGTAGCGAATCAAATACTGTGCCCGACTGGTGTTCTTTCCCTCGATCAGCAAGGCCGCGCAGCTATTGTCGGTGTCGGGCAGGTAGATGCCGCTTGTGTGAACAATGCCCCCCGGTTCTGTCCTTACCGACGGATTGAGCCGGTAGCGTGGCCAGCGTTCGGGTGGGTCAAGCGCGCCGTGGTTCTCTGCGCTGTAGCGGGAGGACAGTTCCCCGGCGGCCCAGGCGCGCTGAAAACTATGCTGCACGTTCCAAGCACGCTGCTGTGGGGCACCGAGCAGGTCGTAATAGATTTCCTTCGCGTTGGGAATGACCGCCGCGATGTGCGGCTCGCCATCCAGCCCGCCCAGTATTCGACTTGTCCGCGATGCCCGCCTGTGACGCCCAATGCCGCGCCTAGTGCCTTGAGATCGCCCCGGTAGAGATTGATGCAGGCGCGATCAAGCAACTGCAATGTGCTGCGGAAATTGGGCAGTACGCGCTCACCCCATACGATGTCCGGCTGATAGGGCTGCTGTCGGCTCCGGTAATCGGGAGGTAGGTGCGCCATGAACACTTCCAGACACTGTTCCACGTGATCCACCATCGCCTGCCACTGATCGCGGATCGGCGCGAAGTATTCGAACGAGCTGTAGCGTTCGAGTAGGTAGATTTCCTGGGGGATCAGCGGTGTGGGCATGGGCGGCTTGTCTGCATGTCAACGGCGATGGCGGATTACTGGCTGTACCAATTGTTCTTGAGGGTGGGGACGCCAACCAGGCCGACGGATTCACCGAAGTCACTGTAGCCCCAGTGGTTGGCTTGGCGCGGACTGATGCCGCCGATATCGAGGTCGGTAGGGTCGAGCACGATCTGGCGTGCGCCACCTTCCAGCACGTATTCGGAGCCTGGTTCCAACTGCTGTGAGGCGACCTTGCCATCCCATGCCCGCAAAGGACGACCGGGGGGCACGGTGTAAGTGACGTACTCGCCGTTGCCATTCCAGTTGGCCCACACGGCAAATCTTCGCCGCCAGTCGGCCTTGCTGCTGAGCTTGTCGAACTCTGCCTTGGTCATCCAACAGATACTATTGTCGGCTGAATTGGGGTCGACGATGCGGTAAAGCACGGTGCCGGGCGGATAGGTCACGGCATTGATGTTGCCGTGGAAATTGCGGAAGGCTTTGTTGAGCGGCTGGGGTGCGGATGCGCTGATGTTCGGCCAGCCTTGTTGGGCGGGTGCCCGTGTCGTGGGCTGAAACGCCAATTCGTCGGTCTTATCCACCCACTCCGGCTTGGCCCGTTCGAACTGCGCCAGTTCGTCATCCACGCGTGGGCGGGCGTAGGCATGCGGGTTACGGGCGTTGACGAGGGCGCGGTACTGCATGTCGGCCTCGATATCGAGGCGACGGGCCAACTGGTTGAGCCAATGCCGCACCGGGGCCAGCGCCTCGGCCAGCTTGGCGTTGGCCAGCCGACGCACGCGCAGGACGGATTCGAGCAGTTGCCCGGCGCGCGTGCTTAGGGCCGCACTTGCGCTCCCAGGCGTCCTGCAACGCAGAGGCTTGCGAGAGGACTGCCTCGTCGACGGCCGCGCAGAACGCGTACTTGGCTGAGTAGACGTCCTCCGACGCGATGCCCATCTTCATCGCGTTGCGCTCCACCGTGTCCAGGAGACGCTGCACGGACTGCACAAAGGTCTCGGCGTCCTGGGGCAGGCGGCCACGCTTGAGCATGAGCAACAGATAGAATCCGTCGGCCATCAGATCGAGTAGGGTTCTCGGCGTCGCCGCCGCAGCGCCTGGAGTGACGGTCTGCTGCGGCGTCAGGGATGGCATGGCGCCCGGAACGGGAGGCAGGGACTGGTTCATCATGGTGCCACCGCGATCAGTTCGAGCTTGAGTTCCGAGATTCCCGACGGCACGTAGAGCATCATCGACTGCGCCTTGAGCACGGGGCGCAGGCCGGGATACTGGTGCAGGGGCGCCAATGTGATGAGGCGTCTATCCGTATCAGCACTCACAATGCAGCCGATGCTGCAAATCGAGGATCTGCTGTTGGATGTTGCCGTCTCGGCGTTTTAGCTCTTCAAGTGCCGATTGCTCGCCGTCGTTGAGTTGGTCCTTTGCGATGCCTGTAAATCCGGACCGGAGCAGCGAATCTGATTCCCGCTTAAGTTGCCCGCTCGATTGCTGCAGGGCGTTGATGCGCTGGAAAATGCCGCCATTGGCTTGCCATTTGCCCAGTGACTCGCGACAGACGGCAAGTTCCTTCTGCCAATCCGGCAGCACATTGAGGCACTGCATGCCTTGCGATTCGGTTTGCAGCCGGGCGCGCAGTTGCTCGTTATCTTCGCGAAGCTGATCGCTCGCGATTATGGCGGCATCGCGTGCCTGTTCGGCTTCTTTGACGTTTTCGCGCTGTGCGTCTTGCCACTTGAATCCGCCGTAAGCCATGCCAATGAACGCGGCAATCGCCAGAAAGACCTTGAGGCTGCCGTCAAGGCGGGAAAACCAACTGCCCTGCGATGGGCCGGACGGCGTGTTCACAGCTGCGGGGTGGTCTGATCCTGCGACCAGAGCCAGAATGTGCTGCCGTAGTCGCTGTTGTCGATGTTGGGGAAGGTGTCGCCAGTCTTGAACAAGCGACGGGAGTCGGCCCGCGCCGGAGTGTGCCACCAGCCAGTGCGCGGACAGGGTTCACCGGCGGGTACCCGAGCAGGCGGCGTGTCCACCGCCCCCAGCCCTGCTTCGAAGGGGATCGTTTCGCCGGGTGCGCGGTCGATCAGGGTCCAGCCGGTGGAGCGCCATTCGGTGACCGGTAGGGGGCTGTCGTAGAGTTTTTCGCCGTCTTCGGTGACTGGGTCTTCATAGCGGAGCAGAACTTTCCCGTCGTCCCAGTCGTGGCCTTCGATCAGCAGTGCCGCGCAACTGTCGTCGATGTCGGGCAGGTAAAGGCCACTGCGCGTAATCGGGCCACCGACTTCGACCCGTACTGCGGGATTAAGGCGATAGCGAGGCCAGCGCTCGGGCGGGTCGAGCGGGCCTTGGTACTTTTCGCTGTATCGGGATGATAAGGCCCCGGGCGACCATATCCGCTGAAAAGTTCGCTGCATATTCCAAGCCCGCTGCTGTGGCGCAGAGATCAGGTCATAGTAAGTTTCCTGCGCGTTGGGAATGACCGCCGCGACCTGCGGCTCGTCCATCCAGCCGGCCCAGAACTCGATTTGCCCACGAAAATCCCCGGTCACACCGATTGCAGGGCCAAGGCCGCGAAGATCACCATGTTTGAGTTGAATGCAGGCGCGATCGAGCAATGCCATGGTGTCGCGGAAGTTGGGCAGGATCTGTTCACCCCAGACGATATCGGGCTGATCGTGCAGCGGTCGCCTGCGGTACTCCAGCGGCAGGTGCGCGGTGAACACCTCCAGGCATCTCTCGACGTGTTCGAGCATCGCCGCCCACTGGTCGCGGATCGGAGCGAAGTACTCGAACGAGCTGTAGCGTTCGAGCAGATAGACTTCCTGCGGGATCAGGGGCGTGGGCATGGCAGTTCCGTGTGCGGGTCAGTGACGCGTTGGCTCACTGGCTGTACCAGTTGTTTTTGAGGGTAGGCACGCCGACCAGGCCGACGGACTCACCGAAGTCACTGTAGCCCCAGCCGGTGGCGCGGCGCGGGCCCAGCCCGCCAATGTCCAGGTCGCCCGGGTCCAGCACGATCTGGCGAGCGCCGCCTTCCAGCACGTAATCGTAACCAAGCTTGAGCTGTTGTGAGGCGGCTTGGCCTTCCCAGGCGCGCAGGGGCCGTCCGGGCGGTACGGTGTAGGTGACGTACTCCCCGTTGCCGTTCCAGTTGGCCCACACCGCGAAGCGGCGACGCCACTCGGTCTTGCTGGTGAGTTTGCGGAACTCGGCCTCGGTCATCCAGAACGTGCCGTTGTCGAACGAGCGTCGTCCCGGATCGACCACCCGATAGAGCCGGGTGCCTGGGGGGTAGGTGACGTGATTGATGTTGCCATGAAATGTCTCAAAAGCCCCCTTGAGTGGCCGTGGCCCGGACTCGCCGATATTCGGCCAGCCTCTAACGTTTGGTGCCCTTTCCGTTGCCTCGTACCTGAGTCGCCCCGTCTTATCCACCCACTCCGGCTTGGCTCGTTCGAACTGCGCCAGTTCGTCATCCACGCGTGGGCGGGCGTAGGCATGCGGGTTACGGGCGTTGACGAGGGCGCGGTACTGCATGTCCGCTTCGATATCGAGGCGACGGGCCAACTGGTTGAGCCAATGCCGCACCGGGGCCAGCGCCTCGGCCAGCTTGGCGTTGGCCAACCGACGCACGCGCAGGACGGATTCGAGCAGTTGTCCGGCGCGCGTGCCTAGGGCCGCACTGCCCCAGCGCTGGATCATGTCCACGAACTTGCGCAATGCGCCGAGCAGCTCGTCGAACACTCCCGTCAGGCGCGAGACCGACAACATGGCTGCAACCCGGCGCACTTCGCTGGCCAGGTGCTTGTAGATGTTGTCGACGCGCAAGCGCGAGATGGCGCGCCGCACGGCGGGGCGGGCAAGGAACTCGTTGAGCTTGCGGATGCCGGCCTCGACAGACCGGCGAGTGGCATTCCACAGGTCCGAGTCCAGCGCCGCCCGGCTGCCTGACAGCACGCCCCGGCGGCCATAGGCAAACAGGATTTTCAGGCAGCCCTTGACCAGTGAACCCAGAGTCGGGAACAGGCCTATCAGGGTCAGCACCAGCGCCACCCAAGCCCATTTGTTGTTGGTGTCGTCGTGGATCTTTCGGCAATTGGCGACCAGGTCGCGCACATCGCAGATCTGGTCCACGATTGGGATCATCGAGATGGCGGTATTGGTCACCACCTGGGCGGTGGTCTGTTCTTCGTTGAAGTCCCCCTGCAAGACTTCCCAAATCCATTCTGCAGCTGCGCTCAGGTCTTGCTTGGCGCTGTCGACCCAGCGGCCTGGCGCAGCGGCATACCACGCGAGTGCGTTTTCCAGTTCATCCCACATCGTTGCCGGTTCCTTGTCAGCCGAGTCTGGATTGCGCTGCTGAGATCAGCTTGTCCAGAGGCTCCGGGGGATCGTCCTGTTCCGGAGTGCGGGGTTCGTATTCGACGCGCTCTGCCCTGTCTGGAACACTCTCGTGTCGGGCATGACCGTCTGTGTCGAGCTTGCCGGAGAGAATCTGGCCACCTGCAAAGAAGATCTTGTAGGCCTGGCCGGAGAAGGGTTCGTTTTCCGGGTCGCGATGGTTGATTTCAATCCAGTTGTTCAAGGCGATCGTCGAATCGGGGAGGGCCGCAATCGGAGCCGCCACGGTCTCGCCACCCAAGAACGGATGCTGACTGGCCTTGACCGTAAATTCCCCCGGACACGCAAACGTGATGTCGCCGCCTTCGAGGGTGACGGTGGTCTGGCCAGCCTGCAGCACGATCTTGGTCTGGGCCAGCACGTCGATGCGCGCATCGGTGGCGGTGACGGTGACGCTCTGATCGGCCAGCAGCTCCAGCTCCCCGGTGTGGGCCTGCAGGGTGACCGGTCCGTTGGCGGCGATCGCGCGGAGCGGGCCGGCGTGGGCGTAGAGCGCAGTGTGCTGGCCCGACACCCAGGCGATGGTCTGGCCCGCGGCGAGGTGGGCGTCGTCCTGCACGGTCAGGTGCAGGGCGCCACCGGCGTAGGCGACCGCGGACTTTTGGGTGGCAAGGGCGATCGACTCGGGGGACTCGGCGACCAGCCGTGCATCAGCGAAACGCTCGACCGGATCCTCGCCGGGATCGCGACTGCCCGCCGCCGGCTTCATCGCGCTCTGGCCGCGCACGCTGCCGCTGTAGCGGCCCTGGGCTTCGGGATCGAGGGCTTCGCGCAGCGCGGTCAGACGGTCGTTGGCATCGAAGCCCGGTACCTGTTGCTGCACCAGGGTGTCGTGCAGGCCCTCGGTCGTGCGCTCGGCGCCCTTGAGCTGGGCGACGGCCTCGGCCACGTCGAGCTGGGTCGAGGCGCCGCCGGGTCGCGCGGTGGTGGAGAGCAGCAGGCCTTGAGCCGCGTGCACGTTGCTCCAGCCGGTCGTGGTCAGCGCCACGCCCTGGCCGTGCAGCGCGCCGCGCTGGGCGTCCTGGTGCTGGATCAGATAGCCGAGTTCGAGCCGGCTGTCGGCCAGGCTGGTGTGGAGGCGGGTGCGCAACTGGCCGGGGGTGTCGTCGAGCACCCATTGCTGGGTGCCGGCACCATCGTGCGCCTGGGTGTGCAGGCCGCTGAGCGTGCCGGGATGGTTGCTGGCGCCGTCGATGCCGCCGGCGAAGGGCGGGGCGACCTCGCCGTTGTAGAGCTGGCCGGTGATGCGCGGCTGGTCGATGTCGCCGTGCAGGAACTCCACCAGCACCTCGGCGCCGACACGCGGCAGGAAGTGGCTGCCCCAGTTGGGGCCGGCGATCCATTCGGCGACGGGCACCCACGTCCCGGAGGTCGCATCGCCGGGCGCATGGCCGGCATGCGCACTGGCGGTGTCGGTGAGGCCGCCGGCGTTGGGCGCGGCGCCGCGTTGCCAGGCGAACTGGATGCGGACCTGGTGATCGCGGCTGGCGGTGACCGCGCTGTCGGGCAGGCCGACGACACGGGCGGTCTGTGGGCCGTGGACGACCGGGCGGTCCGGCACGACGGGCGCAATCGGCGTGTCGGCGGGCACGGCGGCGAAGCGATTGCGGTAGCTGCCATGCTCGAAGGCTGCATCGCCCAGCAGATCGACGATGCCGGCACCCAAGTTGTTTACGGCGAGGTGGTCGATGTGCACCGGCACGAAGCGCTCGCCGACATGCTGGGCATGGCCGACGAGCGGGAAGGCGGCACCGCAAGCGAGGGCGCGTGCGCTGCCGGCGCCATGGAACAGTCTGTCGGGCAGGCGTAGCGCATCGAGCCGATGTTCTGCCTCGCGCTGTGCACTGGTCTGATCGTCGAAGCGCCCGCTACGTGGCTGGGCATGGATCTCGAGCCCGGGGAGGGCACCGACCTCTGTGGCGCTGCGTCCGATGACGGTCGCCAGGTGCGCTGTACTCCAGCTTCCGGCATGCACCTGATTGGGCGTGATCTGCCGCTGCTCGCTGAAGACATCGATGGCGTCCTGCTGCTCGGTGCCATCGATGCGATGGAAGCGCAGGGACTCGCCTGCCTGTCGCTCGGCCTGCTGATCTGCGATCACGAGCGTGTGTCCGGCATCGTCACCGTCGGCCGGTCCGTGTTCGAAGTGCCAGGCCAGGCCGTTCTCGGCAAGCAGGCGTGTGACGAATGCCCCGTCGGTCTCACGATATTGGGTGGTCATCGCGCGGACCGGCAGCGGCCGACGCACGTCGAACCGGAAGACGGCTTCCGGGTAGTCGTCAAAGACCTGCTCCAGTACGCCGCGCACGTCGAGGTCCTGGAAAATCAGCGCGTTGCGCCGGTGGATCAGCAGGCTGGTCCATGGCGACAGGACCAGCCGGTATCGGGCCAAGCCGCCATCGGCGCCCAGCGGCATGACCTCCGTGCACAGGCCATGCCAGGTCCGCAGCCCGCCATCGGCACGCTGCAGATGCAGGCGCAGCGGCTGCGCCAGCAGGGTGTCAGGCTCAAGGAACGCGGAGGTCGACAGGACGTCGATCTCGAACCGGAACGACGCGCAGACCGCCTCGTGTCCGGTGAAGCGTTCGACCACCAGCCCCGGGAGCGGGGCATCGAGCCGGATCAGTCGGGCATGTTGGGAGGGCGCGGCAAGCGCGGCGAGCGCCTCGCGGGCCTGAGACGGCAATTCCATAGCGTGCTCACGGCAGGGTAATGGTGATATGTGCAGTGCGCTCCGGCATCTGCACGACGTTCTGGTAGGCGGCCAGCTGTTGCTCTGTCTGCCGCACCATCCAGGCATTGAGGCCGAAATAGCCGATCAGACCAAAGGCAGCGGCGGCGGCGGCGGGCAGCCAGATCGGCGCGACGCGTCGAAGCGCGTGCCGCACGTTGTCGGGCGGTGGCCAGTGCGGCGCGAACCCCGTGCGACGGCCTTTCAGATAAATGATTTCATCGCCGAGCCGGGCGGTCAGATATCCCAGCTTCTCGGGGCCTTCCAGCCGGTACTTGCCTTCGAAGCCGAGCAGCAGGCAGTAGTGATAGACCTCCAGCGATTGCAGTCGCGCCGCGCCCTGTGCACGCAGCGCCTCCAGTCGATCAAAGAAGTGCTCGCCAGCGAGGTGCTCACCGAACAGGCGCAACTGCAGTGGGTTGCGCTCCCAGGCGTCCTGCAACGCAGAGGCTTGCGAGAGGACTGCCTCGTCGACGGCCGCGCAGAACGCGTACTTGGCTGAGTAGACGTCCTCCGACGCGATGCCCATCTTCATCGCGTTGCGCTCCACCGTGTCCAGGAGACGCTGCACGGACTGCACGAAGGTCTCGGCGTCCTGGGGCAGGCGGCCGCGCTTGAGCATGAGCAACAGATAGAATCCGTCGGCCATCAGATCGAGTAGGGTTCTCGGCGTCGCCGCCGCAGCGCCTGGAGTGGCGGTCTGCTGCGGCGTCAGGGATGGCATGGCGCCCGGAACGGGAGGCAGGGACTGGTTCATGGCGCCACCGCGATCAGTTCGAGCTTGAGTTCCGAGATTCCCGACGGCACATAGATCATCAGGGATTGCGACTTCAACATGCGCTCGTAGAGCGGCCCGCGCGGCTCGATGGAGAAGTAATGGCTGCCCGGACGCACCGGGATGGCTGTCGGCACCTGCGCTGCATGCACAAGCTTTACGCCAGGCAGCGCCGACAGCACACACTTCTCGACATCGTCCGGCGCGCCCACTTTAAATCGCACCGGGACCGTCTGGATCAGGTCCTGCCCCGGCATGTCGGCGCCGACGCCCAGATAGAATGCGGAGTTGTCGTCGATGCGCTGGGATTCGATGCGGCCCAGATGGAAGGACGGTTTGACCTCCGAGAGCGCAATCTGAAAATAGCGTGCGGAGATCACCGTATCGAGCAGCTCCCGGACGATCTCGAACAAGCGCACGAACCCGGCTTCTGGATTCGCATGGTCGTATTGGGGCAGGTCGTCGAGGCTGAAACTGCGCGAGAACGTCAGAAGCGCGCCGGCGAGCCGGAGCAGCTCTTGATAAAGACGTTCTGGATGCAACCCCGATTGATGGAACAGATGCGACAAGGTTGCGAACGCGGACGTCGCCGTGTGCAGCAGCCAGAACGACGCGATGTCGCCGGAACGAAACTCGATGATGTGCTGCGAGGGCTGGCGATGCAGACCGTAGAGGGCATCGACCTTTGCTCGTAGCGAGTCGAGCAGTCCACGCAACTGGAGATGCAGTTGCGGCGCCGACCCGATATGCAGGGCCGGCGGGATGAAAGCATCGTCGACTTCAAACCCACCAGTGGAGGTTCGACGGATCCGCGCGATGGGCACCGTGACATAAGGATCGCGCGGCGTGTCGTCCGTCAGCAGGCGGACCGCTTTTCCCAGATAGGCGAGCTCCGACTCGGCGGCGTCGGTGAACAGGTCCGGCGTGGACAGATTGTGCTGAATGAAGCGGGTCGTTCGCTGCGCGTCATTGGCTGGACTACTGTTCCCTCCATGCTCGCGCAGCAGCGGTAGCGCGATATGTATGCGCGTGCTCTGCACGCCTTCGGGCAGCTCTGTCAGTGACAGGGGGGCCGGCATCGCATCCTGTGCAGGCGCATCGAAGCACTCGCCATCGGGGAAGATCGCGGAGACCTCCAGCGCACGCACCGTGCCGTGGGACAGGCTCTGGCGATCCAGCTTGACGCTGCGGACGCCCCACGCGTGCGGGTGCAGACTACGCGCGAGCTCATGCAGCCGAGCTTCGTGATAAGCGTCCTGCCTCTGGAAATGCTGTGGGCGTAGAAACAGGCCCTCACCCCAGAAAATCTTCGACATCCGACCTGCTTGCGACACGCAATCTTCCTTGTCAGTTCGTGACGAACCAGCTGATGCCATTGTCGGCATCGCATTGCTCGCGCCAATCATCGCACGACTTTACCGACCTCACGACACGGACCTCAAGGCTGCACCGAAGTGTCTTGGCGGAAACCAGACAAACAACTGAAACAACGGATTGGGGTCAGAAAAATCCGACCTCGATTTGGAGTGAGGGTCTCATTTCCCGCATCGTACCGACACCAGGCTGGATGCATCCGAAGCCAGGCGTGTCATCAATGCGGCGCTCGCTGTGGTCACTGCACAGGCGTGTACGCCAATGGTGATGCCTTTCTGCGCCGGCTCGATGTGCCTAGCGTCGAAGGCAAGTTTCCACCTGTTGCTTGCAGGCGCCTGGAAGAGCGCAACCACGCCGATCGCAACAGTGTCAGCTGAAACGCCCTCGACTTGGGTCTGACGTGTGCCCGGTGCCAAGACGATCTCGTCCGACGCAATCAGATCATCGCCAAGTGCCTGCGTCACCAGGCTTTGATCGAGAAAAGTGTCGAAGCGCGCCTGCTCGAAACGCTGGGTGCCGCGGAGATGGTAGACCTGGATGACCACGGCATTCGGGCGCACGCCCGCGCCCGCATTGAGGTTGTCACCGGCATGAAGATGAAGGTCGATCTCTCGGTTCCCAGCCTGTTGCGCGTCCTGCAAGCCGATGCTCTGCATGGTGCGCTTGAGTATGCCGGGCTTCTCCGGCGATGAAGCGCAGGCCGCTGCGAGCAGCGCCGCCAGCATCACTGCGCAGGCCCGCAAGGTACGAAATATCCGAATTTTTTTCGTATTCACGTATACATCCATGCCTTGAATCGCCCGACCTTGTGGTTTTTAATGGCGGCGTTGTCAGGGAGCGTGATACTTGGCACGATATCGTTGCAAGGACTGTAGCGGGTTTTGCGCCGCTTGACGCGGTGTGCGAACGCGAATATATCTTCAGCGAAGCGGAAAATCGTCCGGCGTATGGATGTCGTGGATACGGCATTGGGGCGGCGCGCAGCACGTGTTGCGCGAAGGAACTTTCAGGATTGAATAGGAATGTCATGAAGACAGAAGGGAAGGCAAGATACGTGCGTATGCTCGGCGGGGTGGCAGTGCTCGCGCTGTTGAGCGGCTGTGCGACCACGCGTGACGCGACGTCCATGTCCACTGGCGACTATGACGCGATGCTGTCGATGGCTGAGGCGGAGATTGCCGCGGGTCGCGTCGACACCGGCCTGATCGGGTTCCAGGATGCTGGCAAGGCCGATCCCACGCGCAAAGACCCGTGGGTGCGCATTGCGCAGATCGAATTCAACAACGGCAACTATGCGCGCGCAGTGGTTGCCGCAGAAGAGGTCCTGCAGCGTGACGAGGGTGATCTGGTCGCGGACGGTATCTTGACCGTGAGCGGACTTCGCATCGCGAACCAGTCGCTGCTGCGTCTGCAGACAAGCGGCGCCCTGGGCTCGAACACCGCGCGTCGTGAAGCAGAGACGCTGGTCACGACACTGCGCGCCACGATGGGCTCCGAAATTTTCCAGGACGAGTCCGCGCGGGATGCGGCGCGCCGCCGCGCACCTGCGGCCTCCGCGAGCCGCAGACCTGCTGGCCGACAGACGACATCCCAGTCCGCGCCGCGGGCCGAGCAGACAGACCCGGCGCGGGCACCTGCGGCTGATCCCTTCAAACGCATCGGTGGGGATTGACGCCGGCGCCCACGCTCGCATTTCGTCAGGAGACGAACAGATGTCCAAGAAGGATAGTGTCCAGAAGCGGTTGCAGAAGGTGCGACCACCGCGCGTGCAGTTGACCTACGACGTCGAGAAGGGCGATGCCATCGAGCACAAGGAAATTCCCTTCGTTGTCGGCGTGCTCGGGGATTTCAGCGGCAATCCGGATCAGCCGCTGCCGAAGGTGAAGGACCGAAAATTCGTCAATGTCGACCTCGATAATTTCGATGAGGTGATCGAGGGCATGGCGCCACGGGCGACGTTCCGCGCGCCCAACAAGATCAGCGATTCGGGCGGCGAGTTCGCGGTCGAATTGAAGTTCAAGTCGATGGACGATTTCAGGCCTGAGTCGATCGTGCAACAGGTCGAGCCGCTGCGGCGCCTGCTCGAATCCCGGTCGAAGCTGGCCGATCTCCGCAACAAGATTGCAGGCAACGAGAAGCTCGAGGATCTGCTGTCGGACGTGCTCAACAACACCGAGCAGCTCAAGCAACTCGGCCCGAAAGACACCCAGGAGTAATGCATGTCCGCACAGGCGAGCACTGCCGAAGTCGCATCCCCCGTCGCCGCCGACGCTGGCCTGCTGGACCAGATCATCGAGACCAGCCGTGTCGCAAGGTCTGATCAGGAGCGTAGTCGCGCACGCGACATCATCTCGGAGCTTGCCCGCGAGGTTCTCGATGGAACCGTCGTGGTTTCGGACAACCTCAACCTCACGCTCGACGCGCGGGTTGCGGAGCTCGATCGTCTGATCTCCGACCAGCTCAGCGCGATCATGCATGCGCCCGAATTCCAGAAGCTCGAGAGTACCTGGCGCGGCCTGCACTATCTCTGCCAGCAGACGTCGACCGGGTCCCAGCTGAAGATCAAGGCCTTCAACGCGCCGCAGAAGGATCTCGTACGCGACTTCAAGTCGGCGATCGATTTCGACCAGAGTGCTCTGTTCAAGAAGGTCTACGAAGAGGAATTCGGCACATTCGGCGGTGCGCCGTTTGGTGCGTTGATCGGCGACTACCAGATCGGCCGTCAGCCCGAGGACATGTATTTTGTCGAGCAGATGTCGCATGTGGCCGCGGCTGCCCATGCGCCGTTCATTTCCGCGGCATCCGAGGATATGTTCGGTCTGGAGAGCTTTACCGATCTCGGCAAGCCGCGGGATATGGCAAAGATCTTCGACACGGTCGAGTACGCGAAGTGGAAGTCGTTCCGTGAAGGGGAAGACAGCCGTTACGTCGGTCTGACGCTGCCCCGCTTTCTAGGCCGCCTGCCTTACAACCCCAAGGATGGCACCACGGTCGAAGGCTTCAACTTCGTCGAGGAAGTCGATGCCTTGGACCACAGCAAGTACCTGTGGTGCAACACCGCGTATGCGTTTGGTGCACGACTGACCAAGGCCTTCGAGGATTACGGCTGGTGCGCTGCAATCCGGGGGGTCGAGGGTGGCGGTCTGGTCGAGGATCTGCCCACGCACACCTTCCGGACAGACGACGGCGAGATCGCGCTCAAGTGCCCAACCGAGGTCGCGATTACCGATCGCCGCGAAAAGGAACTCAGTGATCTGGGTTTCATACCGCTGGTGCACTGCAAAAACACGGACTATGCCGCGTTTTTCGGCGCGCAGTCGGCCCAGAGACCGAAGAAGTACAACACCGACGCGGCGAACGCGAATGCGGTCCTGTCGTCGCAGCTGCAGTATATATTCGCAGTGTCACGAATCGCGCATTACCTCAAGTCGATGATGCGCGAGAAGATCGGCAGCTTCGCCTCGGCCGGAAATGTCGAGGACTTCCTCAACCGCTGGATCGCGCAGTACGTGCTGCTCGATGACAACGCGGGACAGGAGGCGAAGGCGCAGTACCCGCTTCGCGAAGCGTCGATCCAGGTTTCGGAGGTGCCGGGCAAGCCCGGCGTCTACCGCGCGGTGGCCTTCCTCAGGCCACATTTTCAGCTCGACGAGCTGTCTGTTTCACTGCGACTGGTGGCCGAACTGCCGGCAACTGCCAAAAAGTCGTAGTGGGTTGCTTTGTTGTGCGTCTAGGGGCGGAGACCCCGTTATGCAGTGACGCGGCTGTCAAGCAAGACGGCATATCAACATCGCCGGCTGCACGCCGGCACCCTCAATCTCACGGAAGAACGGAACAAGGAAAACCAGATTATGCAACATGCATTCCTCTCTATTGACACCATCAAGGGCGAGTCGCACGACGACAAGCACCGGGACTGGATCGAGATCAAGTCGTTCTCGCAGGATCTTTTGCAGCCGCGGTCTGCCACCGCATCGACTTCAGGTGGACAGACCGCAGCGCGTGTGAACCTGTCGCCGATCGAGATCGTCAAGTCAATCGACCTGTCGACCACGGCTCTCAACCAGGCCTGCTCCAGCGGCACGACCTTCCCCAAGGCACGCATCGAGTTCATGCGCGCCGACAAGGACGGCAATGCGATCAACTACTACCTGATTGAACTGCTGAACGTGCTGGTACACCGCGTAACAACCACCGTTGATGAGGACGGCATGCCACAGGAAGTCGTGCAGCTCAGCTTCGCGGCGATCAAGTGGACGTACAACCAGCAGAAGGCGGAGGGCGGCGTCGGCGGCAAGACGGTTGCCCAGTGGAGCGCCAGCAAGAACGTTCCAAACTACAGCGCCTGATTGCGCTGGAATGCGGTGGCGCAATGTCGCCACCGCATTTGGCTCGACGTTGCTCGCCATGGAGTGGCGGCGCCGGGTTGCCTGGATCCATTCCATATCGATTGCGCGGGAACATGAAGGGATTCGAGCCAAGTCTGCTGGAAAAGCTGTTCGATGAGGCGCCGCGAAGTCCAGGGCGCGGCAACGTGCTTCAGGCGGTTTCCGTCGAGCAGTACAAGGAGTCGGTTGCCAATGACCTGGAAGGGTTGCTCAACAGCCGTGCCGCGTTCGGCACGGACGCCCTGTCCGGGTTTCCGAACTGCTGCCAGTCATTGCTGACCTACGGATTGGTGGATTTTTCGTCGATGAGTCTCGCGAACGCCTACGATCGGGCCGCGATCTGCCGCTCGATCGAGCAGGCAATCTCACGCCATGAAACGCGACTGCACGATGTTCACGTGACCCTTGACGCCAATCCTTGCTTGGGCGCCGGCCTGCATTTCACGATCAATGCGCTGCTTGATCTGCAGCCTGCAAAAGAAGCGGTCAGTTTCGATGCACTGTTGCAGCCAAGCACGCTCCAGTATTCCGTCAGCCGCATGCGCCGCCAAGCTGCGGTCGTCTGACGATGCAGGATCTGTTGCCGTTCTACGAGCGCGAGCTCGCCTACCTGCGTCGTTACGGCCGGGAGTTCGCCGACCGGTATCCCAAGATTGCCAATCGTTTGTTGTTGTCGGCGGATGGCAGCCAGGATCCACATGTCGAGCGCCTGATTGAGTCGTTCGCATTCCTGGGTGCGCGCATATCGAAGAAGATCGATGACGATTACCCCGAATTCACGGATGCGTTGCTCGAAGTGCTGTATCCGCATTACCTGCGGCCGTTTCCGGCTTGCTCAATTGCGCGTTTCGATCTGGGCTCCGCGGCAGCGAAACTGAGTGCACCGGTTCGCCTGCCCAGGGGGACACAGCTGCTGTCTCGGCCCGTGCGCGGAATCAACTGCCGGTTCAGGACTGCCTACAACGTCGACCTGTTGCCGCTGGTGGTCTCGTCGGTGACCTACGCGTCGGTTGCGCAGGTGCCGATGGCGACACGCGCACCGCCTGGCGCCGGCGCACAGATTTCCCTGCGTTTCGAGCTCGCATCGGAACAGGTCGGATTCGCGGCGCTCGGAACAGCGCAACTGCGGCTGTTCATCGACGGCGAACCATCGTTCTGTGCCGCAGCGCGGGATGCTCTGGCGATGGATGTGCTGGCCGCCTACGTAGAAGCTGACGACGCAGGGCGCTGGCGGCCGTTGGAAAGCTCTCCGCTGCGACAGGTCGGCTTCTCCGCCGAAGAGGCGCTGATCGATTATCCCGCACGCTCGCATCCTGCCTATCGCCTGCTCACCGAGCTGTTTGCCTTTCCAGAGAAGTTCGGCTTCTTCGATCTCGATCTCGCATCGGTGGCAACGGGCGCGGCACGCGCCTTCACCGTGCATCTAGTGCTCAAGGCGCGTTCGGGGGATCACGCAGACGGTCGCCTCCTCGAGAACTTCAGCGCCGCCAACGTGTTGCTGGGCTGCACGCCGGTCGTGAACCTGTTCGCGCAGCACGGCGAGCCGATCCGGATCACGCACCGGACGGCCAGCTATCCCGTGGTGGCCGATGGGCGTCGTGCCTGGGGATTCGAGATCAGTTCGATCGATTCCGTCCAGCGCATACGGATCACGCCCCAGGGTGAGCAGGTCAATGTCTATCGACCGTTCTACGCACTGCAGCATGGCGACGATCCTGACCGGAGCGGCGCGTACTGGGTGGCCAGTCGCGACGAAGACGTGGCACGCACGAGTCCTGGATACGAGACGGAGATCGCGTTCGTCGACATCGATTTCTCCCCGGTGACGCCGAAGACGGACGTGGCCAGTATCGAACTGACCTGCAGCAATCGCGACCTGCCGACGCATCTCGCCTATGGCGTCCAGGGGGGCGACCTTACGATTGAAGGCGGCAGTCCGGCTCGCTCAATTGCTTTGTTGCGAAAGCCTACCCGGACACATCGCTTCAAGCAGGGAAGAGCATCGCAGTGGCGCCTGATTTCCCATCTGTCGCTCAATAGTCTGACGCTGACCCAAGAAGCGCTACCCGCACTTCGCGAGATGCTCCGGCTCTATGACATCGCGGGCAGCAATGTGACCGGCAGGCAGATCGACGGAGTGGTCGGGATCGAGAATCGCGCGACGACAGCTTGGCTGCCGGGACGGCATTTCGCAGCGGTGGTGCGTGGCCTGGAAATCCGGGTGACGATCGATCCTTCCGCATTTGTGGGGGCGGGTGTCAGTGCGTTTGCCGGCGTACTGGATCGATTTTTCGCGCTTTATGTGCATGCCAACAGCTTCACGCAGTTGACGCTGCTTTCCATCAATGACGACGAGGTGTTGATCCGATGCGACCCGCGAAGCGGCGAATCGATCCTGGCATAGCGCAGCAACTGCTTGCCGAGCCGCATCGCTTCGAATTCTTCCAGGCGTTGCGGGTCCTCGAGCACGTGTTCCTGGGGCAGGGCGCGAAGGGCGGCGATCTGGTACCGCGCTTTCTGCGCTTCCAGAACAGTACTTCGCTGGCATTCCCGTCCGCCGAACTGGAATCGGCACGCGCGATCTCCACCACCGGCGAGCCGCTCGAGTTGCCGGGGGCCATCGACCACGCCGCCGCAACGGAGTCCATTGGCGAGGTGCATCTGACGCCCGCCTTCATGGGATTGCTGGGGACGGCTGGCGCGCTACCACTGCATTACACCGAAACCATCGCTGGTCGGGAGATCTACAAGCGCGATCGTGCTGCGCGCGCGTTTTTGGACATCTTCACTACGCGTGCTGTGGCCCTGCACTACGGCGCATGGAAGAAGTACCGGCTCGCGATGCAGTACGAACTCGACCGGAAGGAGCACTTCCTGCCTCTGGCGCTGTCGCTGGGCGGCCTCGGCATGCAGGGGCTTCGCGACCGCATGGTGGACGGGCACGGCGACATCTTCGATCAGGCCGTGGCCTACTATGCCGGGGCCATCCGGCAGCGACCGGCCTCTGCCGTGGTGGTGCGCCAGATCCTGTCGGAATATTTCGGCGTACCAGTGCAGGTAGAACAGTTTGCGGGCGCCTGGTATTACGTTCCCGAAGCGCAGCGCAGCCGGCTGGGTATGAAGAATGCAGGATTGGGAACGACGGCGCTTGCGGGTGAGCGGGTCTGGCAACGTGATTTGCGGCTGCGCCTGCAGGTGGGGCCGCTCGATCGGGCCGCATTCGATGATTTCCTGCCGGGCGGAAGCGCCGCGGCCTCGCTCGCGAAATGGCTGACCCTGCTGACAGGCAGCGTGTTGGAGTACGAGGTCAGCCTGTTGATCCGCGCCGAAGACGTTCGCCCTGCGGGATTCAGCTCAGGTGTGGGGGAGGGCGTACGGTTGGGGTGGGACAGCCATCTGTGCACGCGTCCGTCTCCGGTGCCCCGGGCCGACACCCGTTATCACCTGCATGCGCTGCATTGACGCAATCACGATGAACGACATGGAGTGTTCCTGACCGCATGAGCATCAATCTCAAGACCCTGATCGGCAAGCTCAACGACACCTGTCGCCAGGCCGCCGAGCGTGCCGCCAACCTGTGCCTGACACGCGGCCATTTCGAAGTCGATCTCGAACATCTCTTCCTCGCATTGCTGGAACAGCCGCAATGCGACTTCGTGCTGATCGCGCGCCGTAGCGGCGTTTCGCCGGAAGCACTGGAGCGCGATCTTTCCGCCGAGATCGGTCGGTTCCAGATGGGCAATACCCGGACGCCCGTGTTTTCGACGCATCTGCCTACGTTGTTCGAGCACGCCTGGCTGCTGGCATCGCTGGATTCCGGAACCACCCGCATCCGCAGCGGTCATCTGTTGCTGGCGCTGCTCACCGAGCCGGACCTGGCGCAACTGGCCAGTCGCGCCTCGGGCCAGTTCGCGAAATTCAAACGCGAGGCCCTGAAGCACGATTTCGCAAAGGTGACCGAGGGATCGCAGGAATCGGCGGGCGTAGTCGATTTCGCCGATGCATCATCGGGTGATGCCGAGCCGGATGCGGCGCGCGTCGATCCCGGCCTGTCCAGGACGCCAGCGCTCGACCAGTTCACGACCAACCTCACGCAGCGTGCGCGCGACGGCCATATCGATCCCGTCATCGGGCGCGACGGCGAAATCAGGCAACTGATCGATATCCTGCTGCGGCGCCGCCAGAACAATCCGATCCTTACGGGAGAGGCAGGGGTCGGCAAGACGGCTGTGGTCGAGGGGCTTGCACGCCGGATCGCTGAAGCAGACGTGCCGGAGGTGTTGCACAGCGTCGAGCTGCATGTGCTCGACATGGGCCTGCTGCAGGCGGGCGCCAGCGTCAAAGGCGAGTTCGAGAACCGCCTGAAGAACGTCATCGACGAGGTCAAGAGGAGTCCGCACCCGATCATCCTGTTCATCGACGAGGCGCATACGATGATCGGCGCCGGCGGCGCAGCAGGCCAGAACGATGCCGCGAACCTGCTCAAGCCCGCGCTTGCCCGCGGAGAACTGCGGACGATCGCCGCGACTACATGGGGCGAGTACAAGAAGTATTTCGAGAAGGATGCCGCGCTCGCGCGTCGGTTCCAGGTCGTCAAGGTTGAAGAGCCCAGCGAAACCATGGCGGCCGCAATGTTGCGTGGCATCGTGCCGTTGATGGAGCAGCATTTCGGAATCCGCGTGCTTGACGAAGCGATCACAGAAGCCGTGCGTTTGTCCCATCGTTATATCAGCGGGCGTCAGTTGCCCGACAAGGCCGTCGGGGTTCTAGATACGGCCTGCGCCAAAGTCGCGCTCGGGCAAAGCGCGACTCCCGGCATCGTCGAGGACACACGACGGCAGCTCGAACGGCTGGAGGCGGAGATCGCGGCGCTGGGGCGGGAAGCTGCGGGCGGCGCGCGGCATCACACCGCGCGGCTGGATGAGCTGCACGCACTGCAGCTCCAGGCGCGAGCTGTGCTTGTCGCCAGTGAGGACCGGCTGGCGCATGAGCGGGCCTTGGCTGTCCGGATCGGCGCCTTGCGTGAATCGATGGAGCACGGGGCCGCGGCCGTCACCGACGAAGATGGGGATGACCACGGCGGTGAGCACGTCCTGGCCCCAGTGACGGACGTCCGCCGCTCGAAGTCCAGCCGGGGTAACAAGACCGCCCAGGCCGACTCACCTCAGCAGAGCCAGTTGGACGCGTTGTTGGCCGAACTCGCCGAGCTGCAGGGCGATGCCCCGATGGTGCCGTTGCAGGTCGATGGAACGGTCGTTGCCGAAGTCGTTTCGGCGTGGACCGGCATTCCCCTGGGGCGGATGGTCAAGGACGAGATCCGGACCGTACGCAGCCTCGCCGGGCTACTGTCCGAACGGGTGATCGGCCAGGATCATGCACTCGATGCAATTGCGCAGCGGGTACGGACAGCGACCGCCAGGCTGGAAGATCCCAACAAGCCGAGAGGCGTATTCATGTTTGTCGGCCCATCCGGGGTCGGTAAGACCGAAACCGCCTTGGCGCTGGCTGACATCCTCTACGGCGGCGAGCGCAAGCTGGTGACGATCAACATGAGCGAGTACCAGGAAGCGCACAGCGTCTCCGGTCTCAAGGGATCACCGCCGGGCTATGTCGGCTACGGCGAGGGCGGTGTGCTCACCGAAGCCGTACGCCGGAATCCGTACAGCGTGGTCCTGCTCGACGAAGTCGAGAAGGCCCATCCCGATGTCATGGAAATGTTCTTCCAGGTATTCGACAAGGGAGCAATGGACGATGCGGAAGGCCGCGAGATCGACTTCCGCAACACGCTGATCATCCTCACATCGAATATTGGCTCCGCACAGATCATGCAGGCCTGCCTGAACAAGCAGGCCACCGAGATCCCCGATGCGGATGCGCTCGCGGAGATGCTGCGGCCGGTGCTGATGCAGCGGTTCAAGCCGGCCTTTCTCGGACGGATGAAGGTGGTGCCCTATTATCCGATCGGCGACGACGCGCTGGCCCGGATCATCGTGCTCAAGCTCGAACGCATTCGTGACCGCATCGCCGCGAACCACAAGGCAGTGTTTGCATGGGACACCGGCCTCGTGGATGCGGTGCTGGCGCGTTGCACCGAGGTCGATTCCGGCGCCCGCAATGTCGATCACATCCTCAACGGGACTTTGCTGCCACAGATTGCGGAGACGGTCCTGGCGACGATGGCCGAAGGCGGGAAGGTCGGACAGGTGCGGGTGACGACGGGCAAGAATGGCGCATTCAAGTACAAGGTGTCGTAAGCAACACCCGTAACAAGGAGGAGTGAGATGGACTTTTATGGACTCGATCGCGGTCGTGCGATCGCCAACTGCGACAGCGCCGCGCTCGGTCGTGCGGGCCGTGACGTCGCCTCCGTGCGCGCATGGAACCGCATCCATCCCGAGCATGTCGTCGATCTGCTCGACCAGGCGTCATGGGACGCCCGCGGTGATGCAAATATGCTCGCAACACGTCTGTCGCGGATGCCGTGGCGCATCCAGCAGGCTTCTGCGCCCACACACTCTGCCAATCGGCTTGTCAGTAATACGCGGGAAGTGGTGGTGACGGCGGGAGCGCGCAGCTTTGTTCTCCATTGCACCGAGAGCCCGTCGCTGACACTCGAGCGCATCACCACCTGACTGGACGCACGTCGCCAAGTCGGCGACGCCGATGGTTGCTGGCTCAGGGAGAGCCGCATCCGGCAAGGAGCAATGCAATGGATGCAATCCAGACCGCACTGACCCACCTGCGCGCCGCCCCCGGGCAGCAGGACCGACTGCTCCGCCTGCATACCGCGCTGGGCGTCGACGTGCTCGTGCCCGAGCAGTTCGCGGGAGAGGAATCGTTGGATGGCAACGGCTTCCGGTTCGAGGTGCTGGCGCTGTCGGCGGACGCGCATCTCGATCTTGGCGCGATGCTCGGCGCGCCCCTGCTGCTTGAACTGCTGACCTCCGATACCGGCTATCGTCCCTTCCACGCCCACGTCACCGCATGCGAGCGGGTGGGGAGCAATGGGGGACTGGCGCGCTACCGGCTTGTGCTCGAGCCCTGGCTTGCGTTCCTGCGTCATCGCGTCGACAGCTACGTGTTCCAGGACATGACGGTGATGGACATCGTCGAGGACGTGCTGGCCGACTACGCCGGGGCCGGACCATTGGTCCCCGCCTGGCGCTGGGATCTGGCGGATCGCGGGATCTACGCGCGGCGCAGCCTGACCACGCAGTACCAGGAGAGCGACTTCGCCTTCCTCCAGCGCCTGCTGGCCGAGGAGGGCATCTACGCCTGGTTCGAGCATGAGGGAGACGCTGCCTCCGAGACTCGCGGTGCCCACACGCTGGTGCTGGCCGACCATGCCGACGCGTTCCTGGACCTGGGCGCGGTGCGCTACCACCGCAGCGATGTGACCGAGCGTCACGACAGCATCCAGCAGTGGTCGGACGCGCGGCGTCTGCAGACCGCGCGGCTGACGCGCGCCAGCTGGGACTATCGCAGCCTGGATCGGCGCCCGCTCGACATGGCAGGGCAGGCGCACGGCGACGTCGCCCCGGTGGATTCCGACACGGCTGGCCCGTATGCCTGGCACGACGCGGCATCAGGCGAGCGCCGGATCGGCCGCCAGGTCGAGGCGTTGCAGGTCGATGCCTGCCGCATCGAGGGCAGCGGCAGCTGGCGCGCCCTTGCGCCCGGTGGCGTGTTCGCGCTCACCCAGCATTTCGCACATCGTGACCCCGAGGGCGCACGTTTCGCCTGCGTGCGCGTGGCGCATTGCGGGCGCAACAATCTGGAGGCCGAAGTCTTCGATGCGGCCGAGGACGCACTGGGCGCATGGACGCGCACGCCATTGGGACTGCCGGATGGTTTGATGGCGGATGCTGATGCGCCAATCGATGCATGGGCCGAGCATGCTGCCAAGCAGCCCGTCGATCCGCGCGAGCATTTCTACCGCAACACGTTCTCGGTGATTCCTGCGGGCGTGCCTTATCGCCCGAAGACGGTCGACGGCCACGGCCTGCGCGCGCACCCACGACCCACCGTATACGGCACCCAGACCGCGATCGTCGTCAGCGACGGCGCGCCGCTGCAGACCGACCGCGACCACCGCATCAAGGTGCAGTTCCCGTGGCAGCGAGGCCACGACGCGAGTGGGGGCGAGGCGCATCCCGGCGGCGACGACAACGCCCCCGGCACCGACAGCGCCTGGACCTGGGTGCGCGTGGCCACGCCCTGGGCGGGCGACAACTGGGGCGGGGTGGTGGTCCCACGCAAGGGCCAGGAAGTGCTGGTCGCGTTTCTCGAGGGCGACATCGACCGCCCGGTGGTGATCGGCGCGCTCTACAACGGCCGCGGTCAGGCGGACGCGCCCCATAACCAGGTCGCCAGCGGCGGCGGTGGCGCCACCGGCAACGCGCCGTCGTGGTTCGATGGCAACGCGCACGCGGCCGTGTTCACCGGGCTCAAGAGCCAGGCCCTGGCCGACAGCCAGACCGGCAGCGGCGGCTACCAGCAGCTGCGGCTGGACGACACGCCCGGCCAGGGCCGCGCGCAGCTGGCCACCACGCAGCATCAGACCACGCTGACCCTGGGCCACCTGAAAGGCGGGCAGGACAACGTGCGCGAGGGCGAGCGCGGCTTCGGCGTGGAACTGTCCACCGACGCGTCCGGCGCCGTGCGCGCCGGCGCCGGCCTGCTGCTGACCACCGAGCCCGGCACGCAGCAACTCGCCGCGCCGCAGGCGCTCGCGCAACTGGCCGAAGGCGAGCAGTTGCTGCAGGCGCTGGCCGACACCGCGCGCAGCCAGCAGGCCACGTTGCCCGAGGATCCCGACACCCTGACAGCGCAGGCCAGCCTGCAGGCGCTGCAGGAAGACCTGCAGGCCACCCAGCAGGGCAGTGGCGGCTCAGGGCGCAGCGACGACAGCGCGCCCATCGGCGGTGGGGACGGCGAGGCCCCCGGCTGGAGCGCCCCGCAACTGCTGCTGGGCAGCCCGGCCGGCGTGATGAGCCTGACCCCGGCCGACCAGGCCTGGGTGTCGGGCACCGGCACCACACTGCTCGCCGGCAGTGATCTCGACTGGATGAGCCAGGCCGGCACCGTGGTTGCCGCAGCCGACGGCATCGCACTATTCACCCAGGGCGGCAAACCGCCTGCCGGCAAACCGAACCAGGAGACCGGCATCGCGCTGCATGCCGCGCAGGGCAAGGTGAGTGCACGTGCGCACAAGAACGAAGCGAAAGTGGCCGCGAAGACCAGCGTCACGATTGCGAGCACGCAAGCGGATGTGGAGATTTCCGCCCCCAACAAGCATGTGCTACTGACCGCGCAGGGCGCCTATCTCAAGCTCGAAGGCGGCAACATCGAACTGGGCGCGCCCGGGGTGGTGGAGTTCAAGGCGAGCAGGAAGGAGTTGGTGGGGGCACGGTCAGCAACTGCGCAGCCGCTTTCTTTCGGCGAAGCGGAGCCAAAATTCTGCGAACTCGACGCCAAGCGGGCCGATGCCGGCGGCGCAGGTGTCGTGAGCCTGGGGTGATCCAATGATCGTTGAATTGGAGCATCGGCTGTTCTTGGCTCAGGACTACGCCATCATCAATCCGATGCAGGTCAGCAGTGATCAGTACGGCGATCTCGATGCCCAGCGCATGATTCCGAAAGGACTCGAACGGCACCACCGAATGATGCCGCTGCTTGTCCGCCTGGCAAGTGTCAACGAGCCAAGGCGGCTCGAACTGCTCGAACGCACTAATCAGTGGGCGCGCCGCCACCACATGCCGCTGTTCAGCGCGCTGTTTTCGAGTTCGCGGCCACCCGACAGGGTCATGCCCAACCTTCTGGCCAACATGCTGCTCCGACGCGCAGGACGGCATGTATGGTTGCGCTATCACGATCCGCGCGTCTTCCGTCACCTGCAATGGTTGTTCGACCATGATCAAGTGGCGGCACTCATGGGGCCGGCGCAAACCTGGTTGGGTTTCGATCCGCTTTGCAGGCGCTGGCACCAGTGGAGCTGCCCGGTTGTGCAACGACATCCGCGGCTGCGTCTGGATGCCAAACAGTGGGAGGCGGTGGAGCAGTTCGAGGCGTTGAACGGCTGCCTGCGTGATCTTTCCGCTGCAGGCGAGGCTACCGACGACGACACTGCGCGCGGCCTACTCGAAGGCCTGCTGGAAGCAGGGCGGCAAGGGCTGGTGCAGGACGTGGATGTGATGCTGTACGCGCGCCAGCATTTGGCACGAGGGCTAGAGCGCACTGCACCCGGCGGTATTAATAGGGCTGCGCGCCCCTTGTGAGTGAACTCCAGCAGTATCGCGGCATGGGATTCCATGCCGTAAGACGATCCCCCACGCCGACAATGCGCTTCGTGGCTTTGTACAAGGATTGACGAGCATGACAACGACCGATCAGCCCCAGCAAACACCATGCCCGAACTGCACCAAGTTCGGTCTGCCCATCCTGCCGGCGCGCTACGCGGTCGCGCGCCACGACGACAGCGTGCGCACCAAGGCGCCACAGTTGGAGGCGCCGTTCGGTGACGGTGTACAGTCGATCGAACTTCCTGACGCAGCCGCATACACGCTTCGCCTGTTGCGTAGCGGCTATCTATACGTGTTCAACGAGTCCCGTGACGAGTGGGCGGCGTACCAGTCGGACAATTACGGCGACTTGACCGAGTTCGACATTCGTGACCCCTCGCCGCCGCCGCAGGAAGATGGTCCGCAGGCAGTGTGCTCACGGCATGGCGCGTCGGCACTGGCAAAGTGCATCGTGATTCCGGACGCAAAACAGACGACGGTGTTGTGGCTGGCATTTAGTGGAACGCCTTGGACGCCGGCGGTATTTGCGCGCCATCGGCAGGCTTCGTACCGGCAGAGACACATGCGTCAGATCGATGCAGGCGCTTGGGCTGCAACGCCGACACCGCAGCCGCATGTGGACAGCCTCTACCGAGCGGCCGATCAGGTTTCCGACTTCAAACTGGCGGCTGACTACCGGCCGCAAACAGACGATCCGCGAGGCATTCCCACCCTAGCGACCGTATCGGTGCAACCGGGAGCGAGGCCGTTCGATCACAGCATGTCCGACTGCGTTGCGCTTGATCAGGGCCAAGTGGATCAGTTGCGCTCGAAAGCGAGAGAGGCCGCGCACCAGATGACACCGGACCATCCGCAGGGTGTAACCCCGGCGCTCATAGCGCTGGACGATCCGATCGGTATCGCCGCGGACATCAATCAGTTGGTGCTCGAACGCATTGTGGAGTGGGAGCAGGAGCCGGAGCGACAAGAGAAGAAGGCCTGCGCTTCAGCTGTCATCTCGTTACGGGAGGCGATCAGGAACGGCGCCCTGGAAGGGGAGCAGCATCGGCGGCGGGACCGCGCATTTGTGGGTCGCGCACTTGTGGGTGTGCTTGCCGGCCCGACCGCGCGCAACCAGGTCATGCTGCCGGTGGACGAATGGGAAGATGACTGGTTCAAGGTGGAGGACGAGGAGACTGTGCTTCGCCTCGGTGAGGAATCCTGGGAGAAATACCGCAAACATCTCAAGGACGGGGACGGATACGACGTGTGGTTGACGCAAACCTATCCGACGGAACAGAAAGCGTTCTATGAGGCGCACCTGCAAGCACTCGACGATGCGTTCGTATGGTGGCTGCAAGCCCCGCAGTTGCACGAGCACATGATCTGCAACTTCGATCCAGACGATATCGACAGCGGCATCCAGTACCAGGAAGCGGTGGCGGTCATGCTGCAGGACGCCGCATCGCGTGGTGTGGTGTACAACCACATCGCGCGTTGCCTGGACGAGGAAGATCCGGAGCAACCGACGGCCTTCGTTCTGCGAGCGCAGGTGTGGAACCAGGACAAGGCAGTGGCGGCTTGGAAGTCTGCCGTCGCCAGTCAGGGGGAGGGGCCATCGATCGACTGGGGAGCCCTGTCGGGTGGGCTGTTCAATGCGCTCAAGGAACTGCTGGACGCGCAAGGCGCGGGAAAGCTCACGGGGGCGTTCGAGAATTTGGCCAAGTACACGGAGCAATTGGCGGGTCCCCTGACCGCTATGGTGGGGAGACGAGTAAACGGTCTAGCGACGGGTGCAATCACGCAGTTGCCGCACAAGATGCAGATAGGCTTGCTGGGTGCGCTTGTGAAGGTGGAGGACCCGCTGGTAGAAATCATCGATCTGGTCGGTCATGTCAGTCCGCAGAATGCGTCGCGAGCATTGGCGGCGACCATCGCGATCCAGGCAGGCTTGCCGGACCGGGTGAGCGCCGGCAGGCCCGCACGCGAAGCGTTGCGGGCGGGCGGCGCACCAACCAGTGGGCCGGGTAGCGTGAGATTCGGCTACGTGGTGCTTGCGAATGCTAACCAGGTCAGGCTGATGAACGCGCTGAACATTCGTGCGATCTCACCCGGTGACAGCTATCGGGCCGCGCTACCTCAGCACTATCGCGCGCACGAATTCCGCGGCCTGTTGCGGCAGAGTATCGGCAACCTGGGGAACCGCTCGCTGGGCCTGGGGGTGGTGGGACTGATCTTCGCGGGCGGCAGCCTGGGCCAACTGAGCGCCGAGTACAAAAAGGCGGCAGCAGGGGAGCGTGGGCTGAAGGCTGCTAATTTCGGAGCAAGTGTGGTGGGTGTGCTAGGCATCGGCGCGGAAGGTGTAGGTGCGGCAGGGAGCAAGTTGCCATGGTTCTCGCAGGAACTGGCAACGCCGAATCGCTTTCTGCTGCGTAATGCGACCACCCGCGCAGCAGTGATTGCAGGCGTGGGGCGCTGGCTGACGGGTATTGGTGGGGTTGTGATGGGAGGGGTGACTGCGGTTGATGGCTACAACGATAGGAATCTGGACGCTACGTACGGATATACAGCTATGTTTGCGGGAGTTGCGTCTATCGCCGCAGCAATTTTTATATTCGCTGGTATTGCAGCGCCCGTGGCGATTGTGCTTGTGATTATTTGCGCGGTAGTGGCAGTAGTGGTTGATTGGCTTAAGCCCGACGATACTCAGCGTTGGTTGGATAAGGTCATGTATTTTGGAAATAATATCTCGGGTGTGTATCCAGATTTGGCTGCGCAAAGTTCTGCCATGACTGAGCTGCAGCAGGTGCGATGACATGCTGACCGGCTGGTATCCGAAATTTAAGTTGGATCGTGGTCTGGATGATCACGAGCGAAATAATTATCTGCCCTACGAAAATTCGCAGAATTTCAGTCCTGACGAGGCTATCGGAATGATCCGGTTCAACGGGACATTCATTGACTTTGTGGACCGAACTTTTAAGATAAAAGGAATGCTGCCGACTTTAATATTTTTAATTGGCGAGCTGTTCTTCATATCTTTCTTTTTATTCATTTTATTTGATATTACTGGAAATCACAGGATTAATTTCATTTCAAAGTTATTTTTTATAGCTTTTTTTGGCTTGCTTTGTTTTGGCGTTGCTTGGGCGCAATGGTTATTGCTTCTCAGTAAAGACGTATTTCAGTACACCCATTATCCAGTCCGCTTTAATCGGAAGACTCGCAAGATCTACTTCTTCCGCCACGATGGTCCCGGCGGCACGGTTACGCTGCCGTGGGGCGATCCAAGCGTTTACTTCCATATCGGCCAAGGCGCACAGAACAAGCTCTTGCGTGACCTGCGCTGCCATGTGCTCGGCCGTCACCGGCAGGTCCAGCAAACCTTTACGGTGGGCCACTTCTGGGACCATGAAAACCGCGTGCGGGAGGAATGGGAGCTGATCCGCCGCTACATGGAGGACGGGCCGGATAAGTGCTTCGACCACCCGGCGGACCGGATGATCGCGCTCTCCACTCAAGTGACATGGCACAACTGCTGGCTGATGGTGTGCCTGATGATGGGCACCAATCTGCATCCGTTGCGGTGGAACCTGATGTTCCCGATCTATGGCGCGTTGACTCTGAGTCGCTGGCTGACCATGAAGAGCTGCCGCGCACCGGTATTTCCACCGGAAGTGGAGGCGGAGTGTGCCATCGAGCCAGGAGATCCGCACCAGTTGCCAGAACCGTCGGTCATCGCGGAATTCGCTGACAACGAAGCTGCCGATGCGCGTTCGGAGCAGCGATATCGCGAGCGTCAGCTGTGGAAGTGAAGTAGGAAGACCAGGGTCAGCGTGGAGTTCGATCATCGCTGGATCTCAGCCAGCAACACGCCTGGCGGCGAGGGCGCGATGGGCAACGTCACGCCCTGGTCGATGCTCGGCAATGTCATCGACGATGTACGGGACGGCACCTTGCTGCAGCGCGGAGGCAACCGGGATGCGTGGTTCCGGCTGCGCTATCCCGAGGACCTGGAGCCACTACTGCACATCTCCGTCGCCGTGTACGCGACCGAGCGCGGCAGTCGAACACCTGCGCTGGTTGGCGTGTGGAACAACCGGGGTGAAGCGTCCTCCTTTTTTCGAGTCATTCAAAAGTAGAGGTGGTGGGTGAGTGTGCCATCGCATAGCGCATCGGTGGCAAGCCGCCGAGGGCGCG
>NZ_JAVDWO010000005.1:0-273841 GCF_031457535.1 Luteimonas terrae
TCAACTCTCGGCCGAGAAAACGTTATGGGTTCAAATCACCGATCGAACGAATGCGAGAACTCCTCGGCGCGGTGCACTTCGCTTGTTAATTCACCAGACTTCCCACTTCAGCGGCAAGCCGCTCGGCATCGAGTGCCATGATTGTGTTTCGACGAACAATCAAATGAAGGGGAAGTCTCCAATGGGCACTATAACCATGGGTGTGGACCTGGCAAAGCAGGTGTTCTCAGTGAGCGAGCTCGACGCTGGCGGCCGGGTCCGGCAGCGTCGGGACCTCAAGCGCGACGCCTTTGCCGCATGGCTGGCCCAACTTCCGCCCGGCACAGTGGTGGCGATGGAAGCGTGCAGCGGGGCGCACCACTGGGCGCGTCGCTGCCTTGCGCACGGGCTGGTGCCGCGCCTGATGGCGGCGCAGTTCGTGAAGCCCTTCCGCAAGTCGCAGGGCAGCAAGAACGACCGCAACGATGCCGAGGCGATCGCGACCGCGGCGCGACAGGGCAACATGCGCTTCGTGGCAGTGAAGACGGTCGACCAGCAGGCGCGGCTGAGTTGGCATCGCGTGCGCGAAGGCTACAAAGTCGAAGGCCTGGCGATCAGCAACCGCCTGCGCGGGCTGCTGGCCGAGTTCGGCGTTGTGGTGGCACGCAGCGACCACGCGCTGCGTCGCGCGCTCGGCGATGAAGCGGTGCGCAACCAGTTGCCGGCAATGCTGCACGGGCTGCTCGATGACCTGCAGCAACACTGGCAACAGGTGCGCGAGCGGATCGCGGCCTGCGATGCCACCATCGCCGCCCATGCCAAAGCCGATGTGCGCAGCCGGCGCGCCCAGCAGATGCTCGGTGTGGGGCCGCTGACCGCCGATGCAGTCGTCGCCACGATCGGCGATGGCCGCGAGTTCACGCACGGCCGGCAGCTGTCGGCATGGCTGGGCCTGACGCCCACGCAACACTCCAGCGGCGGCAAGCAACGGCTCGGGCAGATCAGCCGTCGCGGCGACAGTTATTTGCGCACCTTGCTGATCCAAGGCGCGAGAAGCAGTTTGCAGCGGGCGAATGCGGTTGCGTTGGAGAAGGCGAGTGCCGAGCAGATCTGGATCCGCGGCTTGGCGCAACGCATGCCCTTCGGAAAGATGCTGGTGGCGGTCGCCAACAAACACGCGCGGCAGCTGTGGGCAATGCTGGCACGTGATGAGGATTACGACGCCGAAGCCTGGCTCAGGCACCCGATGGTGCAGAGGCCGACAAAGCGCAAGACACACGCCACGGCCACCTGAAAGCGGGGCACGGCACACGAGGTCCAACGCCAGAGCGACGAGGTAGCAAGCGGTCAGACCGTCCCGGAGAGAGCCTGACTAACAAGGTGGCGCCACCACATGACACGGCTGATCCCCGTGCATGGGCCAAGCCGATGAATGAGAGAGGCCTTCGGGTGCGGTTTTTACCCTGGTCCGGATCAGTAACGCCGATCCAACAAGACCGATTACGGAAATGCAGTCTGGCAACGCTTTGATCACCGATCACTCTGGCGAATGTTACTGCGATACCCGACAACCGGAGAACAGCAAATGCCTCAACGCTCAGGCGCGGCGCTCATGCACTCGGAGTTGACGGGAAGCTCCTTACGGAATTGTTAGGCCGCTGTCACGTGCCTGTCAGCGCAATATACTGACAATTGCCACTAATGCCCCCATTGTGATTGGCCCCAAGAGCACAGCTCTTTTTGCGTAAGTGAGTAGGGGCTCTTTATAAGTGACTGACCCAGAGGTTTTCCAAGGCTCGGGATAAAGGATATTTCCATTCGTTAGGCCGAATCTGTTCGGGTCAAACAATCCGTTAAGGTCATCCACTTTTTGCAGAATTCCAGTATGCATATAAAATTCTTTTTCTATGTGCTTTATTAAAACGTAGCCAGCAATGCCGGCTGCTGCAGCGATGAAACCAAGCGAGAGACTGGTAGTGAGGCCCATGTTGTCTCTAGTCACTGCGAATCCTGCCAATGCTACCGCCCCACCTACTACGAGACCTGATACTTCGACAGCGAGTTTGTGCCAATGGAGTGCACAGTTACCTACGTGACTACGAACGTTCAACAGCGTTTCATGATCTTCTGTCACGGGAGCACTCCTCTTGGGTAGCGGCCTAACGCCTGAGTTAAGCCGAACCGCGAGGCGGTTTCGGCTTGAACGAATTGTTAGGCCCAAACGAACTGAACATGCTCTTTGCCTCGGCTGTCCAGAACGTAAGACCTTACGTACATACGATGATTCTCTGCAACGTAAACCTCGGTCCGCATCTCTGAGATGGCCCCTTGATCAATCTGGTGCCGCTCAAGATGCTTCGGGAGTGACTTTCGGTAGTGCTTGAGCGACTCCCGTACGCGGGGGGTGAGGCTAAAGAGCTCCTCCGGGCGATCAGGAATCCACGTGACCATAACCTTCTGTCCTTTGCGGTCGCGGGCAAGCTGATACATGTCCTCGAATACGAAGTCGCCATCGACGTAGTTCATGCCACTCATGAAAGAGTGGGTCCAGTTGTGTGCCATGGACTTGATGAGCTTGTACTTCATGAAAGAACGATCTTGGGCCTAACTAGTATTCGACCCCGGATGCGGGGTGTTGCACCGAGTATGCGTCGGAACTCCGGTGGTCGCCAAGCGGGAATTTCCGACGCAGAATCAACGTCTTGTCGCGTTCTGACAGGCGTTTCAAACGTCTAGCCTGCATGCGGTATCCGGCGCATGGAGGCGCAGTGTGTTATCAGACGCAAGCGAGGCGGTAACCGACCCGGTCAGGTCCCCTAAGTTGCTCGACCAAGTGCGGGCGCGTTGCAGGGTGCGGCATCTGAGTATCCGGACCGAGCGGGCCTACGTCGGCTGGATCCGGCGATTCATTCTGGCCAACGCCAAGCGGCATCCGCGCGAGATGGACGGGGCGGAAGTCACAGCGTTCTTGACGGTGCTGGCCACGCGGGATCGGGTGGCGGCGGGTACCCAGAATCAGGCGCTGGCCGCGCTGTTGTTTCTGTATCGGGAGGTGCTCGGCGTCGACCTGCCCTGGATGGAGGCGGTCGTGCGTGCGAAGCGGCCGCGTCGGGTGCCGGTCGTGTTGGCCGTCAAGGAGGTCGAGCGTCTGCTGCGGGCGATGGAGGGACGGCCGGCCTTGCTCGCGGGGCTGCTGTACGGCACCGGCATGCGGTTGATGGAAGCGCTGCGCTTGCGGATCAAGGATGTCGATTTCCTCCAGCGTCAGATCGTGGTGCGCGACGGCAAAGGCGGGAAGGATCGCCACGTGCCGCTGCCCGAGCGTTTGACGCATGGGCTGCGTGATGAGATCGCGCGTGCCCTGCATCTGCATGACGCGGATCTTCGTTTGGGGCATGGCGCGGTCTGGCTGCCGGCCGCATTGACGCGCAAGTATCCGAACGCCGCGCGCGAGCGCGGCTGGCAATACGTGTTTCCCGCACAGCGGCTGTCGCGTGACCCGCGCGATGGCGCGGTACGGCGTCATCATCTCGACGAGTCGGTGCTGCAACGCGTGGTGCGCACTGCACGCCTGCGCGCGGGCATCCTCAAGCCGGCGAGCTGCCATACGCTGCGGCATTCGTTCGCGACGCACCTGCTCGAGTCGGGTCAGGACATCCGGACGATCCAGGCACTGCTTGGTCACAAGGATCTGTCGACGACGCAGATCTACACCCATGTCCTCAACCGGGGCGGGCTGGGGGTGCGCAGTCCATTGGACCGGCTGCCGCTTGCATGAGCGCGCAGCGGGTGCCGGGTCTCGGCCTCGGCGTCGCAGCAGGACTGGTACTCGGTGCCATCGCAAGTCTGCAGCTGCCCGTCTTGCCGCCGTGGTGGGTGATGGCGTTTGCGCTCGCAGCGGCAGTCGCGGGCTGGGCGGTCTGGCGCGGGCCAGGGCGCGTCGCTGCGGCTTTCTTCGTTGGTGCAGCGCTGTGCGGTCTGCACGCGGCACACGCTTTGGCGATCCAGTTGCCGCCGCCGATGGAGCGGGGCGATTTCGAGGTGCGTGGTCAGGTCATCGCCCTACCGGTACACGAGCCACAGCGCACGGCGTTCCTGTTCCGCGTGGCTGGCGATGACTCGGTACCGGGCCCGTTGCGCGGTCGCCTGTTGCGGCTGTCCTGGTACGACGATCGCCGCGAAGGTCCGGACCTTCGGCGGTATGGGCTGCAGGCCGGCAGCGACTGGACATTCACCGCGCGGCTGCGTGCGCCGCGCGGGCTGCGCAATCCGGGCTGGTTCGATGGCGAGAAGCGGGCAATGGCGCAGCGTGTCACTGCGGTGGGCTACGTGCGCAGTGGTGAACCGGTCACGCGTCTCGACGCGGGCCGCGGCGTGGGTCGGTGGCGCGAACGCGTCGCGACGCGTATCGATGGCGTGGTCGACCGCGACAGTGCGCGCTATGTGCGGGCACTGGCGATCGGCGACACGCGCGCGCTGAGCGATCTGGACTGGGAAGCGCTGCGCGCGACCGGGCTGACGCATCTGATCGCGATCTCGGGCTTCCACGTCGGCATGGTCGGCGGTTTCTTCGCATTGGCGGCCACCGCGGTGTGGTGGTGCCTGCCGTGGCTGGGACGCTGGCTGCCGCGTCCGCAGGCGGCGGCGATTGTCGCGCTGCTCGCGAGCACGGTCTACGCGGCAGTGGCCGGTTGGGAGCTGCCGACCGTGCGCACGGTACTGATGATCGGCGTGGTCGTGATCGCGCGGCTGGCGCGGCGGCATCTGCGCATCGCCGATTCCCTGGCCTACGCCGCAATCGCCGTCGTGCTGGTTGATCCGATGTCGGTGCTGTCCGCGGGTTTCTGGCTCAGCTTCGCCGGTGTCGCCTGGCTGGTCTGGTGTCTGCCCGATGCGCGTGAACTGTCGAAGCTTCGCGGCCTGCTGGCTTCGCAGTGGGTGGCGACCATCGGCCTGTTGCCATTGACGGTGATCCTGTTCGGACAGGCCTCGCTGGCCGGGCCGATCGCCAATCTGGTCGCGATTCCATGGTGGAGTCTGGTCGTGGTGCCGCTGGCGCTGATCGGCACCGGGCTGGAGGCGATCCATACCGGCGCCGGCGACTGGGCCTGGCGCAGCGCCGCGTGGGCATTCGAGCTGAGCTGGCCGCTGTTCGACTGGCTGGCGGCGAGTCCCATCTCGCTCTGGTGGTTGCCCGAGCCGCACTGGCTTGCGCTGCCGCTCGCACTCCTGGCGGCGTTCTGGATGCTGTTGCCGGGAGGCGTGCCGGGAAAATGGCTGGCGGCGCTGTTGTGGCTGCCGCTGCTGTGGCCCGATCGGCGGCTTCCGCAACACGGCGAAGCGGAACTGGTGGTGCTCGATGTCGGACAGGGACTGTCGGTCCTGGTCCGCACATCGCGCCACGCCGTGCTCTACGACGCCGGGCCTGCGATTCCCGAGGCGTTCGACGCTGGCGAGCGCGTCATCGTCCCGGCAGTGCAGGCGCTGGGCGTGCGCCGCCTTGATGCCATCGTCATCAGCCATGGCGATGCCGATCATGCAGGCGGCTTCGGCGCCGTGCAGCGCCGCTTCGCCGCGCCAGTGATCTTCTCGCCGCAATGGGATCGCGTGCCGGGCGCGTCTCCATGCCTGATGGGCAGTGCCTGGCGCATGGACGGGGTGACGTTCCGATTCCTGCACCCGGACCTGTACTTCCCGGCCTTCCGCAATCCATCGAGTTGCGTGCTGCGGGTCGAGACCGCGCACGGCGCTGCATTGCTGCCGGGCGACATCGACGATCTGGTCGAACGGCTGCTGGTCCGGCGCGACGCAGCCTCGCTCGCGGCCGAGGTCGTGATCGCCGCGCATCACGGCAGCCGCAGCTCTTCCGATCCCGCTTTCGTACACGCGTCCGGCGCCGCGGTTGCGATGATGTCGGCGGGTCACGGCAACCGCTTCGGGCATCCGCATGACGAGGTGGTCCGGCGCTGGACCAATGCCGGCGCCGCGGTCGGCAGCACAGCCGGCGGCGGGGCGACCCGGCTCCGGCTGCAGGCCGGCGGACTGGTTGTCACGCAGGAACGCGTCAGGCGGCCGCGGTTGTGGGACGCCGCGCAACAGGCCGAGCGGCGCGAAGCGCAGCCCGGGGCGGCCGGGCAGGCTGGGCTATCCTATTCCCCGGATTGAACCGGCCATCGGCCGAAGGGGTTGCTGTGCTCGAACTGGTGAAGGCTGGCGGCTGGCCGATGCTGCCCCTGCTGCTGCTGTCGGCTGTCGCGCTGGCAATCATCGTCGAGCGCTTCTGGGCGCTGCGCCGCAAGGCGGTGCTGCCGCCGGGGCTGGGCGCGGAAGTCCGCGCCTGGGCCGCGCGCGGCACGCTGGACCCGGCGCATATCGAATCGTTGCGCGGCACGGCGCCGCTGGGCGCATTGCTCGCCGCCGCGCTGGACGTGCGCAGCCGCCCGCGCGAGGAGATCCGCGAACGGGTCGAGGATGTCGGCCGCCATGTCGCCTTCCGCATGGAGCGCTATCTCAATGCACTGGGCACGATCGCCGCGGCCGGTCCGCTGCTGGGCCTGTTCGGCACCGTGGTCGGCATGATCCAGATGTTCATGGGCGTCATGGACCACGGCGTCGGTGATGTGAACCAGCTCGCAGGTGGCATCGGCAAGGCGCTGGTCTGCGCGGCGGCGGGCATGATCGTCGCCATTCCGGCATTGATGTTCCACCGCCACTTCCGCGCGCGCATCGACGGCTACATCGTGCAGATGGAGCACGAGGCGATCGCGCTGATGGACGTCATCGATCCACGCAACCGCCGCGGCGTGCAGGTGCAGGCACCGGTGCAGGGCTGACGCATGCGCATCCGCGACCGCCGCGCCGAGGACAATCCGGAACTCAACCTCGTGCCGCTCATCGACGTGATCCTGGTGCTGATCATCTTCTTCGTGATCACCACGACCTTCGATGCGCGCTCGGTGCTGAAGCTCGAACTGCCGCAGGCCACCGGCGAGCGCAACGATGCGCAGGACGGCGCGCTGAGCCTGCTGATCAATGCCGACGGCCGGTACTTCGTCGACGATCGCGAAGCCCTGCGCACCGATGTCGAATCGCTCAAGCGCACGATCGCGGAAGTCGCTGGCGAGGACCGCGACCGCACCGTGCTGCTGCGCGCCGATGCGCGCACGCCGTGGCAGGCGGTCGCGACCGCCTACGACGCGCTGGGGCAGCTCGGTTTCAAGCGCATCGCGAATGCGACCGCGCCGCCGACGGCGGCTGCGGCTGCCGCGGCCACGCAAGAGGAATGACATGAGTACCGTTGTCGACAAGGCGCAGCACGACGCGCCGACGCCCGGCCCCGTGCGCGCCGATCGCGCCTGGCCGGTCTATCGCCGGCTGCTGAAGTTCTCCACCGACTATCGCGGCCTGCTGTCGGTGGCGCTGGTCGGCATGCTGATCGAAGCGGCCGCGGGCGGCGCCTTCACCAAGATGATGGAGCCGATCATCGACGAGACCTTCGTCGGGACGAACGCCGGCGTGAACCTGTGGCTGCCGGCGGCGATCATCGGCCTGTTCGTGATGCGCGGCATCGCCGGCTATCTGGCGGACTACAACATGGCCAAGGCTGGCCGCGGCATCGCCCGCGATCTGCGCGTCATGGTGCTCGGCAAGTACCTGCGCCTGCCGGGCATGCGCTTCGATGCCGAGCCGGTACCGTCGATGTTGATACGCCTGGGCTCGGACTCCGACCAGGTGTCGCAGGCCGCAGTGGACGCTGCCAAGGTGATGATCCAGCAGTCGCTGCAGATCATCGCGTCGCTGATCGTGATGCTGTGGACCAGCTGGCAGGTGACGCTGACGATCCTGGTCATCGCCCCGCCGCTGTCATGGATCATGGGCAAGGTCGCGCGTCGCTACCGCCGCGTCAGCCACAACATCCAGGACAGTTCGGCGCTGCTGCTGCAGGCGGCCGACCAGTCGCTGAGCAACCAGCAGGAAGTGAAGATCTACGGCGCACAGGCGGCCGAGAACGCGCGTTATCGCGCGGTCGCCGATACGCACATGCGGCTGAACCTCAAAGTCGAGGCCACGCGCGCGATCTCGTCGGCGGTCGTGCAGCTGATGGGCTCGGTGGGTCTCGCGCTGCTGATCGTCATCGCGGGCTACGAGGCCTCGCAGGGTCGTCTGACCGCGGGTGGTTTCGTCGCGCTGATGATCGCGATGATGGCGATCATTCCGGCGCTCAAGCAGCTGACGAACGTGCAGAACATGCTGCAGCGGGGCGTGGCCTCGGCCGAGCGCCTGTTTGAGATTCTCGATTCGGACGACGAGCGCGACACCGGCACACGGCCGCTGGCGCGTGCGCGTGGCGAGATCGAGTTCCGCAACGTCGGTGCGCGCTATCCGGGCCAGAATGCGCCGGCGCTGGAGGATGTCAGCTTCGTCGCCAAGCCCGGCACGGTGACCGCAATCGTCGGGCGCTCGGGCAGCGGCAAGTCGACGCTGATCAAATTGATCCCGCGTTTCTACGCGCAGGCGCAAGGCGAGATCCTGCTCGACGGCTATCCGATTGACGACTACAAGCTCTCCGACGTACGCCGTCAGATTGCGCTCGTAGGACAGCAGGTGATGCTGTTCGACGACACCGTGGCGGCGAACATCGCCTACGGCGAAATGGCCGGCGTGTCGCGCGAAGCGCTCGACGCGGCCATCCGCGGCGCCAATGCGATGGAGTTCATCGAAAAACTGCCCAAGCACCTCGAGAGCGGCATCGGCAGCCGTGGCGGTCGCCTGTCGGGCGGCCAGCGTCAGCGTTTGGCGATCGCCCGCGCGATGCTCAAGGACGCGCCGATCCTGATCCTCGACGAGGCCACCGCCGCGCTCGATACCGAGTCCGAGCGCTTGGTGCAGGATGCGCTCGAACATCTGATGCCGGACCGCACGACGCTGGTCATCGCGCATCGCCTGTCGACGATCGAACACGCCGACCAGGTGCTGGTGCTCGACCACGGCCGGCTCGTCGAGCACGGCACGCATCAGCAGCTGCTCGAACAGGACGGCCTGTACGCGCGTCTGCATCGCATGCAGTTCCGCGATGGCGACGGCGGGGACCGCGTCGGATGAAGGCACCGCGGTACTGGTTCGACGGCAGCCGTCCGCCGTTGCATGCCCGCGCGCTCGCCCGGATCTACGGCGCGGCGTCACGGCTGCGGTTGAAATTCGTACGCCCGCGCAAGGTTTCGAAGCCTGTGCTGGTGATCGGCAATCTGATCGCCGGCGGCAGCGGCAAGACGCCGCTGACGATCGCGGTGGTCGCGCGTCTGCAGGCCGCGGGTTGGACGCCGGGTGTTGCCAGCCGTGGCTATGGCCGCGATGACGCCGGCACGCCGCGCTGGGTCGAGCCGGTCACCGATCCGAAACTCGCCGGCGACGAGCCGGTGCTGGTTGCCGCGCGCACCGGCGCCAGGGTGCGCGTCGACGCCGATCGCGTCGCGGCCGCCAAGGCGCTGATCGCCGCCGGTTGCGACATCGTGGTCTGCGACGACGGTCTGCAGCATTACCGCCTGCGTCGGGATGTCGAGATCGAAGTCATCGACGGCGTGCGTCGCTACGGCAACGGCCTGCTGATTCCCGCCGGCCCGATGCGCGAGCTGGCGACGCGCAGCGCCGATGTCGATTTCCGCGTGCTCAACACCGGCAGCGCCACCGACGTGGCAGCCGAATTCGGTGAGTGGCCGATGCGGCTGGAGACCGGGCAGGCGCTGCCGCTGGTCGGCGGCCGCGCGCTGCCGCTGTCGCGTTTCGCCGGTCAGCGCGTGCATGCAGTCGCAGGCATCGGCGATCCCGAACGCTTCTTCGCGACGCTGCGCAGCCATGGCATCGCCGTCGTGCCGCACGCCTTCGCCGACCATCATCGCTACACCGCCGAAGACCTGCGCTTCGGCAGCGACCTGCCGGTGCTGATGACCGAGAAGGACGCGGTGAAGTGCATGCGCTTCGCCGGCGAACGGCATTACAGCGTGCCGGTGTCCGGGGAGCTGCCGGAAGCGTTCTGGATCGCCTTGCTGGACCGGTTGACCAAGCTGCGCTGATCGAGCGCTGGCCGAGAAGGCGCGGCTTGCGCCCCTCTCCCTCGGGGAGAGGGGGTGGGGTGAGGGCGAACGCTCGCGATATGTTGTCCGCACGCAGCATCTGAGGCGATGGATTTCGCTTCGCTCCAACCATCTTGCGGCCCGCCGCGTTGGCCATTGCGCTAGCGCCGCAAGGCGCCGCACAGCCCGACGCACCGAGATCTGGGACAATCCCCGCATGAGCACATCCACCGGTTTCGTCGTCGCCATTCCCGCGCGTTACGCATCCACCCGCTTGCCGGGCAAACCGCTGCAACTGCTTGCCGGCGAACCGCTGGTGCTGCATGTCGCGCGGCGCGCACTGGCGGCGGGCGCGGACGAGGTGTGGGTGGCGACCGATGACGCACGCGTGCGTGAGGCGCTCGCCGGCACACCGGTGCAGGTGGCGATGACGTCGCCCGAGCATCCCTCCGGCACGGACCGTCTGGCCGAATGCGCCGCGCTCGCTGGTTGGGATGCCGCGCGCGTGGTCGTGAATCTGCAGGGCGACGAACCCTTTGCGCCTGTGTCCGGCATCCAGGCCGTCGCCGCGCTCGCGGCGCAGCCGGGAGTGGATCTCGCGACGCTGTGTGCGCCGGTGGCCGATGTCGAAACGCTGCTGGATCCCAATGCGGTCAAAGTCGTGCGGAATGTCGAAGGCGATGCGCTGTACTTCAGCCGCGCGCCGGTGCCGTGGCCGCGCGATGCCTTCGCACGCAGCCGCGACGTCATGCCGGATGGCGAGTGGTGGCGGCATATCGGCATCTACGGGTATCGCGTGGACTTCCTCAAACAGTTCGCGGCGATGCCGCCGGGGCGCCTGGAGCAGATCGAGATGCTCGAACAGTTGCGTGTGCTCGAAGCCGGGCACCGGGTTGCGGTCGGCATCGCCCGCGAGCCGTTTCCGCCCGGCGTCGATACGCCCGAGGATCTCGCCCGCGCGCAGACGCGTCTGGCAGCCGGCGAATGAGCCGCCTGCTGGTGGTGTGCCTGGGCAACATCTGCCGTTCGCCGATGGCCGAAGGCGCGTTGCGCGCGCGGATCGAGGGCGCTGGCCTGCGCGACGTGATTGAAGTCGATTCCTGTGGCACCGGCGACTGGCATGTGGGCGACCCACCGGACCCGCGCGCAATCCGCAACGCCGCCGGTCACGGGGTCGACATCTCCAGCCTGCGCGCCCGCATGCTCGACGCCGCCGATTACCGCGACTTCGATGTGCTGCTGTGTGCCGACGCCAGCACCTTGCGCATCGTCCGCGACCGCCGGCCCCCAGATGGCACGGGCGAGATCGCGCTGCTCCTCGACTGGGCCGGGCAGGGCGGCGGCGACGTGCCGGACCCCTATACCGGCGACGCGGCCGGGTTCGAATCGGTCTGGCAACTGGTCGACGCGGCCGCCCGGGAGATCGTCGCGCGGTATCGACGCGGCGCTCCGGGCGTTCGCGCATAATCCGGGCATGACCGACGCCGCGACCGCTCCCGAGTTCCCGGCCAGCCTGGAGTGGCTGAACCTGACCGACCCGCTGCGCATGGCGCAGTTGCGGGGCAAGGTCTGCGCGCTCGCGTTCGTCAATCTCGCCTCGGCCTGGTCGCAGCAGCGTCTGGCCGACCTGGGTCATCTGCGCGCGCGCCATCGCGAGCGGCTCAATGTCGTTGCGGTGCACGTCCCGCGTTTCGACGCCGAGCGCGAGCCGCGCCGTGCGTCCAAGCGGGCGCACCGCCAGCATGTCGAATTCCCGGTCGCCCACGATGCGGACTGGACGCTCTGGCAGCACTACGGCATCGAGGCCTGGCCGACGGTCGTGCTGATCGACGGCGAGGGCCGGGTGCGCGAGCGCATCGTCGGCGAGGGTGGCATTCGCGAGCTTGACGCACGCGTGAGCGCGCTGGCCGCCGAACTCACCCCGTACGCGGTCAGTGTCGAACCCATCCGCATGCGCCGCAGTGGCGAGCCGCCGTTGCCCCTGTGTTTCCCGGCCGGCCTCGCGCTGGCGGGCAATTTTCTCTACGTCGCCGACAGTGGCCATCACCGCGTGCTCGAATGCGACACCAGCGGGCGCGTGCTGCGCCAGTTCGGCAGTGGCAGTCCCGGCTTCATCGACGGGCCGATGGAACTGGCCGCGTTCACCCGGCCGCATGGCCTCTATGTCGAACGCGATGTGCTCTATGTCGCCGACACCGGCAACCACGCGGTGCGCCGGATCGAACTGCGTAGCGGCGACATCTCGACACTCTGCGGCGCCGGCCGTCCGGGCATTACCAACGAAGGTGCATTGACCGATCCGCGCGCGGTCGCGCTCGACCAGCCACGCGACATCGTGCTCGCCGGCGACAAGCTCTATATCGCCTGCGCGGGCGACAACCGCATCTGGCGGCTCGATCTCGGCCGCTCGACGATCGAACTGCTGGCCGGCAGCGGCAAGCTTGCGGTGATGGACGGCAGCGGATCCATGGCCTCGTTCGCCGAGCCGGTATCCCTGGCCTGCGTACAGCAGACGCTCTACGTCTGCGATGCCAGCGGCTCGGCTGTCCGCAGCGTGCATACGCGCACCGGCGCGGTGTCGACGCTGGTCGGCCAGGACCCCTGGCAGTTCGGTCGCGTCGATGGTCCACGCACCGACGCGTGCATGCAGCATCCGCAGGCGCTGGCGCTCGAACCCGATGCGCCGGTGCTGTGGATCGCCGATGCCGGCAACGACAGCCTGCGCCGTCTGCGACTGGGCGGCGGTGAACTGACCTCCTTCGAACTGCCGCAGCGCCTGCATGCGCCCGGTGGCCTGGCGATCGGCGGTGATGCGGTGTGGATCTCCGACACCGATGCGCACGCCGTGCTGCGGCTCGACCCGGTCAGCGGCGCCGTGCGTCACGTTCCGATAGGCGAATGACCGGGCCGCGCAAGGCAAGCGGTGGTGGGGTGATGTTCGACGGCAAGGCGTTCGTCGCTGGGCTCAGCACCGCACCGGGCGTCTACCGCATGTATGCGGCGGACGACACCGTCCTGTACGTCGGCAAGGCCGCGGACCTGCGCAAGCGCGTGGCCAGCTATTTCAACGCATCGCCCAAGGTCACCCGGACGATGGCGATGATCGCGCAGATCGCGCGCATGGAAACCACGGTCACGCGCAGCGAAGCCGAAGCGCTGCTGCTCGAAAACCAGCTCATCAAGTCGCTCAAGCCGCGCTACAACGTCTCGCTGCGCGACGACAAGAGTTATCCCTACGTGCTGGTGACCAGCGACGACTGGCCGCGCATTGCCGTGCATCGCGGCCCGCGCAACGTGGCCGGGCGTTACTTCGGTCCGTATCCGGGCGTGACCGCGGTGCGCGAAACGCTGAACCTGATGCAGAAGCTGTTCAAGCTGCGCAACTGCGAGGACAGCGTCTTCCGCAACCGCTCGCGGCCGTGCCTGCAGCACCAGATCGGCCGCTGCACCGCGCCCTGCGTCGGCATGATCTCGGCGCAGGATTACGGCGATGCCGTGCGCCGCGCGTCGTTGTTCCTCGACGGACGCAGCGACGAACTCACCCGGGAAGTGACGCGCGACATGGAGGCCGCGGCCGAAAAGCTCGACTTCGAGGACGCCGCGCGCCTGCGCGATCTGCTCGGCAACATGCGCAGCATGCAGGCGCGCCAGTACGTCGACGGCAAGGTCGCCGAACTCGACGTGCTCGCCTGTGCGATGCAGGGCAGTCAGGCCTGCGTGCTGCTGCTGGCGTTCCGCGACGGCCGCAACCTGGGCACGCGCGCGTTTCATCCGCGCACCAATGGCAGCGACGATCCGGCCGAGGTGCTGGCCGCGTTCGTGTCCCAGCACTACGCCGAGCAGACGCCGCCGCGCGAAATCGTGCTCGACCGCGCGATCGAGGACGTGCCGCTGCTCGAACAGGCCTTCAGCGAATCCACCGGTCGCCGCGTGCAGATCAAGACCAGCGTGCGCGGCGACCGTGCGCGGTACGTGGATCTTGCGCGCCGCAACGCCGAGATCTCGCTGGCGACGGAAATGAGCAGCCAAGCGGCGCAGAACGCGCGCGCCGAATCGCTGCGCGAGATGCTCGGGCTCAGCCAGCTCGCGCAGCGCATCGAGTGTTTCGACATCAGCCACACCATGGGCGAGGCGACGGTCGCCTCATGCGTGGTGTTCGACGCGGCCGGTCCGGTGCGCGGCCAGTACCGGCGCTACAACATCGCCGGCATCGAACCGGGCGACGATTACGCGGCGATGCATCAGGCGCTGACCCGGCGCTTTCGCAAGGCCGCCGATGCGCGCGCCGCCGAGGTCGCGGCTGTGGAGGCGGGCACCGACGTGCCTGCGGCCGCGGAAGGCGCAGGCATCCTGCCCGACGTGCTGCTGATCGACGGCGGCACCGGCCAGGTCGCGCAGGCGCGCGCGGTGCTCGACACGCTGGGCATCACCGGCATCTGCCTGGTCGGCGTGGCCAAGGGCGAGGCGCGCAAGCCCGGTGACGAGACCCTGCTGCTGCCGGATGGGCGCGCGCTCAAGCCCGGCGCGGCATCGCCAGGCCTGCAACTTGTGCAGCAGGTGCGCGACGAGGCGCATCGTTTTGCGATCACCGGTCATCGTGGACGCCGTCAGAAGGCACGCACGACCAGCCGGCTCGAGGACATTCCCGGCATCGGCCCCCGCCGCCGCGCCAGCCTGCTGAAGCATTTCGGCGGTCTGGGTGGGCTCAAGGCCGCCGGTGCCGAGCAGATCGCCCAGGTCGAGGGCGTCAACGCGGCGCTTGCGCAGCGCATCTATGCGACCCTACACGGGCTCGACCCCGGCCCAGGCGCCGGACACGACTGAATCCCCCACAGGCGTCCGATGAAATTCACGATTCCCACCTGGATCACACTGATGCGGATCATGTTGATCCCGGTGCTGGTGCTGGTGTTCTACCTCCCGTTCCAGTGGACGAACTTCGCCACTGCGCTGGTGTTCGCGTTCGCGTCGATCACCGACTGGCTCGACGGCTGGATTGCGCGCAAGTACCACCAGTACTCGGCATTCGGCGCATTTCTCGATCCGGTAGCCGACAAGCTGATGGTTGCCGTCGCGCTGTTTCTGATCGTGCAGGGCCACCCGACGCCCTGGATGGCGTTCTGGGCGGCGGTGATCGTGGGCCGCGAGATTGCGGTGTCCGCATTGCGCGAATGGATGGCCGAACTCGGCCAGCGCGCGACCGTGCGCGTCGCGGCGATCGGCAAGATCAAGACAGTCGCGCAGATGGTCGCGCTGCTGTGTCTGCTGTATTCGGTGACGCCCGACCAGCCGCCGCGTCCGCTGCCGTGGCTGGGCCGCGAGATCTTCATCATCGGCGACTGGCTGCTCGCGATCGCGGCGATGCTGACGCTGTGGTCCGGCCTGCTGTATCTGCGTGCTGCATGGCCGATCATGCGCGCCGCGGAAAAGAACAAGTATTGACACCCCGGTGGCGATGAGTAGAATTTCGCCTCCCAAGCGGGAATAGCTCAGTTGGTAGAGCGCAACCTTGCCAAGGTTGAGGTCGAGGGTTCGAGCCCCTTTTCCCGCTCCAGTTTCGAAGACGACGCCCCGGGTTGTACGCGGGGTTTCGTTTTGTCGACAGGACCCAAAGTCCTGCACGGCGTCACCGGCCTGGTGGCAGAGTGGTTATGCAGCGGATTGCAAATCCGTGTACGCCGGTTCGATTCCGACCCAGGCCTCCAGCCGGCGCACCACACAGGGCGCAGGCGGGTTACAATTCGGTTCCAAGCGGGAATAGCTCAGTTGGTAGAGCGCAACCTTGCCAAGGTTGAGGTCGAGGGTTCGAGCCCCTTTTCCCGCTCCAGTTCGAAAAGCCCTGCAGATGCGGGGCTTTTTCGTATCTGGCGCTGCGGCGGTCGTGCGCGGCGGTTTCAATCGGCGGCGCGCTGCGGCACGCTGTCGATCGCCTGCCCGGATGGCGAAACTGGTAGACGCACCGGACTTAAAATCCGTTGGCCGCAAGGTCGTGCCGGTTCGATTCCGGCTCCGGGCACCATCATCGGTCGCTTCATTCTGCAGGCCGACTTCGCAATTCGTCGTCCCGCTTGCGGATCGGCGCTCGCCTTTCACGGTCGCGTCCCCGTCCGCGGTTCAGGGTTTCGCCCCAGCAGGCACAGAACTGGGTCGGCGAGCGGGAAGGGTGCGCTGCGGCGCACCTCCGGAATGGGTGCGGCCACGATGATTGCGAGACTGCGTAACGATTTTCGACTGACCATCATCACCCTGCTGGGGTCGGTGACCTCGGTCGTGGTCGGCAGTTTTCTGGTCTGGCGCCTTGTGCGGGGCGACTGGACCATTGCGGCGCTCGACGCCGGCGTGGTCTTCACGGTGGTCGCGGTCGTGGGGTTGGCCTGGCGCGAAGGCCACACCGAGCGCGCGGGCGCATGGATGGTGGTGCTCAATTCCGGTTTTGCGATCCTCGCATTCCTGACCATCGGGCCGGCGGCAAGCGGCTGGGTCTATGTCGTCTTGATGACCAACTACTACCTGGCGCCGCTGCGCGTCGCGACATGGAGCGGCGCCGCTTTGCTGCTGTGCGCGTCCGCGACGCTGCTCTGGCGCGACGTGGGGCCCTATCACGTCAGTACGCTGGTGACCTGGTCGCTGGTTTACGCATTCTCGATGGTATTCGCGCGCCGGCTGCGCACCCACAGCGATTCGCTGGAGTTGCTGGCGAGCGTCGATCCGCTGACGCGCATTCCCAACCGCGGCATGCTCGAAGCCGATCTGCAGCAAGCGATCGCGACCGGCCAGTCGGGGCGCATCGGCCTGCTGGTGCTGGATATCGACCGTTTCAAGACGGTCAACGACACCTACGGCCACGCCGCCGGCGACACGGTGCTGATGGATCTTGCAGCCTTGCTGGGCGAGGAACTGCGGCAGGGCGATGCCGTTTACCGGTTCGGAGGCGAGGAGTTCGTGATGGTGTTGCCGGCATCGTCAGAGCAGGCGCTGACGCGCACGGCTGACCGAGTTCGCGAAGCAGTCGCAACCCGGCTCACCGGCCCAGGCGGGCAGATCACCGTGGCGGTGGGCGGCGCGATGCTGGCGGCAGAACGCGACTGGCAGGACTGGTTCGCGCGCGCGGATGCATCGCTCTATCAGGCCAAACGCGCAGGCGGCAATACCACCCACATCGCCGAACCGCTCTGAGTCGTGCAGTTCAGCCCGGTCCGGGGTGATGCACGACCCCGGTGCCATCTTCTTCCCAGCCGGTCTTCCCGGCACCACCGCGTGCAGCGCGCACGCGTCGCACTGCACCCAGTCGGCGCCGCCAGCGCAGTGCGACGCCCACAATCAAGAGCAGCGCCATCGCCGCGGCGATCATCATGACCCAGGGCGCAAGCGCGGCGAGCGGCGAGAGGATGGAACCGGTGGTGTTGCGCAGTGCGAGCGCAAAGACACCGCCGGTAATCAGGATGTAGACCGGCATCACCAGAACGCGCCAGATCGTCCGTGGCGAGATCATGCGTCTGCCCTCCGCGCCGCGGCGGTGGCTTGGAATCCGACAACCGGCGCTGCATCAGGCAGTCCACACATCGTGCGGAAGTGCGCCGCCGCCTCCGGACGTGCCTGATCCCACTCGACCGCGCGCGGAATCCGCTCCCATTGCGCGCGCAACACCGGCTCGAGCTCATGCCAGTCGGCACCCGGCCGATCGGCATGCGCGGCCCGCGTCATTTCCGCAAGGACCACAGGGTTATAGGGAAGCTGCGACATGGCGGTTCGACTGACGCGTGGGATCTGCAGTGACAGTAGGCAGCGCACCGCCAAATCGCCGTGAAGCGGGCGGGCGCACAACGGAACATTCAGTTTCCACTGGCCCCGTGACAGAACGCTACCTACCATGCGTACAACGTGCAGCACTGGCCCGATGGCCTGCAGCTGGATTTGACCGCCGTCTGCGAAGGACGGCGTGCTGCGGGCCCTGTACCCGCGGCTTTTCTCAAGGGAGCCCGATGGTCCGCTATCTCGCATTCGCACTCTGCGTCGTCCTGGCGCTGGTCTCGATCGCCATGGCGTCGCTGCACCAGTCACTGGGCTGGGCGATCGTCGCGGTGCCGTTGCTCGCACTGTCGGCGCTGGGCACGGTCGACCTGTTTCAGAAACGCGCGACGCTGCGCCGCACGTATCCGCTGATGGCGCACTTCCGCTACGGGCTCGAAGCCTTTCGCCCGGAAATCCGCCAGTACTTCATCGAGGACGACCAGGATGAGGTGCCGTTCTCGCGCCAGCAGCGTGCGCTGGTCTACCAGCGTGCGAAGAACGTCAGCGACGTGGTGCCGTTCGGCAGCGAGCTGCCGATGTACGGCCCGCATTACGAGTGGATCAATCATTCGCTTGTGCCCGCGCACGCCGCGTCGCACGACTTCCGGGTGCCGGTCGGCGACGAACGCGCGCAGCCGTATACCGCCAGCGTGTTCAACATCTCGGCGATGAGCTTCGGATCGCTGTCGGCCAATGCGATCCGGGCGCTGAATCTGGGCGCGAAGCGCGGTAACTTCTTCCATGACACCGGCGAAGGTGCGATCTCGGATTACCACCGCGAGCACGGCGGCGATCTGGTCTGGGAAATCGGCTCGGGCTACTTCGGCTGTCGCGATGCCAAGGGCCGCTTCGACGAAGACCTGTTTGCGCGTCACGCGGCCGAGCCGCAGGTGCGCATGGTCGAGCTGAAACTCTCGCAGGGCGCCAAGCCCGGCCATGGCGGCATGTTGCCCGGTGCAAAGGTCACGCCGGAAATCGCCGAGACGCGCGGCATTCCCGTCGGCCAGGACTGCGAATCGCCAGCGGCGCACACCACGTTCTCCACGCCGCTCGGCCTGCTGGAATTCGTCGACCGCATGCGCACGCTGTCGGGCGGCAAGCCGGCCGGGTTCAAGCTCGCGATCGGGCATCCCTGGGAGTGGTTCGGCATCGCGCGCGCGATGCTCGACAGCGGCATCCTGCCGGACTTCATCGTCGTCGACGGCGCCGAGGGCGGCACGGGTGCGGCGCCGTCGGAATTCATCAACCATGTCGGCCTGCCGCTGCAGGAAGCCTTGATGCTGGTGCACAACACCCTGGTCGGTATCGGACTGCGCGACCGCATCCGCGTCGCCGCGGCGGGCAAGATCACCAGCGGTTTCGACATCGCGCGCACCCTGGCAATGGGCGCGGACTGGTGCAACGCGGGCCGCGGTTTCATGTTCTCGCTGGGCTGCATCCAGTCGCGCACCTGTCATACCGACCAGTGTCCGACGGGCGTCGCGACGCAGGATCCGGCGCGTTGGCGCCTGCTCGACGTGCCGGACAAGGCCGACCGCGTGTTCCATTTCCACCAGAACACACTCAAGGCGCTACGCGACATGATCGGCGCGGCCGGGCTGGAGCATCCCATGCAGATCGGTCCCGAGCACATCCTGCGCCGCGTCTCGCCGACGGAAGTGCGGTCGCTGGCTGCGCTGTACCGCTTCCTCGAGCCGGGCGAACTGCTGACCGGCGTGCCCGAGCACGCGGTGTTCAAGACCTTCTGGCCCAGCGCCCGCGCCGACAGCTTCGCGCCGCCTGCGCGTGCGTCGGCGATGCATGTCGCAAAGCGGACGCACTGACGCGCCATCGCTGACCGTGTAGGCGCGCGCTTGCGCGCGATGGGCGGTTCGCCGCGCTGCTCTTCGCGCGCGAGCGCGCTCCTACAGAAAGGACGCCGGCTTCAGTCCAGCAGGTCCAGCAACCGCTCGGTCGGCCTGCCGATCACCGCACGCTCTCCGCGCACCAGAATCGGTCGTTCGATCAGCTCGGGATGCCTCACCATCGCGTCGATGATCGCGTCGTCTTCGAGCGTCGCATCCGTGAGACCGAGTGCGTGATAGGCGTCCTCGCCGGTGCGCAGCAAGGCGCGCGGCGCGATGTCGAGGCGGCGCAGCAGCGTGCGCAGGGCGTCGGCGTCGAGCGGCGTTTCCAGATAGCGCACGACATCGGCATCGATGCCGCGCGTCTGCAGCAGGTCGAGCGCGGCGCGCGATTTCGAGCAGCGCGGGTTGTGCAACAGGGTCCAGGTCATGCCACTGGCAGGTCCGTAGAAGCCGAGGCGTCGCTGTATCGGCTGACGACCGCGGTCGCGGTGACGTGGGCGGTGGTGTTGGCAACGGTGGCGAAGGCGTCAGGCAGGGTGTCGACGGCAAGCAACACGCCAAGCGGTTCGATCGGCAGGCCCATCGCCTGCGTGACCGGCAGGTTGTTGGTCATGAAACTCACCTGGCCCGGCAATCCGACCGAACCCATGCTGATGACGATGCTCAGACCCACTGCGATCGAAAGTTGCGCGGGGCCCAGCGCCGCACCGTACATCCAGGCAATGAACACCACGACGCTCAGGTACTGCGTGGGGCTGGCGATGCGGAACAGCGAGACGGCCATCGGCAGCACCAGTGAGGTCACCGCCAGTGGATAGCCCAGACGGTTGCGCGCGCTGTCGATCATCACCGGCAGCGACGCCAGTGAGGACTGCGTGCTCGCGGCGATCGCCTGCACCGGGAGCAGGGCTGCGGCAAAACGCGACAGGCGCTCGCCGGCGACGGTCACAGCGACCCCATACATCAATACGGTGATCGCCACATACAGCACGCACTGCAATGCGATGTAGTAGCCCAATGCGGTCAGCACGCCGAGACCGACATGCGCGCACACCGCCAGCACCAGCGCGAACACGCCGACCGGCGCAGCCCACAGCACCCAGCGCACGACGACGATCATCGCGTCGCCGATCGTGCGCACCAGGTCGAGCATGCGTTCCCGGCGCTCGGGTTCGAGCCGGGTCAGCGCGAAGCCGAAGAACATCGAGAACACGACCAACGGCAACATCGCGCTCGCGGCTGCCGCGGCGATCGCGTTGCTCGGAATTACGCTGGTGATCCACAGGCCGAAACTGGGCGCCTGTGGCAGCACTTCAGGGGCCTGGATGGCGGCGCGGAACGCGGCGACCAGCGATTCGTCGCGTGGCACCAGTGACAAAAGGGCAGGTGCGGCGATCGCGGCGAAGGTGCCGCAGACCGCCAGCAGCACCGCGAACGTGGCCATCGCCATGCGCGCGTTGCGACCGGAGGCGGCTGCATCCGCCGCGCCATTGATCCCGACCACGACCAGCGCCGCGACCAGCGGGACCACGGTCATCTGCAACGCGTTGAGCCACAGCTTGCCGACGGGTTGCGCAAACTCGGCGACGCGCAATGCGGTGTCAGGGTTCCATGCCGCCAGTGAGAGGCCGACCACCGCGCCGGCCAGCAGCGCCAGCAGCACACGGATGGAGGCGGGGAAGGGGCGACGTGCGGGAGCAGCTTCGGTCATGGCGCGTGGTCGATTCGACGGACCACCGCAGGATGCCATGCGGCGCGACGATCACGCGGTCTGCGCTGCATCAGCTGTGCGTGCCCAGATCGAGCGCGAGCGTGTCGCGGATGCCGTCGACGAAGCCCGCACGCAGGTACAGCGCCTTCGCACGCGGATTGTGGTGATGCACTTCGAGCCGCAGCACGGCCATGCCCCAGAGGCGCGCCTGTGCACTGGCGATCTCGAGTGCCTGCGCGCCGAGTCCGCGGCCGCGCGCGGTCGGTGCGATGTAGAGCTCGTCGAGCAGCGCGTGGTGACCGCCCTGTTCGAGGCTGAAGCCGCGGGTCAGTGCCATGTAGCCATCGTTGCCGTCCGCCCCGAGCAGCAGCAGTGCGCCGCAGCCGGGATCGGACAGCAACGCCGACACCGCGCGCGGTGTGGCGACGTCGTCGAAGCACAGGCGGTCCTCGATGTAGAAGGCCCGCATCATGTCCAGCACCGCCGCCAGGTCGTCCAGGGTGGCGATGCGCGAGACCAGTGGCGCTGCTGTGCTCATTGGGAAAGTTCCGGCAGCTGCCAGGCAGTCTGCAGGCGCGCGTATTCGGCTTCGGGCAACAATACGAAGCGCGGCGTGCGCGCCGGATCCAGCCAGCGTAGCAGCGCATCCATCGCCGCATCGCTCATCGCGGTACAGCCTGCGGTGGTCTCGTCGGGGCGGCGCAGCAGGTGGGCAAAGATGCAGCTGCCGCGGCCGGCCTCACCGTTCGCGTTGTGTTCGATGACGAAGCCCTGGCGATAGCGCACGTCGCCGTCGTTGTGCAGGTCGAGGCGCATGCGCTCGCTTGAGCCTTCGACTGCGGCCGAGCCGACGTCCTGCTCGTCGACGATGCGGTTGTAGAGCGGCGAGGTGGGCACGTCGATGCAGTAATGCGAGGCCTGCATCGGCAGGTAGGGCAGCGCGCCCACGCCCGCGGGCGCATACCCGAACGCTTCGCCGATCGCGAACACGCCGGCGGGCGCGCGGCCGTCGCCTTCGCGCTTCTGCGGCTCGCTCGCCTGCGCCGGATGCAGGCCGATCCCCCAGCCGCTGCCGCTGCGGCCCAGCATCACCGGCACTGCCTCGCCGACCACGCGCCAGGCGCCGTCGCCGTCACGTTCGAAGCGCTGCATGCGCGCCTGCGCAGCGTCCCAGTCGGCGGACGTCACGACGACGAGCTGCTGCGCGCCGGCCAAAGGCGCTGCGCCGGGGGTGGGCGTGGAGCTGCAGGCGGCGAGCAGCAGAGTGGCCAGCAGCATCGCGATACAGCCGGCGCGTCGATGGAGTCGGGGCATGAAAGCGTCCTCTGGGTGCATGGATCGAGCGGCTGGCGCCTGCGCGCCAGATGGCGGGCACGTAGCGTTTGCCGGGGGGACATCGTGCGGGGCGCGCGTTGACGGGGGCGAACAGGGCGACTCCGGCCAGACGTTGCCGCGACCTGCGACGACACATCGTACGTCGCGGCCAGCGGACGTCCAGGCGCGCGAGGTCGACGCATCCGGGATTCCGGCTCTGGCACATCGTCCAGTGCGAGCGTCTCTCCAGTCCTTGTTGCGTTCGATGGGCAGACGCGGGGCGTGGCGGCGAATGCTCCGTCGTCGCGCACCTGATGCGTGTTCTCCGGCACGGAGCGACGCGGCGCTCGATCGCGCGTGCTGGTCCCTTTCGGCGCGGACCTTCAGCAGTCGCGAGGCCAGCTGCATGGTCAGCAGGCGATGGGCTGCAGGCCACGTATCGACACGATGCCCAGGCCCGGTGCATCGCCGATCGAGATCTCGGCATCGGCGAAGGTCACACCGCCCTCGACCGGATTCCACGCGCACAGCGACGGTCCATCAAGATCGACCTTGGTAATCACGTCCGATTTGGCCACGGCCAGATGCGCCGCCGCGGCGACGCTGATGCTGGTTTCGATCATGCAGCCGATCATGCAGTCCACGCCGTGCAGGCCGGCGATGTCGGCGAGCGTGATCGCGTCCGACAGACCCCCGGTCTTCATCAGCTTGATGTTGACGATGTCGGCTGCGCGCATGCGGATCAGTTCGATCAGTTCGATCGGACCGAACACGCTTTCGTCCGCCATCACCGGCACGTGCACGCGGTCCGTGACGTATTTGAGGCCCGCCAGATCGTGCGCCTTGACCGGCTGCTCCAGCAGCTCGGGTTCGATGCCGGCGTCCTCGAGCTGGCGCATCGCGTGCACGGCCTGCTTCGGCGTCCAGCCCTGGTTGGCGTCGAGCCGCAACAGGGCGCGGCCGTCGACTGCGGCGTGGATCGCGCGGATGCGCTCCAGGTCGACGCGCAGCTCCTTGCCGACCTTGATCTTCAGCGCGCCGAAGCCGCGCTCCACCGCCGACAGCGCATCGGCGACCATCTTGTCGACTGCGTCGACGCTGATCGTGATGTCGGTACTGATTACCGGATCGCCGCCGCCGAGGATGCGGTACAGCGGCGCGCCGTGCAGTTGCGCGAATAGATCGTAGAGCGCGATCTCGACCGCGGCCTTGGCACTGGTGTTGCGTTCCAGCGCGGTCTGCACCAGCCGCGTCAGCGCGTTGAGATCGGCGATCTCGCGGCCAACCAGCCGCGGCGCGATGACGGTGGAGATCGCCGCGACGATCGAGCCGTGGGTATCGCCGGTGATCACCGCGGTGGCCGCGGCTTCGCCGTAGCCGATGTGGCCGGTGTCGGTGTGGATCGTCACGATGATGTCGTCGACGCGCTCCACCGTGCGCAGCGCGGTCTTGAACGGCGTCTTCAGCGGCACGCGCACCATGCCCAGCTGGATGTCGGTGATCTTCATCGGCGTGTCCGGTGAGGCGCGCGCGTCAGCGCACGCGCTGGATGCTGGTGATGCGGTGGATGGTGGTGCCGTCTTCACCCGACAGCATCGGCGTCATGGGCGTGACCACGACACCGTTGAGTGGCAGGCGCGCGATCGCGCCGCTGGCGTTGCGCACGTTCATGCCGGCGGTGTCGTGGATCACCCAGGGCTCACCGTCGACGTGGCCGATGACCATCATCACGTGGCCCGGAATGAACACCATGTCGCCGACCTCGGCCTCGCGGAGGAGTTGCAGGCGCTGTGCATAGGGCATATCGGCCGGCACCTCGATACGGTTCAAGGCCGGACTCGTCGCCTGCGCGCTGGTGTTGCGTGGCAGCAGAATGCCGAAGCCGCGGTAGATCTCCGAGACGAATCCACTGCAGTCGCGCGCGTTGTACGCATGCCCCCAGCCGTAGCGTTCGCCGAGGAACTTGAAGGCCTGGCGGATCAGCGCGGCGCGCGTATACGGCAGCACGTCGCCGGCAACATCCGCCGACGCCGGCAGGAGTGCCGGCGCAAACGACAGCGTGCCGTCTTCGCCGCGCACCGGCAGTTCGACGATGTCGCCGAAGGCCGGCACCTGGCCATGCAGCACGCGGCTCGCATCCCAATCGGCGCGCGGCACACGCACGCCCATTTCGAGCTGTACGTCCGAGACCGCAGGCGCCTCGGGCGTGAACACCGTGCGTGCGGTGGCGCCGGTGACAACGATGCCTGCGGCCGCACGCGCGGCGTACCCGGCGACGGCGTCGCGCGTGCCGATTGCCACATGCTGCGCACCGACCCATCCGCGGTAGCGCTCGCTGACCACGAACAGCCAGTCGCCGTCGCGGCTGGCGTGCAGCACCGCGACCGGCGCGCCGGGGAAGAGGGCATCTTCCTGAAAGCGGTCGATATCGGTGTCCTCGGGACGACTGAAGACGCGGGTCACGGTGGGAAACGCGCGCAGGTCGGCGCGGCCTACGACCAGACCGAAACGGGGCGTCACCTGCGCGGGCAGGGCGTCGAGCGCCAGCGCGTGCATCCAGGCGTCAACGGTTGCGGCATCGACGGCCCCCGCCATAGTGAACCGGGGCGTCGTCGGGCGCTTCGACAACGCTTCAATCCAGTCGACGACCGTGCCCTGGTCGAGCTGTGCCGGCAGGGCGAGCGGGTCATAAATCGAGGCGTCGTCGCGGCGCATCGCCGCGTTCTGCGCATCGATCGCGACTGCATCGAGGACCAGGGCGTCGGGCGCGTCGAGGCGGGCGATCCAGAAGTCCGCCGACAACATCGGCGCGGCAAGGCCGGGAATCACACTCGCGGGCGACGCAGCCTGGGTGGCGCCGGGTGCCGGCAACAACGCAGCCAAGGTCAGCAGCGTGGCGAGCATGCACCGCGTGGCGAATGGGGACAGGGGTTTGAAACGCATCGTGGCTCCTGCGTCGATGCGCGCGAAGCGGCGCACCGGTCTGCGGTCGAGCACTCGAGAGTATTTGCTTTTCGCCCCGGGACAAGGCGGCGCATCGATTGACATCGATTCGGAACGGGTGGTAATCACCTGGTCATACCCGTCCGGTAAGGGGCCCTTGGGGCGGCCGGGTTGTGTTCGATGCGCTGTACCGGCGTGCCTGCCGGTTATGTGCGCCGTATCGTCATGCCACCAGGGGAGTCCGTCACGCATGTCCTGCCAGCCCACGCAGCACCCGCCCGTCTTCCATTATCTGAGCGCTGCGCTGCTGTTGGCGCTTGCGGCGCCGGCAAGCGCGCTTGCGCAGTCGTCGCCTGCTGATCAACGCGTCAGTACGCTGGATCAGGTGCAGGTCACCGGTTCGCGTATCGCTCGCACCGAGATCGAAGGCCCGGCGCCGGTCACGGTGATCACCGCCGAGGACATCGAGAAACAGGGTTTCAGCACGGTCTGGGAATCGCTGGGCACGTTGACCCAGTTCACCGGCAACACGCTCAACGAATCCGACCAGACCGGCAATTCGCCCAACGGGCAGTTCATGAATCTGCGCGGACTGGGGCCGGGCTATCAGCTGATCCTGCTCAATGGACAGCGCCTGGCCGACTATCCGCAGCCTTACGGTTCCAACGGCACGGCGGTGAGTCTGGGCAGCATTCCGGCAGCTGCGATCGAGCGCATCGAAGTCATGAGCGGTGGCGCCTCGGCGATCTACGGCTCGGATGCGGTCGCCGGCGTGGTCAACATCATCACCAAAGAGAATTTCAGCGGCGACACCATCCGTCTGCGCGGCGGGACCACGACGCAGGGCGGCGGCGACACCGGTCTGTTCCAGTGGACCGGCGGGCGCACGGGCGATCGCTGGAGCCTGACGTATGCACTGGAGCGGCTGGACCGCGAGGAGATCGTTGCCTCGCAGCGCGATCTCACGTACCTGGCGCATCCGCAGTACCGCACCAATCCCGAGCGACCGACCGCGTCAATCAGTGGCGTGTATTTCCGCGCAGGCCAGAACTATCTGTGGCGCACCGATGCCGGCGGGCTGTCGCTGTCCGACCAGGCGATGCTCGAGGCCTGCGACGCGACCAATCCGGATTTCGTGCCGTTTCATTCGGCGGCCTCGGTCGCCACGCCCAACCGTTGCGGCGCGCTCGACTACTACAACGCGCGGTCGATCCAGAACGCCTACGGCAAGACGTCGGCCTACGTATCGGGCAGCTTCGATTTCAGCGAAACCGTCACCGGTTACGTGCAGCTGCTCGGCAGCGACTCCAACGACAAGAGTTCCAGCCAGACGCATTACTACATCGGCGAAGGGCCGTTCACCGTGCGCGATCCAGAGCTGGGGCTGGTGACTGCGCAGCGCATCTTTCTGCCCGATGAAGTGGGCGGCACCAAGTACATCGAATACGACGAACGCGCGTGGACGATCAACGCCGGCCTGCGCGGCACGCTGGCCGCCGGCCGCTTCGACTGGGACGCGAGCCTGACCTCGTCGCGTTTCGACATCACGACCACGCGCCCGCGCTTCCTCACCCGCGCCGTGCGCGACTACTACATGGGGCCGGTGCTGGGTATCGCGCCGGACGGCAACGAGATCCGCGAGTTCTACACCGATCGCCTGTTCGCGCCCGGCTCGGCCGCGCTGTACGACCAGCTCACCACGACGGTGGTCAGTGAGGGCGTGTCGAAATCCGACCAGGCGCAGTTCGTCTTCAGTGGTCCCTTGTTCGATCTGCCGGCCGGCCCGCTGCAGATGGCCGCAGTCGTCGAAGCCGCGAAGCAGGACTATGCGCTGACGCCCGATCCGCGCACGACCGTCGACTACACCGGGCCCGACCGCGTCTACAACCTGACCAGCACACCCGGCGGCGGCCCGCGTGACCGTTTTGCGCTGGGTCTCGAGTTCCGCGTGCCGGTGTTCGCGAGCCTGGAAGCGACACTCGCCGGTCGCTATGACAAGTACGACGACATCACGTCCGTCGATGACGCGGTCACCTGGCAGGCGGGCCTGGAATGGCGTCCGTTCCGCAAGCTGCTGCTGCGCGGCGCGCATGCGACGAGCTTCCGCGCGCCCGATCTGCTGTGGATCTATGCGGGCACCACCGGCTCCAATCCGTTCGTCGACGACGAATACCTGTGTCGCCTCAACGGCATCGCCGCCGAATCGCCCGAGTGCAACGCGGCGTTCAACTACCAGACCTATCTCACCCAGTCTTCCAATCCGTTGCTCGAGGAGGAGAAGGGCAAGTCGACAACGCTGGGCATCGTCTGGGACGTGTTGCCGAACCTGTCGGCGAGCGTCGACTGGTACCGCATCGAGCTCGAAGGTCGAGTGCAGGCGCTGTCGAACAGCTACTACCTCGAGCAGGAAGCCAACTGCCGTCTCGGCCAGGATCGCGATGGTGGCGCCGTCGACACGAACTCGCAGGCCTGCCAGTTCTACGCCGGCGCGGTGGAGCGCGTGGTCTCCGACCTCAATCCGGATGGCCGCATCACCCGCTTCGCGACCTATCCGATCAATGCATCGCTGATGCGGACCGAAGGTCTCGACGCCTCGCTGCGCTATGGCCTCGAACTCGGTCGCTGGGGCGACTTGAACCTGCAGGCCGGGTACACCCACGTGCTCGAGTTCGAGGTCGCGGAATTCGGCGACGAAGCGCCCCGCGACGTGCGCAGCACGGTGGAATACAACAGCCAGCGCAGCCGCGCCAACTGGCGCGCCAGCTGGTCGAACGACGCCTGGAACACCAGCCTCTACGGGTATCGCTACGGCAGTCGGCCGAACTACAACGGCAATGTACTGCCGGGCCGTACGTCGGGCTATGTGATCTGGAACGCCGACGTCTCGCGTCGCATCACCGATGACGTGACGCTGGGCATCAGCGTGCTGAACCTGCTCGATGAAATGCCGCCGCGTGATGACTCGCACACCGCCTGGCCATACTTCGCCAGCAGCTACAGCGCGATCGGGCGTCAGGTGTTCGCCAACATCACGTTCGACTTCTGACAGCCGTGCCCAAGCGCGTCGCGCGCTGGATGGTGATCGCCCTGCTCGTCGTCGCAGGGCAGGCGGGTGCGCGTGATGCGCTGGTCGACCCTGCACGGCTTGCGTCGCTGGTCGACGATGCGGTCGCGCGCTATGACCTGCCCGGGATCGCGGTCGGGGTCGTCGTCGATGGCGATGTAGTGCTGCGACAGACGCGGGGCGAACTGCGCGCAGGGCAGGGCGAGGCAATCAATCCCGAGACGCTGTTCAAGGTCGCGTCCAACAGCAAAGCGATGACCGCGGCCGTGCTGGCGCGCCAGGTCGATGCGGGCCTGCTGCGCTGGGACGATCCGGTGGTCCGGCATCTGCCCGATTTCCGCATGGCCGACGACTGGGTCACGCGCGAGATCCAAGTCCGCGATCTGCTGATCCACAACAGCGGTCTGGGTCCCGGCGCGGGCGATTTGATGCTGTGGCCGTCGCCGAACCGCTTCACCCGAGACGAGGTCATCCACGGCCTGCGCCATCTGCAGCCGCACTGGAGTTTTCGTTCGCGCTACGCCTACGACAACACGCTCTACATCGTCGCTGGGGAAGTGGCCGCCGCTGCCGCTGACGTGCCCTTCGATGTCCTGGTGCGGCGCGAAGTGTTCGAACCGCTCGGCATGACGCGCTGCCAGGCCGGCGGCTGGTCGCGCGATGCGGTCGGCAATGTCGCCCAACCGCATGCGCGCATCGACGGCCGCAATGTCGTCGTGCGCGCGGATGCCGACATGATTCCGGATGAGCCGATGATGGCCGCCGGCGGTCTGCGCTGCAGTCTCGACGACATGCTGCGCTGGGCGCAGGCCTGGCTCGAATCCGGGAGCGCGCCGACTGGAGGTCACTGGCTATCGCAGGCGCAACGCGATGCCGCGTGGACAGCGCACATGCCGATGCCGGTCAGTGCGCGGATGCGCGCGTGGGATCGCAGCCATTTCTCTGCCTACGGTTATGGCTGGCGGCTCACCGATGTCGACGGCACTTCAAAGGTCGCGCATACCGGGACGCTCAAAGGCATGTATTCCGCGCTGACGCTGTTGCCCGAACGCGGCGTCGGCATCGTCGTGCTGATCAATGGCGATGCTGACGAAGCGCGCACGGTGTTGATGCAGGCGCTGGTCAAGCAGTTCACCGGCGCAATCGGCCCGCACGATGTCGATTACTACGCCAGTCTGCTCGCAGCGGAGCGTGCGGACAGCGGGACGGCAGGGGCCGGCACGCGAGAGCCGGCACGCACGCCGAACGCGCGCGAAATCGACAGCGTCGCAGGGCGCTGGCGCGATCCGTGGTTCGGCAGCGTCGCGGTGTGTCCGCGCGGGGATGGACTGACCTTCGTGTCCGAGCGTTCGCCGAAGCTGCACGGCGACGTGGTCGTGGAGGGCGATCGCCTGCAAGTGCGCTGGCGGGAAGCCGATGTCGATGTCGACGCATGGCTGATCGCATCGCCGCCGCAAGGCAGCGCGACCTCGCTGCACATGGCCAAGGTCGATCCGGGCGCGGACTTCAGCTACGACTTCGAGGATCTCGCATTCGAGCGCGAGGGCGATTGCCGCCGATAGCAACGAGTGGGCCGGAAGCGATGTCGACACACACGAAAAACCCCCGCATTTCTGCAGGGGTTTTCGCTTGCAAATGGCGGAGCGGACGGGACTCGAACCCGCGACCTCCGGCGTGACAGGCCAGCATTCTAACCAACTGAACTACCGCTCCAAGGCGCGAGATTCTACATGAAAGTTCGGGCTTGGGAAGAGGCCGCGCGTACTTTTTTTCGCCGCGTTCGCCGTGCATCGAATCTGCCTGCAGCCGCCGTCGGCGACGACGTCACCGCAGTCTTCGATGCGTTCGCGCGTCAATCGTTCTGCGGGATGCGAGGCCTTGCGCGCGGGAGCACCGATCGCCGGCGATCTCCAAGGTGAAGGAGAACCCGCCACACGAATCGAATGGGCCCTGGTCATTGCTGATCGAAATACCGGTCGATGTCGACGCATGGCCTAGCGCGGCCGGACAATCGGCTCGGTTGATCGGCTAATCGGCTAATCGGCGTGTGGTGTGCGAGCGTGCGCGATGTGTCAAAAGGCCGAAGTGCAGCCGGCTATTCAAAGGCATCGGGAATGTGCGGGCTGCCACCGGCCGCGCCGACATCGAACCGAGCGGCACTCGCGGCGAAGACGCATTGCATAAAAACGCAGGACACAAAAAACCCCGCATCTCTGCAGGGCTTTCTGTTTGTAAATTGGCGGAGCGGACGGGACTCGAACCCGCGACCTCCGGCGTGACAGGCCAGCATTCTAACCAACTGAACTACCGCTCCGCGCTTTGAAACTTTTGGTGGGTGCTGAGGGTTTCGAACCCCCGACCCTCTCCGTGTAAAGGAGACGCTCTACCGCTGAGCTAAGCACCCATGCGGAACAATCGAGCCGCTTACTTTACTGCATCCTTCAGCGCCTTGCCAGCCTTGAACGCAGGCACGGTCGAAGCGGCGATCTGGATCGGCTCCTTGGTCTGCGGGTTCAGGCCGGTACGCGCAGCGCGCGGACGGGCAACGAACGAACCGAAGCCGACGAAGTTGGCCGCGTCGCCGTTCTTCAGCGCCTCGGTGATCGTGTCGAGCAGGCCGTCGACAGCGCGGCCAGCGTCGGCGCGCGACAGGCCGGACTTCTCGGCAACCGAAGCGATGATGTCGGACTTGGTGAGGTTTGCCATCAGTGAATTCCTCTTCTTATTGAGATAGCGACGTGTCGTACGTCTGGAGCATCCGGCCGGCGGCGCATTGCGTTGCTGGTACGGACGTGGGTTCCGGTCAGGCGCGCATGTTACGCGATCCCCCAGGCGATTACGACCGGATTCCGGATCGCGACTGAACAGGTGTAAGCGCGCTCACGGCGCGGCGCGGAGGGGCGTTGCGTCTGCGCGGCCGCGGGCTTGCGGGTACACTGGGCGGCTCGCCATCCCGTGTCCGGACCCATGCTGCAAGCGCTTCGAGATAAGACCAGTGGTTGGATCGCCATCGCCATCGTGGCGGTACTCGCGGTCCCCTTCGCGTTCTTCGGCATGGAGCAGTATCTGTTCCAGAACAATGCCGACTATGCCGCCAAGGTCGAGGCGCCGCCGAAATGGTGGCAGTCCGCGCCGGACTGGTGGCTGGTGCGGAAGTTCGCGTGGACGTCGGCCGAGGTCAGCGCCGCGGAGTTCCGGCAGACCTTCGACAACGTGCGCGAGCAACGTCGTCAGCAGGAAGGCGAAGCGTTCGACGCGCGTGCGTTCGAGACGATGGAGAGCAAGCGTGAAGTGCTCGAGCAGCTGATCGACCGTGCGGTGCTCGGCCTGGCCGCCGATCGCGCCAACATCGTCGTCGGCGATGCACAGGTGCAGGAGGTCATCCAGTCGATCCCGGCATTCCAGGTCGAGGGTCGCTTCGATCCGCAGCGCTACCAGATGGCGCTGCAGTCCACGCAGCCGCCGCGTACGCCGCGTGAGTTCCAGGAAAGCATCCGTATCGATCTGCAGCGGGCACTGGTGCCGCAATCGATCGCCGAGACCGCGTTCGTCACCGAGGGCGAATCTACGCGTCTGATGCGCTTGCTCGGTGAGCGTCGCGACGTCAGCTTCGTCGTGGTGCCGCCGCCGGCCGTCGACACTGCCGAGGTGTCGCAGGCCGATCAGCAGGCCTGGTACGAGTCACACGCCGCGCGTTATCGCGAGCCGGAGAAGGTCGCGCTGGAATACATTGAACTGAAGTCCGCAGCCGAAACCGGCGCGGAGGACGCGACCGTCGACGAGGCTGAAGCGCGCGCCCATTTCGAACAGGTGAAGTCACGCTTCGCGACCGCCGAGCGTCGCCTGGCCTCGCACATCCTCGTCGAAGTGCCGGCCGGTGCCGACGAGGCCACGCAGCAGGCTGCGCAGAAGAAGGCGGCGGACATTGCAGCCAAGGCGCAGGCGCCCGGCGCCGACTTCGCTGCGCTGGCACGCGAGAACTCGGACGATCCGGGTTCCAAGGACGGCGGCGGCGATCTGGGCTGGGTCGAGAAAGGCATGATGGCCGGCGCGTTCGAGGACGCACTGTTCGCGATGGAGCCCAACGCGGTCAGCGCGCCGGTGCGCACCGACTTCGGCTGGCACGTGTTGCAGCTGCGCGAGGTGGATGCCGGCGAGCCGGTCGCGTTCGAAGACGTCCGCGAGCAAATGGAGAAGGAAGTTCGCGAAGGCGACGGCTCGCGCGCGTACAACGAGCAGGTCGGCCGCGTCGTCGACGAGATCAACAAGAGCCCGATGTCGCTGGAACCCGCGGCGGCTGCCGGTGGCGTGCAGATCCAGACCATCGCGCCGTTCGCGCGTGGCGCCGGCAGCGGCATCGCGGCCAACAACGCGGTGGTGCAGGCGGCGTTCTCGGAAGCGCTGACCCAGGACGGCACTGTCAGCGATCCGATCGAGATCGGTCCGAACCAGACGGTCTTCATCCGCGTCACCAGCCACACGCCCGAGCGCGCGCAGCCACTGGAGCAGGTGCGCGAGCGGGTGATTGCCGAGGTCCGGGCCGACCGGGCGCGCAAGCAAGCCGAGCAGACTGCCGATGCGATGGTCGCCGAGATCGCGGGTGGCAAGACCCTGCAGGCGCTGGCCAGCGAGCGGCAGTTGCAGGCGCAGGACGTGCCGGGCATTCCGCGCGGTGCGCCGGTGCCGGATGCGAGTGCCAGCCAGGCCTATTTCCGCGCCGCGCCGCCGACCGGCGATGCGCCCACGCCTGGAAAGGTGATGCTGGCTGATGGCAGCGCCGTCGTGTTCGCGGTGACCAAGGTCGAGCGGGGCGATCCCGGGGACGCGAGCGAGCAGGAGCAGGCGATGCTGCGTCAGCAGCTCGGCAGTCTGCTGGGCAGCGAGGATGCGGAAGTCATGCAGCGCAGCCTGCGCCGCCAGATGAAGATCACGGTCAACGAAGCGCGCATGTAAGCGCGCTTTCGCGGCACACAAAAAGCCCGGCTCGTGCCGGGCTTTTTAATGGGCGGGGAGATGCGAAACGATGCGCCGGGACGCATCGCGCCCGATCAGCGCTCGTCGATCAGCAGTTCCATGCCGGGCCGCAACACGCTGCGCGCATCGAGCGCGTTGCGCGTGAGCAGTTCCTGGGTGCGCAGGCCGTAGCGCTTGGCGATCGACCACGGCGACTCGCCGCGCGTGACCGTGTGCATGCGCGGCGCGGCAGCGCTCGCGTCGCTGGCGGTCGGCACGACGTCCACTTCCGGCGGCGCCTCGGCCATGAACACCGGTGGCGCGGCCGCGGCCTGCGGCACCAGCAGGGTGACCGGCTGGCCGATCCGCGCCAGACGGCCATCGACATGGGCGGGGTTGAGGCGCTTGAGGCGCGCGGCATCGGTCTCGTGGCGACTCGCCAGTGTGTCGAGATCGCGGATGCCTTCGGGTACTTCGATCGCGGTCAGCGCCGGCACCTCGCGGTCCATCGAGGCCATCCACGTCTCGCGCTCGCCGGCCTCTTTGATCAGGCACGAGAGCGCATGCAGTTTTCGCACGTAGGCCTGCGTGTGCTGCGGCATGGGCAGGGTTTCCGGCGTGGCGTCACGGGCCTCCTGGCCGGCGCGCTTGAGCGCGCCGAACACCCGGTACTCGCCGGCGTTATAGGCCATGACCGCCAGGCGCCAGTCGCCGGCGAACATGCCGTGCAGCGTCTTGAGATAGCGCACCGCCGCGCGGGTGGAATCGGCGGGCGACAGCCGGCCGTCGTAACCCGGGCGGATCGGAATCTCGTGATTGCGCGCGGTCACCGCGATGAACTGCCACAGGCCCGCAGGCCCGGACGCACTGCGGGCACCGGGGCGGTAGCCGCTCTCGACGAAGGGAATCAGCGCGAATTCGGTCGGCAGGTGCTGGGCGCGCACCTCTTCGACCACATAGGCGAACAGCGGCAACACGTCATTTCCGCGCGAGGCCAGCTGCCGGGGCACGTGACCGAAGTGCGAGCGCCAGCGTTCGGTGGCATCCGCGGTGCACTCGGGCTCGGACAGGCCGTCGAGAAAACGCCGGTAGACTTCCTGGCCGTTATGCGTGACCGCTGGGGTCGAGGTGGCGGTGGCGAGCGTGGCCGGAACCAGCGCCGCGGTGGACTCGTTGGAAGGTGCGCTGGTCGCGAAGCTGCTTGCTGCCGGGGCCGCGAGCGCGAGCAGCGCCGCGGCCAGTCGGGTCATGCGCCCCGGCCTCATGCGCGGAAGCCGTCTTTCCAGCGCCGCAATGCGGCGAAGACATCGACCCGGTCGGTCAACGCGGTGCCGGCATGGCGCGAAGCGGCGGCGCGCACGGCATCGGTGTCGACGCGGAGGAACGGGTTGCCGTCGCGCTCGCTGGCGAGCGTGACAGGCAAGGTGGGACGCGAAACACTGCGCATGTCGAGGATCTCCTGTTCACGGCGCCGCAGCGCTGCGTTGTCCGGGTCGACCACCCGCGCGAACGCGGCATTTGACCGGCTGTATTCATGACCGCAGCAGACCTGAGTATCGGCAGGCAGAGTCGCCAGCCGATCGAGCGAGGTCAGCATCTGGGCCGGCGTACCTTCGAACATCCGTCCACAGCCGAGGCTGAACAGGGTATCACCGCTGAACAGAACCCCGTGACCTTGGAAGGCCACATGGCTGCTGGTGTGGCCCGGCACAGCGAGCACGTCGAAGCGCCAGGCATCGATTTCGACGGTGTCGCCATCGCCCACCCGGACCGTCGCCTGCGGAATCCGCGGATCGGCGGGCGCGAACACTGGCAGGTCCGGCCAGTGCGCCAGCAGCGCGGCCACACCGCCGATATGGTCGTCGTGGTGGTGGGTCAGCAGCAGGGCGACGGGCGTCAGGCCGTCCTCTGCAGCGGCGAGCACCGGCCCGGCTTCGCCCGGATCCACCACGATGGCGCGGCCGGTCGCATCCGAAAGCGTCCAGATGTAGTTGTCCTCGAAGGCGGGCAAGGGCTGCAGTCGCATGGGTTCGGCTCGGCGGCGGCTGGAAGCCATTACAATGTGGACCATGCCCGCGATCTTCCAGGCCGGTCAACCCGGCAGTGCCCGCAACTGGTTCGAAAGCCCCGCTGGCCGCGCGATTCTCGACAGTGAGCACGCGCTCGTCACTGAAGCGCTGGGCTCGCACCCGGGCCTGCCGTGGCTGTGGCTGACGCCGACGGTGCCCGATCTGCACGTCGAGGGCCGTGGCCTGTGCCTGGTGCGTCACGGCGATGGTCTGCATGGGCCGGTGCGCTGCGGCGCGCCCTTGCCGCTGCCGAGCGAAGCCTTCGGTGCGGTGGTCCTGCAGCATGTGGTCGGTGGCCGCGAGGATGTCCTCGGCCTGCTCGATGAGGCCGCGCGCGTGCTCGCGCCCGGTGGTCACCTCTGGATGCTGGTCCTCAACCCGCTCACCCCGTACCGCTGGCGCTGGCGCGGCACCGGCATCGCCAGCGCCGAGCCGCTGACCTGGCGCCGCAGGATGCGCGATGCCGGCCTGGCGCCAGACGCCGTATCGAACGGCGTGGGTCCCAGCTGGCGCCCCGAGGCCGTCACCGAGTCGCAGAACGGCCCGGGTCTGCGCGCGGCCTACGCGCTGCGCGGGCAGAAGCGGCATCTGCCGCTGACGCCGACACGCAGTCGCCGTGCGATGCCGATGCCATTGGCCGCTCCGGCGGCCTGATCCTCATGTTTCCGGAACACCGATGAAGTCGATCGAGATCTATACCGATGGCGCCTGCCTCGGCAATCCCGGGCCCGGCGGCTGGGGCGCGCTGCTGCGCTACAAGGCCACCGAGCGTGAACTGTCTGGCGGCGAGCCCCTGACCACCAACAACCGCATGGAACTCATGGGCGCGATCGCTGCGCTCGAAGCGTTGAGCGAGCCGTGCGAGATCGTGCTGCACACCGATTCCCAGTATGTGCGTCAGGGCATCACCGAGTGGATGCGCAACTGGATCAAGCGCGGCTGGAAGACCGCCGGCGGCGGCGCGGTCAAGAACCAGGATCTGTGGCAGCGCCTGCAGATTGCCTGCGAGCGCCATCAGATCGACTGGCGCTGGGTGAAGGGGCACTCCGGCCATCCCGAGAACGAGCGCGTCGACGCGCTCGCCAGTGCCGCAGCGCGCGAACAGCGCACCGCCGCGGCCTGACGGAAGGACACATATGCGCCAGATCGTCCTCGATACCGAAACCACCGGCCTGGAATGGAAGAAGGGCAACCGCGTCGTCGAGATCGGCTGCGTGGAGCTCGTCGAGCGTCGCCCGACCGGCCGCACCTATCACCAGTACATCAAGCCCGATCGCGATTTCGAACAGGGCGCGGCCGAGGTCACCGGCCTGAGCCTGGAATTCCTCGCCGACAAGCCGCCCTTCGCCGATATCGCCGATGCGTTTCTCGAGTTCATCGAAGGCGCCGAGCTGATCATCCACAACGCGGCCTTCGACGTCGGCTTCCTGGACAACGAGCTGTCACTGCTCGGTCCTGCGTATGGAAACCTGCGTCAGCGGGTCACGGTGGAGGATTCTCTGCTGCTCGCGCGGCAACGCTATCCAGGTCAGCGCAACTCGCTCGATGCGCTGTGCCGCCGGCTTGGCGTCGACAATGTGCACCGCCAGTTGCACGGCGCGCTGCTCGATGCCCAGTTGCTGGCCGAGGTGTATCTCGCGCTGACCGCCGGCCAGCATGAGATCGGCTTCGGTACAGCTGCTGAGCCCGAGCGTTCGACGCGGCATGTCGTGCTCACGCAACCGGCCGGCGCGCGACCGGCGCTGACGGTGCAGGCCGACGAACTCGCTGCGCATGCGGCGCGGATCGAAGCGATCCGCAAGAAGGCGGGCGTGTGTCTGTGGGAGCCCGTCGCTTTGCTGGCAGAACTGGAGCCCGCCTGAAATCCGCGCCGGCGCTCAGTGCCGGCGGATCAGGATCACCGTGACGTTGTCCGAGCCGCCGCCATCGAGCGCCGCGGCGACCAGTCCATCGACACATTCCTGCGCGCTGCATTCCAGATGTGCGAGCACGCGCGCGATTGCGCGGTCGTCCACTTCCTCGGTCAGGCCGTCACTACACAGCAGCAGTTGGGTGCCCGGTGTCAGCTCGCCAGAGAGGGTTTCGACGTTGAGCGTCTGCGGATCGGTGACGCCCAGCGCCTGGGTCACCACATTGCGATGCGGGTGGCTGCGCGCCTGGTCGATGCTGATCGCGCCCTGGGCGATGAGTTCCTGCACGTAACTGTGATCCTGCGACAGCTGCGCGAGCTTGTTGTCGCGCCACAGATACACGCGGCTGTCGCCGACCCACGCCACCTCGAAGCGGTTGCCGGTCACGCGCGCGGCCACGACCGTCGTGCCCATCGGCAGACTGTCGTTGCGGCGGCGCGAGGCACGGATGATTTCTTCGTCGGCGATGCGGATCGCCTGCGGCAGGGCGGTGCCCTGGCGGATCTCGCGGACGATCGTCTCGCGCGCGAGGGCGCTGGCGACCTCCCCGTACTCGTGGCCGCCCATGCCGTCGGCGATCAGCCAGAGGCCGAGCTCGCTGTCGCCGTAATAAGTGTCTTCGTTGAGATCGCGCCGCAGGCCCATGTGCGTTAGGTGGCCGAACTCGATCACGCGTGTTCCCTGGCAAGGGCCGAACGGGGTGCCTGCCGCTGACAACGCAGCGGTCCCATCGCGGCGGCCATCGAGGTTCGGCAGTCGGCGCGAGACACGACGCGGAGCGTCCGGAACTGGGGAGGAAGGCGCATTCGGTATTGTGACGGTGGACCCGTTCGGGAGCATAGGGCAAGCGTGGTGCACGTGGTGCATTGCGTGCAGTGGCTGTGCGGACACGTTGAGTTTTGCAGCGTCATCCCAGCGGAAGCTGGAAGCGCTTCTTGACAGCCGGATCACTGTTCAGCGACTTCGATCTTGATGATCGGGACAAGCGGTCCGCGAAGTTCTGCGCGTGGTGTCCCAGGCGTAGTGGTGGAGCACGGCCGCCTCTGGCGCAGTCACTTGCGTCGTCTACCGGGGGATTGTTCGGCCCATCCATGGGCTCACCCCTGCAGCGCTTCGCGCTTCCGGGGCCAGCCGTTCGGCTGTCCGGATTCGCTCCCGGCGAATCCGTCGAACCGGGGGGTTCTCATCAAACTCCCCCCTCTGCGCCAGAAACGCAAAACGCCCCTTGCGGGGCGTTTGCGAATCTGGCGGAGAGGGGGTCCGCCCAACTCGTGTCCGGTCAAGTCCAACCATGTCCCAGTTGTCCGTCTGGAAGCCCTTGAAGTGGCCGTATCAGTCGGATGACCGTCCATTCTTGTCCATTGACGTTCGCCTAAATCCGTGCCTTTATGTAGGTAACAGGGGAGGGAACGATGGCGAGAGCGGTCAACAAGCTGACGGCTTTGAAGGTCCGGAAGCTGAAGGAGCCCGGCCGTTACAGCGATGGCGACGGTCTGTACTTCTATATCTCCCAGTCGGGCAGCCGTTCCTGGGTGTTCCGCTATCGCGACAGGACGACCCAGAAGCATCGTGACAAGGGTCTGGGGCCCGAACGCGACGTGTCGCTCGAACAGGCACGAGAAGCTGCGAGGCGAGCGCGAGCATCTATCCGAGAGGGCGTCGACCCGATCGACTCAGACGCAAAGGCGAAAGCACAAGCAGCGATCGATCGAGCACGTGGTGTATCGCTTGGCCACTGCATTGAGCAGTACATCCAGGCTCATCGTTCGTCGTGGCGCAATGAGAAACACGCTAGCCAATGGGAGAACACACTCAAGTCCTATGCGAGTGATCTATGGGACCTGCCGGTCACGGTGATCGACACTCCCGAGATCCTGCGCACGCTTGAGCCCATCTGGTACGACAAGACAGAGACAGCGACACGCGTCCGGCAGCGGCTCGAAGCGGTGCTGGACTGGGCGGCGGCGCGAAAGCTTCGATCTGCAGCCAACCCAGCACGGTGGCGAGGGCACCTCGACAAGCTTCTTCCCAAACCCGCAAAGCTCAAAGCCGTAAAGCCGCGGCCAGCCCTGCCATACACCGAGGTGGGCGGCTTCATGCAGCAGCTCCGCGCCAAGGACAGCCTCGGTGCCCGAGCGCTCGAGCTCATCATCCTCACAGCCAGTCGCCCCAGCGAGGTCACTGGTGGGCAATGGAGCGAGATCGACTTTGCACGCGCGACCTGGACAGTCCCGGCCGAGCGCATGAAGGCGGGCAAGGCGCACCGAATCCCGTTATCCGATCAAGCAATCGCCGTGTTGAGAGCGATGCCCCGGATCGACGCTAAGTACATCTTCCCCGGCGAGGGAAAGAATGCATCGATGACGACTGCTGCACCGCTCAAGGTCCTCAAGGAACTGAGCCCCGGCGTCGTTTCGCACGGCTTCAGAAGCACCTTCCGCGACTGGGCTGCCGACATGACCGCGTTTCCGCGGGAGATTGCTGAGCAGGCGCTCGCCCACTCGCTGAAAGACAAAACCGAAGCCGCCTACAGGCGCACGGATTTCTTCGTGAAGCGGGAAAAACTCATGACCGCGTGGGCAGACTACTGCGATCGCGTCCAAGCCGAAAGCGATAACGTTGCGTCAATCGTGAGGGCAACTGAGAAAACTGGCATGCGCTAAGGCGGATGTCTTCAAGCTGGCGTGAGCCAGCAAAGCGGCGAAACCGGGTGCGTCAACACCCGGCTCGCCTTCCACAAACGTTCCTATGGAGAACGATCATGGCAACGCAAATTATACCTGCACGGCTGTCCTTTCCGCGGTGGCACAACTCGTGCGACCGATGCGATGTAGAAGTGACCAACGCCTTCGGACCCACTCGCAAGTGCATGTCTCATCGCGAGGACGCAGCCGGAATCTTCACCTGCGTCCTCTGCGCCAACTGTTCGACGGAGGTTGAAGGCAAGCGGCCATCAGCGCGCGAGAACGCCTATCGCAGGGCGCTGGTCAGGCATGCCGCGAAGTACTCCGCTGACTACGCACGTTTCGTTGCATCTTGGTTTGGCGTCCGCCTGACCAAGCGACTGTTGGAGGCCTGATCATGAAGATCGAATCAGGTGAAAATTCGCCGAATGCTCGTCCGCTCTCTGCAGACCCGCTGTTGCAATTTCTGTCTGCTGACGTGCCCCTTCGAACGCTCTTGGAACATGGCGCGCAAGCGCTGGATTGGCTTGCTGCACTGAATGTGTCGCCAATCGTGATGACGTATCCCGACGCTGAGGGCGGCATGGTTGTCGAGGAGGTCAGCAAGGTCGGGCTGATCGAGCGCGCCTATCAGCTCGGCTGGGAAGTCGTTGACGAGGGATGCGAAGGGGTCACATTCAAGAATGCAGTCGATTGGCAGGACGCTGACGACGCGCCGGAACGCGTGCCTGGCATCTGGTTCTCTCATTGCGACTGCGTCGAATGGGAGGTGGACGGCGGGGGCGCGCCGCTCAGCCTTCCCTCTGATCGTCTGCGCGAGCTAAGAGAAGCTTATGTAGCGGGCAGGGAAAGGCTACACGCCGAGAGGCTGCAGCGGGAGGCTGATGCAATTGCAAAGCGCGATGCAGATGCTCGTGAGGGGCACGAGATCCTCATCGAAAACCGCATCGCACTGCATCGGCGCAAGGGTGTGGAGATCACCCGCGAGCAAGCAGAGCGGGAGGTCGAGGACATGGTGCAGGGGTTTCGCGGTATCAGAGAGCTAGCTGTTGACTTGGCCGAAGCAGAAGCTAGCGTCGCCTCATCTGCTGATTCGAAGTCGAGTTAGCTGAATTGCAAGGTGTGCTTTAGAGCCTCGAAGACGAAGCGCAGGTATCGACCACGATCCCTGCGCAGCATCGCGCTAACGTCCCTTGGCGAAATTTATCCACCCGGTCGCTCAGGCGGCTTCGAGATCAAAGGAGAAAAGTCTTGGTCAGCGCTCTGCACAAGCTCAGGTCTTGGATGACCGTAGAAGACGTCGCGGAAAGTCTTACAGCTCTTGCCGGTGAGCCCGTAAAGGTGGCGGATATTCTTGCGCTGGCGCTGGATGGTCACGTCGTATTGAGCGTGAACATTGTCAACGGACAGAGCGCCAAGCTTGGCGCGATTGTGGATAAGGGAAGTGCGAGCTACAGACTAGTCGCGTTACCCGGCCGAGATCCATCGATCCCCCTTCCGGATGTTTCAGGCTTCCCGGAAGAAGGTGATCGGCGACAGCAAGAGGCTTGGTGCGAGGCGAACGAGCAGAACCTTGAAGGCATTGCGTTGATCCCGAAGGCCCAGTTCATCGGTGAGAGCGGGTGGTACGAATTCCCTCGGAAGATCAGCACAATCCGCGGACTATGGGATCTGACCATGGAAGGCGCTGAACGTCTTGATGTCCAGCATGCACTCAATTTCGAGACCGGAGCTGGAGATGTAACGGACGTCAATCTCGAAGGTGTCCTGCTCAAAGACCCCAACAGCGACACCGTTGCCTGGCTGCACACCCACTTCTCTGAGAACGAGTTTTGCAAGGATAGGGATGACAGAAAGAAGTATCCCTACGGCCAAGAGTCCAGCTATTTTCCGTCCGGAGGCATACCTGAAGAGTTTGCACTCGTGGTTCGATCTGCTGAGTTCTCGAAGCTATGCGGCCTCGTGGCTTCAGTACCGGACGAAGGGGGCGATAGGAGCAGCGCCATGAGATCGGACCTGAAACAGAACTACGAGATCATCATCGCTGCTCTGTGGAAAAAAGCGCACGGAGATGGTGGGCCGGGAGCAATTTCTTCAAGTCATTACACAGCGGCGTCCTCGCTGGTAGCAGTTCTTGAGCTTGAAGGGGTGCGAGGCCCTTCAGCCGACAGCGTCGGGAGGATTCTTAAGAGCGCGAAGGCGCATCTGAAAATCGGAACTTCATAACTTCCTAGGAAGTTCCGAAGATACACCTCCAAGAAGGAAGAGCCTGCCCGTAACGCCGCACGTCAGCGGCCACACGGTGCAGATGATGGACGCAAACGGATACCGAGAATTCCGCCCCTTCGTTGCCGAGTGCACGAAGGTAGGTATCGGCCGATCGAAGGCGTATGAGCTCGCCTCGGAAGGGTTGCTCGAGACGGTCACGATCGGGAAGAAGCGGTTCGTTTACCTGGATAGCCTCTACTCGTTGCCGGCCCGCATCGGGGTCTCCAGTGGTCGCGGCAAGACGCACTCAAGCGGCTCTGCGTCTGGAGGTGTCCAGTGAGCGACATCTCGCTTCTCCGCGCCTTGTATCGGCCTGACAAGGTCGTCCCCGTGCCCAGTCTCATTGACTTGGGCGATGCCTTGCACGCGCAGTTCCTCCGGTTGGCTGAGGATCCGACGTCGGAGCGGTATCAGGCTGTCATCGCAAACCTCGATGGGGTGCGACGTGCTGTCATCCGCATGTCTGCGGAGGCAAGCACGCTGGACGGTGCAGCGTGAGCTCGCCGGTCCCTCATTCGTCGGTGGATTTGTTCGGAGCAGGCAGCGCCACCAGCGACTGGACGGTGGAGGCTGCCGCACTCCTCGAGCGGTTTGCTGCATCGGAATCTCAGCCTTGGACTTGCGAGCGCTATCGCGCATGGGCCGCTCAGCAGGGCCTGCATCTGCCTGATGAGCAGCGCCGGTTCGGCGCTGTAATTCTCGCGGGGCTGCGGTTGGGCTGGTTCGTGAGGGTCGGTTATGCGCCGGCTCGATCGAGCAATAGCGCGCCGAAGCCGCTCTACATGGGTGTCGGTCAGTGAGTGCCGCGCCGCTCGATCATCTGCTTTCCAGGCTTGAGGGCGTCCAGTCGTCTGGCCGTGGCTATCGCACGCGGTGCCCCTCGTGTGGTGGTCAGAGCCGCAAGCTCAGCATCACCGAAGCAGACGCGGGCCGGCTGCTGGTTCACTGCTTCGGGGGGTGCGAGACCAGCGATGTCCTAGGCGCAATTGGGCTAGAAATCGCGGATCTCTTCCCGGAGCGTCTTCCGGCAGACACACCTGCAGCTCGGCACCAGGCCCGTATCGCAGCGCGCGAGTCTCAGTGGGGCGCAGCGCTCGAAGCGCTCGAGCACGAAGCGCTGATCATCCATATCGCTGGCCAGCAGCTCGCGAAGTGGCACCTCCTCAGCATCGAAGACGACCAACGGCTCGCATTGGCACTCCGCCGAGTGGAAGAGGCGCGAGCGATCCTCCGGCCCTTCAGGCCTAACTGGCGCGCGAAGGCGGTGGGCGCGTGAAGGTCTCGACCGCGTCTCTCGACGCGAGGGCGGAGCGTGCGGCGCTGTTGGAGCGTGGCTGCGATCCGCGGGACGAGGCGATTGCTGGAGCGTATGGGTCCGCACCCCGGGCGCTTAGCGAGTCCGTGGGTGGCCGCACGCAAGGCCCTTCGATCTCCGAGGCTCTTCGGGACCAGCTAATTCCGTGGAGCGAGGAGGAGCTGCTGGCCGCACTGCAGCCATGGCCGCATGCGTTTCGAGAGGGCAACACGGGACTCTTTCCCTCCGGAGAGGTGAGCATCCTTGCCGCTGCCGGCCGTGAGGGCAAAACGACCGTCAAGATCGGTATCGCGGTGGCGATGGTGACTGGCCACAGTCTCGCCGGCGGCCTGCTGCCCGAGTCAGACCGAAGCGTGGTGGTGTACTCGGCCGAAGACGACCGTCAGCAGTACGCACGCAAGGTGGCTGCCCAGATCGCGTGTCTGGGCGAGCGTGAGGGTGCATGCGTGCGGGAGCGGCTCTTGGTGCCGAACCTTGACGACGCTGGCCTCGTGGCGGCCAAGACACTGGTGATGGTGCTTGACGGTCAGCCGCTACCCACCGGCACCGTGGACGCCATCATCGAGGCGCTCGAACCGCTGACGAATGCTCCGGCACCGCTGGGCCTCCTGATCTTCGAGACAGCCAGCACGCTGTCTGATGCGGAAGAATCGAACCCGGGTTTCAGAGTCCTTGTTCTGGCGCTGAAGCGGATCGCCAGAGAGCTCAAGGTTCCTGTCGTTCTGTCCCACCACGTCTCGCAGGCATCGCTTGCGAACCTGGCCGACCTCAATGTGTCGACGACCGATATCCGCGGCGGCACTGCGCTTGTCAACAACGCTCGCCAGACGGGGCTGCTCGTCAACCTGGGCAGCGAGGACGACCCGTTCCCAGAGAACGATGCGCGGACAGTGCTGCGACAGATGGCGGCGCCCGGCCGGCCTGAGAAGGTGACGGCGCTCATTTCGCTGGACAGCTCGAAGGGCATCACGCCGCCTCCGATCTTCTTCCGCTGGGTATCCACGGAATGGGGGCCGGCTGCAATTGAGCTGGACGCCCCCCGGGAGCTCGCTGAGCGGTCATGGCGGAAGGTCCACGAGATGGTCCGCGCTCGGCGATCGGAGCAGAAGGGCCAGGCGAAAGAAGAGAAGGCAGAGGCAACAACCGCCGAGCGAGTCCGCCGTGTTGTCGAGGCTGTGCAGGCCTTGAAGGCTCGCGGGACTGACGAGCCAGTAACGCTGCGGCGCATTCGCGAGCTGGCGGGCATGTCGTCCGACGTCGCCAACAAGGCGATCGAAAGGGCCGTAGAGGAGCGTCTGATCAGGAGCTCCGCGGCAACCCTTCGGGGGAAGGCCGCCACCGTCTACGCCCTGGCTGACATCGGGGAGTCCCGCCAGTGATTAAGAAACACGAAAAAACGGCGCTACGGGTGGGGATCTCGCGGGACATTTCGCGGGACTCCCGCCAGTCCCACCACAGCTACGAGGATGCGGGCGTTAGCCATGGCGCGCGCCGCAAGGGGCGCATGGCGTCGCCCTCTCCGCTGGCCGGTGCTGCCAATTTGGCGGGACTGGGACAGCTCTATAGGGGTGTGGGGTTGTCCCGTCCCGCCAGATTTGAGGCGAGCACGGTCTCGAGTGGTGGGATGAGAGACGGGAGGGTGGCAAGCGCTCGACTTCCCACATCGCGCCCATGCGCGTGCGCGCGAGATGGTTTGTCCGAAGCTCCGGAATTACGCCAGTCCCTAAAAGATCCCGCGGCGCAGTACGCGCGCGAGAAGCAGGTGCCTGCATGAGCCGGCATCCGTCCGCCAACCAGACCCAGAAAGAACGGCGCGCTCGGCATCCGCGTATCGACTACTACCCGTCGAACGAGGCGATGGTTGTGATCAAGAGCATGCGGCGGCCCGGTCTGAAGGGGACGAACAGTGCCGTGCTGAATTCCATAGTGGAGGCATGGGCGAGGAAGTCTGGTCCCGGACCCGGAATTAATCGACACGTATGCGCGCGCGCGCGTGACTCTGGTTCGACGTCTGAGGCTTTGGGCGATCTTCAACGGCCAGTCCACCAATCGAAGCTGACGCTTGTTCGAGTTCCCTGTGGCGCGTCGAGGCGAAGGGACGGCCAGCCCTGCGAGGCACTCAGCGTTCCAGGCAAACGCCGCTGCCGATTCCACGGGGGCATGAGCACTGGGCCGCGGACGGAGGAGGGCAAGCGACGGGTAACGCGGAACCTGCCGCACCGCCGAGGGGCAGCCGATGCAGATTGAAGAGCATCAGGAGTTCGAACTTCGCCAGGCGATAGCGGAGCAGGCGCTGGGTGAGCCTGCCCGGGGCTGGTGGATGGAGCACGAGCTGTGGTGCCAGGTGGTGACAACCGGCAACTGCCTGTGCGGCACGATGCTTTGGTTCTCTGCCTCTCGTCAGGTTGCGAGCGTGAGCTACGAGCTCGCGCCCGCTGTCTTCCCCCTCAACTGACGAGGTGGCCGGTGCAAGCATCTGAGCTAAACCGTTGGTCTCGCAGACACCTACCCGAGCAGGCCGCAGCGCTCTCCTTCATGCGAGAGGGCGTGCACGATATTCGGCCAGCGCTTCTACTGCTCTTCCACGCGGGCGATGCGTCCCAGGTAGAGCGAGTGGCTGAGCACGGTTTCCGATACGTATCTGCCTATGCAGCCATGCGTGGGATCCGAGTCTCTGACGAGGCGTTGTGGATCGCCGCGGTCGATGCGTTATCCGTCTGTTGGCGGCGGCGGGCGCCCGAGCCCGTTGGAGTTAGGTCCCGCCAACTTCGCATGAGAAACGGAACGTTCTTCGAACTGCGGACGGCAGCGGACAACATGTACCGCGCTCGCCTCCATGAAGCTCGTGTGCGCTTTGCTTCGGGAACGATTTACACCCACAGATCGCTATTCTTAAAGAGAGGATTGGGAGTTTCCGCGCAGGCGGAAAGCCCAGCATCTTCCGGCCTCAGCAAAGCTGCTTGATGGTCCGGTACTCGTGATTGGTCGCCCCGGGGAAGGAGTCGTGTCCCTCCCCGGGGCTGGGGAACGAACTTGCTTCTAGTGATCGACAGCTTCTTGCCGGCTTCAGTCCGGCAAGCGGGGCTGTGCGCGCAGTTCGTTGACTGGCCCGGGCCAGATGGCGAGGTCTACAAGCGAGTCGCGCTGGTCGAGGTGCCGGGCCTGTGTGCAGCGATCGAAGCCCAGTGCGGACCGGTCGACATGCTCGGCATGGGCTACCGCCTGAACTTCAACGGTGAGACGCCGAACCACGCGATCCACTCCGACATGGGGTGGGGCACGCACGCCGCGGTCGCCTACCTCAGCGAAGGAGAGGGCGGCACCGCGTTCTGGCGCCACAAGGCGACCGGCGCCGAGCGCATCGACCCGGGCGATGTCGATCTGTTCAACCAGATCAAGGACGACTGGAACGACGAGACGAAATGGGAAATGACCCAGATCGTCGAGATGAAGCAGGGCCGCGGCCTGATCTACGAGAGCGCGCGCTTCCACTCGCGCTACCCATTTGCAGCGTTCGGCACCGGCCCTGACGACGGCCGGCTTATCGCTATCGCCTTTTTTTCTCCGAGGTAGGCATGAAAGTCTGGCAAGCCACCGAACACGACGTCGATGACATCGTGAGGATGAGTCGCGACTTCTATTCGACGACGACGTACTGCGGTTACGCGGATTTCGACGAGGACACGGTGCGGCGCCTGGCGGAAACGCTGGCCTCCGAACACGTGATGCTGATTGCGGAGCTCGACGGCCGCGTGGTCGGGATGGTCGGGCTCTTCGTAGTCCCATTTCTCTTCAACGGCGCGCGGCGCATGGCGCACGAGGTCGTTTGGTATGTCGATCCAGGCGCCCAAGGAGCCGGTGCGGGCAAAGCTCTACTCGAGGCCATCGAGCCGGCCTGCCGCGCCAAAGGTGCGGACGGAATTTTCATGATCCATCTCTCCAACAGCCCGCCCCAGGCAGCGGAGATCTACCAACGCATGGGCTACGCCCACTCCGAAACCGTCTACGTGAGGACTCTCTGATGGGTGCAGTAACAGCAGCAGTGATCGCTGGCGTCGCGACCGTGGGCGCGGCAAAGATGCAGTCCGATGCTTCGAAGGATGCTGCCTCGGCACAGGGCGCCGCCGGCAATGCCGCGATGCTCGAACAGCGTGCCGCGCGCGACCAGTTCCAGGAGAACATCACGCCGTACCTCAGCGCTGGTCAGAACGCGCTTGGTGGTCTCAACGCTCTCAGTTCGGGCGATTACTCAGGGTTCCAGGACAGCCCGGACTACCTATGGGCGCAGCAGCAAGGCCTGCAGGCCCAGGACCGAAGCGCCGCGGCGCGTGGCGGACTCTACTCGGGTGGTCACCAAGCCGACCTGCAGGCGTTCGGCCAGGGCTTGGCGACTCAGCAGCTCGGCACCTACCGCAATCACCTGCTCAACATGGCGCAGCTCGGACAGAGTTCTGCAGTGGGAGCAGGCGCAGCCGGTCAGACGAATGCGAACGCGCTAAGCGGAATCCTGATGGGACAGGGGCAGGCGCAGGCAGACGGCGCTATGAATCGCGGCAATGTCTGGGGAGGCGCGCTCAACGGGTTGGCGGGTTTGGCCGGCCAGTACGGCACTCGCCAGAGCAGCTACCAGCCGCAGACGCCGTACTCATCGAACGTTCTCGCAAACAACACGGTGCAGGTCGGTGGGGGAAACGCTTTGGCGAACAACACCGCTTTCGGCAACAACCGCTATCGCGGAGGCAAGTGACATGGCAGAGCTCAAGATGTTCGACGTCATTGGTTCTTTCCAGCAGGGTCAGCGGCACGGCACGCAGCAGCGGCTAGTTCGAGAAGGCGAGCAGCGCCGAAACGCGTTAGCGGATCTGACCTCCCGAGCCTATGCCGCTCCGGTAGACCAGCGCCAGGGTTTCGTCTCGCAAGCGGCTGCAATCGATGCAGAAGGCGGTCACTCGCTCAACCAGCAGCTCGCCTACGACGACGACCGCCGAAACCGCACGTTGGCGAACATGGCGCGCATGCTGACCTCAGCGCCAGAGCAGGCCCGCCCCGCGCTTTATCAGCGCATGTCGGCGCAGTTCGGCCAGATGGGAATGCAGGGCTTCCCGACCGCTTACACGCCCGAGACTAAGGCGCTAATCGACGGCACTGCTCAGTCGATCGTGCAGGCGTACTCCGGTGCGAGCGGGGAAGCGCCCTCGCAGCAGCGCTATGCGGAGTGGCTGCTTAGCCAAGTTCCAGAGGGCGATCGAGATCAAGCGTTAGGCGTTCTGGCGGGCACTCGGGCGCGCCCCGCCACGGGCGGGTACGGCTTCGACGAAATCGAAGGCGCTGACGGTCGCAAGCGTCTGCGTCGAACCAATCCGCGCTCTGGCGTTCTGGAGATCTATGACGAATCGACAGGCGAATTCATGCCAGTTGGTGGCGTCCCCGGCCAATCGAACAACCAGGGCGCTCCACCCCAGCCGGGCCTCTACAACACCCCAAACGGTCAAGTAAGGATCGGTGCCGACCTCTCGCCGGGCGATTGGGAACTGATCCAAGCCGATATGGCAAACGACGGCGCGTCCAATTCGTACCAGCTCCCCACAAGGGACCTGTCGCCTCAGCAGTTCAACGGCGGCGGATCAGGTCTGGCCGTTAGTCAAAGCTCGGCAGAGCGCGTGGCAGCCGAGGCACTCGCGCGGCGTGGTGCGGAAAACTCTGCTCCGGCGCTGCCTTCGGGTTACCGGTACACAGCCGCGGGCGACATGGAAAGGATTCCGGGCGGGCCTGCAGACATTTCCGCTGTACCTTCCAAACCGTTGCCGCCCAGCATCCTGCGCATGCGCCGAGAGTCGCGCGAAGCGTTGTCGGTGGCGGAGGGGCTGGGATCAGACATCGCGGGAATCGCCGGCAAGCTCCGAAGGGGCGAGATCAAGCTGGGTCCACTGAACAACCTCACCTACCGAGGTCTGAATGCTGCCGGCGCGAGCTCGTCTGAGTCGCGAGCATTTCAGAGCATGGTGAGCACCTTCGAAAAGATGCGAAACGACTCGCTGCGCTTGAACAACGGCGTGCAGACTGAAGGCGATGCACAGCGCGCTTGGGCCGAACTGCTCGGCAACCTCAATGACAACGAGAACGTCATCGAGCAGCTCTCCCGAATTCAAGACATCAACCAGCGTGCCATCCAGGTCCACATGGAGAACATGGATGAGATCGACGCTGAGTACGGCGCTCAAGGCGCGCCCGGCAGGCAGCAGGGGCCGGCGCAGGGCAGCGTTGAAGACGGCTACCGCTTCCGTGGCGGCGATCCATCGGATCCGAGCAACTGGGAGCGCCTGTAATGGCCGGCCCTTGGGAGCGCTACCAGCAGACCGGAATTGATAGGTCGCGGCCAATCATCGAGAACGGCGACGGCTCGTTCTCTACCGAGCGAACGATCACGGCTTCATTCGATGAAGGCGGGCGCGAGGTGTTCTACAACATCCCGACGATCGTCAACGGCCGCGACGTGGGCGAAGACGAGGCGATTCGGCTCTACCGAGCAGGACAGAACTCACCAGTGGGTCAGTTCGGCAGCTTGGGCGAAGCGGAAAGTGCTGCGGTCCGGCGCTCAAACGAAATAGGCAACTTGCGAGGCGGCGATCGAGAGGGCCCTTGGTCTAAGTATCAGGCCGCCAGCAGTGCCCCGGCTCTTGAGATCGATATCACTGGCGGAACGCCTGTGCCAGCCGCTGAGTTCGACCAGTCGACGCCTGCCAGCGGAGAGCTTCGCGGCCTCGGACTGAGCGCACGATCGACCGTGCAGGGCGTGGGCAGCCTGCTGGGCGCCCTCGGCGGCGACGCACTGAACGCCTACGTGGTGAACCCGATCCAGAGCGCAGTGACCGGTCAGGACGTTCCGTTCCAGTCGTTCCGCGACATCGCGGGTGGCTGGGCGGATCGTGCTGGCCTGCCTGCGCCCGAGAACAGCCGCGAGCGCGTTCTCGGCGACGTTGGTGAGGCGCTGACTGGCACGGGCCTCACGATGGGCATTGGCGGCGGGCTGAACGCACTTGCGGGGATTGGTCGCAGTGCGGCGGGTCCTGTCGGAGTGAACCATCTGGCCCGCCTTGCCCAAGCGCCTGCAGCACCGCCGAGCCGGCTTGGTCAGCTTCTGACCGCGCAGCCTGTTCTGCAGGCAACGAGCGCCGGTGCTGGCAGCGCAGCGTCCTCGGTCGTGCGCGAGTCGGGCGGTGGGACTGCGGCGCAGATCAGTGCGGGCTTGCTCGGCGGATTGGCGCCTGGAGCGATGTCTATCCCCGCGTCTGCTATCCCGGGCTTCCGGCAGGCAGGCACTGTGCCTTACGCGGCCGGGCAGGGCGCGAGGTCGCTCCTTCGCGGAACCAACGCAGACGGCTCGCAGCGATCGGCGGCCGATGTTGCGACTACGGTCAATCACTTCGCAGCGGCGGGTACAACGCCCAGCGTCGGACAGGCTGGCGGCAGCCGCGTGGGTGCTGCACTTGAGACCTACCTGGGCAACGTTCCTGGCGGTGCCGGCCGGATGGCTCGGTTCGGCGAGCAGCAGTCGCGCGAAGTGTCGGAAAGGATCGATCAGCTCGCAGGCAACCTGTCTGGTCGCGGCGCGCAGGATCGAACCGCCGTCGGTCGCAGCGTGATCGAAGGCGTAGCCGGCGACAGTCCGACCAGCTTCATCCCACGCACTCGCGTGGTCGCTGATCGCCTGTACCAACGTGTTGAGCAGGCAATCCCGCAGGGCACGCGCGTAGATGTAGGCGCCACCCGAAAAGAGCTTGCTGACCTCAACGCGAGCATTGAAGGTGCGCCGAACGTCTCCCGGTTCTTCCAGAACGCCCGGATCCAAGGTATCGAGGGCGCACTGCTCGAAGACACGGGTGGGGTAAGCGGCGTCCTCAGTCGCCCCCAGATGCGCGAGCAGGCGGACTCGATGCGGACGCAGCTCCGCACGGAAGCGGCAACGCAGCGCCAAGCATTGAACGAGTATGAGCAGCAGGTGCGTGGTCAGCTTGAAGCTCAAGCTCAGTCGGTCGCTGCAGAGTCGCGTCGCATGGCCTCGCTGGGATTCGGAGGCAACCTCAGGCAGCCGATGTCGCAGGCCCAGATCGACGATGCGGTCAGGGCTGAGATGTCCCGCTTTCCAAAGCCGATCACCAGCGCGGATATCGATCTGCAGGTGAACGACTGGCTTGTGGGGCAGGCCGACAACCGGCTTCCGTATGAAGCGCTTAGCAAGCTCCGAACCCTGGTCGGCAACGAGATCGACAACTATTCGTTGGTCGACAACGTACCGAGGTCCAAGTGGAAGTCGCTCTACGGTGCGCTTTCGAAGGACATGGAGGTCGCCGCCTCCACGCCCGACGCCAAGCAGGCCTGGCAACGAGCCAACAGCTACTACAACGCGCGGATCAAGCGTCTGGAAGACATCGACGCTGTGGTCAGTCGGGCAGGTGGCCCGGAGCGCGTATATGCGGCTGCCTTCGGCGATGTGAAGCACGGCGGCACCACGATCCGACAGGTCATGCAATCGCTGCCGAAAGGCTCGCAGCGCGAGCTAACGGCAGCCTTCGTCCGACGGATGGGACAGGCGATCAACAGCCAACAGGACGCAGACGGTGCGGTCTTCAGCATGTCGACGTTCCTGACCCGCTGGAACGAGATCAGTCCCGAGGCGAAGCGGGCCATCTTCGATCGGCATGGTCTGGGCTTCAGCCACAACATGGACAAGATCGCCCGCATGGCTTCGTCATCGCGGCAGGCTTCTCAGGTCTTCCACAACACGTCCGGCACGTCCCGCCTCAGCGCCCTGATCGCACAGCTCAGCGGCACCGCGGCGACCGCCGGCACTGCGCTGGCGACAGGAAACATCGGCGTGGCTGCGCTGGCCTTGGCGGGTTCAAGTGGATCGGCAGTTGGCGCGAACTGGGGCGCCCGGATGATGACCAATCCGCGCGCTGTGGCGTGGCTGGCATCCAACGGGGAGAAGCCTGTGGGTGAGCTTCTGGGCCAAATTCAAGTGCTCCGCCAAGCGGCAGAGCGAAGCGGCGATGACGAGCTGCTAGAGATCGCCGAAGGCTTGGAAGCTGCTTCTAGCGAAGCAGGAGCACCAGCAGGCCGGCGAAGCTCCCCACGGTGATCACGGCGCAGGCGGCTACGACCAGTGCCTGACGCCGCAGGCTTCCACCGTCGCGGCCGGCCAGGTGCGCCTGGGCATCAGCGATGGCCCTGTCCGCTTGATAGCGGCTCCACTCTGAGGAGCCAGTAGGCGAGTGCGTCGACTTCACTGTTGAGGCCTCTAAAAGGGTGGCTGCGAAATGGATGATACCGCCGCTCTGATCCGCATGACTTCGTGGAAACTGGTCTCTCTATTCTCATTGACCTCGATCACTCTGCCACCGTGGTCGAGCACTCGCGCTAGCACGGCATAGCTCGGATGACCGTAGCTATTTCTAGTTCCGTACGAGACAACTGAGGCAAGTCCACGCTTCCAGTTCAACCCAGGGTTGTAGGAGGCCGGACCGTTGCTGGGTGCAGCTCCGTGATGTGGAATCAAAAACGTGCTGTAGCACTTCATCTCGAGACTGAAGTGCTGCTTGAAGTCGCGCCAAACCACATCCTGCCCCAGTGGAGCGTCGCCTGTGCCGATCCATCCTGGGACCAGCTCCTTCGAAAGGTCCCAAGAGAAAGGATCGCTCCAGCAGTGCGAGTTCAATGATGAATGCCGCCAGTGGACCCTCGATCTCTCTACTGGGAAGTCGGGGCCGGAGTACATGCCGATCGAGATCAGATTCGCAATCTTTCGCCCGTTGGCCTCCCTTAACCATCCCGGATGCAGAGCTTCGATAGCTCGCGTGTAAGCGCAAATCGCGGCTTTTCGGTTCTTGATTGGAGTTAGCCAGTCGACGATTTCTTTAGATCGGCTTCTTGCCTGGAGTGCGTCCACGGGAAATCCGATCTTCTTGAGTCTCGTCTTGATGCTGGAAGCAACAGTGGCGAGGTTTCCCTTTCCCATGTTCCAGAATCGGAGTCGCCACAAAGGCGATCTTCCTGGCACGCCGGCGACGATTTCAGTGTTGTCGTCGATACTTTGAGGGAGCTGAAGTATGTCGGCAGTCGGCACACGCACTCCTACCGACATGTTTTCAGAAGGGCTGCCATCCGGCGAACGGGTCATATCTGGGAGGCGGAAATCACCTTCATCTGGCCTGGGAGTTCTCTCGTCCGACCGTTCTCCCGCTGCAACAAGTGTTGCTGGTCTGCCGAGAAATTCTCCTGCCCCGTTCGCAAGCTGGTGTAGATCCCTGATTGTGTCCGCTGAAACTCCGAGAGCTAGACCTGAAAGCACGACCACTAGTTCGTCTTCTCCCAAGTAGGGGAGCACGATGCGCTCGACCGCACGCTTCTTTACGAGGTGTCGAGCCCCGTTTATGTGGTCGAGGTCGTAGTGGGAAAGTACTAGAACGTTGACAGTCCCCTTTCTCGACTTCGGCGTACGAGCAGTGAAACCAAGGCGCCGCTCAGCTAGCTTGATCGTATCCGGAACATCATTCGATCCCCCTGCGCCGCAATCGTAGACATAGGAAAACTCGTGGGGCTTTGAACTGATCGTCAAGGTCTGGACGCATGCGGAGTGAAATCCGCCTTGGCCGACTGCATGCTGTACGCGACTGTGAAGCACGTCCATGCTTGATCCCCTACCGTCCGTGAAAGGTGTCCGGGCAACGATATCCGGACCCGTGTCCCTGAGCCAGTACCCTTGAAGGCCAACAGGGCCTAGAGCGGGCGGCAATGGCGAGCACTAAAATGAGTCGGTCGGATCTCTTCGATCTGGTGTGGTCCGAGGCGCTTGGCAAGGTGGGGGCGAGATTCGGTGTCTCCGACGTGGCGGTTGCCAAGGCCTGCAAGAAGCACGGGATACCGTTGCCGAAGCAGGGGCACTGGGCGCGCGATCCTAAGAAGCGCGATCGACAGCCCAAGTTGCCGCCAGTGAGCGAGGAGCGGTTGGACACGGTCTACTTCGACCCGCCGCCTCCGAGGCCTCCCGCCCCCGCCGTTCCTGAGCCTCAAACCTCAGTTGAGATCGCGGCGGACCTGTCGAAGTGCAAGCCGATCGTCCGAACAACGCACCGTGTGCTTAGCAAGGCAAGTGAGGAAAAGGATCTTCTTATCAACCCACAGAACGAGGTCACTCTCGATGTGCGTGTGTCGAAGAAGAGTCTCGAACGGGCACTGCTGATCTTCGACGCGATCATCCGGGCTACCGAGGAAAGGGGCGGCAGATGGGAGGTCACGGCCTCCAAAACGAAACTCCATGCCCTAGGGGGATCGATCGCGATCAACATGCTTGAAAGCCGCACGCAAAGCTACGTTCCATCTCAGTACTCTCCGCGGTCGAAAGATCAGAAGCTGACTGCAAGCGGAGAGCTGAGGATCCGGACGCGCGGGTGGGAGGTCCGGATCGCAGCGTTGCGCGACTCTCCTAAGAGTCCTTTGGACGGAAAAATCAGCGAAGCAGCTACCGCTCTCTTGGAAGAGTGCGTATGGAGTCGAAGAGCCAAGGAAGAGAACGCTAGAAGGAACGCGGTTTACGAAGAGAAGCGGCAAGCAGAGCAGCTAGAGCTGCGGCAGAGTCAAGAGGCGGCGATTCGCCTAGAGCGTCTAGTCCTAGCTGCTCGCGCTCACGAGGATGCACGCTTGATCCTTGAACTCTGTCGAGCCACAGAGTCCGCGGATGGCCTGGACGAAGAACGCCGGCAATGGCTGGCTTGGGCACGGAACGAAGCGCTGAAGCTCGAACCGCTCAACGGCGGCGGCACCCCCAGCGAGCTGAAGGTCACGGAGAACGACGTGTGGGAGTGGCATAGAGCTAGGCGCTAGTCGGTTGGGGTGGGCGCGAGCGTCGCACGCTTGCGAGGCTTATACGGTCGAACCCGTGCCGCGCTTAAGTTCACGCCGGGAGGTAGTTGCACAGTAGTGCCTGAAGCGGCTCCACGCTGAGTTGGCTCCCGGTCCCAGCTTGGGCTTCGCTGAAGCGCGCCGTGGATGTCATCCCGGCTGTAGATCTTCTTCCCGAAAGCGCGACGCGGCGTAATTCCGAGGGCTCTATAGCCAGCTCGGAAGTTGCTGAGAGAGACACGGCAGTACCGGGCCGCCTCGTTCTCGGACATCCAGTCGCGTGGGACATGCTCCCTGTCTTCGCGGCTTGCCAACAAGCGATAGATGGCATCCAGAACTTCTAGGGTGCGAGCGCCAAGTGCGTCTTCACTCATCTTCAGGTCGCTGCCTCTAGTCGTTGGCCTCATGCCGAGGCAGAACCTCGCGCTGCAAGTATCGGATCAGCGCTTGAACCTGCTCCTTCGTCACCGCGATCGGCCATTGACCGAGGACGGAACGAAGCACGTCATGATGGTCGACGAAGAACAGGCTCTCCTCGACGTAAGAGATGTAGCCATCTCCAGCACCCATCTCGCGCATGGTCGGGATGTCGACCACGTCTTCGTTGAGCTTTGCACGCACTTCGGTGTCCAGAATTCCCATAGGTCACCTCCACTTCAATTGAGTCAGGGTTCAATTTGTCGGTCAGTCAAGCGATTGAGCCTGTCGGCCAAATCGGACCTTTGCAGATACAAGCGTTGGCACATCGGATCACGGTAGACACCTGAGTCAGGTTGATCGGCGTAGTCGCTGCAGATCTGAACGAAGCGTCGGTTGTCCGCCATCGAAGCGACAGCGAGCACGATTGCCCCGCCGAGCAAGAACAGCAGTGTGCCCCCCAAAAGGAGCAGGCCTTTCCTTCGTCGGGTATCACGTTTGAACTCTGCAACCTGGCCGGCCCGCTCGATCGCGAGCCAGTACCAAGCGACTGCTACAACGACTCCGCATGTCAGGAGCGCGTCTTTGAACAGCGTCACACCGTAGATCGCTTCTTGGGAGATCGTCGATACGCTGAAGGCGGCGAGGGCAGTGGCTAGTGCCCAATTGCGGCCGAGTTCGAGTGTGGCTTCTAGGACTTTGCTCTTCTGGGGTGAAGCTTCATTCGCAGCCTTTGCAGACGTTCCTCTCACTGATCATCTTCTCCGCCTTGGAGCAGGGGAACAACGGAGTCACCAAGCTCTGTGGCTAGAGCGTCCGCGTCAACAGCAAGCTGGACTACTTCGTCGTACGAAACCCGTTGATTGCCAGTCCGGCCTCCAGCGATCACGCCCTCAAGGAGCACGCCTTGTCCACCGGGTGCGTTTCTCCCCTCCCACCGCATTGGACCGTGTGCGATGCGGTTGCGATGGACTGATAGCGCTTTCACCCGCTCCAACAGAGGGATCAGTCCTTGGCGCGGATCGTCGTTCAAATCGCTGAGGACCTCCTGCAGAGCAGTCAGCTTCGCTGCGAGGGACCAGCTTCTTGACGTTACAGGCAGTCGACACTCTGGAAGAACATGAAAAAGCAAGGTGACGTCGTGTTCGATGTCATTAAAGGCAAGAACGAATTTCCCGATCGCTGCCTCCCATCCCTCGCGGTTGTGAACGAGCCTTCGCGCCATCCTTGATCCCTCCCGTAGTTATTCCGCTTCTCGGACCGCTCTGATCGACTCCTGCTGATCGACCCACGCCCAACACCCCTCTACGAATGACCGCGAGTTGCCCCCGCACGCCCCGGGGTAGCTGATGCCTTGAGTTCTCGCCCAGTTGTACCCAGCCTGGTGTCCCGAGCAATCACGCGTACAGGCATAAGCTCCGAAGCTTGTAACCCGGGGCGCGGGCCCTATACGCATGTGCTGCGGCGTAGACACTTCGTAATAGTTGTATCGGATCGTTCGAACGTCTTCTTCATCGATCGGGGGAGATGCCGAATAGTGGCGAACGCCGTCTTTCACGTGGGAGTAGACCTGGCCCACGACGAGCTGGGAGTCCTGGCCGTATGCGGGTGCGGCAAGAAATACCGCCGCCAGGGTTAGTGTGCGCATTCGGCGCCAAAGCAAGGGGATCACTGGTGCCCCCACGCATAGCCGTTTGCACCGCAATTGCGTTCGAGCGAGCCCATGACGCCGTCTGCAGTGAATTCACCCGACCGGTAGCCGTCGATGTTCGCCTGCACGATCGCCCGGCAGTTCTTTGGCAGCCCGGTAGATGGGTTGTACTTGGGCTCGGCATTGGGATCCCCGAGGCGACACCCCGAGGTCAGGACGCCCATGAGTACGATTGCAGCGATGCGAGTAGCGCGGTCCATCCTGACCCCCTTGAGTGGTTCTATCCTAGCGGCTCAAATCTAGCCTGCGCTCTCATCGGATGCGGCGTTGGCGCGCGGTGAGACGTGCGCTGGCTGAGGCTCCGCGGGTTTCTTCCGCGGCTTGTACGGTCTCTGGCGCTCAGGACGCAGGTTAGTGAGAAGGGGGTGGATAGAGGCCCGCACCAGGCCTGAGTGCGACGGCTCGGACTGGCCACCCCAGGCAGGGCTGTTGGCTATGGCTCTATGCAGGTCGTCTCGCGAATAGAGTTTCCTGCCGAACGCGCTCCGAGCAACGACACCGAGCTGCATATACCCGGCCCTGAAGGCGGACACGGACACTCTGCAATAGGCGGCCGCCTCGGCTTCTGTCATCCAGTCAGATGGGCACCTGGCCGTAGAAGCCATCGATTCCACTGCCTCTGCGAGACGCTGCAGCAGACCGACAGGGACCAGCGCACTAGGGCTGTTCTGCTCCATCGCTAGCCTCTATCAAGATCCGGTGTGCAAGCTTGAATGCCTCGGCGGGAGAATTGCCAGCGCGCGGCCGTGGCCTGTGGCTGCCGACCTCCCTGGTCAGCTCCTTCGACGGCACGCTCTGCGCCGTCAGGTACTCAAGAAGATGCTGCTCTGTGTACCTCGTCTTTCGCCCGATCCGGACGTGCGCGATTTCGCCGCGAGCTCTAATCCGCTTGATGGTGATTTCGGAGATCTCCAGGTAAGCGGCCGCCTCAGCCTCACTTAGGAGGCGGGGAAGGGCGCCCAGCGGCAACGTGCTTGTCGGCCTGGCTGAACTTCTGGGCATTAGGCGATCGCCCGAATGAAGTTCTCCCAACGAGTCGTCTTCTGCACAGCCTCTGGCCTACCCGCCGAGGTCACCACGTCGTTGTACGCAGGAAGCTGCAGGCAGTCCCAAGTGCTTTGCGCATCAATCTGGATTCTGGCGAGTGCCGAGGTGATCTTTTCCGGGCTCATCGTGCTGGCGCGTGCCTTCAAAGCTAGGAACTTCCGCTTATCTGCGGCATGTGCCTCCGCGGCCTCGGCAGGTCGAAAGGCCAGCGCATAGAGCGAGAGTACCGTGACGACTGCCCCTCCGATTCCCGCGAGAACCGGAGTGGCTGCGAACGCGCTCGCGAGTGAAGTAGTACCACCGGCGAGACCCAGCCAGACAATGATGCGATCAACCCTACGAAGCAATCTGCAGTGCAGCTCAGCGAGATGCGCCGCGTAGTCGATATCGAGCAGTGCCTGGTAGTGGGTCAGAGGCCCAGCAGAACTTGACGGTTCCACTCAGCCACCGCGTTGAGTCGGGGGAGGCGGGGGTGGGGGCGGCATGCGCAGTGGAGGCGTATGCGAGGTCTTCTTCTCAGAAGGCTGGGCCGGACGTGGCGGCGGAGTGCGATCCTTACTCATCGATCTTTCCTCTCGTTTCCTGGTTGATGAACCGCCCGATCAGCTCTGCGGACTAGCTTTCCCGCAGTTGTAGCACCGCCGGAAGTCGGGGAGCTGCCTGCCGTACATGACGCGCCCGTCCTGCCGATGGCCGGTCGGACCACCGCAGCGATCGCATCCTTGGTCTCCTTGCGTTCGCTCCCAACGAATCAATCGGTAGACGAAGTGGCCGTAGGCCATCGAGGCGAGCGCTAACAACACAAAGCTTCCCCAGCGGAAGGGTTCGACAAATGCCGCGCCGTGCGGCGTGTCTCGCAGGTTCCACGCCGCCCACATGATCACCAGCGCGACGGCGAGGCCCATTGCCGGCAAGCGCGCTCCTCTCAGCATCACCACGGTCCAGTTCATCCTCAACTCCCTTTGTGTGTGGCCGCAGGCTGACGGTCGACCGTCGCACGGGCTGAGACCGCTAGCCGGCTTGGGGCGGTGCGGGCCTCGCTGGGTTGTGTCAAAGTCCGCGCCACGCGGACGAACAGCCTGGGTCCGCGGGACAGGCAGACCGGCGACACCCGTAACCTTGTCTAGCTGGTCGACCGGTGCGTTGGATCGCGAGCTGGGAGAGGTCGTGCATGCCCCGGCCAGATTGATCACCCCATAAAGGATTGATTGCGACATGGACTGGACCGAAGTCGAAACCCCTCACGGGCCGAACGAAATAGCTGTAATTCCCATCCGGTACGACGGCCTCGATGCTGAATCGCATCAGATTGACCTCGCCGCCCTTGGCGAATCACTTCAAGGCATGTCGAAGGTTCTCGGCGTAGTTGGCCACTTCGTAGTGACCGGAAAATACGCAAAACAGGTGCAGGCGCTAGACGTCCGCGTGGTCGCACTGGAAGAGCCGAAAGCCAACTGTTTTCGCATCGATGCGGCGCTGCAGTTTGTTCAGCAACAAGGCATGTTGCAGGGCAGTATCGGCGCCGTTATCGGCGTTATAGTAACGTGGCTAGTCGCCCGAAATTCCAACAAGAGCACTGAGATGAAGATGCTCAAGGACTCGCTGGACAGGGCCATTCACGAGATGGCGCAAGGCAACCAAGCGACCATCCAGGCCCTGACCCAGACCCTCGAACGCGTCGCCGAAGGCACCCGCCCGGCGTTGCGTCGTGCTGTCACGCCTGTGGGTGGCACCTGCACCAGTATGACCATCGGCGGCGTTGCCAAGATCGACATCCCCACCGCCGAGGCGATTCGTTCGGATACGCCAGATGAGGTGGACGACGCGCGGCCCTACATCGTGCGCATCACCGAACTGGATCTTGAATCGAGCAGCGCCAAGCTACGGTTGGGCGATGGCGACGATGATGCGCGTGTCGCTGCGCAGATCATCGATCCAGCGTTCGCTGTTCCCGGCAATCTCTACATGCAGGCCTTCACTACCCAGGCTCCGTTGCGCGTGACCGCGAAGGCTACGTTGCGCGATGGAGCGATCACTCGTCTTTACGTGAGCGATGCGCGCTCCCCATAGCGCACGCTCCACGGTCATCCATCCAATATCAACCCCGCTCCGGCGGGGTTTTTGCTGTCCTGATCGGAACAGGGCAGGCAACTGTCACCAGCCGGGAGATTGCTGAGCTGGTAGAAAAGCGGCACGACAACGTGAAGCGGACGATTGAACCCTGATCGCAGGCGGCGTGACAGCAGGTCAGTTACTTCCCGGCTCGGGCGTCCGCCGCGATATCGCGAAGCGTCATTTGCGCTGCGACCAGTGCGGAATATGCGTGATCACCGAGGCCACGTTCCGCAATATTTCGGATGGTGCTGACCTGTCTCTCGGCGACCGCCCGAGCAATGACCAAGTGTTGGAGAAGCTTGGGTGTCGGAAGAGCAGAAGGGGAGAGGTTCTCAAGGGCGCTGCTGATTCCTCGCCATATAAGCGTCTCGTCGTGATTGTTCCGATCTTGCTCGAGGACCGAGCGGAGATCGACAGCCCTCTCAGCATGATGAGTAGCGAGATCGAGAGCAGCCACGATTTTGGACGTATCAAAGTGGCGCTGCGACCAACGCATGTAGAGCGGCATGAAGGCCGCGAGGATGATGCCGGCGCCCGACAAGATCGCTTGAGTCCACGCCGCGGCGTCGCCGCCGCTGAGCGTCAGTATTGCGTCCATGCGCACCCCTTTGATTTGAGGGCTGCAGCATGAAGCGCGGCCACTCCAAGGGCAACGCCTTCAGCTCAAGGCTCCAGTCGCGCCATCGCCCAGCCCGCGGCCAGCTCGAGTGCCACCTGCGGGTCGGCCACCATGGCGAACGACTCTCCGCTGCTCACCTTGAATGCTCCCTCCGCGGCCAGAACCACGCGGGCCAGCGTGCCAGAACAGCCTGGAGCGCTGGAGAACGCCTGCCATTCGGTTCGCACGTAGTCGTCGCCCACCACGGGATTCCGCCATCCGCGGTCATTGAAGATCGAGTGGCCTAGGGAAGGCATCTCAGCGAGACCCTCTGGCGGAATGACCAGCGGCTCGCGGGAGCGGCGTAGGGCAGCTTTGGTGGCGTGTCTGGAAGGCATGGCGATCATCATCCGGCAACGGGTCGCACGGAGTGAGATGCTCAAGTCAGGCCGCCTAGGAGGTTCCTTTGACCATCGAGAAGCTCCTGACGCTCGCACAGGCGGCCGACCAGTCCGGCTGCAGCGTCAAGACCTTGCGCCGGGCGATGGCCTCCGGTCACCTTGTCGCCGTGCGGTTGGGCGAGGGCCCGAAGTCCGACCGCATCCACCCTGACGACCTAGCGGCCTTCTGGGCCTCGCGCCGTACCACTGGCGCGCTGCAGGTCCCGCCGCCGACGTTGCAGGTCACGGGTGGCGCTGACGATGCCTGTGATCGTCTTCAAAAGCTCTTGGGCCCGGGAGCCGCCCGGCCTACTCGCCGACCATGATCTTCGCTCCCATCAACGCGCCTTCTCGTCGGCTGCGACATCCACGCGACAAGATTGGCGCCCCTTTCTCCTGAGCCTCGCGTATGTGCTACTCCGCCCAGGTCTATGCCGAACTCAAGCGATACCGGCGCCTTCCCTGAGGTGAAGATGGACGTGAAGACATACGTGAAAACGTTCTGGTGGGATCGCGGCAAGAACCCGATGGCGAAGGCGCCGCGCGCGCTGGTCCGGGAGCTGCAGCAGATCGGGCCGCCGGATCTTGTGGCGAACCTTCTACAGGCCGATGCCGCCGCCATCTCTGCGCTCGAGCAGGAGGTGTTCGCCCAGCGCCGGCGCGTTGCCGATGCCGGGCGGAAGCTGCAGACCAGGGTCACGAAGAAAGCCCAGGAGGACGTGCGGATCGGTTCGACCAAAGTCGAACTCGCCATGGCGCGCATCGCGGCGCTCAAGCGCACCGAGGCCCAGCCTGCCGACAGCCGCATCTTCCCGGGCACCTACGCCCCGGTGCTGATCGTCGAGAACGGCCAGCTCGTGCTGAAGCCCATGCGCTACCAGTGCCGCCCCGCAGGCAAGCCCGCCTTCTATGACGGCAAGTTCCCCGGCACCTACAACGCCAGGCGCGACAATCTCGAAGGGTTCTGGGGCGGCCTGTACGGCTTCAGCCACGGGATCATGGTCGCGGACCGGTTCTACGAGAACGTCGAAGGCGAGGACGGCCAGAACAAGCGGCTCGAATTCGTGCCCAGCACTGGCGAGCCGATGCTGATCGCCTGCCTCTGGTCGCACTGGAAGGACCCGAAGGGCGTCGAGCCAGATCTGCTGTCGTTCGCTGCCATCACCGACGATCCAGAACCCGAGGTGGCCGCCGCCGGCCACGACCGGACGATCATCAACATCAAACCCGAACACGTCGACGCGTGGCTCAGTCCGGACCCCGCGAACCTCGCCGCTCTCTACGCGATCTTCGACGACAAGCGGCATCCCTTCTACGAGTACCGGGAGGCGGCGTGATCGTTTCAATGCAAGCGGACGAGTGATCGTGACCACTGGAAGGGACCGGTCTGGTGAGCTGAGGGCGTAATGGCGCAGACCTAGCCCGCGAGGTCAGCGGTTTTCCCCTATCCGGATATAAGGTTCTTCCTACATCCGTAGGGCGACCCCCTCACCAAGCTTCGACCTCCAACAGGGGGAGTCGAATGAATATTCTCAGGGCTGGCACGCTAGGTGTGCTGCTTGCGATTAGCTGCGCGGCTTCGGCGGACGCTCCGCGGCCGACCGATGCGCAGGTCAAGCAAGCGATGATCGAAGAGTCAATTAGCAGGACGCCTGGCAATTGCCCATGTCCGTACCACGCCGCCAGCAACGGAAGCCGGTGCGGTGGACGGAGTTCATACAGCCGCCCCGGGGGCAATGCGCCGCTGTGCTTTCCCTCGGACATCACCGACGAGATGGTGAACAGCTACCGCTCACGCATGCGATAGAGGAGCGTGCTCAGGCCGCCGGGGCCTCGGTCGGCTCCGTCACAACGGGGCTGCTGCAGGACGTGCGTATCAGCTTGCTGCCCCAAGGGGTTTCGATCAGCACGTCGCCGCCGCATTCCGGAGCAATGCGCTCAGCCAGCCCCTGGGCGGTCAGGATCGCCCCCAGCGGGCCCGGGAACGCCTCCCAGTGGTGGCCTTTCGCATAGACCTCGTACCGGCCATCGCCCGACTCGCGAATTACGATCACACGCAAACTCCGACAACGTAGAGCAGCAACGTGCGCTGGGCGTAAACCGGCGGAGCGGCGACATCCTAAGGGGAGAGGTGTAGGGCCGCGGCGCGCGCACGTGCTGTGGCTCTCATCGTGGATTCGCCGCTCTTTGGGAGCAATCGCGGAATACCCCCGCCTTACGTCGGGGATCACCTACGCCGTCCAGCTCGCTCCGCGTGGTAGCGTCGCCGCTCCAACTGGCATGGAGATGTTGATGGACGTGGCCGAGCTCGAGCGACTGAAGGCTCTTCTTCGAGAGGCCTACGAAACGAAGGCCAGAGCGGAGCGCACGCCGCTTCCCGATGCAGCCAAGCAGGAGGAGCGAATCGCAGCGATCGACCGCACGATCGAAGGTCTCAATGCCCGCATAGCTGCCGCACAGCAAGGCCTTCTGGCCGGCATCGCCGGAAATGCTCGACCGAGTGAGAGCGCACCAACTGCGCCCGCCCCCGAACGGCCTGCCATGTGGGTGAGCAAAAGAATTTGACCCACGTACTACCCATGTGGACGCCAGCAGGCCTCCCGCGCGCTGCAAGCGCACGCGCGTCTCGAACTGGAGTAGTACCGATGATCATCGACCGAAGCGGCCCGCCGCTGGAGCACTTCGCAGCCTTCGCCCTAGCCTTCGCTATGGGCGTCCTCGCCGTAGGCAGAGGAACACTCTTCAGTGTGCTGAGGGACTGATCCGGAGGGCGGGGCGAGAGCTCCCGCCCTCTCTCCTGCTCGTTTTTTTGGTTCCGCAGCGCTTGAAAGATGGTTCCGCGTGACGACGAATCAGTACCTTAGCGCCAAGTGCTGCAGTAAGAGGACACGGCTATTTGACGGCCGGAAAAACTCGGTGCAGATTGAGCATCCCGCAACAATGGAGATCAACGAGTGATGGGAGAAATCCCTCATCCCCTGCGGGTGATGAGGCGGAAAGAGGTTCAAGAGGTATTGTCTATAGGACGAACAACGTCCTACGAAATGGGAGACCGACGCTCCCCAAGATTTGATCCCAACTTCCCTAGGCCGATCAGGATCGGCAACTCAGTCGGATTTATTGCCCGTGAAGTCGAGGCCTATCTTGCCCACCTCATGCAGTTGCGATCGGCGGATGTAGAGACTCCGCAACGATAACGGGGCCCAGGCCCACAAACTCTCCACGTGCGTGCAGGATTTCCCTGCTCGCGGCCACGCTATGGCTGCGACGTGCGGCGGAGTACCCGTTGTTAATAGCCGCAATAGATCGAGCCTCATGCAGAGGCCCGAGGGGACACCTATGCCTTTTAAAAGCACACCTCTGAACTTGCATTCGATGCGAGCGGCAGACCGTGACGGTCACCGCTTCCTGACCCCGACGTCTTCCTACGGTGAAGACCTCAAGCGGATCGTTCTCGTCGTCGACGAGACTATTCGCACGAGGGGGAAGTTGAGCCGCGTTGTCAGCACCCCCCGCGGCGAGCTGGTCGAGTACACACCTCTCGGCAGACGTTTCGCCGATTTGCTGAGAATCCCACTCAAGGAGCTGGAGTATCAGTTTCCGAATCACGAGTTCAGTCCGCTGTATATCGTCTTCAAGCGCGCGACCAGGCACCTGCGTGAGGCTCACCCGTTCCACACCGTCGAGCGATTCGATGAGGCTATCGAACGACTGCGCCGCTATGGGAGCGGGACCGTATTGAAGCGTCGTCTCGACTCGATGAAGCGGGGCGAGAGGGCAACCGGCGCGCAGGTGCGTGACCTTTGTGCACATCTGCGGGCGGAGCGATCGCGGGTCATGGCGCTCCGCATCGATCTCGGGCTGCACGTGATCTGGGCTCAAGGTGCCGATCTCGTAGTGCCGCCTGTCGATCTAGCAGAGATGCAGGGCTATCGATCGCAGTTGATCCGGTGGTTAGACCGCGGGCCGATGTCGAAGTATCTGCTCGCCTACATCTGGAAGCTCGAGTGGGGCATCGAGAAGGGCTATCACATCCATCTGGCCGTGATGCTCGACGGCAACCGCCTGCGCAAGGACTCCATCATCGGCAACATCATTGGACGGGTCTGGGCCAGGGACATCACTGGGGAGAAGGGGATGTACTACAACTGCAACCGGAACAAGCAGCGGTACACCCGCTGCGCGCTGGGCACGCTCCACCGGTCCGATGCGGAACAGTGGGGCTGCTTGGAACAATCGCTGCGCTACCTCACGAAGTCCGACTTCTTCCTGCGCCTGCAGGTGCCTGAGAAGACGCGGACATTCGGAATAGGCGGGTTGCATGCCGCCAAGCTACGGGCGATGCGGAAGCAGATCCCACCCGTCCATTCGCTCTGATGCGCCCGGAGGGTACAAAGTAGGGAACGAAATAAGCCGCCCCGAAAGGCGGCTTATTTTTCAGGCACTTAGGCCAATATCTGGCGGAGAGGGGGGGATTCGAACCCCCGAGGCGCTATAAACGCCTGCCTGATTTCGAGTCAGGTACATTCAACCGCTCTGCCACCTCTCCAGATGGTTCCCGGTGCCTCGCGGCGTCCGGGGGCGCAATGATACGGGCGCTCTGCGTGGGCGACAAGCGCGGCGTTACACTGGCAAGCCCGTTCACCTCCACGGCGCTGCCATGTCTGAAATCTCCGTCCCCGTGTCCTTCGGCGAACTTCTCGACAAGCTCTCGATCCTGCAGATCAAGTCCGAGCGGATGGACGATCCTGTCAAGCTTGCCAACGTACGGACCGAGCTGAGCGCGCTCGAGCAGACGTGGATGGCCCATCCGGCCGCGGGCCACGACATCGTGCGGCTGCGCGCGGAGCTCAAGGCGGTCAACGAGCGCCTGTGGGACATCGAGGACGCGGTGCGGGTCAAGGAGCGCGCTGGCGAGTTCGGCGAGGATTTCGTGCAGCTGGCGCGCAGCGTCTATTTCGAGAACGACGAGCGCGCGCGGATCAAGAAGGCGATCAATCTGGCGCTGGGCTCGGCCTATGTCGAAGAGAAGTCCTACGCCGACTACCGGGGCGGCAAGCCCCCGACTTGAGGCTCAGTCGGCAGCCGTCACGTCCGCGCGCCGCACTTTCTGATCGATGTACTCGTCCATGCGGCTGAGCAGCCGCCACCACTCGCTGCTGTCGTCGCGATAGGTGCGCACCGCGCCCGCGCGCACGAGGATGCGCCGCAGTTCGTCGTCCTCGAAGCCGCCCAGGTGCTTGCGCAGCACCTCGAACGAGCGGTCGGTGTAGCCGCGGTGCGACAGGAAATGCCGGGCGGTGTCCTCGGCGGCGAACTCGGTCTTGTGTTCGGTGCGCAGACGCTCGAGCTGCTGCGCGTGCAGTTGCCGGTTGAGCAGGAAACTGACCCCGCCGCCGACGATCGCGCCGACCAGGGTGGCGAGCAGGCCGGCGACGATCGGGTCCATCAGTCGCGCTCCAGGTCGGCGCGGCGGCGTTCGAAGGCTTCGATCGCATCGTCAACCGTGACCAGTGCCATCACGTCGTCGAACTCGATCTTCGTGCCCCACTTGAGATCCGCGGCCGGCTTGCCGAGGAACTTGCGCGCGGCATCGTCATAACGGTCCACGCAGAAGCGGCGGTCGGAATAGGGGCCACTGCGTTCCGGGTTGCTGGCCGCGTGCAGGCCCAGCACCTTGGTGCCCATCGCATTGGCGATATGCATCGGCCCGGAATCCGGTGTGACCAGCAGTTGCGCGCGCGACAACAGGGCCGGCAGTTGCTTGAGCGTGTCCTTGCCGACCAGATCGAGGGCGTCATGGCGCATCGCCGCGAGGATCGCGTCGGCCGTCTCACGCTCCAGATCGCTGCGACCGCCGCACAGCACGATCCGCCAGCCGGCACTGGCGGCGTGATCGGCGAGCGCCGCGTAGCGGTCGGGATACCAGTTTCGGCGCACGTGGCTGGAGCACGGCGAAATCATCAGCACCGGACGGCCGTCGTCCGGCCACTGCGCGCGCGCCCATTCGAAGGCCTCCGCCGGCACCGGCATGTCGTGCCATTCGACGCGGTCCTGCCGCAAACCGAGCGGTTCGCAGAAGCTGCCGAGCGCGTCGAGCACATGGATGCCGGGACGGTCGGGAATGCGCGTATTGACGAAGAGCCCGTGCAGATCCTTCGAGCGCGCCGCATCAAAGCCCACGCGCTTGCGCGCGGGAATGAACGCCGACAGCAGGTTCGCGCGCGCGGCCACCTGCATCTGCAGCAGCACGTCGAACCGGCCGGCTGCGCCGAGGCGCGCCTTGAGTTCACGGCGCAACGCGCGCATGCCGGCGATGCCGGTCTTCTTGTCGTAGACCACGAAGTCCACGCCCGGCAGACCCTCGAGCAGGCGGTGCTCGCCCTTACCGATCACCCAGGTCAGCGCGACATCCGGCCAGGCCGCACGCAGAGTGCGGATCAGCGGCAGCACATGGGTGACATCGCCGAGCGCGGACAGGCGCAGCAGACAGATCGAACGCGGCACGAACGCAGGGCTGGAAACCCGTGTCGCGGGGTCGGAACCGGGCAGGGCAGGCGTCAAGGCTTGATAGACTCGCTTCGATGAGCAGATTCGATCCCGCCGAGAGCCTGACGCCGATACCGGCGGGCGATCGCGCGAGCGGACAGGCGGGAGCGTACGGCGCCATTCTGTTCGACGGCACGCAGCTGCGGCAAGCCGATCCACGCTGGTTCGATCCCGCGGCTTGGGGCGAACGTGCCCAGCGCGTCGACGGCAGCGGCCGCGGCGGCGCTTGGTTCATCGATGCGTCGCACGGGCCTTGCGTGCTGCGGCAATACCTGCGCGGCGGCATGGTCGGGCGCTTCAATCGCGATCAACACCTGTGGCGCGGTACGCAGCATGTGCGCAGCTTCGTGGAATTCCGCCTGCTGCGTGAGCTGCTGCGGCGCGATCTGCCGGTGCCGCAGCCGATCGCCGCGAGCTATCTGCGGCGCGGGTTCGGCTACCGCGCCTGGATCCTGATGGAGCGGCTGCCGGACGTGCGCTCGCTGGCCGATCACATGGTCGACGCGCCTGTGGATGCGCCGCTGGAGCAGACCGGGCGCCTGATCGCGCGCTTCCACCGCGCCGGTCTCGACCATGCCGATCTCAACGCCCACAACATCCTGTTCGATGGTGTCGGCAAGGGCTGGCTGATCGATTTCGACCGCGGGCGCCTGCGCATTCCCGAAACCCGCTGGCGCGAGCAGAATCTCGCGCGGCTCAAGCGTTCGCTGCTGAAGTTGCGCGGCGCGCGGCCGGAAGCGGACGTCGAGCAGGACTTCGCGCGGCTGCGGCGGTCCTACGACGCGTTGTGGAGCCGGGGCACCTGATGACGGCCAGTGTCGACTGGGCGCTGCGCTTCCAGGGCGTGGGCAACGCGTCGGCGGTGTCGCTCGGCTCGCCGATGGCCACGATCGAACGCGATGGCGCGCCGTGGCTGACGATCGACTGCGGCGCGGAAGGCCTGACCGCGTATCTGGCGCATTACGGCGAAGCGCCGCGGGCGCTGTTCGTCACCCATGTGCATCTGGATCATGTGGCCGGCTTCGAGCGCCTGTTCGTCGACCGCTACTTCGATCCCGCGCGGCGCGGCCGCCTGCCGATCTATGTGCCGGCGCCGGTGGTGCCGCTGTTGCACAAACGGGTGGGCGACTATCCAAACGTGCTGGCCGAAGGCGGCGCGAACTTCTGGGATGCGTTCCAGCTGATTCCGGTCGGCGATGCGTTCTGGCACGAGGGCGTGCGACTGCAAGTGTTTCCGGTGCGTCATCACTGGCCGGAGACCGCCTACGGCCTGCGGCTTCCGGGCAGTCTGGTGTGGAGCGGTGATACGCGGCCGATTCCCGAGATGCTGGCGCGCTTCGCCGATCAGGATGAACTCGTCGCCCACGACTGCGGTCTGCGCGGCAATCCCTCGCACAGCGGCATTGACGATCTGGAGCGGGAGTATCCGCGAGACCTGCTCGCGCGCTGCGTGCTCTATCACTATGCCTCTGAAGCCGACGGCGCCGCGCTGGAAGCGCGCGGCCAGCGCATCGCGCGGCCAGGCGCGCGTTTCGCATTGCGTCCACCCGCGATGGGCCAGGCTTTCGCCCCATGAGCGCCCTGCCACATCCGCCCCAGGCGCCGCTCGACCGGCTGGGACGCCCGCTGCACGACCTGCGTCTGTCGGTCATTGAGGCCTGCAATTTCCGCTGTGGCTATTGCATGCCGGCCGATCGCGTGCCCGACGACTACGGCTTCGATCAGGCCGGGCGCCTGTCCTTCGACGAGATCGAGACCCTGGTGCGCGGCTTCGCGCGGCTGGGCATGCACAAGCTGCGCCTGACCGGCGGCGAGCCGCTGCTGCGCAAGGGACTGCCAGCGCTGGTCGAACGGCTGGCGAAGGTGCCGGGCATTACCGACCTGGCGATGACCACGAACGCATCGCTTCTGGCGCGCCACGCGCAGGCTCTGCGCGACGCAGGTCTGCAGCGGCTGACGATCAGTCTCGACGCACTCGATCCGGCTCTGTTCCGCAGCCTGTCGGGCGGACGCGGCGAAATCGACGATGTCCTCGCCGGCATCGCCGCGGCGGAGCGCGCGGGGTTCCCGGCAATCAAGTTCAACTGCGTCGTGCAGCGCGGCGTCAACGACCACGAGGTCGAGCGCATGGCCGCGCATTTCCGTGGCAGCGGGCATGTGCTGCGTTTCATCGAATACATGGACGTCGGCACCTGCAACGGCTGGGACCGCGCGCGCGTCGTGCCGTCGCGCGAACTGCATGCGCGTATCGACGCCCGCTGGCCGCTGCGCGCGCTGGATGCGAACTACCGCGGCGAAGTGGCCGAGCGTCACGCCTTCATCGATGGGGCCGGCGAGATCGGCTTCATCAGCTCGGTCACCGCGCCGTTCTGCGGCGACTGCCAGCGTGCCCGTGTTTCCGCCGACGGCAGCCTCTACACCTGTCTGTTCTCCGGCAGCGGCCAGCCGATGCGCAGCTGGATCGGCGAAGGCGAGGCCGCGTTTTCGGCGCGGCTGGCTGACCTGTGGTCGCGCCGCGCCGATCGCTACAGCGAACTGCGCGGCAGCGTGCGCGCGCCGCGCAAGCATGTCGAGATGTTTCTGGTCGGCGGCTGAGCCGTGGACGCGGATGCTCTGCTGACGCATCTCGAAGTGCTGGAGCGTGCACTGCTCGATCCGGCGGTCCGCGCCGACCGTGCGCGTCTCGACAGTCTGATTGCCGAGGACTTCCTGGAGATCGGTGCGTCGGGCGCGGTCTTCGGCAAGGCTGAAGTTCTGGCGCAATTGCCGGACGAATCCGGTGTCGCCTACGAGGCGCTGCCGATGCGCGTGCAGCGCGTCGGTGCCTATGTCGCGCGCGTCCTGTACACCGTGCGTCGCGATGCCGATGGCGACGTGCGCCGCTCGCTGCGCAGTTCATGGTGGCGGTGCGAGGCGGACGGTTGCTGGCGCATGGTCTTCCATCAAGGGACGCCTGACACCGGGGCCGGTACCATCTGAGGTTCCGCAGTCACGACGCAGGCGCATGGCCCGCACACAACCCAAGGCGCCCGCAGCGCTGACCCATATCGACGCCGCTGGCCGACCGACCATGGTCGACGTCTCCGCGAAGCCGACCACCGCGCGCGTCGCCAGCGCGGAATGCCGCGTACGCTTTCCCGCGGATGTCGCCGCGCAGTTGCACGCCAATGGTTTGAAGAGCGCCAAGGGCGGCATCGTCGACACCGCGATCATCTCCGGCACGATGGCGGTCAAGCGCACGCACGAACTGATTCCGTTCTGCCATCCGCTGCCGATCGACGGCATCGCCATCGCGATCGACTGGCACGGCGAACGCGAGCTACGCATCGAATGCACGGTGAAGACCACGCACCGCACCGGCGTGGAGATGGAAGCGCTGACCGGCGCGACCATCGCGGCGTTGACCGTCTACGACATGTGCAAGGCGCTGTCGCACGCGATCGTGCTGGGCCCGGCGAAGCTCGTCGGCAAGCGCGGCGGAAAGCGCGATGTCGGCTCGATCGCGGGCGGTGCGCGATGAGCGCGGTGCGCGTGCTGTATTTCGCCAGCCTCCGCGATGCCGCGGGACAGGGCGAGGAAACCTGGACCACCGATGCGCCCGATCTGCGCGCGCTGTACGTGGAATTGCGCGCGCGGCACGGCTTCGTGTTGCCGGTCGATCGCCTGCGCGTCGCTGTCGATGGCGCATTCGCGCGCTGGGACGATGCACTGCTGCCCGGCAGCGAGATTGCCTTCATTCCACCGGTCAGCGGAGGCTGAAATGAACGATCGCGACTTCTGGCTGGCCGATGCGCCGGTCGATCTGGCGCCACTGCGTCGCCGCGTGCAGCACGACCGTGCAGGGGCATTTGCGAGCTTCGAGGGCTGGGTGCGTGATCACAACGACGGGCGCCCCGTGCGCGGTCTGCGTTACGAATCCTATGTTGCGCTGGCCGAAGCGGAGGGCGCGAAGGTCGTCGCCGAGGCGCGCGAGCGGTTCGACCTGTGCGCGGCGCTGTGCGTGCATCGCATCGGCGATCTGGCGATCGGCGACATGGCCGTGTGGGTCGGCGTGACCGCCGCGCATCGCGGCGCGGCCTTCGACGCCTGCCGCTACATCATCGACGAGATCAAGGATCGCGTACCGATCTGGAAGCACGAGCGCTATGTCGACGGCGATGCCGGCTGGCTGCACCCGGAGTCGCCACGCGGAGGTGATGCATGAGGCGGCTGATGCTGGCTGTGGTGTTGCTGGCGATCACGTCCGGCGCGTACGCAGCGCCGCGACTGCTGGTCGGCAACAAGGCGGCCGACACGGTCTGGGCGCTCGACCGCGCATCCGGCGCGCGTCTTGCGGAATACGCGACCGGTCCGGCGCCGCACGAAATCGCCGTTTCGCATGATGGTCGCTCCGCCGTGGTCACCACCTACGGCCACCAGGATGCGCATCACGCGCTGACCGTGATCGACCTCGTCGATGGCGACACGCGCGCCATCGATCTGGGCATACATGGGCGCCCGCACGGCTTGGCGTTGCTCGCCAATGGCGACGCACTGGTCACCACCGAGGCCAGCGGTTCCCTGCTGCGCGTCGATATCGCGCGCGGCGCAGTGACGGGCGTTGCGAACGTGGGCGAAGGTGTCGGGCACATGGTCGCGGTGTCGAAGGACGGCGCGTTCGCGTACGTCAGCAAGATCCGTGCAGGCACCGTTGTGCGCGTGGACCTGACGACGATGCGCGCAACCGCGGAGCGGCCGGCAGGCGCTGGCGCGGAAGGTATCGCGATCGCGCCTGATGGCGGCGTCTGGGTGACCAATCGCGCCGACGACACCGTGACTGTGCACGACCCCGATTCGCTCGGCATCGTCGCGACGCTGCCGAGTGCGGGTTTCCCGATCCGTGTCGTGTTCACGCCCGACGGCCAGCATGCGCTGGTCACCAATGCGAGCGCAGCCACGCTGTCGGTGTTCGACGCCGCATCGCGCGGTGTGGTGGCATCGGTCGCACTGGCGCCGGCAGATGCCGCGTTGCAGACAACGCTGCTCGGCAATGGGCCGCTGCCGATCGGCGCGATCGTCGATCCGGACGCACCGCGCGCCTATGTCGCGATCAGCGGCGCGGACCGGATTGCAGTGATCGATACGCACCACTGGAACGTTCTCGAATACTGGAAGACCGGGCGCGAGCCCGATGCGCTTGCCCTGGTGCCGGGCGAGCCCGATGCGCTTGCCCTGGTGCCGGGCGAGGCGGTGCCTTGATCCGCCGCGTCGGGTGGCTCGTCTGCATCGCGGGTCTGGTCGGCTGCGCCTCGGCGCCGCCGATCGCACCGGTCCGACCGCCCGAGCCGCCACCGCAGGGCGCGGTCGGTGCATCGTTGATCGAGCCGGCCGCGGACACGCGGCGCATGGCGATGCAGCGCAACCGTCGTTTCATCCACCCCAATCTCCACACGCCGGCCGCAATGCCGGTCTATCCGGCGGACCAGCTGGCGCTGCGTCTGGCGCCGGTCGTGGTGTGCATCGATGCCGCCATCGACGCGACGGGCACGGTGTCCGCGGCCGCGGCCGCGGCGCGGACGGATGCGACGTGCGAAGCGCCTGCGGGGATCGAAGTCGCGGGGTTCATCGACGCAGCGATCGCCGCCGTGCGCCAATGGACCTATGCGCCCGCACTGCTGTGCGTGGCGCCCGAAAGCTTCGATGGCACGGACGCCTGCCAGGCCGACGATGCCTTCGAAACCCCGACCGCCGTGCGCCTCTCCTACGCGTTCCGATTCAGCCAGCAGGCCGGCGCGCCCGAGGTCGAGCGCATCGGTGCGCCGTGATGTGCTGCGGCGGATAGGCGAGTCGCCGCGGGCCTGCTAGACTCCGCGTCCCGTCTTTATGGCGGGGTCGGGCAAGGCCCGGTGCGTGTCTCCATGGTGGCCCCGTCGGCCCCTCGCGACGCTAGATCGAAAATCCCGCCAGGGCCGGAAGGCAGCAACGGTATCGGTCGATGCGGGCGCCGAGGTCAGTCGGCGGGGTCATCACCTTTTCCGGCGTCTTCCAACGAGTTGCTTGGCGCGGCGCACTGCATGCGCTGCGGCGGATCGACTTCCGCGCCGATCCGTCGTCTCAATGCTCAACGCGTCTCGCGTGCGCGTTCGAAGGTGATGATGCTGCGCGTCTCGCCCTTGTCGGCCCAGTTCGGCATGACCCGCCACGGCGTCAACACCTGCAGGCGATCGCCTTCGAGCTTGAACTGGCGGCGCTGCTCTGTGCCGACCCACGCCGGGTTCCAGGCCACGTCGACCGCGGTAATCCAGGTATCGCCCTCGATCCGGTAACGGCCGGTATAGGCGATCACGGTCTCAAGCAGGCGCGCCTTTTCCTGCGCACTCTCACCCGGCTCGCGGCCTTCGCCGGTGAGCACGAACCACACGCGGCCTTCGGGCGCGAACATCACGTAGCCGGCGGGGTGGTCGCCCATTGGTGGGAAGGTCTCGCCGCCTTCCTTGACCTCGACCTCGTATGACACCAGCCGCCAGCTGCCTTCGACAGGCGCGGCTGCCGCAGTTGCGGCGGTGGCAGGCGTGTCCTGCGGCGTGGAAGTTGGGGTCTGGGTCATGGCGAATGTGGACAGCGGCAATGCGATGGACATGAGGAGCGGCGCGACGAGGCGGCGGGTCAGCATGGCGGATCTCCGGGTGGGATGCGATGCGGGCGGGCGCCGGATGAGGATTGGGGGGCGGGCCCTTGAGTCGTGCAGCGATACGCTTTGATGCGTGAACGTGTTGTCGGAGGTGCGCGTGGCGGTGCCTCCGACCATGCGCGTGATTACTCAAGCCGTCATCCCAGCGAAGGCTGGGATCCATCTTGATCCCCTCCATGGTCTGGACGGAGCGGGCGATCCGTGCAAACAAAGGGCGGATTGCTCGGCCCATCCATGGGCCTCACCCCTCCGGCGCGCTGCGCCTGCGGGGCCAGCCGTTCGGCTGTCCGGATTCGCTCCGGGCGAATCCGTCGAACCCGCGGGGGTTCTCTCAACCCCTCTCTCCGCCAGAAACGCAAAACGCCCCACGAGGGGGCGTTTTGCGTTTCTGGCGGAGAGAGGGGGATTCGAACCCCCGAAGCGCGGTTTAGACGCTTACACACTTTCCAGGCGTGCTCCTTCAACCGCTCGGACACCTCTCCAGAACTGGCCCTTCGCGAGGCGCCTGGGCGCTTCGCAGCGGCGTTTGGACGCCGCGGGCCGGACATTCTATCCGGCGGCGCCTGCGGTCACAAGGAACCGTTGGGGGCGTGGCAGAATACGGGGATGTCCTATCTCGTCCTCGCCCGGAAGTGGCGCCCGAAGCGGTTCGCCGAGCTCGTCGGTCAGGAGCACGTGGTCCGTGCGCTGACCAATGCGCTGGAAACCGGCCGCGTGCATCACGCCTTTCTGTTCACTGGCACCCGCGGGGTCGGCAAGACCACGATCGCGCGCATCTTCGCCAAGAGCCTGAACTGCGAGACCGGCACCTCGTCCGATCCCTGCGGGGAATGCGAGACCTGCCTGGCGATCGACGCAGGCCGCTACATCGATCTGCTCGAGATCGACGCCGCCAGCAACACCGGCGTCGACGACGTGCGCGAGTTGATCGACAACGCGCAGTACATGCCTTCGCGCGGCCGGGTGAAGGTCTACCTGATCGACGAAGTGCACATGCTGTCGAAGTCGGCGTTCAACGCGCTGCTCAAGACGCTGGAAGAGCCGCCGGGGCACGTGAAGTTCCTGCTGGCGACGACCGATCCGCAGAAGTTGCCGGTGACCGTGCTGTCGCGCTGCCTGCAGTTCAACCTCAAGCGGCTTGACGAGCAGCAGATCCAGGGTCAGATGACGCGCATCCTCGAAGCCGAGGGCATCGCAGTCGAGGCGGGTGCCATCCGCCAGTTGTCGAAGGCTGCCGACGGCAGTCTGCGCGACGGGCTGTCGTTGCTCGACCAGGCGATTGCCTACACCGGCGCGGGCGGCGAGGGAGGTGCGCTGGGCGACGCAGCGGTGGCGACGATGCTCGGCAGTGTGGATCGCACGCGCGTCGGCGCCTTGCTGTCCGCACTGGCCGATGGCGACGGTGCGTCGCTGCTCGCCGAGGTCGCGACCCTGGCCGAATTCTCGCCCGATTGGGGCGGCGTGCTCGATGCGGTGTCCGAGGCGCTGCATCGCATCCAGGTGAGCCAGCTGGTGCCGGAAGTCTCGGTGGAAAGCGACGGCGTCGATGTCGATGCAATCGCATCCGCAGTGCGCCCTGAAGTGGTGCAGCTCTGGTACCAGATGGCGCTCAATGGACGTCGCGATGTCGGCCTCGCGCCGAGCCCGCGCGCGGGTTTCGAGATGACTGTGCTGCGCATGCTGGCATTCCGCCCTGCCGAGGACGGCGCTGCGGCGCCGGTTGCGGGTAGCGGCCATCGCGCGAGCGGTCCTGCGGCGGCACGTGCGGCGCTGGCTGCACAGGTGGCGCCCGAGTCGGCATCTGTGCGTACAGCCGCACCGCCGCAGCCCGTACAACAGACGCCGACGCCGCCACGTGCGGTCGTCGAAACGCCACCCGCGCGTCCGGCGCCCCAGCCGGTGCGCACAGCCCCGGTCGCCGATACGCAGCCGGTCGAAGCGCCACCCCCGGTTGCTGCCGCGACACTGCGCACGCTCGATGCGCACCAATGGCTCGATCTCGTTGCCGAGTTGCCGTTGCGTGGCCCGGTGCGCGAACTCGCGGCGAGTGCCGCGTTCGTCGCGCTCGATGGCGCCGTGCTCAGGCTCGCGCTGCCCGAAGCTGACGAACATCTGAAAGCGCCGATCATGGTCCACCAGCTCTGCGAGGCCTTGGCTGGCCCGCTCGGCGGCGCGCCGCAGATCCGCTTCGAGACCGCGGTCGCCAGCGAAACCGTGACGCTGCACGAGCGCAATGCGCGTGAGCGCGATGCGCGCCAGTCCAATGCCGAAAACAGCTTCATGTCCGATCCGGACGTGCAGCGGCTGATGTCGCAACAGGGCGCCAAACTGGTGCCCGATTCGATACGCCCTTTTGAAGAACGAGGATTTCAGTGATGCGTGGAAACATTGCCCAGTTGATGCAGCAGGCGCAGAAGATGCAGGAAAACATGCAGCGCGTGCAGCAGGAACTCGCCAGTCTCGAAGTCGAGGGCAGCGCCGGCGGTGGCATGGTCGCCATCACGCTGACCGGCAACAAGGAATGCCGCAAGGTGCGCATCGACCCCAGCGTGCTGTCGGATCCGGAGATGGCCGAAGACCTGATCGCCGCCGCGTTCAACGACGCGTCGAACAAGGTCGATGAAGAATCGAAGAGCCGGATGGCCGGCGCGGCTGCCGGCATGCCACTGCCGCCCGGCATGAAGCTGCCGTTCTGAGTTGCGTTGATTCGTGATTCGAGCAGGCGGGCCGCGCACGCTTTCGGTTTTTACGAATCACCAGTGACCAATTACGAATCACCAGCAGAATGTCCTCCCTGCTCGAACAACTGATTGATGCACTGCGCGTGCTGCCCGGCGTGGGGCAGAAATCCGCGCAGCGCATGGCCTATCACGTGCTTGAACGCGGGCGCGAGGGTGGGGCAAGGCTGGCATTGGCACTGGCCGAGGCGGTCGAGAAGATCGGCCATTGCCAGCGCTGCCGCGACTTCAGCGAAACACCGGTCTGCCCGACCTGCAGCAGCGCCGCTCGCGACGCGCAGACGCTGTGCGTGGTCGAAACGCCGGCAGACCGACTTGCGATCGAGCAGGCCACGGGCTTCCGCGGGTTCTACTTCGTGCTGCAGGGCCGGTTGAGTCCGCTCGACGGCATCGGCCCGCACGAACTCGGGCTGGACCTGCTCGGTGCGCGGTTGGCCGAAGGTGAGGTGCAGGAACTGATCATCGCGACCAATCCGACGGTCGAAGGCGAGGCGACGTCGCACTACCTGGCGCAGATCGCACGCCAGCATGGCGTGCGCCCGAGCCGGCCAGCGCACGGGCTGCCGCTCGGCGGCGAACTGGAATATGTCGATCGCGGCACGCTGTTGCATGCATTCGGCAGTCGCAGCGAAGTGGCCTGAGGGCGGTGTTGGGTGATGACCGGACATCCGTCCGTCAAGGGCCGTGGGACAGGGCGGATCATCGCGCACGCGGCGGTACGCTTTCACCAATCCCCAATCCCGAATCCCGAATCCCGAATCCCGAATCGCCAATCACGAATCACGGTGTCCCCATGACGACCATCTTCCACAAGATCATCCAGCGCGAGATTCCGGCCGATATCGTCTTTGAGGACGACCACGTCATTGCGTTTCGCGACATTGCGCCGCAGGCGCCGGTGCACGTGCTGTTCGTGCCGAAACAGGATTTCGCCACGCTCAACGATGTGCCGACAGACGCGCCCGAGATCATCGGTCGCCTTGCGGTCGCTGCTGCGCGCTATGCGAAAGAGCAGGGGTTCGCCGACGACGGCTATCGCATCGTCATGAACTGCAACGAGCACGGCGGGCAGACGGTGTTCCAGATCCATCTGCACCTGCTGGCGGGTGCGCAGCTCGGGCGCTTCGGAACGCCGGCGTGACCCTGTAGGAGCGCGCTTGCGCGCGATAGTCTTCCCTGCACCACCTATCGCGCGCAAGCGCGCTCCTACAGGACGATGATCACCAGTACCCCCACCATGGCCACGGTGCCGGGCGTGTGATCACGTCGACACGCTCGCGCTTCGGCCACAGATAGACCACGTCCGCCTCGACGCGCGGAAAGCGATAGTCGTATTCGCCGACCCGCCGCGAATCGTAACCGGCGATGCGCCCGGTGAACGTCACTTCGCGGTTGACCTCGAACACCGCCGGATCATAGAAACCCGCGCGACACGCGATGAAGCGGCCGTTGGTGTCGTCGCTGGCCCAGTACGGGCGACCGGTCGCGGTCAGCCGCGTGGCGATCATCTCGAAACAGGTCGCGTCGGTGCGCGGTTCCACCTGCACGATACGCCCGCCCCAGCGCACCATCGCGCCGGTGTGCTCGCCCTGCACGGCAGCGTGTGGCGTCAGCGCTTCGACGTAGCCGCCCTGCAGCGGCTTGGGTTGGGACGCGCACGCGCCGAGCAACAGTGCGCCGGCGAGCACAGGCAACAGGCGAAGGGCGGTCATCGATCGGTCTCCCGGGCTGGACGGTGCGCACGCAGTGCCCGCACCAGCGTCGCATCGGACGCCGATGAAGCGTAGCGGGCCGCGACGAAACGGTGGGTGAGGGCGACAAGCGCTTCTTCGCGAGGACGCGCGGCTTTGACGCGTTCGGTCCAGACGATCGCAGGCTCGTGCCGCGCGCGCCCCAGCCCGAGACGCGTGTACCGGCGGCCCAGTCGACGCCAAGCGCGCAGCAGCGGATCGCGCTCACGCTCCGTGCGCGCGACCAGCCACAGCATCCAGCCCATCGCGAGCGCCGCGCACAGCGAGAACAGCGCGGCGAGGCCGCCGGCATTGATGTTCTCGAAGCCGATGCGCTGGAGCATGCGCTGCTGGCGCGCGGCGTCGAAGCCGAGCACGAAGTCGTTCCACGCACGCCGCGCCCAGTCGCCGAGATCCGCCATCGGCAGCAAGGCATTGGCGCCGCCGCCGGCGCCGAGCCGGTCTTCCAGCGTGTCGTAGATGCGTTCGGGGGCGACGGCCGCAGTGGGGTCAACGCGTACCCAGCCGCGGCCTTCCAGCCAGACCTCATTCCAGGCGTGGGCATCCATGCGCCGGACGATCCAGTAGTTGCCGTAACGATTGCGGGTGCCGCCGGTGTAGCCGGTGACGACGCGTGTCGGGATGCCGGCTTCCCGCATCAGCACCGCGAACGCAGAGCTGAAGTGTTCGCAGAAGCCGGCGCGATAGTCGAACAGGAACTCGTCGACCGCGTGCCGGCCGGGCAGCGGCGTGGTGAGGGTGTAGGCGAAGTCGCTGCGGATCCAGGCCAGCGCACGTTCGACGAGTGCGCCGTCGTCCGTGGTTTCGGCGCGCCACTGCTGCGCCAATGCGCGTGTGCGCGGATTGAAGTCGGCGGGCAGTTGCAAAGCGAGTCGGCGCAGGGAATCGGGCAGGTCGGCTTCGAAACGGGTCGGCGGCGCCGAGCGCAGTTGCCAGCGGGTCACCCGGTCGAGCCGGCGTTCGCTGGTCAGCGTGTATTCGTGCGCCGCGCGCATGCCGTCGGGAAATTCCAGCGGCATCTCCAGCGCGACCAGAAGGTTGCGCTCGGTCGGCTCCAGCGCGATCTCGTAGTCCCAGGTCGGTGCGCCGTGCTCGACCGTTGCCGGCGGCAGGCTGCGCAGCCATGGCGACGCCGTCCAGGTGCGGCCGTCGTAGTCGCTCAGCGTCGGGCCGCGCCAGTACATCTCGCGTGTCGTGGGCTCGGCGCCGCGAAAGGTCACGCGCATGGCCGGCGTATCGTCGGCAATGAGGTCGATCCAGTCGCCTGGCGACATCTCATCCGACAGGCCAGGCCGCGCGGCGGAGAGTTCCGGAATGCCCCACAGCGGTGTTGCCAGGCGCGGGAACAGCCAGAACGCGGCCAGCGCGAGCGGCAGGCCGATGACGACCAGCCGCGCAACGATGGCGATGCGCGTGGCATGGTGCACACCGGCCGCGGGCAATCCCGATTCCTGTTCCGACAACCGTGCGAGCGCCGCCAGCACCAGCACCGCGCCGCACAGGCCGAGCACGAGCGAGAGCGGGCCCTGATCGAGCAGGAAGGTCGCGAACGGTGCGAACAAAGCGAAGCCGAGCAGGCTGCGCGCATCGCGCACAGTCCGCAGTTCGGACGGCTTGATCGCGAGCATGCCGGCGAGCAGCGCGCAGCCGGTGTCGCGACCGAAGTTCATCCCGCCCTGCGCGAGCACGAGGCCGAAGACGGCGAGGGCGAGGACGGTCCGCAGCCAGCCGGGGGCCGCGCCCCGTGCGGCCATTGCAGCGGGGATCGCGCCTGCGACCGCGATGACCACCGGCAGCGGCATCGGCAGCTGCAGCAGCAATGGCAGCAGACACACGGCGGCAGCGATCAGCGCCCAGCGACGGCCAGCGGTGTCGAGCGTGAGCGAGGTGCGCGCCATCAGTTGGCGTCCGGCAGCAGTGCGAGCGCGCGCAGGCAGGCGTGGCGATGCGCAGCGCCGCGATCCGGCCCGATCACCCGTTGGCCTGGCAGCTGCAGGCGATAGCGCACTGCCTGGCGCTCGGCCTCGTCGACCCAGCGCGCCAGCCGGCGGATCTTCGATTCGTGGTCGAGTGTGCCGAGCTGCTGCCAGTCCAGCGTCAGATCGTCCCCCTGCGGACGCTCGAACTCCCGCACGATCAGCGCGTCGCGGCGGGCCGACGCCTTCCACGCAATCGTCCGCGGCGCGTCGCCGGGGCGCCAGTCGCGCAGGTGGTGCAGTTCCTCACCCGCGGGATTGAGCCGCGCTTGCGCCTCGTCGCCACCGCCCTGCGGCAACGGCGGGCCGGTAACTTCCGGCGCGGGATAAACGAGAAAGCGCGCAGTCGGCCACACCCACGACCACGCGCGCGCCAGTCCCAGCGGCCGCGTGGTGCTGATGCGCAGTCGCGGGGGCGTCAGCCAGCCACGACGCACCGTCGGCAGCGCCACCGTCGATTCACCGCCGGTGGCATCCAGCGACAGGATGGAGGCGCTGTCACCGAGTGCCACACGCAGGCCACGACGCGCGCGCCCGGGCGCCGCTTCGACATGCACGTGCAGCGGCATCGGTGTGCCGGCCGCGACCGGTTCGCCATGTACCGCACGGATTTCGAGCCCACTGAGTTGCAACTGGGTCCACAGCAGGCTGGCCAGCGCTGCGCCGACCAGCAGCAGGCACAGCAGCAGGGCCGGATTGTTGTTGTAGTTGAGCGCGCCGATCGCCATCGTCGCCAGCAGCGCAGTGACGAACGCACCGAATCCCGTCGGCAGGATGTAGATGCGTTTGCGGTCGAGGCGCGCCGGCAGCGCTTCCGGCCGACGCGGACGCGCCCAGCCTTCGACACGACGGCGCAGGCCGGCGAACGCGGGCATCAGTCGACCGGCACGGCCTGCAGGATCGACGCCGCCAGCCCGTCACTGGACGCATCGGCCTCGGCGACCAGCCGATGGCTGGCGATCAACGGAAACAGGGTCTGCACATCGTCGGGCAGTGCGTGGTCGCGCCCCTGCAGCAGGGCGAACGCGCGGGTCGCGCGTAGCAGCGCCAGACCGGCGCGTGGCGAGAGGCCCACGCGCACGCCCGGGTGCTGGCGGCTGCGGCCCATCAGCGCCTGCACGTAGTCGATCAGCGCGGGGCTGGCGTGGATCGCGGTGACGGCCTGGCGCAGCGCGAGCAGATCATCGGCGCCGAGTCGCGGCACGGTCTCGGCGATCAGCGTGCGGCGGTCGCTGCCCGAGAGCAGGGCGCGTTCGGCATCGCGGTCGGGATAGCCGAGCGTGAGCCGAAGCAGGAACCGGTCGAGCTGCGAATCGGGCAGGGGATACGTGCCGGACAGGTCGACCGGGTTCTGCGTGGCGATGACGAAGAAGGGATCGGGCAGGGCGTGCGTGGTGCCGTCGACGGTGACCTGCTGCTCGGCCATCGCTTCGAGCAGGGCGCTCTGTGTGCGTGGTGGCGCACGGTTGATCTCGTCGGCCAGCAGCACATTGGTGAACACCGGGCCGCCGTGGAATTCGAAACGGCGCGCGCTGCCTTCGTACACCGATACGCCGATGACATCGGACGGCAACAGGTCCGAGGTGAACTGCACGCGCTGGAAATCGAGACCGACCGTCGCGGCGATCGCGTGTGCCAATGTGGTCTTGCCGAGACCGGGCAGATCCTCGATCAGGATGTGGCCGTCGGCGAGCAGGGCGACGAAGCTCATCGTCACCGCCGTCTCTTTGCCGAGCACCAGCCGGTTCACCTGGGCCAGCGATGACGACAGGGCCTCACGCCGGGTGTCGGTTAGCATGGCGGGCGTCGTCGGGTCGGGCATGTAGATGTTCCTTCGGCGGTCCCCCCGAGTGTAGCGAGGTCGAGTTCAATGCGGCGGATGGAAATTCGCACGGTGTTCGTCGTGTTGTGGACGACGATCGTGCTGCTGAAACTGGCCATCGCCGCGCGGCTGCCGCTGTTCGTCGACGAGGCGTTCTACTGGCTCGAAGGCCAGCATCCCGCGTTCGCCTATTCCGACCTGCCGGGCCTGACCGCGTGGCTGATCCGCATCGGCACGGAAGTCTTCGGCGATGGTCTGCTGGCGGTGCGTCTGCCGTTCATTGTGATCTCGGCGCTGGTGCCCTGGCTGGTCGTGCGCCTGACCGCGCGCGAGTTCGATCCGCAGACTGCGTGGCTCTCGGGCTGCGCCGCACTGCTGTTGCCCTTGCTCGGCTCGCTCGGCGTGATGGCACTGCCCGACGCGATGCTGGCGCTGGCGACCGTGCTGTGCCTGGACGCTGGCGTGCGTCTGCTGCGCGGTGTGACCCATGGCGGCGCGTTGTTGCTCGCGCTGGGCCTGTCGCTCGGCGCACTGAGCCACTACCGTTTCATCGCGGTGATCGGTGTCGGCATCGTCGCCCTGCTTGCGATCGCCAAGGGGCGCGAGGCTCTGCGCGACCCGCGCGTGTGGATCGCGATCGCGACTGGCGCTGCGGCGTGGATCCCACTGCTGGTGTGGAATGTGGACAACGCCGAGGCCGGATTGCGCTTCCAGATGGTCGACCGGCATCCGTGGGCGCTGCACGCCGACGGCTGGCAGTTCATCGTGATCCAGGCGGTGATGGTGACGCCGCTGCTGTTCGCCGCGCTGCTGATCGCGGCCTGGCGTCTGCGCCGGGCGCCGGACGATGCGGCGCGGTTCCTTGCGATCTCCGGCGGCCTGATGGTGCTCGGTTTCTTCGCGCTCGGCTTCGTCGCCGATACCGAGCGCGCGAGTTTCCACTGGCCGCTGCCGGGCTATCTCGCCCTGCTGCCTCTGGTGGGTTTCGTGCTGATGGCGTGGCCGCGCTGGTTGCGGATCGCGACGTGGGCGACGCTGGCGCTCGGCTTCGTTGGTGTGGTCGGTTACTACGCAGCGGTGTCGACACCCGAGGTGCGCGAGCGCAGCGCGGGTCTCAAGTGGTATCCGTCGAATTTCGCCGGTTGGGACACACTGGCAGATGCGGTGCGCGAAGAGCTTGCGGCCATGCCGGCCGATACCGTTCTCGTCGCCGACAACTTCAAGATCGGCGCCGAGCTCGGCTTCGCGCTGGGCGATCCACGTATCCGCGTCCTCGACCATCCGCTCAACCGCCATCACGGCCGTGCGCCGCAGCTGCAGCTCTGGCATCTGCAACTCAACGATCGCGCAGAACTGGCCGGACGCCCGGTGCTGCTGGTCACCGGCGCCAACGACGTGAAGTTCAGCGCATTGCTACAGCGCTATCAGACGATCTGTGCACGTATGGGCGCGTTGCCGGTGTCGCGAGTCGTCAACGCGGATCGGGGCGCGCAGCGTTTCATCCTGTCCCGGCTCGATGCCGATCCGCAGCCCGCCGACGGTGACTGCGTCACGCCCGCGCTTGCCTACGTCGACCAGCCACTGGCGGGTGCGCGGGTCGATGCGCCGTTCGAGGTGCGGGGTTGGGCGGTCAAGGATGGCAGCGGCATCGCGTCCATCGCAGTCACGCTCAATAGTGCGCCGGTCGCCCAGGCGCAGTACGGCGCGGCGAATTCCTGGATCGTCGAGCAGTTCCTGGCCGGCGATTCACGCGACCCCGCGGGGCAGAACATCGGATTCACCGCAACGGTCGATCCCACGGCGCTCGCGCCCGGCCGCCATTGGCTCGGACTCGAGATCAAAGGCAATGACGGCTCGATCGAGCAGTGGGCCGAAAAGCCGATCGAAGTCGCGCCGGCCCGCTGAGAGGCGGCGCGCTGCGCAGTTGCTTCAGGGCATGACGTAGCCTGCTGCCCGCAGCAGCCGCGCAGTCGCGATCAGCGGCAATCCGACAAGTGCGGTCGGGTCTTCGCTGCGGATCGCGTCGAACAGCGCAATACCCTGCCCCTCGCACTTGAAGCTGCCCGCGCAGTCGAACGGTTGCTCGGCATCGACGTAGCGCGTGATCTCATCCGTCTTCAATGCACGGAACACCACTTCGGTGCGGTCCTGCGCCTGCAACGTGACCGCTCCGGCCCGCGCCAGCGCCAGGGCGGTGTGGAATACCACGCTGCGACCGGACATTGCGGTCAACTGCGCGATCGCCGCGTCGCGACCGCCGGGCTTGCCGAGTGGGCGGCCTTCGAGCGCAGCGATCTGGTCGGAACCGATCACCCATGCGCCTGCCATCCGCGCGGCGACTTGGTCCGCTTTGGCCTGGGCCAGCCGGGACGCGAGGGCGTCGGGTGCTTCGCCGTCGCGGGGTGTTTCGTCGACCTCGGGCCGTTCGCAGGTGAACGGCAACCGCAGGCGATCCAGCAGTGCGCGGCGGTAGGGTGATGTCGAGCCCAGGACCAGCGACGGGTTCACGCACCGTCTCCGGCGCGGACCAGGGCCAGCTGGGCGAGCTGCCGGTCGATGCGAGCCTGCGCCTGTTCGATCGATTCGCGCATCGCGTCCAGTGCGGCGACATCCGCGCTCGATCCGTGCTGCTGCAGCCATAACCGCTGCCGCAGCATCTCCTGCAGCGCATCGCGGACCGGGTCGCCGCTGCTGCTGCCGATCTGTGTCCTTGCGATCCGCAGCCGCGCTTCGAAGGTGTCGGCCGCATCGAGCACGCGCGCATAGGCGCGGTGCCGGCGCCGGGCGCGATGACGCCACGCCAGTACAATGGCCGCCGCAATGAAAATAGCCAGCAGCAGGCTGGGGATCGGCTGCATGCGGGTCGTCCGGTAGGGCGGTGGGTCAGTCTGCCCGGCAGGCGGTGGTGCGAGCAAATCCACTTGCCGGCCGCTGCGGAGGGCACGAGAAGGTTTGACAGGTCGGGGGCGCATCTTTAACATTCGGCGGCTATGTCCGCGCAAATGCCCGAGTTGGTTGATGCTTGGCGCATGGTCGCAGGCAGCGCACGCCTCGACGGGCGTCTGCCGTTGGCGTCGTTGACGCGCCTGCGAGACCTTCTGGCGGATGCCGACGGCGACGACGTGATCTGCTCGATCGAGTTCGGTCGCGATGCGCTGCAGCAACCGGTTGCACTGCTGCGCATCCAGGCCGGGTTGCCGCTGGTGTGTCAGCGGACGCTCAAGCGCTTCGTGTGGCCGCTCGATGTCGAGCAGCGGTTGGGCCTGATCCGCGATGAAGCGGACGAGGCCGGCCTGCTGCCAGATTACGAGGCGCTGCTGTTGGAAGGCGACGGTGCGCTGTCGCCGGCCGCGCTGGTCGAGGACGAATTGATTTTGGCGATACCCGCGATTCCGGTCGCACCTGGCTCCGAAGCGATCGATCGCGACTGGCCGGTGTCGAGCGAAGAAGAGACACGCGTCAACCCGTTTTCGGCGTTGGCGGGTTTGAAGAAAGATCGAAACAACTAGAACCTGTTGGAGCAATTCCCATGGCTGTGCAGAAATCCCGCGTCACCCCGTCCCGTCGTGGCATGCGTCGCGCGCACGACAAGCTCAGCGCCAAGCTGCTGTCGACCGACCAGACGACGGGTGAGACCCATATCCGTCATCACATCACCGCCGACGGTTATTACCGTGGCAAGCAGGTGATCCAGCCGAAGACGCGCGTCGTCGAGGAAGACTGATCCTCGCTGTCCGCCACATCGTTGGCGGGCGCACGATGCACCGGGCGCAGCCTCCGTCCCTGACGGGCGGCTGCGTCTGCCGTCGGCAGGGATGCCGCTTCTAAGATCACGCGCCTTGCGCGAGGGCCGCTCCGCAGATGACCAGCGAACGCATCTATTCCCGCATTGCCGGCAGCGGCAGTTACCTGCCCGAGAAAGTGCTGACCAACGACGACCTCGCCCAGTTCGTCGACACCAGCGACGAATGGATCGCGAGCCGCACCGGTATCCGCGAGCGACACATCGCCGCCGAGGGCGAGACCACCAGCGATCTGGCCTTTCATGCCGCCACGCGCGCAATGGAAGCGGCAGGCGTGTCGGCGTCCGAGCTCGACCTGGTCATCGTCGGCACGACGACGCCGGACATCATCTTTCCGTCCACCGCCTGCCTGCTGCAGGCACGGCTGGGCGCCAACGGTTGCGGCGCATTCGACGTCAACGCCGCGTGCTCCGGGTTTCTCTACGCGTTGTCGATCGCCGACAAGTTCATCAAGTCGGGCGATGCGAAGACCGTGCTGGTGGTCGGCGCCGAAACGCTGACGCGCATGGTCGACTGGAGCGAACGCACCACAGCCGTGCTGTTCGGCGATGGCGCCGGCGCGGTCGTGCTCAAGGCCGATACCGAAACCGGCATCCTCAGCACCCATCTGCACGCCGACGGTGCGAAGAAGGAACTGCTGTGGAATCCGGTCGGTGTATCCGCGGGCTTCCGTGACGACCAGCCCAACGCCGGCGTGCGGATCCAGATGGCCGGCAGCGACGTCTTCAAGTACGCGGTCAAGGCGCTGGATTCGGTGGTCGAGGAAACGCTGCTGGCGAATGGTCTCGATCGCCACGACATCGACTGGCTGATTCCGCATCAGGCCAACCTGCGCATCATCGAAGCCACGGCCAAGCGCCTGGACATGCCGATGGATCGCGTGGTGGTGACGGTCGACAAGCACGGCAACACCTCGTCCGGATCAGTGCCACTGGCACTCGACGAAGCCGTGCGCTCGGGTCGCGTCCAGCGCGGCCAGTTGCTGCTGCTCGAGGCCTTCGGCGGCGGCTTCACCTGGGGTTCGGCGCTGCTGCGCTACTGAATCCGGCATGCAGGGCCGGCAGGCCCCGCAGTCGATTCCACTCCGCGGACGTCGGGTCCGCACGACACGGAGACCCCGCATGGGCGTCGAATCCATCGTCGTAGCCGGGCACGATGCCTGGCTCAAGGCGTACGCCGACGGCGACAGCCGCAAATTCGGTCTCGGCATTCTCGATGCGATCGCGCGAGGGCTTGATATCGAGGCATTGCGCCCGCCGCCGCATCCCGGTGGCGGGGAAGCCAAGCAGATCGAAGCGCGCCGGCTTGCGGAACTCGATGCCCAGGGCGTGCATGTGCCCCAGGTGCTCGGCGAGGGCGCATCCACGCTGCTGCTGAGCAACCTCGGCGACACGTTCGCAGCACAGTTGCGCGCCGCAGGCGGCGACGTTACCCGTATCGATGCGATGACAACGGCGGTGATCGACGCGATCGCCGATGCGCATGCGCGCGGCGCCTATTTCGGTCAGCCGCTGCCGCGCAACATCACCCTCGACGAACGTGGTCGCGTGGGTTTCATCGACTTCGAGGAAGATCCGCTCGAAGTGATGTCGCTGCCACAGGCCCAGGCGCGCGACTGGCTGATGTTCGCGTTCGGCATGGCGAAGTACTACGACGGCCGCACCGATGCGCTTGTCGACATGCTCTCCGGCGCGATGCAGCGGGAACCGGAAGTTGCCGCGCATGCGGGTCGCGTCGGGCGCCTGAAAGGCTTCGCGCAGCGCATCAGCTGGCTCGGCCGCTCCGCACGTCATGTCGCCCACTCGATTCTGGTCGTGCGCGCAGCAACGCTGGTGCCGATGCTGCTCGTCGTCGCCGTGCTGTGGGATTGGATCGAAGATGGCGAGATCGAACTGCTGCGGATGCTGTTCTAACGCGCTTCCACGAAGGATCGCGACAGCCGCGGCATACGCCCGGGTACAGACAATGTCGCCGCTTCGCACTTATCATCGCCACCAGTTTTCAGGCTGGAAGTACGCGTGACCACATCGCAACTCGCAATCGTCTTCCCGGGCCAGGGGTCGCAGTCGCTGGGCATGCTCGGCGAACTCGCCGAGCGCCACCCGGTGATCGCCGATGCATTCGCTGAAGCCTCCGAAGGCGCGGGCGTCGATCTGTGGGCGCTGTCGCAGCAGGGCCCGGAGGCCCAGCTCAACCAGACCGAATTCACCCAGCCTGTGCTGCTCGCAGCAGGTGTCGCCGTATGGCGCGCTTGGCAGCAGCAGGGCGGTGCTGCGCCGGCTGCACTCGCGGGCCACAGTCTGGGCGAGTACACCGCGCTGGTCGCGGCCGGCGCGCTGTCGCTCGGTGACGGCGCGAAGCTGGTGCGTCTGCGTGGACAGTTGATGCAGGACGCCGCGCCTGCAGGCGTGGGTGCGATGGCTGCGGTCATCGGTGCCGAGGATGCGCTGGTCGCCGAGATCTGCCGCGACGCGTCCGAGGACGCGAACGTCGTCGTGCCGGCCAACTTCAATTCGCCCGGCCAGATCGTGATCGGTGGACATGCCGCCGCAGTCGACCGCGCGATCGCGCTGCTCGGCGAGCGTGGTGTTCGCAAGGTCGTGAAGCTGGTCGTCAGTGTGCCCTCGCATACCCCGTTGATGCGCGACGCCGCAGACCGCCTGGCCGAGTCGATGGCGACGGTTGCATGGCATGCACCATCGCTGCCGGTGGTGCAGAACGTCGACGCGACCGTCCACGAAAGCGTCGATGCGATCCGTGATGCACTGGTGCGCCAGCTCTATCTGCCGGTGCAGTGGACGCGCTGTATCGAGGCGCTGTCGGCGCGCGGCGTCGTGCGCATCGCCGAGTGCGGCCCGGGCAAGGTGCTGACCGGCCTGGTCAAGCGCATCGACAAGTCGATCGAGACCCGCGCGCTCGCCGCGCCGGACGATTTCGACGCAACGCTGGCCGACTGGAAGGTCTGAACCCGGCGCAGGGACGCGGATCGGCGCACACTGCGGCAGTGGGTGCGGCAGATCCTTGCGTCGGTCGATGTCCGCATGTCACCCATGCCCTAATGGAGTCCTCATGAGCGCACCTCTTTCCGGCGAGATCGTTCTCGTCACCGGCGCAAGCCGCGGCATCGGTGCCGCGATCGCCGACACGCTGGCCGCGCAGGGCGCGACCGTGATCGGCACCGCGACCAGCGAAGCCGGCGCGACCGCGATCGGCGAACGCCTATCCGCGCACGGTGGCCACGGCCGCGTGCTGGACGTCTCGCAGCCCGGCACGATCGAGGCGCTGGTCGACTCGATCGCATCCGAGTTCGGCGCAATCTCGATCCTCGTCAACAATGCCGGCATCACACGCGACAACCTGCTGATGCGCATGAAGGACGAGGACTGGCAGGCCATCCTCGACACCAATCTGACCAGCGTCTACCGCAGCTCCAAGGCAGTGATGCGCGGGATGATGAAGGCGCGGAAGGGCCGCATCATCAACATTGCGTCGGTGATCGGCGTGACCGGCAATGCGGGCCAGGCGAATTACGCTGCCGCCAAGGCCGGCATCATCGCTTTCAGCAAATCGCTGGCGAAGGAGATCGGTTCGCGCGGCGTCACCGTCAACGTGGTCGCGCCCGGCTTCATCGCCACCGACATGACCCGTGACCTGCCGGAGGAATCGAAAGCCGCGTTGACCGAGCGGATCGCGCTCGGCCGCCTCGGCGAGCCGAACGACATCGCCCAGGCCGTGGCCTTCCTCGCTGGTCCCTCGGCGGCCTACATCACCGGTGAAACCCTGCACGTCAACGGCGGCATGTACATGCCCTGACAGGGCTGCTTTCACGCTTCAATTCCGAGGGCAAGCCGTTGAATGGCAAGGGCATTGATGGTGGTGCGCCCATCGCCCGGCTTTCCCTTACACTATCCACCGAAAATCGCCTCCCCGGAGCAGACTACCCATGAGCAACATCGAAGAGCGCGTCAAGAAGATTGTCATCGAGCAGCTGGGCGTCAAGGAAGAAGAAGTCAGCAACAGCGCTTCTTTCGTCGACGACCTCGGTGCCGATTCCCTCGACACCGTCGAGCTGGTGATGGCGCTGGAAGAAGAGTTCGAGTGCGAGATTCCGGACGAAGAAGCCGAGAAGATCACCTCGGTGCAGCAGGCGATCGACTACGTCAAGACGCACGCCAAGGGCTGATGCCCGCGTCCGCGCCTCCGGCTGAGCCGGACGGGCGTGAGACTGCGCCAGTCGCGATGCGGCCCGGCGTACAGGTTCCAGCACGAGGCCGCGTTGCGGCCTCGTGCATATTGGCGGCGACCCACCGCGCCGTCACCGACTTCTCAGGAGTTGAACAATGGCCAAGCGCCGCGTCGTCATCACGGGCATCGGCATCCTCTCGCCGCTGGGCAACGACCTGGCGTCGAGCTGGGACGGCATCATCAACGGCCGGTCGGGCATCGGCCCGATCACCCATTTCGACGCCACGAATTTCGCCACGCGTATCGCCGGCGAGGTGAAGGGCTTCGACGCGACCCAGTGGATCGCGCCGAAAGACGTCAAGAAGATGGACCCCTTCGTGCACTACGGCGTCGCCGGGGGCCTGATGGCGATCGCGGATGCGGGCATCGACGTGCGCGAATCCGATGCCGAGCGTATCGGCGTGGCGATCGGCGCGGGCATCGGTGGCCTCAAGGGCATCGAAGAGACCGCGATCAAGTACGCCGAGGGCGGCCCGCGCAAGATCTCGCCGTTCTACGTGCCCAGCACGATCATCAACATGATCTCGGGCCAGGTCTCGATCATGACCGGCGCCAAGGGCCCGAACATCGCGGCCGTCACCGCCTGCACCACGGGCACGCACAACATCGGCCTGGCGATGCGCATGATCCAGTACGGCGATGCCGACGTGATGATCGCCGGCGGCGCCGAGTTCGCGACCACGCCGACTTCGGTCGGCGGCTTCTGCTCGATGAAGGCGATGTCGACCCGCAACGATGATCCGACCGGCGCCTCGCGTCCGTGGGACGTGGAGCGCGACGGTTTCGTCATGGGCGATGGCGCGGGCGTGCTGGTGCTCGAGGAATACGAGCGTGCCAAGGCACGCGGCGCGCGCATCTACGCCGAGGTGGCGGGTTTCGGCATGAGCGGCGACGCGTTCCACATGACCTCGCCCAGCGAGAACGGTGAGGGCGGTGGGCGTTGCATGCGCGCCGCGATCAATGATGCCGGGATCGATCCGTCGCAGATCGGCTACATCAACGCGCACGGCACCTCGACGCCGGCCGGCGATGTCGCCGAGACGATGGGCATCAAGGGCGTGCTCGGCGCGCATGCGTCGAAGGTGATGGTCAGCTCGACCAAGTCGATGACCGGTCATCTGCTGGGCGCGGCCGGCGGCATCGAGGCGGTGTTCTCGGCGATGGCGCTGCACACCGGCATCATTCCGCCGACGATCAACCTGCACACGCCAGGCGAGGGCTGCGACCTCGACTACGTGCCACTGACCGCGCGCGAGCACCAGGTCGAGTACGTGATGTCGAACTCGTTCGGCTTCGGCGGCACCAACGGCACGCTGGTGCTCCGCAAGGTCTGAGGCGGCGTTGGACTGATGAATCAAAAGGCCCGCGCAAGCGGGCCTTTTATCTATCTTCCGTAGGAGCGCGCTTGCGCGCGATGGCGCCTTGCCGGAATGCCCCATCGCGCGCAAGCACGCTCCTACAGGACGCCTTAGCCGCGCTTCCAGCGTACGCCCTGTGGCGTGTCCTCGAGCACGATCTGCTCGGCCGCCAGCTGGTCGCGGATCGCATCGGCGCGGGCGAAGTCGCGGGCCTGCTTGGCGGCGATGCGTTCGTCGATCAAGGTCTGGATACGCGCGTCGTCGTCGTCGCTGGCGCCGCGGGCGAACCAGTCGGCGGGGGGCTGCTGCAGGAGGCCCAGCGCGAGGCCGGCGCCGAGCAATTCCGACTTGAGCGTCGCGCGCGCGGACGCATCCGTGGCCTTGCGCGCCTCACCGGCGATGCGGGCGACCTCGGCCAGTGCGGCCGGGGTATTGAGATCCTCGTCGAGCGCGCGCTCGATGCTGTCTGGAATCCGCGCCTCGGCCTCGACATCAGCAAGGTCGCGCAGCGTCCCGTACAGCCGGTCCAGCGTGCGCACCGACTGTTCGATCAGCGCGTCCGACCAGTCCAGCGGCTGACGATAGTGGGCCGAGAGCAGGGCATAGCGCAGCGCTTCGGGTGCATGCGTGCGCACCAGATCGTGCACGCGCTCGATGTTGCCCACCGACTTCGACATCTTGCTGCCGGCAAAGGTCAGCATGCCGTTGTGCAGCCAGACCTTCGCGAACGGCGCGCCGCCGTGGGCGCATTCGCTCTGCGCGATCTCGTTCTCGTGGTGCGGAAACTGCAGGTCCACGCCGCCGGCATGAATGTCGATCGTCTCGCCCAGGTGCGCGGCGGCCATCGCCGAGCATTCAATGTGCCAGCCCGGCCGGCCGACGCCCCAAGGCGACTCCCAACCCGGGAGATCGTCGGTCGATGGCTTCCACAGCACGAAGTCGCCGGGGTCGCGCTTGTACGGCGCGACCTCGATGCGGGCGCCGGCGATCATGTCGTCGGTGTCGCGTCGCGAGAGCTTGCCGTAGCCGTCGAAGCTGCCGACCGCGAACAGCACGTGGCCTTGCGCCGCATAGGCATGGCCACTGTCGATCAGGCGCTCGATCATCGCGACGATCTCGCCGATGTGGGCGGTCGCGGCCGGCTCGATGTCCGGCGGGGCGATGCCCAGCGCGGCCATGTCTGCGCGGTAGGCGGCAGCGAAGCGGTCGGTGATCGTCGAGATCGCCACGCCCTGGTCGCGCGCGGCGGCGTTGATCTTGTCGTCGACGTCGGTGATGTTGCGCGCGTATTTCAGCGCGCCGAAGCGGCGCCGCAGCAGGTCGGCCAATACGCCGAACACGACCGGACCGCGTGCATTGCCGATGTGGACATAGTTGTAGACCGTCGGGCCGCAGACATACATCGTCGGGCACGCGGGATCGATAGGCGCGAACGGTTCGAGGCGGCGGGTCAGGCTGTTGTAGAGATGCAGGGACATGGCGGGCTCGCCGGGATAACCGGACGATTCTAACGGCGCCCGTCACGCTGCGCTGCCCTCGGGCGTCAGCGGGCCGCGAGCCGCGTGGTGACGGACGCGGTTTGTGTCCACGACAGCATCGATTCAGCCCCCACCGGTAGGCGCGGCCTACACTGCAACGGTGTCGATCGCGCTCCGAAACCACCCTCGTGCGAATCCTGCGTTGCCTGTGCTGGCAGCGTTGCTCGTGTGCGCGTGCCCGGCCTTCGCTCAGAGCCCGCCGCCGGCGCCCGAGAACGCGCGCCTCGAATACGCCCAGGTACTGCGTGCCGAACCGGTCTACCAGACCCTGCGCGCGACCAGCATGGTCGAGCGCTGCGAGGCGACAACGCCGGTCGCGTCGGAAGACCAGCGTCGCGGGTTCGCGCGCATGGTCGGCGCGGTCAAGGATGTGCTGCGCTCGGACGAAGACCGGGTCGAGGAGACCGACCGCTCCGCCGGCGGCGACTGCCGCATGGTGCCGATCGAGCGCGAGTTCCGCCGGCCGATCGCCTACGACGTCGACTACGTGCACAAGGGCGTCAAGTACCGTTCGCGGCTGCCGTATGACCCCGGCAACCGGCTCCGTGTGCGCGTGTCGGTCACGCCGATCGTGCCACCGGCCGGCGAGCGTTGAATGTCGCGTCCGCCGCTGTTGCAGTGCAAGGCTCCGCGTGCGAGGATTCGCGCCTCATGAACGCCCTGCGCGCCAACGCCGACATCCTCACCTCCGCCCGCATGGCGTCGGGGATGACCTCGCGTGCCCGCCGACCGGAAGCCCACATCCTCCCGGGCTAGTCGGAACGTCGTTCGCGTATGCGTGCTGTTCTGCAGAAAACCCGGCCGGTGCCGGGTTTTTTCGTTTCCGAAACACCGGTTTCATCGATCCATCCGATCCTTCCTCCATCGCCTCCACGAGATTCCCACCGATGACCGCGATCCGACACTTCCTCAATACGCAGGACTGGTCCCGTCCCGACCTCGACGCCTTGTTGGCCGATGCCGCCCGCTTCAAGCGCGAGAAGCTCGGCGACGCGCTCAAGGGCAGGTCGATCGCGCTGGTGTTCTTCAATCCGTCGATGCGCACGCGCACCAGTTTCGAGCTCGGCGCGTTCCAGCTCGGCGGGCACGCCATCGTGCTGCAGCCGGGCAAGGACGCCTGGCCGATCGAATTCGATCTCGGCACGGTGATGGACGGCGACACCGAGGAGCACATCGCCGAGGTCGCGCGGGTACTCGGCCGCTACGTCGACATGATCGGCGTGCGCGCGTTCCCGAAGTTCGTCGACTGGTCGGTCGACCGCGAGGACCGGGTGCTCAAGGCCTTCGCGCAGTACTCGCCGGTGCCGGTCATCAACATGGAGACCATCACCCATCCCTGCCAGGAACTGGCGCACGCGCTGGCGCTGCAGGAGCACTTCGGCACGTCCGACCTGCGCGGCAAGAAATACGTGCTGACCTGGACCTATCACCCGAAGCCGCTCAACACTGCGGTCGCGAACTCGGCGCTGACCATCGCCACGCGCCTGGGGATGGACGTGACCCTGCTGTGCCCGACACCGGACTACGTGCTCGATGCGCGCTACATGGACTGGGCGGCGCAGAACGTCGCCGAGAGCGGCGGTTCCCTCGCTGTGAGCCACGACATCGACAGCGCCTACGCCGGCGCCGACGTGGTCTACGCCAAGAGCTGGGGCGCGCTGCCGTTCTTCGGCAACTGGGCGCCCGAGAAGCCGATCCGCGACCAGTACCAGCACTTCATCGTCGACGAGCGGAAGATGGCGCTGACCAACAACGGCGTGTTCTCGCACTGCCTGCCGCTGCGCCGCAACGTCAAGGCCACCGATGCGGTGATGGATTCGCCGCAGTGCATCGCCATCGACGAGGCCGAGAACCGGCTGCACGTGCAAAAAGCCGTGATGGCCGCGCTGATGCGCGGCAGTGATTCGTGATGACCGGACATTCGTCCGTTTAGAGCGGTGATTCGTAAGAGCAGAGCCGATTCCGTGTTCTTTGACCCCCATCTTCAAGCGTAGAGACCTTCTCCCATGTCGCAGCAGTCCGCTTCTTCGAATCACGAATCACGAATCACGAATCACGCCGCCGGTGAAAGCCGGCACATCGTGCTGGCTTTCAGCGGCGGCCTCGACACCAGCTTCTGCGTGCCCTATCTGAAAGAGCAGGGCTGGACCGTGCACACGGTGTTCGCCGACACCGGCGGCGTCGATGCCGACGAGCGCGCCTTCATCGAGCAGCGCGCCGCCGAACTCGGTGTCGCCAGCCACGTCACCGTCGACGGCGGCGCGGCGATCTGGGACGGCTTCGTCAAGCCCTTCGTCTGGGCCGGTGAGGCCTACCAGGGCCAGTACCCGCTGCTGGTGTCGGACCGCTATCTGATCGTCGACGCCGCGCTCGCGCGCGCCGCCGAACTGGGCACCAACGCGGTCGCGCACGGCTGCACCGGCATGGGCAACGACCAGGTGCGCTTCGACCTGGCGGTCAAGGCGCAGGGCGAGTACCGCATCGTGGCGCCGATCCGCGAGATCCAGAAGGAACACACGCAGACCCGCGCCTACGAGCAGGCGTATCTGGAGGAGCGCGGCTTCGGCGTGCGCGCCAAGCAGCAGGCCTACACGATCAACGAAAACCTGCTGGGCCTGACGATGTCCGGCGGCGAGATCGACCGCTGGGAAGCGCCGGGCGAGGGCGCGCGCGGCTGGTGCGCGCCGCGTGCCGAGTGGCCGGAAGCGCCGCTGCAGGTCAAGGTCCGGTTCGAGCAGGGCACGGCGGTCGCGCTCGACGGCGAAACGCTGCCGGGCGAGCAGATCCTGGCGAAGCTCAACGCCCTGTTCGCGCCCTACGGCGTGGGCCGCGGCGTCTACACCGGCGACACCGTGATCGGCCTCAAGGGCCGCATCGTGTACGAGGCGCCGGGCCTGATCTCGCTGCTCGCCGCGCACCGCGCGCTCGAGGACGCGGTGCTGACCAAGCAGCAGAACCGCTTCAAGCCCGAGGTCGCGCGCAAGTGGACCGAGCTGGTCTATGAAGGCTTCTTCCACGATCCGCTCAAGGCCGACATTGAAGCCTTCCTCGAATCCTCGCAGGCCAAGGTCACCGGTGACGTGGTGCTGGAAACCCGCGGCGGTCGCGTCGATGCGGTGGCGGTGACCTCGCCGCACATCCTCAACGCCAAGGGCGCGACCTATGCGCAGTCGGCGGACTGGGGCGTCGAAGAAGCCGAGGGCTTCATCAAGCTGTTCGGCATGAGCAGCACCCTCTACGCGCAGGTCAATCGCTGAGCGTGTCTGCCGCGGCCGGGCGCGAGTTCCGTGCTGCGGCGGCAGTGAACATCCAGGGCGTACCGTCGATGTCAGATCCCACCATCCCCGTCGCCCGGCAGTTCGAGGCGTACAACCGCCACGACCTGCCGGCATTCGTCGCGTGTTTCGCCGCGGATTTCCAGGCGTTCCGCATGCCCGCGCTGCAGCCGTCGCTGCAGGGCATCGGGGCGCTGGAGGCGTTCTATGCCGAGCATCGCTTCAACAATCCGGCACTGCGCGCCGAGCTGATCTCGCGCACGGTGCTGGGCCGGCTGGTGTTCGATCACGAACGCATCCACGGCCTGCAGGCACAGCCGATGGAGAGCATGGCGGTGTTCGAGGTCGAAGACGCGCTGATCAAGACCGCCTGGTTCTATGTGTCCGACGCGCCATCCCCGACGTGAAGCCATGACCGACCTGCTCAGCCAGACCCTCGACCATCTCGAACAGCTGGTGTCCTTCGACACCCGCAATCCGCCGCGTGCGATCGAAGCCGAGGGTGGGATCTTCGATTACATCCGTGGCCAGCTGTCCGGCTTCGAGATCGAGGTCATCGACCACGGCGACGGCGCGGTGAGCCTGTTCGCGGTGCGCGGTGCGCCGACGGTGCTGTTCAACGTGCATCTGGATACGGTGCCGGACTCGCCCGACTGGAGCGCCGATCCGCATGTAATGCGGCGCCTCGACGATCGCGTGGTCGGCCTCGGCGTCTGCGACATCAAGGGCGCCGCGGCGGCGCTGATCGCGGCAGCGAATGCTGGCGACGGCGATGCGGCGTTCCTGTTTTCCTCGGACGAGGAAGCCAACGATCCGCGCTGTATCGCCGCGTTTCTCGCGCGCGGTCTGCAGTTCGAGGCGGTGCTGGTCGCCGAGCCGACGAGTTGCGAAGCGGTGCTCGCGCATCGCGGTATCACTTCGGTGCTGATGCGCTTCGCCGGCACCGCGGGGCATGCATCCGGCAAGCAGGATCCGGCGGCCAGCGCCTTGCACCAGGCGATGCGCTGGGGCGGCCATGCGCTCGACCATGTCGAGTCGCTGGCGCACGCACGCTTCGGCGGCCTGACCGGTCTGCGCTTCAACATCGGTCGGGTCGAGGGCGGCATCAAGGCCAATATGATCGCGCCAGCGGCCGAGCTGCGTTTCGGTTTCCGGCCGTTGCCGTCGATGGATGTCGACGCGTTGCTGGAGACGTTCGCCGGTTTCGCGCAGCCCGACGCGGCGCATTTCGAGGAAACCTTCCGTGGCCCGAGTCTGCCGTCCGGCGACATCGCCCGCGCCGAAGATCGCCGCCTCGCCGCGCGCGATATCGCGGATGCATTCGATCTGCCGATCGGCAATGCCGTCGATTTCTGGACCGAAGCCTCACTGTTTTCGGCCGGCGGTTACACCGCCCTGGTCTACGGCCCGGGCGACATCGCCCAGGCCCACACCGGCGATGAGTTCGTGACGCTCGAACAGCTGCAGCGCTACGCCGATTCGGTGCACCGGATCATCAACGGCAATCACTGATCGCCAACACCGATCCATTCCCACGCGTCATCCACGCCCAACCGATTGCAGCCCGTGAACATTCCCGCGACCCACGTCCAGACCCGTCAGACCATCGTGCGCCTGCTCTCGAGCATGGCCAGCGCGAAGGAGATCAGCCAGTACCTCAAGCGATTTTCGCAGCTCGATGCCAAGCGCTTCGCCGTGGTCAAGGTCGGCGGCGCGGTGCTGCGCGACGAACTCGACGATCTGACCTCCTCGCTGTCGTTCCTGCAGGAAGTCGGCCTGACCCCGATTGTGCTGCACGGCGCCGGCCCGCAGCTGGACGCCGAACTCGCCGCGGCCGGCATCGAGAAGCGGACCGTCGGCGGCCTGCGCGTGACCACGCCCGAGGCGCTAGCGATCGTGCGTCGTGTGTTCCAGGCCGCGAACCTGCGCCTCGTCGAGGCCCTGCAACGCAACGGCGCGCGCGCGACCTCGATCACCGGCGGCGTGTTCGAAGCGACGTATCTCGACCAGGCGACCTATGGCCTCGTCGGCGAAGTGAGCACCGTGAACCTCGCGCCGATCGAAGCCAGCCTGCAGGCCGGCTCGATCCCGGTGATCACCAGCCTGGGCGAAACCGCGTCGGGTCAGATCCTCAACATCAATGCCGATTTCGCCGCCAACGAACTCGTGCGCGAACTGCAGCCCTACAAGATCATCTTCCTCACCGGCACCGGCGGTCTGCTCGATGCCGACGGCAAGGTCATCGATTCGATCAACCTGTCGACCGAGTACGACCATCTGATCGAGCAGCCCTGGATCCACGGCGGCATGAAGGTCAAGATCGAGCAGATCAAGGCGCTGCTCGAAGGCTTGCCGATGGCCTCGTCGGTGTCGATCACGCGGCCGGCGGATCTGGCCAAGGAATTGTTCACCCACAAGGGCTCGGGCACGCTGGTGCGTCGCGGCGAACAGGTGCTGCGCGTGACGGACTGGTCGCAGCTCGATCTCGAACGCCTCAAGTCGCTGATCGAATCGAGCTTCGGCCGTGAGCTCGCACCGGATTATTTCGAACGCACGCCGCTGCTGCGCGCCTACGTCAGCGAGAACTACCGCGCTGCGGTGATCCTGACCGAAGGCGAGGGCACCGTGTATTTGGACAAGTTCGCCGTGCTCGACGATGCACAGGGCGAAGGCCTCGGCCGCGCGGTGTGGAATGTGATGCGTGACGAGACGCCGCAGCTGTTCTGGCGCTCGCGCCACCACAACCAGGTCAACATCTTCTACTACGCCGAGTCCGACGGCTGCATCAAGCAGGAGAAGTGGAAGGTGTTCTGGTACGGGCTCGACGGGTTCGAACAGATCCAGCGCTGCGTCGCGCATTGCGCCACGCGCGCACCCACCCTGATCGGCTGAGGTGATCGCCATGACCCAACGCAAGACCATCGGCATCGTCGGCGCGCGCGGCCATACCGGCCAGGAACTGATCCGCCTCGTCGCCGCGCATCCAGGCCTGGCGCTCATGTTCGTGTCCTCGCGCGAGCTCGACGGTCAGCGCGTCGCCGATCACAACGACGGCTTCGCCGGCGAACTGCGCTTCGAAAGTCTCGATGCCGACGCGGTCGCCGCCAAGGGCGTCGACGCGGTGATCCTCGCGCTGCCCAACGGCAAGGCCGCACCGTTCGTCGCCGCGATCGATGCCGTGAAACCCGACACCGTGATCATCGATCTGTCGGCCGATTATCGCTTCGACGCCGGCTGGTACTACGGCCTGCCGGAACTCACCCGTACGCAGTACGCCGGCCAGCGCCGGATCAGCAATCCGGGCTGCTACGCCACCGCGATGCAGCTGGCGATCGCGCCGCTGGTCGAACATCTCGCCGGCCCGCCGCAGTGCTTCGGCGTGTCCGGCTACTCGGGCGCGGGCACCACGCCGTCGGACAAGAACGATACCGCGCTGCTGGCCGACAACCTGATGCCGTATGCGCTGACCAACCACGTGCACGAGCGCGAGGTGTCGAAGCAGCTGTCGCTGCCGGTCGAGTTCATGCCGCATGTCGCGCCGCATTTCCGCGGCATCACGATGACGGTGAACCTGTGGCTCTCGGCCCCGATGTCGCGCGATGTGGTCAAGGCGCTATACGAGGCCCGCTATGCCGACGAGCCGCTGGTCGAAGTCATCGACGACGCGCCGTGGGTCAGCCGCATCGCCGGCCGCCACGGCGCGCAGATCGGTGCCTTCACGATGGCGCCCGGCAATGGCCGGGTCGTCGTCGTGGCGACACTCGACAACCTGCTCAAGGGCGCGGCGACGCAGGCGATGCAGAACCTCAACCTCGCGCTGGGCTTCGACGAGCTGACGTCGATCCCGCACTGATTTCCCGTGTAGGAGCGCGCTCGCGCGCGAACGCGCTTCACCGGCACTGCCTCATCGCGCGCGAGCGCGCTCCTACAGTTTCGCAAGGACACCGACATGAGCACTCTCCTCTGGCAGAAGCCCGGCGTCGCCGTCGACACGCAGATCCAGGCGTTTCTCGCCGGTGACGACGTGATCCTCGACCGCGAATTCTTCCTGCACGACATCGCCGCGAGCGCCGCGCATGCCGAAGGCCTGCAGCGCGTCGGCATTCTCTCCAGCGACGAGCTCGACGGGCTCAAGCGCGAGCTCGCCACGCTGGCCGACGACTTCCGCAGCGGCGCCTTCGTACTCGACGAACGCTTCGAGGACGGTCATTCCGCGATCGAGGACCGGCTGACCGAACGCCTCGGCGATGCCGGCCGGCGCATCCACACCGGCCGCAGCCGCAACGACCAGGTACTGGTCGCGACGCGCCTGTGGCTGAAGGAAAAGCTCGCGCGTCTGTCCGCGCTGTCGCGCGAGATCGCGAAGGTCGCGCTCGACCGCGCCGAAGCGGAGCGCGAGCTGCCGATTCCCGGCTACACCCACATCCAGCGCGCCGTGCTGTCGTCGGGCGGTATGTGGTGGTCGGGCTGGGCCGAGGCCTTCATCGATGACGCGGTGCGCGCGCAGGACACGCTCGCGTTGATCGACTGCAATCCGCTCGGCACTGCGGCGGGCTACGGCGTGAACCTCGCGCTCGACCGCGACCACACCACCGCTGCACTCGGCTTCGCGCGCCTGCAGGTGTCGCCGGTCTATGCGCAGCTTTCGCGTGGCAAGTTCGAACTCGCCGCATTGGAGGCGCTGGGCAGCGCGACGCTGGATCTGCGTCGTCTGGCCTGGGACCTGTCGCAGTTCACCAGCGCCGAGTACGGCTTCGTCGCGCTGCCGGCGCAATACACGACCGGCAGCTCGATCATGCCGAACAAGCGCAATCCCGACGTCGTCGAGCTGATGCGCGCCACGCACGCCAGCGTCGCCGCGGCGCGCACCGAGATCGAACAGCTGCTGTCGCTGCCGTCGGGCTACCACCGCGACCTGCAGAGTTCCAAGGGCGCGATCTTCCACGGCTTCGGTCGTGGCCTCGCCGCGCTGGAACTGCTGCCAGCGCTGCTGGCGAATCTGGAATGGCGCGAAGACCGCCTGCGCGCCGCGGTCGATTCGGGCATGTACGCAACCGACGTCGCGGTCGAAGCGGCGATTGCCGGCGTGCCGTTCCGCGAGGCCTACCAGGCGGCCGCGGCCAGCGCTGACACGGCCGGGCAGGGGCGTACGCCGGAAGGCAGCCTCGCCGCGCGCACCTCGCCGGGTGGCGCCGCCGACCTGCGTCTGGACACGCTGCGCGCGCGCTGGGACGCGCTGACCTGAGGTTCGGTCCAACCGTGGAGACGCCGACATGAAACGCTTTCTCGTCATCGCGATGCGTCGCCGGGACTTCGATGCATCCGTCGTCTCGCCGCATCAGGCTTTCCTCGATGACCTGCGTGCGCGTGGTCTGCTGGACATGACCGGCGGCTTTGCGGACGGCACCGGCGGTGCGTATCTGTTGAGCGGGATCGAGACATTGGCCGAGGCGCAGGCGATCGTCGCGGCCGACCCGCTGGCCCTGCAGAATGCGAGCGAGCTCGTCGTCCACGAGTGGAACACCCGCTGAGCGCAGCCGACCGATGCACGTGCCCGACACAGACGCGTTTCCCGAGCAACCGCTGCCGCCCTGGCGACGCGCGGTGCTCAAGGTCGGCAGCAGTCTGCTCGCGGCCGACGGCGGTGGTTTGTCGGACCAGTACGCTGCGGCGCTGGCCGGTTTCGTGCGCGCGAGCCACGCCGCGGGGCGCGAACTCGTCGTGGTGTCGTCGGGCGCTGTCGCAGCGGGCCGGGCGATCCTGCATGCGAACCTCGCACCCGGCGCGCCGATGGCCGAGCGCCAGGCGCTGGCCGCGTTAGGCCAGGCGCGACTGACCGGCTTCTGGCAGGGCTTCTTCGAACGTCCGGTCGCGCAGGTGTTGCTGACCCACGATGACCTGCGCAATCGCCGCCGCTATCTCAATGCACGCGCCACGCTGACCGCGCTGCTGCGCCACGGCGCGCTGCCGGTGGTCAACGAGAACGACACGGTCTCGGTCGACGAACTCAAGCTCGGCGACAACGACAATCTCGCCGCGATCGTGGCTGCGCTGGTCGATGCGGATGTGCTGTTCATCGCCACCGATATCGATGGTCTGTTCGATGCGGATCCGCGCATCGAGCCACACGCGCGGCCGATGCCGGTGGTCGCGAAGATGAGTGCGTCATTGCTTGCAGTCGCCGGTGGCGCCGGCAGCAATGTCGGCACCGGCGGCATGCGCACCAAGCTCGAGGCCGCGCAGCGTGCCGCGTCGGCGGGCGTTGCAACAGTGTTGTTCAACGGCCGCCGCGCGGACGTGCTCGAAGGTCTCGCGCACGACCGCCTGCGCGGCACACGGATCCATCCACTGCGCACGCGCATGGCTGCGCGCAAGCACTGGCTGCAGAACGCACCGGCGGAGGCCGGCGCGATTCTCGTCGACAGCGGCGCCGCGAATGCGATGGTCGAGAAGGGCGCCTCGCTGCTGCCGGGTGGCGTGCTCGCTGCGGAAGGCCAGTTCCGGCGTGGCGATCTCGTGTCGGTGGTGTTGCGCGATGGTGACGCGCGCGAGCCGATCGCGCGCGGCGTGACCCAGTATTCGGCCGACGACATCCGCCGGCTGGCGCGTCGGCATTCGCGGGACATCGAAGCGACGCTCGGCTACAGCTACGGCGAGACCATCGTGCATCGGGATGATCTGGTGCTGGTTTGAGTCGTAAGCGTAATTTCGCGACAGTCTTTCCATCGTCATCCCGGCGGAAGCCGGGATCCAGCGACTTTTTGCCGCTCCCTTGTGCAGCTCCAAAGTCACTGGATTCCGGCTTGCCCAGACATTCGTCTGTTGAAAGCCGCCGGAATGACGGTAGTTGTTGACGCGTGCGCTGATTGGATGGGTGCGGGCAGTTGCCGCCGCAAGCATCGCAACCGATTCCGCATCGCGCTAAGTTGTCGGTCCCCACACCACACCCACGTCCATGCGCGAGATCCGAACCGCCGCCCTGGCCTGCCGCGATGCCGCTGCCCAGCTGGCGATGCTCGATACCGACGCGCGCAATGCGCTGCTGCGTGCGATGGCCGATGCGCTCGACGCGCAGGCCGACGCGATTCTTGCCGCGAATGCACGCGACATCGAAGCTGCGGAAGCGCGCGGCACGACGGGTGCGCTGCTCGATCGTCTGCGTCTCGACGCTGCGCGACTCGCCGGTTTGTCCGCCGCGGTTCGCGAAGTCGCCGAACTGCCGGACCCCGTCGGGCAGGTCACCCGTGATGACGTGCGTCCGAACGGCATCCGCGTGCGCAAGGTGCGGGTGCCGCTGGGCGTGATCGCGATGATCTACGAGGCACGTCCGAACGTGACCGCCGATGCGGCGGCGTTGTGCATCAAGGCCGGCAACGGGGTGATCCTGCGTGGCGGCAGCGAGGCGATCCACTCGAACACCGCGATCGCCGATGCGCTGCGTGCTGCGATCGCAGCGCAGGGTGTCGGCGCCGATGTGCTGACCCTGGTGACCGATCTGCGCCGCGAGACGATGCTCGAACTGCTGCAGCTCAGCGACATCGTCGACCTCGCCATTCCGCGCGGCGGCGAGGGCCTGATCCGCTTCGTCGCCGAGCACGCACGCGTGCCGGTGATCAAGCACTACAAGGGCGTCTGCCATCTGTTCGTCGATACCAGCGCCGATCCCGGACTCGCGCTGCGATTGCTGCTCGACGGCAAGACCGGTCGGCCCAGCGCCTGCAATGCGCTGGAGACGCTGCTGGTCCACGCGGATATCGCCGATGTCTTCGTGCCGCGGGCGATCGAAGCACTACAGCAGCGGGGCGTGGAGGTCCGCGGCGATGCCGGCATCGCATCGCGCGCGGACGGCGTCGTGCCGATCGGCGACGACGACGACGCTGCGGAGTTCCTCGATCTGGTCATTGCCGCGCGCGTCGTCGATTCGCTCGATGCCGCGCTGGCGCACATCCGGCGATTCGGTTCCGACCACACCGAAGTGATCGCGACGCAGGATGACGCCAATGCGCGTCGCTTCATCGCGTCCCTGCGCGCCGCGGTCGTCATGGTCAATGCCTCGTCGCGCTTCAGCGATGGCGGCGAACTCGGACTGGGCGCGGAGATCGGCATCTCCACCACGCGTCTGCACGCCTACGGACCGATGGGCCTGGAGGCGCTGACCGTCGAGCGCTTCGTCGTCGACGGGGCGGGGCAGGTGCGGCACGCGGAGAACGCGGCCGCGTTCTGAGTCAGCTGCCGACCCTCGCCGCGACGGGATTCGCATCGTCGTCGAGGGCCAGTTGCACGATGCGGCCCTCGCGCAGTTTCGTCGTCAGGGCTGCGCTCGCGCCGAGGGCGATGCGGACCTGCTCGTCGTCGATCGGCTCGCGACGCCTGCGGCGATCGGTCCTGGAGAAGCGCACGCGGTTGTATTCCGCCCAACCGAGCAGCAGCACGCTGCAGACCAGGGCGATCAAGGGCAGCGACAGCAGCAGGAACGCATCGATCTCGTTGTCGTTGAGATACAGCCGCAGATACGCCGTACGCACACCGATGAACCAGGCGACGGCCGTGATCAGCGGCACCCAGAGCCAGGCGTAGACCGTCCACGCGGCGGCGGTGAGTGCGCCCGAAGCGAAGCGCTTGCGTGGCCGGCGCGCGGGCATGTGATTGATGATGGGCGGGGTCATGCGGGAGCTCCTCGATCGGGACTGATCCAGACGGCGCGGCGACGACGGCGCAGCAGCGTGCGCGGGAAGGCGACGACGGCGGTGAACATGCCGAGCATCCAGAAGGCGATCGGGTACCAGATCACCCAGTAGAAATGCCGGGTCAGCTTGGTTTCATAGCGGCGTTCGATCATCAGGCTGGTGCCGAACTGCAGCATGCAGACGAAGGCGAGTACCACGCCGTGCCAGCGCGGCAGCATCGTCTCCACGTGCCAGGCCGGTGGCAGGGTCACGAACATGCCGACCAGCCACAACACGATGATCGTCAGCATCACGTAGGCCCAGGCCAGGCTCAGCATGTATTCGAGCAGGACGCCCCACATGCGGCGCTTGCGCCACGCCAGCACGCTGCGGCCATGGCTCAGCAGGACTTCCACGCCGCCGCAGGCCCAGCGCAGCCGCTGCGACCACAACCCGCGCAGGGTTTCCGGCATCAGGATCCAGCACAGCGCGTTGGGCTCGTAGCGGATGTCCCAGCCGGCCATCTGCAGGCGCCAGGAAATGTCGATGTCCTCGGTGACCATCTGGTCTGACCAGTAGCCCACGTCGTGCAGCGCGGTGCGGCGGAACGCGCAGATCACGCCCGAGATCGTGAACAGCCGCCCGTAAGTCCGCTGGGCACGCTTGATCAGGCCGATGATCGCGGAGAACTCACCGATCTGCATGCGCCCCAGAAGCGTGGTGCGATTGCGGATGCGCGGGTTGCCGGTGACTGCGCCCACGCGCGGGCCGTCGATCAGATGGCCGACCATCCAGCGCACCGCATGCGGATCGAGCATGGCATCGGAATCCACGCAGACCAGGTAATCCGACGCGGCCGCCAGCGTGCCCATGCGCAGCGCGTTGGCCTTGCCCTGGTTTTCCGCCAGATGCACCACGCGCAGCCGCGGATGGTCGGCGACCAGCGCGTCGAGCAGTTCCCGCGTGCGGTCGCTGCTGCCGTCATTGATGGCGATGATCTCGAAATCCGGATACATCTGCGCCGACAGCGCGGTGATCGTCGAGACGATGTGGTCCTCTTCGTTGAAACAGGGCACCAGCACCGAAACGAACGGCGTATGCGGCATCGGCGGCGGCGCGTCGGGCCTGGGCGCATTGCGCTCGCGCCGCAGGTAGTAATAGACGCCGCCGGTCATCCAGAAGAACGCCATGATGATCGGGTAGAAGAACGCGAAATTGAACATCCAGCGCGTCCACGCAATCGAAGACCAGTCCATCGGCTCAGCGCTCCAGGTAGGGGAAGGCGCGCGCGGACATCGCGTCGCGCGCGTCCTCGAGCGTCGGCTGATTGCCGATGAAATCGTCGGGGTAGTAGCCCAGGTGACGGATGCCGGCCGCCTGCAGCATTCGCGACTGCGCGCGCAGCGTGTCGCCCGGCAACGGCGCGGGCACGCGCCAGTCGACGGTCTGCAGTTCGAACAGCGTGCGTTCGACGCCGTCGGGTGTGGCACGCACCGCAGCGGCGAGCGTACGAAGCCACGCCTGCGGATCGTCGGCCTGCTCCATGTGCGGCATCGCCATCAGTGCAGTGGTGTCGTAGGCGGCGAGAAAGGGCTCGAGCCGCTGCGCGAACCAGGCTTCGGATGCCGGCTCCAGCACCGGCCGCGCGAACAGGTTGCGCGCGGTCATGAGCTTGGGCCGCCAGCGCTGGGCCGCCGTCTTGAGCGCCATCGTGAAGTCGATCAGGCCCTGCGTGCGCGCGGCCGGTACGCCACCGCCGTAGCCGGGAATCTCGTCGTCGCGCAGGTAGGCGTCGTCGTGGAACAGCAGGCCGTCGAAATGGCTGTTCGCGGCGAGTTCGGCATAGATGTCCGAGACGATGTCGAGCGTGCGTGGATCGCCCGGATCCAGCCGCGGGATCTCGTTCTCGCCGGTTGCCTCGATCTGTAGTTCACGTTGCAGGTTCGCGTCGGCCAGTTTGAAGCCGAGCACCGGCATCCATGCGTAGACCCGCACCTGCGCGCGCGTGCGCAGCTGCCAGGCGACGCGGTTGAACAGGTCGGCGCGCACCGGCATGTGCCGGCTGGGGAAGTACACCGCTTCGGCGGCGCCGTCGCCGTCGGGATCGGCGAACGCCTGCAGCCACACGTGGCTCGGGCCGATGTCCTGGATGCGCTGCACCAGCACGTCGACATTGCGCGCCAGCTGCGCCGGGTCCGCGTCGTAGACGTAATCGAGATCCACCTGGATCGCGCGCATGCCGTCGAGCGACAGATCACGGCGCAGTTCGCCGGCGAGATCGCGGACGTCCGGATTGCGGTGCATCAGCAGGCGCGCGAGGCTCGCGAGCGACGCCTGGTCGGCGCGGTCCTCGCCCTGCAGGCCGAGGTCGGTGGCCTGTGCGCGGCCTTCGAGATCGAATGACAGGTCCATGCCGAGCGCGGTGGCGATGCCGTTGGCGACATCGTTGTAGGCGGCGTAGGGCCACACGATCACGCGCGGCGCCTGGCCGATATTGCGTTCGATCAACGCGCGGCTGGCCTGCAGGTCGGCCTCGATGCGCGCACGCCACGCGGCTTCACGCTCGTAGCCGCTGCCCTCGCTCCAGATGCGGGTGACCGCGGCCGGGGTCTGGTTGCCGAACGGGTTGCCGGGAAGTCCGCGATGCAGGTCATGGCTGTGCGAGCCGATTTCGACCAGGCCGCTGTCGTGCATCTCGCGCAGCTGCGCCCAGGTCAGGAAATCACCGGTGGTGAAATCGCGCGGGCCGTAGGGCACGGCCTGGTCGGCCGGCAGTTCGACCCAACTGGTCACAGGCGCCACCAGTGCGGGCCAGTTGTAGGCGCGCAGCAGCGGAAAGACATGCGTGTACACGCTGCGCAGGCCGTCGTCGAAGGTCAGCAGCACTGCCTTGTTCGGCAAGGTGCCGCGGCCGGCGCGCGCGTCGATGACCTGCTGCACGCTGACGGCCTGGTAGCCGTGCGCGCGCAGCCAGTCGAGATGCTGGGCGAAGTTCGTCGTCGACACCGCATAGGGATCGGGATCGCCCTTCGGCGCCACGTCGTCGCGCACATCGTGATAGCTGAGCACCAGCAGCGAGGCATGTGCGGGCGGCAGCACGGACAGCAGCGCGAGCAGCGCGGCCGCGATCCAGGCGCGTGTGGACACGATCATCGGGCACCTCCCCAGCGCAGTTCGACATCGAAGGCGACGCGTTGCTCGCGTAGTCCGTCGTAGACCGGGCGCGACCACGCTACGCCGTACTCCAGTTCATGACCGTCGCGTCGCCACAGGTGGCGATACCCCAGCGACGGCACCCAGTGCGTGCCCGCATCGCGCTGCCAGTACGGGCCGGCCATCACGTCGACGCGCTGCTGGAACGCGGTCTCGTAGCGCCGCCAGGTGATGTGGTCCAGGCGCAGGCCGACGTTCGCCGACGCGTCGCGTTCGGGATTGAAGTAGCCCACCGTGTCGCCGCGCGAGCCGCGGCTCGTATAGGCCGACAGCAGGCCGTCGACCATCAGATGCGGACGCGTCAGCAGACGCTGCGTCGCATCGACACCGAGCTGGTCGCGCGTGTTGCCGTCGTCGTAGCGCAGCCGCGACAGCCGGCCCTGCAGGGCGAAGGTGTCGCTAGGGATGTAGGAGGCGGTGAGCGTCGCGCTGTCGGCATCGATGCCGAGGCGGCGCGCCTGCAGCGATGTGTCCTGCGTATTGCGTGCGAATTCCAACCCGGTGCGCCATGCATCGCTGAAGCGCCAGTCGGCGCCGAGCGTCCAGGTCGCACCGCTGGATGCACCGCTTGCCGCGCCGAGCGTCGCCCAGGCACCGAGACGGTCGTGGCGGTACCAGGTGCCGACACCCGCCGCGCGATGCCGCACGCGGCCGTCGATGAAATCGGCCCAGTCTTCGAGCGCGAACACGCCGACGCGCCAGCGGTCGTCGATCAGCGGCGACCGCACTTCGAGCGCCCAGCCACCGTCGCGACTGCCGAACGGCGAGATCGAGGTGCCCGCGCCGTCGCGTTGCCGGCTGCGCCCGCGGTTTGCCGACAGCGTGGCCTGGACGCCGCGGTGGCGGTCCAGATCGCGTTCCACACGATCCAGCCGGGGATCCTCGGGATGCGCCCGCTGCAAGGTGGTCAGCGCATCGCGCGCTGCGTCGATGCGGGCGAGGGCGGTCAGCGCCCCGACGCGGCCGGCGAGGGCGTCGCGGTCCTGCGGCGCCATGGTGAGTGCCATCTCGTAGCGTTCCAGTGCGGCGGACGGGCGTGACCTGCGCGACTGCACCGCGCCGTAGGCGGCCTGCAGGCCCGGATTGTTCGGGCCGATGCCGGCCAGTGACTGCAGCATCCGTTCCGCACGTGCGTTGTCGTTGGCGTAGGAGTGCGCCAGCGCGTGATTGAGGTCGGCGCTGTAGCGGTCCCAGTTCTCGTAGCCGCGCAACGCGCCGGGCTGGTGCGGCCAGGCGGCCTGCGATTCGGCCAGGCTCTCGAGTAGCGGCAGGGCGCGATCGAAGCGCTCGGTTTCGATAAAGGCGTAGCCCAGCAGGATGCGGGCGTTGATGTCGTGCGGCGCATGGGTGATCGCGGTTTCCAGTACCGGAATGGCGTCGGCCGGGCGGCGCAGGGCCAGCAGCGAATCGCCGACGGTGCCGAGGATGTAGGCCGGCACTTCGATGCCGTCATCGAGCAGTGCCTGATAGCCGGCCACCACGGCCTCGTGCTGCTGCAGGTGGTTCAGCGCCGACAGCGCGTCGACGCGCAGGCGCGTGGATTCCCAGTTGGTCTGGCGCGGCGCGTCGCGCTGCAGCGCTTCGAGTTCGGCGAGCGCGGCACGCGATTCGGCGAGCCGTGCGTCCGGCGTTTCCGGCTCGACCCGGCCCCAGCCGATGGATCGCGCCACCGCATCGCCTTCGATGCGTTCGCGCTCGTGATCCGCGAACAGGTGCGGACGCTGACGCATCGATTCGACCGCGAGTCGCGAGCTGCCCAGATCGGTAAGGATCAACACCCGCAGGCGGAAGGCATCGTCGTCATCGGGTGCGGCCGCAAGCCGGCGCTCCACGACCAGCAACGCTTCCGTCGGTCGGTCCTGTGTACGCAGCTGCTCCGCCTGGCTGCGCACTGCAGGATCCGAGGCCGCGAATGCCGGGCCGCTCAACGCCCCTGCGAGGCAGGTGAACAGCAAGGCTTGAGACAGGACGAAGGGGTGACCGGAACGGCGCGGACAGACGGGCACGGCATCTCGCTTGACTTGGGAGCTGCACGTCGGGTGCAGCGGCGGCGGGATGCTGGCGGTTACAAAGTGAGGAACGCGTCACGTTATGAGGCGAAATTCGTCCAGAGCCGTCGCATTTTGAGGACACGTTCGCGCGGAGATAGCGACTGAACAGGCTTTTACGTACCCCGTTCAGGTGGCTAAGAAAAATCTCAATCAAGCCAGCGCAGGGGGCAGGCCGCGCGGGGCCAGGGCTTTTTACCAGCTATCTTCGAGCCAGCGCGGTTTGCAGGCCAGCCAGCCGCCGACTACCAGCACCGCGACTGCGACCACCAGCATCGCGAACGGCCAGCGCCAGCCGCCGGTCGCGTCATGCAGGACGCCGAACAGCAACGGGCCGGCGCAGCTGAGCGCGTAGCCCGTGCCCTGCATGAAGCCCGACAACGCCGCCGAGCCGACCGGCGTGCGCGTGCGCAGATTGATCAGGGTGAGCGCCAGCGGAAAGGTGCTGGGGCCGAGGCCCAACAGGATCACCCACAGCACCGGCGCGGCCATCGGCGCGAACAGCAGGCCGGCGAAGGCCGTCAGGTGACAGCACGCGCACAGCAGCACGATCACGAAGGGGTTGCGCATACGCACCGCGATCGACGGCATGCCGAGCGCGCCGAGCAGGCCGAGCGTGGAGAACAGCGCGACCATCGTGCCGCCGAAGGCGGGGGAGGCGCCGGCCTCGGTCAGCAGCAGCGGCAGCCAGGTGAACATCGCGTAGGTGATCAGCGAGGTCATGCCGAACATCAAGGCCATGCCCCAGGCGATCGGCGAACGCCAGGCGCGCCCGGCTGATGCGGCAACGGCGTGCGGGTCGACGATCGGCGCAGGCGGGGCGAGCGCCTCGCGATGGCGCAGCAGCAGCCACAACCAAGGCACCGCGGCCACGAACGCGGTGAGCGACCAGATGCCCAGGGCGAAGCGCCAGCTGGTTGCATCGGCGAGCGGGACCGCGAGCAATGCCGGCAGCATCGTGCCGAGCTGCAGCACGGTGATGTAGAGGGTGCTGATCGCGCCCACGCGCGTCGGAAACCAGCGTTTGACCAGTGGCGGCAGCACCACGTTGCCGATGCCCATGCCGGCCAGCGCGATCGCGGCGCCGAGGCCCAGCACACCGACGCTGTCGGCGAGTGAGCGCAGCACCAGGCCGCCGCCCGCCAGCGACATCGCCAGCAATGCGGTGCGCTCGAGTCCGATGCGGCGGATCAGCGCCGGGGTGATGACGCCGAAGACCGCGAACGCTGCGGTCGGCAGCATGCCGAGCAGGCCGGCGGTGGTGGAGCCGAATCCGAACACCGTGCCGAGCACGTCCAGCAGCGGTGTCAGCGATGTCACCGCGGTGCGCAGGTTGAACGCCGACAGGGCGATGCCGGCCAGCACCAGCGCGGGCAGCAGACGGGACGCGGGATGCGCGATGGGGCGCGAAGTCATGGCGGCGGGAGAACCATCCATCGCCGTGAACCGGGCACGGCCGGAAAAACGAAAAAACCGGCGCGAGGGCCGGTTTTCGATATCACCTACCGCATTGCTGCGGATGGTCGGGGAGACAGGATTCGAACCTGCGACCTCTACGTCCCGAACGTAGCGCTCTACCAGACTGAGCTACACCCCGAAGGTGAGCCGCGCATTCTACTGACGCACCCTCGGGGAGGGCAAGCACTTCGTGAAGGGAATTTGCAGCCGCGCATCGAAGGCGATCGCGGCCGCGTTCCGGACGCGGCGGGCTGCGATACTAGCGTCTCGCGATACCGGTGTGCGGTGTCCGCGTTCCGGAACCTGCATGTCCGCATCCGCATGACCACATCCGCATGAGTGCGCCTCCGCCGGGGACCACGGCCGATGCGCGACGTCGGCGCACCCGCTGGCTCGACACGCAGCTCGCACCGTGGCGCACGCGTCATCGCCGCGCCTGCGCCTGTCAGGTATTGGCCGGCTGGCTGTGGATTCCGCAGGCCGCCGCAATCGCCTGGGCACTCGATGCCTTGTTGTTCGCGCGCGCCGGCCTCGACGCCCTGCATGCGCCATTGATGTTGTTGGCCGCGACGCTGCTCGCGCGCACGCTGCTGGTGTGGGCGGGGCAGCGGCTGCAGGCGGATGTCATCGAGTCCGTACTCGCACGCTTGCGCGCCGGTCTTGCCGGCGCTGTCGCCGCGCGTGGCCCGGTGTGGTTGCGTGGCCGACGCAGCGGCGCGCTGGTCGCGCTGTCGACCGGGCACGTCGATGCGACCGCCGGCTATTACGGCGGCTATCTGGTGGCGCGCGCCGAACTCGCACTGGTGCCGGTCGCGATTCTGATCGCCGTGTTCGCCGCCGACTGGATCGTCGGCCTGGTGTTGCTGTTGACCGCGCCGTTGGCGCCGATCTTCATGATGCTGATCGGCATGGGCGCCGAGACCGCCGGTCGCCGCCAGCTGGCCGCACTCGCGCGCGCCGGTGCGCATTTCACCGACCGCCTGCGCGGGCTGGACCTGATCCGCGTCTACGGCCGCGGCGACGCGGAACTGGCGCAGGTTGGCGAGGCGACCGAGACCATCCGGGTGCGCAGCATGCGTGTGCTGCGGATCGCGTTCCTGTCATCCGCCGTTCTGGAGTTCTTCGCATCGGTCAGCGTGGCCCTGGTCGCGGTGTATTTCGGTTTCACGTATCTGGGCATGCTCGACCTGCGTGGCGTGACCCTGCCGCTGTCGACCGGCCTGTTCTGCCTGCTGCTCGCCCCGGAGTTCTACGCGCCGATGCGGCGGTTGGCGGCGAACTACCACGACCGCGCGAACGCGCTGGCAGCGGTGGCGGAGATCGAGGCGGCGTTCGATGGATTGCCGATGATCGCTTCGGGTTCGCCCCTTACCCCACAAGTGGGGGAAGGTTGGGATGGGGGCGAAGCTTGCGTGCGCGCGGAAATCCATCCCTCGCAATCGTCCCAGCCAGCCGCCGTTCGCGTTTCAGACGTCACGCTGCGCCACCCCGAAGCCCGCACCCCCGTACTGCAGGACATCTCGTTGCACGTCCAACCCGGCGCGCGCCTCGCCCTCGTCGGCCCCAGCGGTTCCGGCAAGAGCACGCTGCTCGACGCGCTGGCCGGCTGGCTGACGCCCGAATCCGGACGTATCGACATCGCGCCCGGCACGCGCATCGCGCTCGCCGGCCAGCGGCCGTGGCTGTTCCACGGCAGCATCGCCGACAACCTGCGCATCGGCGCGGCCGATGCCACCGATGCCGAACTCGCCGAGGCGGCGCGCGTGGCGCAGGTGACCCGATTCGTGTCGCAGTTGCCCGACGGCATGGACACGGTGATCGGTGAGCGCGGGTTCGGCCTGTCGGGGGGCGAGGCGCGTCGTGTGGCGCTGGCCCGCGCGCTGCTGCTGCGTCCGCAGTTGCTGCTGCTCGACGAACCCACGGCGTTCCTCGATCCGGCGACCGAAGCCGACCTGCTCGCCGCGCTGGATGCCCATCTGCCGGGTTGCACCGTCATCGTCGCCACCCACAGCGAGGCGGTGATGGCCTGGGCGGGCACGCAATGGCACGTGCCCGCACCAGTGGAGGTCGCACCGTGAGCGGTCAGGACCTGAGCCGCATCCAGTCCACACGCTTGCTGCTGCGCGGCCATCGCCGCGGCGTGCTGCTTGCCGTTGCGCTGATGCTGCTGACGCTGGTGGCCGGCGTCGGGCTGCTCGGCGTGTCGGGTGCGTTTCTCACCGGCGCGGCGCTGACCTACGGCGTGCTCGGCAGCTTCAATTTCTTCACCCCGTCAGCCGGTATCCGCGGGTTGACGCTGGCGCGCATCGTCTCGCGCTATCTGGAAAAACTGCTGGGCCACGACACGATGCTGCGCATCGCGCGTGATCTGCGCAGCTGGTTTTTCGCCCGCGCGCTGCGTCTGAGTCCGGCGCAGCTGGGCCGCCTGCGCACCGGCGATCTGCTCGCCCGTCTGCTCGACGACATCGATGCGGTCGACGGCCTGCTGCTTCGCGCGACCGGGCCACTGCTGGCCTTGCTCGGTATAGGCGTGTTCGGACTCGGTGTCGTCGCCTGGCTGCATCCGCCCAGTGCGGCGTGGCTGGCGCTGATCGCGGTACTGCTCGCGATCGGCGTGCCGGCGTGCGTGGCCTGGCGCCGTGCGGCCGAGGAAACCCTGCGCGCGCAACGACGCGCCGCGCTGCGCGCGCGCCTGCACGAACTCTACGAAGGCTGCGCCGATCTGGCCGCGCTCGACGCGACCGCAGGCTGGCTCGCCCGCGTGGAGGCAGACGCGAATGACGTCGCCGATCTCGAGCGCACGCGCCGTCGCCGCTTGGCCGATGCGCAGGCCCTGCACGGCGGTATCGCCGCGGTCGGACTGCTCGGTCTGCTGTGGAGCGTCGCCACCGGCTTCACCGCCGGCGCGCTGCCGGCGGCGCATGCCGCAGCCATCTTCTTCATCGCGATCGGATTGTTCGAGGCCTGGGCTGGAGCAGGCCTCGCCTGGCAGGCGCTGCTGGCCGCGCGCGCCTCGATCACGCGTCTCGATGCGGTGGCCGGCGCATCGCCTGCGGTGCAAGACCCCGCGCACCCCGTCGCAGTGCCGGCCCATGGCGCGTTGCGCTTCGAGGACGTGCGCTTCGCCTGGGCAGCGGATGCGCGTCCGGTGCTGGATGGGCTGGATCTGAGCATCGCCCCAGGCGAGCGCATCGCGATCAGCGGCGACAGCGGCGCCGGCAAATCCACACTGAGCGCGCTGCTGCTGCGCAGCGCCGAAGCGCAAGCCGGGCAGGTGACCTGGGCGGGCGTGGACCTGCGCGCGATGGCGCAGTCGGACTGGTACGCGCGCATTGCCTGGCTGCCACAGAACGCGCCGGTGTTCGCCGGTCGCGTGCGCGACAACCTGATGTTCGGCGCGCCGCAGGCCGATGACGCCACGCTGTGGGCAATGCTCGCGCAGGTGCGGCTCCAGGGCTGGGCCGAGCGGATCGGCGGTCTCGATGCCTGGGTCGGCGAGGCCGGCGTCACGATGTCGGCCGGTCAGGCCCGGCGCCTGGCCCTGGCGCGTGCGCTGCTGCGCGATGCGCCGCTGGTGGTGCTCGACGAGCCGACCGAAGGCCTCGACCACGACACTGCCGACGCGCTGCTGCGTGAACTGCCTGAACTGCTGGCCGGCCGCAGCCTGTTGTTGATCACCCACGGCGCGCTGCCGCCCGGCCTCGTCGACCGGCACCTGTGGCTGCGTGACGGGCGCCTGCATGATGTCCCGCGCGCGCAAACGGCTTCCGTGTAGGAGCGCGCTTGCGCGCGAAGGCTCCACCGGGAACGCCCTCGCGCGCGAGCGCGCTCCTACAGGTCGAGTCTGGCCCCGCCGCTGTCCCGGTTGGGGACGCATTAGAATGTCCGCCTCCACCCGCATCACGACAAGAGCCTGCCCGCATGATCAAGCCCCGGACCCCGCCCGGCGTCATGGAACTGTTGCCGCGCGACCAGATCGCGTTCCAGCGCATGCTGGACACGATCCGCCGCACGTTCGAGGGCTTCGGGTTCCTGCCGATCGAGACGCCGGTGTTCGAGCTGTCCGAAACGCTGCTGACGAAATCCGGCGGCGAGACCGAGCGGCAGGTGTATTTCGTGCAGTCGACCGGTGCGCTCGAGAAGCAATCCGAGGGCCTGCCCGAGCTCGCGCTGCGCTTTGACCTGACCGTGCCGCTGGCGCGCTACGTCGCCGAGCACGAGCACGACCTCGCGTTCCCGTTCCGCCGCTACCAGATGCAGCGCGTCTACCGTGGCGAGCGCGCGCAGCGCGGCCGCTTCCGCGAGTTCTACCAGTGCGACATCGACGTGATCGGCAAGGATTCGCTGTCGCCGCGTTACGACGCCGAAGTGCCGGCCGTGATCAGCGCGGTGTTCGCCGCGCTCGACATCGGCGAGTTCACGATCCAGCTCAACCACCGCAAGCTGCTGCGCGGCTATTTCGAAGGGCAGGGCATCGACGACGCGCGCCAGATGACCGTGCTGCGCGAGATCGACAAGCTCGACAAGCGTGGCGAGGACGCGGTGCGCGCGACGCTGACCGGCGAGGACTTCGGCCTGTCGGATGAAGTCGCCGAGCGTCTGCTGGCGTTCTCGCGGGTGCGCTCGAGCGGTCATGACGATGCGTTGGCGAAGCTCGACGCGCTGGGCGCCGGCACCGATCTGTTCGAGGAAGGCCGCAATGAACTTCGCGACCTGCTCAACCAGCTGCGCGCGCTCGGCGTGCCCGAATCGCGTTACGCATTGAACCTGTCGATCGCGCGCGGTCTCGACTACTACACCGGCATGGTCTACGAGACGATCCTCGATGCGCACCCGCAGATCGGTTCGATCTGTTCGGGCGGCCGCTACGACAATCTCGCCAGCCACTACACCAAGTCGAAGCTGCCGGGTGTCGGCATCTCAATCGGCCTGACGCGCCTGTTCTGGCAGCTGCGCGAAGCGGGGCTCATCGCCACGGCCGACAGTTCGGTGGACGTACTGGTGACGCTGCTCGACGACGCCTCGCTGCCCGACGCGCTCGCGCTGTCGCAGCGTCTGCGCGCGTCTGGCCTCAACGTCGAAACCCAACTCGAGCCGCGCAAGCTCGCCAAGCAGATGCAGTACGCCGACCGCGCCGGCATACGCTTCGTCGTGATCCGCGGCGAGGACGAAGCCGCCAAGGGCGTGGTCGCGGTCAAGGACCTGCGTCGCGGCGAACAGTTCGAAGTCGCCGACGACGATCTGCCGCGCACGCTGCTGGTCGAGCGCGAGCAGGCGAGGTCGATGCCCTAAGCGTGATGGACTCCGTTGCGAGCGGAATGTTGAGGTCCGTCATCCCCGCGCAGGCGGGGATCCAGGGACTTTGTTCTTTCAGATGTCGACGTCCATGGATTCCCGCCTGCGCGGGAATGACGGTTCCGATTGCAGATGCGACTGCAAAGCCGTTCTACCCGTGACCTGCAGGAGATTCCATCCATGAAATCCATCCGCCTCGACGGCCGCTCGCTCACCCGCGCGCAGCTGGTCATGGTCGCGCACGGCGCACCGGTCGCGCTCGATGACGACGCGCTGACCGGCGTTGCCCGGGCCGCTGATTTTCTCGCCGAGCAGGTGCGCCGCGAGGAGCCGATCTATGGCGTGTCGACGGGCTTTGGCAGCAATGCCGACCGCCTGCTCGGCGCGCGTCCGCTGCGAGACGATCTGCCGGGCGCGACGCCGTCGGGTCGCTCGCTGCACGAGGAACTGCAGGTCAATCTGATCGTGACCCATGCGGTCTGCGTCGGTGAACCGCTGTCCGCGGACGTGGTCCGCGCGATGCTGTGCATCCGCATCAACACGCTGCTCAAGGGCCATTCGGGCATCCGCGTGCAAACGCTGCAGGCGCTGGCAGCGCTGCTCAATTCCGGCATCGTGCCGGTGGTGCCCGCGCTGGGTTCGGTCGGTGCATCCGGCGATCTCGCACCGCTGTCGCATCTGGCGATCGTGCTGCTCGGCGGCGGCGAAGCTTTTGTCGACGGCGAGCGGATGCCGGGCGCCGAGGCGCTGAAGCGCGCCGGTCTCGAGCCGGTCACGCTGTCGTACAAGGAAGGTCTGGCGCTCAACAACGGTACCGCGCAGATGCTGGCGACCGGTGTGCTCGCGCTGCAGAAGCTCGATGCGTTGCTCGACACCGCCGATCTCGCCGCGGCGATGACGATCGACGCCTTCGCCGGTCGCCTCGGCGCGTTCGATCCGGACGTCCACGCGTTGCGCCCGCATCCGGGCCAGGTCGAGGTCGCCGCGCATCTGCGCGAGCTGCTCGCCGGTTCCACGCTCGCCGACATTCCGTATCACCTGGTGCCGCGCTTCCGCCCGTGGTTGCCGACGAGCTGGGACACGCCCGAGGCGCAGGCCTTGCGCTTCGACATCGGCTGGGACTGGGTGCCGAGCGACCAGCGCCACGGCCGCGAGAAGTTCTACACGCGCTTCCGCCCATTCCGCGGCGGCAAGAAGCACCAGCCCCAGGACAGCTACTCACTTCGCTGCATTCCGCAGGTGCATGGCGCGGTGCGCGATGCGATCGAGCAGGGCAAGCGCGTGTTCGAGATCGAACTCAACGCGGTCACCGACAACCCGCTGGTGTTTCCGGACCGTGAGGCCGAACACGTCGAAGAGAAGGTGATTTCCGCCGGCCATTTCCACGGCATGCCGCTGGCGCTGGCGATGAGCTACGTCAAGGCCGCGATTCCGGTGCTGGCGTCGATCTCGGAGCGCCGTCTCAACAAGCTGGTCGACCCGGCGACGAACGACGGCCTGCCAGGCTTTCTGATCGGCAATGAGGATGCGACCGAATCGGGCTACATGATCGTGCAGTACACCGCGGCGGCGATCGTCAACGATCTCGCCACGCGCGCGCATCCGGCCAGCGTCTATTCGATCCCGACCAGCGCGAATGCCGAGGACCACGTGTCGATGGGCACCAACGAGGCGCGCCACGTGCTGTCGATGGCCGAGGATCTGGGCAGGGTGCTGGCGCTGGAGATCTACACCGCCGCGCAGGCGCTGGATCTGCGCGTGGACATGATCAACGCGGCGCGCGATCTCGCGCGGCGTGGCGATGCGGAAGCGCTTGCGGCGAAAGTGCAGGGCGGTCCGGCGTCCGATCGCCCGACCCGTGGCGCCTTCGTCGACGAGGTCGAAGCGCTGCGCGCCGAGCTCGCCGCCTGCGACCCCTTCCATCCCGGTGAGATCGTCGCCGCGGCGCACGCGATCGTGCGCGAGGCGATCCCGTTCCTCGATCGCGACCGCGCGCTTGATGGTGAAGTCGCCGCCGCGGTGAAGCTGGTGTCCGAAGGTGCGCTGCTCGGCGTGCTGCCGCGCTGGCGCGTGCCCGCGCCGGACACCGGCGGTTGAACCTCGCGCTGCACTTCGGCTGGCTGGGCGTGATGGAGGCGGCGCTGATCGCGCTGGGCGTCGGCGTGCTGTGTTACCTGCTGTTCCACTGGATCGGGGCGCGCAACCGCTGGCCGCACGGTCCCGCGCTCGGCTGGAGTTGCCTGCTGGCACTGGGGATCGCGACCGGCATCGACGCCTGGCATCTGTTCTACATGGGCGTGGTCAAACTCGAATCGCCGGTGTATGCGCGCATCGCGCTGCAGAAGATCCACGACCCCAACTTCCTCGCCGCGCGGGTGTTCATGTCGTCGATGGGCGCCCTGTGCGGTGTTGCGCTGGCCTGGATGGCGATGCAGGCGCGCCGCCGCGCCGACTAGCGGGCATCCGGCACTGTTGTAGGAGCGCGCTTGCGCGCGTTGGCGCTTTCCCGGTCAGCCCCATCGCGCGCAAGCGCGCTCCGACATGAGTGTTCCGACCCGATCGCAAGGGAGGCAGTTCAAAGCGAACGCGTCTCAGGCTTTGCGCTCTCGGTCTATGCGCCCGCCCGCCGCACCCGCTCGATCCGGCGCAGGAACACCGTCATCTCCTTCGACGACTGGACATCCCCGCGCCGCGCCGCCGCGTCAAGCCCCGCGCGCCATGCCGCTTCGGCCGTGTCCTCGCGCCCCGACGCCAGCAGTGCCTTGCCAAGCAGCTTCCACGCCGCCGAGTAATCGGGATCGTGTCGCGTCGCGGCTGCAAGATGAGTCGCCGCCGCGTCCAGGTCGCCCGCCTGCAGGCAGGCATTGCCCAGTCCGAAGCGCAGCAGTGCATCGTCGCGTCCCGCATCGAGCAGCGCCTGCAGACGTTCGCGCATGGGTCACCCGGGTTCGAAGTCGTTTCCGGATCTTCACCGAGAAGGATGCGGGATTGATGGAACGCTGTAGCCCAGATGCTCCAGCTGCGGAACAGGGCGTTACCAGCGCGCCTGAGACAGATCGACGTGCCGCTCTTTGGCCATGCTGGCTTCCAATCACCGTGGCGCGGTGCATGCCGACCGGTTGACTCCTTACAGAATCGGAGTAATGTACTAGCACGCTATTACATTGATACGATTCGCCACGCCCGTGAAGCAACGTCCCGAACCCCTGCCGGACCATGAAGCCAGTGCCTCGCTAACGGCCTTGGCGCGTGCGTTCGCGGGTCTGAAGACGGCCGATGAGGTCGCGCGTTTTCTCGACGATCTGTGCACGCCGGCCGAGCTGGAAGCGCTGGTCGATCGCTGGCGCGTGGTGCCGCTGCTGCAGCAGGGTGTGCCGTATCGCGAGATCCACGATCGCACCGGCGTCAGCGTGACGACGGTCGGCCGCGTCGCCCGCACGCTCGATCGCGGCGCCGGCGGCTATGCGATCGCGGCGCGCCGCGCCGCGCGCACCAACGAATCCCACTGAGGTCACCCCATGAGTCCTGTGAACGGCGGCGCCACGCGCGATCGCCTGCGTATCGCCATCCAGAAGTCCGGCCGCCTGAGCGAGCCGGCGCGCGCGCTGCTGGCGTCCTGCGGCCTGTCCTGGCGCGAGAGCCGCGACAAGCTGTTCTGCTACGGCGAAACGTTGCCTGTCGATCTGCTGCTGGTCCGTGACGACGACATCCCCGGGCTGCTCGCCGACGGCGTCTGCGATTACGGCATCGTCGGTCGCAACGTGCTCGACGAAGTCGGCGCAGATCGCGCACTGCGCGGCCAGCCGCAGGTGTCGAAGGCGGTACGCAGCCTCGGTTTCGGCGGTTGCCGGCTCGACATCGCGATTCCCGAATCCACCGAGTGGACCGGTCCGGCGCAGCTGCAGGGCAGCCGCATCGCGACCAGCTATCCGAGTCTGTTGCAGCAGTGGCTGGACGCACAGGGCGTGCAGGCGACGATCGTGAATCTGTCGGGCTCGGTCGAGATCGCGCCGCGGCTCGGCCAGGCCGACTTCATCTGCGATCTGGTCTCCAGTGGTGCCACCTTGACTGCGAACCAGCTCAAGCCCGCGGTCACGCTGATGACCAGCGAGGCGGTACTGGCCGGTCCGGTCACGCCGTTCGCCGATGTGCGCGGCGAACTTGCCTCGCTGCTGCTGCGCCGCCTCGACGGTGTGCTGCGTCTGCGTGACAGCCGGCTGGTGATGTTCCAGGCGCGTCGCGATGGCGTGGACGCACTGCTCAAGCTGCTGCCCGACGCCGAGGCGCCGACGCTGCTGCAGGTCGACGGCAGTGACAAGGTCGCGCTGCAGGTGCTTTGCCACGGCGAGATGACCTGGCCGCGCCTTGAAGCGCTGAAGCAGGCCGGCGCGGCCGGTGTGATGGTGCTGCCGGTGGAGCGGATGCTGGCATGAACGTGCAGATCGATTCGATGGCCATCGATGGCGCGGTCCCTGCGATCGTCGACTGGTGCGATGCCGATGCCGACACGCGCACCGAGCTCCTGCGCCGGCCCACGCAGGCCGTGGCTGCGCAGACGCGCAGCGCAGTCGCGGACGTGCTCGACGATGTGCGTACACGCGGCGATGTCGCCTTGCGCGAACTGACCGAGCGTTTCGATCGCGTCGCGCTCGAGGATTTCGAAGTGGGCGCCGACGAGTTCGTCGCTGCCGAGGCTGCGGTGCCGGCCGAACTGCGTCAGGCGATGGTCAATGCCGCGGCGCGCATCGAGCGTTTCCACGCGGCCGGCATGACGCCCGGCTACAACGTCGACACCGCCGAGGGCGTCAATTGCGCGCGCATCGTGCGGCCGATCCCGCGCGTCGGCCTATACGTGCCGGCGGGCACCGCGCCGCTGCCGTCGACCGCGTTGATGCTCGGCGTGCCCTCGCGCCTGGCCGGATGCCGCGAGGTCGTGCTGTGCACGCCGCCGCGTGCGGACGGCAGCGCCGACCCAGCGGTGCTGGTGGCCGCCCGACTCACCGGCGTGCACCGCGTGTTCAAACTCGGCGGCGCGCAGGCGATCGCTGCCATGGCCTTCGGCACCGAGCGTGTGCCCGCCTGCGACAAGCTGTTCGGCCCCGGCAACAGCTTCGTGACCGAGGCCAAGCAGCAGGTCGCGCAGGGCGGGACGGTTGCGATCGACATGCCGGCCGGCCCGTCGGAAGTGCTGGTGATCGCCGATGCCGGCGCCGACGCCGCGTTCGTCGCCGCTGATCTGCTGTCGCAGGCCGAACACGGCCCGGATTCGCAGGTGCTGCTGCTGTCCGACGACGATGCGCTGCTGGAAAAGGTGCGCCGCGAACTGACGGCGCAACTCGCGGCGCTGCCCCGCGCGGCGATCGCACGCCAGGCGATGGCGCGCTCGCGGCTGTTGCGGGTGGACACCCTCGCCACCGCGTTTGAGATCAGCAATCGCTACGCGCCCGAACACTTGATCCTCGCGCTGCGCACGCCGCGCGACTGGCTCGATCACGTCGAGGTTGCCGGTTCGGTATTCCTCGGCGACTGGACGCCCGAGGCGCTGGGCGATTACTGCAGCGGCACCAACCATGTACTGCCGACCGGCGGCGCGGCGCGCGCGTGGAGCGGGGTGAGCGTGGCGAGCTTCCAGAACACGGTCAGCGTGCAGTCGGCCAATGCGGCCGGTATCCGCGCGATCGGTCCTGATGCGGTCACGATGGCCCGCGCCGAAGGCCTCGACGCGCATGCGAACGCGGTCGCGCTGCGGATCGCGAAGGCGGCGGCATGAGCAGCGTGCACGATCTGGTCCGCGAGGACCTGCGTGACTTCGCCGGCTATGCGTCCGCGCGCACGCAGCGGCTCGAAGGCGATGTCTGGCTCAATGCCAACGAAGCGCCGCTGGCGAATCCGGGCGATATCGACGGACGCTGCCGCCGGTATCCATCGCCACAGCCGCCCGAGCTGCAGGCGCGATTGGCGGCGTTGTATGGCGTAGACGTCGAACAGCTGCTGATCGGCCGCGGCAGCGACGAGGCCATCGACCTGCTGGTGCGCGCGCTGTGCGTGCCCAGCCGGGATGCCGTGTTGGCGACGCCGCCGGTGTTCGGCATGTATGCGGTCAGCGCACGGCTGCAGGGCGCGGCGTTCGTCGAAGTGCCGCTGGTCGATGGCCCTGAAGGATTCGTCGTGGACGTGGAAGCGGTCCGCAGCGCGGCGCTCTCGCGTGGCGCCAAGCTCGTGTTCCTGTGCTCGCCGTCCAATCCGACCGGCGGCCTGGTGCCGCTGGCCGAGGTCGACCACCTGGCCGATGCATTGTCAGGCCGGGCGATCGTGGTTGTCGACGAGGCCTACATCGAGTTCGCCGGGACAGCCTCGGCCACCACGCTGCTCGCCGCGCACGAGAATCTCGTGGTGCTGCGCACGCTGTCGAAGGCGCATGCACTCGCGGCCGCCCGCATCGGCGTGGCGATCGGCCATCCCGATCTGATCGCGGTGCTGCGCCGCTGCCAGGCCCCGTATCCGGTGCCGACCCCGTGCGCCGACCTCGCGCTGGCGGGGCTGTCGGCGGACGCGCTCGCGCTGACGAAAGCGCGCGTCGCTGAAGCTGTCGCCGAACGCGACGCCCTGGCGGCCGCTCTGGCCGCGATGGCCGGCGTGCGCCGGGTGTATCCGTCAGCCGGCAACTATCTGCTGGTCCGCTTCGCCGATGCCGAGCGTGCGTTCGCTGCGCTGCTCTCGGCCGGCATCGTCGTGCGCGACCAGCGCGCCGCCCCGCAACTCGGCGACGCGCTGCGCATCAGTCTCGGCACGCCTGCGCAGAACGCGCGCGTGCTGTCCGCACTGCAAACCATGGAGATCGCGGCATGAGTGCGCGCGGCAAGAAGATCCTGTTCGTCGATCGCGACGGCACCCTGATCGAAGAACCGGCCGATTTCCAGATCGACGCCTTCGAGAAGCTGCGCTTCGTGCCCGGGGTGATTCCGGCGATGCTGCGTCTGCGTGATGCCGGCTTCGAGTTCGTCATCGTCACCAACCAGGATGGCCTCGGCACCGACGGTTATCCGCAGGCGACATTCGACGGCCCGAACGATCTGATGCTAGGCATCTTCGAAAGCCAGGGCATCGTGTTCCGCGAAGTGCTGGTCGATCGCAGCTGGCCGGCCGACAACGCGCCGACGCGCAAGCCGGCGCTGGGTCTGGTGATGCACTACCTGCGCGATCGCGGTATCGATCTCGACGGCTCGGCGATGGTCGGCGACCGCGATACCGACCTCCAGTTCGCCGACAACCTCGGCATCCGCGGTTTCAAGCTGCGCACCGCGCAGTTCGGCGGCGAGTGGGACTGGGCCGGCATCGCGCACGAACTGTGCGATGCGCCGCGCCGCGCGACCGTGGTGCGCAACACGAAGGAAACCCGCATCCGCGTCGAACTCGATCTCGATGCTGCGACCGATGCACGCGTGTCGACCGGCCTGCCGTTCTTCGACCACATGCTCGACCAGATCGGCAAGCACGCCGGCATCTCGCTCGTCGTGCAGGCCGAGGGCGATCTGCAGATCGATGAACACCACACGATCGAGGACACCGGCATCGCGCTGGGCCAGGCGCTGCGCGAAGCGCTGGGCGACAAGCGCGGCATGGCGCGCTACGGCTTCACCTTGCCGATGGACGAGACGCTGGCGAGTGCCGCACTCGATTTCGGCGGCCGGCCCTACCTGGTGTTCAATGGCAGCTTCGTGCGCGAACGGGTGGGCGACATGCCGACCGAACTGGTCGAGCACTTTTTCCGTTCGGTCTGCGACTCGGCCGCACTGAACCTCAATCTGAAGGTCGAAGGCGACAACGATCACCACAAGGTCGAAGCTTGCTTCAAGGCCTTCGCCCGCGCGCTCGGCCAGGCCGTGCGGCGCAGCGGCGATGCGTTGCCGAGTACGAAGGGGATGTTGTGATGGTGACGGACTCCATGACAGTCGAACTCGTCATTCCCGCGAAAGCGGGAATCCAGGGACGTGTGGCCCGAATGCGCATCCGTCCATGGATGACCAGCCATTGGGCTGTTGAACGCCCCGCCTTCGCGGGAATGACGGTAGTTGGTTTGCGCACTAAAGCTCGCCGAACTTCGAAGGAAACCCCATGCGCGTCGTAATCGTCGACGCCGGCGGCGCCAACACGGGCTCAGTGCGCTACGCATTCGAGCGTCTCGACATCGACGCGGCGCTGGTCACCGATGCCGCCAGCATCCGCGCTGCCGATCGTGTGATTCTGCCCGGCGTCGGCACGGCGGCGCAGGTCATGGCACGGCTGCAACAACTCGAATTGGTCGACGTGCTGCGCACGCTGGAGCGTCCGCTGCTCGGGATCTGCGTCGGCATGCAGCTGTTGTTCGAATCCTCGGAAGAGGGCGAGGTGGCCGGTCTCAGCCTGCTGCCGGGCCGTGTGTCGCGTCTGCGTGGCGGTCCCGGACTGCGCGTGCCGCACATGGGCTGGAGCACGCTGCGGGCGATGCGGCCCGATCCGCTGATTGAAGGCGTCGACGGCGCCCAAGCGTATTTCGTCCACAGCTTCGCCGCACCGGTCACCGACGACTGCGTACTGGCCGGTGATCACGGCCAGGCGTTTGCCGCAGCGGTGCGTCGCGGCCACGTCGCCGGCACCCAGTTCCATCCCGAGCGTTCCGCCGCCGTCGGCGCGCGCGTGTTGCGCAATTTCCTCTCTCCCGCGTTCGAGGCCTGAGTCATGGCATTCACCGTCTATCCCGCGATCGACATCCGCCACGGCCGCGTCGTGCGCCTGGCGCAGGGCGATTACGCGCAGGAAACCCGCTACGGCGACGATCCGCTGGTGCAGATCGAGGCCTATGCCGAGGCCGGCGCCGAGTGGCTGCACCTGGTCGATCTCGATGCCGCACGCGAGGGCGGCTACACGCTCGCGCCGTTGCTCGCGCGCATCCGTGCCGATACCGGCCTGCGTGTGCAGACCGGCGGCGGCGTGCGCACCGAAGACGATGTGCGCCGCATCCTCGATGCGGGCGCAGAACGCGTCGTGGTCGGCTCGCTGGCGGTACGCGAACCGGCGCAGGTGCTGCAATGGATCGAGACCTTCGGCGCCGAGCGCATCACCGTCGCGCTCGATACCCGCCAGGGCCGCGATGGTGTCTGGCATCTGCCGGTGCATGGCTGGACCGAAACCGCCGATGCCACGCTCGACGTGCTCGCGGTGCGCTATGCGCAGGGCGGCCTGCGCCATCTGCTGAGCACCGACATCGCCCGCGACGGCATGCTGTCGGGTCCCAACCTCGATCTCTACGCGCATCTCAAGGCGCTGGTGCCCACGCTCGACGTGCAGGCCTCGGGCGGCGTGCGCGAACTCGCCGACGTGCACGCGGCCAAAGCCCAGGGCTGTGGCGGCATCGTGCTCGGGCGGGCGCTGCTCGAAGGCCGCCTGGGTGTGGCCGAGGCGCTGGCATGTTGAGCCGCCGCATCATTCCCTGCCTCGACGTGCGCGAGGGCCGCGTGGTCAAGGGCATGCGCTTCCGCGACCACGTCGACATGGGCGACATCGTCGATCTCGCGCTGCGCTACCGCGACGAAGGCGCCGATGAACTGGTGTTCTATGACATCTCGGCCAGTCCGCAGGGCCGCTCGGTCGACCGCGGCTGGGTGGAGCGCGTGTCGCGGCTGATCGACATTCCGTTCTGCGTGGCCGGCGGCATTCGTGACGTCGACACCGCACGCGCGGTGCTGCATGCCGGCGCCGACAAGATCTCGGTCAACACGCCGGCGCTGGAGCGTCCCGCACTGATCTCCGAACTTGCTGATGCATTCGGCGTGCAATGCGTGGTCGTTGGCATCGATTCGATCCGCGAGACGGATGGCGAGTGGCGCGTGCGCAGCCATACCGGCGATCCCGACCGCACCCGCGAACTGCCGATCCGCACGCTGGACTGGATCGCCGAGGCGGTGCGGCTGGGCGCTGGCGAGATCGTCCTCAACTGCATGGACAAGGACGGCGTACGCACCGGCTACGATCTCGAACAGCTGCAGGCCGCGCGCGCGGTGTGCCCGGTACCGCTGATCGCCTCGGGCGGCGCCGGCGAGATCACGCATTTCGTCGACGTGTTCCTGGACGCCGACGTCGACGGCGCCTTGGCGGCCAGCGTGTTCCACAGTGGCCGCATCGCCATTCCCGAACTCAAGCGCGCACTTGCCGCGCAGCACATCGAGGTCCGCCGCGCATGACATCGACCGCCACGCCGACCGCGCCCGACGCTGATGCACTCGATTGGAGCAAGGGCGACGGCCTGCTGCCGGCCGTCGTGCAGGACGCCGCCACGCTGCGTGTGCTGATGCTCGGCTACATGGACCGCGCCGCCTATGCCGAAACCCTGCGCTGCGGCCATGTCACGTTCTTCAGTCGCAGCAAGCACCGCCTGTGGACCAAGGGCGAGCAGTCCGGTCACACGCTGCAGCTGGTCTCAATGGAAGCCGACTGCGACGCCGACACCATTCTGGTGCTCGCGCATCCGCGCGGGCCCACCTGCCACCTGCAGCGTCCGAGCTGTTTCCCGACTGCGCCGGCGGGCGTGCTGGCCGAGCTCGATGCGCTGATCGCAAGTCGCGAGCGGGAGCGGCCCGAAGGCAGCTACACGACCCGCCTGTTCGACGGCGAAATCCGTCGCATCGCGCAGAAGGTCGGCGAGGAGGGCGTCGAAACCGCGCTTGCCGGCGTGGTGCAGGGCGATGCGGAACTGCTGGGCGAAAGCGCGGACCTGCTGTACCACTTGATTGTCCTGCTGCGTGCGCGGGGTCTGTCGCTGGCGGACGTCGAGCGTGTGTTGACGGCGCGAGGCGGGTGAGGGACGGCAATGCCCGCGTTGCAGGTCGCTGAGGATCCCGCTCCTGTGATCGACGCAACGCGTCCGCTACAAGTGAGGGCGCGCGACCAGAGCGTGGTCGCGAGCAGGCTGAGGGCTGGGTGCACAGGTGCCTCAACTTGTGTCGGCTACACGTTGTCGGCATCTCTGCGGACGCTGCACTTCGACACGCCGCGTCTTTGTGTAAGCCCCTTGCGCGACATCGATTGCCACCTCTTCGCCAGTTTGTTTACTGCGCCGGTCATCATGCGTCATGTCGGTCGTCCGCTGGCGCCGGGGGCTGTATCGACCGCGTTTGATGCCGTCCTCGCGGAAATGGATCGCGTGCCTGCGTGCAGGCTGTACTGGACACTGGCCACGCGCGATGGTGCCGATGTCGGTCTGATATCGCTGTCGACCGGTCCGGGCATCGGCTTGGCGGAGATGGGAATCATGTTGGTCTCGAATGCGCAAGGACGCGGGCTTGCGCGGGAAGCCTGCACCGCGCTGCTGGCCGAGGTCTTTCGTACAAGCCTCGTCTGCTCTGTCCTGCTTCGCCATCGCAGAGGCAACGCCGCCATGGCGGCTCTCGCGGGTCGGCTCGGTTTTCAATCACCGGACGTGGAAGGTGGACTGTGCCAGTGGCGCCTAGAGCTCGCCGGGTGGGAGGGCCTTGCCCGCCCGCAGCCCTGCGAATAGATTGGCGGCGCATCTATCGGAGGAAATTCGTGCAGGGGACGGGACGGCTGGCATGTATCGGCGTAGGCATGATGATGGGCGCGCATTTCGCGCCGCGTGCGCGGGACCACGTGACATCGGCGGATGTCGTGTTCGTCGCCGTGTCCGATGCCGTGGTCGAACGCTGGGTCCAGCGCATGCATGCAGATGTCCGCAGCCTGCAGCCGCATTACCGCGAAGGCCGTTCGCGCCACGAAACCTATGCGGACATGGTGGCGACGGTGCTCGATGCCGTGCGGTCTGGTTTGGATGTCTGCTGCGTGTTCTATGGTCATCCGGGCGTCTTCGCCACAGTGGCGCATCGGGCGATCGAAAGCGCGCGCCGGGAAGGATTCGAGGCGGTGATGGAGCCCGGGATCTCGGCTGCCGACTGCCTGTACGCGGATCTGGGTGTCGACCCGGGTGAAGTCGGGTGCCAGCATTACGAGGCGAGCCAGTTCATGTTCTACAAGCGCCAGCTGGATCCATCCGCGTGGCTGGTCCTCTGGCAGGTCGGGGTGGCCGGTGTGCGCGACACAGGCCGTTTCAACAATACGGCGCATGAGCGGTCGTTGCTGGTGGAGAAACTGGCGCTCGATTATCCGCTTCCGCATGTTGTGACGCTCTACGAAGCTGCTACGCTTCCCCATCTGCAGCCTAGGATCGAGCGCTTGCCGCTGTCCGGGTTGGTCGAGGCGACATTGTCCCAGCAGACCACGCTGGCGGTGCCCCCGGTCGCAGCACTGCAGCGGGATGTCGACATGCTGCGTCGGCTCGCAGGTCCGGGTGCCTCGGGGGAGCGCATCCGGGCAATTTGAATGCTTGGATCGGAAGGGGACCGGTTTTGGATGCGATCGAATTTCTGGAGTCGGCAGGGCGTCGGCGTACCGGTGGCGGGGAATTGATGTTGCAGGACTGGGCAGGTTTCGGCCTGCTTGCGCCTGGAGCACGTGACGCATTGCTGTCCCGCGACCAGGACGCGCTGGCGAGGACGCTCGGTGCCCGCCCCGTCATGCTCTGCATGGTGTCGCTGCCCGACGGCGGGGAAACGGAACTGCCCGACGAGGCGCCTGATTCCGATGAGCCGGATGACGATTCGCAACCTGCCGAGGAGGAGCCGCCGACGCCGGCCTGAGGGCTGCGCGGCGCAAAGGATCATGCGCGCTGTTATCTACCTGCTGGTTCTGGTGGTGTCGGCCATCGTCCGACCGGCGGGCGCCGCTGTGCCGTTCGAGCAGGCGTTCGACGAGGTGCGGCAACTGCGGACCGCGGACACCAAGGCCTTCTCGGAAGCCCTCATCCGCCTCGAAGCGCGCAAGCCCGAGGCTTCGCCGTTGATGCGTGAGCGGCTGCGCGTCTTGCAGGCGCACCGCATGGTGATTACCGGGGATACCGCCGGTGCTATCGCGTTGCTGAAAGAACTCTCGGGCCCGGGAATGCCGGACCCGCTGCGCTTCGAAGCTGGTGGCCTGCTGGCCAACACCTATGCGATCACCCGGGAGTTCCACGACGCGTTGCAGACGCTGGAGTTCGTACTCCCGCTCGAATCGAGCGTGGCTGACCGCGATATCCGGCATACCGTGCTGCAATCCGCGGGCATCGTATACAACCTAGTGGGCGAATTCCGCATCGGTCTGCGGTACGCCGAGCGGATGTTGTCCGAATCGCCGACCGGCCGAAGCCTGTGCCTCAATGGCAATCTCGTGCTGGAGTCGCGTCTCGGACTCGGCATGACGATTTCCCAGCAGGAGGCCGACGACACCGTCCGGAACTGCGAGGCGGCAGGTGAGCCGATCTTGGCCGGGTTCTCACGCGAATACGTGGCGCGCTGGCACCACGGTCAGGGACGCACCCGCGAAGCACTGCAACTGCTGGAGCAGGGATTGGAGCCGGTAGAGCGCGCCGGCTATCCCATCCTGATCGGCCAGTTCCACGCTGCAATCGCCCAGTACCGGATGGCACTGGGCGACCGTGCCGGCGCCGCCAGCCACGCCCGACAGGCGGTGACCCTGCTTGCGCCTCACACCAGCCTGCTTGCGATCGTGGTGGCGTACCGGGTGCTGTACGAGATCGAGGAAGCAGGGGATGACGCAAGCGCGACCCTGGCGGCGTATCGCCAGTACTCGGATGCGGAGCGAGCCTATTTCAACGATGTGAAATCGCGCGAGATGGCGTATCAGGTCGTCCGTCACCAGTCACTGCAGCAGGCGCAGCAGATAGAACTGTTGCATCAGAAGAACCAGCTCCTGGAGCTTCAGCAGCGGGTTTCGGAGCAGCGTGCGCAGAATTGGCTGTTGCTGGCACTGGTGCTCATCGCCGGTATGACCTCGGTCGGCTACTGGGCCTATAAAACCAAGCGGCTGCAGGTGCGCCTCAAGCGCATGACCGAGACCGATGCGCTGACCGGTATCAGCAATCGGCAGCATTTCTCCGGACGCGCCGCCGCCGCGCTCGGGGAGTGCGCGCGTGACGCTGAGCCCGCGGTGCTGGTGATGTTCGACCTCGACCATTTCAAGCAGGTGAACGACCGCTTCGGGCACGCTGCCGGCGACTGGGCCCTGCGACGCGTGGCCGAGGCTGCGCGCCCGCTATGCCGCAACGTCGATGTGTTCGGACGGCTGGGGGGCGAGGAGTTCGCGTTGTTCCTGCCCGGACTCGACGCGGCGGCGGGGATCCGTTTGGCCGGTGACGTGCAGGCCCGCTTCGGCGCGATCGATACAGGCGCAGCGGGATATGGCTTCCGAATTGCGGCAAGCTTCGGCGTTGCGGCGGTTGACAGTGCGGGCTATAGCCTCGCCACGCTGATGCACCAGGCCGATCAGGCCATGTACGCCGCAAAGCGGGGCGGGCGGGGGCAGGTTCGCGTGTTCGAGACTGCGATGGAGTCCGATACGTTCGAAATGTCACCCGCCCCGATCGATCTGCTGCGCAGGGGGCAGCGGGATGATGTGACCAACCCGGCTGCGACCCAGCCCAGCGACACTAATGCCCAGCGCGCAATCGCCTGAGCGGGCAGGAACTCGGCTCACGCCGGGTCTCGGATCACCAGCAGGCGTTCCTCGGTCATGTCGCGGATCGCGTACTTCACGCCTTCACGGCCGCAGCCCGAATCCTTGATGCCGCCATAGGGCATGTTGTCGACACGGAAGCTCGGCACGTCGCCGACCACGACGCCACCGGCTTCGATCCGGTCCCAGGCGCGCATCGCATGGGCGAGGTTGCCGGTGAACACGCCGGCCTGCAGGCCGAAATCGCTGTCGTTCACTCGCTTGATCGCGTCATCGAAACTGTCGACCGGCTCCAGCAGTGCGACCGGGCCGAAGACTTCCTTGCGCTCCAGGTCGGCATCGCGCGGCACCTTTTCCAGCAGCGTCGCGGGGATGATGTTGCCTTCGCGCTTGCCGCCGGCGAGCACCTTGGCACCGCCCTTGCGCGCGGCATCGATCCAGGACTCGATGCGGTCGGCCGCGTCACTGTCGATGACCGGACCGACGAAGGTGTTCTCGTCGCGCGGGTCGCCGCTGCGTAGCGCGCCGATCGCCTTCTTGAGCTTGCGACGCAGCGCTTCGTGAATGCTGCGGTGCGCGTAGATGCGCTGTACGCCGATGCAACTCTGGCCGGACTGGTAATAGGCGCCGAACACCAAGCGCTCGACCACTTTGTCCAGTGGCAGGCCGGGATCCTCGTCGACGATGCAAGCTGCGTTGCCCCCGAGTTCCAGTACGACCTTTTTCTTGCCGGCGCGTGCCTTGAGGTCCCAGCCGATTAGGCCGCCGGTGAAGCTCAGCAGTGCGATGCGTTCGTCCTCGGTCAGCGCCGCGGCATCTTCGTTGCTGCACGGGATGACCGAAAACGCGCCCTTGGGCAGATCGGTCTCGGCCAGGATCTCGCCGATGATCAGTGCGCCGACCGGCGTCTTCGCCGCGGGCTTGAGCACGAACGGGCAACCGGCCGCGATCGCCGGCGCCACCTTGTGCGCGACGAGATTCAACGGGAAGTTGAACGGCGTGATGAAGCTGCACACGCCGATCGGCACGCGCTTGACCATGCCGCGGTAGCCGCGCGTGCGCTCGGAGATCTGCAGTTCGATCACTTCGCCTTCGCCGCGAGTGGCTTCACCGGCGGCGATGCGGAAGGTGTCGATCAGGCGGGTGACTTCGCCGCGTGCATCCTTGATCGGCTTGCCGGCCTCGATGCACAGCGCGAGCGCCAGTTCGTCGAAGCGTTCCTCGAAACGGCGCACGCAGTGGTCGAGCACGTCGCGGCGCTTGTCGGGCGGGAAGTCTGCCATCGGCCCGCGCGCCTTGTGCGCGGCAACGATCGCCTTGCGGATCGCGGCAGCGTCGCCCATTGCCACGCGCGTGGCGACCTTGCCGCTGTACTTGTCGCGCACCTCGAGATCAGTATTCGCCGCGACCGCGACATTGGCGAGGTAGTAGGGGTAGCTGCGGGCGAGACCGGTGGTCTTGCCGGCGGTCTTCTTCTTGGCCATGGGGTGCTCCGGAATCGGACGGAAAGGAAAAGTGCGGCGCAGATCAGTCGATCGCGGCGCTGCGCGCTGGAATTTCGGTGTTGAGCAGGGCCTCATCGTCGCCGTAGTCGATGGCGAGATCGATCAGGTCCACGCCCGGCGCGTCCAGCGCGCTGCGCAGAGCCTTGGCGAACGCGGCGGCGCTGTCCGGACGATGTCCGCGCGCGCCGTAGCTCTCGGCGTAGCGCACGAAATCCGGGTTGCCGTAGTCCATGCCGTAGACCGGGTAGTCCTCGTGCTGCTGCTTCCACTTGATCATCCCGTAGGCATCGTCGCGCAGCACGATGACCACGAGATCGAGCTTCAGCCGCACTGCGGTTTCGAGCTCCTGCGAATTCATCATGAAACCGCCGTCGCCGCAGACCGCAACGACCTTGCGCTCGCCGTGCACCAGCTTGGCGGCGATCGCCGACGGCAGGCCCGCGCCCATCGTTGCCAGCGCGTTGTCGAGCAACAGGGTATTGGGCTCGCGACAGCGGTCGTTGCGTGCGAACCACAGCTTGTAGAGACCGTTGTCGAGACAAACGATATCGCGCGGATCGAGCGCATCGCGGAGGGTCTTCACCAGATGCGGCCCGTGGACCGGGAACCGGTCGTCGGCGGAAAGCTCGGCGATGTTCTCGCACAGCGCGGTGCGCACGCGATCGAAGAACGCGAAGTCCCAGTGCGGCTGCGGCGTGTCCAGCGCTTCGGCCAGTTGCCAGACCGTATTGGCGATGTCGCCGACGACTTCGATCTGCGGGAAATAGACCTGGTCGACAACGGCGCTTTCGTAGTTCACGTGGATCACCGTGCGCCGGCCGCGATGCATGAAGAACGGCGGCTTCTCGATGACGTCGTGGCCGATGTTGACGATGCAGTCGGCGGCGTCGATCGCGCGGTGCACAAAATCCTTGTCCGACAGCGCGGCGGTGCCGAGCCACAGCGGGTGCGTTTCGTCGAGCACGCCCTTGCCCATCTGCGTGCTGAAGAACGGAATGCCGAGCCGGTCGACGAAGGCGCGCAGCATCCGCGCCGTGGTCTTGCGGTTGGCGCCGGCGCCGAGCATCAGCAACGGATGCTTCGCCTTGCGGATCGCTTCGACCGCGTGGGCGATCGCCTTGTGCTCGGCCAGCGGCCGGCGCGTGTAGGGCGCGGGTAGCAGGCGCGCATCGGTCTCGTCGCCTGCGATGTCCTGCGGCAGTTCGAGATGCGTGGCACCGGGGCGTTCTTCTTCCGCGCGCTGGAATGCATCGCGCACGCGCGCCGGGATGCTGTCGGCGGACACCAGCTGGTGGGTCGACTTGGTCAGCGGCCGCATCATGTCGACCACGTCGACGATCTGGAAATGGCCCTGCTTGCTGGTGCGGATCGGTTTCTGCCCGGTGATCATCAGCATCGGCATCGCACCGAGCTGCGCGTAGGCGGCCGGCGTGACGAGATTGGTCGCGCCGGGGCCGAGCGTCGACAGGCATACGCCGGCATTACCGGTCAGGCGTCCGTAGGTGGCCGCCATGAAACCGGCCGCCTGTTCGTGACGGGTGAGCACCAGCGCGATGTCGGACGCGCGCAGGGATTCAAGCAGGTCGAGATTTTCCTCGCCCGGAATGCCGAAGACGTGGGTCACGCCCTCGGCTTCGAGCGCCTGGACGAACAGGTCGGACGCCTTGGTCATCGTGCGGGAACTCCGTCGTGACGTGGGCGACCAGCATGCCAGCGCCGGCGTGAGCGGCGGGCGAGATGCGGCGGAACGCTGCGTTTGTTCTGTCCGGACGGACCGGTCATGAAGACGCGCTTGCGCGCGGTTGGGGTGGCTGAAGGCCTGGCTCGCGCGCGAGCGCACTCCTACAGGGTGCATCGATGGACGTGCGCGGCTCAGGCGTCCGGCGGCTCCACACGCACCCGCAGCTTTCCATCCGCAAGCCGCGCCTGCAGCGGCTCACCCGGCGTCGCATCGAAGACGCTGCGCACAACGCCGCCGTCCTCGCGCTGCAGGATGCTGTAGCCGCGGGCGATCGTGGCCAGCGGGCTGACCGCTTCCAGGGAACGTGCCAGTCCGCGCAGGCGTAGCTGGTCACGTTCGAGATGCCGGGCAAGGGCCGCACGCGGACGTGGGCCGAGCGCAGCCAGGCGCTCGCGCAGTTGCTGCAGCCGGCGCTGCGGCGTGGCTGCGCGCAGGACGGCCTCGGCATGACGCAAGCGCGCGCCGCGTTGTTGCAGCTGTTGGCGCATCGCCATCGACAACCGCCGCAGGGCTTGATCCTGTCGCAGGCGCAGCGCATCCAGACGTGCCTGCGGACGCTGCGCCTGCAGGCGCAATGCGGCGCGATCGAGACGCTGGAAGCGCTGCTGCATCGCGCGCAGATGCGCGTCGTCGACGTGGCGCTGCAGACGCCGCACGCGTGTCGCGAGCTCGATGCGGTCCGGCACCAGCAGCTCCGCAGCCACAGACGGCGTGGGCGCACGCAGGTCGGCGGCGAAGTCGGTCAGACTGAAGTCGGTCTCGTGGCCGATCGCCGACACCACAGGCACCGGCGATGCGGCCACGGCGCGCGCGAGTGCCTCGTCATTGAACGCCCACAGGTCTTCCAGCGAACCGCCTCCGCGTGCGAGCAGGATCACGTCGTAACGGCCGCTGGCACCGGCGCGTTCGAGCATCGCGCGGATCTTCGGCGGCGCGTCGGTGCCCTGGACCGGCACCGGCAGCACGTCGACCTCGACCAGCGGCAGGCGTCGCGCAAGCACGCTCAACACATCGCGCACCGCCGCGCCCGACGGCGACGTGATGACGCCGATCCGCCGCGGAAACGCGGGCAGGGCGCGTTTCCGCTCGGCATCGAACAGGCCTTCGGCCTGCAGCCGGGCTTTCAGCACATCGAACGCGCGACGCAGCGCGCCTTCGCCAGCTTCTTCCAGCGAATCGAGAATCAGCTGGTAGTCGCCGCGCGCCTCGTAGAGCGTGACACGCCCGCGCGCGCGGACCAGCAGGCCTTCGCGTGGCACGAAGCGCAGCCCCTGGCTGCGCGAGCGGAACAGCGCGCACCGCACCTGGGCGCGCGCATCCTTGAGGGTGAAATACAGGTGCCCCGACGCGGGCCGCGACAGGTTGCCGAGTTCGCCTTCGACGACGACGTTCGGAAACGTGTCCTCGAGCAGACCGCGCGCCAGCGTGTTGAGCTGGGTGGGGGTGAGAACGTCGGATGGGCTGCTGTCTTGCATGGAGACAGGATACCGCTTGGGTGTAAATGCAAGCGTGCGTCCGCACGGTCCAGACCCGGACAGCGCGTCGTGCGTGGCGCGCTCTGCACCGTCATCGCGGCAGAGGTCGGGAACCCGCGCCTTGCCGCACTTCAGCCACAGGTCGCAATGCGGGCGAAATATGAGCGCACTTGCGTTCGACGCTCGCGTCCGGCGCAAGAAGTCACTGGATCCCGGCCTGACCAGACGTGCGTCTGTTGAGAGCCGCCGGGATGACGGCGGATGCTTTTGATCGAGCGACGGGGGAGGCTGGCGCCTTCCATTGCGAAACCCGGTCGCACTGTTCCCGTCATCTGCACGGTGCCCTGAAGCCGGAGATGTGCCATCGGCGGCCGGAAATCTGAGCCCTCCCCCGCAGCGCGGGGGAGGGTTGGGTGGGGGCAGTCGGTCCGTTCCCAGTGACTCGAAATCGCGCGGTCTAGGTGTGCGGGCTTCCTCATGAACGCCAGAAGTTGATCGTTCGCCCCTCCCAGCTCTCCCCCGCAATGCGGGGAGGGCTACAGCGACTCTTGCTCACAGTGAAGTGGGCGTCCATCGACTCCCGCTCGCAGATGAAGGAAGTGCATCAACTCCCACTGCGACACCCGGTCGCATTGGCATCGCCACCTGCACACAGCCAGCATGGCGATCGCTTGCGTCGCGCGGCGGCTGGATATCGCGCGCTGCGATAATGTCCGCCACCGGGCGCGATGCTGGCGCCCACATGCCTGACTCAAGGAGCACCGCGATGCCCGCACGCCGTCCGTTTTCCCGCGCCATCGGCCCTGTCGCCGCCGGTCTGATCCTGGCGCTTGCCGGTTGCCAGCCCGCGACGCCGGACGCTTCGTCATCGGCCGCGCAGACGCCGGCCGCGAGTGCTGCGGACTCCAGCGCCGGCATCGTCGTCAGCGACGTCTGGATCCGCGAGACGCCACCGAACGCTGCCGTCGCTGGCGGTTACCTCACCCTGCGCAGCGGTGCGGCCGACCGCCTGCTGTCGGTCGAGACGCCGGCTGCGGCCAGCGTCGAAATCCACGAAATGTCCCACGAGGGCGGCATGATGCGGATGCGCGAATTGCCCAATGGCGTCGAACTGCCCGCCGGCGCCGAGGTGACTTTGCGGCCGGGCGGCAACCATCTGATGTTCATCGATCCGGTCGAGCCGGTACGCGCCGGCCAGTCGATCGAAGCCACGCTGCGGTTTGCCAATGCACCGGAGCAGGCCGTGACGTTCGAAGTGCGTCCGCTGGCGGGCGATGCGCCTGCGGCCGAGGCGCATTCGGGCCACTGATTGCCTGATCCGGCGCTCAGCCGTCGGTTGGCGGACGGCGTTCCGGCCCCGGGCGCTTGGCGAGCTTGCGCTGCAGCGAGCGGCGGTGCATGCCGAGAAGTCGCGCGGTCGCGGAGATGTTGCCGCCGGTTTCCGTCAGCGCCTGCTGGATGTGCTCCCACTCCAGTCGGTGCAGCGGAATCATCGTCGGGCTTTCGAGGGTGTTGTCCTCGTCCCGCTCGGGCAGGGGCGCGCCGGGCGCGGTTTCGGTGTCGAGCAGGATGCGTTGCAGGGTGTCGGCCGAGACCGGCTTGGGCAGGTAATCGTCGGCGCCGCGTTTGATCGCCTCCACCGCGGTCGCGATGCTCGCGTAGCCGGTGACCAGCAGGATGCGCATGTCGGCGCGGATCACGCGCAGCGGTTCGATCAGCGACAGGCCCGAGGCCTCGCCGAGCTTGAGATCGACCAGGGCGAAGTCCGGTGCAATGCGCTTGGCGACATCGAGTGCAGTGACGGGATCGGCCGCGATCTCGCATTCGATCCCGCGCCGCGTCAGCGCACGCCGCAGCGCTTCCAGATACAGGGTGTCGTCGTCGACCAGCAGGCCCTTCATCGCATCGTCTCCGGTTCGCGGTGGCTGTCGGCGGTGCCGACCGGCACGCGGAAATGCACGCGCGCGCCGCCACCGTCGGCTTCCTCCATGTCCAGTTCGCCGCCCAGTTGCTCGATCGCCGCATGCGACAGCGCCAGGCCTACGCCGAGGCCATCGGGCTTGCCGCTGCGGAACAGCACCGGCAAAAACGGCGCCCGGGCGTCGAACCCGGTGCCGTAGTCGCGGATCGCGCCGTCGAGCATGCCGTCCTCGATCTGCAGACGCAGGTCGACGCGGGTGCTGCCGTTGCCTTCACTGGCATCGGCGGCGTTGTTGAGCAGGGCCAGCAGCAGATGACCGATGGTGCGATCTACGCGCGCGTGCATGTCCACGTTGCCGCTGCGTTCGAGCACGATCGCCGGACGCACCAGTTGCCAGTGTTCGAGCACCCGGCCGATGTCCACCCGCGTGCTCGCAGCCGGATCGGCGGGATCGGCCAGCGAGCGCACGCGGTCGCGACAGGTGTCGACCAGCCGCCGCAGGGTGGCGACGTCCTCGGCGCCGTCGACGCCCATGCGACTGGTGTCGAGATCGTCGAGCAGCAGGGTCATCGTGCCCAGCGGTGTGTTGAGCTCGTGCGCGACCGAGGCCGCATGCGTGGCCAGCGCGAGGATGCCCTCGTTGCGCACGAAGCGTTCGCGCAGGGCCGCCAGTTCGCGCTCGCGGCGGTCGCGCGCGGCGGCCAGCCGCAGCAGGAAGTAGGACACCAGCGCCACCGACAGGAAGAAGTTCACTGCCATGCCGGCCAGGTGCAGGCTGAAGTGGTCGTGCAGGTGCGGCAGGGGTTGACCGAACTGCACCGCCAGGATGTAGCCCGTCACACAGGCCAGCGCCGCGGCGATCGCCCAGGCCCGCGGCAGGGCCATGGCGGTCAGCGCGATCGGCAGCAGGAACAGCGACGCGAAGGGATTGGCGATGCCGCCCGTCCACGCCACGAGCCACGCCAGTCCGGCGGTGTCGACCAACACGTGGGCGAAGGCCTCGGCGGGCGCTGCATCGCGGCTGTGCGCCAGGCGCAGATGGACCAGCACGTTGAACGCGGCCAGCAGCAGCACCGGGCCCCAAAGCGGCCAGCGCGGCAGATCCATGTCGAAACCGTGCGTCGCCCACAGGATCGTCAACGACTGCCCGCCAACCGCGAACCAGCGCAGGCTGTAGAGGGTGCGGAGCAGGGCGGTGGCGGGGTGCTTGGGCTGCATCGCCCTGCATCGTAGTGCAGGCCCGCGCGGGCCGCGCTGCGGCGTTCGGTCGCACCTGTCGGCGGGCCTGTCGCCGGTTAGGCCGGGCGTCACCGAAAAGACCGGCACGAAACGCTAAAATGCGCGCATGTCCGCCCAGCCTGTTCCTGTCAACGCGTCCGCCAGCGCGCCCGCGCCGTCCGCCTGCCTGTCCGAACCCGTCGCGTTGCCGGCCTTCGGCGCCGCCGCGCGCCGCGGCACGCGCCAGGTCCATGTCGGCGGAATTGCCGTCGGCGGCGATGCGCCGGTCGTCGTGCAGTCGATGACCAATACCGACACCGCCGATGTCGCCTCGACCGCCAAACAGATCGGCGAGCTGTGGCGCGCCGGCTCGGAGCTGGTGCGCATCACCGTCAACAATCCCGAGTCCGCCGCTGCGGTGCCGCGGATCGTCGAGCGGCTGGCGATGCAGGGCATCGAAGTGCCGATCATCGGCGACTTCCACTACAACGGGCACCAACTGCTGGCAGGCGAGCCTGCCTGCGCGGAAGCGCTGGCGAAGTACCGGATCAACCCGGGCAACGTCGGTTTCGGCAAGAAGAAGGATCTGCAATTCGGTCAGCTGATCGAGTTCGCGATGCGCTACAACAAGCCCGTGCGCATCGGCGCCAACTGGGGCTCGCTGGACCAGTCGCTCGCGGCCGCGCTGATGGACGAAAACGCCCAGCGCGCCGTGCCCTGGGATGCGGGCCGCGTGCTGCGCGAAGCGCTGATCCGCTCAGCCGTCGATTCGGCTGAACGCGCGGTGGAATTCGGGCTGGGGCGTGATCGCATCGTGCTCAGCGCAAAGGTCAGTGGCGTGCAGGAACTGGTCGCCGTGTACCGCGATCTGGCTGCGCGCAGCGATTTCGCGCTGCATCTGGGCCTCACCGAGGCTGGCATCGGCAGCAAGGGCATGGTCGCGTCCAGCGCCGCGCTGGCGATCCTGATGCAGGAAGGCATCGGCGACACCATCCGCATCTCGCTCACCCCCGAGCCCGGCGCGTCGCGCACCAAGGAAGTGGTCGTCGCCCAGGAACTGCTGCAGACGATGGGCCTGCGCGCGTTCACACCGATGGTCACCGCGTGCCCCGGCTGCGGCCGCACGACGTCCGAGTTCTTCCAGGAGCTGGCCGGCGTGGTCCAGGACCACGTGCGCGACAAGATGCCGGAATGGAAGATCACCCACCCGGGCGCGGAGAACATGACGCTCGCGGTGATGGGCTGCGTGGTCAATGGCCCGGGCGAATCGCGCCACGCCAATATCGGCATCTCTTTGCCGGGCACCGGCGAAGCGCCGTCGGCGCCGGTGTTCATCGACGGCGAGAAGGCGATGACCCTGCGCGGGGAGAACATCGCGCACGAGTTTGTCGCACTGGTGGACGACTACGTGCACCGCAACTACGGGCGGGCTGTCGATGCCGGCTGACGGCGGCGACGTCGTCGCCGAGGGCTCACGCGAAACCGGCGGGCTGCTGCGCCGGTATGGCTGGAAGTTCCTACTGCTGTTCGCCGGCGTACTGCTGCCGATGTGGGGCTTCATGGAACTCGCCGACGAGGTGCACGAGGCCGAGGCGATCCCGTTCGACGAGCCGATCCTGTTGTTCGCGCAGGAGGCGGCGCGCGAGGGCTTTACGCGCGCGTTTTTGTTCTTTTCCGAGATCGGATACGCGAAAGGCGTCGTGCCGGTCGACATTGGGCTGGTGCTGGTGCTGCTCGCCCTCAAGCGCTGGCGCGACGCATTGTTCGTCGCGGTCGCGACGGGCGGCTCGGCGCTGCTGAACCTCGCCACCAAGCAACTGTTCGCCCGCGACCGGCCGAGCCTGTGGGAATCGATCGCGCCCGAGGCGACCTACAGTTTTCCCAGTGGGCACGCGATGGGATCGATGACCCTGGCCGCGGTGCTGGTGCTGCTTGCCTGGCCCACCCGCGCACGTTGGGGGGTGATCGCGGCGATGGCGGTCTTCGTGCCGATGGTCGGCCTGTCGCGCGTGTATCTGGGCGTGCATTACCCGTCCGACATCCTGGCCGGCTGGGCCGCGGCCTCGGTCTGGGTGGTGGGCGTGTATCTGGTGATGTACCACCGGCCGAAGTTCTCGCGGGGCAGGTAACGCTCCGTGTAGGAGCGCGCTTGCGCGCGATGGGGCTTTGGCGAGATCGCCCGGCCATGATCAGGGGACTGATAGAGCTAGAGCGGAGCGGAACCCATTTGACCGGGATGCGGCGCCGAAGGCTCAGTGCAGCTTCTTCAGACTCCGCGCTGCCCTCACCCCACCAATTGCTTCGCAATTGGTCCCCCCCTCTCCCGCTTGCGGGAGAGGGACGCAGGCGTCTCCTGCCGCAGGCAGGAGACAGCAATTAGATGGGTAACCGGATGTCCGACAGCTTCCAGGTCAGCCCCTTGCGCGTCAGCACGAACTCGATCGGACGACCGCGGTCGTCGCGCACCGTCGCCGTGAAGCGCGACGTGGAGTTGTAGCGGTAGTGCGCGTCTTCGAGCGGTGCTTCGCGGGCGGGGTCGGCGCGGACCTGGGTCGGCGATGCGCCGCCGGCGAGACTCCACAGCCGCTGGCCGCGCATCAGCGCGCTCAGGCCGACAGGGGTCACCATCATGTCGACGCCAGTGCCGGCTGCGCTGCCGGCAAGTCGAAGCCCGATCGCGCCGAGCAGGTTCGACTGCAGGTCGGGACCGGCCTCGCGGACGATCGCATCGGCCAGTTGCAGCCGCAGGCTCTCGCGCAATGCGGGGAAATCCACCTGTTTCGACAGCGCACGCGAGTCCTCGTTGCGCACGGCCTCGCGGATCGCGTGGACAGTCAGGTACGGACCGGCGGCCACATAGCCGAGCAACAGCACGAGAACCGCGAGGGAGAGCCAGCCGAGTCGCTTCATCAAGATCGCATCGAAGGGAATGCCGCGATTGTCGGAGACGACGGCGCAGTGCGTGCTGAACGACGACGGGAAGCCGCCGTCCGTGCCGGCACGATCAGAACTCCAGATCCAGCGAGGCGCACAGGTAGTCGACGAACGGGCCCAGTGCAACGAGATCGGCGGCGATCGTCTGCCGCAGCTTCGGGCCGGTCATCGCGTCATCGTCGAGCGTGCGCCAGAACACCCAGTTGCGGTGTTTGAGGTCGTCGATGAACTCGAACTGCGGGTCGAAGCCGCGCGGTGGGCGGACCAGCATCTCGCTGGTCTCGAACTCGAACTTCTTCCGCAGCTTCGATGCATGCGCGGCGGCCTTCCAGCTTTCCGGATTGTCGACGATGAACTGCCGGACTTTCCGCTGGGTGTCGGATTCGGGATGCCACAGCCCGGCGCCGACGAAGCTGCCGCCCGGTTGCAGGTGCACGTAGAACGAAGGCGCCGCGGTTTCGCGGCGGCGTTCGTGGAACAGGCGCGCACCCTGCCAGGTCTTGTACGGCGACTTGTCGTTGGAGAAACGCGCATCACGGTGGATGCGGAACAGCGAGCCACCGACCGTGCGCGTATCGGCGCGGAAATGCGGACTGACCGCGGCGACGTCCGGCTGCAGATCGCCGATCAGGCGCAGGAACGGCTGGCGCACATACGCCTCGTAGTCCTTGCGATGGTCCTCGAACCAGGGCTTCTCGTTGTGGCGCGCGAGCGCGCGCAGGAACTTGAAACTCTTGTCGCTGAAGTACGTGGTCATGCGGATGTGCTGGGCAGCGTGGGGGACGGACCGAGGCGCTTCTGCAGGCTCTGGCCCCAGTCGGTGAGGGCGTCGAGTAGCGGCAGACGCGTTGCGTCATCGGGATTTTCAGCGCGCAGGGCGTCGATCTGCGTGAAGTAGGTGGCGAAATCCTGTTCGGCCTGCGTCGTGCCCGGCGCCAAGCGCGCGCGCCGGTAGTCGTCCCAGCGCAGCTGTTCGTCGGGGTTGAGCGTGTCCGGCCAGTTGCGCGCGCGATAGCGCAGCAGCAGGGCGTCGAGGCGCGGATCCTCGAAGCCGAAATCGCGCGCGCCCAGCAGCGTCGGCGGCGTCGCGCGGACCTGGGCCATGCGGCGCTTGTCGCCGTCGCCGGCAAAGCCGTCGTACAGCGCGCCATCGGGATCGGACGGCGCGAATTCGCGTTCGACCGCGAACACCTGGCGGATCTTCTCGGCCAGTGCCGGGCCCGCGCTGCGCAGGCGCGCCGCGCGCCGTTCGATGTCGACCGGATCGATCGACAGGCGCTCGAAATCCGCCTCGCGCAGATGACTCCAGGCCACCAGCGCCGGGCAGCGGTTGCTGTGCACTTCCTTGAGCGGAATGCGCGCGACGCCTTCAGGCAGGCCTTCGCGGCGCGCGAACACGCGCGCGGCGATGGCCTCGGCATCCAGGTCGAGCAGCCAGTCCGGATCGCCGTCGAGATCGAACACGATCACGCGGCTGTCGATGCGTGGATGGCGCGCGATCGGCAGCACCGGCGCCGCGCACAGGCGCGCGGCTGGATAACGCTGCGACACGTGCAGCACCGGCGTCATCGCGATCGTATCGAGCATCGAGGCCGCGTGGCGCTTGTCGCGGAGCTTCAACGCGTAGTCCCACAAGCGCGGCTGCGCGCTGCGGAACAGGCGCGCCAGACCGATCAAGGCGCGCACGTCCGACAGCGCCTCGTGCGCATCACCGGTGCGCACATGGTTGGCAGTCGCCAGATGTTCGAGCTTGAACGAGGTCGCGCCGTCCTCGCGCGTCGGCCAGACCAGGCCTTCGGGGCGCAGCGCATGCCACAGCCGCATCACGTCGAGCAGATCCCAGCGCGAATTGCCACTGCGCCATTCGCGCTCGTAGGGATCGTGGAAATTTCGGTACAGGCCGAAGCGTACGAACTCGTCGTCGAAGCGCAACGAGTTGTAGCCCAAGGTGCAGGTCTTCGGCCGGGCCATTTCCTCGTGGATGCGCGCGAACGCGTCGGCCTCGGGCATGCCGATGGAGCGCGCATGCTGCGGGGTGATGCCGGTGATCAGCGTCGCGATGGGCGAGGGCAGCAGGTCGTCGGCGGGGCGGACGAAGAAGTCGATCGGGTCATCGATCTCGTTGAGCTCGGCATCGGTGCGGACCGCGGCGAACTGCGCGATACGCGTACGGCGCGGATCGGAACCGAAGGTTTCGAGATCGTAGAAGAGAAAACTGTCGGTCATTGCGCGATTTCACGGCGAACATTGGAAGTCCCATCGACTTCAACGTTCGCGTCCGGCTGATGAAGGCGCGACGCTTCAGAAGCGATGATCGCGCGGTTTTGCAGCAGCGTACGTCCAACGGCTCGCCCCCACCCAGCCCTCCCCCGCGGGCGGGGGAGGGCGATCAACCTGGCGCGGTCCGACATCGCAGGCAACCTCGGATGCGTGGCGACTGATTGGCCAATGCTCACGCGGGTACGTCCTCCAGCGGCGTCAGCAGATCGAGCACTTCGGCATCGATTGCGTCCCAGTCCAGCGTCGCGAGCGATGCATGCCCCGCCGTCGCGCGCTCGAGGATGCCGCGCTGGAGGTCGGTCCGCGTCATCGCCAGCGAGTAGGGGATGCGCATGAAGGTCACCATCGCGTAATGCGGCACGAAGCGGCCGGGATGGCGGTCCTGCAGAGCGAGTTCCAGTTCGCGCTGCAGGAGGTAGTCGGCATCGTCGACGCGGTCGCGCATCTCCAGATAGTTGTCGAGCGCCATGCGCTGGATCGCAGCGGCATCGGGCTTGCGTCCGGCCTCGAACGCGGCGAATGCGGTCGCCAGGTCGTCGTGCGCGTCGAGCTGCTGCGCCAGTGCCACGCAGTCCTCGAACGCGCAGTTCATACCCTGGCCGTGGAACGGCACCATCGCGTGCGCGGCATCGCCCAGGAGCACTGCGCGCCCGTCCAGATGCCAGTGATCGAGATACAAGGTGCCCAGCTGCCCGACGGGATTGGCGCGCCAGTCGCGGTCGAATTCCGGAATCAGCGCCAGCGCGGACGGGAAGTCGCGCTCGAAGAAGTCGCGCGCGCTGTCGACATCGACCAACTGGTCAAACGCGGGACCACTGTCCGCGCCCGCGTGATGGGGTAGGAACAGGGTGACGGTGAAGGTCTTCTCATCGTTGGGCAGCGCGATACACATGTAATGCCCGCGCGGCCAGATGTGCAGCGCATTAGGCTCGATGCGGAAGCCGCCGTCGGCAAGCGGTGGAATCTCGAGTTCCTTGTAGCCGTGGTCCAGGAAGTCGCTGCGCTCACCGAGATCGCGCACCCGGTGCATTGCCGCGCGCAATGCGGAGCCTGCACCATCCGCGCCGACCAGCGCCTCGAACTGGACTTCGCGCGTGCTTTCGTCACGCGGATCACGAAACACCGCGCGCCGCGAGTCGAAGTTCACCGCGTCCAGGCCCGCATCGAAGTGCAGCCGCGCGCCGGCGGCTTCCGCCAGATCCAGCAGCACGATATTGAGATCGCCGCGATGCACTGACCAGATCACTTCACTGTCGTCGCGGCCATAGCGCTGCAGCACCGGCTCGGTGTCGCCGACGTGGACCATGCGGCCGCGCATCATGATGGCGTGGTGCATCACCGCGTCGTCGGCATCGGCGGCGCGCAGTGCGTGCCGGCCGCGTTCGGCCAGCGCCAGGTTGATCGAACGTCCGCCGCCGTAGCCCTGCACGCGCGGGTCGCCGCGTTTTTCGTACAGATCCACGTCCCAGCCGCGACGCCGCAGCAGGATGCCGAGCAGGGCGCCGGCCAAGCCCGCGCCGATGATCGTCAGATGGCGTGCGGGAGCTGTCACGCGTCGCGCCACCTGGCGACGGTCCGCACGAAGCGCAGCACGTCGGCGTGGGTGTTGTAGAGCGGCGCGGGCGAGATGCGGATCACGTCCGGCTCGCGCCAGTCGCCGAGCACGCCGTTGTCGGACAGGTATTCGAACAGCGCCCGGCCCTGCTCGCGGCCACCGCGTACGCGCAGCGACAGCTGCGCGCCGCGACGCGCGACGTCACGCGGTGTCGCGATGTCGAGCACATCATCGAGCTGGCTATGGATCAGTGTTTCCAGATAACCGGTCAGGGTTTCCGACTTCGCGCGCAGTGCCGGCATGCCGGCCTCGGTGAACAGGTCCAGCGAGGCGCGCAGCGGCGCGAGGCCGAGGATCGGTGGATTGCTCAGCTGCCAGCCTTCGGCGCCGGGCGTGGGCTGGAAGTCCGGCCCCATGCGGAAACGCGTCGCCGCGTCGTGCCCCCACCAGCCGGCGAAGCGCGGTCGGTCGGTGGTCGCATGGCGCGCATGCACGAACGCGCCGGCCACCGCGCCCGGGCCGCTGTTGAGGTACTTGTAGTGGCACCACACGGCGAAGTCGGCGTTGCTGTCGTGCAGCTGCAGCGGCAGATTGCCGGCCGCATGCGCGAGATCGAAACCGACGATGGCGCCGGCTGCGTGGCCGAGGCGGGTGATCTCCGCAAGGTCGAAGGCTTCGCCGGTGCGGTATTGCACGCCCGGCCACAGCACCAGCGCGAGGCGGTGGCCGTGCTGCTCAATCGCCGCGGCGATCGCGTCCATGCCGAACAGGCCGTCGGCGCCGGGCTGCACTTCGATCAGATCGGTGTCCGGGTCGAAGCCGTGGAAGCGCACCTGCGATTCGAGTGCGTAGCGATCCGACGGGAACGCGCCGGCTTCCATCAGGATCGCCGGGCGCTCCGCGGTCGGGCGGTAGAAGCCGACCATCAGGAAATGCAGGTTCGCGGTCAGCGAGTTCATCGCGACCACTTCTTCCGGCTGCGCGCCGACGATCTCTGCCAGTTGCGCACCGACCAGACCGTGATAGGTCATCCACTGCGAATTGCCGCGGAAGTGGCCCTCAACTGCTTCCATCGCCCACTTGTCGAGCACGTCCTCGACCTGTGCGCGCGCGCCACGCGGCTGCAGCCCCAGCGAGTTGCCGACGAAATAGGCCTGCTCGACATCGCCGAAGCGCGGCAGATGGAACTGCGCGCGGAAGCGCTGCAGCGGATCGGCGGCGTCGGCGGAAGCGGCGTAGTCGTCGGTGAAGAAATCGGTCATGCGTGGGTCTCCGGCACGACGCTGCGCGCGTGCGTGCTCTTGATGTAGGTGGTTGCCTGCAGCTCCACCACCTCGACACACAGCTGGCAGTGCAGGTCGAGCGCGGGCAGACAGGATGCGAGCGCGTCGTGCACGTCGCGTCCCAGCGCGGCCCGGATGTCGTCGGCGCGGCCCGGCATGATCTTCAGCGTCGCGTGGACGAAGCCGTGGCCGTCATCCGCGTCGCCGATCCGGAAGTGGTCGAGAACGAGTGCGCGACTCTTGATCGCGACCGCCTCGAAGTGTCCGCTGGCGACGAGCGCGCGATTGGCGGCCGCCAACGCGAGGTCGGGATCGAACCCGTCGAGGTTCGCGGTGTGGTGCAGGATGAGGTGGGGCATGGGATCGTCGTCAGAGGAACCGGCCGGGCGACAGGCCCAGCCATTCGAGCGCGGTGCCGTGATACAGGCGCGCCCGGGCGACATCATCGAGCGGTATTTCCTCGATACCGGCGCCGGGCACCTGTTCGCCGAGCGGGAACGGGTAGTCGGTGCCGAGCATCACGCGGTCCGCGCCGCAGGTATCGACCAGATACTGCAGCGCGCGCGGATCGGCCACCCAGGAATCGAAGTACAGCTGCTTGAGATAGCCGCGCGGGTTGTGTGGATTGTCGGTCGCGACGAGGTCGGGCCGCATGTTGAAGCCGTGTTCGATGCGGCCGATCGTGTACGGAAAGCTGCCGCCGCCATGCGCCATGCAGATCTTGAGCTTCGGCAGCCGCTGCAGCACCCCGCCGAAGATCAGGCAGCAGGCCGCGCGCGACTGCTCGGCCGGCATGCCCACCAGCCACGGAAGCCAGTACTTGGGCATCGATTCGCTGCCCATCATGTCCCAGGGATGCACGAGGATCGCCGCGCCCAGATCGGCCGCAGCCTCGAAGAACGGGAACAGCTCCGGCGCGTCCAGATTCCAGTCGCCGATGTGGCTGCCGATCTGCACGCCCTGCAGACCGAGCTGGTCGACGCAACGCTCGAGCTCCTGGATCGCCAGCCGCGGCGACTGCATTGGCACCGTGCCGATGCCGGCGTAGTGGCGCGGGTGCGAAGCGACGGTCTGCGCCATGTGGTCGTTGAGCGCCTGGTGCAGTTCCAGCGCATGCGCCGGCTTGGCCCAGTAACTGAACATCACCGGCACCGTGCTGATCACCTGCACCTGTACGCCGAAGCGCGCGTAGTCGTCTATGCGCTCTCGCGCGTCCCAGGTCTTGGACCAGATCTCGCGAAAGAAGCGGCCGTCCTTGTAGATGCGGTGGCGGCCGTCGGCGGTGTGGTGGATCACCGGGAAACGCGCGTCGCCGTATTTGCCCGCCAGGTCCGGCCAGTCGCGCGGCAGATAGTGGGCGTGGATGTCGATCTTCAGCATGGCCGTCATCCTAGACGACCGGCCTCCGGCGATCACGCCACAGGCGCACAGCAGGTTCAGGGCGTCGTGGCACCGGCGGCGCGACGTTCCGCGCGCAATTGCTCCATGGTCGGCGGCTTGGCTCGTACCGGCGCTCCCATCGAGGCCGCCATTTGCGCGACGTTTGCCTGCGCTTCGGCCAGTGACGGCACGCCCATGCGTGCGCGCTCGGCATCGTCGACCGCGCCATCGGCGACCGGATACAGAAACAGGCCGTCGTCACTGCCGTGGAACTGGGTGCCGTACCACTGCGGTTGCAGCTGCGTGGTCATGATGCGGTCCCAGGATGCGGTGATCAGCCAGCGGTAACTGATTTCGTCAGGTGCCAGCGTGGATGCCAGCGTCGAGAGCGCGTGCGCGATGCGGATGTCTTCCAGATTTGCGCCGTGCTGGAACACCATCGCCGCGTGATGGTGGTCAGCTGCCGTGCGCATCGCACCCTCACGCATCAGTGCGAGCACGCGCGCGCGCCGTGCAGCGTCCTCGCGGAATACGACGGACCAGTCGATGTTCGCCGCGTCCGCACGTGCCTGCTGGTCGTCGCGGTACAGCGCCGCGAGTTCAGGGTTGTCGGCGCCCTGCGCCTGCAGCGGCGCGATCGCAGCGAGCAGGCAGGACAGCAACAGAATCAGCAGATGCGTTCGCATGGTGGTCTCCATTCCCTGGATGCGCGGGTCTCAGGTGATATCGGCCAGCGTGTCCGGGTCGGGATCGTAGCGGGCGGGGCGCGGGTTGAGATGGCCGCAGGCCTTGCATGTGCGGTGCTCGATCGACCCGTAGAACCGGTCGAACACCGGCGGGAAATCCTGCTCGATGTCGTGCAGGTGGAAGTACTGCTCGAACAGCGTGTGGTTGCAGCGCTCGCAGAACCACAGCAGGCCGTCCTGTTCGTGCGGCAGACGCCTGCGCTCGATGACCAGACCGATCGAGTCCGGCCCGCGCTGCGGCGAGTGCGGCACTTTCGGCGGCAGCAGGAAGGTCTCGCCGGCGCGGATCGGAATATCACGCGGACGGCCGTCTTGCTGGATGCGCAGCACCATCTCGCCTTCGAGCTGGTGGAACCACTCCGGACCTTCCTCGTAGTGATAGTCGGTGCGCGCATTCGGCCCACCGACCACCATGACGATGAAATCGCCGTCGTAGATGCATTTGTTGCCGACCGGCGGCTTGAGCAGATGGCGGTGCTCGTCGATCCACTTCTGGAAGTTCAGCGGTCCGGGGATCATCGGGTTACTCCTTCGGCGCGGCGACGCATTTGAGCTCAATCGCAATCGGCGTCGGCAACGCCTCGATGCCCAGCGTCGTGCGGCAGGGCGCGGTGGCGGGATCCGGGAAGTACTCGGACCAGACCGCGTTGTAGACGGCGAAATCGCCGGCCATGTCGGTCAGATACACGGTCACGTCGACGAGATCTTCCCAGCGGGCGCCGCTGGCCTCGAGCACCGCGCGCACGTTGGCGAACACCGCATGCGTCTGCGCGACGATGTCGTGGGCCACGACGCGTCCGTCAGCATCGAGCACGTTCCCAGGCACCGAGTCGGTGCCGGGATCGCGTGGGCCGATGCCCGACAGGAACAGCAGGCCGCCGGCGCGACGGGCATGCGGATAGCGACCGACCGGCCGCGGCGCGGCACGGGCCTGGATGGCCTCAGCCATCGCGCCGGCCCTGGGCGGCGACGCGGGCGACATCGGCCACTGCGTCCTGATAGGCCGGACCGATCTGCTCGTGCGACGTGACGCACATGCCGAGCTCGCGCACGCGACCATCGCCCACGGCATAGACCCAGCCGTGCACGGACACCTTCTGTCCGCGCGCCCAGGCGTCGCGGACGACGGTGGTCTGGCAGACATTGAGCGCCTGTTCGATGGCATTGAGTTCGCACAGCCGTGCGTGGCGCAGGTTGATGTCCCCGACCGACGCCAGCAGGTCGGCATGCTTGTGCGCCACGTCGGACACGTGGCGCAGCCAGTTGTCGACCAGACCCACGCGCGCGCCGGTCAGCGCCGCATGCACGCCGCCGCAGCCGTAGTGGCCGACCAGCAGGATGTGTTCGACCTTGAGCACGTCGACGGCGAACTGGATCACCGACAGCGCGTTGAGATCACCGTGCGACAGCACATTGGCGATGTTGCGGTGGACAAAGACTTCACCCGGATCGAGGCCGAGGATCTGGTTGGCGGGCACGCGCGAATCGGAGCACCCGATCCACAGGTACTTCGGCGCCTGCTGGTTTTCCAGGCGGTGGAAGAATTCCGGGTCGTCGCGCAAGACGCGTTCGGCCCAGTCACGGTTGCTGCGGAGGAGGTTGTCGAGTTCGCCCATGACGCGATTATTCCAGAGACAGGCCGATATTCTTCGGCTCGGTGAAAAAACGCATCGCCTCCATGCCGCCCTCGCGGCCAAGGCCCGATGCGCCGGTGCCGCCGAAAGGCGTGCGCAGGTCGCGCATCAGCCAGGTGTTGATCCAGACCATGCCCACGTGCAACGCCGCAGCAAGGCGGTGCGCGCGGGTCAGGTCGCGTGTCCAGAGGGCGGCCGACAGGCCGTATTCGCCTGCGTTCGCCAGCGCCAGCGCGTGCGCGTCGTCGTCGAAGGGCTGCAGCGTGACCACGGGCCCGAAGATCTCCCAGCGGTTGGTCGCGCAGTCAGGCCCGAGGCCGTCGATGACGGTCGGCGCGATGAACCAGCCGGGCCGATCCAGCGCATGGCCGCCGCACAAGACGCCGCCACCCTCGTCGCGCGCGCGCGCGATCGCGGCGAGCACCTTGTCGTGGTGCGCCTGCGAGACCAGCGGGCCCATACGCGCATCGGGATCCATCGGATCGCCAACCTGCAGCGCGAGGACCTCGGCGACGAAGCGTTCGCGGAACGATGCATAGATGCTGCGCTCAACGAGCATCCGCGAGCCGCACAGACAGATCTGTCCGGCGTTCTGGAATGCCGAGCGCACCAGCGTGGCGAGGTGCGATTCCCAGTCGCTGTCGGCGAAGACCAGCGTCGCGTTCTTGCCGCCGAGTTCCAGCGACGCCTTCTTCAGCTGCGCGCCGGTGCGGGCGCCGATCCGACGGCCCACCGCGGTGCTGCCGGTGAACGACACCGCACGCACGCGTGGATCGTCGATCAGTGCATCGCCGACCTCGGCGCCGATGCCGTGCACGACATTGAGTACGCCCGGCGGCAGGCCGATCTCGCCCGACAGTGTCGCGAGCAGTGACGCGCTGGCCGGCGTGATCTCCGACGGCTTGGCGACGACGGTGTTGCCGGCCGCGAGTGCCGGCGCGATCTTCCAGGTGAACAGGTACAGCGGCAGGTTCCAAGGAGAGATCGCCGCGACTACGCCCAGCGGCGCGCGCAGCGTGTAATTGAGCCCGGCTTCGCCGTGGTGCGATTCGCTGGCGAACTGCGTCGCCGCATGGGCGAAGAAGCGCAGGTTGGCCACCGCACGCGGGATTTCGGCATCGCGCGCGAGTGCGAACGGCTTGCCGCCGTCGCGGGCTTCGACATGGGCGAAGTCATCGATCCGGGCTTCGAGCGCCGCGGCGAGCTTCTCCAGCCAGGCCGCGCGTGTGCTGTTCGGCAGGGCGGCCCAGGCAGGCGCCGCGCGGCCAGCGGCCGTGATCGCGGCTTCGATGTCGGCGGCATCGCCGGCAGCGACTTCCGCATAGACGGCACCCGTAGCGGGCTCGTGCACCGGCAGCCAGTGGTCCCGGCCGGGTGCACGCGCAGCGCCATCGATCCAGTGCGTCAGCCGTTGCATGGTGCCAGCTTACCGGAGGCGCAGGCAGGCTGGTTTCCGCCCTGCACCTGCGCCGATCAAACAGATCTGTTGGCGCGCGCTGGGGCGCGATCCGGCTTGTTCGGGAAGGCCATTCGCCGCGCAAGCGCGCTCCTACAGGTGCGTGCTCACTGCTGACAGCCCGGACACCAGTAGAGCCGTCGGCCGGCCAGGCGGTCCTCGACGATGCGCCCATCACCGCGCGGGCAGGGATCGCCCTTGCGCTCGAACACCTCGAAGCCGAACTGCGCGCGGGTCCTGGCGAGATAGTCCTTGCCCGGTGGCAGCGCGTCGTCGTGTTTGGCGCGATACGCGCGCCGCGGCACGTCGAGTAGTGCATTCGCCAGGCGGCGACGCTCGTTGGTTGCGAGATCTTCGAGCGCTCGGTGCGGCGAGAGCTTCGCCTGGAACAGCACTTCCGAGCGCAGGTAATTGCCCATGCCGGCCGCGAAGCCCTGGTCGAGCAGCAGCACGGCCAGCGTGCGCCGCGCGAAACGCGGCGTGCGCATGTGTGCGAGCAGCGCCCTTGCATCGACTGCGGGATCGAGCACGTCCGGCCCGAGTTTGGCGAGGTAGGGCTGCGCGCCGAGTTCATCGGTGCGCCACAGCGAAATCGACGGCGCGGCGTACAGCGCCGCCACGCCGCGCACGGTCGCCAGCACCAGCCGAGGCGGCGCGCCGTCGGGCAGGGCGTCTTGATCGTCGACGAAGCGCCAGAACCCGAACAGGTGACTGTGCGCGTACAGCGTCCAGCCGCCTGCGACCGCCGTCAGCAGCGCCTTGCCGCGGGCCTCGACCGCGAGCACGCGCTGGCGTTCGAGCAGGGCGCGCCGGCGTTGCAGGCCCGGATCGATGAAGCGCACGTGCGTCAGCCTCTCATCGACGAGCAGGGTCGCCAGGCGATCGGCGAGGGCGTGGGTTTCGGGGCCTTCTGGCATCGCCGCATCGAAGCAACGGACGTGTCGCGGCGTCGTGACATTGGCGCGCTGCCCGGCCGGTGACCTGGAAGGCCAGTGATTCAGAAGCCCTGAAGTGCGCGTGGCCGGAGCAGGGCAGCCCTCATGAGGTCATTGCTTACTGCGCTTCGAGCGCACGAGATGCGCAGGATTTCCCTGCCACCCGATCTCCATGAGCAGCAGCGCTCAACAGGTCTCGCGTGAGTTTTCGGCGGGGTCGATCGCGCGCGAAGCGCGTGCGCCGCTCAGATTGATGCCATTCTTCCGCCATCGACCGGCAGGCTGACGCCGGTGACGTAGGCTCCTGCCGGCGAACACAGAAACGCGATGACACCTGCGGTCTCGGACGGCTCCGCAAAGCGGCCGGCGGGCACGCTCGCGCGCATCGAGGCCAGCACCGCGTCCTCGTCCTGCCCGGTGCGGCGGACGCGGTCGGCGACCACCTGGTCGATCCGGCCGGTGCGGGTGTAGCCCGGCAATACGTTGTTGACGGTAATGCCGTCGGGCGCGAGTTCGCGCGACAGCGTCTTGGCCCAGCTGGCGACCGCGCCGCGCACGGTGTTCGACACGCCCAGGCCGGCGATGGGTTCGCGCACCGAGGTCGAGACGACGTTGACGATGCGGCCCCAGTGCGCGGCGCGCATCGCGGGCAGCAGCGCCTGCATCAGTACCTGCCCGCCGATCAGATGGCGACGGAACGCGGCTTCGAATGTATCGAGCGCGGCCTCGTGCGCCGTACCGCCTGCCGGGCCGCCGGTGTTGTTGACCAGGATCTGCACCGGATGCGCGGCCACGTGCCCGGTGATCGCCTCGCGCAAGCCGTCCGTATCGTCCATATCCACGGCCAGCGCGTGATGCGTCTGGCCCTGCGCCTTGGGCAGCGCATCGACCACCGCCCGCAGTGCATCCATGCGGCGCGCGAGTACGGTCACGCTGGCGCCGAGCTGGGCGAGTTCGAGCGCGGTGGCGCGGCCGATGCCTTCGGAGGCGCCGCAGACGAGGGCGTGACGGCCGGTGAGATCGAGGTCCATGCGGGGCTCCGAAGCGGAATCAGGGTTCGATCGCACGCATCATCGCGGCGATCTCGCGTGCGTTCGTGTCGCCGGCAGACAGCGCCTCGGCGACCGCACTGCGGTTGGCGGCCGGGTGGTTCTGGCTGAGCTTGTGCTTGATCTCGACCGCATCGACATGGAAGCGGAAGCCGACGATGCCGCGCAGTTGCCGGCGCTGGCGATCGTCGTCGGACTCGAAGCGCCACTCGCCGCCGACGCGGGCCTCGAAAACATCGCTGGTGCGCGTGACCAGATCGACCAATGCGGATTCATCGTCGAAGCGCTCGAGCCGGCCGCGCAGGTGCGCCGTCGCATAGTTCCAGGTGGGTACGCGCGCAGCCGCTTCCTTGTCCGGATACCAGCCCGGCGACACGTAGGCGTGCGGCCCGTGGACGATCATCAGCGCGGGGCTGTAGTGCGACGCCTGCGGATTCGGTCGCGCCCAGTGGCCTTCGATGTGCAGCGTGTCGCCGTCGCGGCGGTACAGCACCGGCAACTGGCTGGCGAGCGGCGCGCCATCGTCACCCGTCGTCACCAGCGTGGCGAAAGCATCGCGCGCGAACAACGCGTCCAGCGCCTGCAGATCATCGACAGCGAAGGCGCGCGGCGTGTACATCGTCGTCTGCCTGGTTTCAGACGCGCTTGCCGAGCGACTGCACCATGCGCTCGCGCAGCTGGGCATCGTCGTCGGCCTGCGGCGGTGCGATCTCGTCGATCGCGAAGCCACGCTCGAGCGCGTCCTCGGGATCGAGGCCGTCCCATTCGACGAACTCGGCGTCGAGCAGCATGCCGCGCGCGGTGTCCTCACTGTCGTAGACGAGGGTGTTGCCGTCGCTGTCGAGCACTTCGGCAACGCCGGCATCAAGCACGCGCAGGCGCGCCCAGATCACGGTGCGGCCGATGGACGCGAGCCACCACTGGTCGTGGGTCATAAAACGGAACTCCGGGTCAGGGGGCGATCGACCAGAGCCACAGCACGGCCGAAGCCGTGAGCGCACCGAGGATCACCATCAATGAAATGCGGGCCGGCGTCGCCAGGCCCGTGAACTGCCGGTCGGGCACTTCGTAGTAGGCACCGCCCAGCAGCCAGCGGAGCGCTGCCGGCTGCACGAACGCGTTCTCACCGAAGCGGGCGCGCACCGCCGGGTGGCGGTCGCGCAGATGCACTAGCGACAAGGGCCAGAAGATCACGAACGCGGTGAACCCGCCGATCGCGACACCGAAGAAGCACAAGGCGAGGAAGAGAATCACTGCGTGATCGGGATTCGGGATGTGGGATTGGGGATTCGGAAAAGCAAGTACGCCTCCTCGGTCTGGATTCGTGATGACGTCAGTGATCCGCTCTTCCGAATCACCAATCCCCAATCCCGGCTTTCAACGGACGCATGTCCGGTCATCCCGGCTCCTCAGTACTCCGCCTGTCCCGGTGCGCGCGGATACGGAATCGCGTCGCGGATGTTGGACAGGCCGCAGATGTAGACGATCAGGCGTTCGAAGCCGAGGCCGAAGCCGGCGTGCGGAACGGTGCCGTAACGGCGGAAATCGCGGTACCAGCTGTAGTGCTCGCGATCGAGGCCGAACTGGTCCATGCGCGCGTCGAGCACGTCGAGACGCTCCTCGCGCTGCGCGCCGCCGATGATCTCGCCGATGCCCGGTGCCAGCACATCCATCGCCGCGACGGTCTTGCCGTCGTCGTTGAGGCGCATGTAGAACGCCTTGATGTGCTCGGGATAGTTGGTCACCACGACCGGGCGACCGACGTGCTGCTCGGTCAGCCAGCGCTCGTGCTCGGTCTGCAGGTCCAGGCCCCATTCGACCGGGAACTCGAACTTGTGCCCGGACTTGCGCAGCAGCTCGACCGCGTCGGTGTACTCGATGCGCTCGAACGGCGCATTGACGAAGGCTTCCAGACGCGTGATCGCGTCCTTCTGCACGCGCTCGGCGATGAAGGCCATATCGTCGGCGCGCTCGTCGAGCACCGCGCGGAACAGGTACTTGAGGAATTCCTCGGAGATGCGCGCGTTCTCGGCGAGATCGGCGAACGCGATCTCCGGCTCGATCATCCAGAACTCGGCCAGGTGCCGCGTGGTGTGGCTGTTCTCGGCGCGGAAGGTCGGGCCGAAGGTGTAGACCTTGCTCATCGCCAGGCAGTAGGCCTCGACATTGAGCTGGCCGGACACGGTGAGGAACGCTTCCTTGCCGAAGAAGTCGCGGCTGAAGTCGACCTTGCCCTCGCGCATCGGCAGGTTCGCCAGGTCCAGCGTCGAGATGCGGAACATCTGGCCCGCGCCTTCGGCATCGGACGTGGTCACGATCGGCGTATTGATCCAGTAATAGCCGTTCTCGTGGAAGTAGCGGTGCGCCGCCTGCGCCAGGCAGTGGCGGATGCGCGTGACGGCGCCGAACAGGTTCGTACGCGGGCGCAGATGCGCGACCTCGCGCAGGAATTCCAGCGAATGCGCCTTGGGCTGGATCGGATAGGTTTCCGGATCCTCGACCCAGCCGACGACTTCCAGCGACTGCGCCTGGATTTCGTAGCTCTGGCCCTGGCCCTGCGACTTCACCAGCGTGCCGGTGGCGATCACCGAGCAGCCCGCGGTCAGGCGCTTCACTTCCGATTCGTAGTTACCGAGCGTGTCCGGGGCGACGACCTGGATCGGCGCGAAGCACGAACCGTCGCTGACGCTGACGAAGCTCAGCCCGGCCTTGGAGTCACGGCGGGTGCGGACCCAGCCACGGACGGTGACTTCGCCGCCTTCTGGAATGTGCCCGGCAAGGGCCTGTTGGACGCTGATCGTGGTCATGCCTTGAATCCTGGAAATCCGGTCCGATAACACGCGGCAGCACAGTCTACCGGAGCCGGACTGCGCGCCGGCGGCTCCGTCCGCCAGCGGGCGTTCGGGTCCACGGGAGTACACTCGCATCATGTCAATCGCACTTGCCCCCGCCGCCCTCGAACGTGCCCGCCGCTTCCTGGCGGCCAGCCCCGGCGCGCTCGGTCTGCGCTTCGGTGTCACCAGGACCGGATGCTCGGGTTGGGGCTATGTCGTCGACATCGCCCGCGAAGAACAGCCGGGCGATGCGATCAGCGAATACGAAGGTGTGCGCATCTACGTCGACGCGCAGAGCCAGCCGATCGTCGACGGCACCGAGATCGACTTCGCGCAGAAGGGCCTGAACCAGGAATTCGTGTTCCGCAATCCGAATGCCGCCGCGGCGTGCGGGTGTGGCGAGAGTTTCACCACGGATCCGACGAAGTAGCCGCGTGACGCTGAGGCGGATACGTGTCCGCTTTTTTCTTTTGGGATGAGAGCGGGCTGCCTGCGAAGCTTTGGCGGAGTAGGGCGTGCTTGCGTTTCGCGGTTGCGTTCGTCTATCGGTTTGAAAGTGTTGGACGGAGTGTTCGCGTCTACCTGCCGCCCTCACCCCAACCCCTCTCCCATGGGGAGAGGGGCTGAAGCGCTAAGTCTCCCTCACGGCTCGAGCAGTGCTGCATCTGCGTGCAAATCGGCACACCAAAAAGCGCCCGCCGCGTGAATCTGAGCCCCTCTCCCTCCGGGAGAGGGGTTGGGGTGAGGGCCGCAGATCGCACCGATACTGAATCGCGCGAATCGGAACCCTCAAAAAAGCCGAGACCCTACCGCTTCCGCCGGAACTCGCTCCGCAGCACGAACACCGTCGCCAGCAACCCCAGCAGCGCCATGCCGAACCAGGTCAGCGCATAGCTGAGGTGGTTGTTGCGGAACTGCACCATCGTCAGGCCCGGCACGGGCCAGTTGCCGGTGTCGATGCGGTCCTGGGCGTCGATGAAGAACGGGGCGACGACGCCATCGACATCACGCGCGGCGGAAAACTCCGCAGGTGCGCGCGTATACCAGCGGTCTTCCTCCGGCACATTGGCCCGCAGGAACACGCCGTGCTGCTCGGGCAGACGGAGCAGGCCGGTGACGCTGACCGTCTCCGACTCGTCATGCCGTGCGCGGGTCTCACGCGCGCGATGCGCGTTGTCGACGTAGCCGCGATTGATCCAGACCGTGCCGTCGCCGGTGACCAGCGGCGTCATGATCCAGTAGCCGGGACCACGCTCGGTCGTCGCGTACACCGCGACTTCCTGCGTATGCAGCAGTCGGCCCGTCGCGGTGACGCGTCGGTATTCGTCCTCGGCGGGATCGAGCGCCGACCGGAACGACGACGCCGGCAACTCGGCCGGCGGCGCGTGCACGCGCGCATCGACGCGCGCGATCAGGTCGCGTTTCCATTGCAGCCGCTCCACCTGCCACGCACCGAGGGCGAGGAAGCCCACGGTGGCGGCGATCAGGAACACCAGCAACGCCCAGCGTATGACCGGGCGTGCGCTGGCGCGGGATGCTTGGCTCACGACAGCCTGCGCGTCAGGGTGCGACGCGCATCTGCTCGGGCGACATCGGCATCATGTTGGCCTCGAGGTGGTGCATGACCCACAGCGAACCCACCAGCGCGATGACGATGATGATGCCGGTGAACAGCAGCGACATCAGGATCCAGCCGCCTTCCGATTTCCGGTTCATGTGCAGAAAGTAGACCATGTGCACGACGATCTGCACGGCGCCGAAGAACATGATCAGCGCGACCGTCCAGACTCGGCTTTCCAGCACCTCGCCCATGACCAGCCAGAACGGGATCACGGTGAGAATGACCGACAGGACGAAGCCGATCACGTAGTCGCGCATGCTGCCATGGCCGTGCGCGTCGTGCGCCGACTCGTGGGCAGGGTGGTGCGCGGAGTGGTTGGTCTCGGTGCTCATCCCACGACTCCCATCAGATACACATACGAGAACACGCCGATCCAGATCACGTCGAGGAAGTGCCAGAACATCGACAGGCACATCAGGCGGCGGTTGTTGGCGGCGTTGAGGCCGTGCTTCTTCAGCTGGAAGACCAGCGTCACCAGCCAGATCAGGCCGAAGGTCACGTGCAGGCCGTGCGTGCCGACCAGGGTGAAGAACGAAGACAGGAACGCGCTGCGCTGCGGCGTCGCACCCAGATGGGCGAGGTGATAGAACTCGTAGAGTTCGATGCACAGAAACGCCAGGCCGAACAGACCTGTGACCAGCAGCCACAGGATGGTGCCGCGCACGTTGTTCTTGTACGAGTTCAGCATCGCGAACCCGTAGGTGATCGACGAGAACAGCAGCATGAACGTCGCGACCAGGATCAGCTTCAGGTCGAACAGGTCGGCCGGTGACGGGCCGGCGGCGTAGTTGCGGCCGAGCACCGCGTGGACCGCGAACAGGATCGCGAAGATGAGGCAGTCGCTCATCAGGTACATCCAGAAACCGAGGTTGGTGCCGGTTTCCGGATGGTGCTCGTGCCCGTCGTCGTGGGCGTGCGGATCCTCGATCACGTGGTAGACGCGTTCGGTGGTCCCGCTCTCGGTTTGAATCGTGTGTGCCATGTTCAGAGTGCCTGCTGTGCGAGCGCGCGGGTGCGCGCATCCTCGGTCGCCGTGACTTCATCGGCCGGGATGTAGAACTCGCGGTCGTAGTTGAAGGTGTGCCAGATCGCCGCGACGATCAGACCCACGAACGACACGCCGGCCAGCCACCAGATGTGCCACACCAGGCCGAAGGCCAGAACCACACTGATCGCCGACAGCACCACGCCCGCGCCCGTGTTCTTGGGCATGTGGATCGGCACGAAGCCGCTCGTCGGGCGCTGGTAGCCGTGCTTCTTCATGTCATTCCACGCATCGATCTCGTGGATGACCGGGGTGAACGCGAAGTTGTAGCTCGGCGGCGGCGAGGAAGTGGCCCACTCGAGCGTGCGGCCGTTCCACGGATCGCCGGTGGTGTCTGCGAGCTTCTTGCGGTTCTTCACCGCGACCGCGATCGACATCAGGAAGGCCAGGATGCCCGCGCCCACCAGCGCTGCGCCGACGGCCGCGATGATGAAGAACAGCGACAGCGAGGTGTCCTCGAACTGGCTCAGGCGACGGGTGATGCCCATCAGACCCATGATGTAGAGCGGGGTGAACGCGAGCCAGAAACCGACCAGCCAGCACCAGAACGAGACCTTGCCCCAGAACTCGTCGAGCTTGAAGCCGAAGGCCTTCGGGAACCAGTACACCATGCCGGCGAACAGGCCGAAGACCACGCCGCCGATGATGACGTTATGGAAGTGCGCGACCAGGAACAGGCTGTTGTGCAGCACGAAGTCCGCCGGCGGCACGGCCAGCAGCACGCCGGTCATGCCACCGATGACGAAGGTGAACATGAAGCCGACCGTCCACAGCATCGGCACGTCGAAGCGGATGCGGCCCTTGTACATCGTGAAGAGCCAATTGAAGATCTTCGCGCCCGTCGGGATCGAGATGATCATCGTCGTGATGCCGAAGAACGCGTTGACGCTCGCGCCCGAGCCCATGGTGAAGAAGTGGTGCAGCCACACCAGGTACGACAGGATCGTGATCACCGCGGTCGCGTAGACCATCGATGTGTAGCCGAACAGACGCTTGCCGCAGTACGTCGCGACGACCTCGGAGAAGATGCCGAAGGCCGGCAGGATCAGGATATAGACTTCCGGATGACCCCAGATCCAGATCAGGTTCACGTACATCATCGGATTGCCGCCGAGATCGTTCGTGAAGAAGTTCGTGCCGACGTAACGGTCCATCGTCAGCAGCGCCAGCGTCGCCGTGAGGATCGGGAACGAGGCGACGATCAGGATGTTGGTGCAGAGCGAGGTCCAGGTGAAGATCGGCATGCGCATGAGCTTCATGCCCGGCGCGCGCATCTTGACGATGGTCACGATCAGGTTGATGCCCGACAGCGTGGTACCGACACCCGCCACCTGTAGACCCCACAGGTAGTAGTCCATGCCCGTGCCCGGACTGTAATCGGCGCCCGACAGCGGCGGATAGGCCAGCCAGCCGGTGCGCGCGAACTCGCCGACGAACAGCGAGATCATGATCAGCACCGCGCCTGCGGTGGTCATCCAGAAGCTGAAGTTGTTGAGGAACGGGAACGAGACGTCGCGCGCGCCGATCTGCAGCGGCACCACGTAGTTCATCAGGCCCGTCACCAGCGGCATGGCCACGAAGAAGATCATGATCACGCCGTGCGCGGTGAAGATCTGATCGTAGTGGTGCGGTGGCAGGAAGCCCTCACTGCCGCTCGCCGCCATCGCCTGGTGCGCGCGCATCAGCACCGCGTCGGAGAACCCGCGCAGCAGCATCACGATTGCGAGGATGCAATACATGATGCCGATTTTCTTGTGGTCGATGCTGGTGAACCATTCCTTCCACAGATACCCCCAGAGGCGGTACTTGGTCAGCAGGAAGAGCAGGGCGATACCGCCCAGCACGACGCCGACGAAGGTGACGCCGACGACGGGGTCATGGAGAAACGGCAGTGCATCGAGCGAGAGTCGCCCGATCCACGGTGAGTTGAGCTGGTCCTGGGGTGCGGACATGGGGTTCCTGCCTGGTACTTGATTGCGTGTGTGCGGTGCGGACGATCAGCGGCCGGTCCGGCCGCCGTCGTTGTCCGGCTTGCCGGGTGCGCCTTCCTGCTGCGGGGCCTGGCCCGGCGGGATCGGCTTCACGCCTTCGTCGTCGTCCTCGTTGGTCGGCGTCGGGACCGGCGTCTCCTCTTCCGGCGACACGGCGCGCGGCTGGTGACCCTGCGGCTCGTCGCCACGTGCCTCGCGGCCCGCCTCGGGGAACGTCGCTGCCGGCGCCGCGGACGGCTCGTCGGCGTGGCGGTTGTCGTAGCGCAGGCGTGCGTAGTTCTCCTGGCTGTCCACGCCACCGCCGCCGCTGCGGTCGATATGCGCCATCTCGTGCACGCACATCGAACCGGGTGCGACGCACATGTTGAGGATCGCCTCGTACAGCGCCGGGTCGACATCGTTGAAATACCGCACCGGCTCGCGCTCCGACGGACGCTCGAGCACCAGGTATTCCTCGCGGCCCAGCGCCACGCCTTCGGCGCGCGCCTTCTCCACCCAGGCGTCGAAGCCGTCCTGGCTCAGGCCGTGGAAGTTGAAGTGCATGTGCGAGAAGCCGTCACCGCTGAAATTGCCCGAGAAGCCCTTGTAGACGCCTTCCTTGTTGATGACGGCGTTGAGCTGGGTCTGCATGCCCGGCATCGCATAGATCTGGCCCGCGAGCGCCGGCACGAAGAACGAGTTCATGATCGACGAGGACGTGAGCTTGAACTGGATCGGCGTGTTCACCGGCGCAGCCAGTTCATTGATCGTGGCGATGCCCTGCTCGGGATAGAAGAACAGCCACTTCCAGTCGATCGCGACCACTTCGACGACCAGCGGCTCGACGCCCTCGGCGAGCGGCGTGTTCGCGTCGATACGATCGAGCGGGCGATAGGGGTCGAGTTTGTGCGTCGCGATCCAGGTCACCGTGCCGAGCACGAGGATGATCGCCAGCGGCGCCGACCAGATCACCAGCTCCAGACGGGTGGAGTGGTGCCACTCGGGCGCGTATTCCGCGTCCTTGTTCGACTCCCGGTATTTCCAGGCGAAGAAGAACGTCAGGAAGATCACCGGCACGATGATCAGCAGCATCAGGACCGTGGACAGCACGATCAGGTCGCGCTGCTGGACGGCGATATCGCCGGCCGGTGACATCACGACCCAGTCGCAGCTCGACAGCAGCATGACTGCCAGCAGCAGCGCGGAGATTCGGAGGATGGATTTCATTGGGGGATCGACGACAACGGGAGAGGGAAGCGACTTGACGGAGACGCTACGGCGCGGCCGTTAGCGTGGGGATGTAGCGGGGCACCGGACCTTGCTGCTGCGCACCTTGCCTGGTGGGCCCGTTTCGGGGTCACAATGCGGTGCATTATCCCCCATAACGAACCTTTGTAACGACCGGAGAGAGAGAGCGCAGATGAGTGAACCCGCACAGCAGGCCACCACCGGCCTCGACGACGCACCGGAATCCGATGGCCTGGATATCTCGCCAGGAAAAATCGCGTTTCCGGTGGTCATGGGGCGGACGTCGGAGTTCTTCGACTTCTTCGTCTATGGCATCGCCGCGGTGCTGGTATTTCCGTACCTGTTCTTTCCCGACAGCGATCCGGTGCAGGCGACGCTCAAATCGTTCGCGGTGTTCTCGCTGGCCTTCATCGCCCGGCCGATCGGTTCGATCATCTTCATGGCGATCGACCGCAACTTCAGCCGCGCGGCCAAGCTGATCGGCGCGCTGTTCCTGCTGTGCGGTTCCACGATGGCCATCGCCTTTCTGCCCAGCTACGCGCAGGTCGGGATGCTCGCACCGGTCCTGCTGGCGGTGTTCCGCTTCGGCCAGGGGCTGGGTTGGGGTGGCGCCTGGGACGGCCTGCCGTCGCTGCTGTCGCTCAGTGCCCCGGCCAACCGCCGTGGCTGGTATGCGATGGTGCCGCAGCTCGGCGCCGCGATCGGCTTCATGCTCGCCTGCGGCATGTTCTATGTCTTCACGCGCGCGCTGAGCCAGGAAGACTTCATGGCCTGGGGCTGGCGTTTCCCGTTCTTCGTCGCGCTGGCGCTCAACGTGGTCGCCCTCTTCGCGCGCCTGCGCCTGGTGGTCACGCCGGAGTTCAAGCGTTTGTTCGACGAAAAGGAATTGCAGCCGCGGCGCGTGATCGAAACCATCCGCACCCATCCCCGCCAGGTGTTCGTCGGTGCGCTGATCCCGCTGGCCACCTACGCGATGTTCCATCTGGTGACGATCTTTCCGCTGAGCTGGACCACGCTCTACACCGACCACGACGCCGCCGATTTCCTCGGCAGCCTGTTCCTGGGCTCGGTGGTCGGCGGGCTGGGCATCATGCTGTCGGGCGTCCTCGCCGATCGCGTGGGCCGGCGCGGACAGCTGGGAATTGCAGCGGTGCTGATCGGTATCTTCAGCTTCTTCGCCGCGCCGCTGCTGGGCAGTGACACCACCGGCGGCCGCACCACCTACGTGATCGTCGGCTTTGCACTGCTGGGCCTGTCGCTGGGCCAGGCGAGCAACGCCATCGCCTCGCGCTTCGAAAGCATCTACCGCTACACCGGCGCCGCGGTGACGTCCGATATCGCGTGGCTGGTCGGTGCCGGCTTCGCGCCGCTGGTCGCGCTCGGCCTGTGCAGCAAGTTCGGCCTCGAGTACGTCGGTTACTACCTGCTGTCGGGCGCCGTGGTGACACTGGGCGCGCTGGCCTTCAGCCGTACGCTCGAAACGGTGCGCTGACCGGACGCGCCCCGTTCCACGCACGCACGTCTCCGCTCGGGAGGCGTGCGTGATGCGGAAGCAGAGGGCTTGCATGGGGACGGGTCCTCGGCGCCGCAGCGGCGGCGCGCGTTTTATCAAGGTGTGAAGCCGCCGGCTGAGGTGATGGAAGGCTTGCGCCCCGGCACGCGCATTTCATCACGTCGCGTAGGTCCGTGAGACTGCGACCGAGTGTCGCAGCGCATGTGCACCGCGCTCGGCGCGCACCCGTGCGGGGGCGGCACCTCGGGCCTGCTTGCCCGCACGGCCGGCTTCTGTGAGAATGCCCGGCTCCCTGCGGCGATCGTCGCCGGGAGACCCTTGCCCCACCGTGCGGCTACGCCGCGGACGGGGGGCTATCCAGGCCGCCGCGAAAGCGCGGTCGATATCCGAAAGGAAACCAACATGCGTCATTATGAAGTCGTGTTCCTGGTCCATCCGGACCAGAGCGAGCAGGTGCCCGCGATGATCGAGCGCTACAAGTCGCTGATCGAAGGTGCCGAAGGCAAGATCCACCGTCTTGAAGACTGGGGCCGCCGCCAGCTGGCGTACCCGATCAACAACCTGGTCAAGGCCCACTACGTGATGGTCAACATCGAAGTCGGCCAGGCCGCTCTCGATGAGCTCGTCGAAGCGTTCCGCTTCAACGACGCCGTGCTGCGTCACCTGGTGGTGCGCCGCGACGAGGCGGACACCGAGCAGTCCCTGATCATGAAGAACAAGGACGAGAAGGGCGACAAGCCCGAGCGTAGCGAGCGTCGTCGTCGTGATGACGAGGGTGATTCGGTTGGCGGCAGCGATGCCGATGCCGATGCCGACACCGACAAGTCCGACAACTCCGCCGAAGCCGCCTGAGGATCACGCACATGTCCAAGTTCTTCCGCCGCCGCAAGTTCTGCAAGTTCACCGCCGAGGGTGTCAAGGAGATCGATTACAAGGATCTCAACACCCTGCGCCAGAACCTCACCGAGAACGGCAAGATCGTACCGAGCCGCATTACCGGCACGAAGTCGCGTTACCAGCGTCAGCTGGCCACGGCCGTCAAGCGCGCACGTTTCCTCGCGCTGATCCCGTACACCGACAACCACAACGTCTGAGCCCGTCGGGCTTTACGCGTTCTCGTCCGATTCGGACAGCACTCGTTGCGGCGCTCCGGCGCCGCTAACGGATACGGAGCAACACCATGCAACTGATTCTTCTGCAGAAGGTCACCAACCTCGGCAACCTTGGCGACAAGGTCAACGTGAAGCCGGGCTACGGCCGCAACTTCCTGGTGCCGCAGGGCAAGGCCGTGCCGGCCACCACCAAGAGCATCGCCGAGTTCGAAGCGCGCCGCGCCGAGTACGAGGCCAAGGCCCAGTCGCAGCTCGACGAGGCGCAGCAGCGCCTGACCAAGCTCGAAGGCGCCAGCGTCACGATCTACGCCAACGCGTCGACCGAAGGCAAGCTGTACGGCTCGGTCGGCCCGCGCGAAATCGCCAATGCGCTGACCAAGGCGGTCACGCCGGTCAACAAGTCGGAAGTCGTGCTGGGCGAAGGCGCGTTCCGCAACACCGGCGAGTTCGAGGTCGTGGTGCACCTGCACGCCGACGCCGAGACCACCGTGAAGGTCGTCATCGAAGGTGAGGTCGCCTGATCCTTCGGATCAGGTTGTCCTGAAACGGGCGCCGCGAGGCGCCCGTTTTTGTTTGGGCTTTGGCGCCTCTGTCGACTTCGCAAGCGTGCAGTGGCCTGCGAGTGAGCTTCGAGGACTCTCCTCCGTTCCGTGCAGCACAGGCCGGACACTTCTCCCTAGGGGAGCGGTCGACCGAGCGGGTGAGGGTGGAGGCTTTCTCCGTGATGGGTGCGAGCCAGGGAACCCGGTTCGCAGCCAGCGAGATCGCCATCGGCGAACCTGTCGCGCAGGCGACCCCCAAATCTTATCCACAGGTTGTGGGGTCGCGTGTCCACAGGCGCAGGACCTAGCATCCAGTTGCAGCATTCCGTTCTTTCGAAACCGATCCCCATGGCCGCACGCAACGACTTCCGCAATAACGATCGCGATCGTGATCGCCACGAACGCAGCGATCCGCGCGTCGAACAGCTGCGCGTGCCGCCGCAGTCGGTCGAGGCCGAGCAGGCGGTCCTCGGCGGGCTGATGCTGGTGCCCGACGCACTGGACCGCATCGCGGACCTGCTGGTCCCGGAGGACTTCTATCGCCGGGATCACCAGAAGATCTACGCCGCGATCCAGGAGCTGTCCGAGAAGAGCAAGCCCTTCGATGCGGTCACGCTGGGCGAGTGGTTCGAGTCCAACGGCCTGTCGGAGCTCGTCGCCGGCGGCGCGTATCTCGGCGAACTCGCCAGCACCACGCCGTCGGCGGCCAACATCCGTGCGTACGCGGAGATCGTGCGCGACAAGGCGGTCCTCCGGCAACTGATCGAAGTGGGTACCGAGATCGTCAACGACGGCTTCCAGCCCGACGGTCGCGACAGCAGCGAGATCCTCGCCAAGGCCGAGCAGCAGGTGTTCAAGATCGCCGAGGCCGGCGCGCAGGGGCGCACCGACTTCACCGCGATCAACAAGGCGATGGCCGACGCCTTCGATGTGCTGCAGACCCGCTATACCAATGGTGGCGGCGTCACCGGGCTGCCGACCGGCTACACCGAATTCGACGAGATGACCGCCGGCCTGCAGCCGACCGATCTGATCATCCTCGCCGCGCGTCCGGCGATGGGCAAGACGACGTTCGCGCTGAACATCGCCGAATACGCGGCGATCAAGACCAAGAAGGCGGTCGGCGTGTTCTCGATGGAAATGTCGGCCAGCCAGCTCGCGCTGCGCCTGATTTCCTCCAACGGCCGCATCAACGCCACGCGCCTGCGCACCGGCGCGCTCGAGGACGAGGACTGGAGCCGGGTCAGCAGCGCGATCCGCATGCTCAAGGAAACCAAGATCTTCATCGACGACACGCCGGGCCTCGGTCCCGACGTGCTGCGCGCGAAGTGCCGCCGCCTCAAACGTGAGCACGATCTGGGCCTGATCGTCATCGATTACCTGCAGCTGATGTCGGTGCCGGGCAACAGCGAGAACCGCGCGACCGAGATCTCGGAGATCTCGCGCTCGCTCAAGGGGCTGGCCAAGGAGCTCAACGTGCCGGTGATGGCGCTCTCGCAGCTCAACCGCTCGCTGGAAACACGCGCCGACAAGCGCCCGGTGATGGCCGACCTGCGCGAATCCGGCGCGATCGAGCAGGACGCCGACATCATCGTCTTCATCTACCGCGACGATTACTACAACAAGGAAACCTCGCCGGACAAAGGCCTGGCCGAGATCATCATCGGCAAGCAGCGAAGTGGTCCGACGGGCTCGGTGAAGCTCAAGTTCTTCGGCGAGTACACACGCTTCGACAACCTCTCGCACGATTCGATCGGCAGCTTCGAGTAACGCCGCGGTTCACCTGCGCGTCCAGCGTGCGGGCCGCGGCGCGGGCACAATAGACGGCCCTCCAGTCGCTGCGCTTCGCATGGCCCGCCCCATCACCGCCACCATCCACACCGACGCCTTGCGCCATAACCTGGGCGCGATGCGCGCGCGGGCGCCGGGGCGGCGGCTGATGGCCATGGTCAAGGCCGACGGCTACGGACACGGACTGGAGACCGCCGCGCGTGCGCTGCGCGAAGCCGATGCGTTCGGTGTCGCCGCGATCGAGGACGCCGCGCGCATACGCGATGCCGGACTCGAACAGCCGATTCTCGTGCTGTCGGGATTCGACAACCCGGACGATCTCGACCAACTGCGCGCCCTGCGCGCCGAGGCAATCGTGCATCACGCGGCGCAGCTCGACCTGCTCGAGCAGACCGACGGCGCGCCGATCCGCGTCTGGCTCAAGATCGACACCGGCATGCACCGGCTCGGCTTCGCGCCCGACCACGTCCGCGACGCGCATGCGCGCCTGCGTGCGGCACGTGGCGTCACCGGCGACATCGTGCTGATGACGCACTTCGCCAGTTCCGACGAGTTCGACATGCAGGCGCCGAACGGTTTGCAGACGCCGGCGCAGATGCGCGCGTTCGTCGCCGCGACCGAAGGTCTCGAGGGCCCGCGTTCGCTCGCAAATTCAGCGGCCGTGCTCGGCTGGCCTGATGCCTGCGGCGACTGGATCCGCCCGGGCGGCGCGCTGTACGGCATGTCGGTGGTCACCGGCCGCAGTGGCGCTTCGTTCGGCCTGCGTCCTGCAATGACGTTCGAGACACGTCTGCTCGCGGTCAATCGCGTGAGCAAGGGCGAGCGCATCGGCTATTCGGCAACCTGGGAAGCACCCGAGGACATGCCGGTCGGCGTGGCCGCGGTCGGCTACGGCGACGGCTATCCGCGACTCGCGCCGGCTGGCACGCCAGTGCTGGTGAATGGCCGCATGGCGCGCGTGGCGGGGCGCGTGTCGATGGACCTGATGACGATCGACCTGCGCGGCCAGCCCGACGCACGCGCTGGCGATCCGGTCGTGCTGTGGGGCGATGCCTTGCCGGTGGAGACCGTGGCCGAAGCGGCCGGCACGATCTCTTATGCACTGACCTGCGGCATCACCCGCCGCGTGCGCTTCGTCAACGACTGACGTCTTCCCTTACGGCTGCACGTGGGTCAGGCGGATGCGGCCCACATGCACATCCACGGTATCGGCGGCGATGTTCACCGGCACGCGCGTTTCGGTGACGAAGCGCAGGCTGCCGTCGGGCATCGAAACCGAGGCGTGCAAGCCGTATTGACCGTTGTCGCGCAACCTGGCGCGCGGCACGTCGATCGCGAATTCGTAGGGCCCCTGGCCGACGGTCGTCACCTGCTCGGCGAGCACCGCCTGCGGCGTGTCGGCGAGCTGGTTGTCGAGCACCTGCAAACGCAGTTGCGCGCCTTCGGGCAGCAGGATCTTCTCGAAGTACATCGCTTCGCCCTGGACGCGCACGCTTTCGGTGGATTCGATCATGGACGCATCTCCTGAAACGGGCGGGGGCGGCGCGGTCTGGCATGCGGCCAGCAGGGCGGATGCGCACAGCGGCAGTGCGACAAGGCGGAGCAGGGCACGGGACATGATCGGCTTCCTTTTGGATGGCGTCGCGGCCGAGCATGCGCCGTCGCGACGGAACAGCGGGTCAACGCGCCGTCGGGCGCAGCACGACGAAGGTGCCGAAGTGATCCGACGGCCAGGTGCCGTCCACGCCGGGCGTATCGAGCACGATGCGCGCCTCGCGGATATCGAAGCGACCGGTCCGCGCGTAGACATGATCGATGCGCCTGCGGTAATCGGGGAAGAAATGCGGGTTCAACGTGGTGACGCCTTCGGCGTCGGCGCCGGGGTGCAGCGCCCCGTAGGTGTCGATATAGCCGTCCAGCACCGACAGCTCCGGCGCGCTTACCGGTGCATTGAAGTCACCCAGCACGATGGACGGCGCTGTATCGCCGTGACGCTGGATGAAGGCACGCGCATCCTCGAGCTGGCGACGACGGAGCGCCGCGCCTTCGGGCGTGTGATGCAGGTGGGTGAAATAGACGTCCAGCGGCCTGCCGTCGAATCGCAAACGCGCGTGACCCATGCTGCGCGAGTCATCGCGTGGCTCCAGCGCCGTCGCGTCCTGCTCGAGGACGGGCAGGCGGGTCAGCAGGGCATTGCCATAGCGGTGTGGTTGGCCTTCGGGGTCGTTGGATACGAACTGCACCGAGTAGCCGAGTGCGTCGCCGAGGGTCTGTGCCTGGTTCGGCAACTCCGCGGTCTGCAGCACCTCCTGCAGTGCGATCACGTCGGCATCGAGCGCGCGCAGCTGTTCGATGATCAGCGGCAGCCGCTTCGGCCACTCCGCCTTGTCGTGATAGATGTTGAGCGTGACGACGCGCAGATCCGGTACCTGTTCCACGCGCGGCTGGGTGGCCGCGCAGGCGGCGAGCGAGAAGGCGAGCAGGGCGGTCAACAGATGCTTCATGGTGTGATGTCTCCGGTGGTCGGCGCAGCGCCGGTGCGCATGACGGGGTAGAGGTTGTAGCGATCGTCCCAGGCGCTGTGGCGGCGGTAGAAGAACTCCAGGCGCGCGGCAGCGTCACCCGCAAATGCGGCATCGTCGCGCAGCCTGGCCTCGAACTCGGCGCGTAGCGCCGGATCGGCCGCCAGCATGTCTCGGGCGACCTGTTCGGCGACGTAGTCTTCCATGTACTCCTTGCGCTCGAAATGGGTGTTGAAGCGTCCCCACGCCGCCAGCGAATCGGGCGCCTGCGGTTCCAGCAGCGCGGCGACCAGGCGTGCCTTGGATTGCCCGATCGGCACGAACAGCGCACCCGCGCCGAGAGGATGTTGCTCGATCGTCCATGCACCCTGCAGCTCGAGGCGTTGATGGCCTTCGACTGACGTCGCCGCGGGTGTGGCCTGCGTCGCGCGGAACACCTCGACCGCGGCTGCGGGCTGCGCCATGGCGAGTGCGTGGAACATGACGCCGTGCTGGCGCAGCTTCTCGCCGACCCAGGCCGCGTGCGCGGCCGGCACCAGATAGCCGCCGCGCGGCAGCGTGACCTCGATCGATGGCACCAGCGTGTCGCGCATCGGCACGCGCCACAGTTGCGGCGTGGTCTCGTCGTAGCGGGTCATCAGTGCGCCGGACACTTCGGACGGCGTGCGCGTATAGGCGTAACCGCGGAAGTCCACGGTGTGGCTGGCGTCGGTGGCCTTCCAGGCCAGCGGCGCGCGCGTGCCGCCGAGCGCCGCGGCGCGGGCGTCGGCCTCGCGCGCGACGAGCATCCAGTCGCGGCCATGACGTGCGACCTGTTCGACCACCGACACCACGGTGTTGCGGGTGATGCGTACGCGTACCGGATACTCCTTCCACGAGTGCGTTTCGACCAGCATGGCCAGGCGGTTGCGCAGCAGGAAGTAGCCGGTCGAGAAGCGCGGTGGCGAGACGCCGTCCACGAAACCCGAGGCCGGATTGTCGTGTTCGACGAACGAGGGGTAGTAGGGCAGTGGCAGCGAGCCCTGCTGGGCAAGATCGGCCATCACCGCGTCGCGGAACGTGCGGCCCACCGCGCGCAACGCGGCGTCGCCGGCGTGCACCGGTTCGACCTGGATCGAGATGTCGTGCTCGAACTGCGCGCCGTTGGTCGCGTGCAGGTCGATGTAAGCGATCGGATCCCAGGCCTGCACCAGCGCCAGCATCGACCGCATCTCGGGTGCGTCGGCCTTGGCGTAGTCGCGGTTGAGGTTGAGGTTCTGCGCGGTCGTGCGCCAGCCCATCTCGCGCGGGCCGCGCTGGTTGGGCCGGTTCCAAGCGCCGAAGCGCTCGTGGCCGTCGACGCTGAACACCGGCACGAAGACCAGCACCGCATCCTCCAGCGCGCCCGGCGCGGCGTCGCCGTCGAGCAGTTCGCGCAAGGCGAGAAAGCCCGCATCCTTGCCGTCGATCTCGCCGGCATGGATGCCGCCCTGCACCAGCACAACCGGCACGCCGGCTTCGCGCGCGGCCTCGGGATCGAGCGCGCCGCTGCGGCTGGCGACCAGGGCCTGCATCGGCCGGCCTTCGGGCGAGGTGCCGAAGCGGATGCAGCGCACTGCGTCTGGATGCAACCGCGCGAAGGTGTCGCACAGCGCGATCACTTCGTCGTAGCGCCCGGTCTCGATGAAGCCGCTGCGCTCGGCGACGGTGACGCGCGGATCATCGGCGCCCGCGACGGGCAGGGCGGAGAGCAGCAGGGCGAGAGCGAGCGGCAGACGGGGGACAGGCATGGCAAGGTCCGGACGGGCAATTCGCCATGATGCCGCCCGCTGCGCGCAGGCCCAAATGCGCGCGTGCCCGGATCAGCCACATTGGCCTTGCATGTGCACCATCCGGGGGTGCGTAAAGGCCGCTGTCGGAGCGCCGCGATCGGGTAGGCTGTGCGGCTTCCAGCCACCCGCGACGCGCCGATGACGACACCGCAGACCACCAGTGGGCCGATGCCCCGCCAGATCGGCTACATCATCGGCAACGAAGCCTGCGAGCGCTTCAGCTTCTACGGGATGCGCAACATCCTGGTGCCGTTCCTGATCAGTTCGGTGCTGCTCGGCTATCTGCCGCAGGGCGCCGATCGGGACGCGGCGGCGAAGGACATCTTCCATACCTTCGTCATCGGCGTGTACTTCTTCCCGCTGCTCGGCGGCTGGCTGGCTGACCGGTTCTTCGGCAAGTACCACACGATTCTCTGGTTCTCGCTGATCTACTGCGCCGGCCACGCATGCCTGGCCGCATTCGAGAACAACGCGACCGGCTTCTACACCGGCCTGTTCCTGATCGCGCTCGGTTCGGGCGGCATCAAACCATTGGTGGTCTCGTTCTGCGGCGACCAGTTCGACCAGACCAATAAGAGCAAGGCCAAGGTGGTCTTCGACGCCTTCTACTGGATCATCAATTTCGGCTCGTTCTTCGCCTCGCTGCTGGCGCCGCTGTTCCTGCGCCATTACGGGCCGGCTGTCGCCTTCGGCATTCCCGGCATCCTGATGTTCATCGCTACCTTCGTGTTCTGGCTGGGCCGCAAGGAATACGTCAACGTGCCGCCGACGCGCCGCGATCCGCACGCGTTCTTCGAAGTGGTCAAGACCGCGCTACGCGCGCGTCAGGCCGGCGCGGGTCGTCCCGGTCTGGCAGTGGCGATGGTCGGTGTGGTGTCGGCCGTCGTCATGCTGCTGCTGTGGCTGCTGTCGGCGACGGTCTCGATGCCGTGGTGGCCGACCGACTTCGGTTTCGTTATCACCGCGTGCCTGTCGCTGGGCGTGATCATCGCGCTGGGCGGCTGGGGAGCCTCGCTGCAGCTCGAGCGTGCGCGTGGCCTGCATCCCGATGCCGCCGTCGACGGCGTACGCGCCGTGCTGCGCATCCTGATCGTGTTCGCGCTGGTCACGCCGTTCTGGTCGCTGTTCGACCAGAAGGCGTCGACCTGGATCATCCAGGGCCGCGAGATGGTGATCCCGCATGCATCGGCATGGTGGCCGAGCTGGCTGATCCAGGACGCGGCGCAGATGCAGGCGATCAATCCGCTGCTGGTGATGCTGCTGATCCCCTTCAACAACCTCGTGCTGTATCCGGCGCTGCGCAGACTCGGGTTCGAACCCACCGCGCTGCGCCGCATGGGCTGGGGCATCGCGATCTCCGGCACTTCGTGGATCGTCGCCGGTGGTCTGCAGCTGTGGCTCGACGGCGGCCAGGAGGTGTCGCTGGCGTGGCAGTCGGTGCCGTACCTGCTGCTGACCTTCGGCGAAGTGCTGGTCTCGGCGACCGCGCTGGAATTCGCCTACAGCCAGGCCCCGCAGGCGATGAAGGGCGTGATCATGGCGCTCTGGTACCTCACCAGCACCTTCGGCAGTCTGTGGGTGCTGCTGACCAACGCCGGCGTGCGCAACGATGCGGTGACGGCGTACATCGCGTCGACCGGCATGAGCGAGAACGCCTTCCTGATGTTCTTCTTCGCAGCGTTCGCCTTCGCTGCGGCACTCGCGTTCGGCCTCTACGCGCGTCGCTATCCCATGCAGGACAACTACCGCGTCGCCTGACGCGGAGGACTTTCGATGAATTTTGGACCCGTCACCCTCTTCCTGATCGCCGTGACCGTGCTGGTCTCGTGGCAGGCCTTCGAGAAGCCGAAGCTGCTGGGCCGCCTGATCCTGTGGCCGCCGGCGATCGATCGCCACAAGCAGTACGACCGGCTGATCGCGCACGGCTTCATCCATGCCGACTGGCAGCACCTGATCTTCAACATGATCACGCTGTTCTTCTTCGGCGCCGGCATCGAGCGCGCGTTCGCGCCGTATATCGGACCTGTCGGCTTCCTGCTGTTCTACGTGTCGGCGATCCTGGTCGCGATCCTGCCGACGTATCTGCGCCATCGCCACGATCCGAACTACCGCAGCCTCGGTGCATCCGGCGCGGTGTCGGCGGTGCTGTTCGCGTCGATCCTGATCAACCCCTGGCAGCTGCTGCTGGTGCTCTTCATCCCGATGCCGGCCATCGTGTTCGGCGTCTGCTACATCGGCTACAGCATCTGGATGGACAAGCGCGGCGGCGACAACATCAACCACAGCGCGCATCTGTGGGGTGCGGGCTACGGCATGTTGTTCACCGTGATCATGGAGCCGCGGATCATCGGTGTGTTCCTCGAACGATTGATGTCGCCCTCGTTCTGACGCCACCTTGCCCGGCACTGCTCACCGCATCTGCATGGGGCGCGTGATAATCCTGGTCGCACGTTCAACCACGGAGTGCGCCTTATGGCAGTTACGCGAGCGAAAGCCACCGCCCTGCTCAACAAGACCGAGATGGGCCTGTATGACGACAGTCGTGCGAACGCCCTGCGCGAACACAGCGAGTCGCGCCTGACGCAACTGGTTTCGCGTGCGCGCACGGCGCGTGACCGTGCCCGGGATCTGGAAAAGCGTCAGCGTCTGGCATCGCGCAAGACCAGCGGCAGCAAGTCGGGCCGTACCGGTCTTGCGAACGCGCGCACCGGTGAGAAAGCGGAACTGCTGGCGGACATCCTGAGCCGGCTCGAGACGCGTCAACGCGACGCCGCCAAGGCCGCGAAGGCAGCCGCACGTGCGCAGCCCAAGGCCAAAGCCGCAAAGGCGGCTGCACCGAAGCATGCGCCGGCAAAGGTCGCGAAGACAGCGGGCACGACCGCGAAGACAAAGGCCCGGAAGTCGGCGACGACTGCGAAGACCTCGAAGGCTGTGAAAAAAACATCGGCCGCGAAGAAGGCAGCAACGACTGCGCCGGCAGCGAAATCGACGAAGCCGGCCGCCAAGAAGCGCGTAACGAAGACAGCGTCGACCAAAGTCTCCGCGGCGGCAGTGTCTTCGGCCAAGCTCGCAAAAAAGCCGGTCGCGAAGAAGGCGACTGCAAAAAAGGCAGCTGCGAAGCCGTCCGCTGCCGGCAAGGCCGCCTCGGCCCCTGCCGCCAGGCCGGCGGGCCGCACTGCCAAGACAGCCAAAGCCAAGGCGCCTGCAGACAAGGCTACGAACAAGGCCACGAAGACGAGCAGCCGCGGCAAGCGTGGCATCACGCCGGAACAGGCGCTCGAGAACACCCGCAAACTGCTTGAACAACAGGCGGCGCAGGCGAAGGCGAGCAAGCCCTGGGAAACGCTCGGGACCGAAGGCGCTTCACCCGATGCACCCGGCTTCCAGTCACCACAGGCACGTGCAAAGGCGTTGGCACTGCACGAGGCCGAGACCCGTCAGGCGTCGATCAACGGCAGCATCAGCACGCGTGACCGCCGCAACCAGGGCAAGCGCGACCACCGTAGCGATTGACCGGGCAGGGGGCGCGCGCTTCGATATGGACGCGCGCCCGCCCTGTCAGGCCACGACGCGCAGTGCGACGTCCGGCACGTCCGCATAGGTGTCCAGCAGACGCTGCTGGATGAAATGGTCCAGCTGCTCGAACTCGCTGGAGTCGGTCTGGTCGAGCCGGGTCAGTTCGAACAGGCGTTCGATGGCTTCCCGCAGGTCGTGACGTCGTGTGTCCATGGCGGTGATTTCCCTGTATCCCAGATTTCATCAGCACGTCCCGTGCCAATACCTTTTTGAACGCCCGTGCCCGGCCTATACCGCTGTTCTCGGCTCCGCTGACGCAGTCGGCGCAAACCCGTGACGCGGCGCGTCATGGTCGGACCGTGATGACACCGCCATCGACTGGCGCTGCCATGTCAGCATCGGTTCGGAAATATCCGATCCTGAAGTAGGACTTTCGACTCATGCAGAGCCCACCCATCCGTCTGGACGCGGTCCGTCATCTGTTCGAGATCAGCGTGGACGGTCATGTCGCCCATCTCGAATATCGAGAAAAACAAGGGGTTTTGACGATTCTGCATACCCTCGTGCCGAGTGCACTGGGCGGCCGCGGATACGGCGCCGCGCTGGTCGATGCCGCGGTCCAGCACGCGGCGCACGCGGGTCTCCGGGTGGCCTCGGAATGCTGGTACGCGACCCGCCATCTGGCCGCAAAAGACGACGCCGGAACGGGTGGCAAAGCGTGTCACTAAAGGCCGTTGCCGCATTCACCTTTTCTGTTTTTTTTGCGGTATCGTTCGCGAACTGTTCAAGGCGGGATCACGGTACATCGTGACTCCGATGCGGTAGATCCATGTTCAACGCCCGGTTCGCCGGTCGGGACGATCCGCTCCATCGCTTCGCGTTACCCCTTGCTCGACAGTCGCGGCATCCGGACCACAGCGTCGGCGGGTGTCGTGTTCCCAATTCAAACTGATTCAAGGAGTAACACTAATGAGCGATCGTCAGACCGGCACCGTCAAGTGGTTCAACGATGCCAAGGGCTTCGGCTTCATCACCCCGGAAAGCGGCCAGGACCTGTTCGTCCACTTCCGTTCGATCCAGGGCACCGGCTTCAAGTCGCTGCAGGAAGGCCAGCAGGTGACCTTCAAGGTCGTCCAGGGCCAGAAGGGCCTGCAGGCCGACGAAGTGCAGCCCGTCTAAGACGCGTCGCCTTCCGCAAGATCCGGCCCCGGACGGCAACGTCCGGGGCTTTTTGTATGTGCCGTTCCTCGACGCATGCCGTCACGACAATCGCACGGCACGCCCATTAGTTTTTCGTTTCGCCACGTCATTTGGAGCGACGATGTCTGCACCGATCCGGTCCCTGTATTGCCTGCCATTGCTCGCGCTGGCGCTGGCCGCGTGCCAACGCGATGTACCGGCGCCTGCGCAGCCCGCGGCTGGCCAGACGCCGCCGCCAGTGGAGGCCGTGCAGCCGCTGGAGGAGACACCGGCCGAGTTGAAGGACGTGGTCGAAATGGACCCGAAGTTCATCGTCGGCATTAGCTATCCGCCGGAGGCCAACAGATATCCGGGCCTCGCGGCGGAGCTGCACCGCTACGCGCAGGGCGCCCGTGAGGAACTGATGGAAGCGGTCGGCGGCGCCGAGCTGCAGCCGGGCACGATGTACGACCTGTCGCTCAACTTCAGCACGCTCGTCGACACGCCGGACATGCTGGCGATCGCCGCCGATGGCAGTAGCTACACCGGCGGCGCGCACGACAATCCGTTGATCGAGCGCTTCGTGTGGCTGGTGCGCGAACAGAAGCTGCTGACTGCCGAGACCCTGGTGCCGGGCGAGGGCGACTGGAAGGTGATCTCCGGGTACGTGCGTGAGCAACTGCACGCTGCGCTGTCGCAGCGGATCGACGCCGACGAACTCGAACCCGACGAGCGCAGCCGTCTGATCCGCTCGGCGGGAAAGATGATCGACGAGGGCTCGGGCCCCGACGTCGCCAATTATCAGCAGTTCGAGCCGATTCCCGGTGCCGGCGGCAAGCTGTCGGGTCTGCGTTTCGTGTTCCCGCCCTATCAGGTCGGGCCTTACTCGGATGGCGTCCAGACCGTCGACGTGCCCGCCGCGATCCTGCTGCCGCACGTGGCGCCCGCGTACCGGGATCTGTTCGTGCAGGCCTGAGGCCGGCCGATCGTTCAGCGCGCGAGCGCGCCGAGCGTTGCGCCGATCTCCGCGTCTAGCCGTAGTGTCGCGAGGGCGTCGGCGCGTGTGGTGCCACCGTTGAGGATCGCCAGCGGCAAGCCGGCGTCGGCCGCCATCTTCGCGAAGCGGAACCCCGAGTAGACCATCAGCGACGAGCCGACCACGAGCATCGCATCGCTCGCGCTCAGCGCCGCCTGTGCGTCCTGCACGCGGGCGCGCGGCACGTTCTCGCCGAAGAAGACCACGTCCGGTTTCAGCATTCCGCCGCAGAGCGGGCAGTGCGGTGGCACGAACGCCCGTTCTGCTTCGGCTGCGATGTCGGCATCGCCGTCGGGCGCCATCGCCGCGTCGCCGGGATACCAATGCGGATTGTCGGCGACGAGCCGTGGTTGCAGGCCATCGCGCGGTGTGAAGTAACCGCATGACAGGCAGGTGACCTGATCGAGGCGACCGTGCAGATCGATGACGCGTTGGCTGCCGGCACGCTGGTGCAGCCCGTCGACGTTCTGCGTCAACAGCGTCGTAAGCGGTCCGTCCTGTTCCAGGACGGCCAGGGCGCGATGCGCGACATTCGGCTTCGCAACCGAGAATTTCGGCCAGCCGACGAAACTACGCGCCCAGTAACGGCGATATACGGCTGGATCGCCGGTGAAGGCCTGCCAGGTCACGGGCGCGGCGCGTTTCCAGTCTCCATTGGCGTCGCGGTAATCGGGAATGCCCGAGCCGGTGCTGATGCCCGCGCCGGTCAGTACGAACACACGCTGGAACCCAGCCAGCCAGTCGCGCAATTGCGTAGTGGCATCGGGTGTATCGAGGACGATCGCGGACATGCGGTCATGCTACATGCCGTGTGTAAGGCAACGTGTGTGTGCAGGCTGATGCCGGCATGGGAAGGCGCCAAAAGAAACGCCCGGCACGAGGCCGAGCGTTTCGGGTCACACAGTGCGACGAATGATCAGTTCGCCGCGGCCTTCGGATCCGGCGCGAGACCGCGCTTGATCAGCAGGGGCTCGATCTGCGGCTCGTGGCCGGTGAAGTCCAGGAACAGCTGCTTAGCATCCTTGCTGCCGCCGCGCGAGAGCAGCGTGCTGCGGAAGCGGTCGCCGTTCTCGCGGGTCAGGCCACCGTTCTGCTCGATCCACTGCACGGTATTCGCGTCCAGCACTTCCGACCAGATGTAGGCGTAGTAGCCGGCTGCATAACCGCCATTGATGTGGCTGAAGTACGGCGTGCGGTAACGCGGCGGCACCGGCGCGTAGTCGAGGCCGGCGGCCTTGAGCGCGGCGGCCTCGGTGGCCATGACTTCGGAACCGTCGGGCAGCTGGTCGGCCGGCAACTGGTGCAGGTACTGGTCGAGCATCGCCGAACCCAGGTACTCGGTCGTCGCGAAACCCTGGTTGAACTTGGCCGCGGCCTGCACCTTGGCCAGTAGTTCGGCCGGCATCGGCGCGCCGGTCTGGTAGTGCTTGGCGTAGTTGGCGAGGATCGACGGCCAGTCGGCCCACATCTCGTTGACCTGCGACGGGAACTCGACGAAGTCGCGCGGCACGCTGGTACCACTGAAGAACGGGTACTTCACGTCCGAGAACATGCCGTGCAGCGAATGGCCGAACTCGTGGAACATCGTGGTCACTTCGTCCCAGGTCAGCAGTGTCGGCTGGCCGGCCTGCGGCTTGGGGATGTTCTGGTGATTGGCGGTGACCGTCAGCGTGCCTTCCAGTTCCGACTGCGACACATACGAGTTCATCCACGCACCGCCGCGCTTCGATGCACGCGCATAGGGGTCGAAGATGAAGATCGCGAGCTGGCTGCCGTCTTCGTTGAAGACGTCGTAGGTCCAGGTGTCGGGGTGATACTTCGGCAGGTCCGTCCGCTCCTTCATCGTGATGCCGTAGAGCTGGGTCGCGGCGAAGAACACGCCGTTTTCCAGCACGTTCTTCATCTCGAAGTAGGGCTTGAGCTGCGCGTCGTCGAAGCTGTACTTGTCCTGGCGGACCTTCTCCGAATAGTAGGCCCAGTCCCAGGGCTCGAGCTGGAACGTCGGCTCGCCCTTGGCGGCCTGCTCGCGGTCGATCATCGCCTGCAGTTCGGCGGCTTCGAGCTTGGCGTTCGCGACGGCGGCCGGTGCCAGCTGGCCCAGCATGTCGTTGACGGCCTCGACGGTGCCGGCGGTCGAATCCTCGAGGATGAAGGCCGCCTGGTTCGGGTAGCCCATCAGGTTCGCGCGCTCGGCGCGGAGCTTGAGGATCTGCGAGATGACCTCGGTGTTGTCGTACTGGTTGCCGCGGCTGCCACGTGCGACCGACGCCTTGTGCACGCGCTCGCGCAGTTCACGGTTGTTGATCTGCGGAAGCGGCGGCTGACCGGTGGTGTTGAGCAGGGTGATGACGTATTTGCCTTCGAGGCCGCGGGTCTTCGCCTCCTCGGCGGCGGCAGCGATCTGCGCCTCGCTCATGCCGTCGAGTTCCTCGACCGTGTCGACGACGACGGCCGAGTCGTTGACCTCGTTGAGCACGTTCTGGCTGAAGGTGGTGCCGAGCTTCGCCGACTCGGCGTTGATGCGGCGCATCTCTTCCTTCTCCGCTTCGGTCAGGTTGGCACCGGCGCGGACGAACATCGTGTGGTAACGCTCGACCAGGCGCTTGCCTTCGGCATCGAGGCCCAGCGAGTCGACGCTCTTGAACAACGTATCGACGCGTGCGAACAGTTTCGGGTTGAGCATCACCGCGTCGCGGTGGGCGGCGAACTTCGGTGCGTAGTCGGCGTCGATCTTCTTGCGCGCATCGTTGGTGTCGGTGCCGTTGAGGCTGCCGAAGATGACGCGTGCGCGCGACAGCAGTTCACCGGACTTCTCGAGCGCGATGATGGTGTTCTCAAACGTCGGCGCTTCCGGATTGTCGGCGATCGCTTCGATCTCGCGCAGGTTCTCGGCCATGCCGGCGTCGAAGGCGGGACCGAAGTGCGCGTCCTGGATCTGGTCGAAATGCGGGTAGCGCAGGTCGAGCGTGCTCTCGACGAACAGCGGATTGTCGGCGGGGCGCTGGGCGCTCGCGGCAGGCGTGGCGGTGGCGGTGCCGGTGGACTGCGCGAAGACGGGCAGGGCGGACACGGCGAGAGCCGCGCAGAGTGCGACGGCGAGCGGGTGCTTCAGCAAGGGGATTCTCCCGGTGACATGACCCACTAGGCTAGCCGATCGGATGTGGAGGTGGCCCATGCCGGAAGTCGGGTTGCTGAAATCCCATGTGCAGCAACGGCTTGCGGGCGGAAACGCAGACGCGACGGAAAGAGTCGCGCGTCGCGACGGCGCGGGGCAGACTGGCGGTCCGTTTCCCATGCCGGAGCCGCGATGACCAGCGCGTTCGATTTCCAGGCCACGAGTCTCGACGGCTCGACGCAGCCCCTGTCCGACTACGCCGACCGGGCGCTGCTGATCGTCAATGTCGCCTCGAAGTGCGGTTTCACCCCGCAATACACCGGCCTGCAGCAGCTCTGGCGCGATTATCGCGACCGCGGGCTGGTGGTGCTGGGCTTCCCCTGCGACCAGTTCGGGCACCAGGAGCCGGGCGCTGCGGCCGAGATCCGGGATTTCTGCGCGCTCAACTACGCCGTCGACTTCCCGATGTTCGCCAAGATAGACGTCAACGGTGCGCACGCGCACCCGCTGTGGACCTGGCTGCAGGCGCAGAAGCGCGGCGTGCTGGGCACGCGCGCGATCAAATGGAATTTCACCAAGTTCCTGGTCGGGCGGGACGGTCAGGTCATCGACCGGTTCGCGCCGTCCGCGAAGCCAGAGAGCCTGCGCAAGCCGATCGAGGCAGCGCTGGCCGACTAACGCGGGCGTCAGTACGGCAGCGCAGGCTCTGCGTCAGCGCACGACGGTCACCGGAATCGTGGTCTGGGCGATGACCTTGCTCGAGACGGATCCGAGCAGTACGCCCTTCACTGCGCTCCGGCCGTGGGAGCCCATCACCAGCAGATCGACCTTGCGCTTGGCGGCGACCGCCAGGATGGTTTCGGCGATCTCGCCGGTTGCAGCGACTTCCTCCACCGCCACCTGGCTGCGCCCCAGCGCCTTGCGAGCGGTCTTGAAGACATGCGCGTGGTTGTCGGCGTGATAGGCCTGCACGGCCTCCTTGCCGATGCGCCGCTCCACGCCCGGAAACACCGGCGGATCGACGTGCAGCACGGTGACGCTCGAGGCTGCCGTGGACTGTTTGGCGAGCTTGAGGGCGAACTTCAAGGCGCGCGAACTGATGTCGCTGCCGTCGACGGTCACGAGAATTTTCATGGGCCGCTCCAGTGGATGATGCGTGGAGTGTAAGGCCTGCTTGCCGCAGCTACTTCTCGACGAACGCGCGCTCGAAGACATATTGGCCCGGCGTGCCAATGCGCGGCGCGGCCTCGAAGCCGCGGGCGTCGAGCAACTGGCGGAAATCGGCCAGCATCTGCGGGCTGCCGCAGATCATCGCGCGGTCGTGTTCGGGATCGAGCGGCGGCAGGCCGAGGTCCGACGCCATGCGGCCGCTGTCGAGCAGTTCCGTGAGGCGCCCGCGGTGGCTGCGACCGTTGAAGTCGAAGTCCTCGCGGGTCACGGCGGGGTAGTACAGCAGCTGCTTCGACATCTGCTCGCCGAGAAACTCGTGGTGCGGCAGTTCGTTGACGATGTAGTCGCGGTAGGCCAGATCCTGCGGCGTGCGCACGCCGTGGGTCACGATGACCTTGTCGAAACGCTCGTAGGTCTCGGGATCCTTAATCACCGACAGCCAAGGCGCGAAGCCGGTGCCGGTGCCCAGCAGATACAGGTTCCGGCCCGGATGCAGGTCGTGGATCAGCAGCGTGCCGGTCGGTTTGCGGCCGATCAGCACCTGGTCGCCCGGTTGGATGTGCTGCAGGCGCGAGGTCAGCGGGCCGTTGTCGACCTTGATGCTGAAGAATTCCAGCTGCTCTTCCCAGTTCGCGCTGGCGATCGAATACGCACGCAGGATCGGCTTGCCTTCGGTTTCCAGCCCGATCATCACGAACTGGCCGTTCTCGAAGCGGAAGCCATCGTCGCGGGTGGTGGTGAAGCTGAAGTAGGCGTCCGTCCAGTGACGGACATCCAGCACCGTTTCGGTGCCAAAGGCGGCTGACATAAGCGGAAAGGCGACGCGGGGAAGCCGCGCATGATACCAGCGATGAGACCGGTTCTCATTCTGCTGGCGCGGCGCCGGGCGGACATGGCGTTCCACCCGGGCCTTGCGCGTACGCGCCAGACTGGGCGGCGTCAGTTCGGCCCGCGTTCCTCGTTGGGCTTCGCGCGCCTGTCGCCCAGCAGCGCGCTGAGCACGATCGCGATACCGAGACCGGCGCCGGTCAAAAACAGCAGCAGCGCGATCGCCGGATAGCCGAACAATCGCGGGCCGCCGGGGTTGTCCATCATCATCGCCGAGGCCAGGATCAGCGCCGCAGTGACGATGCCGGCCGCGATGCGGTTGGCGATCTTGTGCAGGCTTTCGAGCAGATGCGATTCCTCGAGCCCGGTCAGGCGCACGCGCAGACGGTTTTCCGACAGCAGCGACAGCACGTTCGACACCTTGCGCGGCGCGTCGCGCACCAGTTCCTGCATGTCCATCAACTCGCTGGCGAGGTTCGCCGGCGACAGCGATTTGCGCAGGCGCTGGCGCATCATGTTGTTGAGGTGATCCTCGACGACGCGCTTCATGTCGAGATCGGGATCGAGCGCCTGCACCACCGATTCGAGGTGCAGCAGCGTCTTGCCCAGCAGACTCATTTCCGGCGCCGTGCGCAGGCCACAGGCCGTGGCCAGGCGCACGAGGTCGAGCATCAACCGGCCTTCGGTCTGCCCGGTCGCGCCGGATTGCGCGGCGTAGCGCGCGACCAGCTGGCCGACATCGCGGTAGTAACGGCCTTCATCGAAGTCTTCCAGCCGCGTGCCCATCGCGATGCCTTCGGCCGCCACCTGCTCGCCGCGTCCGTCGACCGCCGCGAACAGCAGCTTGAGCAGGCGCTCGCGGGTACGCGGCGGCACGTGCGCGACCATGCCCAGATCCAGCAGGGCGAGGCGCCCGTCGCGGGTGAACAACAGGTTGCCCGGATGCGGGTCGGCGTGGATCTCGCCGTGCACGAACACCTGGTCGAGATAACCGTGCAGCAGTTCGGTCGCCAACGGCGCCATATCGCGCTCGGTGCGCTGCAGGCCGGTGATGTCGGTGACCTTGGTGCCTTCCACCAGCTCCATCGTCAGCACGCGGGCGCGGGTGAGATCCCAGATCGGCTTGGGCACGAACAGCGCGGGATAGGCGACGAAATGCGCGTCGAAGCGGTCGAGGTTCTCGGCCTCGATGCGGTAGTCGAGTTCGGCCAGCAGCGTGCGCCGGAACTCGTGCACCCAGTCGGCGAAGCGGATGCGACGGCCGACCTCGGTCACGCGGTCCACGCCGCCGGCGAGCCGGGCGAGGGTATCGAGATCGTCGCGGATCTGTTCGGTGATGCCCGGGCGCTGCACCTTCACCGCGACCTTGCGGCCATCGCGCAGCGTCGCGCGATGCACCTGCGCCAGTGACGCGCTGCCGAGCGGCTTCTCGTCGAAACTCTCGAAGATCTTGCTGATGCGCACGCCCAGCGCATCCTCGATTGCTTCGTGGATGACCTCGAACGGCAGCGGCGCCACGTTGTCCTGCATGCGCTCCAGCGCGACGAGATACGCCGGCGGGACCATGTCCGGCCGCGTCGACAAGGCCTGGCCGATCTTGATGAAGGTCGGACCCAGCGCTTCGAGATCGTCGACGAAGGCCTCGGGCTTGCCGGGTTCGCCTTCTGGCGCCGCATCCGCCGTGGCCGGGTCGAATTCGAGTCCCGACAACACCCCCGCACTGCGATATTTCATCAGGAATCGCAGGATCTGCGCATGACGCGCAAGGGCGCGGCTGGTGTCGGTCATTCGGTCTACTCCGTTGGTCGCATGCAGCGTACGCAGGCGGCCGTCAAGAGCGACTCACGACCGCTGTCCGTGTAGGAGCGCGCTTGCGCGCGAGGGCATTTCCGGCAACGCCCCATCGCGCGCCAGCGCGCTCCTACAGATGCGAATCAGCGGTATCCGGCAGCCTGCAGTTCGAACAGTTCGGCATAGCGTCCGCCCTGCGTCATTAGCTCAGCGTGGGTACCGCTGGCCTCGATGCGACCCTGTTCGAGCACGAGGATCCGGTCGGCCATGCGCACGCTGGAGAAGCGGTGCGAGATCAGCACGGCGGTGCGGTCGTCCGACAGCTCCTTGAAGCGGCGGAACACCTCGAACTCGCTGCGCGCATCCAGCGCCGCGGTCGGTTCGTCGAGGATCATCACCTGCGCCTCGCGCATGTAGGCGCGGGCGATCGCGATCTTCTGCCACTGGCCGCCCGACAGATCCACGCCGGTCTTGAAGCGCCGGCCGATCAGCTGGTCGTAGCCGTCGGGCAGGCCGGCGATGAGCTCGTCGGCCATCGAGCGGCGCGCGGCGTCCTGGATGCGTGACGCGTCGCCCATGGCTTCGATGCGGCCGACGCCGATGTTCTCGCCGGCGGTCAGGTGGTAGCGCACGAAATCCTGGAAGATCACACCGGTATTCGCGCGCAGCGCATCGAGGTCGTAGTCGCGCAGGTCGCGGCCGTCGAGCAGGATGCGGCCCTCGTCGGGGTCGTAGAGTCGCGCCAGCAGTTTGACCAGGGTGGTCTTGCCGGCGCCGTTCTCGCCGACCAGCGCCAGCACTTCGCCGGCCTCCAAGGTGAAGTCGAGATGCCGCACCGCCCAGCGCTGCGCGCCCGGATAGCGGAAGCCGACGTTCTCGAACTTGAAGCCTTCGCGGATCGGCTGTGGGAACGGCACCGGATCGGCGGGCGAGGTGATCTCGGGTTCGATCGCGAAGAACGAGAACAGGTCGTCGAGATACAGCGCCTGGCCGGCGACCTGCGAGAACCCCACCAGCAGACTTTCCAGCAACTGGCGCAGGCGCCGGAAGCTGCCGGCGAGGAAGGTCAGATCGCCGATCGTGAAGTCGCCGCGCACCGTGCGCCACGCGATGTAGGCGTAAGCGACGTAGTAGCCCAGGGTGCCGAGTGCGGCCAGCAGCGTGCCCCAGACCGCACGCCTGCGCGCGAGCGAGCGGTTGGCGCGGAAGAAACCATCGGCGAGCGTGCGGTAGCGGTCGATCAGGAACCGGTGCAGGCCGAAGATCTTGACCTCTTTCGCGGTCTCGAGGCTTGCGCCGGTCTGGCGCACGTATTCGAGCTGGCGTCGCTCGGGCGTCCACTGGAAGTTGAGCGTGTAGCCGAGCGCGTTGAAGTGCGACTCGCCGATGAACGCCGGGATCAGCGCGATCGCCAGCAGCAGGATCAGCCACGGCGCGTACACCATCAAGCCGATCGCGAAGCTCACGACGGTGATCGCGTCCTGTACCTGGCCGAACAGCTGGCCCATCAGGTTCATGCGGCCCATGGTCTGGCGGCGCGCGCGGTCGAGCTTGTCCTGCAGCTCGGGATCCTCGAAGTCTTCGAGATCCAGCGTCGCCGCGTGTTCCATCAGGCGCACGCTGGTCGCGTTGGTGAACAGCTCCGACAGCAGGTTGTCGGCGTAGCTGACCATGCGGCCGAGCAGGTCGGAGACGATCGCCAAGCCGAATTCCAACACGAGCAGCCAGGCCAGATGATCCAGCGCGCCGCCATGCCAGGCGGTGGCGAGATCGTCAAAGGCCACGCCCGCGCCGACCAGCCGGATCGCCTCGTCGATGATCAGCTTGCCGATGTAGAGCATCACCACCGGCAGGAACGCGCGGATCAGGCGCAGGCCCAGGCTGGTCAGCGTCAGGCCGGGGCTGGTCTGCCAGATCAGCTTCAGGAACGGGCGCAGATTGCGCATCGCGTTGAAGCGTTCGCGCAGACTCGGACGTTGCGCGTTGGCGGCGGCGCGCGTGGGAGCGGGGGTCGACATGGGCGCTATCGTATGCGGACGCGTGGCAGACGGTTGGGACCGTCAGCGCATTGCATCAGGCGGCTCGCCATCGCCGCCGGACTGCAGCGCCACCGGCAGGTGCCAGCCGAAGCGCAGCGCCATCATCCGCAGACCGAAGCACAGCAGGGCGCCCGCGATCGCGCAGGGCATCGGCGGCCATTGCAGCCAGTGCCCGACGGCGACCACCGCCGCGCCGGCGAACGCTGCGACCGCATAGAGTTCGGCGCGCAGTACCAGCGGCACCTGCGCCAGCAACACGTCGCGAGCGATGCCGCCGCCGATGCCGGTGAGCATGCCCAGCCCGGCCGCCATCGGCGGCGGCACGCCGAAATCCAGCGCCTTCTGCGTGCCGGCGACGGCGAACAGGGCGAGCCCCATCGCATCGAACATCCGTACCGGCTGCTGTAGGCGCTCGATCAGCGGCGCCCAGGCGAAGCTGATCACGCCGGCCGCCAGGGTGATCGCCGGATAGCGCCAGTCGCTGAGCGCGGCGACCGGGGTCGCGCCGATCAGCACGTCGCGGGTCATGCCGCCGGCCGTCGCGGCCGCGAATGCCACGACCAGCACGCCGAACAGGTCCAGCCGACGGCGTACGCCGAGCATCGCGCCGCTGAGGGCGAACACGAAGGTGCCGATCAGGTCGAGCACCAGGACCAGAAATTCCATCCCGGCATTGTGCCCGTCAGGTAGATGCCGCGTCATATCTTGAGGCGCGGGCGCGGGCGCGGGCGCGGGCGCGGGCCAGGTGGCGGGGTTCTACGCCAGCGTCCGAGCCTGCCGTGACCTGCGGCAGGTCCTGATCCACGCGCATGTGCGCCCAAGGGCACAGGTCGTCGGGTTACTCCAGCAGCGTCGGCCGCGCCAGCGCGTAGCCCTGGGCGTAGTCGACCCCGATCTCGCGCAGGCGAGATACGATCCGCTCGTCCTCGGCGAACTCCGCGATCGTGCGCAGGCCCATGACATGACCGATGTGGTTGATCGCCTCGACCATGGCCTGATCGATCGGGTCGACCAGGAGGTCGCGAACGAAGCCGCCGTCGATCTTGAGGAAGTCGACCGGCAGGTGTTTCAGATAGGCGAACGACGACATGCCGCTGCCGAAATCGTCCAGCGCGAATGCACAACCCAGGGCCTTGAGTTCCACCATCAGGGCGGACGCATGGGCCAGGTTGCCGATGGCGGCGGTCTCGGTGAGCTCGAAGCAGATGCGGGCAGGATCGACCCCGCTGCGCTCGAATGCCTCGCGCACGTCGGCGGCCAGCGACTCGTCGGCCAGCGACGCCCCGGACAGATTGATCGCGTACACACGGTTTCCAGCCTCGCCCTCGCGAGCGATGCGGGCAAGCACCGTCCGGATCACCCAGCGGTCGAGTGTCGGCATCAGGCCGTAGCGTTCGGCGGCGGGGATGAAGGCCATCGGCATCACCGTGCTGCCGTCGGTGTCGCGGAGCCGCAGCAGTACCTCGTGATGGAGGATCTGCCCGTCCTGCAGCGAATAGATCGGCTGTGCATGCAGCAACAGGCGGTCTTCCTCGAGCGCACGGTTGATGCGTCCGATCCACTCCATCTCGCCATGCCGGCGCACAATCGCCTCGTCCTGCGGCTGGTAGATATGCACGCGGTTGCGTCCGCGGTCCTTGGCGACATAGCAGGCGGCATCCGCGGTGCTGAGGATCTCGATTGGCGTCATGCTGGCGTCGCGGAAATCCACCTGGCCGATGCTGACCGCAACGGGAAACCGCTTGTCCTTCCAGCTGAAAGCGAGGTCCGACGCCGCGCGCCGTAGGGCATCGGCCGTGGCGCGCGAGACTTCGGGCGCGCTGTCCTCGAGCAGCACGCCGAACTCGTCGCCGCCCAGCCGGGCAAGCACGTCGCGCTTGCGCAACGTGGCCTTGAGCACCGTTGCCACCTGGCGCAACAGCTCGTCGCCAGCCGTGTGGCCGCAGGTATCGTTCACCACCTTGAACTGGTCCATGTCCAGATACAGCAGCGAATGGCATGAGCCGTCCTGGCTCGCGCTTCGAAGCGCGGCGCGAAGCCGCCGATTGAATTCGGTGCGGTTGACGAGTCCAGTCAGCGGATCATGGCGCGCCTGGTAACTGATCTCCGCAGCCATGCGCCGTGACGGAGACACGTCGCGGAACGCGATCACCGCGCCGCTCGGGCGCTCGCTGCGATCGGTGAGCGGGGCGACGGATCCTTCGATGGAGAACACCTCGCCGTCGCGCCGAACGAGCAGGGTGCAGTCGCCAAGCTGCAGCGTGGCGTGGTCCTCGACGGCGCGCGCGACCAGGGCAAGCGTGGTGGTGCTGTCCTCCTCGACGAGCTGCAGAACATCGCTGCAGCTTCGCCCCAGTGCATCCTCGTGCCGCCAACCTGACAATTGCTCGGCCGCCGCGTTGAGGAAGGTGATGGTGCCGGCGGCGTCAGTGGTGACCACCCCGTCGGCGATCGATCGCAGCGTGGTCTGCGCCCGCCCGCGTTCGTCCGACAACGCGTCTTCGGCGCGCTTGCGCGGACTGATATCGCGGAAGAAGCCGACGAACAGGCGCCTGCCTTCGATCTCGAAGTCTGCGAACGAAATGTCGACCGGCACGTCGCGACCATCGGCGTGGACGGCAACCATCTCGATCGCCCGCCAGTCCAGGGTCCGTATGCCGCTCTCGAGATACCGGCGCATGGCGCGTCGATGCGCCTCGCGGTAATGCGGCGGCTGGAGGATCGCGAGGTTCTGGCCCACCAGCGCCTCAGGCGCATAGCCCAGCACCTCGCGCGAGGCAGGATTGGCGGACACGACGGTGCAGTCGACATCGAGGATCAGCACCGCATCGGTCGTCGTTTCCCACAGGGCGCTGTAGAGCTGCTCGACCTGCGGCGTGAGCGGACGAAACGGAGATGGCGACAGTGGCGCTGCGGTCATTGGATGTCGCTCTGAACTGGCCTCAAGTTCGCGCCAATCCGCGCGCCGGCTCTCTCGACCGGAACCGTGGGGGCCGGGAGCAGGGCCTGAAGCTACACTATCGGCTCCCAGCCTGAGGCCTTGAGCGCCGTGACCCAGATCCGCCAGGAAGATTTGATCCAGTCCATCGCCGATGCCCTGCAATACATCAGCTACTACCACCCGGTCGACTACATCAAGAACCTCGCCGCCGCCTACGAGCGCGAGGAATCGCCGGCCGCGAAGGACGCGATCGCGCAGATCCTGATCAATTCGCGTATGTGCGCCGAAGGCCACAGGCCGATCTGCCAGGACACCGGCATCGTCACCGTGTTCCTTGAAGTCGGCATGTCGGTGCGTTGGGACGACGCGACGATGGGCGTTGAGGACATGGTCAACGAGGGCGTGCGCCGCGCCTACGCATATCCGGATAACAAGCTGCGCGCTTCGGTGCTGGCTGATCCCGCAGGCAAGCGCATCAATACGAAGGACAACACCCCGGGCGTGGTCAACGTCAAGATCGTGCCCGGCAATACCGTCGACGTGATCGTTGCGGCCAAGGGCGGCGGCTCGGAAGCGAAGTCGAAGTTCGCGATGCTCAATCCGTCGGATTCGGTCGTCGACTGGGTGCTCAAGACCGTGCCGACCATGGGCGCCGGCTGGTGCCCGCCGGGCATGCTCGGCATCGGCATCGGCGGCACCGCCGAGAAGGCGATGCTGCTGGCCAAGGAAGCGCTGATGGAGCCGATCAACATCGTCGACCTGCAGGCCCGCGGCGCGTCGAACCGCGCCGAGGAACTGCGGCTGGAGCTCTTTGAGAAGGTCAATGCGCTCGGCATCGGCGCGCAGGGCCTGGGCGGTCTGACCACGGTGCTCGACATCAAGGTCAAGGATTTCCCGACCCACGCAGCGAATCTGCCGGTCGCGCTGATCCCGAACTGCGCAGCGACGCGCCACGCGCACTTCACGCTCGACGGCAGCGGCCCGGTGATGCTCGATTCGCCATCGCTGGCCGACTGGCCGGAGCTGACCTACAACCCGACCGGCGCGCGCCGCGTCGATCTCGACACGGTCACGCCGGAAGAAGTCACCACGTTCAAGCCGGGCGAGGTGCTGCTGCTGAGCGGCAAGCTGCTGACCGGCCGCGACGCCGCACACAAGCGCATGGTCGAGATGCTCGACCGCGGCGAGACGCTGCCGGTCGACCTCAAGGGGCGCTTCATCTACTACGTCGGCCCGGTCGATCCGGTGCGCGATGAAGTCGTCGGCCCCGCCGGCCCGACCACCGCGACGCGCATGGACAAGTTCACCGACCAGATCCTCGAACAGACCGGTCTGCTGGGCATGGTCGGCAAGGCCGAGCGCGGCCCGACCGCGATCGAGGCGATCAAGAAGCACCAGTCGGTCTATCTGATGGCCGTCGGCGGCTCGGCGTATCTGGTGTCGAAGGCAATCAAGGCGGCGAAGGTGCTCGCGTTCGAAGATCTCGGCATGGAAGCGATCTACGAATTCGAAGTGCAGGACATGCCGGTCACCGTCGCCGTCGATTCGGCCGGCACCTCGGTGCACGAGACCGGTCCGCGCGAGTGGAAGGCACGCATCGGCGGGATTCCGGTGGTCGAGATCGCCTGATCCGCTCGACCGTTCGAAACGCGACGGCGCCTGCGGGCGCCGTCGTCGTCCGGTCAGGGGTCGAGCATCTTCGCGCCGCATTGCAGCGCGCACATCAGCCTGTCTTCGCGGCAATGCGCGGTGTTCGGCACCGAACCCTGGCATGCGCCCATGCTCTGCTTGGCTTCGCAGGCGTGCACGGTGCGATCGTCGACCGCACGGTCGACACAGGTCTGCACCTCACCGCTGTTGTCGCAACTTCGCGCGATGCTCTGCGCCTGGCTTGTCTCATCGAAAGAACACCGGGCTAGCACCGCATCGCACACCGCGACGCACGCGAGGCCTTCGGGCGACGTCGGCAGTAGCAGGCGCGGTTCGGTCGCGCAGGCTGCGAGCAGTCCCAGGACGAGCGCGCCGACACCGGCACGCGTGGTGTTACGGAACGTGCGCGTCATGCCCTGTGTCCTCAGTCCACGAACTCGTCGAAGGTCTTTTTCCGCCGGAACGGCATCAGATGCTGCTCGACGATGCCCTGCGGCACGGTCTCCAGTTTCATGACGCCGTATTCCTCCGGCCACTGCGCTTGGTCGCGCGGCAGCTTGAACGTGCCCATCAGCATGTCGATCAAGGGCAGATGGATCGCGTAGTTGACGTCGACATAGTCCTGCTGCCGGGCGTGGTGCCAGTGGTGATAGCGCGGCAGCACCAGCAGGTATTCGAGCCAGCCGAAACGCACGCCGATGTTGGCGTGGGCGAGGACGGCCTGCAGGCCGACGAGAATCACGTAGGCATTGACCGCCGGCGTGGAGAAGCCCAGCACCAGCAGTGGCAACAGCACGAAGCTGCGCGTGAGCACGATTTCGACGAAGTGGATGCGGGAGCCGGCGAGCCAGTCCATCTCGCGACTGGAATGGTGCACGGCGTGGAAGCGCCAGAGCCACGGCACGTTGTGATACGCGCGGTGCAGCAGGGCCTGCGCCATGTCGGCGACGAACACCGCGATCAGGAACTGCGCCCAGACCGGCAGCGACTGGATCGCGTCCTTGAGCGCCGGAAATGCCGCCAATCCGGCGATCATTGAGGTGGAGGCGGTCACCAGGATCAGGATGAACTGCACCAGCACATGGCTCATGAAGAAGTAGGCGATGTCGGTGCGCCATCCGCGGCGCAGCGGCGACATGCGGCGCTTGCCGAGGTAACGCTCCAGCGGCACGAACACCAACGCGGAGAAGAACAGCGAGATCACGAACCAGTCCAGCCCCAGCGAGTAGGGCGTCTCGCCAATGCTGTCGAACTGCACGTTGCTGCCACCGAGCAGCACGGCGAGCGTCGCGCTGCCGACCCCGACCGTCGCGATGCGCTTGTTGCGATCACGCAGGATCGCCAGCGTTCCCAGGATGAAGGCCGCGACCAGCCCAACCAGCAGGAGGTGTCGTGCGAAATCTTCGTTGTAGACCGCGCGGAATTCGCGGCTGGTCAGCAGGTCGGGAAAGTGGAAGCAGACGACGCCAAACACGCTGAGCAGGCCCAGCAGGGCCGATGCATAGGCGAAGAACGAGCGGCGGGGGCGTTCAGCGGTAGCGTCCATGCATAAACCGGGCGGCGGGAGATGCTGCCGAGCATAGGGCAGATCGCGCCGTCGCCGCCCGGGTGAGGCGACGACGGCGTCCGGTCGTCAGTGGACGTGCCTCAGAACCAGTCGAGCAGCGAAATGCCCAGGCCGACGTATGTGGCTTTATGGTTGTAGTCGATCAGGCTTTCGCCGTAGCCGTTGAACACCTGCAGGTGGCCACGAAAATTGCGGTGGATCGGGAAGCCCCAGTCGAACTGCAGCGCGCCGCGCGAGCGTTCGCCGCCGCGCAGCGTATGCCGGCCCATCAGCGTATACATGTGACCACCGCGGACGTGGGTCAGGGTCATGTCGCCGCGCCCCATGTAGTCCTCGATATCCGGATTGTCGTCCTCGCTGCCGTCCGAGATGCGCACCCACGGACGTACCACGAGCGCCCAGTCATCGCGGTCGAATCCGAAATTGAACATCACCCGGTTCCAGCTGCGCGACAGCGGATCGCCGCGCCCGTTGGACTGGTGGTTGACGCCGATCGCGGCCATGCGGCCATGCCAGCCGCCGGGCAGGCTATAGCCGTTGCGGAAGACCATCAGCACTTCGGGTTCGTAATTGGTCTCGCGAAACGGGCGCGACTCCTCGGTGTTGTAGACCTGCCACCGCGAGCTCTGGGTGTAGCCCATCCAGATGTCGCCATTGCTGCCGAACAGGTTTTCGACCGCCTTGGTCTTGAAGCTCAGCTGGAACTTCGCTTCCAGGCTGTCGAGCCCCTGGGGCGTGGTCACCGTGTTGTCCGGATTCGGCGATGACGGCGTCTGGTTGACGTCGGAGGTCCAGAAGGCCGGCAACAGATAGACCGGCTTGTAGGCCCGCATATTGAAGATGCCGAGCTTGGAGTCCTTGGCCAGTTCCCAGCGACTGTCGAGCAGCGAGCCCTGGCCGACGTTGGCGATCGCGTTGGCGAGGTGGTCGCCGCCATCGTGGGCATAAAGACTGTGCGATGCGGTGCCCTCGGCCAGCGCGTCCGCGCGTAGGGCCGGATCCCTGCGTAACTCGCGTGCGACGGCGGCCTCGGTGTCGGCCTGCTCCGGCGTACGCGCAGCCCGTCCGGTCATGGTGTCGAAGCAGGCCAGGCGCTGGGCGTCCTGCTCGAGCGCAACGCAGGCGTCGAGGCTCGCCGGCGCGGTGGGGGCGAGCCTCGGTCCTTCGGGCACCTGCGCATGGGCAAGACTGGAAGCTGCAGCCAAAGCAGCGGGAAACAGGTAGGCGGGTCGCATGATCAGGTCGCGTCCTTGAGCGTGAGGAGGTTGCGTTCGTCGGTACTCTGCACCTCGGCGACCTGGCGGTCGATATCCCGGTTGACCGAGGTGTCGACGCCAGCGCTGGTGGCTGGCTCCTGATCGGCGAGCGCCGGAGTGGCGGTCGCTTCGTCTTTGGCCAGCACCACATGTGTCGTGGTCTTCGGCCCTTGTATCCCTTCGCGCCAGAACGCGCCCTTCACAAGGCGAATCGCCTCGCTGCGGGTCTTGCCTAGATCGCTATGGCGCTGGTCCACCCAGCCGAAGAAACGCAGCACGCTGCCGCTGGCGCCGAACTCGACCACGGTCCACGACGGCGCAGGGTCGGTCAGCACGTCCGCGATGCTGGCGATCTCCTCCATGGCGATCGCGTGCGCCTTGCGGATCGACTGGCTGGCATCGATGCTGAAGGTGAAATCGAAGCGCCGCTTCGGGTTGCTGGTGTAATTGAGGATGACGGCCTTGAACACCAGCGCATTGGGCAGGCGCAACTCGTTGCCTTCCAGCGTGATCAGGGTCATCGCCCGCGCGCTGAGCGCCGCCACCTTGCCTTCGTAGCTGTCGATCCTGACCAGCTCGCCGGGTTCGAACGGCCGTCTCAGGCTCAGCAGGATGCCGGCGATGTAGTTCTCGGCGATGTCCTTGAACGCGAAGCCCAGCGCTAGGCCCAACACGCCGGCCGATCCCAGCATCGCGCCGACCAGTGCCGTGGCGTTGAGCAGATCCAGTGCGACGAGAAAGCCGATCAGCAGGATCACCGCACGGACCGCGCGCCGCATCAGACCATCCAGGTAAGGATTGCGCGTGCGCAGGCGCAGCCAATGCAGCCGTTGCGAGACGAAGCCTCCGATCCACGAGGCCGCGAACACGATCAGCGCAGCGGCCAGCAGCAGCGGCAGGTTGGCGAGGAGGCGAAGTACCCGAAGTTCGGCTTCGTCGTAGACCTGTTCCAGACGGGTGCGCACATCGACTTCATCGACGACGCTGTCGTGCACCGTCGCGGCAGCGGCAGGGGGGGCAGGGACTGGCTGCGCGGCAGGTGCTGCGCCAACGGCCGACGTCGACACGCCGGGCGCGGCTGCATGGACCGGTGCGGCGAGCGCGCCTGCCAGCAGCGCGATGAGGACGTAGCCTGTCACGCGGGTCAGGCGCGCCGGGAAAAGCTTGGGCAGGGGGACATCGTGCATGTTGCAGTCGTTCGCGTGCGGTCGAAGCGCGACGATAGTGCACTCACCACCACCAGGCGAATGCAAAGACCGCCAGCATCAGCACCGCAAGGGCAAGCTTGAGTGCCACGCCGATCGCGATGCCCACCCAGGTGCCGATACCGACCCGGGTCGCCTGGCCGAGCCCGCCCGGGCGCAGATCGCGACGACTGATCAGCTCGCCGATCACCGCGCCGACGAAGGGACCGGCGAACAGGCCCGGTAGTCCGAAGAACAGGCCAACGAAGGTGCCGATGATCGTGCCGACCAACGCGAGCCGACTGGCGCCCACCCGTTTCGCGCCGACCGCCGTCGCCCAGAAATCCACCGCGAACGACACCGCCGTCAACACGCCGAGCGTGACCAGCGACCAGACGCCGACGCGCTCGAAACCATCCGCCCAGGCCGCAAGCAGCATGCCGGCAAACATCAAGGGCACGCCGGGCAGGGCAGGCAATACGACACCTGCCAGACCGATCAGGACGAGCAGCGCCGCCAGGATGTAGAACAGCGCACTCAGATCCATGTTTCAACTCCACGTAAGAGCGTCTGTGCAACGTTCTGATGACCGGAAAAAGCTGGGGAAACCCCGGATTGCATTTTCATAAACAGCGGGGTACTTTCCAACCGCTGTGTTTGTCAAGGTCACCGTGAACCGTGACCCTGCGTAAAGTAGATTCGTGTTGGCTCGTCCCACCCGGTCCGCTGCATCGTCGCACCCGTGTTCTCCTTGCAACCAGCCGCCGCATCCGGCGTTCCATCGATCAACTATCGAATCGTTCCAGGGAGAGAGAGCAACATGGCAGATCGCGAAAACGGTACCGTCAAGTGGTTCAATGACGCCAAGGGCTTCGGCTTCATCAGCCGCGAAAGTGGTGAAGACGTATTCGTACATTTCCGCGCCATCCAGGGCACCGGCTTCAAATCGCTGCAGGAGGGCCAGCAGGTCTCGTTCGAAGTGGTGCAGGGCCAGAAGGGTCTGCAGGCGGACGCTGTCACGCCGCTCTGATCCCGACGGATTCGAGCCAGAAAAAACCCGGCCTGTGCCGGGTTTTTTCTTTCCGCGTTTGCGTTGCCGATCAGTAGGCGTAGGCCTGACCGTTCTGCACGCGCACGTTCGAGCCTTCGCGCAGACCACTGACGTCGCCCTGCGACAGCACCGTCGTCCGGCCGTCCTGCATGCGCACATGGACGTTGTACTGGTTGCCCCCTTCGGTGCGGTTCTGGATTGCATTGCCGGCGACTGCGCCACCGACCGCGCCTGCACCGATCGCGACATTGCGACGGCCTTCGCTGTCGGTGTTGCGACGCGCGAGCTCCTTTGCAGCCACCGCACCGACAACGCCGCCGATCAGCGGCCCGGCGATGTTGGGGTTGCTGTTGCCACGGATGGTCTCGATCCGGGTAACGGTGCCGCAGTCGTAACAATTTGCGGGACGGCCGTAGCCGCTGTTGCCATACCCGCTGTTGCCATAGCCGGACGAGGATCCGGGCGAGGTGGCGCAGCCGGCGAGGGCAACGGATGCGGCCAGTACGGCGGTTCCGATCAGACCAGTCTTCATGGGGCAAACCTCCGGTGCTTCAGAGCATTCTTCAGGGAGCGCGGGCGTGATCGACCCGACGCGCCAACGCTAGGCAGGTCAGCGTGAATGCCGTAGCAATTCGGCCAGCGCGAACGGAAACGTGCAGCGTTCGTTCAGTCGGATCACACTGGCTCAGCCGCGCATCTCCTGATGGCAAGCGCGACAGGTGTCGTCGATCGTATCGATCGTCGTGCGCAGGCCGGCACACGCCGTCGGCGGCACTGCGAGCGCGGCATCGAGCGTGCGACGCGTATCGGTCGCATGCGCCACGAAGCCGCGATGGTCGCGCAGATCGGGGAATGCCGGTTCGAGATCGTTCGACAATGCCCGCATCGTCTGCAGATGCGGAAGGATGTCGGAGGTCGTGCACCGGTTCGCATCCAGGGTCCGCGACAGCTGGGCCATCTGCGCCTGGTAGAGCTGCATGAGCGCTGCGGGATACCGGTCCTGCCAAGTTTTGCGAGCCTCGACCGCCCGCAGCATCACCACGATCAACACGACACCCATCAGCAGACCGATCGCGAACACCACCAGATAGCCTGCCGCCGACGAAGGCGCGCGGGGTGGCGGGGTGGCAGACGGAGGTGTCGGGGACATCGCGGATTCCTGGCGGGCTGCTCGGCGGCGCGACCTTAGCATGCGGCCGCACGGCCCCCGCCACCGTTAAACTGCGCGCATGGACGAAGACGCACGCGCACGCTTTTCCGGCATCGAACGCCTGTACGGGCAGGGCAGCGTCACGCGCCTGCTGCAGCGACATGTCGCGGTCGTCGGTCTGGGCGGCGTCGGCTCGTGGGTGGCCGAAGCGCTGGCGCGGACCGGCGTCGGCGCGCTGACGCTGATCGATGCCGACGATATCTGCGTCTCCAATACCAATCGTCAATTGCCGGCATTGGCAGGACAGTACGGTCGCAACAAGGCCGAGGCGATGGCCGAGCGCTGCCGCGCGATCAATCCATCAATGGAACTGCATGCCGTGCAGGCCTTCGTGACGCCGACCAATCTGGAAGAAATGCTGGGCGGCGGTTTCGATCTCGTCGTCGATGCCTGCGACAGCTTCCGCAGCAAGGTCGAACTGATCGCCTGGTGCCGTCGCCGCAAGTTGCCGGTGATCACCGTCGGCGCCGCCGGTGGTCGCATCGATCCGACTCTGGTGCGCGTACGCGACCTGTCGCGCACCGAACACGACGCGATGTTGGCGCTGATCCGCAAAAAGCTGCGCGCGGAGTTCAATTTTCCGAAGACCGCCAAGCGCTATTTCGGGGTGTCGGCGATCTATTCGCTGGAGAACGTGCGCTACCCGCAAGCGGACGGCACGGTCTGCGGCATCCGTCCGCAGCTCGCTCCGGATGCGGCGCTGAATCTCCATTGCGGCAGCGGTCTGGGCGCGGCGACGCACATCACCGGCGCCTTCGCGTTCGCGGCCGTGGGCCGCGCGATCGAACTGCTGCTCAAGCCTTCGGCTAACGCTGCAGTCTGAGCTCACGTTTCAGTTCAGTCCGCTGCGATCCGGAACAGCGCCAGCGCATTGCGCGAGGTCTGCGCCGCGACTTCGTCGGGCGTGATGCCCCGCAGCTGCGCCACCACGTCGCGGATGCGCGTCAACCGTGAGGGCTCGTTGCGCTGGCCGCGGTGATCGGCGTCGGGCTGGTCGGGCGCGTCGGTTTCGAGCAGGAGCTGTTCAAGCGGAATCTCCGCGACCACGCGATGCAGGCGCTTCGCGCGCGCATAGGTCAGCGGCCCGCCGAGCCCGATCAGAAAGCCGATCTTCCACAATTGCGTCGCCTGTTCGGGGCTGCCGCTGAAGCTGTGGACGACGCCGCGCAGCCCATCGAAGCGACGCAGCAGGCCGATCGTCTCCTCCATCGCGCGTCGCGCGTGCACGATCACCGGCAGGTCGTGCGCTTGCGCGAGCCGCAGCTGGCCTTCGAAATAGTGCAGCTGCGCGTCTGCATCGAGGCCTTCGACGAAATGATCCAGCCCGCATTCGCCGATCGCGACTGGTCGTTCGCGTTCGACCCACTCGGCGAGTGCATCCAGGTGCGCGGGCTGGTGATGCCGGAAGAAAGTGGGATGCAGGCCGTACGTCGCGTGCAGGCCAGGGGTCGCGGCGCAGACAGCACGCAGCTTCGGCCAGGCCTCGGCGTGGGTCGCCGGGATGACCTGGTGCGCAATGCCGGCCCGCCGCGCACGCGCAACCACTGCGTCGCGATCGGGATCGAACTCGGGCGCGTCCAGATGGCAGTGGCTGTCGACCAGCATGGCAGTGCTCAGGAGCGACGCGCCTCGCCGTCCAGAGGCGGGCGGGGCGCTTCGTCGCCCGGCTTGGGCGCGCGCTTGCGCTTGGCCAGCACCACGGTCGCCAGGCCCAGCAGCACCTCGTCGATCAGGATGATCGGGTCGGGAATCAGCAGGTTCACCCCGAACAGCACGGCGGTGACCATGAAGATGCGCGGATAGCTCAACCGCGACAGCCAGGCGATAAGCGGGACGGACAGGGGATTACGCACGGCGGCCTCCAGCGGCGGGGTTCACAACAGCAAATGGACGCTAGCACGCGCTTGTGCAACCACGGTTTAGCGGGTCCTCAGGCTGGAGGGTCATATTCCGGGGGCTGTTCAGCATGCGAATGCTGCAATCGGCACCAAGAACGCAACAGGCCGTCCAGGTCGAAAGGAGAGAGCGATGAAGAGCAACACGATCGCGATTGCATTGGCTTCCCTGCTCGTGGGCGGCGTGGCCGTCGGCGCGTATCACAACAGCCGCGATGCGGTCGATCCGGTTGCCGGCGCGGATGTACCCGGCGCCATCGACGCGAAAACCGGCGAGCCTATCGGCACCGCAACCGATGCGCTGGACTATGCCGACGTCGTCGACGTCCGCCCGGTCACCGAAACCGGCGAACTCTACGCGACCGTGCTCGGCAGCGAGCCGATCCGCGAAACCATGACCAGCAGCTCGCCGCGTGAGGTTTGCGAAGACGTGGTGGTGCAGGAGCGGCTTCCGGAACGCGACGGCAACGTCGGCGGCACCGTGGCCGGTGCGCTGATCGGCGGCCTGGTCGGCAACCAGGTCGGCAGCGGCAACGGCCGCAAACTGGCGACTGCCGCCGGCGCGACTGCCGGTGGCTTCGTGGGCAACCGGGTCGATCGCAACCATGTCGGCGGCCGGGTCGTGGAGCGCGTCGATCGCCAGTGCCGCACGGTGCAGGATTCGTCGCAGTCCTCGCGTGTCGTGGCCTATAACGTCAGCTACCGCAACCCGGATGGCACCACGGGCTCGATGCGCACAGACGCCAAGCCGGGCAACCGCATCCTGCTGGGCGATGAAGAGCGCACGGTCGGCTACGACGTGACCTACGTCTACGACGGTACGGAGCGCACGATCCGCATGGACGAGCGTCCGGAGGAGCGTCTGCCGGTCATCAACGGCCGGATCATGACGGCCGCGATGGAGTCGTCGGCCGAGCGCCAGTAACGATTCACCGCGTGATCGCGTGACCCGAAGGGCCGGCCAATGCCGGCCCTTCGCACGTCCGGGCCCTGGTCGGCACGCGATCGTTGCCCTAGATACAATCAGCCCATCACCCTCCGGGACGATCCGCCATGGCCCTGCATCCCTACGATCTCTACGACGTGCGCTCGCTGTTGTCCGACGAGGAGCGTGCAGTACAGGATGCGGTGGCGCGTTTCACCGACGAACGCGTGCTGCCGATCATCGGTGACTGCTTCGACCAGGCGCGCTTCCCGAACGAACTGGTTCCCGAGATGGCCGGTCTCGGCCTGCTCGGCGCGACCTTGCCGGAAGAGTACGGCTGCGCCGGGCTTAATTCGGTCAGCTACGGCCTGATCTGCCAGGAGCTCGAGCGCGGCGACTCGGGTTTGCGCAGCTTCGCCAGCGTGCAATCCTCGTTGTGCATGTATCCGATCTTTGCCTACGGCTCCGAGGCGCAGCGCCGGCGTTGGCTGCCCGACATGGCCAAGGGCGAGGTCATCGGCTGCTTCGGCTTGACCGAGGCGCATGGCGGCTCGGATCCGGCGAACATGAAGACCCACGCCAAGCGCGACGGCGACGATTGGGTGCTCTCCGGTTCCAAGATGTGGATCACCAACGGCAATCTGGCCCACGTGGCGATCGTCTGGGCGCAGACCGACGAGGGCATCCAGGGGTTCCTGGTCGAGAAGGACTTCGCCGGCTTCAACGCCCAGGAGATCAAGCACAAGATGAGCCTGCGCGCGTCGGTGACCAGCGCGCTGTATTTTGATGGCGTGCGCGTGCCGGAGGCCAACCGCCTGCCGAACGTCAAAGGCTTGAAGGGCCCGCTCGGGTGCTTGACTCAGGCGCGCTACGGCATCACCTGGGGACCGATCGGCGCGGCGATCGCCTGTCTCGACGAGGCGCTCAATTACTCCAAGGAACGCATCCTGTTCGAGCGCCCGGTCGCGGCGACGCAGAGTGCGCAGATCAAGATGGCCGACTGGGCGCGCCGCATCACCAGTGCACAGCTGCTGTCGCTGCAGCTCGGCCGTCTGAAGGACGCCGGCAACATGCAGCCCACGCAGGTGTCGCTGGCGAAGTGGAATAATTGCCGCATGGCGATCGACATTGCGCGCGAAGCGCGTGACCTGCTGGGCGGCGCCGGTATCACCACCGAACACTGTCCGATCCGTCATGCGCTCAATCTCGAATCGGTGATCACCTACGAGGGCACCGAGACCGTGCACCAGCTCGTTGTCGGGCGTGAGCTGACCGGCATCAACGCGTTCTGAAGAAAACCGGCTGGCCGATCGCCGGTGCGAGATGATCCGGCGCCGGTCCGCTGCGAAGACGTTCCAGGAGGCCGCGACGTGTCGTATCCGGATGTCCAGCTCGAAACCGAACGCCTGCTTCTGCGCTTGCCGCGGATCGAGGATTTCGAGCGCTACGCTGAACTGAGAGCCGACGAGGCCGCCTGCCGCCATATCGGCGGGCACCTGCCGCGCGGTGCGGCGTGGCGCAGATTCCTGCAGATGCCGGGCGCCTGGGCCGTGCAGGGCTTCGCGATGTTCTCGGTGATCGAGAAATCCAGCGGTCACTGGGTCGGACAGGCGGGGCCGTGGAAGCCGGAAGGCTGGCCCGGGAACGAGATCGGCTACGTCTTCCATCCCGATGCTTGGGGGCGCGGCTACGCGTTCGAATCCGCGGTGGCCGCGATCGATTGGGCATTCGATTCGCTCAGCTGGGACGAGATCGTCCACTGCATCGCGCCAGACAACGTGGCCTCGCAGAGAGTCGCGCAGCGCCTGGGCTCGACCCTGCGCGGACCGGTGCGCCTGCCGCCGCCGGCGCACGAGGCCGCGGTCGAACTCTGGGGCCAGACGCGCGCCGAGTGGCAGGCGGGCAGGACGTCCCGGGGATGACGACCGTCTACGGGTACTCGCCGTCCGGCAACTGCCACAAGGTGCGTTTGCTGCTCGAACAACTTGGCCGGCCCTACACGTGGATCGAAACCGACAGCAGTCGCGGCGAGACGCGCACGCGGGCGTATCTGGCGAAGAATCCGAACGGCCAGGTGCCGATGCTGGAGCTCGACGACGGTCGCGTCCTGGTCGAATCGAACGCGATCCTGTGTTTCCTCGCCGCCGGCACGTCGTTGTTGCCGACCGATCCCTGGCAGCACGCGCACGCGCAGGCGCTGCGCTGGATGTTCTTCGAGCAGTACAGCCATGAGCCCGCGATCGCGGTTGCGCGTTTCATCCGCGGCTGGACCGACGCCGGCTCGCCGCGCCGCTCTGAACTGTCGGCGCTGCAGGCGCGTGGCCATCGCGCGTTGAAGGTGATGGACGGCCATCTCGCTGGCGGTGCCACCTGGTTTTCCGGCGATGTCTACGGTGTCGCCGACATCGCGCTGTTCGCCTACACCGCCGTCGCGCCCGACGGCGGCTTCGACCTGACCCGGTATCCGGCGTTGCGCGATTGGCTCGCGCGCGTGCGCGGCACGCCGGGTTTCATCGACATGCCGGCGCCCGCGCCGGTCAACGCCGCGAGGCTCGCGGCCACGGACTGAAGGTGACTCGATGTTCGCAGTCGTTCCCGATCCGATCCCCGCCCGCATGAAGGGGCTCAACCGCGCCGAGATCTGCGACGCGAATTTCCAGCAGTTCGTTCGCGAGTGGGAGGGCCCGCGCGACGCGGCGCCGGCCGACGACGAAGCGATCCTCTCCGGCAGCACACTCGATGCGCGCAGCTTCCGCGAGCTGTTCGAATCGCAGCTGATCAGCCGACATCTCGATCTGATGGCGCGCGTGCTGCGCGTGCAGAACAAGGTTTTCTACACGATCGGTTCCAGCGGCCACGAGGGCAACGCGATGGTCGCGCGCGCCACACGGCATACCGATCCGGCCTTCCTGCACTACCGCAGCGGCGGCTTCATGGCCGAGCGGTTCCGCAAGGTGCCGGGCATGGATCCTGTGATGGATTCGGCGCTGTCGTTCGCCGCCAGTGCGGACGATCCGGCGAGCGGCGGTCGTCACAAGGTGTGGGGCAGCAAGCCGTTGTGGGTGCTGCCGCAGACCTCGACGATCGCCTCGCACCTGCCCAAGGCGCTCGGCACCGCGATCGCGATCGAGCACGCGCGCCGCATCGGCCATGCGCTGCCGGTGCCTGCCGACAGCATCGTGGTGTGCTCGTTCGGCGATGCGTCGAGCAATCACGCGACCGCGCAGACCGCGTTCAACGCGGCGGCCTACACCGCGTACCAGAAGCTGCCTGCGCCGGTATTGTTCGTCTGCGAGGACAACGGCATCGGTATTTCGGTGCGAACGCCGGATGGGTGGATCGCACGCAACTTCGCGCACCGGCCGGATCTCGACTACTTCGCCGCCGATGGTCTCGATCTGGCTTCGGGTTACGGCGAGGTCGAACGCGCGGTCGCGCACTGCCGTCGCACACGACGGCCGACCTTCCTGCATCTGCGGACCACGCGGCTCATGGGCCACGCGGGCACCGATTTCGAGATCGAGTGGCGCGCGCTGGCGGAACTGTGTGCGGTCGAGGCCAGTGATCCCTTGCTGCGCAGCGCCGCGATCGCACTCGAATCCGGCCTGCTGTCGAAGGGCGCGTTGCTGGAGCTCTATGAAGCCATGCGCGTGCGCTGCTTCGCCGCGGCGGAAGACGCCGACAGCCGTCCGCGACTGACCCGGCTCGATGATGTGATGGCGCCGCTCGCGCCGTACTCGCCCGGGCCGGTCCACGATGAGGCCACGCGCGTTCCCGACGCGGCCGCACGCATCGCGGCCTTCGGCAGCGAGGCCGCGCTGCCGGAACGCCTGCCGGCCAGGCATCTGGCGGTGCAGATCAACCAGGCTCTCCACGACCTGTTCGTGAAGTATCCCGAAGCGTTGCTGTTCGGTGAGGACGTCGCGCAGAAGGGTGGCGTCTACACCGTGACCAAGGGCTTGCAGAAAGCCTTCGGCGGCCGACGCGTGTTCAATACCTTGCTCGACGAAACCACGATCCTCGGTCTGGCGCAGGGCTTCGCCAACATGGGCATGCTCCCGCTGCCGGAGATCCAGTACCTTGCGTACTTCCACAATGCCGGCGACCAGATCCGCGGCGAGGCCGCCAGCCTGCAGTTCTTCAGCAACGGGCAGTACCGCAACCCGATGGTCGTGCGGATCGCATCGCTGGGTTATCAGCGCGGATTCGGCGGGCATTTCCACAACGACAACTCGATTGCGGCACTGCGCGACATTCCCGGCATCGTCATCGGCTGCCCCTCGCGTGGCGACGACGCAGCGACAATGCTGCGCACGCTCACCGCGATGGCCAAGGTCGACGGCCGGGTCTGCCTGTTCCTCGAACCGATCGCGCTGTACATGACCAAGGATCTGTACGCCGCAGGCGACGGCGGCTGGTCGACGACGTACCCGACGCCGGACCAGGCGATGCCGTTCGGCGAAGCGCGCGTCTACGATGGCGACGCGACCGATCTGGTCGTGCTGACGTTCGGCAATGGTGTGCCGATGAGCCTGCGCGCCGCGCGGCTTATCGAGGCCGAGCGTGGCTGGAAGGTGCGCGTAGTCGATCTGCGCTGGCTGCTGCCGCTCAACGAAGGCGAGATCGCCCGCCATGTCGGCGAATGCGCACGCGTGCTGGTGGTCGACGAGGGGCGTCGCAGTGCGGGCGTAGGCGAGGGCATCGTCACCGCGATCGCGGAAGCGGGCTTCGGCGACACCCCGCTGCGGCGCGTGGCGGGTGCCGATACGTTCACGCCGCTGGCAGCAGCGGCGTTGCTGGTGATTCCGTCGGAGGCGGACATCGTCGCGACGGCATTGACGATGACGTGAGGGATCGCCTTGAGGCGATGCTGGCGCTTGCGTAGAACAGTCCTCCCCCTTGCGGGGGAGGGGCGGGTGCGGGCGACCTGTCAGTGCCGTGGACGCGTCATCGAGCGCGACAAGCGCACGAAGTGTTCGCTCGCTTTGAGTTGCGCGCTAACCGTTCGCCCCCATCGCATCCTTCCACCCGCGAAGGGAGCAATGCCTCGAAACGCTGGGGAGGGCTCTACGCGTCGGTCGAATCAGTCCGCCAACCGCACCCGCACTTCCACGCGCCGGTTCGGCGCCAGGCACGTGATCAACGCCTGACCGCGCTCCGACTCACACTCGACTACCGGCTCCACATCGCCGCGCCCGACCGCCGTGATGCGGTCCGACGGCACGCCGTGCTCGACCAGATAATCGCGGACGGCTTCGGCGCGGCGGTTCGACAGGCGCAGGTTGCCCTGGCGGTTACCGATGCGGTCGCTGTGTCCGATGACGTGGACGACGTCGAGACTGCGGCCAGCCAGGCGGCCCGCGAGCGTGTCGAGCGCGTCGCGGCCGGCCGGGCTGATATCGCGGATGTCCGCCTTGCCGAATGCGAACAGGCCGTCGGCGTCGAGTTGCTCGACGAACGCGGTCGGCTCGGGCGGTGCTGGCGCGGCGGATTCCTGCACCGGCGCCGAGCTTGCGCAGGCAGCGAGTACACACGTGACCACGGATGCGGCAAGCGCCGCGGACAACGAACTGTGTTTCATGACGACTCCTTGGATGGTTCCCTGACCCATGTCCCCGCACCGGCGAAAGCCCGTTTGGCGACGGTTTCGACATTCCCTTGGGCGCGTGCGCCCCCTGTCGCGGCCGAGCATAGCAGCCGGATCACGACATTCGAATGCGGGTGAGCGGGGCGGTGAATCCGCTGGGATCAGCGGGCGAGGCCGTCCAGCAGCGGTGTATCGACGACATCGATGCCGCCGATCTGCAGCGGCACATCCAGGCGTTCGAGCGGCAGCACGGCCAGCACAAGATCGCCGGCGACGGACACGACCTTGCCTTGCACCTGCTCGCCGGTCCGCACGTCTTCGCCAGCTGCGGCATCAGGCGCGCCGCGCAGGACGGCCAGGCCGCGCTTCGCCTGTCCGAGGAAGTGCGTGCGCGCGACGATCTCCTGTCCGGGATAGCAGCCCTTGGCGACGCTGAAGGCGCGCAGGCGTTCCAGCGACAGCTGCTGCGGCGTCCACTGCTCGCGCTGCGCCGCGTCCAGGCGGGGCAGGCCGTGGGTGATGTCGAAGGCGCGCCAGCGGCGTTGCGCATCCGGATCGACTGCGATCACCGGATCGGCTTCGCGCAGGGAGAGGGTGCGCGGCTCCGATAGCGAGCCGAGATCCAGCTCGGTCACGGAGGCGTCGATCGAGGCACTCGCACCGCGCGCAATCGACGGCAATGCGAACTGTCCCATCGCAGAAACGCCACTGCGCACCTCGATCGAGACCTTGCTGCGGAAGACGTAGCGTTTCAACGATGTCGCCAATGCAGCGATATCGGCGTCGAGCACGATCAGGTCGAGCCGCTCTGCGCTGTGCCGCAAGACGGCGAACAGGGCGATCACGCGCCCTTTCGGGGTCAACCAACCGCTCCACTGCCACTGTCCGTCGCCAAGCGTCGCCACATCGCTCATGAACTGCGCCTGCGCGAATGCGATGCAATCGCGTCCGTGAAGCATCAGTGACGCGATGTCCGGAAGCGCGAATGCAGGGCCTGAGGTGGATTGCAGCTTGTCTGACATGCCTGTGGGAACTAAAATTGAACGAATGACCAACCCGGACATCATAGGCGAGCAGACGGACACGCCGTCGTCGACGCCTGCGGAAATGCCTGTTCCGGCATCGCCGCCCGCTGAAGAGATCGGAGGCCGCGAGGGCCTCGATCCGACGCGCTATGGCGACTGGGAAAAGAACGGTCGTTGCATCGATTTCTGATCTGTCACGTCGTGTCTGGCGGGCAGATCCGCAGTACCAGCCACGCGGCGAGACGCCGCCAGCGAGGAGAGCACTACAACGATGGCACACCGTAACCGTCCTCTGTCACCGTTCATGCTCGGCACGCTGTATCGCCTGCAGATCACATCGGTGATGTCCCTGATGCACCGGGTCACCGGCATCATCGCCTCGGTCGGTGCATTCGGCCTCGCCTGGTGGTTGCTGGCCGTCGCCCAAGGCGGCGACGCCTACGCGAATGCGTCGGCCTGCCTCGCCTCGCCGCTGGGCACGCTCGCACTCGCGGCGTTCTCGTTCGCGCTGGTCTATCACCTGCTCAATGGCATCCGCCACCTGATGTGGGATGCGGGCATGGGCTTCGAACTGCCGGAGGTCTATCGCTCCGGGTACACCGTGATCACGCTGGCCGTCGTGCTGACCGCCGTGATCTGGTTCATTGCATTGCGGGGTGGCGCATGAGCGAGTCGAAGACACCGGTCGAGGTCGTGCGCCAGCGCGATTTCCGCACGCCGGTCGGTCGTGCACGCGGCCTGGGCTCGGGCAAGACCGGGACCGGTCATTTCTGGTGGCAGCGCGTGACCGCCGTGGCGCTGGTACCGCTGGTCGCATGGTTCATCGGCACGCTGGTGTCGCTGGCCGGCGCCGACCTCGGCACCGTGCAGACCGTCATCGCGCGTCCGTTCAACGCGATCGCCTTCGCGCTCTTCGCGATCGCCATGTTCTGGCACGCCAAGCTCGGCCTGCAGGTGATCATCGAGGACTACATCCACCAGCGCGCGCTGGAGGTCAGTCTCCAGCTCCTCGTCACATTCGCCTGCGCCGCTGGCGCGCTCGCATCGCTGTACGCGATTGCGCGCATCGCACTGCTGGGCTGAGAACCACATGACCAACGCTTACAAGATCACCGAACACACCTACGACATGATCGTCGTCGGCGCCGGCGGCGCCGGTCTGCGCGCGACCTTCGGTCTGGCCCACAAGGGTCTGCAGACCGCGTGTCTGACCAAAGTCTTCCCGACGCGCTCGCACACCGTGGCGGCGCAGGGCGGCATCTCCGCCGCGCTCGGCAACATGGGCGAGGACGACTGGCGCTACCACTTCTACGACACGATCAAGGGTTCCGACTGGCTGGGCGACCAGGACGCCATCCAGTACATGTGCCGCGAGGCGATCCCCGCGATCATCGAGCTCGAGCACCAGGGCGTACCGTTCTCGCGCACCGAAGAGGGCAAGATCTACCAGCGCCCCTTCGGCGGCATGACCACTCATTACGGCAAGGGCACCGCGCAGCGCACCTGCGCGGCGGCCGACCGTACCGGGCACGCGATCCTGCACACGCTCTATCAGCAGTCGCTGGCGCATGACGCACGCTTCTTCATCGAGTACTTCGCCCTCGATCTGATCATGGACGAGGACGGCGCCTGCCGCGGTGTGCTCGCGCTCGACATGGCCGAAGGCACGCTCCACCTGTTCCGCGCCCAGGGCGTGGTGCTGGCGACCGGCGGCTACGGCCGCGCATACTTCTCCGCGACCTCGGCGCACACCTGCACCGGCGACGGTGGCGGTATGGCGTTGCGTGCGGGTCTGGGTCTGCAGGACATGGAGTTCGTGCAGTTCCACCCGACCGGCATCTACGGCGCGGGCTGCCTGATCACCGAGGGCGTGCGCGGCGAAGGCGGCATCCTGCGCAACTCCAGCGGCGAACGCTTCATGGAGCGCTACGCGCCGAACGCCAAGGATCTCGCCTCGCGCGACGTCGTCTCGCGTTCGATGACGATGGAAATCCGCGAAGGCCGTGGCGTCGGCGAGCACAAGGATCACATCCATCTGGATCTGACCCATCTCGACCCGAAGGACATCCACGAGAAGCTCCCCGGTATCGCCGAGAGCGCGCGGATCTTCGCCGGTGTCGATGTCGAAAAGCAGCCGATCCCGGTGATTCCGACCGTCCACTACAACATGGGCGGCATCCCGACCAACTATCACGGCGAAGTCGTGCAGTTGAAGGACGGCAATCCGGATGCAGTGGTCCCGGGCCTGTACGCGATCGGCGAAGCCGCCTGCGTGTCGGTGCACGGTGCCAACCGTCTGGGCTCGAACTCGCTGCTGGATCTGGTGGTGTTCGGCCGCGCGGTCGCGAACCGCTGCGCTGAAACGATTACGCCGAACGCGCGCCACAAGCCGCTGCCCAGGGACGCCTGCGACCAGTCGCTGGCGAACCTCGACAAGCTGCGCCATGCGACGGGCGGCACGCCGACGTCGGTGATCCGCGACAACATGCAGCGCACGATGCAGAACGACGCCGCGGTGTTCCGCACCAGCAAGACGCTGGCCGAGGGTGTCGACAAGATCCGCGAGATCCACGCCTCGTTCGCCGACGTCAAGGTCAGCGACCGCTCGATGGTCTGGAACTCGGATCTGATCGAGACCATGGAGCTGCAGAACCTGCTGGGCCAGGCGCTGGTGACCATCGTCTCGGCCGAGAACCGCAAGGAATCCCGCGGCGCGCATGCGCACGAGGACTTCCCGGACCGCGACGACGAGAACTGGCACAAGCACACGCTGTGCTGGGCCGATGATGCCGGCAACACGCAGATCGATTACCGCCCGGTGCACATGTACACGCTCGACGACGAAGTCGAAGTCGTGCCGCCGAAAGCACGCGTTTACTGAGCCGGGGACCCCAGATGGCAGAATTTTCGCTTCCGAAGAATTCCAAGGTGCAGCAGGGCCGGCACTTCCCGGCCACGGGCGCCACGCGCACGCGCACCTTCAAGGTCTACCGCTGGAATCCCGATGACGGCCGCAATCCGTCGACGGACACCTACGAGGTCGATCTCGACAAGTGCGGTCCGATGGTTCTCGACGCGCTGATCAAGATCAAGAACGAGATCGACCCGACGCTGACCTTCCGCAGGTCGTGCCGCGAGGGCATCTGCGGGTCTTGCGCGATGAACATCGACGGCACCAACACGCTGGCCTGCACCCGCGCCATCGAGGACTGCAAGAAGGCCGAGGTGCCGATCTACCCGCTGCCGCACATGGAAGTGGTCAAGGATCTGGTGCCCGACCTGACCCACTTCTACGCGCAGTACGCGTCGATCCAGCCGTGGATCCGTACGCAGAGCGCGGCGCCGCCGGACCGCGAGCGTCTGCAGTCCAAGGAAGACCGCGCCAAGCTCGACGGTCTGTACGAGTGCATCCTGTGCGCCTGCTGCTCGACCAGCTGCCCGAGCTACTGGTGGAACGGCGAGCGCTACCTCGGTCCGGCCGTGCTGCTGCAGGCCTACCGCTGGATCATCGACAGCCGCGACGAGGACACCGGTGCGCGTCTGGACGATCTGGAAGATCCGTTCAAGCTCTACCGCTGCCACACGATCATGAACTGCGCACGGACCTGCCCCAAGGGCCTGAATCCGGCCAAGGCGATCGGCGAGATCAAGCAGTTGATGCTGGCGCGTCGCGGCTGATTCGCTCGCGCCCGGTCGATGCGATGCATCGATCGGGCGTGAGGCACCGCCAGTTTCTGTCGGAATACCTGTCCGTCACTCCGGCGAAAGCCGGTGTGTTCTTCAACGGCCGAATGGCTGGTCATCCAGCGTCTTGGGCGTTCCCGGATACCGTTATCGCGAAGCAGAGACACCGGATTCCGGCTTTCGCCGGAATGACGGGCTCGAGAGTCGCCTGTCAGGGATCAGAAAACGCATGACCCACGACGACGCCACCGAACTCCGTCGCCTGCGCTGGCGCAGCCGGCGCGGCATGCGCGAGCTCGACCGATTGTTCGAACGCTGGCTCGACCGCTGCTGGCCGTCATCCACCGAAGCCGAGCGCGAGGTTTTCCGACGGCTGCTGGATTGCGAGGACGATAGGCTCTGGAAGTGGTTTCTCGGCCATGAGCGTTCCGATGATGCGCAGCTCGACACCCTCGTACAGTCGATCCGGCAGCTGCCGCCAGGCTGAGCCACTGCCGCTGCGGTTGGCCTGGCGGCCCTCCATGTTGTTGCAGGGCGCGCTCGCGTTGCTCGGCGTCTGCGCCTGCATCGCGTTGTGGCTGTCGGAACTGCCGCCGCTCGCGACCGTCTGCGCGCTGCCGCTGATCGTCGCCGTCACCCTGCACCGCATCGCCATCGAACGGCGCGCCCCGATGCGTGAGCTGGTCATCGATGCCGCAGGCGCCGCGCACCTCGATGGCGTGGCCCTCGACACCCCGCAACTCGAATGGCGCGGTCCGATGGCGATCCTGCGCTGGCGCGACGGCCGGCGCAGGCGGCACCTGCTGTGGTGGCCCGACACCCTGCCGCCGCGCGCACGACGTGAACTCCGACTGGCCGCATCGGTCCTCGCAACGCGACCGCCAGCGGATTCGATGGCACCATAGCGACGCCCCGGGCGGGCGGTGCACCGGCGCAGCTGCCGCAGGCGCCGCGGCCCCCATGACCGGACGCTCATGCTCAGACCCATTCCTGCCGCCATCGGCCTGCGTTATCTCAGGGCCAAGCGGCGCAACGGCTTCATTTCCTTCATCTCGCTCGCGTCGATTCTCGGCATCGCCATCGGCGTGACCGTGTTGATCACCACGCTCGCGGTGATGAGCGGCTTCCAGAAGGAAATCCGCGACCGCATGCTCGGCATGGTCGCGCACGCGACGATCAGCGCCGACGGCGACACGCTGTCGAACTGGCAGCGCGCGGTCGATGTCGCGCGCGAGGATCCCCGCGTCGCCGGTGCCGCGCCCTACGTCGACACGCAGGCGCTGCTGCGCGGCCGTCGCAACGAGCCCGCCGCGGTGCGCGCGATCGTGCCCGAGGACGAAGCGCAGGTGTCCGATCTCACCACGTCGATGGTCATCGGCAAGCTCGAGGACCTGCAGCCGGGTACGTTCAACATCGTGCTCGGGCGTGAGCTCGCGCTGTGGCTCGGCGTCGGCGTCGGTGACAGCGTCATCGTGACCACCGATTTCCAGGTCACGCCGATGGGCGCGGTGCCGCAGCTCAAACGCTTCACCGTCAGCGGCATCTTCGAGGCCGGCTACCAGGACTTCGACCGGCGCTTGGCCGTGGTCAATCTCAGCGATGCGCAGCGTCTGTTGCGCATTGGCGATGGTGTCACCGGCGTGCGCCTGAAACTGCACGACATGGATCGTGCGCAGCAGGTCACGCGCGATCTGGTGCACAAGCTGGGCGGCGTTTACCGGGTCAGCGACTGGAGCATCGAGAACGCGAACATGTTCCGCGCGCTCAAACTCGAAAAGACCATGATAGGCATCCTGCTGTCGCTGATCATCGTCATGGGCTCGTTCAATCTCGTCGCGTCGCAGGTGAGCCTGGTGACCGACAAACAGGCCGACATCGCGATCCTGCGCACGCTGGGGCTCACGCCCGGCGGGGTCATGCAGGTGTTCATGGTGCAGGGCACGATGATCGGCGTGATCGGTACGATCCTCGGCATCACCGGCGGGCTGCTGCTGACCTTCAATCTCGAACACATCCTCGGCGCGATCGAACGCGTATTCGGCGTCGTGCTGATGCCCGAGGACGTCTATTACGTGACCGGCCTGCCGATCGACCTGCAGGTCAGCGACGTGGTGATGATCGCCAGTGTTGCGCTGGTGATGGCCTTCGTCGCGACGATCTATCCGGCGCTGCGCGCGGCGCGCACGGCCCCCGCGGAGGCGCTGCGCTATGAGTGACTCGATCACGGCTGCACTCACGGCCGCGCCCGACACCGTCGTGCTCGCGGCCGAGGGCCTGGGCAAGACCTATGCTGAAGGCACGTTGCACACGCCGGTGTTCGACGGCCTGGACTTCGCGGTGCGCGCCGGCGAGACCGTCGCGATCCTCGGCGCGTCCGGCGCGGGCAAGAGCACGCTGCTGCATCTGCTCGGCGGGCTGGATACGCCGACCGCGGGCGAGGTGTTCGTGTCGGGGCAGAAGATGAGCGCCCTGTCGAACGCCGCGCGCGGCACGCTGCGCAACCGCTCGCTGGGTTTCGTCTACCAGTTCCATCATCTGCTGCCCGAGTTCACGGCGCTTGAGAACGTCATGCTGCCGGCGCTGCTCAACGGCGCCAGCGATGCCGATGCGACGAAGCGTTCGCGTGATCTGCTGGAGACCGTCGGCCTCGGCCATCGTCTCGCCCACAAGCCGGGCGAACTGTCGGGCGGCGAGCGTCAGCGCGCCGCGGTCGCGCGTGCGCTGGTCAACAAGCCGGCCTGCGTGCTCGGCGACGAACCGACCGGCAACCTCGACGAACGCACGGCGGCGACAGTGTTCGAGCTGATGCTCGAGCTCAACCGCGCGCAGCACACCAGCCTGGTGCTGGTGACCCATGACCGCCGGCTCGCGCGCAAGCTCGACCGGGTGATGGAGCTGCATCAGGGCAAGCTGCGCGAGGTCGCGAAAGAAGACGTCTGAGACGCGACCTGTAGGAGCGCGCTGGCGCGCGAAGAGGCGTTGCCGGTCAAGCCCATCGCGCGCAAGCGCGCTCCTACAGGTCCGGTTATTCGCTCGGCTTTGCCGCTTCCGCCGGCCGCTGCGTCGCCGCCCGGCGCGATAGGACCGCTTCGCGGTGCGCGATGTAGCCGTTGGCACCGAACACGATCGCTGCGCCGATCGCGGTCCACATGTCGATGACCTCGCCGAACAGCAGCCAGCCGAACAGCACCACGATCGGCAACTGTACGAAGCTGATCGGCTGCAGCGCCGATACCTCGCCCAGACGCAGCGCCCGCGTCCACAGCCACTGGCCCAGCGTCCCGAGCACGCCGGTCGCGATCAGCCACAGCCAGACCGTCGGGCTCGGCCAGACCCACTGGAACAGCGCCGGCACCAGCGACAGCGGCACCCACAGCAGGTAGGTGTAGAAGACGATCGTGTCGGGCGCATCCAGCCTCGAGAGCTGTTTCATCTGGATCGCGACCAGCGCGGCGAGCAGCGCGCCGATCACCGGCACCAGCATCGCAGCCGTGAACGCCACGCCAGGCCGCAGGATCACCAGCACGCCGAGAAACCCTGCGGACACCGCCATCCAGCGCCGGACGCGCACGATCTCTCCGAGCCAGATCACTGCCGCGATCGTCGCGAACAGCGGCGCCGCGTACGAGAGCGAGATCGCCTGCGATAGCGGCAGATGGCCGATCGCCCAGAACGCGCACAGCATCGAGCCGAGGCCGACCACGGTGCGGATCACGTAGCGGCCCAGATTGCGCGTGCGCGGCAGGCCGGCGCCGCTGCGCAGGAGGATCGGCAGCAGGGCGAGCAGGCCGAAGAAGTTGCGGAAGAATGCGACTTCGGTGGTCGGCACGGTCGCCGATGCGTAGCGGATCGCGATCGCCATCAGCGCGAAGGCCGAGGTGCTGCCCAGCATCAGCAGCGCGGCCTGTCCCTGTACGGTCGCGGGTCGCCAGCGGAGCAGGGCGCGTGTGCTCACCACGCCGCGCCGACGATTTTCGGTTCGGGTTCCAGCGCCACGCCGAAGCGCATCTGCACCGAGGCTGCGATGCGTCGCGCCAGGCCCAGCAGCTCGGTGCCCTGCGCGTTGCCGTGATTGACCAGCACCAGCGCGTGGCCGGGCGCCACACCGGCGTCGCCATCGCGATGCCCCTTCCAGCCGCAGCGATCGATCAGCCACGCTGCCGACAATTTGCGCAGGCCTTCATCGACCGCGAACACCGGGATGCCCGCATGCGCCGCGACCAGTGCGGCGGCCTGCGCGGCCGACACGATCGGGTTCTTGAAGAAGCTGCCGGCGTTGCCGATCAACGCGGGGTCCGGCAGCTTGCTGCGGCGGATGTCGATGACGGCCTCGGCGACGTCGAGCGGACGCGGCGCGGTGATGCCGCGCGCGGCCAGCACGTCGCGCAGGCCCGCGTAATCGAGCACCGGCTCGGCGAAGCGATGCAGCGAGAATTCGACGGCGGTGACGATCCAGCGATCGGGCATCTGCTTGAAGACGCTGTCGCGATAGCCGAAGCGGCAGGCCTCGGCATCGAGCCGCACGAAGTTGCGCGTGTCCTGGTCGAAGGCTTCGACCGCGACCACGTGCTCACCGACCTCGACGCCGTAGGCGCCGATGTTCTGGATCGGCGCGGCGCCGACCGTGCCCGGAATCAGCGCGAGGTTCTCCATGCCGCCGAGCTCCTGCGCCAGCGTCCACAACACGAAGCCGTGCCAGTCGGCGCCGGCGGCGGCGCGCACGACGACGCGCTCGCCATCGTCGGAGACCACGCTGCGGCGTGCATCGATGATCGCCAGCGCATCGACGGTATCTCCCGCGAACAGCAGATTGCTGCCGCCGCCGATGACCAGTGGGCGCGTGTCGCCGTCGAGCGCGGCGAGCGCCTGCGGCAAGGCCGCGGCATCCAGCACCTCGATCAGCCGGCGCGCATGCGCGGCCACGCCGAAGGTGTTGCGCGGGCGCAGATCGGCCGGCTGCAGCAGACGGTAGGAATCGGACATCGCTGCGATCAGAGGCTGGGCAGGTTGCCGCGGCTCGGGGCTTCGCGCCGGCGGCGGATCGCCTCGACGCAGTCGCCGATCAGCGCCGGCCCGCGATAGACCAGACCCGAATACACCTGCACCAGCGACGCGCCGGCGGCCATCTTCTTGACCGCATCGGCGCCCGACAGGATGCCGCCTACGCCGACCAGCGGAATCTCGCTGGCGAGCCGCGTGCGCATCATCCGCAGCACGGTGGTCGCCTTGTTCATCAGCGGCTCGCCGGACAGACCACCGGCCTCGTCGGCGCGACGATCGTCCTGCACGCTGATGCGCGAGATCGTGGTGTTGGTGGCGATGACGCCGTCGACGTGCAGGTCAGACAGCACGCGGGCCGCGGCCTCGATGTCGTCGTCGCTCAGATCGGGCGCCACCTTGACCAGCAGCGGCACGCGCTTGCCGTGCTGCGCGGCCAGGCGCTCCTGCGCGTCGCGCAGCGTGCCGATCAGCCGGCGCAGCGCCTGCTCTTCCTGCAGCTCACGCAGGCCGGCGGTGTTGGGCGAGGAGATGTTGACCGTGATGTAGTCCGCCAGCGGATACACGCGTTCCATGCAGAACAGGTAATCGTCGGCCGCCGATTCGTTCGGCGTGTCCTTGTTCTTGCCGATGTTGATGCCGAGGATGCCGGCGCGCTTCGCGCGGCTCACGTTGGCGATCAGCGCGTCGACGCCCTGGTTGTTGAAACCCAGACGGTTGATCAGCGCGCGGTGGCGCGGCAGCCGGAACATGCGCGGCTTCGGGTTGCCGTCCTGCGGCCTGGGCGTGATCGTGCCGATCTCGACAAAGCCAAAGCCCAGCGCGAACAGCGCATCGATGTGGTCGCCGTTCTTGTCGAGTCCGGCGGCGAGGCCGACCGGGTTCGGGAAACGCAGGCCGAAGGCTTCGGTCGGCAGCGGTGGCGGTGGCGTGGCGATCAACGACGACAGGCCCATGCGATGCAGCGCATCCAACGCGGTGAGCGTGACGCCGTGCGCGCGTTCGGGGTCGAGCCGGAACAGCAGCGGACGGGCGCTTGCGTACATCAGGACGCCGCCGCGATGAAGGCCAGCAGGCCGCCGAAGAACAGGAACACGAACAGCAGGCCGATGATCGCCATCGCGACCATCAGATAACCCAGCACCAGCCCCGCGATCGCCAGGCCATCGCCGTCCAGCGCTTCGGGACGTCGCCGGATCTCGGCGCGTGCGAGGTGACCGGTCACGATCGCGACGACACTGCCGATGACCGGCAACAACGACCAACCAAGTAGCCCGGCGACGAGACTGATGATTGCCATCGCACTGGTCTGGCGGTAGGCGACAGGCGTGTTCATGCGCGTGGACCTCGCGTCGGAGCATCGGACACAGGCAAGCGCACGGCGCGATCACGCGGTGCGACAGACGAACGGGCCGGAATTCGCGGCGCCATCGGCGGCGGTCCAGGGAAAGCGGGGGAAGACACGATTATTCAGACACCAGGGTGTCGCGCGCAAGCGCGCAGACGCCGCGGACCGGATCCGCGGCGTCCGGGATCGACGTCAGAGGTCGAACTTGATGCCCTGTGCGAGCGGCATTGAATCGGAGTAGTTGATCGTGTTGGTCTGGCGACGCATGTAGGCGCGCCACGCGTCCGAACCCGATTCGCGGCCGCCACCGGTTTCCTTCTCGCCGCCGAAGGCGCCACCGATCTCGGCGCCCGAGGTGCCGATGTTGACGTTGGCGATGCCGCAATCCGAACCCCATGCGCTTAGGAACTGCTCGGACGCGCGCAGGTCAGTGGTGAACAGCGACGACGACAGACCCTGCGGCACGTCGTTCTGCAGGTCGATCGCTTCTTCCAGATCGCTGTACTTCATGACGTAGAGGATCGGCGCGAAGGTTTCGGTCTGCACGACCTCGGCATCGTTGGTCAGGCCACTAACCAGCGCCGGCAGCACGAAGTTGCCCTTGCGGTCGGTGAGCGCCTTGCCGCCACTCTCGATCGTGCCGCCGCTGGCCTTGGCCTTTTCGATCGCGGTGAGGTACGCCTGCACGCCGTCGCGGCTGTTGAGCGGGCCCATCAGGTTGGCGGCGTCGGTTGGATCACCGATCTTCTTCTCGACCTGGCCGTAGGCAGTCTTCAGCTTGGCCAGCACGTCGGCGTAGATCGACTCGTGCACGAACAGACGGCGCGTCGTCGTGCAGCGCTGGCCGGCGGTGCCGACGGCGCCGAACACGATTGCCGGGATCGCCAGCTTCAGGTCGGCGGTGGGGTCGACGATGATCGCGTTGTTGCCGCCCAGTTCCAGCAGCGAGCGGCCCATGCGCTTGGCGACGCGCTCACCGACGTGGCGGCCGACCTTGGTCGAACCGGTGAAGCTGACCAGCGCGATGCGCTTGTCGTCGACGAAGGCCTGCGCGAGATCGCTACCGGCATCGTTGAACAGGAAGAAGATGTCCGGGAAGCCGGCCTTGTTCAGCGCTTCGTTGCAGATCTTCATCGACGCGATCGCCGACAGCGGCGTCTTCGGCGACGGCTTCCAGATCGAGATGTTGCCGCAGACCGCGGCGACCAGTGCATTCCAGGCCCACACCGCGACCGGGAAGTTGAACGCGCTGATGATGCCGACCACGCCCATCGGGTGCCACTGCTCGTACATGCGGTGGCCCGGACGCTCGGAGTGCATCGTCAGGCCATACAGCTGACGCGACAGGCCGACCGCGAATTCGCCGATGTCGATCATTTCCTGCACTTCGCCGTCGCCTTCCGGCTTCGACTTGCCCATCTCCAGCGCGACCAGCGAACCCAGCGCGTCCTTGTGCGTGCGCAGCGCGTCGGCGCACAGGCGCACGGCTTCGCCACGGCGCGGCGCCGGCGTCTTGCGCCAGATCTTGAACGCCGCCTGGGCGCGCTCGACGATCAGGTCGTAATCGGCCTGCGAGCTGGCCTGCACGCGGGCGAGCACTTCGCCGTCGGTCGGGTTGACGGGTTCGATGACGCCGGCATCGCGGGTCTTCGACCACTCGCCGTTGCCGAGATACGTGCCCGATTCGGTATCGGACAGGCCGAGCGCGGTGAGGACGGAATGGGTCATGGACGGAACTCCTTGTGAGCGGACGCCGCCGATGTGAAAACCGGCGGACGTACGGTGGGAAGCGGCGCGACGCGGCGCAGGGCCGTTGGGGGAAGTCGCGGTTGGTGACCCCGGCCCGATTCGAACGGGCGACCTGTCCCTTAGGAGGGGACCGCTCTATCCAGCTGAGCTACGGGGCCGTGTAGCCGCACAGGATACCGGACTGGCCCGGCCGCACGAAACCACGGGGCCGGGCGTGACGGGCGGCTGGGCGTCAGCCGGCCGTGGACAGCTCCACGCAGTCGCGGCCATTGGCCTTGGCGGCGTACAGCGCGCAGTCGGCGCTGCCCAGAACATCGTCGAGGTCGGTGTCGGCCTGCGGATCAAGCACGTGCACGCCGATGCTCGCCGTGACCCGGATCCGCGTCTGGCCACTGGGACAGGCCTCATCGCCAAGCTGGTAGCGGATGGCTTCGGCGATGACGCCAGCTTCGGCCAGACCGCAGTCGGGAATTGCGACCACGAATTCTTCGCCGCCGAAACGGGCGAGCAGGGCGTCGTGCGGACGCAGGATGCGACCGATGCACCGCGCTGCCCAGCGCAGGCAGTCGTCGCCGGCCAGATGGCCGTGACGGTCGTTGATCGACTTGAAATGGTCGAGATCGATCATCAGCACCGCGAGCGGCGTGCCGCTGTGTTTCGCCTGTTGCGCGAGGTCGCGGAAGGCCTCGCGGAACCAGCTGCGGTTGTAGAGACCGGTCAGGCCGTCGCGCCGGCTCGAATCGCGCAGCCGCGCGTGCGCATCCTCCAGCCGCAGCAGCGCGCTGCGCACTTCCTGGGTGCGTTGCGCGACCTTGCGCTCCAGCCGCAGGTTGGCTTCGGCGGTGATGCGCAGGTTCTCCTGGCGCAGCGCCGCGTAACGATGACCGAGTGCGATCGACAGCAGCAGCATCTCCAGCGCCGAACCGATCTGCACGCCGTACTCGGTGGCGAAATTCTTCGGCAGCAGGCCGAACGCCAGCAGGGTGAACGCCGCGGTGCCGAGCAGGAACATCGACCAGGCGAGCAGCAGTAGCGAGGCCGGCGCGTAGCCACGACGCAGCACCACGATTGTCGCGATGACGATGCCGACCACGCCGACCAGCACCGCGCGCGAGGCGACGGGTGTGGAGATGCGCAGCGGCAACCAGATCGAGGCGATGCCGAACAACACGAAGAACGCCATGAGGGCGAGCAGCAGCACATTGCCGTGCGGCCAGCGCCTGGGCAGTTCGAGGAAGGTGCGCGAGAACTGCAGCATCGCCACGAGCGCCAGACAGATCGAGATCGGCACCATGTGGTCGGCCATCCACGGCGCGTGCGGCCACAGGTATTCGAAGCCGAGCCCGTTGAGCGTGAACAGCACCAGCCCGAAAGCGGACACGTGGCACAGATACCAGAAGTAGCTGGCGTCGCGCAGCGACAGCCACAGCACCAGGTTGTAGAAGAACAGTGCCAGCATGATGCCGTAGTACAGGCCGATCGCCAGCTGCGCGTCGCGCGAGACCTCGGTGAACGCTTTGGGCGTGTACAGCTGCAGCGGCACCTGCATCGAGCTCTGGCTGCGCACGCGCACCAGCAGATCGACAGGTTCGCCGACCGGCAGTTCGAAACTGAAGTTCGGATGCCGATAGCGCACGGCGCGCGATGCGAAGGGGCGATGGTCGCCGCCTGCGAAGTGCAGCACGCGACCGTCTGCGTAGCGCACGTGCAGATCGACTTCGTCGCTGAGTGGATACTCCTGCACGAGCATCCAGCGCGGTTCGTGCACCTCGCGATTGACCACGCGCGCATGGAACCAGAACGTGCCGCGCTGGAAACCGAATGCATCGACGCCGTCGGGCAACGGCATCATTTCGCCCCCGTCGACCCGTCGCCACGCGGTGGCGAGATCGTCGAGGTCCTCGGCGTCGTGGTGGTAGGCCAGTTGCGGCGCCAGCGCGACACGCTCGGTACCCGGCGGCAGCACGAGCTCCGCGCGCTCGAACGCGACCGCCCACAGCGGACAGCACAGGCAGGCCAGCAGCAGCCAGCAACGCCATGCCCGTAAAGTCCAGCCGATCAGCGTCATCCCTTCGCCCCCGTGTGTTCCATGCAGTTCCGCATCGGCCGTGTCCATGGCCTCCGAACGCGGGAAGCGTAGATCAGCGGCCGGCCGAAATCATCCGGCGGCATAATCCGGCGATTCCTCTGCAGCACAGGTGTCGCCGATGTCGCCCATTCAATGTCGTCCGTTCATGCCGGCCGCGCTCGCAGCGCTGTGCCTGTCGACCGGCGTCACGTTCGCCTGCGACACCGGGCGCGTGGTCGGCACGCAGCCCGATGGACACAGCGCAGGTCTTGCAGGTGTACGCGTGTCCGACGGTCGCAACATCGTCGATACCGATGCGGAGGGGCGGTACCACGGCTTGAGCAGCGACGCGCCGGTGTTCGTGATCAAGCCGGCGGGTTGGACGCTGCCGCGTCAGGGCGCGAATCCCGTGCTCTGGCGCGCGGCGGGGAGCAGCGGCGCGGCCTGCACGTTCGTGCTGCAGGCGGGCGAGGCGCAGGGTTCCCTCGACGTAGCGGTGTTCGCCGATCCGCAGACCGGCACCGAAGCAGAAGTCGGCTACTACGACCGCGCCGTGGTCGAGGCCGCACGCGCGGCCGGCCCCTTCGGGCTCGGGCTGATGCTCGGCGACGTGACCAACGACGATCCGGCGCTGTATCCGCTGATCGATCGCGCGACCGCACGCCTCGATGCGCCCTGGCTGCACGCGCCCGGCAATCACGATCTGGATTTCGACGCGGGTGACGACGAGGGCTCGACCGCCTCGTTCCGCGCTGCCTACGGTCCCGAAACCTACGCCTGGGAAACGCCGCAGGCGAACGTATTGGTGCTCGACAACGTGATCTACCAGCCCGGCGCGCGGCCGGCCTATGTCGGCGGTCTGCGCGAGGACCAGTTCGCGTTCGTCGAGGCGTATCTCGCGGCCGCGCCGATCGACCGTCTGCTGGTGGTCGCCGCGCACGTGCCTTGGTTCGACACTGCATCTGCCGGCGCGCCCGAGACGATGCGCAGCGCGGATCGCGCGCGCCTCTTCGCCGCTCTGCAGCGGCACCCGCGCGTGCTGCTGCTCACCGGCCATCGCCATACCCAGCAGCATGTGCGCCACGACGCGTCGAGCGGCTGGCACGGCGCGACGCCGCTGCACGAATACAACGTCGGCGCGGTCAGCGGTGCCTTCTGGAGTGGTGCGCCCGATGCCGAAGGCATCCCCGACGCGACGATGGCCGACGGCACGCCGAACGGTTTCGCGACGCTGCATATTGAAGCCGATGGCGCCTACCGCCTCGCCTGGCATCCGGCGCGCGCTTCTGCTGATCCGGCGATCACGCAGGCAATGGCCCTGCATGCACCGCGCGTGCTGCGGCAGGGTGCGTATCCGGCCTGGGGCGTCTATGCCAACGTCTACATGGGGCAAGCCGATACACGCGTCGAGTTTCGCGTCGGCGACGGCGACTGGGCGCCGATGCGCCGCGTCGAACGCGCCGATCCTCGGCTGCTGCTGGAGAACGCACGCGACGATCTCGCCGAGACGCTGCGCGGCCTGGACCGATCGCCCGAGGCGACGCCGTCGATGCATCTGTGGCGCGCTGCACTGCCGACCGATCGCGAGGTCGGCGCACACGTGGTCGAAGTGCGCGCGTTCGATCCATGGCAGGGCGAACAGCGTGCGCGCATCAGCTATCGCCTCGATCGCTTCGACAATGCCGGTTCCGAACGATGAGCGCGCCGCCGCTCGATGGCCTGCCGGTGCATGCATTCGCCGACGAAACGGTGTGGGAAACGCAGCCCGCGCATCCTGATGCCACCGGGTCGTGGGAGAAGATCGCCGACAGGGCAGTGCAACACGCCCGGTGACCTGTGCGCAGACGCTGGATCTCGCGCTGGGCCACGGCTGATTCGGAGGTTCGCGGACAACAAAAAACCCGCACGTGGCGGGTTCTTCGAAGATGACCGGCTGGCGCGCGAAGGCTGGCGGGCGGGTCGTGCGCGTCGCTGGCTGGCGATGGCTGGCGTGCGGCGCGGGGCGATTCTATCGAGGCATCGCACTGCCATGACGAAACGAGAATCAGTCTCGGAAAAGGATCTACGTCGGTTCCGCGCATGTAGGAGCGCGCTCGCGCGCGATGGGCTTTCAGGGGGAAGGCCCGATCGCGCGCGAGCGCGCTCCTACAAAAAGCGTTTTGGTGGTCGCTGCGCGATCAGGGCGTGATCGGGTACGGATACACCGCGGGCGCATGCGAGGAAGGCAGCGTCGCCTGCCAGCGCGCCAGCGTCTGCCCGATGCGCGCGCCCTCGGCGATCTGCGGGCCCGAGCGCGCGTAGCCGAGCTTGCGTTCGCGCTGCTTGATCGCGCGTGCCGCGAGCCGGTAGGCACTTGCGAAATCGCGATCGGCGTTGAGCCCGTCGAGCAGCCACGCGTGGCCGAAGAAGGTGATCGTCGATTCGCTGCCGCAGCCGAACGAAGGCCGGTCGGGACGTGCGGCGGTCAGCACCAGCGTGTCGGGCGTCTTCAGCGCGGGCACGAAGCCACCCGAGTAGCAGGCCGAGATCACGATGACGCGGTGGACGATGCCCGAGTCGTCGAGCGCCGCGCGCAGTGCATCGGGCGTGATCGTGTCTTCGCTGCCGTCTGGCAAGGCCAGACCGAGGGCGTGATCGGGCGAGCCGTGCATCGTCAGGTAAAGCAGCAGCACGTCGCGTTCGCGGTCCATATGCGCCCCGACCGCCGACAGCGCGTGGCGCAGGTTCGCCGGGGTGGCGAGTGGGGTGCCGGCGCCCTTGAGACTGTCGGTGGTGTTGACCAGGGCGAGTGCCCGCGCGCCTGCGCCGAGGCGCGGCGCAACCCGATCGGTGAGAAAACGCGCCTCGTTGCGGAACACGTCTTCACCGGCATCGCCTGCAACGCCGACGACGTACAGCGCCGGCGCGTCGCCGGTGCCGTTCGGCATCGCGTCGACCGCAGCCTCGATCAGCGCGTGATCGCGTGTTGCCAGCGATTCGGCCGCCTGCAGCGGCGCGCAGACGAGCAGGCACAGCAGCGCCGCCGCCTGCATCCAACGTGAGATCACCCGCCGACCGGACGCCGGCCGCATGTCAGCGCATCGCGTTGATCTGGTCGAACCCGGTCACGCGCGTGTGACCGTTCGCGGCCGTTGCGTCGCGCGGCTGCGGGTAGTCGTCGAGACGGTCGATCAGCACGGTGCGCAGACCGGCGTCGCGCGCGGCGTCGAGTTCCTCGACCACGTCCGACAGGAACAGGATTTCGGCCGGCGCGGCATCCAGTGCGTCGGCGATGCGCGCGTAGCTTTCGGCTTCGCGTTTGCCGCCGACTTCGGTGTCGAACCAGTTCGAGATCAGTCCGGTCAGATCGCCCGCATCGCTGTGGCCGAAGAAGAGCTTCTGCGCCGGCACAGAACCGGACGAATACACCGCCAGCGTCTCACCGGCCGCATGCCAGCGGCGCAGCGCGTCGGCGGCATCGGGATAGATGTGCGCTGTGAAATCGGCGTCCCGGTAACCGGCCGACCAGATCATGCCCTGCAGCGCCTTGAGCGCGGTGTGCTTGCGGTCGGCGTCGATCCAGCCCTGCAGCGTCTCGACGATCACCGCGTCATCGCAGATCGCGCCGTGTTCGGTCGCGACCACGTCGAGCCAGCGGCGCACTTCAGGATCGTCGCGATGCGCGGCGACGAAGCCGGGCAGGGCGCGGCGTGCATACGGAAACAGCACGTCCTTGACGAACGAGATGCTGCTGGTGGTGCCTTCGATGTCGGTCAGGATCATCCGTGCGTCAGCCGGTGGTCGGGGCGTTGAAGTGTAAGGCGTCGGGTGTCGAGGCGCCCCGGTTGGCGAGCGTCGGAACGGTACGCTCAGCTGGTTTCGCGCGACTCTCTTTGAATTCGTCATTCCCGCGCAGGCGGGAATCCAGGGACGTTGTTCTACTGTTCTGTTCTGAGGCAAATCAGATGCGGGGCAGGCGCCTAAAGTCGATGGAAAGTCGATGGATTGACCAGCCGTCTGGCTGTTGCAGAGCGCTTCGCATGCGCGGGAATTACGATGGAGGTTGGACTACGAGACTGAAGCGCCCGTGCGCCAACGCACCCGGCGGCCCTCAGACTGCCGGACGCAGACTCACCGCGAACCCGGTTCGTAGCGCGGAAACTTCTGCGCGATGTCCGAGCCGGTGAAGTGGCCGATCCAGCCGTCGGGCTGCTCGAAGAACCGGATCGCGACGAAGCGCGGTTCCGGCCCCATGTCGAACCAGTGGGTCACGCCGTCGGGCACGCCGATCAGATCGTCCTTGACGCATTCGATCTCGTAGACCTTGCCCTCGACGTGCAGGGTGAACAGGCCCGAGCCGTCGACGAAGAAACGCACTTCGTCTTCCTTGTGGAAGTGTTCGTCGAGGAACTTGGCGCGCAGCTCTTCGCGCTTCGGGTTGTCGGGCGCGATGCTGATCACGTCGACGGACTTGAAGCCGCGCTCGGCGCTGATGCGGTCGATATCGGCCTTGTAGGCAGCGATGACCTCGTCCTGCGATGCGCCGGCGGCGACGGGCTGGGCGGCCTGCCAACGCTCGAAGGTGACACCGATCGCCTGCAGTTCGCGGGCGATCGCGTCGCCGTCGCGGCTGTCGAACAGCGGCGCATCGGGGGCGGCGGCATCGAAAATGCGGAGGCGGCTCATGGCGGTCTGGCTCGGCGCGTGGCGGGCCGTCCAGCGTAGCAAAGCCGCATGTCCGCAACGTTGACCGCGGCGGAACGCCGTCGTTCCACCGCTGATGACGCCGGAGGCGTCAGTGCGGCGCGCGCAGGCGACGCAGTTCGAGTTCGCAGTGCAGCAGGAACTCGAAGGCTTCCAGGTGGCGGCGCGCCTCGGCCATGTCCCGGCCCCAGGCGTAGAGGCCGTGGCCATCGATCAGATAGCCCCACATCGGGCCGGCGTCGAGCAGCGATTCCACCTGCGCAGACAGCACCTGCATGTCCTGGCTGTTGGGCAGCACCGGCACATCGACCGCCATCTCGTGGGTGCTGTTGCCGGCGAAGGCCTTCAGCAATTCGTAGCCTTCCAGGCGCACGTGGCCGTCGGCGGCGAACAGGCGCGAGGCGATGGTCTGGGTCGGCGAGTGCGTGTGCAGGATGCAGCCGATGTCCGGAAACCGGCGATAGAGCTGCGTGTGCAGCAGGGTCTCTGCCGAGGGGCGATGGTCGCTGCCGACGGCCGCGCCGTCGAAGTCGACGACCATGATGTCGTCTTCCTTCAGCTTGCCCTTGTCGCGGCCCGATACGGTGATCGCGGCATGGCGATCATCGAGACGGCGCGAGAAGTTGCTGCTGGTGGCGGGCGTCCAGCCGGACTGGGCGAGTTCGCGGATGTTGACGATCAACTCGCCGGCGAGTTCGCGCAGGCGGTGGACGTCGTAGGGCAGGTTGGGATCGGACATGAGCCGGATTCTAACGCGCAGCCAGCGGCGTCAGCGTGTCCAGCGCCAGCGCGGCGGCTCGCCCTTCAGGGCGCAGACCGCGACCAGCAGCGTGGTCGCGACGAGTATGCAAAGACCGAAAGCGGCGGGGTGCACCGACGGCGGAAACCGCCACGCAATGATCGCGATCGCGCCGAGGTACACGGCCAGGACCACCCAGCCCTGCCAGCGCCGCGGCAGACCCCAGCCGTAACCGAGCGTCTTCGCGGGAAACCAGTACGTCTCGTCGCGATTCATCGCGGCATTGCGTCGTCGCGACGCCTGGAAAAACCGCGGAACGCGGCCAGTGCCAGCAGCGCGATGATCGCCGCGCCCATCAACGTGTCGATCGGCGTCGACCAGACCAGCAGACCGCAGGCAATCAGCGCGCCCATGCCGAGCAGCCGTTCGCGTCGACCGGCCGGATGCGCGCGGTTGCCCAGTAGCAGGCTCAGCCCGGCAGCGGCGTAGGCCATGACCACCAGCGTCACCGCCATGTTGATGATGGTTTCGAACTGGTTGCCCACCGTGTCCGAGACCGTGGTGAAGGCGATCAACGTCATCGAGATCACGACGATCAGCAGGCCCAGTCCGGCAGCGCCGTTCTTGAGCAGGCGTCCGAAGATCGCCGGCAGGAAGCCGCGCTGCGCGGCGCGCGCGCCGGATTCACCGGTGACCAGCATCCAGCCACCCAGCGTGCCGGTGGCCTTGAGCGCGGCGGCCGCGGCGATGACCGGGATCGCCCAGACACCGAACATCTGCCCGGCGACGAGTGCGAACGGTGCACTGGAGGTCGCCAGCTCTTCGACCGGCACGATGCCCATCATCAACACCGAGGACACCATGTAGACCACGCCCGCAAGCAGGATGCCGCCGAGGGTCGCGATCGGCACGTTGCGCTCGGGATTGCGCACCACGCCGGCGACCATCGCGCCGGTTTCCAGGCCGATGAAGGCCCAGAACACGGTCGCCAGCGAGCCGATCGCCACCGCCGCATCGGACTCGCCGCTGACGTTCCAGCCGGCGCGGTAGATGTCGGGATCGAAGTACGCCCAGCCGGCGATCAGGATCGCCGCGACCGGCAGCAGGCCGAAGATCACGCAGAACGACTGGAACCGCGCGATGTTGCGCGGGCCCAGCAGGTTCAGCGCGAACATCGACCAGATCAGCAGCACCTGGCCAACGAGCTGCACGCCGGCGCTGTCGCCCACCGGCAGCAGGATCACCAGATAGCCGACGGCAGCCACCGCGATCGCGTTGTTGCCGACCCACGACGAAAGCCAGTAGGCCGTGGTCGCGAGAAACCCCATGTCACGGCCGAGGCTCGGGCGGATGTAGTCGTCCGGCGAGGTGAGATCCGGGTACTGGCGCGCGAGGCGGGCGAACGCGCCGCCCAGCGCAACCGCGAGCAGGGTGCCGATCAGCCACGAGAACACAGTGACCGCGCCCGAGCGCGCGAGCGTGGCCGGCAGCAGGAAGAAACCCGAGCCGATCATGTTGTTGGCGACCATGAAGGTCGCCAGTACCGGACCGATCTTCTTGGCCGTGGCAGTCGTGGACATCGTGCGATCCGCGTGGAGGCGGCGCGAGCGGCCGCTGGTCGTGAGGCTCAAGGACACACGGCCCGCGAGATAGGCGGGCCGTGCGGTTGGATCGGATCAGCGCGGCGGCAGTTGCTGCCGGAGCCTGCTGTGCTTGTAGCCGTAGGTGAAGTAGATGGTGAAGCCGATGATCGTCCACACCAGCAGCACCATCCAGTTCAGCAGCGGCATCGTTGCGACTAGGCCCAGGCAGGCCAGGACGCCGAGGGTGCCGACCAGGAACACGGCTGGCACGCGGAACGGGCGATGCAGGTTCGGCTGGGTGCGGCGCAGGACCATCACGCCGAGGCACACGGTGGCGAACGCGACCAGAGTGCCCATCGACACCACGTCGCCGAGCAGCTGGATCGGCAGGAACGCCGCCATCACCGCGGCCACCAGCGCGACCAGCACGGTGCCCTTGTGGGGCGTGCGGTAGCGCTTGTGGATCGCGCCGAAGAAGCGCGGCAGCAGGCCGTCCTGCGCCATCGAGAAGAAGATGCGTGGCTGGCCCATCAGCATGACCAGGATCACCGTCGTCAGACCGGCAATCGCACCGATCTCGACCAGTGTCTTGAGCCACAGCAGGCTGGGATACGCCTCGAGCGCGGTCGCGACCGGCTTGGCCGTGCCGAGCACGGTGTAGGGCACCATGCCGGTCAGCACCGCGGACACCGCGATGTAGATCAGCGTGCACAAGAACAGCGAGCCGAGGATGCCGATCGGCATGTCGCGCTGCGGATTCTTGACCTCCTGCGCCGCGGTGGAGACCGCATCGAAACCGATGTAGGCGAAGAACACGATCGACGCGCCGCGCAGCACGCCTTCCCAGCCGAAGCGGTCGCCGCCCTGGTTTTCCGGCACGAACGGCAGCCAGTTCTGGGTATCGACGTACTGCGCGCCGAAGCCCAGCAGCAACAGGATCACCAGCACCTTGATCGAGACGATGATGGCGTTCGCGGTCGCCGACTGAGTGATGCCCACGTAGCACAGCACGCCGACCGCGCCGATGATCAGCACCGCCGGCAGGTTGAACAGCGCGCCGGTGGTGACGAACTTGCCGAACTCGCACGCGCCGGCCAGCGCCGCTTCATGCGTGCAGAAGTTGATCGGCGCCTGGGTCAGTGCGGCAGGCAGATGCACGCCGAGACTGTCGAGGAAACTGACCGTGTAGCCCGACCAGCCGACCGCGACCGTCGAGGCCGCGAACAGGTATTCGAGCACCAGACTCCAGCCGACGAACCAGGCCAGCGCTTCGCCGAGGGTCGCATAGGTGTAGCTGTAGGCACTGCCCGAGGCCGGGATCATCGCCGCGAACTCCGCGTAGCACAGGCCGGCCATCGCGCAGGCGAAACCGGCGATGACGAAGCTCAGCATGATCGCCGGACCGGCGTGATTGGCCGCCGCGGTACCGGTGATGACGAAGATGCCTGCGCCGATGACCGCGCCGAGCCCCAGCATCACCAGATGCTTGGCGGTGAGCGTCCGCTTGAAGCCGACTTCGCCGCTGAGGCTGCCCTCGACCGGCTCGCCCGCATCGACATGCGGTTGCGCCGCGATCGGCTTGGTAATCATCAGGTTCTTGAACATCGGTGTCCCCGGTTGGTCGTTCGGTGCGGTCCGCGAAGACTGACGGACGCGCCGTCGAATCCCCCGCGGCCACGCGGCAATCGCCGTACCATGCCAAACGCTGCGTTCCGGCACAAGCAACGCAACTGCCGCTTGTGTGCACGCGCGGGAACGCCGATGCTGCGCCTCCCGTCACGCCGCGCTGCAGCAAATCCGTCGATGTCGCACCCGTCCGCGCCTGATTCCGAACGCCCAGCCGCTGTCTCCACCGCAGTGCAGATACTGGCGGATGCTTTCGCCGATTTCGGCGTGCGGCATCCGATCCAGCAATCGCTTGCCAGTGAATTCATCGATCTGCTCGGCGACGCCGAAGACCCGTTCGAGCGCGCGCGCCTGGCTGGTCATTTCACCGCCTCGGCATTGGTGGTCAGCGGTGATGGCACACGCACGCTGCTGACCCATCACCGCAAGCTGGGCATGTGGCTGCAGCCGGGCGGACACGCCGACGGCGACCGCGATCTTGCGCGCGTGGCGCTCCGCGAGACGGAGGAGGAAACCGGGCTGGGCGGCGTGACCGTGCGCCCGGGCATCTTCGATCTAGACCGCCACTGGATTCCCGAGCGCAAGGGTGTGCCCGGGCACTGGCATTACGACGTGCGTTATCTCGTGCGCGCGGGCGCCGACGAGAGCTTCGCCATCAGTGAGGAGTCGCTTGCGTTGGCGTGGCGTCCGATCATCGAAGTCGCGGAGGGCGAGGCGCACGACGCCTCCCTGCGGCGCATGGCGCAGCGATGGATCGAGGCGCGGGACCGGCATCCCTGATCCCGCGGTACCGCGCACGCGGCGCCACGAACACATGCGCGGATTCCTGCCCTTTGCGGCCGCGGTGCAAAGCGCACACCATGCGCACATGATGACGCCTTCCCAGGATTCTGCGCCGCCGATCGGCGGCGTGCTCGAGACCGCCCTGTATGTCGAGGACATGCCACGCGCGGTGCACTTTTTCGCTGACGTGCTCGGTCTGCCGGTGATGCTGCGGACGGACCGCCTCACCGCCTTCGATGCCGGGGCCAGCAGCGTGCTGCTCGTGTTCGCGCGCGGCGCGTCGCAGGCGGACGTCACCGGAGAACGCGGCACCGTTCCCGGCCACGACGGGGCAGGGCCGCTGCACATGGCGTTGCGGATCAGCGCCGACGCCTACGACGGCTGGAAGGCGCGTCTCGAAGCGCACGGCGTACCGCTGCGCGGCGAGATGTCGTGGCCTGCCGGCGGACGCAGCCTCTACTTCGAGGATCCGGACGGGCACGTGCTCGAGCTCGCCACGCCCGGCCTGTGGGCGAACTACTGAGGCCGACGGCGGCGCGGCCTCAATAGAGGACGCGCGTACGCAAGGTGCCCTCGATCTTCGACAGCTCGCTGCGCAGATGCGCGGCCTGTTCCTCGGTCGCGGCGACATCGATGACCACGTAGCCCACGTTGGCGGTGGTACGCAGGTACTGGCCGTCGATGTTGATCGCCTCGCGCGAAAACACCTCGTTGACCTTCGACAGCACGCCGGGCATGTTGCGGTGCAGATGCAGCAGGCGGTGGCTGCCGATGTGCTCGGGCAAGGTGACTTCGGGAAAGTTGACCGCCGACAGCGTGCTGCCGTTGTCGCTGTAACGCACCAGCTTGGCCGCGACCTCGATGCCGATGTTGTCCTGCGCTTCCAGCGTGCTGCCGCCGACATGCGGGGTCAGCAGCACGTTGTCATGGCCCAGCAACGGTGATTCGAACGCGTCGTCGTTACCCTTGGGCTCGACCGGGAACACGTCGATCGCGGCGCCGCCGACCTGACCGCTGCGCAGCGCGGCATCGAGCGCGTCGATGTCGACCACGGTGCCGCGCGAGGCGTTGATCAGGTGCGCGCCGGGCCGCATTGCGGCGATTTCGGCCGCGCCGAACATCAGCTTCGTCGACGGCGTCTCCGGCACGTGCAGGGTCACCACGTCGCTGCGCGCGAGCAGATCGTCGAGGCTGGTCGCGCTGCGCGCGTTGCCGAGCGAGAGCTTGGCTTCGATGTCGTGGAAGAGCACCTGCATGCCGAGCGATTCGGCGAGCACGCCGACCTGGGTGCCGATATGGCCGTAGCCCACGATGCCCAGCGTCTTGCCGCGCGCCTCGTGGCTGCCGAGCGCGGACTTGCTCCAGCCACCGCGGTGACATTCGGCATTCTTCTGCGGAATTCCGCGCAGCAGCATGATCGCCTCGGCGACGACGAGTTCGGCCACCGAGCGCGTGTTGGAGTAGGGCGCGTTGAACACCGGAATGCCGGCCAGCTCCGCCGCCTCGACATCGACCTGGTTGGTGCCGATGCAGAAACAGCCGATCGCCATCAGCCGGCGCGCGTCGGCCAGGACTTCGGCGCTCAGATGCGTGCGCGAGCGGATGCCGATGATGTGCGCGTCGGCGATCTTCGCCCGCAGCTGGTCTTCGGGCAGCGACTTGGGGTAGACCTCGACCTGCGAATAGCCGGCGGCGTGGAAGGTGTCGACAGCGCTCTGGCTGACGCCTTCGAGCAGCAGGACGCGGATGTCCTGCCGGGGAAACGAGGTCTTCATCTAATGGGATTCGCGCGTGGAGGACAGCGCGGGCCATGGTGCCAGAATCGCGCCGGGCGTGTTGCGCCGCAGCGCTGGACGCACCCGGGACGCGCTGGCACGCTGGCGGCCCGTTTGCTCCGGCGCCCGACGATGTCCGACTCCCGCATCTCCAGCCTCCAGGCCGCCGTGCCGACACTGCGGCTGCTGACCGAGCCTGCGGACCTCGCGCATTACGGCGTCGACTGGACCCGCCGCTGGACGCCGGCGCCGCTGGCGATCGGGTTGCCGGCCAGCATCGACGAGGTGCAGGCGACGATGCGCTGGGCGCATGCGCAAGGCGTGGCCGTGGTGCCGTCGGGCGGTCGGACCGGGCTGTCCGGCGGCGCCGTCGCCGCGAACGGCGAGCTGGTGCTGAGCCTGCAGCGCATGAACAAGGTGCTCGGTTTCGAGCCCGCCGATCGCCTGCTGACCGTCGAGGCCGGCATCGCGCTGGAAGCGGTGCAGGAGGCGGCGCGGTCGCACGACCTCCAGTACCCGGTGGATTTCGCCGCGCGTGGCTCGTGCTCGATCGGCGGGAACATCGCGACCAATGCCGGCGGTATCCGCGTGGTGCGCTACGGCAATACGCGCGAGTGGGTCGCCGGCGTCAAGCTGGTCACCGCCACCGGCGAGCTGCTCGACCTCAACCGCGGTCTGGTCAAGAACTCCAGCGGCTACGACCTGCGGCATCTGGTGGTGGCATCGGAAGGCACGCTGGGCATCATCGTCGAGGCGACGCTGCGCCTGGCCGCGCCGCCGGCGGAGACGCGGGTGATGCTGCTGGCGCTGCCGTCGTTCGAGGTGCTGATGGAAGTCTTCCAGGCGCTGCGCGCGCGCCTGCCGCTGGAAGCCTTCGAGTTCTTCACCGATCGCGCGCTGCACCACGTCGTCGCGCACGGCGCGCAGCCGCCGTTCGAGGCGGTGTATCCGTATTACGTCGTTGCCGAGTTCGCCTGCGAGGGCGAGGCCGGCGAGGTGCAGGTGCTGTCGGCGTTCGAATACTGCATGGAGCAGGGCTGGGTCGAGGACGGCGTGATCAGCCACGGCGACACCCAGGCCGCGGCGCTATGGCGCCTGCGCGAGGGCATTACCGAAAGTCTCGCGTCGCACCTGCCCTACAAGAACGACGTCTCGGTGCGGATCTCGGCGATGCCGGCGTTCCTCGCCCGCACCCAGGCGCTGCTCACGGCCGAGTACCCGCAGTTCGACGTGGTCTGGTTCGGTCACATCGGCGACGGCAACCTACACATCAACGTGCTCAAGCCGGCCGATATGGACAACGCCGACTTCGTCGTCGAATGCGACCGGGTGACCAAGCTGCTGGCGGCGACGCTGGCCGAGCATGGCGGCAGCATCTCCGCCGAGCACGGCATCGGTCTGGTCAAGAAGCCGTATCTGGAATCGACGCGCAGCCCGGCGGAGATCGCGGTGATGCGCGGCATCCGGCAGGCGCTGGATCCGGGCGGCATCCTCAACCCCGGCAAGCTGTTCGATTGAGCGCCCGGTTCAGCCCCATGCAATACGCCGACGCTAGAGTGTCGGCTGTCGCTCCCGTCCCCGAGGTCCCCCGCATGATGGTTCGTACCGCGCTCGTCCTTCTGTTGACCGGTCTGTCCGCGTCCGCCTTTGCAGGCAGTTTTGCCGGCACCAGCGCGGGCGCCGCGTCCGGCGGATCGTCGGCCTCGTCGGGCAGTACGTCCGGCAATGACAAGGTGGTGCTGCAGGCACGCGAGGACGCCGCCGGTTTCGTTGCCAGCGACGGTCGCATCCGCGGTGCACGCCTGGAAGCGGCGCTGCGCCATCTGCGCGAGACCCAGAGCGCCGCGCGCGACGCGTCGGACCTCGCACTCGCCCAGGCGATCCTGGCGCGTTGATCCGGCTGGCGCGCTTGCATCTGCGCGCCGCCCTGTTTCTTGTTGTCGTGCTGCTGGCGCCGGCCGCATCGGCGGCCGGCTGGTCGATCACGCAGCAGGTTGCGGGTACGCCGCTGGCGCCTGCCGAATCTGCGCGCGCCGGCGCGGCGATCTCCGCTGCATTGGTGCGCCTGCCGCCGAGGTGGCGGGATGCGCCGGGACTCGATGTCGTCGTCGACTGGCGTGACGATCTGCCCGACGACGTGCATGGCCGGACGTTCGGCGCGCATCTACGCCTGCGTCGCACCTTGCTGGCCGACGACGCGTCGGCGCAGCCCCTGCACGTCGCGCTGCTGCACGAGTTAGCGCATCGCTACGACCGTTCGCCGCATGGCGGTCTGTCGCGCGATCCACGCCTGCGCGATCTCGCCGGCTGGCCGCAACGCCCGCTGCGCTTCGGCATGCGTGTGCGCGACAACGCGATGCACGACCGCAGCCCCGATGCCTACGAGCGGGCGTCGCCGGCCGAGTTCGTCGCGGTCAATCTCGAGCATTTCCTGCTCGACGCCGAGTACGCCTGCCGCCGGCCGGCGCTGCATGCCTACTTCGCGGCGCACTTCGACTGGGCCCCGCCGCACGCGCCCTGCGCGCCGGATCTTCCATTCGTGGAAGCCGAGCCGGGTGCCGATGCCGCGCCACTGCTCGCGCTGGATCCGGCGCGCGTGTACGCCATCGATTACCTGCTGGCCGAAGGCAATGCACGGCCGATGAGCCGCTGGGGCCACAGCATGCTGCGGCTGGTGATCTGCGCGCCCGGTCGTGCGCCCGGACCGGATTGCCGCCTCGATCTCGCGCATCACCGCGTGCTGTCGTTCCGCGCCTTCGTCGATGATGTGCAGATCTCCAGCCTGCGCGGGCTGACCGGGCGCTATCCCTCGCGGCTGTTCGTGCTGCCGCTCGATCAGGTGATCGACGAATACACGCGGATCGAACTGCGCGGCCTGCAGTCGATCCCGCTGCAGCTGTCGACCGGCGAGATCACCTCGCTGCTGACGCAGGCCGCGAACCTGCATTGGAGCTACGACGGTCGCTACTACTTCGTGGGCAACAACTGCGCGGTCGAGACCTGGAAGCTGCTGCAGACCGGCGTGCCGCGCCTGGCCGACGCGCGGCTGCGCAGCATCACGCCGACGGGGTTGTTGCGGAAACTCGTGCGCAGTGGCGATGCGGATCCGACAGTGCTCGATCGCGAGGACGCGGTACGTGGGGGCCATTACTTTCCGTCCGCCGACGCGGAGTACCAGGCATTGCTCGACGTCGCCCGCGCGGCGCAGCCGTTGCCAGTCGCGCGGGTCGACGCCTGGCTGGATCTGGCGCCGGATATGCGCGCGCCCTGGCTCGCGTCCGCGCAACTGCGCGACGGCGCGGCGCTGCTGGTGCTGGAACATGCGGCGCGGCGACGGGAAGAATTGCGGTTGCGCGATCTGCTCAAGCGGCAGTTGCTCGATCCGCGGCATGCGGACGACGCCGCGCCGGCGCTCGCGACGCTGCGCGACTTGCTGGTGGCCGGTGATGCACTCAGTCGACCGGCGCAGTTGCTGCCGGATGGCTACGGATTGCCGCAAGCCGACGAACGCACGGCGTTGCAGGACGATGTGGAAGCGCGGGCGCTGGGCCTGCGCGGACTGCGTGGGCAATTGGAAGACGAGGCGCGCATGGCGCTGCCGCCCGAGGCGCGGGCGCGAGTGGCCGCGCTGGATCGCAACGTGGACACCCTGGGCACGCGCTTGCGCGAGTTGCATCGCCAAGCAGGCGGCCTGCAACTCGACTGAGCGTGCACGAACCTGTAGGAGCGCGCTTGCGCGCGAAGGGGCGTTCCCGGGAAAGCCCATCGCGCGCAAGCGCGCTCCTACATCAGCAATTGCGCGGCGGAACGGGCTACGAATACGCCCGTTCTCTGCAGCTCAGTCCGCGCGACCGCCAAATTCGCCGGTACTGGTGCTGACCAGGATCCGCTCGCCGTTGCTGATGTATTCCGGGACCTGGATTTCGATGCCGGTGTTGAGCTTTGCCGGCTTCGGGCGCTTGGTCGCTGTTCCGCCCTTCAGTTCGGGCGGCGTCTCGATCACTTCCAGCACCACGTTTGGCGGCAGCTGCAATCCGACCGGTTGTTCGTCGATGATCTGCACGTAGCAGCCCGACAACGCATCGGTGATGTAGCCGCTGGCGTCGCCCACAACGTCGGCGTCGAGCGTGTAGGGCGTGTAATCCTCGTCATCCATGAACACGAACGCCTCGCCGTCTTTGTACGAGAACGTCGCTTGCCGGCGCTGCAGTTCGACTTCCTTCAGATCGTCGTCGCCGCCGATGTTGAGGTCGAACTTGTTGCCGCCCGGCACGCTGTACAGCGTGAAACGCATCTTGAGTCCGCCGCCTCGACCCTGCGGCGCGCTGCGCTCGATATCACGCACCTGATAAACGGTGCCGTTGTGTTCGATCACGTTTCCTTTCTTGACGTCGTAGGCTTTCATCGTTGTTCGCTGCTGGATGGAGAGGACGCCGCCGCGTCCGCGGCAGCTGGGTTGCGGAGATAGAGCCGCAGGTTCGGATAGTCGATCACGGCGCCGCCGCGTTCGAGGATGTCGGCGCCGAGCACGCCGTCGACCGGCGCTTCGCCGCGCCGCGAGAACGCCGCGTTGACGTGATCGAGTGCGAGGAAATGCACGGTGAACGCGTCGTCGCGGTAGTCGCCGATGCGCAGGCGGTTGCCGGGCAGGGCGCTGATCGCCATGCCGGTGCCGCCGGCGCCGGTCGCCTGTCCCCCGTCGCGTGTCGCCCGGCCCTGGTCGAAGCGCGATTGCGCGGCGCGATCGATCACGGTGCGGCCTGCACCGGTATCGATGATGAAGATGCCGGCCACGTCGTTCATGCGGGCCGCCACGGTCAGATGGGCATCGCCGTGGCGGGTCATCGGAACGGCGGTGTAGCCGGCGGCTTCGAGCGCGGCGGCAACACGGGCCGATACGGAGGTCTGCGCTGCAACGGGCAGGGAGGTCAGCAGGCAAGCCATCACAGCCGCCAGGAAACGCGTTACGCGCGCGGTATCGAAGCCCTCCCCTGCGGGGCGGGGGAGGGTGGGGTGGGGGCAAACCTTGGGCTCGCGACAGCCTGCGGACGACCGCGAAAGTCGTTCCCGCGACCGGAACGTTCGCCCCCATCCCAACCTTCCCCCGCAATGCGGGGGAAGGGGCAGTGCCCGGCGCGCCGGATACTCGGTGGCAGCGAACAAGCCCATCGCTTACTTCGGCGCCAGCCGCACCGCGCCGTCGAGGCGGATGGTCTCGCCATTGAGGTAGCGACTGCCGACGATGTAGGCGACGAGGTCGGCGAACTCCTCGGGACGTCCCAGACGCGACGGGAATGGGATCGAGGTCGACAGCGACTGCTGCACCTCGTCCGGCATGCCGTCGACCATCGGCGTCCAGAAGATGCCCGGCGCGATCGTGTTGACGCGGATCCCGAAGCGCGAGAGCTCGCGCGCCATCGGCAGGGTCATGGCCACCACACCGCCCTTGGACGCCGAATACGCGGCCTGGCCGATCTGGCCTTCATACGCGGCCACCGAGGCGGTGTTGACGATCACGCCGCGCTCGCCGTCTTCGCCCGCATCGTTGCGCTGCATGACGGCAGCCGCGGCCTTGGCCACGTTGAAGCTGCCGACCAGGTTCACCATGACGGTGCGGCTGAAGGTGTCCAGCGGCATCGGCGCCTCGCGGCCCAGCACGCGGCCGGCGCCGAGGATGCCGGCGCAGTTCACGGCGACGTTGAGCCCACCGAGGAATTCGCGCGCGGCGGCGACGTTCGCGACCACGCCGGCTTCGTCGGTCACGTCGGTGCGCAGGTAGCGCGCATTGGCGTCGCCGAGCGCGGCGACCGCTTCGGCGCCCTTGTCGTCGTTGACGTCGAACAGCACGACCTTGCCGCCGCCGGCAACGAGGTGGCGGGCCACGGCGAGGCCGAGGCCGGAGACGCCACCGGTGATGAGGGCGCGGACGGAATCGGGCGTCATGTGCGGATCCTTGGACGGAAAACCCGCAGTTTAACCGGCCGGCCGCATGCGCCGATCAGGCCAGCTCCGATAGGCGTGTTCAGACGGGTGGGCCGGGTCCGCCATGCAGACGCCGGGAGAACTCGTCGGGCGACAGTCCCGGCGCGAACAGGAAGCCCTGACCGACCGTGACGCCGAGATCGAGCAGGAACCGGCGTTGCGCTTCCGACTCGATACCTTCGGCCACGAGCCCCAAACCGAGACTGCGCGCGATGCCCGCCACCGCTTGGCACACGGCGACATCGGAACGATCACCCGGCACGCCGCCGACGAACAGCTGGCTGAGTTTGAGCCCGTGTATCGGCAGCCGGCGCAGATAGTTCAGGCCGCTGTAGCCCTCGCCGAAATCGTCGATGCTCAGCTGCACGCCCATGTCGCGCAGCGCGGCGAAGGTGCGCAGCGTGTCGGGCGCGTCCTCGATCAACACGCGCTCGGTGAATTCCAGTTCCAGCGCGCTGCCGGGCAGGGCGAATTCCGCCAGCACGTCATGGACATGCGCGGCGAGTTCGTCGCCGAGGAACTGCCGGTAGGACACATTCACCGCCACGCGCACCACGCCCAGGCCGGCATCGCGCCACGCCGCCGTCTGCCGGCAGGCCTCGCGCAACACCCACGCGCCGATGCGGACGATGTCACCGGTGCTTTCCGCATGGTCGATGAAGTGGTCGGGCCGCATTTCGCCCAGTTGCCGGTTGCGCCAGCGGATCAGGGCCTCTGCGGCGATCACGCGCCGGCTGCGCAGGTCGACCTGGGGCTGGTAGACGAGGTGGAACTCGTCGTTGTCGATCGCGCGCCGCAGATGCGTCTCCACCCGCAGCCGGTCCTGCTGGGTCTGCGCCAGCGCTGGGGTGAACAGCTGCCAGCCGTTGCGGATGCGCCGCTTGCTTTCGTACATCGCCGCATCCGCATTCTGGATCAGCGTCTGCGGCCGGTCGCCGTCATCGGGCGCGCGCGCGATGCCGATGCTCGCGGTGATCGAGAACTCCTCGGTGTCGAAGCGGAAGCCGTCACCGAATGCATCGAGAATCGCACTGGCCACGCGCTCTGCGTGACTGGCGCCGGCCCCGGCGTCGCAGACCACCAGAAACTCGTCGCCACCGAACCGGGCGATGCTGCCGGAGCTGCCGACGGCCTGCCCAATGCGGTGCGCAGCGGCGATCAGCAGTTCGTCGCCGGCGGCATGGCCGAGCGCGTCGTTGACGAACTTGAAGCGGTCGAGATCGATGTAGAGCACGGCCACGCCGGCGCGTGCGGGATCGGCCATGCGCGTCTCCAGTTCGCACAGGATCGCGTCGCGGTTCAGCAGGCCGGTCAGCGGATCGGTACGTGCCTGCGCCCGCAGGATCGCCTCGTCGTGCTTGTCGCGCGCGATGTCCTGCAGCGTGCCGGTCAAGCGTGAGGTCGCCGGATCGCCCTGGCGCGGCCCGCCGATCGCGCGCACCCAGAACGTGCCGCCGTCGCTGCGCATTCCCTGCAGTTCGATGTCGAAGCCGGTGGCGTCGAGCATCGCTGCGCCGAGCGCATCGCGCAGCCGGGTGCGGTCTGGCAACAGCAGCAGGCCGATCAGCGCCTCCATCGTCGCCGGCGGGTGCGCGGGGTCGAGAATGTGTACGGCTTCCGCCGTCAGATAGAGCCGATCGGTGCCGCAGTCGAGCTCCCAGCCGCCGATATGGGCCAGGGCCTGCACGCGATCGAACATCGCGCTGTCGCGTTTGAGTGCACTGACGTCCGAGAACAGCGACAGCACCTGGTGGGGCCGGTCACCGCCCGGCGGGTACTGCGGCACGGCGGTGACCGTCAGCCAGTACAGCTCGCGGCGCATGCGGTGGTAGAGGCCGACCAGGGTGCTTTCGACGATGCGGCCGTCGCGCAGCGCCCGCACCGGCGGCAGTTCGGCCCAGGGCATCTCGTTGCCGTCGGGTCCGATCGCGACCCATTCGCCGAGGTTGGACGTGTCGCCGAGCGAGGTGCCCTGGCGGATGCCCAGCAGGCGCAGCGCCGCCGGATTGCCGTAGACAAACCTGCCGGCGACATCGTGGATCGCGATGCCCCGGTCCATGACATCCATCAGCTCGCGATAGCGCACCTCCGCCTCACGGCGTTCGCTCAGATCGCGCGCCACCGCGACGAGGCACGGCCGGCCCGCGTGTTCGAAGCCCGCGGTGTGCACTTCCACGGGAAAACGCGAGCCGTCGCCGCGCATATTGGTGACTTCGATGACATAGGTGCGTCCGCGATGCACCGCGTCCCAGACCGGCGCGAGATGGTCGCGCGGCAGGTCCGGATTCAACACTTCGATCGGTTGGCCCACGATGTCCGCGCGCGGCCGGCCATAAGCCTGCTCGCCGGCGCGGTTGAGGTCGAGCACGATGCCATCCGCATCGAGGATGCTGACCGGATCGGGGACGGCGTCGAAGAGTGCGTGGTAACGCAGACCGGCGGCGTCGGCCTCGGCGCGCGTCACCGCCAACGCATCGCGCGCGCGGGCGAGCAGGGCGCGGACATCGGCGGGCAGATTGCGGTCGTCTGCGGCCATCGACAGCGCATCGGGCAAGGCCAGCGCATGGGCCTTGCGCTCCAGCAGTCCGGTGTTCCCCGTGTCCGATGGGTGCGTCATGTGCGCGATGCCATTGCCACTCCGGATGCGGGAGAGATGAGGTGCGTTGTAGCGCCGTCGCGTGGGTGCGTCCGGGCGCTCGCCGGTCCGGCCGGGGTGATTGTGGTGTCCGGCAGGCAGGCGTCGTGGTCCATGTCGTGCAAGGAGAACGGGCGATCTGTGGGCGATCGGCCATGGGTGGCCCGGTGGTCTTCGAAGCGTGGGCTTGGCTCTGGCTTGTCGCTTTCGCTCTTGGTCTCATCGAGCCGTAAAGCGAGCCGAGCATCGGCAGGGCGGGGCTGAAGGAGCAGCCCATGTCTGAGCGCAGCGGGTTCGGGCTGCGGAACCGTGAAGGTCCCAACGTACCCCGTTGACCGAGACGCGCAGGGGACCGACGCGGCTGAATCGCGGCGGATCGCGTCCGGCGAAGACGGTTTGACGCACGCCTGTGGCGCTCGCCCTTCGGGCCGGCTTCGCAGCGCGACAGCGCGGAAGCCCTGTCCCTGAGTCTCTCTCCTGTAACGCACCGGTACGACCTGACTCCGCACATCCGCTTCACCGCCGGCATCTCGACACCGAAACGGACTGGATCCGCAACGACGCGGCTTCGCCATCTGCTACGCGGCGCGACCGGGCGTAGAATTGCGAACCATTCTCGATAACAGAGCGCCACCGTGAACCTCTGCCAGCTGCCGCGCCGCACGCCCGCCCTCGTCGAAGACATCGAGGGCGGGGCTGCAATCGATCCCATCGCGCGTCGTCTTGCCGAGCTCGGATTCGTGCCAGGCGAGCCGGTCGAGGTCGTGGCAGCCGGGCCTTTCGGCGGCGATCCGCTGCTGGTGCAGGTCGGCTACACACGCTTCGCGCTTCGCCGCAGCGAAGCCGCCCGCGTGCACGTCCGCGTGACGCCTGCGGCATGAGCGCCACGATCGCGGCACCGCGTTTCGCGCTGGTCGGCAGCCCCAATGCCGGCAAGACCGCGCTGTTCAACCTGCTGACCGGCAGCCGCCAGAAGGTCGCCAACTACGCCGGCGTCACCGTCGAGCGCAAGGAAGGCCGCATGCACGGGCCGGACGGAGAGGGCTGGGCGCTGCTCGACCTGCCCGGGGCCTACAGCCTGCAACCTGCAAGCCTGGACGAGGCCATCACCCGTGACCTGTGCCGCGGCTTCTATCCCGGCGAGCCCGCGCCCGACGTGCTGGTGTGCGTGGTCGATGCGACCAACCTGCGCCTGCACCTGCGCTTTGTGCTGGAACTGCGCACGCTCGGCGTGCCGATGGTCGTCGCCCTGAACATGGCCGACGCCGCGCAACGTCGCGGCATCGTCATCGACCGCGCGGCGCTGGAGGCCAAGCTGGGCATCCCGGTGGTCGAGACCGTCGCGATCCGCCGCGACGGGGCGCGGGCGCTGTTGTCGCGACTGGCCGAGGTCGTGCGGGATCCGCAGCCGCCGCCCCCGGTTGCCGAAGCCGACCTGCATGCGGAGACGCGCGCACTGCTGGCCGCGGCGGTGACGATGCCGCGTCGCACAGGCCGTATCGACGATGCCCTCGACCGCTGGCTGCTCCACCCGGTCTTCGGCCTGCTGGCACTGGCGACGATCATGTTCCTGATCTTCCAGGCGGTATACGCCTGGGCCGCACCGATGATGGATCTGATCGATGCCGGGGCGTCCGCGCTCGGCGCCTGGGTGTCGACCACATTCCCGGAAGGCCCGCTGACCAGCCTGCTCGCCGACGGCATCATCGCCGGCCTCGGCGGGGTCATCGTGTTCCTGCCGCAGATCCTGATCCTGTTCCTCTTCATCCTCGCCCTCGAGGAGTCGGGTTATCTGCCGCGTGCGGCCTTTCTGCTCGACCGCGTCATGAAGGGCGCAGGCTTGTCGGGACGTTCCTTCATCCCGCTGCTGTCGAGCTTCGCCTGCGCGATCCCCGGGATCATGGCGACGCGTTCGATCCAGGACCCCCGTGACCGGCTGGCGACGATCATGGTGGCGCCGCTGATGACGTGTTCGGCGCGCCTGCCGGTCTATGCGCTGCTGATCGGCGCCTTCATTCCGCAGCGCCAGGTCTGGGGCGTGCTGAACCTGCAGGGGCTGGTGCTGTTCGCGCTGTATCTGGCCGGCATTCTCAGCGCGCTGGTGGTCTCGTATGTCATGAAGAAGTGGCGCCGCGACAAGCGCGAGCACGCATTGCTGCTCGAACTGCCTGCGTACCGGCTGCCGCATCCGCGTGATCTCGCGATCGGACTCAAGGAGCGCGCGATGATCTTCCTCAAGCGCGTGGGCGGCATCATCCTCGCGTTGACGGTATTGCTGTGGTTCCTGCTGTCCTTCCCGGCACCGCCGGACGGGGCGACCGGGGCCGCGATCGAATACAGCTTCGGCGGCCGCATCGGCCATGCACTGGCGGTGGTATTCGCGCCGCTGGGGTTCAACTGGCAGATCTGCATCGCGCTGATCCCGGGCTTGGCCGCGCGCGAGGTCGCGGTCGCGTCGCTGGCGACGGTCTATGCGCTCTCTGCAACCGACGACGCGGCTGCAGCGCAGGCGCTCACGCCGATCATCACCGACGGCTGGTCGATCGCCACCGGTCTGTCGCTGCTCGTGTGGTTCATCTATGCGCCGCAGTGCCTGTCGACCTGGGCGACGATCAAGCGTGAAACCGGTTCGTGGAAGCTGATGGCGCTCAATGCCGGCTATCTGTTCGCACTGGCGTATCTCGCATCGCTGCTGACCTACCAGGTCGCGCGCGCGCTGGGCGCGGGTTGAGCGCGCGGATGACTGCCGCTCTGCTGTTGCAGTACGTCGTCGTCGCGCTGGCCGTGCTGCTCAGCGCGTGGGTGGTGTTGAAGAAGCTGGCTCCGAATGCGACGCGACGCCTGCGCATCGCCCTCGCGTTGACGCTGCTGCGCGCCGGCAGGCCGACCTGGGTGCGGGCGCTCGGCAGGCGCGTTGCACCTTCGCCGGCTGCAACAGGCACCTGCGGCAGTTGCGACAGCTGCGGACCGCCTGCGAGCTGAGCAACGTTCTGCGGCCTCAGGCAGGCGGCAGCACGATCGTGCCGCCACCGACTTCGCGGCCGCCCTCGACCAGTAGGAACGCGCCACCGTCCTCGATCTCGACCGGCGCCTCGCACCTCAGGTACGCGGCAACGGTGGACCCGGGTTCGACGGCGCCATCGGCATCAAAGCGCAACGTGCACACGTGCGTGGCCGTGGCCTCGCGGTCCGTCCCGACGAAGCGGACGTTGGGCCGGTAGTTGCTGAAGACCGAGCTGCGGCGGCCTCCCGCGTCCCGCGTGCGGAACATCACGCACGCCCGGATGTCCTCGCGAGTCGCGAATGCATGGGTACGCGGTGGCACGTCCGCAGAACGCGCGGTGGTTTCCCCCACATTTTCCTGCGTGGACACGCAGGGCGCATCGAATGTCGGGCCGCCCACAGCGGTCGCCGCCGGGCTGTCGTCAGCCGCGGTCGCCACGGAATCGGCGCCCGGCGGCATCTCGGCGGCCAGGTCGGTGTTTGGCGCAGGCCCGCACGCGGCGAGCACGAGCGCAGCGGCGAGCAGGACGAGGGCGCGCGCGGTCGGGGTAGTGGCTGGCATCGGACTTCCTTGTCATGTGGTCGCGCATGGTGAAGCGGGTTGTCCGGGAAGCGCTAGTGGCGTCCCCGGCTCAATGGAGAGCGCGTGGGTCGTCGCGCATCGTTGGTCGGCGTGACCTCGACCGACAGGCTGAAAGTGCGCTCATCGCCCACCAGCAAGGCGCCGACGCCGACGACCTGGCGGTTGATCTCCTTGCCATCCTCGTCGCGGATCACCAGCACGACCGAATACTCCCAGGCACCGCCCTCGGACGGGTGCCGGATGCGACCCTCGACCTGCAGGGCCGTGGTGGTTTCTTCGCGTTGCACGGTATTGCGCGCCACGATCGGCGAGCCGGGCGCGCTGTCAATCTTGAGGAAATGCTGACACGCCGGACAGCGCGAAGCGCTCTCCAGGATCACGGTCTTGCAGTGCGGGCAGGTGCGTGTCGCACCTGCCGCGCCCGGGCGACTGCTCACGGTCAGTCGCTGGACTTGTCGTTGGCGCCCTTGTCCTTGGCGCTCCCGGTCGTCGTCGTAGTCGTCGTCGGCTTGACATCGCCCCAGCCGCACTCGATGTGGCCGCGGATCTTCGATCCCGACGCCACCGTCAACGAGCCTGCCTTGAGATCGCCCGTCAGCACCGCCGAATCACGCAGTTCCACCAGGGACGCGGATTCGATGTTGCCTTCGAGTTCGCCCGAAACCAGCACCTGCTGGGCGCGGACGCCGCCGTTGAGCTTGGCGCCGTGCTCGATGGTCAGATTGCCCTGCACGTTGACGTCGCCCTTGAAACGGCCCGCGATACGCACATCGCCGGTGCCCTCGATCTTGCCCTCGATCGTGAGGTCGGCGGCGATGATCGATTCCTTGTTCACCGGCGTCGCGGGACGCGGCGCGGATGCGGGGGCCGGTGCAGGCGAGGGTGCAGGCGCGGTGGACGCCGGCGGTGTCGCGGTCTGGAAGTCCGCAACCGCGGGCGGGGGTGTTTCGCGTGCCGGAGCGGGCGGCGGCGGAGCGTCGGCACCGAACGCGGAGGAATCTTTCTTGACGGTGCCGGACTGCTGGAAAATGGCCATGTCGCGCTTTACCTCGGAAATGGACAGGAGAGCGGAAACCACCGCTCGAAAGGGTATTTCCACGCCGCCGCGGTGGGCAAACGCGGACCCCGAGCCTAGCACGCAAACGACGACATCCAACTGTGACCGTTGGGGCAGATCCGAGACAGGGCAAGCACTTGCCGCATGTTCAAGAAGCGTTACGCGAGATGTCCCGCGCGTGCTTGTGGGATTACCCGGTGATGTCACGGATCGATGGCCGCTACCGCGCAGCCTTCGAAGCACTAGCATTGGGCGCAGCTGCCGCGACAGATGCGCGGCTAGGTATGCGCTGCGTTCGACAGTGTCAGATGTGCGATGTGCGATGTGCGGTCGCTGATCCAGGCTCCCGGCCCGCGTAGCAGGCCGGTCGGCACACGATTCCGTTGCGTCGAAACCGGAGCGCAGTTTCAAGTCTGTAGATGGCCCAAACAGAAAGCCCGCCATCAGGCGGGCTTTCGATGGCCTGGGTAGAGGCGATCAGCGATCGGCGCGCTCTTCGACGCGTTCACCTGCGTTCTCGATCGCCTGGCCTGCTTCCTGCGTCGCCTGGCCCGTGGCCCGTGCGGCTTCGTCGGCGGCAGCGTCCGCACGGCGTGCGGCGTCCCGTGCGGCGACTTCGGCATCCTGGGCGGCGACACGGGTCTGCTGGGCTGCAGCGTCGGCTGTGGCCCGTGCGGCATCGGCGGTGGCGGACGCGGCATCGGAGATCGCCTGACCGGCGCTCTCGGTGGCAGCGGCGGCTTCGGCACGCTCACGCTCGGCATCGTTGGAGTTGCTGCACGCGGCCAGGGCCAGCAGCGATGCGGCGGCGATTGCGGTCATCGGCTTGAAATGCATGGCGTGTTTCCTGTGTGGATGAGGACGGCGCGAAGATTGAATGCGCGGGTGTGAGGGCTGCGCAAAGAGCGTCGTTGTTGGCGGGCGACGCACTGAAGCGCCATCTACTCCCTCGTGGTAGGCGAGTACGTTGCGCATGAAAAAGGCCGCCGGGAGAACCCGGCGGCCTTCGAATTCACTACAGATGGCCGAAGGCCATCGAAGCAAATTACGGCGTCACTTCTTCAGCAGCGTCCGCGGCGTCTTCAGCCTTGGTCTCTGCATGGTCAGCGGCGTCAGCAGCGTGCTCGGCGGCGTCGTCCGTACCGGCAGCGGCGGCCTGGGCAGCAGCGTCGGCAGCGGCGTCAGCAGCGGCAGCGGCGTCGTCGGCAGCAGCCTGCGCGGTACCGGCAACGGCCGGATCCTGCGTCTCGTTCGCAGCAGCCTGTGCGTCGGCAGCGGCGTCAGCAGCGCCTTCAGCCGAGCTGTTGGCCTGGTCGGCGTTGCTGCAAGCAGCCAGCGCCATACCCAGAGCCAGGGCAAGCAGAGCCTTATTGATCGTCATTGTTTCTTCCTCGTCTGAAAGTGTGGGCAACGCGCTTGAATGCGCGCCGCCGACATGATGACAAGCCTCTGACGGGTGTCAAGCGGGACGTGCGTGGTTTTTTCGTAAAAAACACGTTATCCGAAGTTCACGCCATTTGCACGGCAATTGCGGTCGCTTCGCCACCACCAATGCAAAGCGTGGCAATACCGCGCTTCAGGCCGCGCGCTTTGAGCGCGTGAATCAGCGTGACAATCAAGCGCGCACCGCTCGCGCCGATGGGATGGCCGAGTGCCAGTGCGCCCCCATTCACATTGAGCCGGTCGTGCGGGATGCCGAGATCCTTCATCGGCGCCATCGCGACATTGGCGAACGCTTCGTTGACTTCGAACAGATCGACGTCCTCGATCTTCCAGCCCGCCTTGTCCAGCACGTTCTGGATCGCGGTCACCGGCGCGGTCGTGAACCACTCGGGGGCCTGCGAATGACGCGCGTGGGCGACGATGCGCGCCAGCGGCGTGAGGCCGTGCGCGGCGGCTTCGTCGGACGAGGTCAGCACCAGCGCCGCGGCGCCGTCGGAGATGCTCGAGGAACTGGCCGCGGTCAGCACGCCGTCCTTGCCGAAGGCCGCGCGCAGGGTCGGGATCTTCTCGACCTGGATCTTGCCGGGCGCCTCGTCGGTGTCGAACGTCGCCTCGCCCTTGCGGGTCTTGACCGTCACCGGCGCGATTTCGTTCTTGAATGCGCCGCTTTCAATGGCCTTCTTCGCCCGGGTGGCGCTTTCGACGGCGTAGGCGTCGAGATCCTCGCGGGTGAAGCCGTACTTGTGGCTGGCGACATCACCGAACACGCCCATCGACTTGCCGTCGTCGGGATTGGTCAGGCCGTCCCACGCCATGTGGTCGAGCATTTCGGCGCTGCCGTAGCGGATGCCGGTACGCGAGCCGTTGAGCAGGTGCGGCGCGTTGGTCATCGACTCCATGCCGCCGGCGACGACGAACTTCGCGGTGCCGGCCTTGATCAGGTCGTGGCCGAACATCACGGCCTGCATGCCCGAGCCGCAGACCTTGTTGATGGTCACACAGCCGGCCTTGTCGGGAATCCCCGCCGCGCGCGATGCCTGGCGCGCAGGCGCCTGGCCCAGACCGGCCGGCAGCACGCAGCCGATGATGGCCTCGTCGATGAGGTCGGGCGACACGCCGGCGTGTTCGAGCGCGGCGGTGATCGCGGTCGCGCCGAGGGTCGTCGTGGGAACGCCGGTGAACTGGCCGAGCATGGAACCAATGGCGGTGCGCTTGGCGCCGACGATGACGATGTCAGTCATGGGGAGGTGACTCCAATTAGGTGAACTGCATGTCCGCCGATTATCGCACCCGGCGCCTGCGTGTGCGGATGCGTCCGCGGAACTGGAACCGCGCCGATGGCACCGGCCCGCGATTGCGGGTATAGATGCGGCGACAGGGGTGCAGGTGGACGGCGTGCGTCCGCATCGAAGAGGGCAGACATGATGTCGAGAGCGATGAGCGTGCGCAGCGGCGCGCGGGGTATTCCACGTACGGTGCTGGCCTGCGCGCTGGGCACGGCCCTCGCCGCCTGTGGCGGAGGCGGTTCCGGCGGCGGACTGGTGATGCCGACGCCACCGCCACCACTGGCGCCCCCACCGACGACACCGCCGCCGACGGTCGTCCAGCCACCCAATCCCGCTTACAGCCGGCATCTCGCCGACACCAATACCTTTGCCGCGCACGAGGCCGGATTGACCGGACGCGGCGTGCGCATCGGCTTCCTCGACAGCGGCATCAACCGCAACCATCCGGCGTTGCGCGACCGGGTGATCGCGAACCTGACCTACATCGGATCGTCGGGCAACAACCTCACGGTCGACGATGTCGTCGGCCATGGCACCGCGGTCGCACAGGCTGCGGCCGGGCGTCCGTTCGGCACCTGGCCAGGCGGCGTGGCCCAGAACGCGGAGATCGTGTCCGCCCGGATCATCAGCGACAAGCCACCCGAAGACGACGGCACCGGTGGGGGCAACGAGATCGACGGCCCCTTGGGTCTGACGGCGATCCACCGTGATCTGATCAACCGCAACGTCAAGGTGATGAACAACTCCTGGGGCGGTCTGTACTGGACCGACCTGAGCGTCACCGCGCAGATTGCGAGCGAGTACCGCCCGTTCGTGATCGATCACGGCGGCCTGGTGGTGTTCGCGTCAGGCAATTCCAGTTTCGCGAATCCGTCGGACACCGCAGCGCTGCCGAGCAAGGCCGGCACCAACGGGAGCACGCCGGCGGCGGATCTGGAGCGCGGCTGGCTCACCGTGTCCGCGCTGGCCGAGAACAGCACCACCACGCTCGCGAGTTACTCGAACGCCTGCGGCGTCGCGATGCGCTACTGCCTGGTTGCGCCCGGCACGGTGATCGTCACCGACACCGACGATGCCCCCGACGCGCCGACCTACTACCGCTACAGCGGCACCTCCTTAGCCGCGCCGCTGGTCTCGGGCGCCGCCGCGCTGGTCTGGGAAGCGTTCCCGTACTTCGACAACGACCTGGTGCGCCAGACCATCCTGGGCACCGCGACCGACATCGGTGCGCCCGGTGTGGACGCGGTGTTCGGCTACGGCGTGCTCAACGTCGGCAAGGCCGTCCGCGGGCCGGCGAAGTTCGACTGGGGCGATGTGACCGCGAACTTCAACAGCGGCACGTCGACCTGGGCCAACGACATCAGCGGTGCAGGCGGCTTGATCAAGCGCGGCGGCGGCACGCTGCAGATCACGGGCACGTCCACGTACGGCGGTGCCACGCGCGCCGAGGGCGGCACGCTCGCGTTCGCGTCGTCGATCCCGGGGCCGGCGACGGTCATGTCTGGCGCGGTGCTGCAGTTCGCCGGCGCGCGCGTGGGCGGCAACCTCGTCAACAACGGCACGTTTGCGGTGACCGGCAACACACCGGCGCGGACCATCGCCGGCAACTTCCAGCAAGGGTCTGCGGGCCGTCTCGCGTGGCAGATGGGCGCGCCGTTGCAGGTGAGCGGTAGCGCCAGCCTCGCAGGCGAACTGCAGGTCACCGGCGTCATCAGCGGGTATACGACCCAGCGCCGCGAGAACGTCGTCGAAGCCGCTGGCGGCGTGACCGGCGTGTTCGGCAGCCTCACCAGCGGACCGGGCGTTTTCCTCGAAGGCAACCTGCGCTACGACACCAACCTCGCCTGGATCGATGTGATCCGGCTCAACGTGACGGCCGCGGCAGCCTCGATGAGCGGAATCACCGCGCAGTCGATGGGCGCGGCCGAACGGGTGGAAGGGGCGTTCGCACAGGTCGATGGCCAGTCGTCGGTGGGCGGCGGCGCCATCGCTGACGGCTTCGTCCGGGTGGCTGGCGAATTCCAGGGCATCCAGAGCGAAGCGGCCGCGGTCGCCGCGCTCGAGAGCCTGTCGGGCGCGCAGCATGCGGCGGCGCTGACGGCGACATTCGACAACGTCGACATGGGCCGACGCGCGGTCGCATCCCGGGTGGGCGCATTGGCGGCGCGCGATGCGTCTGCCGGCGTGTGGCGGGAATCGCTGGGGCAGGGCGGCAGCGGCGGATTCGCGCGCGATGGTTTCAGCGTCGACGGCTGGAGCATCGGCCGCGATCATCTGCTGGGCAACGGACTGGTGGCCGGCTTCGCCTTCGGCGAACTGCGAGGCGATGGCATCTCCGAGGCCCGCGGTGACCGCAATCGAGACCGGCAGACCCAGGCGCAGGCCTATCTGGCGCGCAGCTTCGGCGACAGCTACGTCATGGCGCAGCTCGGCAGCGGCCGCTTCGATCGTGACATGCAGCGGCAGCTGTTCGCGGGCGCGGACTGGCAGGGTGTGTCGACGCGCTACGCCGGCAATTACACGCAGGCGGCGGTCGAGGCCGGCCATCAGTGGCGCGTCGGCACGACGGCGTTCGGCCCGTATGTCGGCGCCGAGCAGGTGCGTCTGCGCAGCGACGGCTTCGACGAACGCGGCGGCGACGGCTTTGGCCTGCGCACTGCAGGCTGGGATGTCGAACGCAGCCAGGCCATCGCCGGCCTTCGCGCGCGCTGGGATGCGCCGGGATTCTCGCTGCACGGTTATGGCGAATGGCAGCAGACGCTGTCGTCGAGCGGGTTCGACCTGCAGGCCAGCTTCACCGGGGTCGAGGCATGGGCACCGATCGCCGGCTTTGCGCCCGCGCGTTCGGGCGGTCTCGTGGGCGTGGGGTTCGAATCCTGGCTGACGCCGCGCGCGCGGATGATGCTGGGCGTCGACCAGCGCTTCGGGCCGCGCGGCAGTGATCGCATGGCATCGATGCGGGTTGCGGTCGGGTTCTGATCTGCCAGCAATCCCCTTGAAAAAGGCTGCTCACAAGCAGCCTTTTTTCTGTAGGAGCGCGCTCGCGCGCGAAATGCGCTATCGAGAGAACAGCGTCACGCGGTGTCACCTACAGGGCCTCGGGTTGATCCCCTGTGGCTTCGAGGTAGTGAGCGTCCGAAAATGGAGGCATGCCTTGTCCAGTCGAAAGCCGGGGTCATCGTGCACTGCGTGTCGGCCGACGGTCTGAAGCCGATCGGCCTTACCTCGTCACCGCTTCCACCTGGAAACGGCGCAAGTTATTCGCTGATTTTGACAATGCGCGAGCAGCGTGCTGCGCCTTCACGAGCCCGCGTGCTGCAGGGGATTCGAAACTCTTGGCTTGGGTGCTGATGCCCGACCACGCGCACTGGTTGTTGCAGCTGGGCAACGAATCATTAGAGCGGGTTGTGGCGCGGATGAAGTCGGCTGTCAGTCGCAATTTGCATCACAGCTGGGGGAACACGCGTCCCATATGGGCAAGGGCGTTTCACGACCGTGCGATGCGGCGCGATGAGGACCTGCATGCCGCGGCGCGCTACGTCGTCGCCAATCCGCTGCGGGCAGGGCTGAGCCGGTCGCTTGCCGACTATCCGTTCTGGGATGCGGTTTGGCTTGATGGGGAAAACGCCCGCGCCCGCACGAGTGCGCGGGCGGGCATTGTTCCCAGCCAGGACTGATCGCGCGCAAGCGCGCTCCTACAGACAAGCTCGCGATCAATGCGTGTCTGGGATGCGGTTTGGCTCGATGGAGAAAACGGTCGAGCCCGCACGAGTGCGCGTGCGGGCGATGTTCCCAGCCAGGACTGATCGCGCGCAAGCGCGCTCCTACAAATAAGCTCGCAATCAATGCGCCGCGTAATGGATCAGCGGGCGTTCGTTGAGCGGTTGGACCTTGCGGTTGTTGTGGCTGTAGCGGGCGTTGAAGCCGGCGATCTGTTCTGCCGACAGCGTCACCGGGTTGTCCAGCACGTACCACTCGACGTTCTCGGTCAGCGGCGGCGTGGTCAGCGACCCGAGATAGTGGTGATAGCTCTTGTCGCGCGGCAGCATGATCGCGATGTCCTCGCTTTCAATCTCGCCCTCGTGCGCGCCGCCCAGCGCCTGGAGCACTTCGCCGGCCAGCTTGTTGGGCTCGCCCTCGCGGTACATCACGCCGACCACGGCCAGGCGGCCGTCCTTCGCCTTGAACACGAAGTGGCCTTCGAGCGGGAACGATTCGCCGTCGATGGTGTGTTCGCTGGCGGCGTGGAAATGGAACTGCATCAGCTCGAAATGGCGTCCGCGGATCAGCGCGTCCGGGCCATGTGCTTCCACTTCCACCGCGTGGCCATTGTCGACCACGCGCAGCGCGGCTTGGGTGTCGCGCAGTTCGATCGCCTGGGCTTCTTCCATGTCGCCTTCGGTGGCCACCGCGCGCTGGATGTCGATCGGGGACTGGCCCAGCGACGCCGGGTACTGCCAGGTGTCCTGCCGCTCGTAGTCGTACTGCTGGGCGACGGCAAACGTCGGGGCGAGCAGGGCGGCCATGGCGAGGACGAGGGTGCGGGTGCGGGTCAGACGGGGCATTGGAATCTCCTGGGGGAGGGCGTCGGGAGACGTCGGGGCGGCCAGCCTACACCTGCGATCCGGCAGTGGCGGTGGGCCCGGTGCGGGGCTCCGCAACCGTTAAGCAACGCGCCGCGCGCAAGCAAAAACGCCACCCGAAGGTGGCGTTTTCGTGACACTTACGAGACGGCCGGATCAGCCGCCGCGCACGCGGCCCTGGAAGCGCGGCTGGGCGCGGCCGAGCGGCAGCTTCAGCTTGCCCATGGTCTGGATGCGCTCCTCGGCGAGGCGGTCGGCGGCCATGTAGGTCGGCACGCCCTCGCGTTCGGAGATCTCGAAGATGCGCGTGAGGTTGTGATAGATCGTGCGCATCATCCGCATCGCGCGTTCGCGGTTGTAGCCGTCGATTTCCAGCGAGATGTTCATCACACCGCCTGCGTTGACCGCGTAGTCGGGTGCGTAGAGGATGCCGCGCTTCTCGACCTCGTCACCGATCGCGTTGTTGACGAGCTGGTTGTTCGCCGCGCCGCAGATGATCTTGGCCTTCAGGCGCGGCAACGTCTGCTCGTTGACCGTACCGCCGAGCGCGCACGGCGAATAGACATCGGCGTTGACGTCGTAGATCTCGTCCAGACCCACGGCTTCGGCGCCGTACTCGTCCACCGCGCGTGCCACGCGATCCTTGTTGATGTCGGTGACGAACACTTTCGCACCGCGCTCGGCGAGCAGCTTCACGAACTCGATGCCGACATGGCCCAGGCCCTGCACGGCGTAGCTGTAGTTGCCCACGTCCTCGTTGCCGAACTTGCGGTTCAGCGCGGCGAGCAGGCCCTGCATCGTGCCGTAGGCGGTGAACGGCGAAGGGTCACCCGAGCCGCCGTGGACCTGGTGCACGCCGGTGACGAACTGGGTTTCGCGATACACCAGTTCCATGTCGTTGACGTCGATGCCCACGTCCTCGGCGGTGATGTAGCGGCCGCCCAGCGACTCGACGAACTGGCCGAACGCGCGGAACAGGCCTTCCGACTTGTCGGACGCCGGATCACCGATGATCACCGCCTTGCCGCCACCGAGATTCAGGCCGGCGACCGCGTTCTTGTACGTCATGCCACGCGACAGGCGCAGCACATCGTTGAGCGCGTCCTGCTCGGAGTCGTACGGCCACATGCGGGTGCCGCCCAGCGCCGGACCCAGCACGGTGTTGTGGATCGCGATGATCGCCTTCAGACCCACGTCCTTGTTGTGGCAGAACACGACCTGCTCGTGGCCGTAGGTGTCGAGGTGCTCGAAAATCATTCAAAACTCCGTCACGGGCGGTAGGCCCGACGTCTGGTGGCAGGAGGCGGCGTGGGGGCTGTGCGGGTCCGTCTTGGCGACCGGATCGGTCCGGCAGGGCCGCGGGGTGTGGGGTAGCCGGCCATTTTACGCCCCTGCCCTGTGAATTGGTTGAAGGTGCAACTTCCGGGTCCGAAGGGCTTCAGGATCAAGCGGTTGGGGTGGTTTGGCGTTGTTCGCTCGGCTCTCTGTGAAGAGCTGGCCGACCTCCAAGTCGTCTGGGTCGCGATAAGCCAGAAGCCGTCATCCCGGCGAAGGCCGGGATCCAGCGACTTCCAGTCGGCCGAGATCGCGAACCTGTCAGCAGGCTTGCCGCCTCAATCACGCACATGGCGTTGCTGCTCCGCTACCGGCCCTCAATTCGCTGGATGACCAGCATTAAGCGCTGTTGTGAAGCACTTCCGGCCTTCGCCGGGATGACGAGCTCAAAAAAGCGAGGCCCTTCCGACTCGCCTGGTTCGCGCCTCGCACAGCCTGACGGTTCGCCCCCACCCAACCCTCCCCCGCGAGCGGGGGAGGGCTTCGAGCGGCAATGCGACCTTACAGCTGCGACTCCACCGGCAGCCAGCGCACGACATTCGCGCTTACGCGCTGCAGGCGGGTACTGTCGGGCTCGAGTTTCAGTGGCGCCGGCGGGTCTTCGGTGCGGTCGAGCCAGCGGGTGTCGCCATCGCTGTTGAGGTACACCCAATAGCTCATGCCCGGTGCGGTGAGGTGTCTGTATTCCTCGAACAGCGCAGCGCCCAGCGCGGGGTCGTCGAACAGCACGCCCATTTCGGTGTTGAGATTCGCCGAGCGCGGATCGAGGTTGAACGAGCCGACGAAGCCGCGTCGGCCGTCGACCAGGATCGCCTTGGTGTGCAGGCTGGCGCCGCTGCTGCCGAACAGGCTGCTGGCGGCCTTCGCCTCCGCGCGGCTGCGGGCTTCGAACAGGTGCACGCCGCCTTCGAGCAGCGTCGTGCGATACCGAACGTAACCGCCATGCACCGCAACCACGTCGTTCGCCGCCAGCGAATTGGTCACCACCGCCACATGCACGCCGCGTTGCGCCAGGTGGACCAGTCCGCTGGTGCCCTGCACGCCGGGCACGAAGTAGGGCGAGATCAGCAGCGCCGAGCGCTCGGCGTCCACGATGTCGCCGACTAGGCGCTCGACCAGCCAGTCCTCGCGGTCGTCGCCGCGCCATTTGATCGGCGGGTCGGACAGGATGCGGATGTGCTCGCTCCAGATTGGCGTCAGCCCTTGCGAGAAGTAGCCGCGCACGCTCGGCGACAGCTCCATCGCCTCCAGATAGCGCTGCGCCTCGTCGCTGCGCGATTCCTCCTGGATTTGCGCCAGCACGGCGCGGATCGTCGATTTCGACTTGCGGTTCAGTGCCTCGATCGGCACCGCCGCCTCACTGTTCCAGAAGTCATCGAAGATCGCGTTGGCATCGGCCACTGCCGGGCCGAACAGCACCATGTCGAGATCGTGGAAGTTGAATTCCTCGGCCGCGCTAAAGTACTCCACGCCGATGTTGCGACCGCCCACCACCGCCACGCGGCCGTCGGCGATCCACGCCTTGTTGTGCATGCGGTGGTTCACGCCCCAGGCGCGCTGCACCATCTCCAGCAGACGCATCACGCCGGTGCGGTTGCGGAACGGGTTGTAGACGCGCAGCTCGATATTGGCGTGCGAGTCCATCGCCAGCAGGGTGTCGTCCATCTTGCCGATGCCCATGTCGTCGAGCAGGATCCGCACGCGCACGCCGCGCTCGGCGGCCATCCAGGCCTCGTGCGCGAGCATCCGCCCGGTCAGATCGTCGTGCCAGATGTAGTACTGCAGGTCGAGGCTGCGGCCGGCCTGGCGCGCGGAAATCGCACGCGCGGCGTAGGCGTCCACGCCGTCGGGCAGCATGATCGCGCCGGTCTTGCCGTCATGGCGTGCCAGCAGTGGCACCAGTTCGCGGTCGAGCGCCGTGGCGTCGTCGGCCAGTGGCAGCACATGACTGGGCACGCCGCTGGCCGGCGGCAGCAGGTGGTCGGCCACGAAGATGCTGCTGACCGCCATCACCAGCAGCGTGAACAGGCTCCAGCCGACAATTTTTTTGACGCGTTTCTTCATGGGCGCAGGCCGGTGGTCATCCGCACAAGCATCGCAGAACGCGGATGCAGGTGTTATCCCAACCAACAAATCGTCATTCCCGCGAAGGCGGGAAGCGCTCTTCAACAGCCCGGAGGGCTGGTCATCCAGGGACGTTTGCGCGATCGGGTCGAGAGTCCATGGATTGACCCGTCGTCATTCCCGCGAAGGCGGGAATCCAAGGACGTTTGCGCGATCGGGTCGAGCGCCCATGGATTGACCAGCCATTCGGCTGTTGGAAACCACATCCGCTTTCGCGGAAATGACCCACCGTCGCGGCGCCTGCGACCGGCCGCGCGCGCCTTGGGCCATATCGCGACCGTCATCGATCCGTTGCACACTGCGGCGGGGGATCCGTCGTTGTCCGCCCGGCAGGCCCGGGCGCGTTCGATATGCGCACCACGGAGGCTTCATGGCGACCCGAAAGACCACGCGCCGCGTTGCGCGCAAGGCGACCACCCAGCGGCTGCTCGACGCACGCCCCGACACCGCGGATTTCCGCGACCGCATGTTCGAACCCACCCTGGTCGACGTGCCCAGCGAAATGCCGCTCTCGCGCTTCATCGCGTTGCGCGTGCCGGTGCTCGACCAGGGCGAGGAGGGCGCCTGCACCGCCTACGGCCTGGCGACCGTCGCGCATACCCTGCTACGCCGCCGACGGCCCGACCCGGTCACCGAGCGCATGAGCACACGCATGCTCTACGACATGGCCCGCCGCTACGACGAGTGGGAAGGCGAGGACTACGACGGCTCCAGCTGCCGCGGCGCGATGAAGGGCTGGCACCGCCACGGCGTCTGCGCCGAGGACTGCTGGCCCGAGACCACCGACCCGCTGCACGAGGTTTACACCGAGGAACGCGCGCGCGCCGCGCAGGAACATCCGCTGGGCGCCTACTACCGCGTCAACCACAAGGATCTGGTGGCGATGCACGCCGCGTTCGCCGAAGTGGGCGTGCTCTACGCCTCGGCCGCCGTGCACGCCGACTGGATGGCGCCGCCGACGTCGGGCGTCATCGAATGGACTGAACAGCCGATCGCGGGCTACCACGCGTTCGCCATCGTCGGCTACGACCGCGATGGATTCTGGATCCAGAACTCCTGGGGCACGGGCTGGGGCAAGCGCGGCTTCGGCTGGATCAGCTACGACGAATGGCTGCAGCGCGGTACAGATGTCTGGGTGGCGCGGCTCGCCGTGCCGGTGCGCCTGCAGCGCGTGCAGGCCGTGGCCGCCAGCAATTCGGCATTGGCGCGCCAATCGAACGGCTACTCGCAGGCCGACCTGCGCCCGCACATCGTCAGCCTCGGCAACGACGGCCGCCTGCGCACCAGCGGGCGCTTCGGCACCGGCCAGGACGCGGTGCGCAATCTCATCCGCGAAGACCTGCCACGCATCACCCGCGACTGGCCGAAAAAGCGCGTGATGCTCTACGCCCACGGCGGACTTGTGCCGGAACAGGCCGCGATCCAGCGTGTCGCCGATCTGCGCGAGCTGATGCTGCCGCAGCAGATCTACCCGCTGTGCTTCGTGTGGAAGACCGATTTCTGGAGCACGCTCGGCAACATCCTGCGCGACGCCGTGCGCCCGCGCACGGAAGGCCTGATGGACACGGCCAAGGGCGTGCTGCTCGATCGCATCGACGACACCATCGAACCGCTGGCGCGCGCGCTGGGCGGCAAGGCGATGTGGAACGAGATGAAGGAGAACGCGCTGCTCGCGACGACCGCCGTCGTCCGCAACGGCGACCAGCTCACCGAAGCCGGCGGCGCCGCGCAGGTCGCGCGCCTGCTCGGCGAATGGATGCAGGCCGATCCGGACGTCGAACTGCATCTCGTCGGCCACAGCGCCGGTTCGATCCTGCTCGCACCGCTGGCGCAGCTGATCACCGCCGACGGACTCGTGTCCACGGGCCCGGCCGCCAGCATGCAGGGCATCGGCCAGCGCATCGCCAGCCTCAATCTGTGGGCGCCGGCGATGACGATGGCGTTGTTCGAGCAGAGCTTCGCGCCCGCGCTGGCCGCCGGGCAGATCGCGCACGCCGGCCTGTTCACCCTGAGCGACCGCGCCGAACAGGACGACCACTGCGCCCGCGTCTACAACAAGTCGCTGCTGTACCTCGTCGCCCACGCCTTCGAAGAGCGCGCCCGCAGCTGGGTGCGCCGCGAGCATCGCAACGGCACACCGCTGCTGGGCATGGCGCGCTTCATCGAATCCAACGGCGCCATCCGCGACCTGCTGGCGACCGGCAAGCTGGACTGGATCCAGGCACCGGTGCAGGGCGATCCCGCGCATGCCGCGGATGGCAGCGCGGCGACGAGCCATGGCGGCTTCGACGACGACGCAGCGACGCTGCAGGCCACGCTGTGTCGGATTCTCGGCGAGCGCAGCACCACCGCGCCAGTGCGGATTCACCGCTCGGAATCGGGCTTGGCGGATTGCCGGGCGCGGTTGAGGGAGGCTTTGGATCCGGTGGGGCGGGGGTGAGTTGTCTCGATGTCTCGATCTGGAAGCGAAGTCGCTGGGCCCCGGCCTGCGCCGGGGCGACGAGGAAGGTGCGGATTCACCGCCCGGAATCCGGACTGGAGGACTGTCGCCTGCGCCTGCGCGAGGCACTGGATACCCCGTCGGGGCGTTGAGCCTGACGTCCGGCCAGCCTCACTGCAGCGGCGAATGCGGTACCGGTTGCAGCCATCACCCAAGTCCCGGTTCCACGACCGCGCCTGTGCGAGGCGCTGAAAGCACCCGTCGGGTGCGACGCGGGGTGATGGCGGAGGCGCATGCAGGGAGCCCGAATGGGCCACGCCGGCCTGCGGGGCGGACTAAGGAGGCTCTGAATAACTGCCGTCATCCCCGCGGCTTTCAACGGACGCATGTCCGGTCAGGCGGGGATCCAGTGACTTCAAGCCTTTGAAAACCAAAGACGCTGGATTCCCGCCTTCGCGGGAATGACGGCCAAACGCGGAATTGTTCAGACCTTCCATAAGGCCCGAACGGCCGGATTTGAAAATACGAACGTTCGTGCTATTTATCCCGGCATGACCCCTGTGCCCGCCACCAGCAAAGGCAGCGCGACCCGCGAGATGATCGTCGAGCGCGCCTACGCCATCGCCTCGCGCCAGGGGCTGGAAGGCCTGTCGATCGGCGATCTGGCCGGTGCCGCCGGCATGTCCAAGAGCGGGGTGTTCGCCCATTTTGGCTCGCGCGAGGACCTGCAGCTCAGCGTGCTCGACTGGACCGCGGAACGCTTCGCAGAGGTCGTCGTGGCGCCGGCGCTGGCCCGGCCGCGCGGCCTGCCGCGCCTGCGCGCGATCGCCGAGGGCTGGTTCCAGTGGGTGCTGGACAACCCCGACGGCTGCGTGATGCTCGGCGCGGCCAACGAATACGACGCACGTCCGGGCGCGCTGCGCGAGCGCACCGTGCGCTGGCTGCAGCACTGGCGCCAGCAGTTGGCGAAGGCCGTCGGTATGTGCGTCGACGCCGGCGAGCTGGCCCCGTCGACCGATCCCATGCTGCTCGCCTTCGAGATCTTCGCCATCACCGAAGGGCTGCACACCGCCCGCCTGTACGACCCCGACCACGCGCGCCAGCTCGCGCTGCGTTCGCTGGACCGGTTGCTCGCGTCTTATGGCGCGGGCACGGGGCCCGCGTCCGGGTCCGCGTCGAACCCGTCTCCCACCGCCTGATCCCTGGAACCCGCCATGGCCTCCGCCGCCGCGTCCTCAAATAGCACGACCGTTCGAAAACATGCCGGGCTCGCGCTGCTGCGCTGGCGCTTCCGGTTGGGCAGCTGGCTGGCCCCGACGGGCACGCTGCACCGCGCGTTCGATCTGTTCGGCACGCCCATGTCGGCCTCGCGCGAGCGGGCCCGCAATGTGGACGTCAACAGCGCGCGCATCCATCGCCTGCCGCTCGGTCGCGAGCAGCTGACCGTTTACACCTGGGGCGATCCGGACACCCAACCCTGCGTGCTGCTGGCCCACGGCTGGTCCAGTTACGGCCTGCGTTTCCTGCCGTGGGTGGCGCCGCTGCAGCGCGCCGGCTATGCGGTCGTCGCGTTCGACCAGACGGCGCATGGCCGCAGCAGCGGCCGTCGCGCCAACCTGCCGATGTTCGTCGCGGGCGTGCAGGCCGTGGCCGCGCACCTGGGCCCGCTCGCGGGCGTGATCGGACATTCGCTGGGCGGCGCGGCCGTGGCCATCGCGCTCAGCCGTGGCCTGCAGGCCGAGCGGGCGATCCTGCTGGCACCCGCCGCCGATCCCGTCGACGCCGCCCGTCGCTTCGCCGGCGTCATCGGCCTGGCCCAGCACCTGACCCGGCGGATCTTCGACGACTACGAAGCCGTGACCGCCCAGTCCGTCGCCGACCTGCAGGCCCACTCCACCGCCCCGCGCATCGCCCGCCCGGCGCTGGTGGTGCACGACCTCGAAGACCGTGACGTGCCCTGGGCCGAAGGCGAACGCTACGCGCGCTACTGGCCCCAGGCGCACCTGCTCAGCACCACCGGCCTGGGCCATCACCGCATCGCCAACGATGCCGCCGTCGTCGCCGATGCGATCGCCTTCCTGCAGGGCGACACCGTCGGCCAGCGCGTGGTCTCCACCGGCGCGCTGCCGTTCGGGGTGTGTTGATTCGCGCGCGAGCGCGCTCCTACAAAGACGGCACAACAGGTCCGCCCTGTAGGAGCGCGCTCGCGCGCGACCGCTCTGCCGCATCGCGTGACGCATGCGCTGCCCGCACGCCATCGGCATGGCTCTGCCGTTCGCCACCTGCCGCTGCGCGGCCTGGACCGGAACCCGCAGTGATACCCCGCCGCGCAACAGCTTCGCGCGCGAGCGCGCTCCTACAAAGAAGGCGCGGATCGGTCGACCAACAGGTCCGACCTGTAGGAGCGCGCTCGCGCGCGATCGCTTGCCGCATCCGCGTAGCGCTCCTCAAGGCGTTTCAAGCGATGCCTGCAACGCCGTCGCCAGTGCCGCATCCCCGCTGACCAGATCGGTCCAGCGCAGTTCGAGGCCCTTGCGCTTGCCCTTGGGGACCAGCATCAGGCCGTCGGGGTCGATGGTCAGCGAATAGGCGTGTTCGCCGATGCGGACTTCGCGCTTGAGGGGCTTGTCGAGTGGGGTCATGAGCGGCGGGGCTGCTGTGTGGGGTTGGATGCTGCGCGCGATGGTGTCGAGGGAAGGCAAGGGTGGCGTCAGCGCTCGACGTCCGTGCGGAAGTCGCTGGGCCCCGGCCTCCGCCGGGGCGACGGGGCTCATAGGCCTTCGCTTCCAATCTTTCGTCGAGCGAAGTGACGAAAATCAAAATGGATGACAAGCCGTTCGGCTGTTGAAGAGCTTTTCCAGCTTGATCCAGACATACGTCTGTTGAAAGCCGCTGGGATGACGGAAGTACGCTGCCGATTTCCCGCCGTCGCCCCAGCGCACGCTGGGGCCCATTGTGATCTTCAACTTTGACCGCACCGCGCTCGGTAACGTCCAGGTCGCGCATCGATCGAACGAAGCCGTCGCCCCGGCGCACGCCGGGGCCCAGCGACTTCGCTCTCCGCCTCGACACAACCAAACCCACACCCGCGAACCCGAAATCTGCCGCACCGCAGCATATTTTCATCCGAAACAGCTACGCGCCCACCGCTACAATCGACGCATCTTTTGTCCCCGCAGGAGCGCGCCATGAGCACGCCGGCCAGCCAGATCGATTCCACCGCCACCGCCGCCCAGTTCGACGCCTCGCCGCTGCGCTTCGTCACTGCCGCCAGCCTGTTCGATGGCCACGACGCCGCCATCAACATCATGCGTCGCCTCATCCAGTCGCAGGGCGCGGAAGTCATCCACCTCGGCCACAACCGCAGCGTCGAAGACGTGGTGCGCGCCGCGCTGCAGGAAGACGCCGACGCCATCGCGCTGTCGAGCTATCAGGGCGGTCATGTCGAGTACTTCAAGTACATGGTCGACATGCTGAAAGAGAAGGGCGCCGGCCATATCCGCGTGTTCGGCGGCGGTGGCGGCACGATCACCCCCGAGGAAATCCGCGAGCTGCAGGGCTACGGCGTCGAGCGCATCTACCACCCCAACGACGGCATGAAGATGGGCCTGGTGGAGATGATCGAAGACGTGGTGAGCCGCGCAGGCGGCGCCCGGGATGCGGCGGCCGGGGGTCGCGATGCGCTGGAGCAGACACCCGACATCGAAGACGAAATCGGCATCGGCCGGGTCCTCAGCGCGCTCGAGGACGGCGTCTATTCCGAGTCCGAACTCACCCTCATGCGCAAGGGCTGGGCAAGCCGTTCCCCCAAATCCCTGGCCCCCAGTGCCGAGCCGCCCCTGACCACACCCGTCATCGGCATCACCGGCACCGGCGGCGCTGGCAAGTCCTCGGTCACCGACGAACTGCTCAACCGCTTCCTCGCCAGCTTCCCGCAGATGCGCATCGCGGTGATCTCGGTCGATCCCACGCGTCGCCGCAGCGGTGGCGCGCTGCTGGGCGATCGCATCCGCATGAACTCGCTGCGCAGCCATCGCGTCTACATGCGCTCGATGGCCACCCGCCGCCAGAACGTCGCCACCAACGCGGTGCTCAAGGACTGCATCGGCTTCCTCAAGAGCCTCGCCTACGACCTGGTGATCGTGGAAACCGCCGGTATCGGCCAGTCGGATTCTGAGATCGTCGATCTCGTCGATTTCCCGATGTACGTGATGACCAGCGACTACGGCGCGGCCAGCCAGCTCGAGAAGATCGACATGATCGACTACGCCGAGCTGATCGTGCTCAACAAATACGACAAGCGCGGCGCCGAGGACGCCCTGCGCGACATCCGCAAGCAGTGGAAGCGCAACCGCGTCGCGTTCCAGACCGCCGATGCCGACGTGCCGGTGTATCCCACCATCGCCAGCCAGTTCAACGATCCCGGCGTGACCTGGATGTTCGACAACCTGTGCCGCCTGCTGCGCGAGAAGACCGGTGTAGGAGCGGCCTCGGCCGCGACCGGGGCTTCCACCGGTGATGCCAAGGGCATCGCGGCCAAGGCCGCTCCTACAACAGCGGTGGGTTGCGATTTCCAGCCTCGCCTCGACACCTCGCTGAAGGAACCGCGCGCCACCGTGCTGATCCCCGGTGCGCGCGTGCGTTACCTCGCCGAGATCGCCGAGCAGGGCCGCCGCATCAACACCGACATCGAGCGCCAGGCCGAAGCCGCCGACCGCGCCCAGGCCATGTGGCAGGCGCTGCAGGAACTCGAAGACCCGCAGCTGCCCAAGGCCCTCGATCTCTATCACTCCGACGACATCGCGCCCGAGCAGGGAATGAACACCTCTCCCGCAAGCGGGAGAGGTCGCGCCGCAGGCGCGGGTGAGGGCGCTCTTGCCACCGTCGTCGATAGCCCATCCCCCGCAGTCCCCGCCGACCCGGTCCAGGCCGGCATCGCGCCTGACCCCAACACCGTCACCCCCGCGGAGGCGGGGGCCCATGGACGTTCAGGCAGTGGAAGCGCAACGTCCTTGGATTCCCGCGTTCGCGGGAATGACGAACGAGTCGACCGCTCCCTCCTCACCCTGCGCCAGCGCTACAACGACGCCATCCAGACCCTCAGCAGCGAATCCCTCAAGCTCCTGCGCGAATGGCCGCAGCGCCTGAAATCCATCACCGACGAATTCACCGAGTACCAGGTGCGCGACAAGTCGATCAAGGTCGACAACTACCGCGACTCGCTGAGCCACCAGAAGATCCCCAAGATCGCCGCGCCCACCTACAAGTCCTGGGGCGAGCTGCTGACTTTCCTCGGCAAGGAAAACCTGCCGGGCAGCTATCCCTACACCGGCGGCGTGTACCCGTACCGCCGCACCGGCGAAGACCCGATCCGCATGTTCGCGGGCGAGGGCACGCCCGAGCGCACCAACCGCCGCTTCCATTACCTGTCCGTCGGCCAGCCGGCCGCGCGCCTGTCCACCGCCTTCGACAGCGTCACCCTGTACGGCGAAGACCCGGCGCCGCGCCCGGACATCTACGGCAAGATCGGCAACTCGGGCGTCAACATCCCCACGCTCGACGACATGAAGAAGCTCTATTCCGGCTTCGACCTGTGCGCGCCCACCACGTCGGTGTCGATGACCATCAACGGCCCCGCGCCGATGATCCTGGCGATGTTCATGAACTGCGCCATCGACCAGCAGGTGGAGAAGTACCTCAAGGCAGACGACGCGCGCTGGAACGAGGCCGAAGCCAAACTTGCCAAACTCTTCGAAGGCCGCGAGCGCCCCCGCTACCACGGCGACCTGCCGCCCACCAATGACGGTCTGGGCCTCGGACTGCTGGGCGCCTCCGGCGACCAGATGGTGGACGCGGGCACCTACGCCGAGATCAAGGCACGCACGCTCGCCACCGTGCGCGGCACCGTGCAGGCCGACATCCTCAAAGAAGACCAGGCCCAGAACACCTGCATCTTCAGCACCGAGTTCGCGCTGCGGATGATGGGCGACATCCAGCAGTACTTCGTGGACCGCAAGGTCCGTAATTTCTACTCGGTCAGCATCTCCGGCTATCACATCGCCGAAGCCGGCGCGAACCCGATCAGCCAGCTCGCCTTCACCCTGAGCAACGGCTTCACCATCGTCGAGTACTACCTCGCGCGCGGCATGCGCGTGGACGACTTCGCGCCCAACCTGTCGTTCTTCTTCTCCAACGGCATGGACCCGGAATACACCGTCATCGGCCGCGTCGCCCGCCGCATCTGGGCACGCGCCATGCGTGAGCGCTACGGCGCCAACGAGCGCAGCCAGATGATGAAGTACCACATCCAGACCAGCGGCCGGTCCCTGCATGCGCAGGAGATCCAGTTCAACGACATCCGCACCACACTGCAGGCGCTCTACGCGCTGTTCGACAACTGCAACAGCCTGCACACCAACGCCTACGACGAAGCCATCACCACGCCGACGGAAGAAAGCGTGCGCCGCGCCGTCGCCATCCAGATGATCATCAACAAGGAAATGGGGCTCAACTTCATCGAGAACCCCTGGCAGGGCAGCTTCGCCGTCGACTACCTCACCGACATCGTGGAAGAGGCCGTCTACAAGGAGTTCGAAGCCATCAGCGAGCGCGGCGGCGTGCTGGGCGCCATGGACACCATGTACCAGCGCGGCAAGATCCAGGAAGAGTCCATGTACTACGAGCACAAGAAGCACGACGGCTCCTTGCCCCTGGTGGGCGTGAACATGTTCCTGCCCAAGGAACACGCCGGCGAGATCGCCACCGAGATCGAACTGATCCGCAGCACCGAGGAAGAGAAGGGCCAGCAGATCGAGAACGTCCGCAACTGGCAGGAAGGCCGCAATGCCGTCGTCCTTCCCCCTCTCCCCCTGGGAGAGGGCCGGGGTGAGGGCGCTCTTCGCGCAGACGCGTCAGAAACCGAAAACCTCACCTACCTCCAAACCGCCGCCCGCGAACGCCGCAACGTCTTCGAAGCCCTGATGGAAGCCGTGAAAACCCACAGCCTCGGCCAGATCAGCCACGCGCTCTATGATGTGGGCGGCGAATACCGCCGCAACATGTAGCCGCCCGCCGGTCCACCACGATGGCCTTCAACCTCCGCGAGATCTTCAAGACGCTGGCCGATGCCGAGGTCGACTATGTCGTGGTGGGTGGCCTGGCTGTGATCATGCACGGCTACCTGCGGGCCACGGCCGACCTCGACCTGGCCATCGGCCTGTCGCCCGATAACGCGCGGCGGGGCATGGCCTCGCTGTCCGGTATCGGCCTGCGGCCCCGTCTGCCGGTGACACTCGACGACTTCGCCGATCCAGCCAAGCGCGCCGAGTGGCGCGAGACCCGCAACATGCTGGTCTTCCCGCTGTGGGACCCCGCCAACCCGCTGCGCTCGGTCGATGTCTTCATCGACGAGCCCATCGCGTTCGAGCACTTGTTGCAGCAGGCCGTCACCAAGGATCTCGACGGGCTGCCGGTGCGGGTGGCGTCCATCCCGCACCTCATCGAAATGAAGCAGCGCGCAGGTCGGCCCCGCGACCTTGAAGACATTGGCAAACTCCGGCAGATCCTCGATGCAGAAACGAGCGCGCGCCATGCACGCGACTGATCCGGCCGGCTTCACGTTCGAAGATGCTGAGCGGACCCAACTGCTGGACTGGATCGGATTGAGCACTGCCGCGAAGGTCGACTTCTTCGAAGAGATGGTCGAGCTGGCCTATCGCAGTGGCGCACTGTCGCCTGAGCGTCTCGCGCTCCGGGATCGCGTCTCATCGAAGCAGAAGGCGCAATGACGCCGCCTGGGATGCCGTCAGTGATCGCGGCGGCGTGCAGGGTGCTACGGACACCCTGCACGCGGCAAGATCCAGGAAGAGTCCACGTACTACGAGCACAAGAAGCACGACTGCTCGTTGTCCCAGGTGGGCGTGAACATGTTCCTGCCCAAGGAACACACCGGCGAGATCGCCACCGAGATCGAACTGATCCGCAGCACCGAGGAAGAGAAAGGCCAGCAGATCGAGAACGTCCGCAACTGGCAGGAAGGCCGCAACGCGGTTGCACTTCCCCCTCTCCCCCTGGGAGAGGGCCGGGGTGAGGGCGCTCTTCGCGCAGACGCTTCAGAAACCGAAAACCTCGCGTATCTTCAGAACGCGGCGCGCGAACGAGGCAATGTGTTCGAAGCGCTGATGGAAGCGGTGAAGACGCATAGCCTGGGGCAGGTCGGTTGTGCGCTATATGACGTGGATGGGGAATGTCGGCGGAATATGTGATCCCACCCGTACGTAAGTTATCCATGCACTAGCGAGGGGTCAAATGACTGAAACGGAAGTAGAGCAAAAGCCTTCTTACATATCGCGCGTCGAAATTGAAGGTCTCTGGGGTCGAGAAGGGACTATTGATGTTCCATTTGATCCTGCCGTCAATATTATTATTGGCGAAAATGCGTCTGGAAAAACCACCATCCTGAGTCTTATCAGATGCACTCTGCAGGCCGATGTCTTCGGCCTCATGGACGTGCCTTTCGCTCAAATAGCCATTCGCCTCGCTTCGTTCGATAATAATTCGGTTCGAACAATCAGAGTGGTGCCTGAATCGAGAAGGATAAACTATTACATCTCGGGGAGGAAATTCTCAATCCCCTTTGATGCGTATGCAATTGAAAGGTATGGGCCGCGCGTTATTCGCCAGCGAGTTCTCGAAGGTAAAAGATCAGTACTCGAGGAGCTCAATAAGCTTGTAAATATTGTTTGGCTTCCCGTTGCAAGGCGACTTCCCATCGCAGATGAAGAGCCTGATGAACGGTACTCAAGCAATAGAGGTAGACCCATTGAGTCTGTTGATCATAGATTGACGGACCTTTTGGGTGAGCTTGCGAAATTTAGGCTTGGCTTGGATAACTTGATGGCAAAAGAATATAAAGACTTCGAGAGAAGTATTCTTACTCTTATGCTTTTCGACAAGCATCATGATTCATTTGTAGTCTCGAAGTTGCAAAAACAAAGGCTAACGGACGACGACAAAGCTCAGTTGGTCCAGGCTTTCTCTGCGGCGGACCTTCTGTCTCCGTCTACCAGAAAGAAGATCGACGAGCATTTCAGTGAGGCTGAAAAGACCGTATCGAAGTTGAAAGAGAAAGGTAATTCTCACGGTTTTACCGTGAGAGAAGTTCTTATGCTCCCGCTTATGAGTAGAACGAAGTCACTAACCGAGCTGGCAAAGAACCTGGAGGTTCGTCGTAACGAGATATTTAGGCCTATATTCAAGTTCGTTGAAGTTGCGAATTCGTTTCTGCGGTCCAAGAGAGTCGAAGTCGGGCCTTCGGGTGATCTATTAATACGAGACACGGTTGATGAGCGGGGTATTCATAAGCCTTCCTCTCTTTCCTCCGGTGAGAAACAAATCATGATTCTCCTACTGCAGGCGTTGGTAAGGGAGGCGGTCCCCTCGATATATATGGCCGACGAGCCCGAGCTGTCGCTTCACGTAACGTGGCAGGAGAAATTAATACCAAGCCTGGTCGCGCTAGGTGGTGATATGCAGTTCATCGTCGCTACGCACTCGCCTGACATCGCAGGGCCCTATCCGGAGAAAATAATCGACATCGCTAGGGGGGCTGATGGCTGCGCTCGAGTTTCAACGAACTAATGCGGGGAAGTCGGTTAAGTCGAAGTTCGTTAGGCAGGTGATCCTTTACGTCGAAGGTGTTGATGACGTTTCCTTCTTTAGCCCTTTAGTTGGAGAGCTTGAGATTAGGTGTGAACCTGCCTACGGAAAAATTAACGTTTCTGAACTTGCGGGGAGGCTTGTAGGGGGCGCTACTGGCTATGCCGTTGTGATGGATTCTGATCTTGACGACTTTATCGGAGGAAAAATATCGCATCCTTCCGTGTATTATCTACCCTGCTACTCGATCGAGAATCTACCTGCGCTCGATGAGGTTTTAGACATCGTTGCATCAGAGTATTGTGGGAGGAGTGAGGCCGGAGGTGAGGCAGTTGACGCATTAATTTCGCATCTTCGGGATCACGGCGAGACTTATTATGATACGGTTGTCTATGACGTAGTTACTCGTTTGGCTGGGGAGCCCAATGCGCTTGTTCCGTCTCATTGCGATGTTATTTTTGGAAATAAGCCTGGCCTGACGATGTGCGCTGATTGGAAGGAATCTGTCCGTACGGCTGTGAGAGAGTTGGGGCGCAATCACGAAGCGGTAAGAGCTCAGCTTTCTCTTTTGCAGCCGTATGAAGTGGTGATTAGATATTTAAGAGGTCATATTATATTTGGGCTTCTGCGGCGGTTGTTTTCGAAAGTTGTGCGGCTCATGACCGGCCAGAGAGTGAACGTAGATAACCGAGCTTTCCTTAGAATGTTGAGTGATGCGTTTTGGCGAAATCGCGGCGACGTTGCAAGCATGGTTCACGCGGGTGTTTCAGGGGCCGTTCGTCATGCGTGAGTTGGTAATCAAATGCCTGATTTTGAGCCGTTTTAATCAAGTTTTGGCTATCTAGTCAATTCGGCTAGAATTAATGGGTAAGAACGATTTTAAATCGAAAAATTTCTATGAAAAATTGGCCGGTTTTTTCTTGGCGTCTTTGGTCGAGTATTGAGCGTCTTTGGGGCGCTCGGGGGGCAGTTTCGAATCCAAGCAGCCAAAGAGAGCGCTGGCATTTAAGGTCGTTACATTCTTCGAGCAGGATTAACTATCTTGCTAGGTGGTTGGTGGCGAATTTGGACGATTCGACGCTAGCTAATCTGCGTGTTACGTCTACCTGGGTTGACCAATACCCTAAAGCCCGCGATCCAAAAGACTCTGCTTCCAGATGGGTTGAGTTGGCTGACTTGTTATTGGTCGTCAACATTACTTTTAATGGATTAAGCAGATATAAATCGGCGCTGCTGGTGCAGGCGAAATGCGCCGCCTGCGTGAATCAGTTGGACGCCTGTCAGCGCTTAAGTTCAAGCTGGAAGGAGAGAAACCTGCTTGAGATGTCAAGTGGGACATTGGAAGTTAGGACGTCCAGCGGCGGGGATCTACTAAACCCGACCAAAAGTAGTTATATTCTTGCGGCGCCGTCAGTGCCTGCAATCGGGCTTGAAAAATTCGCCCGCTACTTAATTATTCCTAATAATAAGATCCAAGGATTGCCTTATAACCTATTATGGCCAAGTTCTCGAACAGCTACGGGCGGTTCTGTAGTGCATCTTGGTCAAGCTATGTTGGGAATGGCGAAGCGAAGCGCTGGCGCAGTTGGGCAGGCCTGCACTTCGCCATCAACAGGTGGCGTCTGTGGCGATGATTGGTCGCAATTGGTTCACGATATAATATTTAGATACTCGCATGCTTCACCCTTGGCTCGGTTCCCCAGTGCTGTTAAGCCGATTTCGCGCTCCATAAGCTCCAAGCTCTATTCTTTCGAGAGTAGCTCGCTCTGGAATCGGTTTTTGGACGCATTTGCGCGCGCGGTTTTTACAGCTCCATCCTATATGTCGCCCCCGGTGGATGAAGATGCGGGTGATGAGGGTGAGGGGGGGTTCATGATTTTAGAAGTATGGCTGGATCAGAGCGAATAGCTTATTATGGGTGAGATTTTTGCGTTCTGATTTCCGACTAAAATCCAAAGAAATCCAAAAGAGGGTGGCGGTAATTAATCCGTCTCCTACCGGAACCAAATTAGACTTGGCACGAAGGCAGCCCTCCGAGCCAAAGGGGACGGAGGTAATTAATCCGGCTCCAGCTTACGCTGGACCGCATGCGATCACTACCGCCGGCTGCCTCGATCAGATGGCGCTGACGCGATGAAAACGTGGGGAAACCTTAGAACCTGACCCCGTTCCAGATGAAAACGTGGGGAAACCTCAGACCCAGGACCTCTTCAAGCGCTGGTTGCTCTATGGCATCGGTACGATGCTCCTCGCCGGGATGGTCGCGATCGCCACAGAGGTGGTGGCGCTGTCCGCTGCGGCGATGCTCGCAGCCTATACTCTGTCGACCATGTTGTCGGCCACGGGCGTAATGCCCGCGTTCAGCGGCGGCTTGGATCCGCCGCTGTCAGCAGGGCGGTGTTGGATCGATCATGTCGGTGCTGATGGTGATGGCGCCGCCTACTGCTGCTATGTTCTTCAACGGAACACTGGCTCAGTTTGCTGCGAAGTCGAGCTTCGGCACTGTTGGCCGTAATGCGTCTGGTCAGAAATTGGATATCACGCAGGGTATGTATAAGGCGAATGGGGTTTCCGTTAGAAGTGAGAGCGGTCAGGAATCTGGTTAATCGAGTTGTAAGTTCTTCTGACTCTTTGATGGAACGAGGCAAGAAGCAATGAATTGGTTTGGATCTGGATTGGCTTGGACGATCGCGGCAGTTATTTTCGCTCTTCCGGGAGCGTCGTCCGCGGAACAAAGCGACTCGCGTCGGTCTGGTAGCCACGCTCCGGCGGTTGGGCCGGAGTCTCCAATGTGGGGTGATGCATCGGGTCCCTGGATCGCTTTTGCGGGCAGCACGACAAACTCTCGCACGGGCTTTGTTTATGGGCAGTCCGAGCGAGCTGCGGAGAACGCTGCGCTTGAGATGTGTCGCGAGCGAGGTGGTGGCGAATGTGAGGTCGAATTCGCTCTCGAGTTGGGCTGCGCGGCAGTTGTGTCACGTCCTGGTAATAGCGCATGGGCTTTTGAGCCGACTACCATAAGTCATGCCGTATCCTCTGCAAGACGCACTTGCGGGAAAGACTGCTCAATTGTTTGGTCAGGCTGCACAACGCCGCGCAGTAGGCGTCAGGGTGGATGAGGTGGTGGCGATCATTCGAGATCCGAATTTGCGGGTCGATATTGCACTGGCCTGAAACGATTGATTAGATTGTGACTTTTGAATATTCAGGAGCAGCATGAAGTGCAAAGCCGGATCAAATCGAAGTCGGTATTTTGTCCGTTTCTGATCACAGCTTGTTCAGTGCCGCAACTAACGTGGTCAGGTTCGCATACACCGGTTTGAATTTCTCTAGACGGGGTTTGGTCACTTGGCAGGCTTGCGCGGGCCGACGATAACGGTGCCAGGTTCTAAGGTTTCCCCACGTTTTCATGGCGTCAGCGCCATCTGATCGAGGACTTCTGGCGGCAGTGATCGCATGCGCTCCAGCCATCTGGAGACAGGC
>NZ_JAVDWO010000006.1:0-260968 GCF_031457535.1 Luteimonas terrae
CGACGGGGCACGCAGCCCAAACTCGCTGCGCTCAGACATGGGCTGCTCTTCGACCCCGCCGCCCTGCGATGCTCGGCTCGCTTTACGGCTCGATTCAAGTCAAAAGCCAAGGCAAGAAGCAAAGGCCCGAGCCGAAGCAGAAGCCCAAACCACAGCCAGAGCTAGAGCTAGAGCGAAAGCAGAAGCCGAAAGCCGAAAGGCAACTCAGGATCCAGATGGATGTTCGACTCTCCAGACATGCGTCTGTCAAAAACCGAAGCTATGACGACAATGGATTCCCGAAGCTAAACGCAGTCGCGCGTGCCGTTAAGCCCTCGCAAAATCGAATGCAATTACATCGGCGATCCGCCCCGTCCCCGACATCGCCATCATCAGGCGATCGACTCCCAGCGCCACGCCGGCGCAATCCGGGAATCCAGAATCCAGCGCGGCCAGCAAGGCCTCATCGATTGCCGGCAACGCATCACCCCGCGACCCACGCACCGCATGATCCCGCTCGAAGCGCGCTCGCTGTTCCGCGCCGTCCGCAAGCTCGTGATAGCCGTTGGCGAGTTCCAGCGCCCCGAGATACAGCTCGAAACGCTCTGCCAGCTGTACGCCATCGCGATCGGCGATGCGCGCGAGCATGCATTGCGAGGCCGGATAGTCGTGAACGACGAGGATCCGGTCGGCGGGGTTCGCCGGCTGGATGCGATGCGTCATCAGCAGGTCCAGCCAGTCGTCGCGGGTGAGGCCGTCCGGATCGATCTGCACGCTACCCAGCGCAGCCTGCAGTTCGGTGTCGGACGCGGTCACCGGATCGAGGCCCAGCGTGTCCAGATACAGGGTGCGATACGTCGTCTGCATCACCTCCGCACGCCGGTCGACGAGCGCGAGCGCGCCCTGCACGAGGGCCACGGTTTCGTCGGCCAGTTGATGCTGGTTCCAACCGACGCGATACCACTCGAGCATCGTGAACTCGGGATTGTGGCGGCCGCCAGCCTCGCCGTCACGGAACACGCGACCGAGCTCGTAGCAGTCGCCGAAACCTGCAGCGAGCAGGCGCTTGAGCGGAAATTCCGGTGACGTGCGCAGCCAGCGTGTGCCCGGGCCGGCCGACACGTGCCCGCCGAATTCGGTACGAAAACTGGCGACATTCGGGTCGGTGTTGCCGGCCTGCGACAGCATCGGTGTCTCGACTTCGAGCACGCCCCGCTCGGCGAAAAAACCGCGCAGACTTGCGTTAAGTCGCGCGCGCAAGCGCAACGCATCAAAGCGTGCCGACGGCAGCATCGACGCGCTCACCCCTGCGACTCGAGAAACGCGAGCAGCGCCGCTTCGTCCCAGATCTCGATGCCGAGTTCCTGCGCCTTCGTCAGCTTCGAGCCGGCTGCTTCACCGGCGACGACCAGCGAGGTCTTCTTCGACACGCTGCCGGCGATCTTCGCGCCCAACGCTTCGAGCTGCTCACCCGCGGCGTCGCGGGTCATCGCCTCCAGGCTGCCGGTCAACACGATGGTCTTGCCGTCGAGCGGGCCGGTTGCCTTCATGACTTTCGCGGGTGCCGCATCCAGCAGGCGGCGCATCGCGGCATCACTGGCGCGCAACTTGGCCAATGCATCCGCATCGGCGAGGAATGCCGAGAGATTGTCCGCGCCTGCGGACGACAGGCCGGCGCCTGTCCAGCCGCTGGCGTTCGCGCGCAACAGCGCATCGAGTGTGCCGTAGGTATCGGCGAGGCGCTCGGCGCTCTTGCCACCGAGCTTGTCGACCGGCAGCGTCGACAGCAGGTGGGCAAGGCCGAGCCGCTCCCGTAGCGCCGCCGATGGCGCGGCCTCATCGGTGAATGTGATGCCTGCCGCGAGCAGCGCATCGACGACCTCGACATTGCCGGGCTGCTCGAAGAATGTCGCGATCGAGCGCGCGACTTCCCCGCCAATGTCGGGCAGCGCCTGCAGCAGCACGGCGGGCGTCGTACGCACGAAGTCGAGCGTGCCCAGCCACTGCGCGAGCGATTTGGCCGTCGTTTCGCCCAGATGCGGAATGCCGAGTGCAAACAGGAAACGCGGCAGCGTGGTCGTGCGGCTGGCGTCGATGCCGGCGACCAGGTTCTCGGCCCACTTCGTCGCGAGCTTGCCGCCGGAATCGACGGTCAGGTGGGCGCGCAGGAACGCCGCGTCCGTCCACACTGGCGCCTCCTCCACGAGCACCGCTTCGCCCTTGGCATCGAGCGCCAGGGCGCCCCTGCTGTCGGCAATCGCCTGCGTGAAGTCGGCCCCGGTCGCTGCGTCGAGCGCGGTTTTCATCCGCACCAGATCCTCGACCGTCAACGCAAACAGATCGGCCGGCGAATGCACGAAACCGAACTCGACCAGCGCTTCGGCCTGTTTGTCGCCGAGACCTTCGATGTCCATCGCGCGCCGCGATGCGAAATGGCGCACGGCTTCCTTGCGTTGCGCGGAACAGGTCAAACCGCCGGTACAGCGCCACGCGGACGCGCCCTCCTCGCGCACGAGCTCCGAGCCACAGACCGGGCACGTGGCCGGCATCATCCATTCGACCGCGCCGGCGGGCCGCCGATCCTCGATCACGCGCACGATCTCGGGAATCACGTCGCCGGCGCGGCGCACGATCACCGTGTCGCCTTCGCGCACGTCGAGACGGCGGATCTGATCTTCGTTGTGCAGCGTCGCATTGGTGACCGTGACACCGGCGACCTGCACCGGCTCCAGTCGCGCGACCGGCGTGATCGCACCGGTGCGGCCGACCTGCACTTCGATCGCACGCAGCACCGTCGACTGTTCCTGCGCCGGGAACTTGTGCGCCAGCGCCCAGCGCGGCGCGCGCGACACGAAGCCAAGATGGTCGCGCCAATCAAGTCGATCAACTTTGTAGACGACTCCGTCCACGTCGTAAGGAAGCCGGTCTCTTAACTCTAAAATTCTTCGATAGAAGGCAAGACAACCGTTAGCCCCCAAAACGACACTCGTTTCCTTAGCCACAGGGAAACTGAATCCCTTGAGAAGCTCCAGAACATCTGACTGGGTGCGGGTCAACGTCATTCGCTCAAGATCAACCCCGCCGTAGGCATAGAACTGCAAGTGACGTTTGCGGGCTTCACGGGGATCAAGCTTTCTTAGAGTCCCAGCAGCTGCGTTCCTAGGATTTGCGAGAGATCTACGCCCCTCCTTAAGCGCTTCGCGGTTGTATCCCTCAAGCTGGGAACGAGGCATGTAGATTTCTCCTCGGACTTCAACACGGCCCGGCACTGGCGTAGCTCCCCGTAGTTTCAGAGGAACTCCACGCACTCCGCGAACTGTATGGGTTACGTCCTCGCCTTCCACTCCATCGCCACGAGTCACTCCTTGGACTAGAACACCGTCTTCATAGACCAGACCAATCGCCAACCCATCAAACTTGAGCTCCGCAGAATATTGAACTAGCTCATCAGTCGACAGATCCAGTCGACTTCTAACCCGCCTGTCAAACTCAAGCAGCTCTTCTTCAGTGAAGGCGTTATTGAGCGAAAGCATTGGATAGACGTGCTTCACCGAAAGCAGTGACTTGACGGGGGCGCCCACCGTCTGAGTTGGCGATTCAGCGCAAATAAGTTCTGGGTGATCGCGCTCAACTTCCGCGAGTTCGCGCAGCAGGGCGTCGTAATCGGCGTCCGGGATCGACGGATCATCGAGCACGTAATAACGGTGATTGGCGTCTTCGATCAGCGCGCGCAGCTCGGCGACGCGCTCGGCGGGGGATGGAGTTGGCATAGTTGAATTGTAGGCTGCCAAGCTGCCGTTGCAGGCCTGCGCGGGGGCGTGGTGAGGACTTCGCTGGCGAACGAATCGCGCGCGAGCGGGCTCCTTCGGGCAGAGGCGTAGGCAGCGATCCACGATTGCGCACCTCCGCGACGGGTCATGGTCGGCTTTGCACGCCGCCCTTGTAGGAGCGCGCTGGCGCGCGATGGGGCGTTTCGCAAAGAGCCAGTCGCGCGCGAGCGCGCTCCTACAGGGCGCTGGGCGCGCGAATGCGCGCATGCAGGACCGAGGCGTAGGCGGCCAGTCGCGACGCCAGCGTCCCGGTGTGCAGTTCGAACAGATGGTTGTCGAAATCGTGGAAATACAGCGATTCGCCCTCCCCTTCGATCCGGGGACGCGGCGGGCGGATGTCGACACCGATCCGCTCGAGCCGCGCGCGGTAGTCGGGCAGGTCTCCGGCGGCGACCTGGAACGCGACGTGGCGGTAGCTGCGCTCGGCGGGCGGCTCGCCCTCCATCGTCGCGATCCACACGCCGCCGAGCACGAAGAACTTCTCGCGTGAAAGCGAATGCGGTCGATCGCCGCTATCGTAGACCTCGCGCGCGCCCAGCCCCTCGACCAGCAGGCGGGCCGTGCGGTCGAGGTCGTGGACGACGAAGGTCAGGTGGCTGATGCCGGTGATCGACATCGCGCCGACTTTACCAGCGCGGGCTGCGGGTCACCGCGGGCACGTCGTGTTCGCGGTCCCAGCTGCGCAGTTCGTCGCGCAGGCCGGCGATGCGCTGACGGCCCAGGGCGTTGCGCTGTTCGTCGAGCAGCACGCCGTCGAGCAGTTCGGCCATGCGCTCGGCGGTGGGCAGCATCGCGTCCCAGGCGTCGAGGGCGCGAACCGGCGCCGGCAGGGTCAGGAAGAACGCGATGGCCGGGGTTTCGAGGCCCTGGATCTCGCTCATGTCGAAGCTGCCGGGGCTGCGGATATTGGCGACGCTGAAGATCGGGCCGCGCTCGGGATGCCCGTCGACGAGGCGATGGAACACATTCATATGGCCGTAGGTCAGGCCAGCCTTCTCGGCGGCGACCACGATGTCCGGGCCGCGCAGCACGTTGCCAGCGCGCGCGGCGATGTAGAGCGTCACGATCTTGTCGAAATCGTCGCTGGTGCGCTTGCCGAGTTCGCTGTTTGGCGAGACGGCGCCGACCGTCTGGTCGAGCAGGTCCATCTCTGCCTGCACCGCGTCAGTGTCGCCTTCGGCACGTGGCACGCCGGCCTCGCCGAGATCCTGTTCCAGCTGCGCGCCGAGCGTGGGCTCCAGGCGCTGCTCGCGATCGTCGGTGCTGGCGACGCGGCGACCCTGCCCGTTGCGCGGGCGGGTGCCGAAATACCACATGGCGCCCATCAGCAGCAGGCCTGCGACCAGGATTCCGATACGCATCATCCAGTCGTCGGTCATTCGCGGTGTTCTCCTTCGGGGTCGTTCATTATGCGCAAGCGCCGGGCACGTTGGGCATGACGGCACATGATGACAGTCTCTAGGCGGCGCCGGCCAGTCGCGCGGCTTCGGCCAGATCGACCGAGACCAGCCGGCTCACGCCCGGCTCGCGCATGGTCACGCCGCTGAGCTGCGAAGCCGCTTCCATCGTCGCCTTGTTGTGGCTGACGAACAGGAACTGCACCTGCTCGCTCATCTCGCGCACCATCGCCGTGAAGCGGCCGACGTTGGCTTCGTCCAGCGGCGCGTCCACCTCGTCGAGCAGGCAGAACGGCGCCGGATTGAGCTGGAAGATCGAGAACACCAGCGCGACCGCGGTCATCGCCTTCTCGCCGCCGGACAGCAGCGAGATGTTCGACACACGCTTGCCGGGCGGGCGCGCCATGATCGCCACGCCGGTATCGAGCAGATCCTCGCCGGTCAGTTCCAGGTAGGCGTGACCGCCACCGAACAGGCGCGGATACAGCGCCTGCACGCCGGCGTTGACCTTGTCGAAGGTGTCCTTGAAACGGCCACGGGTCTCGCGATCGATCTTGCGGATCGCCTCTTCCAGCGTGTCGAGCGCAGAGGTGAGGTCGGCGTCCTGCGCATCGAGGTACTCCTTGCGCTGCGCAGCCTCGGCGTGTTCCGCGATCGCGGCGAGGTTGACCGGCTCCAAACGGCGCAGGCGCGCGTCGAAGTCGGTGACGATCTTTTCCCAGTCCTTCGCGTTCGCGGAATCTTCGAGACCGTTCAACACCTCGTCGACGACGAATCCGCCCTCGACCACCTGCGCGGACAGCTGGTCGGCTGCGATCACCAGCGCCTGCTGGTCGAGGCGGCGCTGGCCGATCGCTTCGCGCTGGGTCAGGGCCTGCGCGTCGCGCTGTTGGCGGACCTGCTCGAAGGTGCGCAGCTCGTTGTCCACGCCTTCGAGTGCAGAACGCGCCTCGGCCAGCGCGCGCTCGGTACGCACGCGCTCTTCCAGCGCGACCTGGCGTTGCTGCTCCAGCGTGTCCACCGGCGAATCGCCCGTCGCCAGCTGCGCCGACAGTTCGCCGAGGCGGCTGTCGATCTGGCCGCGCTGGCCGCCCATGCGCGCCAGCGCCTGGGTCAGCGAGGTGATCTGGGCGCGTTGGGATTCGATGGTCAGCGCGAGCGCATGCGCGGTATCGCGGGATTCGCGCGCGGCCGATCGCAGCTGGTCGCGGGCCTCGACCAGGCCGCGACGCTCGGCCTCGAGCGCAGCGCGCGCGGCTTCGAACTCGCCCATGCGCTCGACCGCGTCTTCGAGACGACCCCGCGCGTCGCGGGCCTGCTGGGCGGCGGTATCGATGGTTTCGTGCAGTTGGGCGAGATCGGTGTCGATGCGTTCGATGCGGTTGCGCGCGGCTTCCACCCGTCCCTGCTGGCTCTGCACCTGGCCGGCGAGTTCGGAGACGGCGCGGTGCGCGACATACAGCGCGCGCTGCGCTTCCTCGCGCTGCTGTTCGACGCCGAGCAGATGTTCGCGGCCTTGCGCGATGCGCGCTTCCAGAGCCTGCTCCTGTTCCTGCAACGTCGCGATCGTCTCGCGCAGCGTCTGGATCTCGCGCTCGCGCAGCAATGCACCCTGCTTCGCCGCGCCCGAGCGCGACACGCGCACCCAGCCCGCGCCGAGGCGCTCGCCGCTGCGGGTGATCACCGAATCGCCGTCGCTCAAGCCCACCTGCAACGCGCGCGCTTCGGCCAGCGTCTCGGCGACATGCAGGCGCGCGAGCAGCCGGCGGATCGCGAGCGGGCCCTGCACCTTCGCGGCCAGCGAGGTCGGCGCGAAGACTTCGTTGGCGGTCTCACCCGACACCAGCGCCAGACGGCTTTCGCCGAGTTCGCCCAGCGCATCCACCAGTTCGGCCGGCACACCGTCGCCGTCGACGATCACGCCTTCGATCAGCTGGCCGAGTGCGCTTTCGACCGCGAACTCCCAGCCCGAGTCCACCCGCAGCCGCTCGCCGACGCGCGCCGAAGAGTCCAGCCCACGCTGGCGCAGCCATTCGACCGCCGCGCCCTGCTCCTGGCCCAGCGCGGCGTTCTGCAGGGTTTCCAGCGACGACAGACGGCCGCGGGCTTCCTGGGCCTGCTTGCGCACGACGGACAGTTCTTCCTGCGCGCCGCGCTGCGCGTCCTGCAGATCGACCGCCGCGGCCTTGCGCGTTTCAAGATCGTCGCCGAGCGTGTCGAGCGCGGCCTTCTGCTCGTCATGGCGGATCTGCAGATCGGCGAAGGTCTCGCTCAGCGCTTCGAGATCGATGCCGCCGCGCTCGGCCTGCAACTGCTCGCGCCGGCGGTCGGCTTCGAGCGACTGCTTGTCCAGGTAATCGACGCGGGTGCGCTCGATGTCGCCTTCGCGGGCTGCCTCGCTCTGCTCGCGATTGTGGGTGTCCCAGCGCGTCTGCCAGTCGGCCAGCGCGGTCTCGGCTTCGCGCAATGTGTCCTGGCGGACCGCGTCGTCGTCCTGCAACTGGGCCAGGCGCGGCTCGGCGTCGGCGATGCTCTCGTGCAGGGTGTCGAGTCGCAGCTGGTCCTGGTCGATGTGTTCGCCGATCTCGGCCAGCTGCGCCTGCGCTTCGTCGCGTGCCTTGAGCAGGCGTGCCGACAGCTCGCGCTGGTGCTGGATCTGTTGCTCGACGCGCGCCAGTGCGCCGCTGACCTCGTAACTTTCGGCTTGCGCGCGGTTGAGGGCTTCGCTCGCCTCGTTGCGGCGCTCGCGACCGGTCTCCAGTTCGCGTTCGGCTTCGCGCTGCTCGGCGATGATCTGCTCGAGCTTGGTTTCTTCCTGCGCCAGGCCTTCGCGCAATGCGCGCAGACGCGAATCCAGCGTGCGCCATTCCAGCGCCTTCCACTCGGCGTCGCGGATCTTCCGCTCGGCCTGGATCGCGGTGTACTGCTCGGCCTGCTTGGCCTGCCGCGCCAGGTGCTGCAGTTGCTTGCCGACTTCCTCACGCAGATCGTTGAGGCGGTCGAGATTCTCGCGGGTGTGGCGGATGCGGGTCTCGGTTTCCTTGCGGCGCTCCTTGTACTTGGAGATGCCGGCGGCCTCTTCCAGATAGACGCGCAGCTCTTCGGGCTTGGCGTCGATGATCTGGCTGATCATGCCCTGCTCGATGATCGAGTAGCTGCGCGGGCCCAGACCGGTGCCGAGGAACAGATCGGTGATGTCGCGGCGGCGGCACTTGGTGCCGTTGAGGTAGTAGCCGCTCTGCCCGTCGCGGCTGACGGTGCGCTTGACCGAGATCTCGTTGAACGCGGCAAACTCGCCGGCGATCGTGTGATCGGAGTTGTCGAACACCAGTTCGACCATCGCCTGCGACACCGGCTTGCGCGCGGTGGAACCGGCGAAGATCACGTCGGTCAGCGAGTCGCCACGCAGGCGACTGGCCGAGGACTCGCCCATCACCCAGCGCACCGCGTCGATGATGTTCGACTTGCCGCACCCGTTGGGCCCCACCACGCCGGTCATGTTGGTCGGCAGGTGCAGCGTGGTCGGATCGACGAAGGATTTGAAACCGGCGAGCTTGATCGTGGACAGGCGCATGCGGGCTTTGGTGGCCTCTTGGCGCCCGTCAGGGCGCGATGGATGACGGATAGCGTGTCATGCGATACGCGAAATTTCCATCGCAAGCGGTTGATTCCACAAGCAAGGAGCGCCGCTCGCGCGCGCAAGCGGTCAGTATAGCGAGAGTTCCGGCGCGGCGATTCCCGGCCTCTGTGTCGTCGCCGAACGGGCCAGGACGGCGCGTTCCCTCGAAGACGGAAGCCGAATACCGCTTCTACAGGACAGTGGCGGCAGACCTGCTGCCCTCACCCGACGCGCGATGCGCGTCGACCTCTCCCGGAGGGAGAGGTGCAGGTCCTGCGTCGCGAAGCTCAACCCGCCTGCTGAATCAATCGCTCGCCGCTCTCGACATCGAATGCATGCACGCGGCCGACCGGAATCGTCAGCGCCAGGGTTTCCCCCGGCACCGGCACGCGGTCGGGCGGCAGACGCGCGATCAGCGTGTGGGTGCCCAGGCGCAGGTTGACGAAGACTTCGCTGCCGACCGGCTCCACCACTTCCACCACCGGCGACAGCACTGCATCCGCATCAGTCGCGGGCAGCAGGTGCTCGGGGCGGATGCCCAGATCGACGCTGCGACCGTTCCACTCGGCCGGGAAGCCGGCCTCACCCAGCGCGAGCGTGATGCCCTCGCCTGCGTCGAAGGTCCAGCCGCTCCCGCCCTGCGCCAGCGAGCCGCGCAGCACGTTCATTGCCGGGCTGCCGAGGAAGGTCGCGACAAACAGGTTCGCCGGCCGCTCGTACAACGCCATCGGCGTATCGATCTGCTGGATGTGGCCGTCCTTGAGTACGACGATGCGCTGGCCCAGCGTCATCGCCTCGATCTGGTCGTGGGTCACGTAGATCATCGTCGTGCCCAGCTTGCGGTGCAGCCGGGCGATCTCGACGCGCATGCCGCTGCGCAGTTTGGCGTCGAGATTCGACAGCGGCTCGTCGAGCAGGAACACCTGCGGCTGGCGCACCAGCGCGCGTCCCAGCGCAACACGCTGGCGCTGGCCGCCCGAGAGCTGGCCGGGCTTGCGGTCGAGCACCTGGTCGAGTTCGAGCACCTGCGCGGCTTCGTCCACGCGTGCGGCGATTTCGGTCTTGGACTGGCCGCGCAGCTTGAGACCGAACGCGAGGTTCTCGGCCACGCTCATATGCGGGTACAGGGCGTAGCTCTGGAACACCATTGCGATGTCGCGGTCCTTCGGCGCCACGTCGTTGACCACGCGCTCGCCGATGGTCAGCGTGCCGTCGCTGATCGCCTCCAGCCCCGCGACCATGCGCAGCAGCGTGGATTTGCCGCAGCCCGACGGGCCCACCAGCACCAGCAGCTCGCCGTCGGCGACCTCGAACGTCGCGCCGGCCACACCGACGAAACCGTTGGGGTAGACCTTCCGTACCGCGTCGAACCGCACCTGTGCCATGCACGCTCCCGTGAGTCGCAAACCCGTCGTGGACCGCATCGTGGCGCCGATTGCGTGAACCGCGCGCCGTGATGCATTTGCGCTATTCTGGCATGTAATCGTTTCCAATCCAGCCGGCGCACGTGTGGGAGGCACAGCGTGGTGCAACGATCGACCGGATCCACCTCCGTACGAGGCGCATTACCCGCGTCGATTGACAGCGCTGGACATCCCCGGCCTGATGCCTCGATATCGTGGACGTTGCGATCGGCACACCTCCGGCGACACACTCCGTGATTCCCTATCCCGAACCCGAGACGGACCCGGCGCCCATGCACGATTCCCTGCTGTTGTTCGGCGCCACTGGTGATCTGGCGCAACGCTACCTGTTCCCGTCCCTGCTGCATCTGCAGCGCGACCGGTTGCTGCCGGACAACTTCCGCGTGATCGCGATCGCGCGCAGCGAGCATGACGACGCCAGCTTCCACGACTGGCTGCGCGAGCGCCTCGGCGACGAGTACGACACCTCGCTGGTCGACGAGCTGCTGCGCCGGATCCAGTACGTGCCCGTGGACCTCGGTGATGCAGACGCGATGGCCGCCGCCTTGTCGCGCTTCGCCGACCGTCCGACGGTCAGCTATCTGTCGACGCCGCCGAACCTGTTCGCATCCGCCTGCCGCGGGCTCAAGGCTGCCGGCCTGCTGGAAGCGCCGTCGCGGCTGGTGCTGGAGAAGCCGATCGGCCACGACCTGGCCAGCGCGCAGGAAATCGACGCGACGCTGAAGTCGGCGCTCGACGAGTCGCGGATCTTCCGCATCGACCATTATCTGGGCAAGGCGCCGGTGCAGAACCTGCTCGCGCTGCGCCTGGGCAACACCCTGTTCGAGGCGACCTGGGAACGGCGCTGGATCGAGTCGGTCGACATCATCGTCGCCGAGACCGCCGGCGTGGACGGCCGCGAAGGCTACTACGCCGATTACGGCGCGCTGCGCGACATGGTGCAGAACCACATGCTGCAGTTGCTGGCGCTGATCGCGATGGAGCCGCCGGCGGCGATGGATACCGACAGCATCCGCGAAGAGAAGAAGAAGGTGCTGCGCGCATTGCGACCGATGACGGCCGCCGATGCCGCGGCCGACAGCGTGCGCGGCCGCTACGCGCCCGGCGTGGTCGACGGCCAGGCCGTGCAGGGCTTCAAGCATGGCGGTCATGACGACGTGGAGACCTTCGTCGGCCTGCGCGCCTGGATCGACAACTGGCGCTGGGCCGGCGTGCCGTTCCGCCTGGTCACCGGCAAGCGCATGCCCTCGCGCACCACCGAGGTCGTGGTGACGTTCAAGCCTGTCACGCACTGGCTGTTCGGCCCGGGTGAGCGCAAGCGCGCCCGCGCCAACCAGTTGCGGGTGCGCCTGCAGCCGGAAGAGACGATCGAGCTCGGCCTGATGGGCAGCCTCGCCGCGTCCGAATGGGCCGCCAACGAACTGCAGCCGATGTCGCTGGACCTGGCGATGCTGCCGCCCAAGCGCCGCATCGCCTACGAGCGCCTGATGATCGATGCGCTCAAGGGCGACCAGACGCTGTTCGTGCGCGACGACGAGGTCGAGGCTGCATGGCGCTGGATCGACAGCGTCAGCGCTGCATGGCGCGAGGCCGGCACGCCGGTGCGCGACTACCCGGCCGGTAGCTGGGGCCCGGTCGAGGCACAGCCGTTCCTGCCGCGCACGCTGACGACCCACAACGGGCGCAAATCGTGACGGCTGCGCTTGCCCTGCTCGCCGACATCGGCGGCACCAATGCGCGCTTCGCACTCGCCGATACCGCCAGCCCGACGCCGCTGCAGCTCGACACGATCCAGATCTTCCCGGTCGCCGACTTTCCGTCGCTGGCGGATGCGGCGCTGCATTACCTCCAGCAGACCGGTCACGACGGCAAGGCCGCGTTGCCGCGCGCCGTGCTCGCGGTCGCCGGTCGCGTCGATGGCGACGATGCACGCATCACCAATCACCCCTGGGTGATCTCGCGCACGCGTACCCAGCAGCGGCTCGGCATCGAAGACGTCGTGCTGACCAATGATTTCGCCGCCCAGGCAATGGCGATTCCGTTGCTGCAGCCGGGCGACTACAGCGCCATCGGCGGCGTGCCGTGGGCGGTGCCGAAGGATCCCGCCGGCCCCTGCACCTATGCGGTGATCGGTCCCGGTACCGGCCTGGGCGTCGGTGGTCTGGTGATCCGCGACGGCAGGCACTATCCGCTGGAGACCGAAGGCGGCCACGTCAGTTTTCCACCCGGCACGCCGGAGGAAACCGCGATCCTCGAACGCCTGTCGGCGCAATTCGGCCGCGTGTCCAACGAACGGCTGATCTGCGGGCCGGGGCTGGTCAACATCCACCGGGCGCTGAGCGAGATCGCTGGCGTCGATCCGGGCCCGATGCAGCCGTCCGACATCACCGCGCGTGCGAAGGATGGCGATGCCCGCTGCGCACGCGCGGTCGACGTGTTCTGCGCGGTCTTCGGTGCGATTGCAGGGGATCTCGTGCTGACGCTCGGTGCCTGGGATGGCGTGTTTCTGACCGGTGGCCTGGTGCCGAAGATGCTCGATTCGATCCGCCACTCGGGCTTCCGCCAGCGCTTCGAACACAAGGGCCGGTTCTCGCCCAACATGGGACGCGTGCCGAGCGTCGCGGTGCTGCATCCGCATGCCGGCCTGCTGGGCGCCGCCGCAATCGCCACGCGCAGGGCCGCGGCGTGACCCCCGCCTCGCCGCCGGCCTTTGGCATTGCCCGCGGAATCGGCGACGATGGGCGCATGCAGTTGCACGCCTACGAATCGGCCACCCAATGGACCTGGGGCGCCGCGATCGCGATTTCATCCGCCATTGCCCGCGACCTGGAGCAGAAGCCGCGTGCGCGGCTGCTGCTGTCGGGCGGCAAGACGCCGGGGCCGGTGTATGCGGCGCTGTCGAAATCACCGCTCGCCTGGGACCGCGTCGATGTCGCGCTGGTCGACGAACGCTGGCTGCTGCCCGACGATCCCGACAGCAACGCGCGCCTGCTGCGCGAAACGCTGATCCAGAACAAGGCGCAGAAGGCGCGGCTGGAAACCATCACCCGCGCCGGCCGTCCATTCGACGAGGCCGTCTCCACCGCCAATCTGCATGCGCGCCAGCCCGCGGGCGTGGTCGTGCTGGGCATGGGCGATGACGGCCATACCGCCTCGCTGTTCCCCGGCATGATCGATCTCGAATCCGCGCTCGCCTCCGCGTCGCCGTATGTCGGCGTCGATGCCGGCGGCAGTCCCGGTGCGGGCACGTGGCAGCGTCGCGTGAGCCTGACGCCCGCCGGCCTCGCACCCGCCCATACCCGCATCCTGCTGATCCGCGGCGAGAAGAAGCGCGCCCTGCTCGATCGACTGCTGCAGAGCGACGACGCGACCGAGTTCCCCGCACGGATCGCCTTTACGACGCCGGGCGCCACGCTGCACGTCCACTGGTGCCCGTGACGCGCGCCCTGTTCGACCGTTGCGCGCAGTGCGATCCGCGCGCCCCCGCCCATCCCCCGGGCACCCGTTCCTCTCATCGCCGCCGCCCATGAGCCTGCATCCCGTCGTCCATTCCGTTACCGAACGCATCCGCAAGCGCAGTGCGCCTTCGCGGCAGGCGTATCTCGAAGGCATTGCGCGCATGCGCGACGCAGGTCCGCTGCGCGGTCACCTGAGTTGCGCCAACTTGGCGCACGGCTTCGCCGCGTGCGGGCCGGTCGACAAGTCCCGTCTGCGCAACGGCCCGACCGCGAACCTCGGCATCGTCACCGCGTACAACGACATGCTGTCGGCGCACCAGCCCTACGAACCGTATCCGGAGTTCATCCGCGAAACCGCGCGGGCGCTGGGCCATACCGCGCAGGTCGCGGGCGGCGTGCCGGCGATGTGCGACGGCGTGACCCAGGGCCGCGCCGGCATGGAGCTGTCGCTGTTCTCGCGCGACGTCATCGCCCAGGCCACCGCCATCGCGCTGTCGCACGACATGTTCGACAGCAGCGTGTATCTGGGCATCTGCGACAAGATCGTGCCCGGCCTGCTGATCGGCGCGCTGGCCTACGGCCATCTGCCGGCGATTTTCATTCCCGGTGGCCCGATGACGCCCGGCGTACCGAACAAGACCAAGGCCGAGGTGCGCGAGCGCTACGCCGCCGGCGAGGCTACGCGCGAGGAACTTCTGGAGGTCGAATCGGCCTCCTATCACGGCCCCGGCACCTGCACCTTCTACGGCACCGCGAATTCCAACCAGACCCTGCTCGAGGCGATGGGCGTGCAGTTGCCGAGCGCGGCCTTCATCAATCCGGGCACGCCGCTGCGCGAAGCCTTCACCCGCGAAGCGGTCGAACGTGCACTGTCGATCACCGCGCTCGGCGACGACTATCGTCCTCTGGGCCAGCTGATCGACGAACGCGCGATCGTCAACGCCGTCGCGATGCTGATGGCCACCGGCGGGTCGACCAACCACACCATCCACTGGATCGCGGTCGCGCGCGCGGCCGGCATCGTACTGACCTGGGACGACATGGACCAGCTGTCGCAGACCGTGCCGCTGCTGGCGCGCGTGTATCCCAACGGCGAGGCCGACGTGAACCGCTATCACGCGGCCGGCGGCAACGCCTACGTCTTCCGCGAACTGCTCGACGCCGGCCTGATGCACGGCGATCTGCCGACGATCGTCGACGGCGGCATGGCGCGCTACGGCGAGGAACCCAAGCTTGACGGCGGCCGGATCCGCTACGAACCCGGCCCGCAGGTCAGCGGCGATGCTGGCGTGCTGCGCCCGGTGTCCGCACCGTTCGAAGCCCAGGGCGGCCTGCGGCTGCTGCGCGGCAACCTCGGGCGTTCGCTGATCAAACTGTCGGCGGTGAAGCCGGAGTTCCGCAGCATCGAAGCGCCGGCCGTCGTGGTCGACGCGCCGCAGGCACTCAACCGCCTGCATGCCGCCGGCGCACTGCCGCGCGATTTCGTCGCCGTCGTGCGCTACCAGGGGCCGAAGGCCAACGGCATGCCGGAACTGCATTCGCTGGCGCCGCTGCTGGGGATGCTGCAGAACCAGGGCCGACGCGTGGCACTGGTCACCGATGGCCGCCTGTCGGGCGCTTCGGGCAAGATTCCAGCCGCGATCCACATGACCCCCGAAGCCGCGCGCGGCGGACCGCTGGCCTTCGTGCGCGAAGGCGACATCATCCGCCTCGACGGCGAGGCCGGCACGCTCGAAGCCCTGGTCGATCCGGCCGAATGGCAGGCCCGCATCGCCGCGCCGGATACCGCGCCCGCACCCACCGACCACGGCCGCAACCTGTTCGGCTTCAACCGCGCGAACGTGTCGCCGGCCGACCAGGGCGCGCTGTCGATCTCCTGTGGCCCAGCCACCACCGACGGCAGCGCGTGGCACTACGATGCCGAATACGACCTGGGCGCTGATGCAGCAGCGCTCGACGCCCCGCACGATTCCAAGGACGCCTGACACGATGCCCAACGTTTCCACCATGTCCGAGCGCCAGCAGCGCGCCGCCGAGTTCCTGCGCAAGGCCGGCGTGCTGCCGGTGATCACCGTGCACACCCTCGACGAAGCGCGCGCGATCGCCGATGCACTGCTCGAAGGCGGCTTGAACACGCTCGAGCTCACGTTGCGTACGCCGGTCGCGATCGACGCGCTGGCGATGCTCAAGCGCGAGCGCCCGGGCATCGTCATCGGCGCCGGCACCATCCTCAACGCCGACAACATCCGCGCCTCGATCGATGCCGGCGCGGATTTTCTGGTGACCCCCGGCACGCCGCCAGCGCTGGCCGATGCCCTGGCCGAAGCCGACATTCCGGTGGTGCCCGGCGCGGCGACGCCGACCGAGTTCATGGCGCTGCGCGAGCGCGGCTTCCGCAACTGCAAGCTGTTTCCAGCCAGCGCGGTCGGTGGCCTGGCGATGCTCAAGGGCCTCGCCGGTCCATTGCACGACATGCGCTTCTGCCCCACCGGCGGCATCTCCGAATCCAACGCCGCCGAATTCCTGTCGCAGCCGAACGTGCTGTGTATCGGCGGCTCTTGGATGCTCGACAAGGGCTGGCTGGAAGTCGGCGATTACGCCCGCGTGCGCGAAACCGCGGCGCGCGCCGTGCAGATCGTGCAGGACGTCCGCAGCCACTGAGCCGCGCCTGCAGCGCCCGCACCCGGCGGGCGTTGCAGATCCATTAGGACAAGGCGGCCTGCAGTTCCTCGGCCGTGCTGCGATCGATGACGCCCGCCGCGACCGCATCGTCGAGCGAGGCACGCGTGGCATCGGCCCAGTCGCCGCCGTAGCCTGCAAGGCCCTCTACCCAGATCTCCAGCCGCCCGTCTTCGTTCAACAGACGGATCATTTCGGCGCGGTAGGCCGGGTCATCGTTGCGGATCAGCACGTTGCCTAGCGCAAGCTCATAGCTCATGTCGAAGCCGTTGCGCTCATAGTCGGCGCGCGCGTTCTCCTGTTGTTGGGCAGCATCACCGAACAGTTCGGGCGATGCGTTTTCGGCCACGGCATAGGCGCTGCCGTAGTTGCCTTCGAGATAGTCACGCAGCATGGCCTCGCGCGCCGCTGGCGAGGTTGGCAGCGCGGACTGGAGGCCGAAGATGTCCCAGGCGAAGTCCGGCTTGTCGCCCGCCATCGCATCGGCGAAGCCCTGCACCTGATCGCCGGAGATGCCGGCGGCCGCTGCGAGATCGGCGAATGCGCCCAGATGGCCGGGCGAGGCCGCCACATCCGGGTGCGCGATGACCAGCGCCTGGAACGCTTCGGCATCCAGACCCAGCGCGCCGGCGACCTCGTGGGCGGTCTCGCCGGCGTGGAGCATCGCATCGATCACGGCAGGCTCGATGCCGGCCGCTTCCATGTAGCCACGCAGTTCCTCGCGCGTCTGGTGCTTGTCGATTGCATCGCCGACGAAGCCGCCGATCGCGGAGATCACCGCGCCGATGCCGCTCACCATCGAGCCTGCCGCGGTACCCGGGCCCGGGATCAGCGCGACCGCGCTGCCGAGCATGCCGAACACATCGCCCATCGCCGCGACCGCATAACCGACGTTGCCGTCCTCGGCCGCCTTCTGCACGTTGATCGCCACGGAGGTGGCGCTTGCGAGCACGCCGAGGCCCGGCGCGAGGCGCGCCGCGAACGTCGCGAAGCGCGCGGCGTCGTCGCCGTACTGCGCCAGGCGTCCGGCGTCCGCGACGTGCTTGGCCGCACCGGCGAGCAGATTGAGGCCGCTTTCGCCCGCCGATGCAAAGCCCTGCACCGCTTCGAGGTATTCGCCTTCCTGCGTGCTCTGGCTGGCCTTGATCGCACCCATCACCACACCGACGCCGGCCATCGCGTGTGCGAACGGCGATGCCTCCCCGAACTCGTCGCCAAGTTTCTTCAAAGGGTCAAAGTCGCCGGCGGCGATGGCATCCATCATCGCCATGCCGTCCTGGAAGCTGCTGATGCCCCCCTTGACGCCGTCGAACAGCCCCTTGGCGTTCTGCAGTGGCGCGAACGCCTCCTTGAGGTCGGCCACCGCGGCCTGCAGGTCGCCGTCGTGACGGGCGACGATCTCGACCGTCGCCGCACTGGCGATGCGTTCGAACAGTTCGCCCTGCAGGGCTTCGGTGTGCGCGGAGAACGCACCCGCCAGCGCCGAATCCGGCACGCCCTGGATCTCACCCAGCAGCGCCAGCGCAAGCTCGCCATGCCCGGAATCGGCCAGCTGGCCCAGCGTGTCGACCATCTGCGCGGCGACGGCCGGATCGCGCACGGCCGCGGCGAGCAGCGTCTCCCGATTCGCCTCGACGTGGCTGGCCAGCGCCTGCCCGGCATCCGCTTCCGCGGCATAGATGTCGGCATGCCCGTCGGCGCTGCGGAATGCTTCGATGAAGTCCGCCTGCTGCTCGGGCGTCAGCGGTCCGGCGCGCAGCAGATGTGTGGCGAGCTCCTCGTTGAGTGTGTCGGCTTCGGCCTTGGCATCGTTGTAAGTGTTCTGGAGTTCTTCCAGCGCGCTCGCGGCCTCGCGCGTCTGCTGCGTGCGGCCGACATTGTCGATGCCGAGTGCACTGGCGACCTCCCGCCAGCCGGCGTTGTCTGCCGCCGAGTGACGGATCTGGCCTTCACTGAGCACGCCGCGCTCGATCGCGACGCCGAGTGCGGTGGTCAGCCCGCTGCGCGCGGAATCTGCATCTGCGCCGGCGAGCATGTAGCCGCCCTCCGCGTCACGGCTGAAGAGTCCCCAGTTCGGCGCGGTCGCCGCATCCAGCACACCCGCGTCGTTGGCCAGGCGCACCAATTCGCCGAGATAGGCGGGTTCGGTCGCGTGTTGCGAGGCCAGCGTGCCGAGCTGGTAGGGCGCGCCGAGGGCGCCACTGCCGATGTTCTGGGCGGCGAAGTCCTCCTGCGCACGCTGGACCTGCTGCGCTTCGATGCGCGCGATGTCCATCGGCGGCATCCCGGCCGGGAGTTGCGGCAGCGACGGACCGGACGGGGTCGTGCCGGTCAGCGCCTGATAGGTTTCACGCGTCTCGACGCCGCTGCGCAGCTCGACGGTATCGGCGACCGCCTCGCGACCGAAGGTCTCGTGCAGGCGCACCAGATTGCCCGCATCGAGCTTGGTCGCCAGATCGTTCAACAACGTCTGCCGGTCGCTGGCCGGCAGCGCCTGCACCTCGGCGTTGAACGCGTCCGCCTGATTGGCGTCCATCGCCGCAACCGTCGCGTTCGCTGCTTCCGGCGTCGACGTCCGCAGCGTCTCGACGCGCGGCGGCGGAGGTGGGGGCGGTGGGGTGTAATCGGACTGTCGGATCGACTGGACGGACATGCGGGCGCTGCTCCGGCTCGGATTGCGGACCCGATGACCCTAGCAGCCTCCCCGACCCGGAACAGGTGGGGCTCACCCTAGTCGTGCGCACGGCCGCGCATTCAGCGCGGCCTGCGGTTCAGTCCAGACGCCGCGCCGGCAGCGTCAACGCGGCGCGCTCGCCGGTGTCGATGGCCGACTGCCCGAGCACGACCGTGTAGTCGCCGGCGGCGATCCGCCAGCTGCGATCGTTCGGGTGGTAATCCGCGAACAGGCGCGGCGCAAGCGCGACCTCGACCTCACGTGTTTCGCCCGCGTCCAGTTCGATGCGGTCCCAACCGGCCAGTCGCAGCGGCGTTGCATGCCCCTGCGGAAGATGCACGTACAGCTGCGGCACCGCAACGCCGTCGCGCTCGCCGGTATTGCGTACCGTGAAGCGCGCGACGATCCGTTCGCCGTCCGCGCGCACCTGCAGGTCCGATGTTGCGAATGTCGTGTACGACAGACCGTGGCCGAAGGCGTAGCGCGGCGACAGACCCTTGGCCACAAACCAACGGTAGCCGACGTTGGCACCTTCGATGTCGTAGTCGATGGTGTCTTCCGGCTTCTGCGCCGGATTGAAACCCAGCCCGGGAATCGTCGGACGCGGCAGCTGCGAGACATCGACCGGCCAGGTCACCGGCAGATGCCCGGACGGATTCACCGCGCCGGTCAGCAGGCGGGCGATCGCTTCGCCACCGCGGATGCCGGGATACCAGGCCTGCAGCACGCCGGGCACCGCTTCGATCCATGGCAGTTCGACCGGCCCATTGGTCTGCAGCACGACCACGCTGCGCGGGTTGGCCGCAGCAACGGCGGCGATCAACGCGTCCTGCCCGTCGGGCAGGCGCATGTCCGGCAGATCCACCGATTCCGCGGCCCACTGCGTGGCGAAGACGATGGCGACATCGGCCTCGCGCGCGAGCCGCGCGGCGGCTGCGCGGTCGCGACCTTCGGCGTAGTCGATACGCGCATCCGGCAAAGCCTCGCGCAATGCGAGCAGCGGCGAGGACGGCTGGAACATCACCGGGCCCGGCCAGGTCGTCGGCTGCACACCGGTGACGGCACTGGTGCCGCGCGAGGTCCAACCGACCATCGACGAGCCGCCGCCCGCGATCACGCCTTTATCGGCATGCCCGCCGATCACCGCGATGCGGCGCACACCGGGCGCGAGCGGCAGTACGCCGTTCTCGTTGCGCAGCAGCACCGCGCCCGCTTCCGCCGTGCGCTGGGCGACATCGAATCCCATCGCATCGAGCGCCGCATCGACCGGCTGACGCTGCGGCGGGTGCTCGAACGCGCCGACGGCGATGAAGCTGCGCAGGATGCGGTGGACCATGTCGTCGAGCCGCGCCTGCGGCACCACGCCGGCGCCAACCGCCATGCGCAGCGGCACGTCGAAATACACGGCCTTGTCGAACACCTCGCCCGCCGACTGCTGGTCGAGGCCGGCGTTCGCCGCCTTCGACGCGCTGTGCACCCCGCCCCAGTCCGACATCACGTAGCCGGGGTAACGCCAGTCGCGCTTGAGCACGTTGTTGAGCAACTCGTCGTGTTCGCAACCGTAGGTGCCGTTGATGCGGTTGTAACTGCACATCACCGAACCGGGCTGGCCGATCTCGATCGCGACATGGAACGCGAGCAGGTCGGATTCGTGCATCGCACGGTCGCCGATCTCCGCGCTGTGCGTGTTGCGCGCGGTCTCCATGTCGTTGAGCGCATAGTGCTTCATCGTCGACAGGACATGCTGCGATTGCACGCCGCGGATGGATTCGCCGACCAGCGTGCCCGCGAGCAGCGGATCCTCACCGGCGTACTCGAAATTGCGGCCATTGCGCGGATCGCGCTGCAGGTTGACGCTGCCGGCCAGCAACACGTTGAAACCCTGCCGCCAGGCTTCTCGGCCCATGGTTTCGCCGCCCTTGAAGGCGATGTCGCGGCTCCAGGTCGACGCGGTCATCGGGCCTGACGGCATCGCCGTCGCGTGATCGCCCGTGCGTGCGCCGCCGGGATTGGTCACGCCGAGGCCGGCATCGACCAGGGTCTGGGCCGGAATGCCCAGGCGCGGAATCGGCGCCACGTAGCCGGCCGCAGTGAGCGCCTCTTCCGGCTTCTTCTCGCCGATCGCGAAGCGGCTGCGGATCAACGCGAACTTTTCGTCCTGCGTCATCGCCGCGACCAGCAGCGCGGCGCGCGCGTCCGGCGACTTGCCGGCATCCATCCAAGGCTGCGGACTGGTCGCGTCCTGCGCGAACGCCGGCGCGGCGGCCAGCAACGCGCACACCAGCATGCGCGTCGACATCTGGGTCTTCATCGAACTCCCCTCCCCTCGAAATGTTTCTGTAGGAGCGCGCTGGCGCGCGATGGAAATCCCCGCGAATGCCACATCGCGCGCCAGCGCGCTCCTACAACAATTGCCGCGAACGCTCGCGTCCGCAGGCCTCGTGTCTCAGCCCGCGCCCGCGACCCGTACCTTCGCGCCTGCACGCGTGATGCGCAGTTCGTTGCCGTCCCACTGCGCGGCCTGGCCGTCGATCGTCGTCGCGCCCGGCACGCTCTCGTACGGCCACTGCAGCACCAGGCCGCCCTTGGGCAGACCGCTGCCGGCCGCAACATCGAGCAGGAGTGCATCGCCATCGCGGCGCAGCGAATAGCCCACCGTGCCCTGCGGTGTACGCATGCCACGCAAGGCGACGCCCTCGTTCAACCACTCGGCGGGTACGCCGGCGGCCAGCACCAGGCTGTCGTCGACTTCGCGCACGTAGGCGAACATATCCAGCGCCGAGCGGACGAAATCCGACCCCACCCAGGCATGCGGCAGATCGCCGAGGAAGAACGGCGTGCGCGGCGTCGGGGTCACCACTTCGCCCCACTGGTTCCACGGCTGCGGCGCGCGATGGCCGAAGAACCACTCGCGCACCTCGTTCGCACGCTCGCGCCAGCCCAGGCGTACGAACGCGGCGACGTTGCGCCACTCGTAGGGCGTGTAGTCCTTCCACTGCTCGCGGCCGTCGCGGCGGTCGGTGAACTTGGTCCAGTAGCGCTCGAAGGTGTTGGTCAGCAGCGGCTCGGGCAGGCGGCCCTGCTCGCCACCCGGGGCCAGCGCAATGGTCGTCGAGGTCGCATCGAAATCGCCGAGCTCGGCAGCGCCCGGCAGGAAGTCGATGCCGTGCTGCTCGGCGGCGCTGCGCAGCGAGGCGTCGAGGTCGACGCGGAATTCGTCACGCGACGCGGCCATGCGCTTGGCGTCTTCCGGCTTGCCCAGCGCTTCGGCGATCTCCACCGCATCCTTGTAGCCGCGCAGCGCCCAGAAGTTGTCCCAGTACGAATGCATCGGCTTGGCCGAGTAGCCTTCGTGGCTGATCGAGGCCGGCATCATGCCGTAGAACGCCGCGTTGAGCTTGCGGTTTTCCTCGGTGCGCTCGCTGGCGCGCAGTTCTTCCATGTAGGTGTACGCGCCCAGCACGTGCGGCCACATCTTCTGCAGGAAGGCGTCGTCGCCGGTGTAGCGCCAGTACTCGGCGATGTTGAAGATCAGTTCGCCGTGGCTGTCGTTCTCCGGCACCGGATCGCTGCCGCGATCGTCGACGCAGCACGGCACCTTGCCGTTGTCGAACTGGTAGGGCGCGTACCACTCCACGTAGTCCTTGACGACTTCCGGGCGGCCCATGCGCAACAGGCCCTCGGAGATCATGGCGCCGTCGCGGATCCAGCTGCGCGCGTAGGAGCGCGTGCCCGGCTGCAGTCGCGGCCCGATGCGCGAGATCAGCATGTGCGCCAGCGACGTCCGCAGCGTGTCGGCCAGATCCTTGCCGGCGGCCGGCACATCGAAGCCCACTTCGTCGAGCTTGCCGCGCCACTCGCCCGCCACCGCGTCCTGCATCGACTGCGCGTTCCAGTTCGCCGGCGCACTCGTCATCTCGCCGGTCATCGGAATCAGCAGATCGAATTCGCGCGACTCGCCCGGCGCCAGGCGCACGGTGTAGATCAACGCGCCGGACGCGAACGCCTGCGGATCCTCGACCTCGGTCGTCGTCGGCCAGGTGCCGGTCGCCAGGTGTTCGACGTCCATGCCCGCATCGAACGTGGTCGCGAACGCGGCCTGCGCCGGCTGACGCGCGAACACGCGCGGCTTGCCGTCGACGCGCACGCCGTCGGTGGTCACGGCGAGCTGGCGCAGCGGACTGACGCCGCCGATGATGTTGAGGAACTGGGTCGGCGGATTGACCTGCATCGGGCGCACCGCGAGCGCGAGCTGGTAATCGCGCGCCTCGCCGCCGGGATTGCTGAGCCGGTAACGCGCGACCAGCTGCGAATCCTCCGGCGTGCCGCGGGCAAACCCGGTCACGCGCAGGCCCAGCGCCTCGTGACTCCAGTCGACACTGGGAATCGGCAGGTAGTCGTCCTGCAGGGTCTGCGCGGTCTGCGCGTCCGCCCAGGTCACCAGCGTATCGCCGACGCGCACGAAGGGTTCGATCGAGAACCCGCCGGCGGCGACTTCGATCGCACCGTCCTCGCCGATCAGGCCCTGCTGCAGGCCACCATCGAGTCCGAGGATCGTCCAGTAGGTCTGCTCGCCGCTGAAACCACGCGGAAACTGACCTTTGGGCCGGTCGGCCGCGACGGCTTCCAGCACGTCGTTCGGATGCTCGGACATGCCCAGCGGCTGCACCGCGACCTCCGCCAGCGCGAAACCGTCGACCGGGCCCTCGCGCAGATCAAGGCCGATGTAGCGCGCCTCGGCTTCCGGCAGCGCCAGCCAGTCGATGTCGCCATTGCCTTCGGTCACCTCGCGCATCTGGGTCCACTGCTCGCCGTCAGCGGACAGCGACACGGCGTAGCTCGACGCGTGACGACCCGGCTGCCACTGCAGGCGCAGTCCGCCGAACTCGCGCAGCGAACTGAGATCGAGCACCACGTTCTGCGGCGCCGCGGCGGTGGTCCATGCGCTCTGCGCGTTGCCGTCGACGACGTTGTCCACGCCGTCGGGCGTCGTCGTCGAGGCGGCGCTGGCCGTCAACGGCGAGGTGTCGTCGGGCGGCAGGGTCTCGAACGTGAGCTGGTCGAAGCAGACCGTGCCCTTGCCGCCGGCGTTGTTGTAGATCGTGAACTCGAGCTTCTCGCTCGCGCGCAGCGTCTTGTCCGGCTCCGGACCCCAGGCCTTGTCGATGTGGCGCTTGCGGTAGCGGATATCGGTCCATTCGCTCGGGAAATCGTACTTCGGCCGGTTGACCCACCACACGTTGTCACCGCTGGCGTCGACGACCTTGAACTGCAGATCGTTGGCCGGCGACTCGCCGCGCATGCGGAATGCGAAGCGGTAGTTCTCCGGATATTCCATCTTGAGATCGCGCTGGATGCCGACATGGCCGGACACGCCGTTGTAGTCGTAGTCCAGGCACAGCGCCTTGCCGCCGTCGACATCGACCTGGCGCAGCGTGCCGCTCACCTGGTTCGACGTCACGACGGTCCACGTCGATGGATCATCGAAGTCGTCGAGGATGCGGATGCCCTCGCCCGCTGCAGGCGCGGCGGCGTCGCCGGTCGGCGACGGAGAGACGTTGCAGGCCGCGAGCGCGGCGGTCAGCGCGGCGATGCCGGCGACGCGTGCGATGCGGGAACGGTCGGACGACGCGATGGCGACGTCAGCCAGCGTCATGTCGGTGTCGGCAGGCGCGCGCGTGGCGCGGGTGTCGAGGATCTTCATGCGGTGCGATGGCTCCGTGGTTCGATTCGGGGTTTTGTAGGAGCGCGCTCGCGCGCGATGGGAATCCTTCGGGAACGCCACATCGCGCGCGAGCGCGCTCCTACAAATTCAGCCTTTTACGCTGCCGAGCAGCAGGCCCTGGATGTAGTAACGCTGCAGCGCGAGGAACAGCAGCAGCACCGGGATCACGGTGACGACGGCGCCGGCCATCATCATCTCGACGTCCTGGATGTGTTCGCGCGACAGCGCCGCCAGCGCGACCGGCAGCGTGTAGTTGGTCTGGTCGGTCAGCACGATCAGCGGCCACATGAAGTCGTTCCACGCGGCCATGAAGGTGAAGATGGTCAGCGTGACCAGTACCGGCTTGAGCATCGGCAACACGATCTGGAAGAAGATCCGCAGCTCGCCGGCGCCATCAATGCGCGCCGCTTCGAGCAGTTCGTCGGGAATCGAACGCGCGTACTGGCGCACGAGGAAGATGCCGAACACCGTCGCCAGTCCAGGGATCACCACCGCGCCGAAACTGTTGACCAGGCCCAGGCCCTTCATCATCAGGAACAGGGGCAGCATCGCCACCTGCGCGGGGATCACCAGCGCGGCGAGCAGGATCTGGAAGATCCGCTCGCGTCCCTTGAAGCGCAGCTTGGCGAATGCGTAGCCAGCCATCGTGTTGATCAGCAGCGCGCCGAGGGTGATCGCCGCCGAGATCATCAGGCTGTTGGCGAAGTAGCGGCCCATGCCGGCGCGTGCGAACAGCTCGTGATAGTTGTCGAAAGACATCGCCGACGGCAACAGCGGCGGCGGAAATCCGCTGGCTTCGCCGGTGGGCATGAACGAGACCGATAGCATCCACGCCAGCGGCGCCAGCGCGACGATCGCCAGTGCGACCAGCGCACCGTTGACCGCCCAGGCCGACCAGCGCGTCGCGCCGACTTCCTGATACGCCGCGATCCGGCTCATACCAGCTCCCGCTTGCGCCCGAAGCGCAGCAGCAATGTGGTGACGCCGAGGATGATCAGGAACAGCATGAACGCCACTGCCGATGCGCGACCGAGGTTCCACCACATGAAACCTTCCTCATACATGAAGTACAGCACGCTGACCGTGCTCTGCAGCGGATCGCCACGCGTCATCACGTAAGGCTCGGCGAAGAGCTGGAAGTAACCCGACACGGTGATCACCGCGACGACCAGCAGCACCGGGCCGAGCATCGGCAACGTGACGTGGACGAACTGCTTCCAGCGCGAGGCGCCGTCGATACGCGCGGCCTCGTACAGGTCCTCGGGAATCGCGGCGAGGCCAGCGATGAAGATCACCATGTTGTAGCCGAAGTTCTTCCACACCGCGAACAGGATGATCGTCGGCATGGCCCACGCCGGATCGCCCAGCCAGTCGACCGGCGCGATGCCGATGTGGCTGAGTGCCCAGTTCACCAGGCCGTAGCTGGTGTGGAACAGATAGCGCCAGATCACCGCGACCGCGACCAGCGTCGTCACCACCGGCGCGAACAACGCCGTGCGGAACAGACCCTTGAAGCGCGCTGCCTTGGCGTTGAGTAGCAACGCCGCGCCCAGCGAGACGCCGATCGACAGCGGCACGCCGATGACGACGAAGTACGCCGTATTGCCGAGCGATTTCCAGAACAGCGGCGTCTGCAGCAGGTCGAAATAATTGCCGAGCGCGACGAAGCGCAGGTTCGACATGTCCGACAGCGCGTAGAGATCGAAGTCGGTCAGGCTCAGCAGCAACGCCGATGCCACCGGAATGCCGAAGAAGATGCCGAGCACGATCAGCGCCGGCCCGGCGAAAATCCAGCCTGCGGTACTAGCGCGCATGGGCGGCCCCGGAATTCGTCTGCTCTGGTGGGCGGGCGCTCGAGGCGTTCCCGGTAGAGCCGTTCGCGCGCGAGCGCGCTCCTACGGACGCACCTTCTTCTGCCTCGCGCTCACGCACCCAGCGGCGTTTCTCGAGCAGGGTGTCTACGCGCGCGTCGAGCGCCTGCAGCGCCTGGTCCTGCGCCATGCCACCGCGCACCACGCGTTCGCTCATCAGGCGCATTTCCTGCACGATCCGCTCCCACTCCAGCACCTTGGGCGTGGGCTCGACGCGTTCGAGTTGGTCGCGGAACGCCTGCGCATACGGGTCCTCGCGCAGCTGCGGAAACTCCCAGGTGCTGCGACGCGGCGGCAGGTTGCCGATCATCGCGTGGAAGCGCTGCTGGATCTCCGGCCGCGACAGGAATTCCATCAGCTGCCAGCTCGCGTTCTTGTTCGGCGAGTCGCGGAACATCACCAGCGAGGTGCCACCGGCGATCCCCGCACCCGGACCGTCCGGACCCGGCAGCGGCGCGGTGCCCCACTGGCTCTGCAGTTCGGCCGGCAGACGATCGCGGAACTCGCGGATGTTCCAGGGACCGGACACGTAGAACGAGAAGAAGCCGCGGCCGAATTCGTCCCAGACGTTGGAGATCTGGGTCTCCGACATCCGCGGCGCCCAGCCCTGCTCGAACATGTTGGTGTAGAAGCCCAGCGCGCGGGTGAAACCCGGGCTGGTGAAATTGCCGCGGCTGTCGTCATCGCGCAGCAGCGGATCGTTCTGCTGCAGGCCGAACGACAGCAGCTGTTCGAACTCGTTGAGTGGCAGCATCACCGCATAGCGGTCCGGGCCGACGTGCGCCTTGACCGCCGCCATCGCGGTTTCCCACTCCTGCCATGTGCGCGGCAGGGTCTCGACGCCAGCCGCGGCCAGGATGTCCTTGCGATAGAAGATCAAACGCGTGTCGACATACCACGGCACGCCCAGCAGCGTGTCATCGACAACATTGGTGTGCCAGATGCCGGGGAAGTAGTCGGATTCTTCGATGACATCGGACGCATCGACGCGTGACTGCAGTGGCTCCAGCGCACCCAGCACCGCGAACTCCGGCACCCAGGTGTTGCCGAGCTGGCAGATGTCGGGCAAGGCGTCGGCGGCGAATGCGGTCAGCAGCTTCTCGTGCGCGGAGGTCCAGGGAATCTGCTGGATTTCGACGCGGATGTCCGGATGCTCACGCTCGAATTCACGCACCAGCTCCGACACGACCTCGGCTTCGCGGCCCATCGCCCAGAAGCGGACGACGGTCTGCTCGTCGCGACGCGCGCATCCGGCAAGCAGCACGAGCGCGAGCAACAGGCAGACAAGCCGCACCGCCGCGGATACACGGCGGGCGACTGGATCGCGTCGGAAGGCACGCAAGGTCCTACTCCGCCGGAACCGGATCGGAAGCCCGCGCAGGGGCCGGCGCGGGCGCCCGGCCATCGCGATCAGGACGCTGGTTCGCGGCGCGCGACTCGGCAATCCCCATCGAGCGTGCCATCGCGGCCTCGGTATCCGGCGGGCCGGAATCCTTGGGCTCGTCTTCGCCGGCGAGCCAGCCGCCGGTGAAGCCCGCGCGTTCCAGACCGGCGCGGATATAGGGGTTCTTCTTCATCACGTTCCAGACGAAGTCGTTCCGGTAATTCGCGATCATCGCCAGGATCGGCCCCTGGTCGATGGCGATGTAGTCGCTGGCCACCCAGCCCTTGCCCGGCACGATGCGACCGGTCTTCAACGGCACGTCCTCGTAGGTGAAGCTCGGATTGAACGAGTCGAGAAAGCCGTAGCTCGAATACAGATAGTCGCCATAGCGACGATGCATCTCCTCGGTTGCCGGAATCACGATCTCCGGCGCGAACGCGATCGACGCGACGGCGGCGGTCGGGGCGATGGTGCCGTCGTCGAACGCGACATCGAGACCTGCGCCACGGGCGCTGTAGTGACGGAACTCGCGCTGCTCGCCGTTGAAGTCCTGGTCGGTACGCTGCGGTCCGTCGCTGGCGGTCAGACCCCAGACGTTCTCGCCGTACTCCTTCCAGCCCATCGGATTGTCGATCGCGTACTGGCGCTGCGCATACGTCGCGCGTCGGCTGTTCTCGAAGTAGTCGATGCCACGGCGGCGCATGTAATCGTCACGGATGCCGCGGAAATCCACCCACACGTGCGTGTACTGGTGGCCGAAGTGCGGCGCGAAGCTCAGGTATTCCTGGCCGCGGAACACGCCCCAGGACTTGTCGTAAGTGCGCGTCCACACTTCCCAGGCTTCGGGACCGACCGGATGCGTCGGCGAGCCCAGGGCCAGGATGTAAACCAGCATCGCTTCGTCGTAGCCGGTCCAGTCGTGCTCGATGAAGCCGCTCTCGGGATACCAGCCCATCGAGATCAGCGGCGCGCGCTGCTGCAGGAACGGCCACCGCACGTTGCGGTAAAGCTGGTCGGCGAGCTTGCGGATCTCAGCTTCGCGCGGATCGTCGCGGTCGTAATACGACTGCGCGAACAGCACGCCCATCATCATCAGGCCGGTGTCGACGCTCGACAGTTCGACCCACGGCTCGAAGCGATGGCCGTCCTGCATATCGATGAAGTGATAGAAAAAGCCCTGGTGCCCACCGGTGCCGGTGGCCTGCGGCCCCATCTTCACGTCCCGGAAGAATTTCAAGGTGGTCAGCGTGCGATCCACCGCCTGCGTGCGGCTGACCCATCCGCGCTCGATGCCGATCGGATACGCGGTCAGCGCGTAGCCCACCGCGGCAACGCTGGAGAACGGACGCGACGGGAAGCGGTCGGGCGTCAAACCGTTGACCTCGTTGGTCGTGTCCCAGAAATACTGGAACGTGCGGCGCTCGATGTCGGCGAACAGCGGCGGCAGCTCGGGCGGTCCCTTCACCTCTTCCTCCACCGGTGCAACCACCTCTGGCACCTGCGCGATGGGGCCGGGTTTCGGCGGCGGCACATCGGGCTCGGCAGGTGCCTGCTCGCCGCAGCCAGCCAGGAACAACGCGGCAAGCGCGACGAGAATCAGGAGTTGGAACGCACGGAGACGGGATTGCATCGTGAAGGAAACCTCGCGCTGAAATCGTTTACAGGGGACAGTATAAAACTGCCGGTACCCCGAAAGGGACCGGCAGCGGGTTTTACCAGTCGATACCGAAGGACAGCTTGAACGTACGCGTCGGCAGCAGGATCTCGTTGCCGCTACGGGTGCCGAAGTCTTCGTTCACGTCCAAAGCGGGGTCGTCCGCGCCCCAGCCGCCGCGGTTCAGGTCGTACTGGTTCCAGTTTCGCCAGTTGAACGCGTTGAGCACGTCGGCCCGCACCTTGAACGAAAGATCGGTGCCGGTATCCCAACGCCGCTCGAGCGAGAAGTCGAACTGCTTGAAGCCGAACGTGCCGTCCGGCGTGTAGGGGTCGGAGAAGCAGTAAGGATTGCCCGGTGCCGGATCGGCGACGCAGTTGGTCGCCGCGCGCGGTGTCGGACTGGCCACGATGAGCTTTGCACTGAACGTGGTCTGCCAAGGCAGCTCGTAGATGCCCGACAGCACCAGACGATGCTTGGCTAGACCGGTCGAACGGTAGAAGCGCTGGTTGACACGCGAGCCGTCGAAATAGAACGACTCGCCGTTCGATGCATCGGAGCGGTTCTCCTTGGCGTCGCTGAAGGTGTAGGCGACGTTGAAGCCCCAGCCGGAATCTTCGGTGTACGGCTTGTCGAACGACAGCAGCAAAGAATTGAGGTCGTACTCGATGCCGTTGTCGCCAAGAATCAAGTTGCCGTAGCCGGGGATCGGCTGACCGAACGGCACCCCGCCCGATATCGCATCCGGCGCACCCTCGACATCGTGGAAGCTGCCGTCTTCATACCGGTTACCGAGACGGAAATAGATGCCGTCGCGGCTGCGGATGTGCGCGACCGTCGCCGACGTACTCCAGTTGTGACCCATCACCATCCACTGGCTGCGTATGCCGAGGCTGAACTGGTCGGAATATGGCGTCTTCAGGTCGTTGTTGAGCGCGTACACCTCACCACCCGAGCGCGGATTCGCGGCGACATAAGCATCGACACCTTCCTGTGTCAGCAGGGCCGGGTCGAATGGCACGCAGTTCGAGGCTGTCGCAGGATCGCATTGGTGGATAGGTGTGTTGAACAGGACTTCATAACTGGTGAACGCACCACCGTAGTACTCGCGCGCCATCTGATCGAAGATGTTCCGGTCGTACGCCCGGCCGGCACCACCAAAGAGCACGTGGGTCTCGTCGCCGCTGAGGTCATAGGAGAAGCCGAGGCGCGGCTGCCAGGCGTTCTTCTGGTTCTTGCGGTTCTGGCCGTTGCTGATGAAGTCTTCGACGTTGTAATCGGCGTTGTCCAGATTGCTCCAGCCGCGCAGTGCAGCGGCGACGCCCGGATCCATCACGTTGTCGGTATAGCTCGGATTGTCTTCGTAGTCCCAGCGCAGGCCGAGGTTGAGCGTCAGGCGGTCATTGACCTCCCAATCGTCCTGAATGTAGATGCCGAACTGCTTGTTGTTCGACTCCACGTTCGGGTTGCGGCCCTCGAGAGGTGCGGAGAACGTGATGCGGTACGGCTGCGCAAGATTCTCGTTGACGTCATAGAAGTACTGCGGGAACGGCGGATTCTGCTGGAATGCGTTGAGATCCACCTGCTTGTACTTCACGCCCATCTTGACGGTGTGGCCTTCCCAGCCGAAGAACGTCAGGTCGTTCTGTAAGCCGATCCCGCGCTGCCCCTTGTCCTGGAAGCTCGGGCCGCCTCCCACGTTGAGCACACCCAGGCGCAGGTTCGCCGGGTTGTTGGGATCCACGATCGTGTACCGCTGGCCAGGTGCCGCGGTCACCGGCACCGGATTGTAGGCGGCGTCTTCGAACGTGACGTGTGCGTCGTTCAACCAATCGGTCGCGCTGAACTGATACCGCAGATCGACGCGCGTTTCGTCATTGGTGATGTTGGTTGCGAACGACGGCGTGCTGATGTCGTCGCCTGGATTGATCTGGTCTTCTGATCGCTGGCGCACCGACAGTTCGATCAGATGCGCCTCGGCCAACTGCAGGCTGAGCTTGCCGAAGTAGAGATCCTGATTGAACGGCACGCTGTAGCCGCCGTAAAGGCTGGCAAGATCGGCTGGCAGCAGTGACGGATCGAACACTGTCGGCGGCCGCGTGTCTTTCGGCACGACGAAATCCTTGGCGTCATAGGCCACGAAGAAATGCAGGCGGTCCTGGATGATCGGACCTCCTAGCGTGATGCCGTACTGCTCGGTCACCTGCTTCTGCTGGACGCCGTCCTCGATCTCGCGCGGTGTGCGTGCCGACCATTCGTTCGCAGTGCGGTCGTAGAAGAAGCTGCCGCTGAAGTCGTTGGTGCCCGACTTGGTGACCGCGGTCACCGCTGCACTGCTGATCTGGTCGTACTCGGCCTTGTAGTTCGACGTGATAACCTTGTACTCGCCGATCGCCGACTGCGGAAACGGGTTGCCGCGGCTGTCGTCCTGCCCCGTGATGCCACCTGGCGTCACGTAGTTTTTCTGGCCTACGCCATCGATGAATACGTTGATGTTGGTCGAGCCCTGGGCGCCGCTGCGCAGCTGCGACTCGGTTCCGTTGGGCGAGTTGACGAACTGCATGCCTGGCACGGTGTCGGCGAAGGCAAGAAAGTTGCGCGAGTTCTGCGGCAGGGATTCGATCTGCTTCTGCGACACGTAGGTCGCGATTTCCGACGTCTTGGTTTCCACCAGCACGTCAGCGGTGACGGTCACCGCATCGAAATCGGTGGCTTCGCCCGCCGGCGCCGCTTCGGCGACACCACCCACGCCCAGATTAAGCGTGGCGGTCTGGCCGATCGCGACAACCACCGTCTGCGATGTGCTCTGCCCATTTGCTTCGACCTGCAGCCGATAGGTGCCCGGCGGCAGACCCGCGAGGTTGTAGCTGCCATTCGCGCTCACACCGACACTGCGGGTAAAGCCAGTGCCCGTGTTCACCGCGGTGATACGCGCTTCGGTGGCCGGCACGGAGTCCACCATCACCTGGCCGCGGATCGTGGCCGATGTCGACTGCGCCATCAGCGCAGGTGCCGCCATCGCCAGGCAGCCGCCCAGCGCGAGACTGAGGAGTGAGCGCGAGAAGGCGCGCGGCCGGGTGTCGGTGTGTGTCATGTCGTCGGTCTCTATCAGGGAATATCGATTCGAACGGCGTGCCCGTCGTCCTGCGTGCTGCACAGCAGCGATGTCACCTCGAACGTCCCTCGGACAGACCCACGACACGTTCGCCAACATGCAACGTCACCCGTGCGCCCCTGCACACACGGTGATGCGTCGGTATCGGACTTGATGTCATGCAACCCCTCCCAAGGCGCTGACGTCGACCGGTCATGACCGGGGCGACGGCTCTCCACTGGACGATGCCGCAGCGGCAGTGCCGCTCGAATCACGGATCACGAGTGCGGGTTCGAGCAGCGCGGTATGCACCCCGGTCTGCGTCGCCCCTGCGCCCTCGATTTCCAGCAACGCTTTCAATGCGCGCGCGCCCAGTTCAGCGATGTCGACGCGCATCGTCGTTAGCGATGGGTGAACGTAGCGTGCAAGCGGAATATCGTCGAAGCCAACAATTGCGATCTCCGAGGGCGTGCGTACGCCGCCACGCCCCAGGGCATACAGACATCCGATCGCCATCATGTCGTTGGCCGCAAATATCGCGTCTGGACGCGTATCGAGCGCGAGCAAGGCCTGCCCCGCCCGATGCCCGGAGTCCTCGTCGAACTGGCCCGGCAATTCCCACGGGGTGTAGGCATCGCCCGCGGCGACCAGTGCATCGCGATAGCCGCGCTTGCGTTCGCGCGCATCGTCGTTGTCCTCGGGACCATCGATGAAGGCAATGCGCTTGTAACCCGCGTCGACCAGATGCGCGACCATCGCCCGCGCCCCACCGTAATTGTCGATACCGACCGACAGCTGCGGGCGGCCCTGGGCGGCGTTGATCAGCACGATCGGCAGGCTGGCATCGACGTTGCGCTCGAGGAAATCGACGTCATGCACGTATGGCGACATCAGGAGCAGACCGTCGACACGGCCGCGCATCGCACGCAGCGCGGCGCCCTGCTCTTCGGGATTGCCGTGGTAGCTCGATACCAGCAGATGCTGGCCGCGCGTGCGCGCCACCTGGTCGATGCCGCGCATCAATTCGGAGAAGAATTCGCCGTGCAGGTCTGGCAATACGACGCCCACGGTCTGGGTCTTGCGGCTGCTGAGGCTGCGTGCGGCGTGATGCGGGCTGTAGCGAAGTTCCGCAGCGACAGCGAGCACCCGCTCGCGCACCGCTTCGGCAACGTTCTGATGGCCATTGAGCGCGCGCGAAACCGTCGCAACCGACACGCCGGCAGCTTTCGCCACATCCTTGATCGTTACGCTCAAACCGCTCCCTCCCGCTCCCGCGATGGGCCGGACTGTAAGCGTTTCCACAAGGCCGTGTAAACGAATTTGGGCCGGAATCGATGCTGCACTGCACTATATCTGCAGCGATCTACTGACTATTCCGCTGATCGTGTACAAACTTCTTACGGCAGCACTTGCCGAAACGGCCGCACCTCGACGCGCGCATACACGCCTGCATCCACATACGGATCGGCATCCGCCCAGGCGCGCGCGTCGGCCAGCGAATCGAATTCGGCGATGACGATGCTGCCGCTGAACCCTGCTGGGCCCGGGTCCTCGGCGTCGATCGCGGGACACGGACCTGCCACCAGCAGCCGCCCCGCATCACGCAAAGCGTGCAGGCGCGCGAGATGTGCGGGTCGCGCTTGCGCGCGGCGTGCGAGCACGTCCTCGCCGTCATAGCCTTCAATCGCGTACCACATGGGCATCCCCTCCGTTCGTGAGGCGCGCAGTGTAGCGAGCGCACCCGCTGGACAGGTCCGGCAGGCACCGCGTACTCTGTGCACCAGCATCCGGCCAGTTCGCCGCCCGTCACGTCTCCAGACGCTGCCGCACGCGGTCGCCCCACCGGCCCGGTCCAACGCCCTTCCGATCTCCGCGCCTGCCCTGCCTGCAGACGCGCTTCGCGCTTGGCGACGACCGACCCAGACGAAGATGTGCCGCACTACCGTTGTCCCGCGCCGGCCCGAGCCGCGCAACCGACCGGACCCGCTTGCCGCGGACCACCGAGCCGTCGCCCCGCCCTGCCAAGCGATCCACCGCCCGTGATCCATTTTCCGCGCCCGAGCGCCCCGCCGCTGTTGCCTATCGAATGACACAGCCTGCATCCGACGCAAAGGCGTCCGCCATCGCCGCCCAGCCGCAGCAGCAGGAGTTCCCGCTGGCGCTGGTGCATGGCCAGCCGGTGTTGCAGATCCCGCAGGATCTGTACATTCCGCCGGATGCGCTGGAAGTCATCCTCGATGCGTTCGAGGGCCCGCTCGACCTGTTGCTCTACCTGATCCGCCGCCAGAACCTCGACATCCTCGACATCCCGGTTGCCGACATCACCCGGCAGTACGTCGCCTATATCGGCGTGATGCAGGAGTTGCGCTTCGAGCTCGCCGCCGAATATCTGGTGATGGCCGCGATCCTGGCCGAGATCAAATCGCGGATGCTGCTGCCGCGGCCGCCGGTCGCCGAACTCGACGAAGGCGATCCGCGCGCCGAGCTGGTACGCCGGCTGCAGGAGTACGAACGTTTCAAGCAGGCGGCCGAGGACATCGACCGGTTGCCGCGCCAGGATCGCGACACCGCGCCGGCGCAGGCCACATTGCCCGATCGTCCGATCAACCGCGATCCGCCGCCAGTCGATCTGCGCGAGATGCTGCTGGCGCTGCACGATGTGCTCAAGCGCGCCGAGCTCTTCACCGGCCATGCGATCCGTCGCGACGCGCTGAGCGTGCGCCAGCGCATGGGCGAAGTGCTGACCCGGCTCACCGGTGGTCATTTCCACCGCTTCGAGTCGCTGTTCGAACCCGAGGAAGGCCGGCTGGGCGTCGTGGTGACGTTCCTGTCGATCCTCGAGCTCACCAAGGAACGCCTGCTCGACATCGTGCAGGAGGCGCCGCTGGCGCCGATCTACATCAAGTCGCTGGCCGATGCCGACGGCGCAGCGCCGCCCACCACCTTCTCCAGCGAGTTCGACGATGACGTCCCCGAACCCGCGCAGTCCTGACCTCCGACCGGATCTCCACAACGTCCCGATGGACCAGACCTTCATCAACCGCATCGTCGAAGCGGCCCTGCTCGCCTCCTCGCAGCCGCTCACCGTGGCGCAGCTTGAAACGCTGTTCACGCTCGACGAGCCCGCGCCCGAGGGCAGCCTCAAGCAGGCGCTCGTCGACCTGCAGGCGGCCTGCGCCGAGCGCGGCGTGGAACTCGTCGAGCTGGCGTCGGGCTGGCGCTACCAGGTGCGCGGCGAGGTATACGGCTGGGTGTCCCGGCTGTGGACCGAGCGCCAGACCAAGTACACGCGCGCCACGCTGGAAACCCTTGCATTGATCGCCTATCGCCAGCCGATCACCCGCGGCGAGATCGAGCAGGTGCGCGGCGTGGCGACCAACAGCAACATCATCAAGGCGCTCGAGGAGCGCGAGTGGATCCGCGTCGTCGGCCACCGCGACATGCCGGGGCGTCCGGAACTGCTCGGCACCACCAAGGGATTCCTCGATTATTTCGGCCTGCGGCGTCTCGACGACCTGCCGCCGCTGTCGGAGCTCAAGGATTTTGCCGAGCTCGATCCGCAGTTGCGCTTCGCCGGCACCGAGACTGCCGACCGCACGGTGGGCGGTCTCGCATCGGCGGATGACGCCGCGGCGAACGATGCGGCGGATGTTGCCGATATCGATCCGGAAGCCACAGATGACACACCCCACGACTCGGACGACGGCAGCGCCGACGACGACGACGTTCCGCACGACGTGCAGGACGCCGAAGCAGCACCCGGAGACGACGACGGCGAGACCGCCGGCGACGCATCCGATGACGCCACCCAGACCCCGTCGGACATCCCGTCCGACGACGACACCGCAACACCCAACGCACAAGACGCCCTCGCCGTAGACGGCGACAGCGACCGGAGCCATTCATGACGCAACAACGCAATCCCGACAAACCCGCCCGTTCCCCGCTGTCGCTCAAGCGCGGCGAAGTCCCGGCCGCGGATGCCGCGCCCAAGCTCGAGGAACGCCTGCACAAGGTGCTGGCGCAGGCCGGTCTCGGCTCGCGCCGCGCGCTCGAGCAGCGCATCGCCGACGGCCTGGTCAAGGTCAACGGTGAAGTCGCCCAGACCGGCATGTCGATCAAGGGCAGTGACCGCATCGAGCTCGACGGCAAGGTGTTCGTCGCCAGTGCGCTGACCGAACCGGCGCGCGTGCTGATCTACAACAAGCCCGAAGGCGAAGTCACCACACGCGAAGATCCCGAAGGTCGCCCGACGATCTTCGAGGCTCTGCCCGCGCTCAAGGGTGCGCGCTGGATCGCGGTCGGCCGCCTCGACATCAACACCACAGGCCTGCTGCTGCTGACCACCGACGGCGAACTCGCGAACGCGATGATGCATCCGTCGTATGAAGTCGAACGCGAGTACGTGTGCCGCGTGCGTGCGCCCGAGGGTGAAGAAACGGTGTCGGACAAGCTCGTCGACCGCCTCAAGCGCGGTGTCGCGCTGGAAGACGGTCCGGCCAAGTTCGACGAGATCGAACGCATCGGCGGCACCGATTCGCACGACTGGTTCCAGGTGCTGCTCAAGGAAGGCCGCAACCGCGAAGTGCGCCGCCTGTGGGAATCCCAGGGGTGCCAGGTCAGCCGCCTCAAACGCGTGCGCTACGGCAAGGTGACGCTGCCGCAGCCGCTGCTGCGCGGCCAGTCGCAGGAACTTCCAGAGTCGCAGGTCGAAGCGCTGCGCAAAGAGCTCAAGCTCGAGGAAGGCCCGCCGCCGGCGCTGACGCTGCAGCCGGTCATCGGCCAGCGCAAGGCCACGAAGGCGACCGTGCACCTGGGCAAGGGCGCAGGCAAGGCCTATGTCAACGGTCAGAACAGCGGCGCGGACGAAGGACGCGAGCTGCGTCGCTTCGACAACGTCCGCGAAGACCGCGGCCGTGGTCGTGGTGGTCCGCGCAAGCCGCACGGCGGCCTGACGGTCAGCGGCGACGCCGCGGCCAAGCAGTCGCAGAAGCCGTTCAAGCAGCGCGCTGACAAGGGCTCGCGCGCGCTGCCCGAAGGCAACCCTGCCGCGTTCCGCAGCTGGTACGTGCCGGATGGCGTGGAGACCGGCCCGACCGGGCATCGCAATGCGGACGGCCGCGGCCCCAAGAAGCCCTACGGCGGCGCAGGCGGTCCCGGCGGCGCGAAGAAGCGCGGCCCGGGGGGTCCTGGCGGCGGTGGACCGCGTGGTCCGGGCGGTGGCGGCGGACAGGGTCCGTGGGCCTCGCGTCCTGCCGGCGGCGGTGGTGGTGGTCCGGGTCGCCCGCGTGCGCCCTACGGTCATCCCGACAGCGCACCGAGCTTTCCGTCCGACCATGCCAACCCCGGCAGCTTCAATCCCAATGCCGGTCCGCGCGGTCCGCGTCCAGGCGGTGGCAACCGTGGCCCGAAGGGTCCGGGTGGTCCAGGTGCGCGTGGCCCCGGCGGTCCCGGCGGCGGCAACCGTGGCCCGGGTGGACGCCCGCCGGGCGGTGGCAACCGCGGCCCACGCAGCGGCGGTGGCGGCGGTCGCTGATCGCACGCTCATCTTGATGCGTTGACGCACGGGGCCTTCGGGCCCCGTGTTCGTTTGTAGGTGCACCGATTCTGTAGGAGCGCGCTTGCGCGCGATGGGCTTTGCCGGGAAAGCTGAATCGCCTGGTAGAGCCCCATCGCGCGCAAGCGCGCTCCTACACTCTTTGCTCCCCATGGCCATCTGATCCGCGCGCACGCGCCGGCGATGCACGCCAGGCTGGCGCCGGCGTGCCTGCTCGACATGCAGGGGGTTTCATCGTCGCCGCGCTCGACAACACGCTCGGGCCGTTCTCGTGTCTGATCGCAACACCCAGCGTGGCGGCCGGTCGCGTCGGACACGCCGCACATCATCTGCGAAGCGCGCCTGGTCGCCCGCACGCGCAATGTGCTGCACCTCGCGGCGGAAGCACGCAGCGAAGACGGCAACGTGTTCGGGCTCTGCCAGGCCACGCAGCAGATCCTGCCGCCGCGCAGCGCCTGAGACTTCATACCCGCTTCACCGCGGCGCCATCGGTGCTCCATCCGTGCGGCCGACACTGGCGCATCGCTCGCGGATGGAGGCACCAGGTTTGGACGATTACGCACGATTCGATTGGGACCTCGTGGTGGTGGGCGCGAGCTTCGCCGGCGCAGCATGCGCGCTCGCCGCGCGCGAGGCAGGCCTGCGGGTGTGTGTGCTCGAGCGCAAGCACGATCCCGGCATCCGCCTGCACACGACCGGCATCATCGTCGCCGAAGCGTTCTCGCAGACGCGGCTCGGTCGCATGCCGCCGGCGCTGTATCGCAACGTGCCGCGCGTCCGTGTGTATGCGCCGAGTCTGGACAGCCTGCAATTGCAGGCCGACGACTACGCGTTCCTGACTACCGATACGCCGAATGTCCTGCGCTGGCTGGCAGAGGAGATGCGTGAGGCCGGCGTCGACCTGCGACTGATGCAGTCGTTCACCGATGCGCGCCGCGACGGCACCGGCTGGCAGATCGCGGGGCTCGGCAGTACGCGCTGGCTGGTCGGCGCCGACGGCGCGAAATCACGCGTGGCGCAGCGCGCCGGTCTCGGTCTGGTCGACGCGTTTCTGTATGGCGTCGAGCATGAGTTCCACGGCGTGACCCTGGCCGAGCCCGATGCCCTGCACTGCTTCATCAGCCGCACGCTGGCGCCCGGCTACATCGGCTGGGCGGCGCAGTCGCCGACGGGCGTGCAGCTGGGACTCGCATTCCGGCACCGCCCGGATCGCCACGGCGTGCCGGATATCGCAGGCTTGCGCGCACGCATCGGCGAACGCCTCGGGTTGCCGTCGGCACTGCAGCCCGATGCCACGCGCGCGGGCCTGATTCCCTGCGGCGGTCCGGTCCAGCGCCTCGCCGCGCCGGGCGTGATCCTCACCGGCGATGCGGCCGGCATCGTCTCGCCGCTAACCGCTGGCGGCATCCATTCGGCCTGGGCGCATGGCGAAGCGATCGGCCTTGCGATCGCGCAGCACCGGATCGGCGCCGATATCGCGCCGGAACAGATGGCCGAGCGCGCAGCGCCGCGCTTCCGCGCGAAGCGCTGCCTGCGCTGGGCCTTCGATCATCTGCAGATGAACTGGCCAGTGAACCTGCTGCTGCACTCACGGCTGCTGCGTCGCGCGGCCGAGCAGGTGTACTTCCATCGCCGTGGTCGACGCCGCACATCGGTCTGAGTCGCCCGAGATGCACATACGAAAACGCGCCCGCCGGAGCGGACGCGTTTCGAGGGCTGCAAGGCGCGGCTTGGTCGCGCGCTGCAGCGATGGATCAGGCAGCCTGCAACTCGCCCGACGGCACGCGACGGCGCGGACGGCTCGGGAACGCGTGGCGCAGGATGCGCCAGGTGACTTCGCCGAACTGGCGCGGCAGCGAACCCGTGTTGTACGGCTGGCCGTAGCGCTTGCAGATCTCGCGCACTTCGACCGAGAGCGCGGCGTAGCGATGCGCCGGCACGTCGGGAAAGAAGTGATGCTCGATCTGGTGGCTCAGGTTGCCGGTCAGCAGGTTCATGACCTTGCCGCCGCCGATGTTCGACGAACCGCGCAGCTGACGCATATACCAGTGGCCGCGCGACTCGTTGCGGATGCTGTCCTTCGGGAAGGTCTCGACATCGGCGGTGAAGTGGCCACAGAAGATCACAACGTACGTCCACACGTTGCGGATGCCGTTGGCGGCCAGATTACCCAGCAGCACCGGCAGAAAGAACGGACCGGCCAGCAGCGGGAAGATCACATAGTCCCGCAGCATCAGGCGCCCCATCTTGCGACCGACCGGCGCGAAGTCGCGCGCCAGCTTGCCTTTGGGCATTTTGCCGGCGAAGAAACGGCCCAGCTTGAGCTCCTGGATCGCCACGCCCCACTGGAAATACAGCGCGAACACCACCGCGATCACCGGCTGCATCAGATAGAACGGACGCCAGCGCTGCTCGGGAAAGATGCGCAGCAGGCCGTAGCCGATGTCGTCGTCCATGCCGCGGACGTTGGTGTAGGTGTGGTGGCGGAAATTATGCGAATGGCGCCAGTTGTCGCCGGTCGCGACGATGTCCCACTCGTACTTGTTGCTGTCGAGTTCGGGATCGTGCATCCAGTCGTACTGGCCGTGCATGACGTTGTGGCCGACTTCCATGTTCTCGAGGATCTTGGCCAGCGCCAGGAACACCACGCCGGCGATACACGCCGGCCACAGCAGCCACGGCACGAACGCGCCGCCGATCGCACCGACGAACAACAGGCCACGACCGAGCACCGCGCAGTAGCGGACCCAGCGCACGACACGGCGGATATAGGCAGCGTCGACTTTGCCGACTTGCGCCATCGTGCGCGTGTGCAACGCATCGAGCTCGGCGCCGAAGGCATCGAGTTCCTGCGAGGAGAGGCGGCGCGTGGCAGTGAGCTTGGACATGACGGCTCCGGTATTGGAAGCGGGGTGTTTCGAAACGGTGTGGTTCAAAGATCGAGCACGAGGTCGGACACAGCGCTGCTGATGCACAGCTTCAGCGCGGCCGTCGCCTCGGTGTTGGCGGCGCCGGTGCGCAGATCGCGCGTGGCGCCGGACGCCTTGCCGCAGGCGCAGGTGTTGCAGATGCCCATGCGGCACCCGTACTTCGGCTTCAGACCTTCGGCCTCCAGCGCCTGCAGCAGCGGTACGCCGCGCTGCAGTTGCAGTGCGCGGCCGCTGCGCGCGAGACGCACTTCGACCGTGCCGCTGTCGTCGGTCTGCGGACGCGGCGGCGGGGTGAACGCCTCGGTACGCAGCAGGGGGACGCGGCTTTCGACGAGCTCGGTCGCAGTCGTCACGAAACCGCCAGGGCCGCAGGCGAATACCTGGCGCATGGCGAGATCAGGCACCAGCGCGTCGAGCAGTCCGGCATCGATACGACCGGCAGCTTCGTCGTCTGCCACCGCGGCCTCGCGTGTCAGCACGAAACGCACATCGAAACCGGCATGGCGCGCGGCCAGCGCGCGCAGTTCTTCGACAAAACACAGTTCGGCGCGGGTGCGCGCCCAGTAGACCAGCGTCACCGGCACCGGCATGCCCTGCCCGGCCAGCTGGCGGACCAGCGCCATCAGCGGCGTGACACCACTGCCGGCGGCGAGAAACAGCCAGGCGCCATCAACCTTCGCCGGCAACACCAGATCGCCGAACGCCGGACCGATGTCGAACACGTCACCACGGCGCGCAGAGGCCAGCAGATGGCGGCTCATGCGGCCCTCGTCGACGCCCTTGACCGTCACCGTGATGCGGCCGTCGGCAGCGACCGGCGCATCGAGGCTGTAGCTGCGCGTGATCCGAACGCCATCGATATCTGCAGTCAGATTCACGTGCTGGCCCGCCTGCGCGCCCGTCCAGTGGCGGTTCGGCTTCAGCGTCAGGGTGACCGCATTCGCCGCGGCCGGCGCGTGTGCCACCACGCGGGCCAGCGGGCGTTCCCAGCTCCACGTCGGATGCAGGCGCTGCGCCCAGAAATCGAACACGGGCGGCACGACGAACGGCGTGGCGAGCCTGCGCAGGCGGCTTCGGCGGGACGGCTTCATGGGGTGGACTGTCGACATGAGAGGCACTGTACACCCATCCGCACATCCGTGTATACAGTTGTACATTAATGGTGACTGGTATGCTGGCAGCCCATCTTTCGACGGCCACCCGTGACCGCCTCCACCCTCGCACCAGACAGCGGCGACTCCGGCCCGAGCGCATCGGACAGCCAGGCCGGCCGCAAGCCGACGATCGTCCGCGAGGATCTGATCGCCGCTGCCCTGCGCTTGACCGGCGCCCACCGCAGCGTCTCGACCCTGAGCCTGCGTGAAGTGGCCCGCGAGGCCGGCATCGCGCCGAACAGCTTCTATCGCCAGTTCCACGACATGGACGAGCTCGCGGTCGCTCTGATCGAGCTGGCGGGTGAATCCCTTCGCAATATCGTGGGCGACGCCCGCAAGCGTGCAGTCGCCGGCCGCAGCATCGTCCGCGGGTCACTCGAGGCGTTCATGGAGCGCCTGCGCGCCGACGACAAGCTGCTGCACGTGCTGCTGCGCGAAGGCACGGTCGGCTCGGACGCGTTCAAACGCGCCGTCGACCGCCAGCTGCAGTTCTTCGAAGTCGAACTGCGCGCGGACCTGGTGCGCATCGCCGCGGCCCAGGGGATCGTCTTCCACGAGCCCGGTCTGGTCGCGCGCGCGATCACCCGCCTGGTGTTCGCCATGGGCGGTACGGCGCTCGATTCCCCGCCCGAACGCGACGATGCGCTGGTGGACGAGCTCTCGCACATGATCCGCATGCTGCTGCGCGGTGCGCATGCGATGGGGAAGGTGAAGGGCGCGCGGTGAAGTTCGGTCGTTGATCCGTCTTTGTGTCCAGAGACTCTGAAGCGCGGGATCAGCTGTCAGAGGCGGCACCGTCGTCCCAGCGCACGCTGGAAACGCTTTTGGATGGCTAGCTGCCATTTTGATCTTCGTGCCATTCGCGGGCGCCCCGTCAATTCGACCGTCGCCCCGGCGCAGGCCGGGGCCCAGTGACTTTCGATGTGGGACACGGACAACTTCCGTGATAGGCACGCTGCGCGGAAGTCAAAATGGGTCCCAGCTTGACCAGAGGTTTGTCTGTTGAAAGCCGCTGCGTCGACGGATTTCTGGGTCTGGCAATCTCACTCGAAGTCACTGGGCCCCGGCCTGCGCGGGGGCGACGGCAGTCAATCTCCCCGTGAGCGATTAGAAAAGAGCGGCCTCAAAGGATCTCGAACCTGTCCGCATCCAGCATCGCCGGGAAATGGTCCCGGTGCGCCTGCAGCTGTTCTGCCGACAGCGTGGTCGTCGAGACCACTTCCTCGTCCATCGATTCGCTCAGCGGCTGGCCCAGCATGTCCAGCACCGCGCTGTCGCCCGAATACGCCAGCCCGTTGCCATCCGTGCCCACGCGATTGACGCCGACGACGTAAGACAGGTTTTCAATTGCCCGCGCGCGCAGCAGCGTCTTCCATGCGTAGGCGCGCGCGGCAGGCCAGTTAGCGACGAACAGTTGCAGATCGAAATCCAGCCCGCCCGGACGTTCGACGTCGAAGCGGTTGCGGCAGAACACCGGAAAGCGCAGGTCGTAGCAGACCTGCGGGTTGATCCGCCAGCCCTTCCATTCGACCGTCAATCGATCACGACCGGCAGCGTAGCGCTTGTGCTCGTTCGCGTAGCGGAACAGATGGCGCTTGTCGTAGTGCTGCAGATCGCCATCCGGCGTCGCCCACAGCATGCGGTTGTAGACGCCGTCGCCGTCGCGCAGCTGCACGCTGCCGGTCACTGCGGCATCGAGCGCAACCGCCTGCTCGCGCATCCAGGCGACGGTTGGGCCATCCATGTCTTCGGCGCGATCGATCGCATCATTACTGAAGCCGCTGGTGAAGGTTTCGGGCAGCACGACCAGATCGGTGCGGCCGTGCAGCGGCGCAATGAGATCACCGTAGTAGGCGCGATTGCCCGCAGGGTCGTGCCAGACGGTGGCGCCCTGGACGGTGGAGACGCGAAGGTTCTGCATGGCGGCTTCCTGTGGATCGCGCGTGCGCGACCGATGTCGTGATTCTCGGTGTTGCCCGCTGCCCGCTCAAGCGCAGGGGTGCCACGTAGACGTGTGAACACGGACTCCACCCGCCACGGCCTAACGTGCGCGAGCCGCCTGCCCCGGAGTCCGCCATGCCCGAAACCATCTACGACGCCCTGCGCGAAAGCCACGAACGGCAGCGCTCGCTGTGCCGCAAGCTGCTGCGCGCGCCACCGCATACGGCGCGCCGCGTCGAACTGTTTACCGACCTTCGCATCGAGCTCGCCGCGCATGCTGCCGCCGAAGAACGCTTCCTCTACGCGCCGATCCTGATGCACGACGCCGGTCTCGATGCGTCGCGGCACGCGCTGCACGAGCACCACGAGATGGACGAACTCGTCGAGGACCTGCAGACCCGCGACCACGCCGGCGCGGCATGGATGGCGAAAGCGAAACAGCTGTCGGAGAAGGTGCACCACCACCTGCGCGAGGAAGAGCGCAAGTTCTTCCAGGTTTCGGGCAAGCTGCTGACCGACGCCCAGAAGACCCGAGCGGCGCAGCGCTATCGCCGCGACCACGCGCGCATGGAGAAGAAATTGCGCGAGGCGTGATCTCTACGCCCTCAACAGGGCCTCTTGTCACGCCGGCGCGCTCGAGGACACGTTCTTGTCGAGACGTCGATGCCTGGCCAGGCAGAACGTCAGTTCTGTGCCCTGCCCGCCGCCTTCTGCTCGGCGATGAATCGCCGCACTTCTTCTTCCAGCACCGGCAACGGCACCGAGCCCAGATTGAGGATGGTGTCGTGGAAGGGGCGCTGATCGAACGCCGGGCCGAGTTCGCGTTCGGCTTCGGCACGCAGGTCGAGGATGGTCTTGTAGCCGATGTAATACGACAGCGCCTGGCCCGGCCAGGAGATGTAGCGGTCGATCTCGGTGACTACATCATGGCGTGCGAGCGCGGTGTGGCTGGCGAGGTAGTCGATCGCCTGGTCCCGCGTCCAGCCGTATTCGTGCAGGCCGGTATCGATGACCAGTCTTGCAGCCCGCCACATTTCGAAGGTCAGCCGGCCGAACTCCTCGTACGGCGTTTCGTAGATGCCCATGCGCGTGCCGAGCCACTCGGTGTACAGGCCCCAGCCTTCGCCGTATCCCGAGAAATAGGTCTGCTGGCGGAAGTCCGGGCGCGCCGGTGCTTCGAGCGCCAGTGCGGCCTGGAAGCTGTGGCCGGGCGCGCACTCGTGCAGCACTAGCGCCGGCAGGTTGTACAGCGGGCGCGACGGCAGGTCGTAGGTATTGAAGAAACACGCCTCCAGGCCGCCGCGGCCCGAGGTGTAGATCGGGGCGATGTCGTCGGCGACCGGCAGGATCGTGAAACGGTAGCGCGGCAGCGTGCCCACCACGTACTGCAGCTGGCCGTCGATCTTCTTGGCGATCAGTGAGGCCTCGCCCAGCAGTTCGCGCGGGGTCTTGGCGTAGAACTTCGGATCTGTGCGCAGGTAGTCGATGAAGGCCGGCAGGTCGCCTTCGAAGCCGGCACGGCCCATCACTTCGCGCATCTCCGCAGTGATGCGTTCGACCTCGGCCAGACCGAAATCGTGGATCTCGCGCGCGGTCATGTCGCGGGTGACGTACTCGCGGATCTGGGTCTGGTAGAACGCACGGCCGTCAGGCAGATCGCTGGCGGCGATGGTCGTGCGCGTACGGGGCAGGTACTCGCTGCGGATGAAGGTCAACAGCTTCGCGTAGGCGGGAATCGTCTGCTCCAGCACGACGCGCCGACCTTCCTCGCGCAACTGTGTGCGCACGGGTTCGGGAATGGTATTGGGAATGCGGTCGAAGGTGACCAGCAGCGGATTCGTCTCACCGGTCAGCACATAGGACTCGAGCGTCTTGTCGCGGCCTTCCAGCGTTGCGCGCGGCACGCTCCAGCCACGTTCGAGGCCTGTCTCCATGTTGGCGATCTGCTCATCGAAGTAGCGCGGCACGTCGGACAGGCGACCGATGAAGCGGCGCCAGTCGGCCTCGGTCTGGAAGGGCTGGCGCGGACTGATGCCGCCCCAGAAGAAGCTGTCGCTGTTGAACGGCGCTTCAAAGGTGCGCCAACGTGCGCTGGCCTCGCTGGCCTCGATCGAAGTGCGGAATACGGCCGCGTTGATGCGCTCCTCGCGGCCCAGCTGGTCGAGCGGGATGGCGTCGAGCGCGTCGAGCGCCGCCTTCCAGTAGTCCGCGCGCCGCGCCCAGGCCTCAGGCGTCACCGACGGCAGCTTGTCACTGCTCTGCCAGCGCCCGTCGACCTTCTCGCGTACGAACTCGCCCTGTCGCCACTCCCACTCGCGGGTGTAGAGATCGCGCAGCGCGGTCTCGGCGGCATTCGCCGGCGGCGCAAGCACCGGCTCGGGCGATTCCTGGGCGAGCACGGGCGATGCGATGCCGAGCGCGAGCGACACGGACAGCACGAGGCGGGACAGCGTCATATGGCGACGCGCGGCGAAGGACATCAGCGACTCCTGGAAAGCGGTGGTGGTCGTACCAGCCCGGGAGAGACGCGGGCGATCCTGCAAGCATGCCGGGAATGGCTTTGGCGTGCATGGGATGGGCTGTGCGGGATGTGGTGGATGCGATGCGGAGAGCTGCCCTCACCCCTACCCCGCTCCCGGAGGGAGAGGGGCTCGATACCGGATGCTCGTCGTCCGCCGCAAACGCCCTGATCGCATTGACCGAGCCCCTCTCCCCCAGGGGCTACGTGCCCGCCGGGGTAAAGGGTTGGCTTGAGGGCGAGCGCCGACGGATCACCCACACCACGCGCCATCCAGTCCACACAGCACTCACGACCCACCACACACTCTTTCACCGAACCGTCCGGAATCTTCAATGGCCAGCCCCACGCCAGTCACGCCCCTGCGCCTGGCGAACATCACCACCGCCTTCGACACCCGCTGATGGCACAGATCCCCTCTCCCGCCGCCGCGCGCTTCGCCGAAGGCAATCCCGGCGCCGTGCTGCAGGCCGCATGCGATGCGTTGTCCGCAGGCCGCGCGCCGGTGCTCGCGCTCGTCGTCGACACCGAAGGCTCGACCTATGCATCGCCCGGCGCGCTCGCGCTGTTCGGCGATGGCGCGCATATCGGGTGGATCAGTGGCGGCTGTCTGGAGCCGGAGATCGAACGCGTCGCCTCGATTGCCGGCGATACCGGTCGCATCGAATGGCTGGAGATCGACACCACCGATGACGCCGCCCTGTTCTCAGGCAGCGCGGTGGGTTGCCGCGGTCGGCAGGTGCTCGCGCTGCTGCCGATGGCCGCGTTGCATGACGTAGCGGAGGCGATCTCGGCCTGGCTCGCGGGCGGCCAGGCGCTGAAGATCACCCTCGCGCGCGACGGCCGCCTCGCCGTCCGTCTGGACGGTCGTGCGTGGTCGTGGACGCTGCCGGTCGGCGAGGCACCGCCCGGGGCTTCGAAGGAGTGGACGCTGACCCTGCATCGCGCGCCCGAGGCGCTGATCCTCGGCGCTGGGCCGGAAACCCCGACCCTGGTGCCGTTGCTGCGATCGCTGGGCTGGCGCGTGACGCTCGCCGAGCGTCGTGCGCGTTGGCGCGATGCAGCCGCGCTGGGCGCCGACCTGCAGGACCTGCACCCGGGGGACGCGGTGGCCGCCCATCCCCATGCCGATGTCGCGCTGGTCATGCACCACGGCTTCGAGTCCGACCGCGACGCACTGGCAGCGCTGGCCGGTTCGCGGATTCCCTTCATCGGCCTGCTCGGCCCCGAGCGCCGCCGCGACGACCTGTTCAAGCTGCTGCGCGCGTCCGAGCGTGACGCCCTGTCGGACCGCCTGCATTCTCCGGTCGGCATTCCGCAATGCGGGCGTGGCCCAGAAGCCATCGCATTGAGCATCGCCACCCAACTGCAGCAGTGGCGCGGCACCCGCCACCGGTGAAATGCGTCTGTGTGTAGGCGCGCGCTTGCGCGCGATGCCGTTGTCACTACTCGCAGATTCGCGCGCAAGCGCGCTCCTACAAAACAGCACCCGCATTCATTGACTGCACCACAACATGCGCGCCCGCATGATTTATCGGCGCCTGTCCGCGTACACCCGCCCACATCCAGCCAGCCCATCGAGCCAGCCAGAGGAATGTCCATGTCTCCCCTCACCCGCCGGGAACTGTTGAAGGCCGGCGCCGCGTCGGCCGGCGCAGTCGCCATGCCCGCCGTCGCGCAAGCCGCCAACGCCGCGACCACGCCCACGCCATTGCGCCCGCCTGTCCGCCAGCGCCTCTCCATCGAGGTCAACGGCGAGCGCATCGAGCGCGATGTCGACACGCGCACCACGCTGCTCGATTTCCTGCGCGAGGAACTGCACCTCACCGGCACCAAGAAGGGCTGCGATCACGGCCAGTGCGGCGCCTGTACGGCGATCGTCGATGGCCGTCGCATCAACACTTGTCTGAGCCTGGCGGTGATGAATACCGGTGCGAAGGTCACGACCATCGAGGGCCTCGGCACGCCCGACAAGCTGCATCCGATGCAGGCGGCGTTCGTCAAGCACGACGGCTTCCAGTGCGGCTACTGCACGCCGGGTCAGATCTGCTCGGCGGTTGCAGTGCTGGGTGAGATCCGCGACGGCATTCCGAGCCACGTCACCGCCGATCTCACCGCCCGCCCTGCGGTCAGCGGCGACGAGATCCGCGAGCGCATGAGCGGCAACCTGTGCCGCTGCGGCGCCTACGCCAACATCCTCGATGCGATCGAAGACGTGGCCGGCACGTCGGGAGCACGCGCATGAAGGCCTTCGAATTCGAACGCGCGGAATCGCCCGCTGCAGCCGCCGCAGCCGCGGCGCGCAATCCCGGCGCGAAGTTCATCGCCGGTGGCACCAACCTGCTCGACCTGATGAAGCTGGAGATCGAAACGCCAACGCATCTGGTCGACGTCAACGGGCTGTCGCTCGACACGATCGAAGAAAGCGACGAGGGCGGCCTGCGGATCGGCGCACTCGTGCGCAATACCGACCTCGCCGCCGACCGCCGGGTGCGCAAGGATTACCCGCTGCTGTCGCGCGCCCTGCTCGCCGGCGCCTCCGGCCAGTTGCGCAACCGGGCGACGACGGCCGGCAACCTGCTGCAACGCACGCGCTGTCCCTATTTCTACGACACCGACCAGGCCTGCAACAAACGCCTGCCGGGCAGCGGCTGCGGCGCGATTGAAGGCTACAGCCGGCAGCTCGCGGTCATCGGCGGCAGCGCCGATTGCATCGCCACCCACCCCGGCGACATGGCGGTCGCCATGCGCGCCCTCGATGCCGTGGTCGAAACCGTCAAGCCCGACGGCCAGACGCGTCGCATCGCACTCGATGATTTCTATCTCGCGCCCGGCAACACGCCGCAGCGCGAGACGGTGCTCGAAGCCGGCGAACTGATCACCGCGGTCGTACTTCCGCCGCCAGTGGGTGGCCGCCAGATCTATCGCAAGGTCCGCGATCGCGCCTCCTATGCGTTCGCATTGGTGTCGGTCGCCGCCATCGTCCAGCGCGACGGCAGCGGACGCGTCGTCGTCGGCGGTGTCGCCCACAAGCCCTGGCACAGCGATGCCGCCGATGCCGAGCTGCCGCGGGGTGCCAAGGCGGTCGCGGCGCGTCTGTTCGAAGGCGCCGCGCCGACGGAAGACAGCATGTTCAAGCTGATGCTCGCCGAGCGCACGATCGCTGCGGCCCTGGCCGAAGCACAGGAGGCCACGTCATGAAGTTCGACACGCCCGCAGGCCAGAACCCGATCGATGCGATGCGCGTCGTCGGCCAGCCGCTCGACCGCATCGACGGTCCGCACAAGGTCACCGGCACCGCGCATTACGCCTACGAATGGCACGACGTCACCGAACGCGCCGCCTACGGCCACGTCATCGGCGCCGGCATCGCGAAGGGCCGCATCGCCTCGATCGATACCAGCGCCGCGGAACGCGCGCCGGGCGTCCTCGCGGTCGTCACCGCGCAGAACGCCGGCAAGCTGGGCCAGGGCCGCATGAACACCGCGAAGCTGCTCGGTGGTCCCGAGATCCAGCACTACCACCAGGCCATCGCGCTGGTCGTCGCCGACACCTTCGAGCAGGCCCGCGCTGCAGCATCGCTGGTGCGCGTGGCGTACACCCGCAGCCGTGGGCGCTTCTCGCTGGAAACCGAAAAAGACAACGCGGTGAAGCCGCAAGGCGGCGACACCCCGGCCGATACCGCCGTCGGCGATTTCGATGCCGCGTTCGCATCCGCCGAAGTCACGCTCGACGAGACCTATTCCACGCCCGACCAGTCGCACGCGATGATGGAGCCGATGGCCTCGCTCGCCGAATGGGATGGCGACAAGGTCACGATCTGGACCTCGAACCAGATGATCGCCTGGGGCAAGGGCGACGTCGCCCGTACCCTCGGCATCACGCCGGACAAGGTGCGCCTGGTGTCGCCGTACATCGGCGGCGGGTTCGGCGGCAAGCTCTTCGTGCGCGCCGATGCCGTGCTCGCCGCGCTCGGAGCGAAGGCCGCCAAACGCGCGGTCAAGGTCGCCCTGCAGCGCCCGCTGATCGCCAACAACACGACGCACCGCCCTGCCACGCTGCAACGCATCCGCATCGGCGCGAACAAGGACGGTCGGATCACCGCGATGGGTCACGAGAGCTGGTCCGGTGATCTGGAAGGCGGCGGCCCCGAAGTCGCCGTGCAGCAGACGCGTCTGCTCTACGCCGGCGAACACCGCATGAGCAAGATGCGCCTCGCCACGCTCGACCTGCCCGAGGGCAATGCCATGCGCGCGCCCGGTGAGACGCCCGGCATGATGGCGCTGGAAATCGCGATGGACGAGATGGCCGAGAAGCTCGGCATGGATCCGGTCGAGTTCCGCATCCGCAACGACACTCAGGTCGATCCCGAAAAGCCGGAACGTCCGTTCTCGCAGCGACAGCTCGTCGAGTGCCTGCGCCAGGGCGCCGAGAAGTTCGGCTGGGCGTCGCGCCAAGCCAATGGCAGCGTGCGTGACGGCCGCTGGCTCGTCGGCATGGGCATGGCGGCCGGCTTCCGCGGCGCGCCGGTGATGAAGTCCGGTGCGCGCGTACGACTTGATGGCGACGGCCGCGTCACCGTCGAAACCGACATGACCGACATCGGCACCGGCAGCTACACGATCATCGCGCAGACAGCGGCCGAGACGCTGGGCCTGCCGATCGAAGCGATCGAGGTGAAGCTCGGCGATTCCGATTTCCCTGCATCTGCCGGCTCCGGTGGCCAGTGGGGCGCGAACAGCGCGACCGCCGGCGTCTACGCCGCCTGCATGAAGCTGCGCGAGGTGGTCGCGACCAAGCTCGAGTTCGATCCCGCGACGGCCGAATTCGCCGACGGCAAGGTGAGCGCCGGCGGCAAGTCGGTCGCGCTCGCAGACGCCGCGGGCGATGGGCAGCTGGTGGTCGAAGACGCGATCGAGTTCGGCGATCTTGACAAGCAGAAGGTGCTCGGCACGTTCGCTGCGCATTTCGCCGAAGTCGGCGTCGACATGCACACCGGCGAAACCCGCGTGCGTCGCATGCTCTCTGTGGCCGCGGCCGGCCGCATCCTTAATCCGAAGCAGGCGCGCAGCCAGATGATCGGTGCGATGACGATGGGCGTCGGCGGCGCACTCAGCGAGGAACTGGCGGTCGATACGACCATGGGCTTCTTCGTCAACCACGACCTCGCCGGCTACGAAGTGCCGGTGCATGCGGATATCCCGCTGCAGGAGGTCGTGTTCCTGGACGAGGCAGACGCCGACAGCTCCCCGATGAAGGCCAAGGGTGTAGGTGAGCTGGGCCTGTGCGGCGTGCCGGCGGCGATCGCCAATGCGATCCACAACGCCACCGGCGTGCGGGTACGCGAGTATCCGATCACGCTGGAAAAGGTGATTGGCGGTCTGCCGGACATCGCGTGATCTGAGCCCTTTCTCGAAGCCCCTCTTCCCCTTGGGAGAGGGGTTGAGGTGACGCCGGAAGTCGCGGGGGCACCGATCTATTTTCGGAATTGCGCCTACCGAAACGGTGCTCGCATGACCGGTGCATGCGCTTCCATCAGTTCGACCATCCAGTCGATGAACACCCGCAGCTTGGCACTCACGTGCCGGTTCGGTGGGAACGCGATATGCATCGGCATCGGATCGAGCGTCCAGTCCTCGAACAGCGTCACCAGCTCGCCGCTCGCGACATGCGGCTTGGCCATGTAGGCCGGCAGCCACAGCACGCCCATGCCCGCGAGCCCGGCAGCGAGGTAGGCATTGCCGTCATCCAGCGCCACCACGTAGCGCCCCTGCGCCTGCACGCGCTCATCGCCTCGATGCATCGCATACGGCAAGGGCTTGCCGGTGCGGGCCCACAGGAAACCGACGATGCGGTGGGCGGTATCGTCCAGTTCGCGCGGGTGCACCGGCGTGCCCATGCGCTGCAGATACCGAGGCGATGCATACACGCCCAATTGCAGGTCGCCGACATGCCGCGCGATCAGCGACTGGTCGGTGATAGAGCCCCCGCGCACCACGCAGTCCACGTTCTCGCCGATCAGATCCACGCGCCGGTCGCTGACGCCCAGATCCAGCTGGATGTCGGGATAGCGCGCGTGGAAGTCCGGCAGTGCCGGCACCAGGATCATCCGCGCGAACGGGCTGGGCACATCCACGCGCAGCCGGCCACGCGGCGCGGCCGACGCGCTCGACAGGCTGGTCTCGGCATCGTCCATGTCGGCCAGCAGGCGTACCACGCGCTCGTAGTACGCCGCGCCGTCGGCGGTCACGTTGACCTGCCGCGTCGTGCGGTTGAGCAGCCTCACCCGCAGCCGCGCCTCGAGCTGCTGCACCAACTGCGTCACCGTGGTCCGGCTCATGTGCAGTGTCTCGGCCGCCTTGGTGAGCTGCCCGCCTCCACCACGCGCGCGAACGCCTGCATCGCATCGAAACGGTCCATCGGCGGTCCAATTGCGAAAGATTGTTTGGATTCTACGAACAGTGCTGGACAGCGCTGCATGTTTATCGCGTGGGGGCGTGTCCCCAGACTGGAACCATCACAGACATCCGGGGCTGCTCGCCCCACTGGAGAGTTTCATGGTCACACGTGACGTCGTCTTCCCCGCCGGTCGCCATGCGCTGTACGAGAAGCACCGCTACTCGCCTGCCGTCCGCTCGAATGGCTTGCTGTTTGTCTCCGGGCAGGTCGGCAGCCGCGAGGATGGCTCGCCCGAGCCGGACTTCGACCAGCAGGTGCGCCGCGCGTTCGACAACCTCAACGCCGTGCTGGCCGCAGCAGGCGCCACGTTCGACGACGTGGTCGACGTGACGTTCTTCATCGTCGACCCGGCGCACCGCTTCGAACGCGCATGGAACATCGTGCCCGAGTACTGGGGCGAGGCGCCGTTTCCGACCGCGACGGTGGTTGGCGTGACGTGGCTGGCCGGCTTCGATTTCGAGATCAAGGTGGTGGCGAAGCTGCCGGAACGTACTGCTGGGTGACCGGCGTGGTAGGCCGGGCGCAGAACTCGGGCGGACATTGCACCTGCCTTGCCGTCATCCCCGAGCCGGAAGTGCTTCGCGACAGCGGGTGCCGCTGGTCATCCAGCGACTGCGCTTGCAGATGCAAAAATCGCCTTGATGATTCTGCTCGTCGATTGATGCGTGCAGAGGCACTGGAGCCCGGCCTTCGCCGGGATGACGCGCAAGCATGGCGTGCCTTCCTGTTGCGCATCGAAGTCTGCAAAACAAAGGGCCCTTTCGGGCCCTTTGTCATTCACAGCATGACGAACGCACTCAACCCGCGGGCGGCGTCGCTCCCGACGGAGCCGGCGCTGCCGCAGGTGCGGGCGCAGTCTCGGTCGTCGCCGGCGTGGCCGGTGCCGCAGGCGCGCCCGGTGCGCCACCCGTCGGCGTGATGCGCCAGATGGTGTTGGCCAGATCATCCGCCACCAGCAACGCGCCGCGCGGATCAACCGTCACGCCGACCGGGCGACCACGTGCCTTGCCGTCTTCGCCGAGGAAGCCTGTCGCGAAGTCGATCGCTTCACCCGACGGCTTGCCGTCGCGGAACGGCACAAACGAGACCTTGTAGCCCACCGGAGGATTGCGGTTCCAGCTGCCGTGCTGGCCGACGAACACGCCGTTGGCGAACTGCGCGCCCATCGCAGGCGTCGAGAACGCGACGCCCAGCGCGGCGACGTGCGAGCCCAGCGCAAAGTCCGGCGTGATCGCCGAGGCAACCTTCTCCGGCTTCTGCGGACGCACGCGTTCATCGACATTCTGACCCCAGTAGCTGTAAGGCCAGCCGTAGAAGCCGCCCGGTCGCACGCTGGTCAGATAGTCGGGCACCAGCTCGTCGCCGATCTCGTCACGTTCGTTGACCACCGCCCATAACTGGTCCATGCCCGGCTGCATCGCCAGCGCGGTCGGATTGCGCAGACCGGTTGCAAAAACGCGGTGGAAACCCGTCTGGGCGTCCACCTGCCAGACCATTGCGCGGCTCTCTTCGACCGCCAGGCCACGCTCGGTGATGTTGCTGTCCGAGCCGATGCCGACGAAGAGATAGCGGCCGTCGGCACTGATCGTCAGCGCCTTGGTCCAGTGGTGATTGATCGCCGCCGGCAGCTTGGTGATCTCCTGCGGCGCGGCGCCCGCGTTGACTGCACCTTCGGTGTAGGCAAAGCGCAACAGCGCGTCTTGGGTGGCGACATAGATCGAATCGTTGCCGAAGGCCAGGCCATAGGGCGCGTCGAGATTATCGGCGAACACCGAACGGTTCTCGTACGTGCCATCGCCGTCGGTGTCGCGCAGCAGCGTCAGACGATTGCCGCTCTCGACCTGGGTATTGCCGCGCGACTTGATGAAGCCGGCGATGATGTCTTTCGGCGTGAGCTTCGGCGCGCGGCCGCCGCGGCCTTCGGCCACCAGAATGTCGCCATTGGGCAGCACCAGCATCTGACGCGGGATCAGCAGGTTGTCGGCGATCGGCGCGATCTCGTAGCCCTCCGGCACCGTCGGCAGTTCGTCACCCCACTCGGCTGGCAGCGAGATCTTCAATGTCGGAAACAGGCCGCGCTGCGGCTTGGGCAGATCCGGCGACGGTCCGACATAGGTTTCGTCCGGCGTACCGCCACATGCGACCAGGGCAAGCGCCAGCGCGGGCACCAGGGCGCGCGTCAGCAGCGCGGACTTCGTGCGCTTCGAATGCAGACGGTTCATGGCAGCACCTCCGGGCGACGCAAGGTGCCGCCAAGCGCGAACCACAGACTCGCCCCGATCGACACGACGCACAGCACCGACCACACCAGCGCCTGCGGCATCTTCTGCCAGGCATCCATGGCGTGGACCAGCGAATTGAGGAAGCCGAGCAGACAGGTCAGGGCCAGCAGTCCCACGTAGATGAAACGGGTGCGCGTACGCGCCGTTGGCGTGAGCAGCGACACCAGCGCCCAAACCAGCGCGATCACGGCGAACACCAGCGCTCCGACCAGCAGCCAGGACGCGAAGTTGGTCCACTGGATCTCATACGACCGCGCGTATGCGATATCGGCGATCAGCGCGCCCAGAAACAGCGGGAATGCACTGCCGGCGAGCAACAGGTGCAACGGGTGCAGCGGCCGGTACGGCTGCGTCACGATTACGGGGTGGGTATCCATCGGAAGTCTCGTTGTAGGCAAGGGACCAGGCGCGCCGATCGACGGCGTGGTGCACCCGCAACCCTCGTGCATCGGAGCGCAAGGCGTAGTGAATGCGCCGCGTCGAGATGCCCCCGGGCGTTGAATTGCGTCCTGAGAACGCGTGCCCCATTCGCGGGCTGGCGCGCGGAATCAGAAGTCCTTCCGGCAGCGGGCGTTGCGCGATTCGGGTTGGAGACTCGCGACAACCCACCATTCCAGGATGCCCCTCCCATCACCGGGCGATCTGCCTTCTTGCAGCCCTGCGCTGCGCCGAAACCAAGAGCCGCCCTCATTCCGACCCTTCTTCCAGGGGGAGAAGGGCTGGAAGCGGCCTGCTGCCCTCGGCTTGTTCGACAATCCAGAGAAGCCGGTGCATGGATTTCAGGCCTGGCGTCGAGAGCCCCTCTCCCGCTGGGAGAGGGGTTGGGTGAGGGTCGCCCTCGCGGCAATCCTCAACCCGGGCGCAGCCCCTCAAGCGCCCTCAGATCGCCTGCCCGCCCGACACTTCGATCCGCTGCGCATTGACCCAGCGATTCGCATCTCCGAGCAGCGAGGCGATCATCGGCCCGATGTCGTCCGCCACGCCGACGCGGCCCAATGCAGTGATGCCCGCCAGGTGCGCATTGATCTGCGGGTTGTCGCGCACGGCGCCGCCGCCGAAGTCGGTCTCGATCGCACCCGGCGCCACCGTGTTCACCGCGATGCCGCGCGCACCGAATTCCTTGGCCATGTAGACACTCAGCGTTTCCACCGCCGCCTTGGTCGCCGCGTATGCCGCATAGCCGGGATAGGCGAAGCGCGTGAGCCCGGTCGAGATGTTGACGATGCGTCCGCCGTCGTTGATCAGCGGCAGCAACGCCTGGGTCAGGAAGAACACACCCTTGAAGTGCACGTCCACCAGCCGGTCGAACTGCGCAGGCGTGGTGTCGGCGATCGGCGCGGTGTCGCCATGGCCGGCGTTGTTGATCAGATGGTCGAAGGCCTCGCGCTGCCAGCGCTCGCGCAACGCAGTACGCAGGTGTTCGACGAACCCCGGAAACGCGTGCACGTCGCCGGTATCGAGCTGCAGCGCTACTGCCATGCGGCCCAGCGCTTCGATCTCGGCGACGACGCCCTGCGCCTCGTCGGCCTTGCTGCGGTAGGTCATCACCACATCGCCGCCGCCCCGTGCGATGGCAAGGGCGGTATTGCGGCCCAGGCCGCGGCTGGCGCCGGTGACGAGAGAAATTGTGGTCATCGAGAGCTCCTGTAACGGTTGGAAGACGACGCACAGGCTGCGCCCCGCACCGCCTGGGGCGTTGCCGGAACCTCCGCAACCCTTGCCCATTCCTGCCGCACCTCGACCGCCCCGCCCGCGCGAACGCTACGATCCCCGCATGTCCTCGTTGCTCGAAGCTGTCCGCCGCCACGCCGATGCCCATGCAGGCGCCGCTGGCCTGGCCCCCTCGCCGATTCCCGGGCTGATGGCCGTGCGCGCGCTTGCGCCCAGCGAGCTCATGCACGACGTGCAGCGCCCGCTGCTGTGTCTGGTGCAACAGGGTGGCAAGCGCGTCACCTTCGGCACCCGCGCCTTCGAGTTCGCGGCCGGCCATTCGCTGCTGATCAGCGCCGACATTCCCACCGTCAGCCAGATCACCCGTGCCAGCGCCGCCGCGCCCTACTACTCGCTGGTGCTGGAACTCGACCCGGCCGTCATCACCGATCTCATCGCGCAGATGGGGCCACCGCCCGCAGACGATTCCGGCCCGGTGCGCGTGCATCCCACCGAACCCGAAGTCGCCGACGCCGCACTGCGCCTCGTGCAATTGCTCGAGCAGCCCCACGCCCTGCCCGTGCTGCAGGCCCAGCGCGTCCGCGAGCTGCATTACTGGTTGCTCGCCGGCCGCCACGGACACGCGATTCGCCGTCTGGGCTGGCCCGACGGCCACGTGCAACGCATCGCCCGCGCGGTGAAACTGCTGCGCCGCGACTACACCCGGCGACTGCCCGTCGAAGCGCTCGCCACCGAAGCCGGCATGAGCGCCTCGTCCTTCCATCGTCATTTCAAGGCGATCACCTCGCTGTCGCCGCTGCAGTTCCAGAAGCGCCTGCGCCTGATCGAAGCGCGCCGACTGATGCAGTCGCAAAGCATGCCTGCGAGCAGCGCCGCCTACGCGGTGGGCTACGAGAGCGTGCCCCAGTTCACCCGCGAATACGGACGCATGTTCGGCCGCCCGCCTGTGACGGATGCGCGCGCTGCCCCCGGCTGACGACAGGCCGCGCACGCACCACTCACCAACCCGAACCTGCGTCGTGGCCGCCTGCTTCACCGCGCCTTGCGTATAGCTGGACGCTCTTTCGAACGGATGCGCCCGCATGGCCGACCCCTCGCCCGTCATCGCTCTGCCCGACGACATCGCAACCGCGATCTCCGACACCTGTGTCGAAAAAGCCACGCTTCCTGCGGGCAGGATGATCGGCCTTGGCCTGCTGGCAGGTTCCTACATCGGCTTCGGCAGCCTCGTCGCTGTATTGATCGGCGCAGGCGCCAGCGACCTGCCCTTTGGTCTGACCCAGATCGCCGCCGGCATCGGCTTCGCGCTCGGCCTGATCCTCGTCCTGTTGGCCGGCGCCGAGCTGTTCACCGGCAATACGCTGATGACCCTGCCGCTGGCGCAACAACGCATCGGCCCTGGCCAACTGCTGCGCGCATGGAGCCTGGTCTGGCTCGCCAACCTCGTCGGCGCCCTGCTGCTCGCGCTGCTCGCCATCGGCGCCGGTCTGCATCTCGCAGGCGACGGCGCTTTCGCCACATCCGCGATCGAACTCGCGGCAGAGAAGACGTCCAAGTCCGCCGGCAGCATCGTCGCCAGCGGCGCCCTCGCCAACATGCTGGTGTGCCTGGCCGTGTGGATGGCCGCCGGGGCGAAGTCCGCTGTCGACAAGGTCGCGGTGATCGTGCCGCCCGTCGCGGCGTTCGTCGCACTGGGCCTGGAGCACTCGATCGCGAACATGTCGCTGTTGCCGCTGGGCCTTCTGGTGCAGGCGACGACGGACGCAGCGATGCCGGCCGGACTGTCATGGGGGGCTGCAGGCGCCAATCTGCTGTGGTCGACGCTCGGCAACATCGTGGGAGGCGGCGTGATCGGGCTGGGGTATTGGGCCTTGTATCTGCGCGGCAAGTAATCGCTGACCGTCCGCCTACGGGCAATCGAGCTGCCCGCAATCGGGGCTTCGCTCAGCATGCAGCGGCATCGCGCTGACCGGGCTGTGGCCGCAGGCGCGTGCCCACCCAATCCCGCCCGATCGGCGCGTCTGGTCACCACCCGCTAACAGCGTAGCCACGCCCTTTGATGACGGCGGCGTCGCGCCGGCGCGTGCGCATGCACACATGACCGGGCCCCATTCGGCCGCCCGCCCGCATTTCGATTTCATCTGCAATCAACTCCGCGCTGGAGGACGAACGCACATCCCATTTCCGTCACTTTGTGACGGTCTGATGTTTTTTTTGTTGCCTGTCGAGTTAATAGCTGTTAACGATTGCTGCGGCGCAGCAAAGCTGCCCCGTCCACAAGTCGCAACAGGAAGTCCATTACCGACCCCACCAACACTCCAGGGATGCAGCATGCAGATCAATCAGGCACCACGTTCGCGATTCACGCAGGCGCCGTTGGCGTCGGCCGTTCGACTGGCGCTCGCCAGCGCAATCTTGATCAGCAGCAGTGCGGCTCTCGCCCAGACGGGCGCGCAGGAAGACCCCCCGGAGATCGAAGGCGCCGCCACGCTGGAGACGGTATCGGTGCTCGGCAGCCGCAGCCAGCCACGCTCGGTGTCGTCCTCGGCCGTGCCTATCGACATCTTCAGCAGCGAGGAATTCCGCAATCAGGGCGCGACCGATGCGCTCGACCAGCTGCGCGTGCTGGTGCCCTCGTTCAACGTCAGCACCATTCCCATCGACGATGCCGCCAGCCTGGTACGGCCCGCCAACCTGCGCGGCCTGCCGCCCGACAACACCCTGCTGCTGGTCAACGGCAAGCGCTTCCACCGCTCGGCGGTCATCACCTTCCTCGGCCACGGCCTGTCCGACGGCGCGCAGGGGCCGGACCTCTCGGTCTTCCCCTCGCTGGCGCTGGAGCAGGTGGAAGTGCTGCGCGACGGCGCGGCCGCGCAATACGGCTCCGATGCCATCGCCGGCGTCATCAACTTCGGCCTGAAGAAACTGCGCGAAGGCGGCACCGTCGAAGCCTTCGCCGGCCAGTTCTACGAAGGCGACGGTTTCACCACCACCTACAGCGCGCAGATCGGCCTGCCGTTGACCGAGCGCGGTTTTGCCACGCTGACCGCCGAATGGCGCCAGGCCGATGCGACCTCACGCAGCGTGCAGCGCGACGACGCCGCCGCGGCCGACGCCGCCGGCTATCCGGGCATCGCCAATCCCTCGCAGATCTGGGGCTCGCCGGAGATCAAGGACGACATCAAGTTCGTCGCCAACCTGGGCCTGGAAACCGACGCGCTGGAGTTCTACCTGTTCGGCAACTACGCCAAGCGCAGCATCGACGGCGGCTTCTACTACCGCGATGCGACCTCGCGCTCGGGCGTGTATTCCAACGATGGCGGCGAGACCCTGCTGGTGGGTGATCTCACCGGCGCCGGCGGCTGCCCCACCATCGCGCTGCGCGATGGCGCGGGCAACCTGCTGCCCTACAGCGTGGTCGGCGCGGCGGCGTCATCGATGCCCGCCAACTGCTTCAGCTTCCTGTCGATATTCCCCGGCGGCTTCACCCCGCGCTTTGGCGGCAAGCTGGAAGACAGCTCGGTGGTCGCGGGTGTCAAAGGCCTGTTCGGCGATGCCTGGCACTGGGATGCCAGTGTGACCTACGGCCGCAACGAGATCGACTTCCAGATCTACAACACCGTCAACGCCTCGCTCGGCCCGGACCAGCCGGCCGGTTTCCGCTTCAGCCCCGGCGGCAATGTGCAGACCGATTCCGGCGTCAACTTCGATGTCGGCCGCGATTTCGAAACCACGTTCACCGCGCAGCGGCTGCGCTTCTCGGCTGGCGCCGAGTGGCGCAAGGAAAGCTTCGAAATCATCGCAGGCGATGCCGCCTCGACCGGCATCGGGCCGCTCACGACCCAGGGCTTCGCGCTGGGCTCCAACGGCTTCAACGGGTTCAGCCCGCGCACCGCCGGCAAATTCGAACGCGAGAACTACGCCGTTTACGTCGACACAGAAGCCCAGTTCACCGAGCAACTGCTGCTGGCCGCTGCGGTGCGCTACGAAGACTTCCAGGATTTCGGCAACACCACCACCGGCAAGCTGACCGGCCGCTTCGACTTCACCGACAGCTTTGCGATCCGCGGCGCGGTCAATACCGGCTTCCGCGCCCCCACGCCCGGCCAGGCCAACATCAGCCAGATCACCACCGCCTTCGCCGGCACCGGCCTGACCGACATCGCTACCCTGCCGCCGACCAACCCCATCGCCGCGATCAAGGGCGCGCAGCCGCTGACGCCCGAAGAGTCGACCAACTTCTCGCTGGGCGCGGTGTGGAACAGCGGCAACTGGCTGGTCACCGCCGACGCCTACCGCATCGAAGTGGAAGACCGCATCGCCCTGAGTTCCAGCTTCGACCTCACCGACGCCGAACGCGCCCAGCTGGTCGCCTCCGGCAATCCGGAGGCCGCGTCGCTGACCTCCGTCACCTACTTCGGCAACGCCTTCGACACCACCACCACCGGCGTGGACCTGGTGACCAGCTTTGAAAGCGACCACTTCGGCGGCACCACCACGTATTCGCTGGCCGGCAACTGGAACCGCACCGAGGTCGACCGCTTCAACCCGGACTTCGTCGACGAGGCCCGCGTGTACAAGCTGGAAGAATCGCTGCCGCGCACCAAGGGCTATTTCAGCGTCAACCATCAGCGCGACGTCTTCCACGCCAATCTGCGTCTGAGCTACTACAGCTCGTGGTATGAGGACCACTTGGACAGCGCCGTGATCTCGATCGAAGACGGCGGCCTGCCGATCTACGACGACAGCGCAGTGATCGTCGATGCCGAGATCGGCTGGACTTTCGACTCCGGCCTCTACGTCAACCTAGGCGCGCAGAACCTGTTCGACAAGGTGCCCGACGACAACCCCTGGGGCGGCATCGCCGGCGCCCAGTACCCGGTGCATTCGCCGTACGGCTTCAACGGCGGGTTCTATTACGCGCGGGTGGGTTGGAAGTTCTAGCCGACAGCTGCATGCTGCAATGACGCATCGCTTCCACAATTTCCTGGGTGGATAGAGACTCAAAATGCCCGCAGCTGATGCTGCGGGCATTTCCAGTTCCGAGCTCAGCTTCGGTTGGATGCAATGGCAGTGCCCGCGTGCGCCTGCGGAAACACCCGCCTGACGCAGGCCTTCAACGAGCCTCATCGGCAAGCCAATCTCCATGGAGTTCCCTGCTCCTTGGACATCGGGAAGCCACGTGTAGACATACGTCAAGCCGTGATCCGCAGCCGAGACAACTCGCGTGAAGCACCCAGCCACGACTGGCAACTTGTCCCGCCAGCGACGGATGGCTCGGCACGAATCGCCCTGATTACGCGTCACTGAAATCAAAGGGTCGTACGACAAGCGCGCTGAAGGCGGGTATCGAACGATCCCAATCGATCAGAAAACGCGCCTTATATTTCTGGCCCTGTGCTGGAGATTTCTGGAGGCGCGATTGCTGGCGCCACCCGCGAAAGCCCCCTACTTCCCCACCATCTTCCGCAACCGCGGCGTCGCCATCGGAATCGTCAGCATCGTGCTCATCACCGCCATCAGCAGCAGCCCGGTGAACGTGGCGCTGGAGATGATGGCTTTGTCGAGCAGGATGTTGGCGAAGATGATCATGATCAGCGCCTTGGTCTGCAGCAGCCAGCCGATCAGCGAAGCTTCGCCGGGCTGCCATTTCAGGATGCGGCCGGCCATGTGCACGCCGGCCAGCTTGCCGGCCACCGAGGCCACCAGCAGCACGATGGCGGCGATGAAGACGGTGGCGCCGCCCACGTTCCATTCGGTGCGCAGGCCAGTGCTGAGGAAGAACACCGGCATCATCACCAGCAGCACGTTGTGGCGCAGGCGGTCCATGTCGTCCTGGTCGAACCAGTCCGCATCGATGACCACGCCGGCCAGGAACGCGCCCACCATGAAATGCAGGCCCGACCAGTCCGCGCCGAACGCGCAGACCGCCAGCCAGATCAGCATCACGTACCAGCGGTCGCGCTCCGGAATGGCGCGCATCAGGCGCCGGAACAGTACGCAGGCGACCGCGAACGCCAGCAGGAAGCCCACCTGACGACCGATGCGCTCCCAGTCCACCAGGACCAGGGCAAGCACACCCCAGATGGCGATGTCGTCGAGGCTGGCGTAACGCAGGATGCGCTGGCCGATCGGCTGGCGCAGGATGTCGAGCTTCTCCATCAGCAGGATCAGGATGGGCAACGCGGTCACCGCGCAGGCCATGCCCACGCCGACGATGAACTGCCAGTTGGCGCCCTCGGCGCCGATCCAGCCGGGAAAGCGCAGCATGCCGACCGCCGCCAGTGCGCCGAACACCAGCGGCACCCCAAGCGCGAGGCCCGCGGTAATGCCGCTCTCGCGGCGGTTGGTCCAGGCCTTGCTCAGGTCCAGCTCGATACCGGCGATCAGCACGAACAGCATCACCGCCCACGCGCCCAGGCCGTTGAGGATGGTCACCACGTCCGGAGTGAACACGAACGCGTAATAGCCTGGAAACGCCGCGCCGAGGATGCCCGGCCCCAGCAGGATGCCGGTGATGATCTGCACCACGACCAGCGGCGCGACGTAGTCGGTGCGGCCCAGCCGCCAGATCAGGAACGGCACGCAGAAAATGATCGCCATCGCGATCAGGAACACTTCCATGGTGGTGACGGCATGCATTGGTGGATCGTCCTGGGCCTGGCCGCGATCTGCGGACGGCGAAGTATGGGGAGCCAGGTGGATCGCCGCCAAGTGGGTATCGCAGCTGATGACAGTGCAGGTCTCAAGCGGTCCATGGCTGGTGACGTGCTGCGCGCCGCCGCGGGCTCTGAGAGACGTGGCCACGACGGGTGTCCTGGTGCTGGCCCGTCGCACGGACCCGACAATCACAAGCGGGCGTTCGCCAGAGGCGCGGACGCCTCACTCACTGGTTCGATCGCAAGCGCATTGTTTGCCAAGACCTTCCGCGGCCTGCCGCGTCGCGCCTGCGCGCGACACCGACTTCGCTGAGGGAAGAGCAACGCTGCTGTTGACAGCCAGTTCGGCGCTGAGACGAAGCGGGTGCCGCCGCTGCGGGCGGCCGTTCGAAGGCGTGGCGCTCGGCTTACTTGGGCGGCGATCCGTTTGGGGCGCGGTTTTTCAGCCCTGCTTATAGACAGACCGTTGACCGATCGCGCTGCTCTTCTTCGCGGTGGGTCGGCCGAGTCCAGGAATCAGGAAATCCGCAACGCTGCTCCCCCGCTTGGTCTTCTCGGCAAGCCAGCGCGGCATGCGGCCCCGACCCGACCAGGTATTCCGTTTGTTGTCCGGATCGCGGTACTTCGCCGCCACCTTCGCAAGTTTTTTGCGTTTGGCCGGTCTCTTGGCGGCTTCCGCGATCGGTGCGACATCGAAGACTTCCTCGATCTCGTAGCCGTGCGCGGCCGCGGCCTCGATCAAGACCTTGCGGACGACCGCGGGTGACCGGCGGGTCGTCACTATTTGCTTGCGCCGCTCAGCGGCGCTCACAAGCAAATCGAGCTCACGCAGGCTGAGCTTCTCGATATCGATCTTCATACCGTCGAGCCTTGGGCCAGGGGTGGGGTCTGTCAAGCAAATTCGCGGACAGCAGCGCAGTCCGAGATGTTCGCAAAGCGAAGGTGTTCCGACACGATCAGCGTGGAATCTCGCAACTCGTCTACGGCTACCAAAACGGCTGTCGGGCTTGCACCGGGAAATTCTCGTCGAATGGGCGATCGATCGAGCAACAACAAAAGGATCTGCCCAGCCCTCACGACGTCAGAGCCCAGACTGTCGACGGATCGTGCGCCAGGCGAATCGCGTCTCGTACTCGCCCAAATTGTCGTGCGCTGCCTGCTGCCGCAAACGCGTGCGAGCCGGCGTCGAATCCCGGACGTGAAACAGCAACGGCCCGGGATTGCCGGGCCGTTGCTCTGGAACAGGACGCGAGTGCGATCAGGCGAAGGGATCCTGCAGCACCATCGTGTGCGCACGGTCGGGGCCGGTGCTGACGATGCTGATCGGGCAGCCGGCCAGCTCTTCCAGTGCACGCAGATAGGCGCGTGCGGCTGCGGGCAGCTTGTCCCACTCGGTAATGCCGTGGGTGGTCTCTTCCCAGCCCGGGAACTCGAGGTAGACCGGCGTGCACTCGTCCCAGCCGGCGGCGTCGAGCGGCGCGTACTCGGTGCGCTTGCCGCGGTATTCGTAGGCGATGCAGATCTTCAGCGTCTTCATGCGGTCGAGCACGTCGAGCTTGGTGATGCACAGGCCGGAGATGCCGTTGATGGCGACAGCGCGCTTGAGCGCGACGATGTCCATCCAGCCGCAACGACGCGGGCGGCCGGTGGACGCGCCGTATTCCTGGCCGCGGTCGCGGATGCCCTGCCCGATCTCGTCGTCGAGTTCGGTCGGGAACGGGCCACCACCCACGCGCGTCGCATACGCCTTGGCGATGCCGAGCACGTAGTCGATCGCGTCCGCGCCCACGCCCGCACCGGCCAGCGCGCCACCGACGGTGGTGTTGGAGCTGGTGACATAGGGATAGGTGCCGTGGTCGATGTCGAGCAGTGCGCCCTGCGCGCCTTCGAACAACACGCGCTTGCCCTGCTTGCGCAGGTCGTGAAGGATGCCGGCGACATCACTCTTCATCGGCTCGACGTAATCGCCGAACGCCAGCGCTTCGTCGTAGGTTTTCTGGAAGTCGATCGCTTCGCCGCCGAGGTACTTGGTCAGCACGAAGTTGTGATAGTCGAGCGCGGTGCGCAGCAGTTCTTCGAGCTGCTTGGGGTAATGCAGATCGGCGACGCGGATGCCGCGACGCGCGACCTTGTCTTCGTACGCCGGGCCGATGCCGCGGCCGGTGGTGCCGATGGCCTTGCCGCCGGCGGCCTTCTCGCGGGCCTGATCGAGCGCGATGTGGTACGGCATGATCAGCGGCGTGGCCGGGCTGATCTTCAGGCGCGAACGCACTTCGACACCGGCGGCTTCGAGCTCGCCGATTTCCTTGATCAGCGCGGCCGGGCTCAGCACCACGCCGTTGCCGATCAGGCACAGCGCGTCGTCGCGCAGGATGCCGGAGGGAATGAGGTGGAGGACGGTCTTCTTGCCGGCGATCACCAGCGTATGGCCGGCATTGTGGCCGCCCTGGAAGCGCACGACGGCGCCGATGTCCTGCGTGAGCAGATCGACGATCTTGCCCTTGCCCTCATCGCCCCACTGGGCGCCGATTACGACGACTGACTGACCCATCTTGTGACTCCTGATATCGCATTGCGGCCATCGGGGCCGCAGGAAGGGACCGGTCAACCTTGCGCGGGGATTGGCCGCTCCATCGGGGAGACGACCGCCTCGCAGGGCCGGACACGGAAAAAGCCGGCAGTCCCCTCATGCGAGATGGCCCGTCCGGCTTTTCCGCATTATCCGGATAAGGGGGGACGGGGGCCACCTGTTTGTGGGGCGCGTTCATGGGGGATGGAGGGTCGATCGGTAGCGCCCTGACCCTCACCCGACGCGCAACGCGCGTCCGCCTCTCCCGGAGGGAGAGGCGGTGGGTTCGGACGTGCGTCGCCCTCTAGCTGGCCCTCGATGCACCTTGCTGACGTGCGGCCCGGGTGTTGAGCCCCTCTCCCCCAGGGAGAGGGGTTGGGGTGAGGGCTGACGCGCGCGGCAAAGCTCGAAGTCGCAGCCGGATTGCCGCCATTGGATTTCGCTTGGCCTACCGATCTACGAGGCCTCTACGCGACGGATCTCTGTGCTTCCCGCGATGGGTGCGCGTCGCCCCACCGAATATGCGCCGCTCGTTTCAGGCAAAGGCGCTGGGGCCGGGCCTTCGCCGGGACGACGGTAACGCGGCATGGATGGCCGAGGACCAACCGGGTGGCCACAGTTCGTTGCGGCCAGCACGCACCCGGCCCACGTTGGTTCGTGACTTGAAGTAGAGCCCGGAGAGCGCAGAGCAAAATCAAGATGGATCCCAGCGTTCGCTGGGATGACGGTCGGGGGCACTGACGACTGATCGCCACAGCTGTCTACCGCACGTCGCCCCAGTGAACGCTGGGGCCCAGTTTGATTTGACTCCACGTGCCGGTGGCGAGCGGAGGGCGGGTTCTGGCTGGATCGCAGCGTTCGCTCGGATGACGATTGACCCGACGCGGCTTCAGTGGAACGCGCTGAAGGCAGATCCAGAAGCAGTCAGTGAACCGTGCTCTTGCCAACTCAACCGCGGCATGGGCAATCAGACCCCATCAACCCCGCACGAAATACAGCGCGAGCAACCCGACCGCCAGCACGCCTGCGCCGATGCGGCGCAGCGTGGTGGTGGGCATCGTGAGCATCTGTTCGGCGTTGCGCTTCCAGAAGCCGGGGATGGCGAACAGGATCAGCCCTTCGATCACGAACACCAGGCACAACGCTGCCCACAGATCCGACATCAGGCGTAAACCATCAACGATCGCTGCGCATGTATTGCAGGAAGGGGTCGTCGCGCTCGAGCACGATCACGCTGTCGCCCTTCTCGAACGCGGCGCGATAGGCCTCGAGGCTGCGCTGGAACGCGTAGAACGAGGGGTCGCGGTTCGCGGCATTGCCGTAGATGCGGGCTGCTTCGGCGTCGCCTTCACCGCGCAGGGTCTGCGCGTCGCGTTCGGCTTCGGCGAGGATCACGGTCTGCTCGCGATCGGCCTGGCCGCGGATCGCGCGGGCGCGTTCCTCACCTTCGGCGCGCAGTCGCGTGGCCACTTCCTGGCGCTCGGCGCGCATGCGGTTGTAGACCTGCTGGATCACCTGGCTGTCGGTCGGCAGGTCGATCTGCTTCAGACGGATGTCGATGATGCGCATGCCCAGCGACTTGGCCGCTTCGTTGATGCCCGGCAGCTGGCGCTCGACGAACTCCGAGCGGTTGCCCGAGACGAGTTCGGTCAGCGTGCTGGCGTTGATCTCGTTACGCAGCGAGTTCTTGATGATCGGCTCGAGGCGCAGATTGGCGTCGGACTCGTTGCCGGTCGTGGCGCGGTAGAACGCGGCGACGTCGCTGATGGCGACGATCGCAACGAAGTCCACGCTGACGTCCTTGCGCTCGGAGGTCAGCGAGCGCTCCGGCGAGAACGCGCTGGCGTTGAAGCGGCGATCGAACACGCGTGCCGATTCGATCAGCGGCACCTTGAAGTGCAGGCCCGGGCCGATGTCGGTCCGCGCGACGCGGCCGAGGTTGAGCACCAGGGCCACCTGGCCTTCACGGACCACGTAGACCGAGCCCATCAGGCCCAGCAGCACGATGATGATCAGCGGAATGACGAAATTGAGTCTCATCGGGTGGCTCCTTCACGCGACGGGCGCGGCAGAGTGCGCGCGGGCGCGTCCGGCATCGCGGTGCTGTTGCTGCTGTTGCGTGTGGCCTCGACGGAGGGCGACAGCACCTCCGGCGGAATCAGCGAAGGCGCGGCTTGACCACCCGTGCCCTGCCCGCCCATCGGCACATAGATCAGCTGGCGACCATCGCCACCGACGACGATGCGGTTGTCGGCCAACACGCTCTGCACGGTTTCCAGCCACAGACGCTTGCGGGTGACCTCCCGCGCGCCGGCGTAGGCATCGACCAGCAGCGAGAAGCGGGTCGCGTCACCGGTGGCGCGGGCGATCTCGGCAGTCTTGTAGCCTTCGGCCTGCGAGCGGACACGCTCGGATTCACCGCGCGCTTCGGGCACGATCTTGGCCGCGTAGGCGCCGGCTTCCTTGACCAGCTGCTCGTTCATCTGCTGGGCGCTGTTGACGGCGTCGAATGCGTCCTTGACCTCTTCCGGCGGACGCGCGTCCTGCAGGTTGAGTTCGTTGACGAACAGGCCGGTGCGGTAGCTGTCGAGCGAGGCCTGCAGGGAGGTCTGCGCCGCGGTCGAGATCGGACCACGCGCATTGAGCGCGGCGTCGAGATTCACACGACCGATCTGTTCGCGGACCGCGCTGAGCGCGGTCTGCTCGAGCATCTCGCGGGCATTGCGGGTGCCGAACAGGTACTGCACGGCATCACCGACGCGGTACTGCACGTTGAACGACACGATGACGATGTTCTCGTCGCGGGTCAGCACCGGCACGGTGTTGCTGAAGGACTGGACCGTGGTCGCATCGACCTTGGTCACGCGCTCGACCGGCCACGGCAGCTTGAAGTTCGGACCCGGCTGCATGACGCGGGCGACCTGGCCGAAGCGCAGCACCACGCCGCGCTGGGTTTCACCCACCAGCACGAAACAGTTGAGCAGCAGCACGATGACCACGACGACTGCGATCCAGCGCAGCGGATTGCCGCCACCGAAGCCGCCACCGAAAAGTCCGCGGAACTGGTCGAGGATGCGGTCGAAACCACCACCGCCACTGCCGCGCCCGCCACGTCCACCACCGCCTGTCCGGCGTGGCGGCCATGGATTGCGCTCGCCCTGGCCTCCGGAATCCTTGCGGTCCGGAGAATCCTTGTCCTTGTTGTTGCCGGGAATGTTCCAGGCCATGCCTGCTCCAGTTCTGGGCGCGCAGCCTGCGTCGGCGGCGGCGCGGGGGTCGCATAGTCTAACCGGCTCGCGCCTGTCGCAGGCCACGTACCGGAGGTCATGCCGGGAATATCTGCGGGGGCGGTTTCGGTTGCGATCGAGCTTTCCCTGGAAAGCTTGTTCGCGCGCCAGCGCGCTCCTACAGATCAATTAGATGGTGTCGTCTTCGTCCGGAGGCAAGAGCGCGCGCAGCGGTTCGCCGTCCGGCTGTGCGGCCAGGCGCGCCGCATCGGCATGGGCGAGGTCTACCTGCAGCAGCCAACCGGACTCGTCGAGGGTTTCCTCGCGCACGCCTTCCAGCGCGTGCAGACGGGCATGCAGGCGACCGGATTCGGGCGGCAGACGCACTTCGCCGGTCACGCGGCGGATGCCGAGCCGGCGCGCCAGCGCCTCCGACAGCAGGTCGAGGCCCAGGCCCTCACGCGCGGAAATCCATACGCTCTCGCGCACGGCGTCATCAGCCAGCGCATTGGGATCCTGGTCGTAGCGCGGCGTGGCGCCTTCGATGCGGTCGATCTTGTTGAAGACCAGCAACTGCGGCAGGTCGCCGGCGCCGATCTCGGTCAGCACCGCATCGACCTGGGCGATACGCTCGTTCCGCAGCGGATCGGCGGCGTCGATGATGTGCAGCAGCAGATCTGCCTCGCGCGCTTCGCTCAACGTGGAGCGGAAGGCGGCAACGAGTTCGTGCGGCAGATCGCGGACGAAGCCGACGGTATCGGCCAGCACCACACTGCCGCCGGACAGGTCGACGCGGCGCACGGTGGGATCCAGCGTGGCGAACAACTGGTCGGCCGCGTAGGCATCGGCGCCCGACAGTGTGTTGAAGAGCGTCGACTTGCCGGCGTTGGTGTAGCCCACCAGCGCCACGCGCGGCATCTCGCTGCGGACGCGCGCGCGACGCATCTGGGTGCGCTGCACTTCCACCTTGTCCAGACGCGCCTGCAGCTGTTCGAGCCGCTTCTGCAGCAGCCGACGGTCGGTTTCGAGCTGGGTTTCACCCGGGCCGCGCAGGCCGATCGAACCACCGCGCTGACGTTCCAGATGGGTCCAGCCGCGCACCAGGCGCGTGGCCATATGGCGCAGCTGCGCCAGCTCGACCTGCAGCTTGCCTTCGTGGCTGCGGGCGCGCTGGGCGAAGATGTCGAGGATCAGCCCGGTGCGGTCGACGACGCGGCGCTCGAGAAATTTCTCGAGGTTGCGTTCCTGGCCCGGCGTGAGCCGGTGATTGACCAGCACCAGATCGGCGCCGGTCGCTTCGGCCGCGGCCTTGACCTCGTCGAGCTTGCCGCTGCCGAACAGCGTTGCGGCATTGGGCTTGTCGATGCGGGCCGGAATGACCGCGGCGACGCGGGCACCGGCCGAGCGGGCGAGTTCGGAAAATTCTTCCAGTGCGCCTTCGTCGGCCGGGCCATGCGAATGCGGCTGGATCAGCAGCGCGTTTTCACCCTTGCGGGAGCGTTCGAACAAAAGAGTTCACACCTCGGGTCAGTCGGTGGTTTCGGGCGCCTCGTCCTCGCCTTCACCGGACTGGACGAATCCGCCGCCTGGCACCACGCGCACATTGCGGGCCGGCACCACGGTGGAGATGGCATGTTTGTAGACCATCTGGCTCACGGTATTGCGCAGCAACACCACGAACTGGTCGAACGATTCGACCGTGCCCTGCAGTTTGATGCCATTGACGAGGTAAATCGAGACGGGCACACGCTCGCGGCGCAGTGCGTTCAGGAAAGGATCCTGCAAGGATTGCCCCTTGGACATGGTGTTTCCCCAGCGTAGTTGTTGTTCTGATGACCTGTTGGCCGGGCCGCTACCCGCTCCCCGGATGGCGACCGGCCGATGTTACACAACCGCGATGCGGTCTGGGCGGGAACGCCAGGCACGAATGCTGTGCGGGCGGGGATTCGTGACGGTGGTGGGTGATGCGGCCCGCGGCGGCGTCGCTTTTGAAAGCCTTGGCGCTGCTTGCAGGGCATTGCGCCTTTCACGGGTGCAGCGTTGGATGGGAAAGAACCGTCATTCACGGCGCGATCTGGATGCCCAGGTGGGTCGATGGATCGCTTGAGGGCGCATCTGCTCCACTGAGGGATTGCCCCCGTACACACATGGGAGGCTTGAGCCGATGCCTCTGCTCACCCCAGAAACGCGCCGACTTCAGCATCCAGCGCATGGCGTTGCGTTGCCGGATCGAACCAGCGCGCTCCGCCGCGTCCACGCAGCCAGGTGAACTGCCGCTTTGCCAGTTGCCGCGTCGCGGCGATGCCGCGCTCGCGGAAGTCTTCAGCGCTGCCCTGCCCGTCCAGGAATTCCCAGGCCTGGCGATAGCCGACGGCGCGAATCGCCGGCAACTCCAACGGCGCGGGATGCGCCTGCAGCTGCGGCAAGGCGCGCAACGCCCGTACCTCATCGAGAAAGCCGGCGGCCAGCATCGCGTCGAAGCGGGTGGCGATGCGCGCATGCAGGGTTGCGCGCTCGGTCGGCGCGATCGCCAGTGCCAGCACCTGCGCGGGAAACGGCGGCGATTCGCTCGGGCGTTTCTGCCATTCGCTGATCGGAATGCCGGTCAGTCGATGGACTTCGAGCGCCCGCTGGATCCGTTGCGCATCACCTGACTTGATGCGCGCGGCGGCGTCCGGGTCGAGCGTCGCCAGGCACGCATGCAGCGCGGGCCAGCCGAGTGCGGCAGCCTCGGCCGCGATGGCGGCGCGCGTGTCGGCATCGGCCTCGGGCATCGGCGACAGCCCGTCGAGCAAGGCGGCGAAATACAGGCCGGTGCCGCCGGTGAGGATCGGTACGCGGCCGCGATGCAGGATGTCCTCGACCGCAGCACGCGCGTCGTGGGCGAATTCGGCGGCCGAGTACGTCTGCCACGGGTCGCGCAGATCGAGCATGTGATGCGGCGCGCGCGCGCGTTCGCCCGCATCGGGTTTGGCGGCGCCGATCTCAAGCCCGCGATAGACCAGCGCCGAATCGACGCTGACGATTTCGCCGCCGAACCGCTCTGCCCAGTCGAGCGCGAGCGCGGTCTTGCCGGACGCGGTTGGCCCCATCAGGGCGATAGCGCGGGGATTTGAATCTGAAAAGATCTGATTTCTTGCGCTCATTGCGATCCAACTATCCCGTCATACCGATCCGCGACGTCACAGGCCGGACATGCGCCACGACAGCGCGTAGCGCCGGTCATCCAGCGACTTCGTCTTCGGTCACATTGAAGGGAAAGACACTGGATCCCAGCTTTCGCCGGGACGACGCTGCAGTGTGGGGGCTGCGTATGCACATCCCTCAGTACCCAGTCTCCTTGAGCGACAGCTGCACCTGCGCATGCGTGGCCTGCACCTCTGCGGACGGCGCGCGGCCCAGCAGGCTTACGGCGACGATTGCGACTGTCGCCGACAGGAACCCCGGGATGATCTCGTAGAGCTCGGCGTCCATACGGTTGACCATGATCTCCTTCCAGAAAATCACCATCGCCGCGCCGGTCAGCATGCCGGCGATCGCGCCATTGGCGGTCATGCGCTTCCAGAACAGCGCCAGCAGCAGCACCGGACCGAAGGCCGAGCCGAAGCCGGCCCACGCGTACGACACCAGGCCCAGGACGCGGCTGTCGGGATCGCGCGCCATGAAGATCGCGATCAACGCGACCAGCAGCACGCTCAAGCGCCCCACCCAGACCAGCTCGCGCTGCGAGGCCTGCTTGCGGAAGAGGCCGCGATACAGATCCTCGGACAGCACGCTGGAGCAGACCAGCAACTGGCTCGACAGCGTGCTCATCACCGCGGCCAGGATCGCCGCGAGGATGATGCCGGCGACCCAGGGATTGAACAGCAACTCGACCAACGTGATGAAGACGCGTTCGGAGTTCTGCAGCACGGGCGCCGCGACATCCGGATGGGCCTCGAAGTAGGCAATGCCGAAGAAACCGACCGACATCGCGCCGATCATGCACAGCGTCATCCAGCTCATCGCGATGCGGCGCGCGGTGGGAATCGTGTGCACGCCCTGCGCGGCCATGAAGCGCACCAGGATATGCGGCTGGCCGAAATAGCCGAGCGCCCACGCCAGCAGCGAGACGATGCCGATGAAGCCGACTTCCCCGCCGCGGAACCAGTCGAGCTGCAGCGGATCGTTGGCACGGATGAGATCGACGCTGGCCTCGAAACCGCCGGTGTGCATGAACACCAGAATCGGCGCCAGCAACAGCGCGAACAGCATCATCAGCCCCTGCGCGACATCGGTCCAGCTCACGGCGAGAAAGCCACCAATCAGGGTGTAGAGCACCGTGACCGACGCACCCAGGAAGATCGCCTGCCAGTAGGTCAGGCCGAACACGCTCTCGAACAGGCGCGCGCCCGCGACCACGCCGGACGCGCAATAGATCGCGAAGAACACCAGGATCACCAGCGCGGTGAAGACACGCAGGATGCGGCTGCGATCGTCGAAACGGTTGGTCAGGAAGTCAGGTAGCGTCAGCGCATTGCCGGTGCGCTCGGTGTACACACGCAACGGACCGGCCACGAACCGCCAGTTGAGATACGCGCCGAGCAGCAGACCCACCGCGATCCAGGCCTCGGACAGACCGCCCAGGAAGATCGCACCCGGCAGGCCCATCATCAGCCAGCCGCTCATGTCGGAAGCGCCGGCCGACAGTGCGGTCACGCCTGGGCCGAGGCTGCGCCCGCCGATGATGTAGTCGTCGAAGTTCTTGGTCCGGCGCCAGGCCACGACTCCGATCGCGACCATCATCGCCAGGTACACGAGAAACATGACGATGGTCGGCGTATTGGATCTGAGCACGAGGCCTCCTGGAGTGGATCGCGACACGACAAACGCCGCGGCGGCTGCCACGGCGGCGCGTCAGCCTAACGCAGAGCTGGGCCGCGGTCAGCCGTGCGCACCCGGACGCGTCTGCCGTCGGAGATGATGAGGGATGCTGATGCGGCAGGTCCGCGCCGGGCGTCGAGGGTGCATGGGCACGTGCTGGAAACCAGGCACATCATTGGCGTTCGGCGCGGGCGCCGTCTCGCTACAGCACCCGGCGCCGTGCAACTACCAGCGGGTCGCGAACCAGCCGCCCCCCCTGTCAGGCGTCGTCGGGCCAGCTGATCGCCGGCTTCGGCGTGGCCGCTCGAGGCTTGGGCACCGCGTCCACTGCGGCCCAGATCTTCAAGGCATCGACCGTGTCCGCGACATCGTGCACGCGCAGGATGCGTGCGCCGTGCTGCGCAGCGATCAGGTGCGCGGCGACGGAGCCGACCACGCGTTCGGCCGGCACATCACGACCGGTCAACTCGCCGATGCTGCGCTTGCGCGACAGACCGGCGAGCACCGGCACGCCGAGTTCGACGAAGCGCGACAACTGCGCCAGCAGCGCCATGTTGTGTGCGGTGGTCTTGCCGAAGCCGAAACCCGGGTCGACGATGATGCGCTTCTTGTCGATACCCGCCATTTCGGCGGTAAAAATCCGCTCGGCGAGGAAGCGGTGCACATCGCCGACGACATCGTCGTATTCCGGTGCTGTCTGCATGTCACGCGGTTCGCCGAGCATGTGCATCAGCACCACCGGTACGCCCAGCGACGCCGCGGCCTCAAGCGCACCGTCGCGGCGCAGGCCGTAGACATCGTTGATCAGGCCGGCGCCCGCAGCGACGGCGGCGCGCATGACCTCGGGTTTGGAGGTGTCGACGCTGATCGGCAGCGACGTGCGCGCGACCAGTGCTTCGATCACCGGCAGCACGCGTCGCAGTTCTTCTTCCACCGACACCGCATCCGCACCGGGGCGGGTGGACTCACCGCCGATGTCGAGCACATCGGCACCCGCCTCCGCCAGCCGCAGGCCGTGCGCGATCGCCGCATCGGCATCGTCGTGCGCGCCGCCATCGGAGAACGAATCCGGCGTGACGTTGACGATGCCCATCACGCGCGGGCGATCGAGCCGCAGGACGCGGCCGTTGCAGTCGAGCTGCGGCGCGGTGTCGAACATCATCGGTTTCTCCTGGGCATGGCGGGTGCGCCCGTCATCATCCGACGACGCGTGCCGAACGCCACGTCCAGCGGAGCGCCTGGCCCGACGGGCGACAGGGGATCGCGGGCTTCCGGCTTCGGGTCGGACATCGTCTGCTCCAAATGCGTTACGTCAGCGCAGACTCTGGCGACTCGTCGCGTGCACCGCAAGCAGTTGCATTACCGGCCTTGTGCATGCGCGCGTTGGAAGTCCACCAGCGCATGCATGCCCGCGCCCGATGGGATGCCATGTGTCCTGGCGAGGAACGCAGCTTGTTCCAAACTGTCGCAACCTCTGGAACTGCCGAGCACTCCGAACCCCTTGCGCGACCGGCTTGCCGCAAGTCTTCCCGATTGACGGAAAGCAGGGTGCAGGGCCTTTGACCTTTTCAGTCGTCATGTGCTCCATCGACTGGGCACATCGTCTCGTGCACCAGTGAAGCGCTATCGGACGAGGCGTTTCGCTGCGCGCCGCCCGTTCTACGAGGCATCGGCGCTTGCGACGAAAGCCTTCGCCAAATGAAAAAGGCCAGGAATTCTCCTGGCCTTTTTCGTGAACGCTGCGACTGCGATCAGGCCTGTTCGGCCGGACCTCCGATCGGCGGCTGCAACGGGCGGTTGCCCGTGTCGCCGCTGTCGTCGTTCTTGTTGGCGTTCGACTTCGCCCAGCCCATCGGCGGCGGCGGATCGCGGCCTTCCATGATCGCGTCGATCTGCGGCACGTCGATGGTCTCGTACTCGAGCAGCAGCTTGGACATCGCGTGCAGCTTGTCGATGTTCGCGGTCAGCAGTTCGGTCGTGCGCTCGTAGGCCTTGTCGAGGATCGTGCGCACGACCTCGTCGATGCGGCGCGCGGTGTCGTCGGAGACCGACTTGTGCTGGGTGACCGAACGGCCGAGGAACACCTCGTCATCCTCTTCGCCGTAGGCGATCGGGCCGAGCTCGTCGGACAGGCCCCACTTGGTGACCATGTTGCGGGCCATCTTGGTCGCACGTTCGATATCGTTCGACGCGCCGGTGGTGACCTTGTCGCCGCCGAAGATCAACTCTTCCGCCACGCGGCCGCCGTACAGCGAGCACAGCTGCGATTCGATCGCCACGCGGTTCATCGAGTAGCGGTCGCCTTCCGGCAGATACATCGTGACGCCGAGGGCGCGCCCGCGCGGAATGATCGTGACCTTGTAGACCGGATCATGCTCGGGCACGAGTCGACCGACGATCGCGTGGCCGGCCTCGTGATACGCGGTCAGCGTCTTCTCGTCTTCGCTCATCGCCATCGAACGGCGCTCGGCGCCCATCAGGATCTTGTCGCGGGCGCGGTCGAAGTGGTCCATGCGGACCGCCTTGCCGTTCTCGCGCGCGGCGAACAGCGCCGCCTCGTTGACCAGATTCGCCAGGTCCGCGCCGGAGAAGCCGGGCGTACCACGGGCGACGACCAGCGGCTGCACGTCTTCGTCCAGTGGCACCTTGCGCATGTGCACCTTGAGGATCTGCTCGCGGCCCTTCACGTCCGGCAGCCCCACGACGACCTGGCGGTCGAACCGGCCCGGACGCAGCAGCGCGGGATCGAGCACGTCGGGACGGTTGGTCGCGGCGACCACGATCACGCCCTCGCCGCCCTCGAAACCATCCATCTCGACCAGCAACTGGTTGAGCGTCTGCTCGCGCTCGTCATGCCCGCCGCCGAGACCGGCGCCGCGATGACGGCCGACGGCATCGATTTCGTCGATGAAGATGATGCACGGCGCCTGCTTCTTGGCCTGCTCGAACATGTCTCGCACGCGGCTCGCGCCGACGCCGACGAACATCTCGACGAAATCCGAGCCCGAGATCGAGAAGAACGGCACCTTGGCTTCGCCGGCGATCGCCTTGGCGAGCAGCGTCTTGCCGGTACCGGGCGGGCCGACCATCAGCACGCCGCGTGGAATCTTGCCGCCAAGCTTCTGGAAGCGCGACGGATCGCGCAGGAACTCGACCAGCTCCGACACTTCTTCCTTGGCCTCGTCGCAACCGGCGACATCCGCAAAGGTGATCTTGGTCTGCTCTTCGTTGAGCAACTTGGCGCGGGATTTGCCGAAGGACATCGCGCCCTTGCCGCCACCCTGCTGCATCTGCCGCATCATGAAGAACCAGAAGCCGATGATCAGCGCGACCGGCAGCAACTGGATCAGGATGTAACCCAGCGAAATGCCACTCGACGGCGGTGCCTGGTCGATCGCGACGTTGTGGTTCATCAGGTCGTCGATCATGCGATCGTCGCGACGCGGGGCGATGACCGTACCGCTCTGGCCGCCCTTGGTCTGGAACGTGATCGTGCGTTCGTCTTCGGCGATCTTCACCGAGCCAATCTGGTCGCGACGGACCTGCTCCATGAACTGCGAGTACTGGACGTCCTGCCCGCCTGCGCCGGTTCTGGGGCTGAAGCTCTGGAAGATCACCATCAGTACGACGGCGACAACCACCCAGAGCAGCAGATTCTTGACCAGATCGTTCATGTTTCGGGATTCTCGTGGAGAGTGCGGTGGAGCGCTTGAGACTGCAGGGCCATGCTACTTCATCGTCGCCAGCTTGCCCTGTGCGAGCGCATAGACTTCCGGCGAACGCTGCCGGGACGCAGCCGGCTTGCGGATCGACAGCTTGGTGTAACGCCGCCGGAGTTGCCGCACGTAATCGTCGAATTCGGTGCCCTGGAACAGTTTGATCAGGAACGTGCCGCCAGTGCGGAGGTGGTTGTCGGCGAAATCCATCGCCAGTTCCGCCAGGTGCATCGCGCGGGGCTGATCGACAGCATCTATCCCACTCTTGTTGGGGGCCATGTCGGACAACACAAGGTCGACCTGCTGCCCGCCGAGGGTGGACTCGAGCATCGAGAGGACCGCATCTTCACGAAAATCCCCGTGAAGGAACTCCACGCCGGCCAGTGACGGCATGTCCAGGATGTCGAGCGCGATGACCCGGCCCGAGTCGCCCAGGGCCTGGCGTACCCACTGTGACCAGCCGCCCGGCGCTGCACCCAGATCGACCACCACCATGCCCGGCTTGAGCAGGCGGTCGCGTTCGACCAGTTCCTCGAGCTTGTAGGCCGCGCGCGAACGCAGGCCGTCCTTCTGGGCCTTCTTCACGAAGGGATCGGAGAAATGTTCTTTCAGCCAGCGCTGGCTGCTTTTGCTGCGGGAGGCCATCAACGGCTCGAGTACGGGACAGGTGCGTCCGGTGGCCATGATATCCTGCCGGCCGCTTTCATTTCCCCGATCGGTTCATCCATGAGTAATGCCCTGACCGCTGCCCAGACCCGTTTTCTGCGCGGCCAGGCCCATGGCATCAAGGCCATGTTGCAGGTAGGCGGCAAAGGCATCTCCGAAGCGCTGATCGCTGAAATCAATGCCGCGCTCGAGCATCACGAACTGATCAAGGTGAAGGTGGGCGCAACCGACCGCGACGTGCGCGACGCGATGATCACCGACCTCGCCGCACGTACCGACTCGGCGCTGGTGCAGCGCATCGGCCACGTGGCCGTGCTGTATCGCCAAAGCACCGAGCGCCGCCAGATCGTGCTGCCGCGGTCCTGATCGCAGGGCGCGCCGGGCATGCAGCTCAATCTCGAATCGCCTGATTTCGATTACGTCCTGCGCGGCGCCGACGGGCGCCTGGCGCTGGTCAACGACCGCCGCCTGACCCGCAGCTTCATCGTCGCCCCGCGCAGCCTCGTCGAGGACTGGCCGGTCACCGATGTCCGCAGCCTGGATGTCGCCGCCCTCGATCCGGTGCTCGCACTCGAGCCGGAAGTGGTGCTGCTCGGCACCGGCGAGACCCAGGGCTTTCCGCCGCCTGCGACCATGGCCGCGTGCCTGTCGCGCGGCATCGGCCTCGAAGCCATGACCAACGCTGCCGCGGCGCGCACGTTCAATGTGCTGGCAGGAGAAGGCCGGCGCGTGGTCGCGGCGTTCGTGCTGGTCGAACGCGACGCGGCGTCGGACGCGTAGACGCTCCACGACACCGGCGCGGCGCGCTGCTCGTGTCTCCGGGCACACAGCCCTGACGGGGCGCAGTCTCCCTGCCGTCATCCCAGCTGGAAGTGCGCTTCAACAGCCGAGCGGGCGTTCATACATTTGGCTTTGCGCGTGTCGCGCAGCGACGACAAAAATCAAAATGGGCGCCAGCGTCCTCTGGAGCGACGGAGCGAACGCGTCTGCGGCCTGATCGTGACTGTGCCCCGCCCAATCAACGCGCCGGTAGATATGTCAGCGGATCGACCGGTTTGCCGTTGTAGCGGGTAAGACGATGCCGCTTGCGGTCCACTGGGCCGCGGCATCGACGTACGACCGGCGCGCTGCGCCGGGCCGGGGATCCGCCCGGTCAGAACGCGGAACCGATCCTCAGCGGGCAGGCAGATACGTCAGCGGATCGACCGGCTTGCCGTTGTAGCGGATCTCGAAGTGGAGCATGTCGCGGGCGGCGCCGGTACGGCCGAGTTCGGCGATCTTCTGGCCGGCGCGGACGCGTTCGCCCTCGTTGACCTTGCGACTGCGGTTGTGGCCATAGGCGGTCAGCCACTGCTCGTCGTGCTTGACGATGATCAGTTCGCCGTAGCCCACCAGGCCCGCGCCGGAATAGACGACCACGCCATCAGCCGCGGCGTTGACTGCTTGACCCGGCGTGCCTGCGATGTCGACGCCCTGCTTCGTCGGGTCGTTGCCAACGTAGCGGCCGACGATCTGGCCTTCAGTCGGCCACTGCCAGCGGAACGGGCTCCGCACGGGCGCGGCGGCAGGCGGCTGCGGCGTGGTCTGCGTAGGACGTACCGCTGGCTGCTGGGCCGTCGCGCTGCCTGCGCTCGCGGGGCGCGCCGGCGCAGCACTGCCGCTGCCGGGATACAGGCGCAGGCGCTGACCGGGATAGATCGTGTACGGGGCGCGGATATTGTTCCAGGTCGCCAGGTCGAGCGCGCTGATGCCATTGGTGGTGGCAAGCCTGTAGAGCGTATCGCCGCGCTGCACCGTCACCGACTGGCCAGGCCGCGGCGTCGAGGTCGGCGCACTGCTGCCCCCTTCGCGGACCACCGTACTGGTACCGCAGGCCGACAACAGTCCTACCGCGAGCCACACCGCCAGCTTCCTCATCCGCGCATCTCCAACCAGACCAGTCCAACCACCACCAGACCCACCATCAACCAGCCGAGCCATTCGATGTAGCGCTTGAGCATCGGCTCGAATTTCGGGCCGCCCCACGCCATCAGGCCGGCAACGAGAAAGAACCGCGCACCGCGTCCGAGCAGCGAACCGGCCACGAACGGTAGCAGCCCGACACCGAGCGAACCCGACGCGATCGTGAACACTTTGTACGGGATCGGGGTGAATCCCGCGATGAACACGAACAGCAGACCATGCGCGAGAAACAGCGCCTGGATGTTTTCGAACGCCGGCTGCCACCCCATGCGGACGATCCCCGGCCACACGAGATCCAGCGCGAAGTGGCCGATCAGATAGCCCAGCAGACCGCCCGCCACCGATCCCAGCGTGCACAGCAGCGCATAGCGCCACCACGACTTCGGCTGAGCCAGCGACATCGGCGCGAGCATCACGTCCGGCGGAATCGGGAACACCACGGATTCGGCGGCGCTCATCAGGGTGAGGTAACGCGGTGCGTGGCGGTGGCGCGCCCACGCGAGCACGGTGTCGTACATCCTTGCAAACAACTGCATCAGTCCACGTATCCCGACAGCAAAGGCACGAAGGCGACGGCGGCGACGTCCTGCTGCTCGATCTGCCCGTCCGCATGCTTGCGCAACACCAGCAGGCGTTGCGCGCCGGGCGCACCGACCGGCGCGACGAGCGTGCCGCCCGCAGCCAGCTGCTCGGTCAGCGCTTCGACCAGCGCGGGTCCGGCGGCGGTGACGATGATGGCGTCGAACGGGCCGTTCTCCGGCCAGCCGATCCGGCCGTCGTCATGTTTGCTGCGCACGTTGAGGCCCAGCGAGCGGAAGCGCTTGCGCGCGATCCGCAGCAGTTCGCCGATGCGCTCGACGGTATGCACTTCGATACCGAGCGCGGCGAGGATCGTCGCCTGATAGCCGGAGCCCGTGCCGACTTCGAGCACCCTGCCCGGCATGCCGTTCGCGAGCAGCGCTTCAGTCATGCGTGCGACCACCCAAGGCTGCGAAATCGTCTGCCCATGGCCGATCGGCAGCGCGGTGTCCTCGTAGGCGCGCGTGGCCAGCGCCTCGTCGACGAACAGGTGCCGCGGCACGGTGCGGATCGCGTTGAGCACGCGCTCGTCGGAAATGCCGCCGCCGGGATGCGCGCCATCGCGCAGGCGCTCGATCAGGCGGTCACGCACACGTTGCGAGGTCATCCCGACGCCGACCGCTTCGGGCTGCAGGCGCATCCGCGCCGTCACGCCTGGGTCGCCTTGAGGTCCGCTTCCAGTCCGCCGACCCAACTGGCGACGTGCTCGAGCGCCTGGTAGCGCGTGAGATCAACGTGGATCGGCGTGATCGCGATGTGCTGCGTGCGCACGGCGTGGAAATCTGTGCCGGGACCGGCGTCCTGCTCGGGACCGGCGGCGCCGATCCACCACCAGGTGCGCCCGCGCGGATCGTCGATCGACGTGCACGGCTCCGCGCGATGGCGGTTGCCCAGACGCGTGACCTCGAAGCCGGCGAGTTCATCCCACGGCACGTCGGGCACATTGACGTTGAGGATGGTGTCGGCAGGCAGCGGATCGGCTTTCAGGCGCGCGACGATCTCGACCGCTGCGCGCGCGGCGGTTTCGTAATGCTTGCCATCGTGGTTGCGCGTGACCAGCGACATCGCGACCGCAGGCAGACCGAGGAAACGCCCTTCCATCGCGGCGGCGACGGTGCCCGAATAGATCACGTCGTCGCCGAGATTGGCGGTGTTGTTGATCCCCGACACCACGATGTCCGGCTCGAGCTCGAGCAGGCCGGTGATCGCGACATGCACGCAGTCGGTCGGCGTGCCGTGCACGCGCCAGGTGCAGGCATCGACCTGCACGGTGCGCAGCGGCATGTCGAGCGTCAGCGAGTTGCTCGCGCCGGAGCGGTCGCGATCGGGTGCGACGACGAGCACCTCGTGGCCGGCATCGCGCAGACCCTGGGCGAGAATCCGGATGCCGGGGGCGTCGACGCCGTCGTCGTTGCTGACCAGTACGCGCATGGATCGTTCTAGAGGCACCGAGCCGTCGGACAAGGCGGCCATGATACCGGATGCATCTCCCCCACCCCAGTTCGGATCACGTGGACGACTGCACACGGACGCGCGCGCCGCTACGCTAGCGGCATGCAACGAGGACGCCATCGCCCCGATCCGCCTGCCGCGCCGCCGGATGACGACGATGCCGCGCTGTTCCGCAACGCGATCGGCCCGGTCCGCGAGTTGCCGGCCGCGCCATTGCCGCCGCAGACGCCGAAACCGCGCCCGTCGACGCGCATGGCCGAGCGTGACGATGCGCAGGCGCTCAGCGAATTCAGGCAACTGCTCGACGGTCCGCTGCTGGGAAGCGGCGACACGATGCAGTACCGCCGCGACGAGATCTCGCCGCGTGTGTTGCGGCGGCTCGGTCGCGGCGAGTACGCGGCGCAGGAAGAGCTCGACCTGCACCACAGCGATGCGAACCAGGCGAGCGCACTGCTGCGGCTGTTCCTGCGCGATGCGATCGATGCGGGCGTGGGTTGCGTGCGCGTGATTCACGGAAAGGGTCTGAATTCCTCGCCTGACGCACCGGTCCTCAAGAACCTCGTCGATCGCCTGCTGCGGCAACGCGCCGACGTGCTCGCCTTCCACAGTGCACCCGGCGGTCAGGGCGGCGCAGGCGCCGTGCTGGTATTGCTGCGACCGCGCCGCTGAGCGCTGGAAGCGCCGGAGTGCACGGGCACAGTCGACTCGCTCGCCTGGCTGCGGTTGCGACAAATAGGTAGCTGCGCGCGCCTCGTAACCCCACTCCAAAAAAAAGGCTGCAGTCGCCTGCAGCCTTTCCTTGCACTTTGCGCCTGTTGCGCGTCAGTGCTTGACGCGCGTCCGCTTGGCGCCTTCTGCGCGCGGTACGACCTTGCGTGCGGTCTTGCGTTCGACCTTCTGGCCAGGCGGCGGTGGCAGTGGGCGCTCCAGCGCGAGATCCAGCACCTCGTCGATGTACTTCACCGGCATGATCTTCATGCCGTCGGTGACGTTCTTCGGGATGTCGGCCAGATCCTTGCGGTTCTCCTCGGGGATGATCACGGTCTTGATGCCACCGCGCAGCGCGGCCAGCAGCTTTTCCTTGAGTCCACCGATCGCCGTGACACGGCCACGCAAAGTGATCTCGCCGGTCATCGCCACGTCCGCGCGGACCGGAATCTTGGTCAGCAGCGACACCAGCGTCGTCGCCATCGCGATGCCTGCACTCGGACCATCCTTCGGCGTTGCCCCATCCGGCACATGGACGTGGATGTCGTGCTTCTGCAGCACTTCGAGCTCGACCCCCAGACGCTCGGCGCGCGACCGCACGACCGACATTGCCGCCGACGCCGATTCCTTCATCACGTCGCCGAGCTGGCCGGTGAGGATGAGCTGGCCCTTGCCCGGCACCTGCGTGGCTTCGATCTGCAGCAGATCGCCGCCGACTTCCGTCCACGCCAGGCCCGTGACCAGACCGATCTCGTTGTCCTGCTCGGCGCGACCGAAATCGAAGCGCTGCACGCCCAGGTACTTGTCGAGATTCTTCTCGGTGACCTTGATCGTCTTGATGCCCTTGGCCTTGCCCTTGCCCACGGCGACCGGTCCGGCGAGCGCGATCTCCTTCACCACCTTGCGACAGATCTTGGCGATTTCCCGCTCGAGGTTGCGCACGCCCGATTCGCGCGTGTAGTAGCGCACGATGTCACGCACCGCGCCTTCGGACACGGTCAGCTCTTCGGCCTTCAGCCCGTTCGCCTTCAGCTGTTTGGGCAGCAAGTAACGCGTGGCGATGTTGAGCTTTTCCTCCTCGGTGTAACCCGGAATCCGGATCACTTCCATGCGGTCGAGCAGCGGCCCGGGAATGTTGAGCGAGTTGGACGTCGCCACGAACATCACTTCCGACAGGTCCATGTCGACCTCGAGGTAGTGATCATTGAACGTGTGGTTCTGTTCGGGATCGAGCACTTCCAGCAGCGCGGATGCCGGATCGCCGCGGAAATCCATCGACATCTTGTCGATCTCGTCGAGCAGGAACAGCGGGTTCTTGGTGCCGACCTTGTTCATGCTCTGCACGATTCGGCCCGGCATCGAGCCGACATACGTGCGGCGATGCCCCCGGATCTCGGCCTCGTCGCGCACGCCGCCCAGCGCCATGCGGGTGAACTTGCGGTTCGTCGCCTTCGCGATCGACTGGCCGAGCGAGGTCTTGCCCACACCGGGCGGACCGACGAGGCACAGGATCGCGCCCTTCATCTGCTTCACGCGCGTCTGTACCGCGAGATATTCGAGGATGCGTTCCTTGACCTTCTCCAGGCCGTAGTGATCGGCGTCGAGCACGTCCTGCGCGGACTTCAGATCCTTGCGCACCTTGCTGCGCTTCTTCCACGGCACGCCGAGCAGCCAGTCGAGATAATTGCGCACGACCGACGCTTCTGCCGACATCGGCGGCATCTGCCTGAGCTTGTTGAACTCGGCCTTGGCCTTGGCCTCGACTGCCTTCGGCATACCGGCTTCGGCAATCTTGCGCGCGATCTCGTCGATGTCGCTCGGCGCATCGTCGATCTCGCCCAGTTCCTTCTGGATCGCCTTCATCTGCTCGTTGAGGTAGTACTCGCGCTGCGACTTCTCCATCTGCGACTTCACGCGGCCGCGGATGCGCTTCTCCATCTGCTGCACGTCGATCTCGCCGTCGACAAAGCCCACCAGCAGCTCCAGACGATCAGCGGTGTCGGTCGCTTCGAGCAGGCGCTGCTTGTCGGCCAAGCGCACGCCCAGATGCGCGGCGATGGTGTCGGCCAGACGCGCGGAATCGTCAATGCCGGCCAGCGTCTGCAACAGCTCGGGCGGCAGCTTGCGATTGGTCTTGACGTACTGCTCGAACAGGCTCATCAGCGAGCGCGCGATGGCCTCGACTTCACGCGGCTCACGCGATTCGAGCGCGGCGATCGCCACGCCACTGCCGGCCAGCGCGCCGTCGTTGTCGCGTATGTCGCGCAGCCTGACCCGCTCGGTGCCCTCGACGAGCACCTTGATCGTGCCGTCGGGCAGTTTCAGCAACTGCAGCACGGTCGCCAGCGTGCCGATCTCATAGAGATCGTCGGCGGTCGGGTCGTCGGTTTCGGCCGACTTCTGTGCCACCAGCAGGATGCGCTTGTCGGCCTCCATCGCCAGATCGAGCGCACGGATGGACTTGTCGCGGCCGACGAACAGCGGGATGACCATGTGCGGGAACACCACGACATCGCGCAGCGGCAGAACCGGCAGTTCGTGGGTTTCGGGAGTGCTGCGTGGGGGCATCGTCGTTCCTCGGTGTGGCGCCGTCCGGCGGGACGGCCCTGGCGGCCGTGCGGCCGCCCTGCCCCCGTTTATGGGGCGGGGCCGGCCGGGATGCAAGCGCGTTTGAAGCGTCGGAGACAGAAGCGCCGCGGGCCCGGAGGCGCGCGGCGCGTCGTGAAGCGGTCTGCGTCTGGAAAACGCGAAATGGCACGCTGCCGGAACGTTTCGTTCCGGTGGTCGACTCAGTCGCCGGAGGCGACCTTCTGCTCGGTGGCAGGGGTCTCGTAGATCAGATACGGCTCGGACTTGTGTTCGATAACCGACTCGTCGACGACCACCTTGCTGACGTTCTCCAGCGACGGCAGGTCGTACATCGTGTCGAGCAGCACCGATTCGACGATCGTCCGCAGACCACGCGCGCCGGTCTTGCGCTTGATCGCCTTCTTGGCGATCGCAGCCAGCGCGTCCTGTCGGAACTCCAGTTCCACACCCTCCATTTCGAACAGCTTCTTGAACTGCTTGCTGATTGCGTTCTTGGGCTCGGTCAGGATCTGGATCAGCGCGGCCTCGTCAAGTTCCTCGAGCGTCGCCACGACCGGCAGACGGCCGACGAACTCCGGGATCAGGCCGAACTTGATCAGATCCTCCGGCTCGACGTCCGCCAGCACCTTGCCGACTTCCGCCTTGCGCTCGGAGCTCTTGAGCTTGGCGCCGAAACCGATGCCGCTGGCATCGGTGCTGCGCGCCTGGATCACCTTGTCGAGACCCGCGAACGCGCCGCCGACGATGAACAGGATGTTCTTCGTGTCGACCTGCAGGAATTCCTGCTGCGGGTGCTTGCGACCGCCCTGCGGCGGCACGCTGGCCACCGTGCCCTCGATGAGCTTGAGCAGCGCCTGCTGCACGCCTTCACCCGACACGTCACGCGTGATCGACGGGTTCTCGCTCTTGCGCGAAATCTTGTCGATCTCGTCGATGTAGACGATGCCCTGCTGCGCCTTTTCTGCGTCGTAGTCGCACTTCTGCAGCAGCTTCTGGATGATGTTCTCGACATCCTCGCCGACGTAACCGGCTTCGGTCAGCGTCGTGGCGTCGGCCATCGTGAAGGGCACATTGAGCAGGCGCGCCAGCGTCTCGGCCAGCAACGTCTTGCCCGAACCGGTGGGGCCGATCAGCAGGATGTTGGACTTGGCAAGTTCGACCTCGTCGTTCTTGCTGCGGCTCTCGATGCGCTTGTAGTGGTTGTAGACCGCCACCGCCAGCGTCTTCTTGGCCCGTCGCTGACCGATGACGTACTGGTCGAGCACCTCGAGAATCTCGCGCGGCTTGGGCAGCGAGCTGCGCGCCGACTGCGCCTTCTCCTCGAGCTCCTCGCGGATGATGTCGTTGCAGAGCTCGACGCACTCATCGCAGATGAACACGCTGGGACCCGCAATCAGCTTGCGCACCTCATGCTGGCTCTTTCCACAGAAAGAGCAGTAGAGGATTTTGTTGCTGTCGCCGGAACGACCCTGACGGTCTTCGCTCATGCCTTGGCCAAATCTGTATTGCGGTTTCGTTTCGAGAATAGCACAGCGTCCGGCGCCTCCACCGGGAGGGCGCCGTCACACAGATGCATGATGCATCAAGCGTTTAGCAGCGTCAGGCGGCAGTGATCGAGTCTTCGGGACGACGCTCGAGCACCTGGTCGACCAGGCCGTACTCGCGCGCAGCCTGCGCGCTCTTGAAGTTGTCACGCTCGGTGTCGCGGGCGATCGTCTCGAGCGGCTGACCTGTGTGGTGGGCCATGATCTCGTTCAGACGCTGCTTCATCGACAGGATTTCCCTGGCGTGGATATCGATATCCGTCGCCTGACCCTGGAAGCCGCCGAGCGGCTGGTGGATCATCACGCGCGAGTTCGGCAGCGCATAGCGCTTGCCTGCCGCGCCCGCCGAGAGGAGCAGCGCGCCCATGCTGGCCGCCTGGCCGATGCAGATCGTGCTCACGTCCGGCTTGATGAACTGCATGGTGTCGTAGATCGCCATGCCCGCGGTGACGATGCCGCCGGGCGAGTTGATGTACAGGTTGATGTCCTTCTCGGGGTTTTCCGCCTCGAGGAACAGCAACTGGGCGACGATCACGTTCGCCATATGGTCGTCGATGCCGCCGACGAGGAAGATCACGCGCTCCTTCAACAGGCGCGAATAGATGTCGTACGCGCGCTCGCCGCGGCTGGTCTGCTCGACCACCATCGGCACCAGGTTGAGGGCTTTCGTCTCGATGCTCATCAATCAATTCCCGTCGGTGGAGCGTCCGGCCCACATGGACCGGACGGGGTGCGCGTGGCTCAGCCCTGCGGGCCGATCGCGTCCTGGAAGCTCAGCGACTGCTCGGTGTGCTTGGCGCGCTCGGCGATCCAGTCGATCACCTGCTCTTCCATCACACGGTTCTGCAGACCCGACATCAGCTGGGGGTCGTTGCGGTACATCTCAATGACCTGCTGCGGTTCTTCGTAGGTCGAAGCGATCAGGCGCATCGTCTCGTTCACGCGCTTGGGGTCGAGCTTGAGCTGGTTGCGACGGGCGACTTCACCGACCAGCAGGCCGACGAGCACGCGCTTGCGCGCCGGCTCGAGGAAGTCGTTGTGCGCGTCGTCGGCGACGGTCGGGTTCTGGCCGTTGCGGCGGGCCTGCTCGACGGTCTGGCGCAGCAGCGACTTCGCCTCGGACTCGACCAGCTTCGGCGGCAGGTCGACGTGCGCGAAGGCCGCAACCAGCTGCTCGCCGACTTCACGACGCAGACGGTTCATCAGCGCGCCCTTGAGCTCGCGCTCCAGGTTGCTGCGGATTTCGGTACGGAACTGCGCCATATCGCCGCTCTTGACGCCGAAGCTGCGGATGAAAGCCTGGTCGACTTCCGGAAGCTGCTGCTCGGAGACCTGCTCCACCTTGACGTGCACGGTGGCCTGCTTGCCGGCCAGCTGCGGCACCCGCCAGTCGGCGGGGAAGCTGACCTCGATCGCCTTTTCTTCGCCCTTGGCCAGGCCGATCAGCGCGTCCTCGATCTCCGGGTACATCGCGCCCGAGCCGAGCACGGTGACGCCACGCTCGGCGCCTTCGGCCGGCAGACGCTCGTCGCCGATCTGCGACCAGGTCTCGACATCGACCGCGTCGCCCTTCTGCGCGCCGCGCGTGACCGCGCTCCAGCTGCGGCGCTGCAGGCGCAGGTTCTCGATCATGCGATCGATGTCGTCTTCCGCCACTTCGGCGGTGTGGCGCACGACTTCGAGCGTCTCGAGTTCGATGGAACCAAAGTCCGGCACGATCTCGAAAGTCGCGGTGAACGCCAGTTCGCCCTCGCCCGCCTCGCCTTCCGGCGCAATGCGCGGCTGGCCGGCGATCTGCAGCTCGTTCTCGCGGATGGCCTGATCGAAGCCTTCGCGCAGCAGGCGATCCAGCTCTTCGGCACGGACCTGCTCGCCGAAGCGCTGCTCGACAACCTTGGCCGGCACCTTGCCCGGACGGAAGCCCTTGAGACGGGTGGTCCGCGCGATCTCGCGCAGACGGCCACCGACCTGTGTATCCAGGCGTTCGGACGGCACGCGGAACGTCATCTTGCGTTCCAGGCTACCCAGCGATTCGACCGAAACTTGCATATCCACTCCTGCGCTTGCGGACGGTGCCGCATGACATCTGACTGTTGGGAATTGAGTTCTGTGCTCTGCCGGCCACCCACCTGTCCGAGGCGGGCGACGGAACGGACTAGTTTGGCGGATTCGGGGCCTGACCGCCACCGCCGCGGGCGCAATGCCTTGACAGCGGCACCTCCGCGATCAAGATGCGCAGCCGCTGGAATGCCAGCGAGCTCCGCTGGCGTCGCGCAATAGTCACGACGCGGTTTACGGCCCCGCCATCAAGCTGCGGCACATCCGTTCAGATGGTGCGAAAGGGGGGACTCGAACCCCCACGCCTTGCGGCACTGGTACCTAAAACCAGGGCGTCTACCAATTCCGCCACTTTCGCTTCGCGCCCGCCATCGGCGAGCCACGGAATGTTAGTCCATCCCCCTGTCGTTTTGGCAGCGCCCCAATGAACAACACCCGGCAGTGCCGGGCGCTTTCGTGGCACTGCCGGGCCGAGGGATGAGCGCGGGCAGCTTGCGAACCACCGGTTCGGGCCCGGGCGAACGCCGTGCGCAGCGCGCATGGCCGGACCTGCGCAGCAGGCGAACCGGAGGTTCGAATCCTGCCTGCAAACCCCGAACACGAAAATGCCCGGCCGAAGCCAGGCGTTTCGCGGAACTGGTGGGCCGTCAAGGGTGAGCTCGGGCGATTGCGAACCATCGGTTCGCGCCCGGGCGAACGCCATGCGCGCGGCGCATGGCCGGACCTGCGCAGCAAGCGAACCGGAGGTTCGAATCCTGCCTGCAAACCCCAAACACGAAAACGCCCGGCCGAGGCCAGGCGTTTCGCGGAACTGGTGGGCCGTCAAGGGTGAGCACGGGCAGCTTGCGAACCACCGGTTCGCGCCCGGGCGAACGCCGTGCGCAGCGCGCATGGCCGGACCTGCGCAGCAGGCGAACCGGAGGTTCGAATCCTGCCTGCAAACGCCGAACACGAAAACGCCCGGCCGAAGCCAGGCGTTTCGCGGAACTAGTGGGCCGTCAAGGGTGAGCTCGGCGATTGCGAACCATCGGTTCGCGCCCGGGCGAACGCCATGCGCGCGGCGCATGGCCGGACCTGCGCAGCAGGCAAACCGGAGGTTCGAATCCTGCCTGCAAACCCCGAACACGAAAACGCCCGGCCGAGGCCAGGCGTTTCGCGGAACTGGTGGGCCGTCAAGGATTCGAACCTTGGACCTATTGATTAAGAGTCAACTGCTCTACCAACTGAGCTAACGGCCCGATGAAGCGGGCGCGCATTGTAATAAAACTTTGCGCGCTTGGGCAACACTTTTTGTGTGTTACCCGGTGAAGCAATGGGGTGGAAGACGGGATTTGAACCCGCGACCCCCGGAATCACAATCCGGTGCTCTAACCAACTGAGCTACATCCACCACAGCAAACTTGTCTCGTACCGCGGGACGTGGCGCGCCCGACAGGAATCGAACCTGTAACCCCCGACTTAGAAGGTCGGTGCTCTATCCGGTTGAGCTACGGGCGCCAGTGCGTCGAATGATAAACGCGGCTGGTACCCGGTGGTCGGGGTAGAGGGATTCGAACCCCCGACATCCTGCTCCCAAAGCAGGCGCGCTACCAGACTGCGCTATACCCCGCCGGAACAAGCGGTCGAACCTGACCCCGACACGGCCAGGACCGTACGAAGGGCGCAATTGTACGACCGCCGCGCGTGCTGTCAATGCAGTGCAGCATACGGATGCAGGTGTATCCTCTCCTCCGATCCGAATCCATGGACAGACAGGGGCTTAGACCATGCGCAGCGGCAATCCCGCACTGAAGGAATCCACCTTCCTCGATCTCGCCAGCGGCAGCGTCGTTTCACGCGACGGCCAGGCGATGACTCTCAACGGCACCGTCAACAAGACCGGCTTTCTGCTGCTGTTGACGATTCTCACCGCGGCGTTCGCTTGGTCGCAGGTCGAATTCGGACCCGACGGCCGTCCACAGCCCGGTTTCGGCATCTACATGTGGGGCGGCCTGATCGGCGGCTTCATCCTGGCGATGGTCACCGTGTTCAAAAAAGAGTGGGCGCCGGTCACCGCGCCGGCCTATGCACTGGTGGAAGGCTTCTTCCTCGGCGCGATCTCGGCCATGTACAACTTCATGTACGAAGGCATCGTGCTGCAAGCCGTGATGCTGACCTTCGGTACGCTGTTCGCGCTGCTGTTCGCCTACCGCACCGGCCTGATCAAGGCGACCGAGAACTTCAAGCTGGGCGTCGTGGCTGCGACTGGCGGCATCGCGTTGGTGTACCTGGCGACAATCGTGCTGGGCTTCTTCGGCGTTTCGATCCCGCTGATCCACGAATCGGGCCTGGTCGGCATCGGCTTCAGCCTGTTCGTAATCGTCATTGCCGCACTGAACCTGGTGCTGGACTTCGACTTCATCGAAACCGGCGTCGAACAGGGCGCACCGAAGTACATGGAGTGGTACGGCGCGTTCGGCCTGATGGTCACGCTGGTCTGGCTGTACATCGAGTTCCTGCGCCTGCTGTCGAAGTTGCAATCGCGCTGAGCCTTGGCGCGCAGCACAGAAAAAGGCGCCTAAAGGCGCCTTTTTCTTTGGTGTCAGGCTCAGGGCGCGCAGCCCGACTCTGAAGATGATCCCAGCGTTCGCGTCTTGATGTCGCCGCATGACAGTCCGCACGCATGCGCCTTGTCGTCCGCTGCGCCGGCCATGAGAGAGCGGATTTTTGCAGCAACGCGCTGCGCGCTATGCGGTGTTACCGTTGTTTCGTCGCGCGCAAGCGCGCTCCTACAGAATGCGACACCTCGTGGCGCTCAGCCAGCCCTCAACTTCGCGTCGTCGGCGTCTCGACTGCGTCGATGTCCTTGCGGCCCGGCCACAGCATGAAACCGATCGCCACCACCGCCAGCAGCCAGCAGTAATACACGCTGCCGGCGAGCGCGAGCGGCGATACCGAGGCCAGCGACGCCGCCAGCAGGATCTGCGCGCCATAGGGCAGTACGCCTTGCGCGACGCAGGCGAAGATGTCCAGCAGGCTCGCCGCGCGCCGCGGGCTGATGCCGTGCTTGCCGGCAATGTCGCGTGCCACGCTGCCACTGACGAGGATCGCAACGGTGTTGTTGGCGGTGAAGACATCCGCCGCGCCTGACAGGGCGGCGATGCTGAACTCACCCGAGCGGCGTCCGCGGCGCCCGCGCGCGAGCTTCGCGATCAGGCCGGCCAGCCAGTCGAGACCGCCACTGGCCTTGGTCAGCGCGCCCAAGCCGCCGATCAGCAGCGACAGCAGCAGGATTTCGATCATGCCCTCGAAACCGCTCCAGATATCGCCCACGAACGGCACCACGCCGTAGTCGTCGGCCAGCGCCATCCCGAAGCCTCCGGCCAGCACGATACCCAGACCCAGCACGATCAACACATTGACGCCGGCCAGTGCGAGGGTGAGCACGATCAAGTAGGGCAGCATCAGCCACGCGGAGCCGGTGGGCGCAGCTTCGATCGGCGACGCGCTGCCGAGCACACCGAGCAGGACGAGGGTCGCCAGCGCCGCGGGCACGGCGATCCTGAAGTTCTCGCGGAACTTGTCGCGCATCTGCGCGCCCTGGGTGCGGGTGGCGGCGATCGTGGTATCGGAGATCACCGACAGGTTGTCGCCGAACATCGCGCCGCCGATCACCGCACCGACCACCAGTGCGCGATCCAGCCCCGAGGCTTCGGCGACCCCTAGTGCGATGGGCACGACCGACGCGATCGTGCCCATCGACGAGCCGATCGCCAGGGCGATCAGGCCGGACAGCAGGAACAGGCCGGGCAGAATCAAGCTTGCCGGGATCGCCGACAGGCCGATGGACACCACGGCATCGACCGCGCCGATCGCGCTCGAGACATACGCGAACGCGCCAGCCAGCAGGAAGATCAGGCACATCAGCACGATGTTGGGATCGCCCATGCCGCGCAGCAGGATGTCGCCAGCCTGCAGCCCGCGGCGATGCGCGATCCACGCGGCGAGGGCCAGCGCGGGCAGGATCGCGACCGGCGCGCGCAGCTGGTAGAAGCCCATCGGCTCGCCCTGCGCGGTGAAATACAGCCCGGCGCCGAAGAACAGCGCGAGGAACAGCAGGAGTGGCGTCAGCGCGAATGCGCTGGGGCGGACGGTCATGCGGTAGTTCCGGGGCGGCGAGCGTGTGCGCATTGTGCGCACGAGGCGTCGGCCCGTCATGACGACCGGCGGGATAGCCTGCAACTAAAAACGGGACGCTGACGCGTCCCGTTTTTCGTCACCGCGTCGCCGGTGCACGGCGCGCGTCGTGTAGGCGTGCCTTACAGGCGCGCCGCAATCGCCTTGGCGAACGCCATCGTATTGCCGGTGCCGCCGAGGTCCGGCGTCACGCCGTCCTTGGCCTCAAGCGTAGCGACGATCGCCTTGCGCAGGCGCTCGGCCTGGTCGGGCATCGCGAGATGGTCGAGCATCTGCGCGGCGGCGAGCAGCAGCGCACACGGGTTTGCGACGCCCTTGCCGGCGATGTCCGGCGCCGAGCCGTGCACGGCTTCGAAGATCGCCGCGTCGGTGCCGATGTTTGCGCCCGGAGCCAGACCCAGACCGCCGACCAGACCCGCGCACAGGTCGGAGATGATGTCGCCGAACAGGTTCGTGGTCACGATGATGTCGAACTGCTCGGGGCGCATCACCAGCTGCATGCAGGTGTTGTCCACGATCATCTCGTTGGCTTCGATGTCCGGATACTCGGCCGCCACTTCACGCGCGACCTTCAGGAACAGGCCCGAGGTGCTCTTGAGGATGTTCGCCTTGTGGACGATCGTGACCTTCTTGCGACCGGTCTTGCGTGCCAGCTCGAAGGCGTAGCGCACGATGCGGTCCGAGCCCTTGCGGGTGATGCGCGTCACCGACACTGCGGTCTCGCCGTCGGCCGAGGTCTCCTGGCCTTCGCTGATGTACGAACCTTCGGTGTTCTCGCGGATCGTGATCAGATTGACGCCGCTGTCGAAGCGCGAGCGCGTGTTCGGGAACGAGGTCGCCGGGCGCACATTGGCGTAGAGGTCGAACTGGCGACGCAGTTCCACGTTGATCGAGCTGAAGCCGCCACCGACGGGCGTGGTCAGCGGACTCTTGAGCGCGACCGCGTTGCGGCGAATCGACTCCAGCGTTGCGGCCGGCAGCAGTTCGCCGTGCTTCTCGAGCGCCATCAGGCCCGCGTCCGCGTCTTCGTATTCGAGGCCGAGCTGCATCGCGTCGAGCACGTGCAGTGTGGCGTCCATGATCTCCGGGCCGATGCCGTCGCCGCGGATGACCGTAATCGTGTGCGTCATGTGGGGTGGGATTCCGTGCGCAAGGACGACGCGCGAGGCGCGGCGTCGGGTGAAGGGGAAACCCGTGCATTATGCCCGAGGCGCCCCGCCCCACCCAAACGCAGCCATACCGGAGGCCCGCGTCCAGGCCCCGGCGCAGCAGGCCGCCGCGCCGTCAACGCACGCTCAGTCGTGCGGATGCGCCGCCGGTACACCGGCCTCGCCCTGCTCCAGTCGATCGAGAAAATCGACCGCGCGCCGCATGTGCGGAATCACGATACTGCCGCCGACGACGAGCCCGACGGAGAAGGTCTCGAACAGCTCCTCGCGGGTCGCACCAGCGTCCTTGCACTGCGCAACGTGATAGCTGATGCAGTCGTCGCAGCGCAGCACCATCGAGGCGACCAGACCAAGCAGCTCCTTGGTTTTCAGATCCAGCGCGCCGGCCTGGTAGGTCTGCGTATCGAGCGCGATGAAGCGCCGCACGACCTGGTTGGGCTCGGCCAGAATGCGCTCGTTCATGCGCTTGCGGTACGCGCTGAACTGGGCGACGCGATCGCCTTCGGTATCGCCGCTCATGCGCCTGCGCCCTCGATCAGGGGCAGGAATCCACCCTTGCGGTGCAGCGCCATCATGTCGTCGTAGCCGCCGACATGGGTCTCGCCGACGAAGATCTGCGGCACGCTGGTGCGGCGCGCAAGCGCCATCATGCGCTCACGCTCGGCCACGTCGAGATCGATGCGGACTTCGCGCCACTCGAGTCCCTGACTCTTGAGGAAGGTCTTGGCGGCCATGCAGTAGCCGCAGATCGCGCTGGTGTACATGACGATCTCCGGCGCGGCGCCGGTCGATGCGGGAACGGGGGAGTCGGGGGTCACGGCGGTCTCCGGAAACTTGTCGGGCGATTGTCGGTCAGATGGGGGGACGACGCCGTGTTTTCCACACGTCGGCGCTGCCGCCCGCCTTAACATGGCATTCATGCCCTCCGCGCATGCCCCCTGCATGCTGCACCGTCATCTCTTTTCTGCGAATCCACGATGCGCCGAGCCCAGACTCCCCGCCGCCCCGCCCGCTTCGCCCGGTTGCCGTTGATGACGGCGCTGGTGCTGGCGACGGCCGCGGTGGGCGCGCCGGCGCAGGAGACGCGCCTGCCGGACATCGGATCCTCCGCCGGCGCGGTGCTCAGCCCCGCGAAACAGTCCGAGTACGGGCAGATGCTGCTGGCGCAGCTGCGTCATTACGACTACGTGCTCGAGGATCCGCTGGTGGACAGCTGGTTGCGGGGCACCGGCAACCGGCTGGCATCGTCGAGCGACCAGCCGCAGCAGCCTTTCACGTTCTTCATGATGCGCGACCGCAGCATCAATGCCTTCGCCACGCTGGGTGGCTACATCGGCATGAACGCCGGACTGGTGCTGGCCGCCGAGACCGAGGACGAGGTCGCCGCGGTGCTCGCGCACGAAGTGGCGCACGTGACCCAGGCGCATGTCCTGCGCGGCGTCGAGCGCGCGCAACGTGACCAGATGCCGATGCTGCTGGCAATGCTCGGCGCGATCGCGGTCGCCTCCCAGAGCGGCAGCAATTCCTCCGACGACGCCGCGATGGCGGTGATCGCAGGTGCCCAGGGCCTGGCCCTGCAGCGCCAGATCGACTACACGCGTTCCAACGAATCGGAAGCCGACCGGCTCGGCATCCGTACCCTGTCGCGCGCTGGATACGACCCCGAAAGCATGGCCTCGATGTTCGAGCGGATGCAGGCGGTGTCGCGTACCAACCAGGGCGGTGACCGCGAGCGCCTGCCCGATTATCTGCGGACCCACCCGGTCACTACCACGCGTATCAGCGAGGCACGCGACCGCGCCGAGCGGATGGGCCGCGACACCGTGCAGGTCACGACGACGACGCCGGAAGGGTCGCGTACCGAACGCGTGCCGGTCGACGCCAGTTACGAGGCGCCTGAGCGTGGCTTCGGCAATCCGATGCTGCCGGCGGGCCTGCGTCTGCCGTCGGGCGCGACGGGCGGCATCGACGGCGCCCAGTTCGGCTGGGCGCGCGAGCGGCTGCGGGTGCTCAGCGCCAACACCCCCGCGCAGGCGGTCCGCGAATACGAGGCCATGCGCCGCACTGGCGCGTTGACCGACGCGCAGCGCTACGGCCTCGCCGTTGCCCGTCAGCGTCTGAACGAATTCGACGCCGCAGGCAAGGCCTACGCGGAGTTGCTGGCCGAATATCCCGGCGATGTCTGGCTGACCCTGGGCGTGGCCGAGATCGATGCGCGCGCCGGCCGGACCGCGGCGGCCGACCTGCGGTTCGAAAACCTGATCGACCGGATGCCGCGGCATCCAGCAGTGGTGCTGACCTATGCCGCCGCGCTGGCCGAACGCAATACACCCGAAGCGGGCTTACGCGCGCAGGCGATCCTGCGGCCGTTGCTCAACTCGTCCGGCGGCGATCCGGCCTTCCATCGGGCATTCGCCCGGGCCAGCGAAACGGCGGGCGATCCGGTCCGCGCTGGCGAGGCCTGGGCCGAGGCTGCGGTTCTGGGTGGCCGACCGGAGCAGGCGCTGATCCAGCTCAACACCTTGAAAAAGCGTGAGGATCTGGACTATTACGCCCGCACCCGGATCGACGCGCGGATTGCCGCGATCACACCGACGGTGCTGGAACTGCGCCGCCAGGGCATCCGCGACGAGGATCTGCGGCGGCGATGAGTCGAGGGCTGTCGATCTGCATGACTGATTGCCGCCCTGCCATCAGCGGACGCGCTGCGCACACCGACCTCTACCCAAGGCCTGATTAGCGTCGTGTCTCAGCTGGCGACTGAAACTGATGACTCGTGAATTCCCCCACGCCCGCCAGACACTTCGCCTAACTTCGCGTCAGAAACTAGCCCTTCGCTGAGACACGACACTGATAAGCCCCCAAAGAAGCGGTACTCGGGATCCCTCGACCTTTTGTGACTGTCGTTCGTGACACGGGGCCGCGCCTGTCGCCAAACCGTCACAAAACTGTCGTGTAATGGCGCCATCCCACCGGCGCTATGGACTGATCCATGCAGAAACGCATTCTCATCGTCGATGACGAACCGGCGATCCGCGACATGGTCGCCTTCGCGCTCCGCAAGGGGGAGTTCGAGCCGATGCACGCCGGTGACGCGCGCGAGGCACAGTCGGCGATCGTCGACCGCGTGCCGGACCTGATCCTGCTCGACTGGATGCTGCCCGGCACCAGCGGTCTGGAACTGGCGCGCCGCTGGCGCAAGGACGCGCTGACCCGCGACATTCCGATCATCATGCTCACCGCCCGCGGCGAGGAAAACGATCGTGTCGGCGGGCTGGAAGCCGGTGTCGACGACTACGTGGTCAAGCCGTTCTCGGCGCGTGAACTGCTGGCCCGCATCCGCGCGGTCATGCGCCGCGCCCGTGACGACGACGAGGACGGCAGCGTCACCGTCGGCGCCCTGCGCATCGACGGTGCCGCGCACCGCGTGTTCGCCAGCGACGCGCCGGTGACGATCGGCCCCACCGAGTATCGCCTGCTGCATTTCTTCATGACCCACCCCGAACGCGTCTACAGCCGCTCACAGCTGCTCGACCACGTCTGGGGCGGCAGCGTGTATGTCGAGGAACGCACGGTCGATGTGCACATCCGCCGGCTGCGCAAGACGCTCGAGCCGAGTGCGCTGGATGGGATGGTGCAGACGGTGCGGGGGTCGGGGTATCGGTTCTCGGCGTCGGTGTGACGCTGCATCTGCTGCGCGTTCCCGCCTCGCTCCGCTCTCGATCACTGATCGACTCGCACCTGACCGCTCTTGATCTTCGCAACGACTCGACGCACACCGCACACCCGGAGGGCGGCGGGCATGGATGCCCGCCGCTTTCCGACCGAGCCAGGATGGCGAGTCGGAAAATGCCGGAACGAACGACTGGCCGGGTTAGCTCCGTCGGGGCTGGCCCTTTTCTTTGGTTCAGTTTCTTTTGGGCCAGCAAAAGAAATGAACCCGCTCGCCGTGAGGCGAGTGGAAGCGTTTGACTTTGCTTTCCTGCCGGAGTCAAACGCGAAGACGTGGATCAAACGCTTTCGTCCGCTATCGCGGCCGAGTTCATTTCTTTTGGTGGACGCCAAAAGAAACGGAACCAAAGAAAAACGTCTCCCCGACACGTCCGAAGCCCGCGGCTTCGAGTGCGCAGGGATTTTCCGACTCGGCATCCTGCCTCGGTCGGAAAACGCCGCCCATCCATGGGCGGCGCCCTCCGGGTCTGCGTCTCGTGCGAAACGTCTGGTTCCTTGTCACAGCAACCGCAACAGCAGCAGAGCAACAACAACAGCAAAAACCAGAAGCACCTCGACATCCTGATTTCTTACGCCAACCTGTCACCTGACATTGCCTAGACTCAACGACATGCCACCCCGTATCCATGCCGCCTGGACCCGCACGCTGGTGCAGCTTGTTGCCGTACTCGGCGTGGCGGCTGTGCTGGGGGCGCTCGCGGGACATATCTGGATGGCGCTGGCGATTGCGGCGCTGGGGGTGCTGGCCTGGCACTACTGGAAGCTCTACGACCTGCTGACGCGCCTGACCTCGCGCAGCCGTGTGCCGCCGCCGCAGGGAGACGGCGTGTGGCAGGAGACCGATCGCATGCTGCACCGGGGACAACAGGACATGCGCGCGCGCAAGCGGCGGCTCATCGCAATGTTGCGCGCGTATCGCGCCGTAGCTGCGGCACTGCCGGATGCGGTGGTGGTGGTGGAGCGCAACAGCCAGCGCATCCAATGGTTCAACCGCGCAGCGACCAGCCTGCTGGGCCTGCAGATGCCGCGCGATGTGGGCAAGCCGGTCGGCGACATGCTGCAGCCGCTGCCGGTTGCGCACTGGCTGGCACAGGGTCGACGCGCCGAACCGATGCTCGACGTCCCCTCGCCGCACTCCTCCGGCACGCGGCTGGAGTTGCGGCTGATTCCGTATTCCGAAGATCTATGGCTGCTGCTCGCCCGCGACGTCACCCGGATCATGAAGCTGGAGCAGATGCGTCGCGACTTTGTCGCCAACGTCTCGCATGAACTGCGCACACCGCTGACGGTCGTCCATGGCTATCTCGACATGCTCGATCCGGCGGAGCAGCCCGAATGGGCGCCGATGCTGGCCGAGATGCAGAACCAGTCGCAGCGCATGACCCAGCTGGTCGAGGATCTGCTCACACTCTCGCGCCTCGAAGCGCAGGAAAGCGTGGGCGATGAGAGCGTGTCGATGGCCTCGATGCTGGCCACGCTGCGGCGCGAACTCGAGGTACTGAGCCAGGGCCGGCATACGATCGCGATCGAGGACACCTCAGCGACCGACCTCGTCGGTTCGACCCGCGAGCTGCACAGCGCATTTTCCAATCTCGTCAGCAATGCCGTGCGCTACACGCCGGCCGGCGGCCGCATCACCGTCCGCTATGCCGCGCTTGCCGGCGGCGGGGTCGCACTGTCGGTCGAGGACACCGGCTACGGTATTCCGGCCGCGCATCTGCCGCGCATCACCGAGCGTTTCTATCGCGTGTCGACCAGCCGCTCGCGCGAGTCCGGCGGCACCGGCCTCGGCCTCGCCATCGTCAAGCACGTGTTGCACCTGCACCAGGCGCGCCTCGAGATCGAGAGCGAAGTCGGCGCCGGCAGCCGCTTCGCCTGTCATTTCACCGCTGAGCGCGTCCGCGCCCGCGACAGCCAGTATTTCGGAGCCACCGCATGAGCGCCGCCCGTCCCCGTGTCCAGACATCCACGAAATCCACACGTGGCCTGGAGCCCGACGTCCTCGCCGACCCCATCGATCCATTACGCGACCCCGCGCTGTACCTCAACCGCGAACTGTCGCAGCTGGACTTCAACTTCCGCGTCCTCGCGCAGGCGCAGGACGAATCGGTGCCGCTGCTCGAGCGCCTGAAGTATCTGTGCATCGCCTGCACCAACCTCGACGAGTTCTTCGAAATCCGCGCCGCCACGATGCATCATGCACAGGACTTCGGCGTGCCTCTGCCGCCCGACGGGCTGACCCCGGCCACCGTGCTCAGGCGCATCCACGAGCGCACCGCGCAGCTGGTCGAGGCGCAGTACTCGTGCTGGAACCAGGTGTTGCGACCGGCGATGTCCGAAGCCGGCGTGCGTGTACTGGGCCGCGACCAGTGGACCGCGCGCCAGACGCGTTGGCTTCGTGCCTATTTCCGTGACGAAGTGATGCCGGTGCTGTCGCCGCTGGGGCTTGACCCCGCGCATCCGTTTCCGAAGATCCTCAACAAGTCACTCAACATCGTCGTCGTGCTCAAGGGCAAGGATGCCTTCGGCCGCGTGGGCAACCTGGCCATCGTGCGTGCACCGCGCTCACTGCCGCGAATCATCCAGCTACCCGAGAGCATTTCCGGCGGCGAGTACGACTTCGTGTTCCTGTCATCGGTGCTGTCAGAGTTCGTGCACGAACTGTTCCCCGGCATGGACGTCAAGGGCGCCTACCAGTTCCGCGTGACCCGCAATTCGGAGCTGATCGTCGACGACGAGGAAGTCGAGAACCTGGCCCTCGCGCTGCGCGACGAGTTGGCCGGGCGCGGGTATCTGCGTGCGATGCGGCTGGAGATTTCGGCCAAGTGTCCGAAGCCGATCGTGCGCACGCTGCTGCAGAATTTCGACCTGCCGGAAAACGCGGTCTATCGCATCGACGGGCCGGTGAATCTCAATCGCATCAGCCAGATCTTCGATCTGGTGCAGCGGCCGGATCTCAAGTTCCCGACTTTCCAGCAGCGGCTGCCCAAGGGCACCGATGCGATGTTCGAACTCATCGCCGATGGCGACATCCTGCTGCACCACCCCTTCGATTCGTTCGCGCCGGTGCTGGAGCTGATCAAGCAGGCCGCCGAAGACCCGAACGTACTGGCGATCAAGCAGACGCTGTATCGCACCGGCAAGGATTCGGGGATCGTCGAGCACCTGATCCAGGCCGCGCGCAACGGCAAGGACGTGACCGTCGTGGTCGAACTGCGCGCGCGCTTCGACGAGGAAGCCAACCTGGGCCTGGCCGACAGGCTGCAGGAGGCCGGCGTGCAGGTGGTCTACGGCGTGGTCGGTTACAAGACCCACGCCAAGATGCTGCTGGTGGTGCGCCGTGAAGGGCGCAAGCTGCGCCGCTACGTGCATCTGGGTACCGGCAACTACCACGCCGGCACCGCGCGGGTGTACACCGACTTCGGCCTGCTCACGACCGATCCGGACATCAGCAACGACGTGCACCTGCTGTTCCAGCAGATGTCGGGCCTGGCGCCAGCGATCGGGCTCAAGCGACTGCTGCAGTCGCCCTTCACCCTGCACGCCGGGGTGATCGCGCGTATCGAGCGCGAGACCGCGCATGTGAAGGCAGGGCGGCCGGGCCGCATCGTCGCCAAAATGAACGCGCTCAACGAACCGCAGGTGATGCGTGCGTTGTACGTGGCCTCGCAGGCCGGGGTGCAGATCGACCTGATCATCCGTGGCGCCTGCGCGCTGCGGCCCGGCGTGCCGGGCGTGTCGGAGAACATCCGGGTGCGCTCGATCGTCGGCCGCTTCCTCGAACACCACCGCGTCTACTGGTTCGCCAACGACGGTGACCCGGATCTGTTCTGCGCCAGCGCCGACTGGCTGGAACGCAATCTGCTGCGGCGGGTGGAGACCGGCTTCCCGATCCTGGACCCGGATATCGCGGTGCGTGTGCGCAGCGAGTCGCTGGACAACTACCTGGCCGACAACGTCAACGCCTGGGAACTGCGTGAGGACGGCACCTACGTCAAGATCGTGCCCGACGGCGACACGATGCCGCATTCCGCACAGGGCTGGCTGCTCGCGCATCTGTGTGGCTGAGCGGGGACCGGCATGCATTAACATGCGCGCTCCCCCAATGCCGCGGATGCGCCTCGCGCCGCGGCCCCCAGGAACGCCATGACCGGTCATGACACGCTCGCGCTCGCCGACGCACTGACGGCACCGCTCGAGGATGGCGAGATGCTCGCCGCGATCGACCTGGGCTCCAACAGTTTCCACATGGTCGTGGCCCGCTACACGCTGGGCCAGCTGCGCGTCGTCGATCGTCTGCGCGAAACGGTGCGCATGGCGGAAGGACTCGACGGCCGCGGTGGTCTCACGCCCGAAGTGCGCCAACGTGCACTGCAGTGTCTGTCGCGCTTCGGTCAGCGCATCCGCGATATCCCGCCGCAGCGGGTGCGCGCGCTGGCCACCAACACCGTGCGCCGGTTGTCCGCACCGCAGGCCTTCCTAGTACCGGCCGAAACCGCGCTGGGTCATGCGATCGAAGTGATCTCGGGCCGCGAGGAAGCACGCCTGATCTATCTCGGCGTCTCGCATGCGCAGCCACCCAAGCCCGGCGAGCGTCGCCTGGTGATCGACATCGGCGGTGGTTCGACGGAGTGCATCATCGGCAGCGGCTTCGACACGCTCGAGCGCGAAAGCCTGCAGATCGGCTGCGTGGCCAGCACGCGACGGTTCTTTCCCGGCGGCAAGCTGTCGAAGAAGCGCTGGCGCGAAGCGTTGGCGGAAGTCTCGGCGGAGTTCCAGCAGTTCGCCAGCACCTACCGCACGCTCGGCTGGCAGGAAGTGGTCGGCGCCTCGGGCACCAACAAGGCCATCGGCGAAATCTGCGCGGCGATGAAGCTCACCAAAGGTGCGGTCACGGCGCAGGCCTTGCCCGTCGTCCGCGACACCCTGCTGCAGGCCGGCAACATCGATGCGATCCACCTGCCCGGCCTGTCGGACGACCGTCGGCCGATCATCGCCGGCGGCGTGCTGGTGCTGGAAGCCGCGTTCCAGGTGCTGGGCATCGACCGCATGCAGGTCAGCAAGGCCGCGATGCGCGAAGGCGTGCTGCGCGACATGCTGGGCCGCGGCGGCAGCGACGACCCGCGCGGCAGCTCGATCGCCGCGCTGGAGCAGCGCTACGGCATTGACCAGGCGCAGGCCACGCGCGTGGAAAACACCGCGCTGCGCCTGTTCGACCAGGTCGCGCGCAGCTGGCACCTCGATGCCGACGATCTGCGCATGCTGGCCTGGGCCGCACGCGTGCACGAGCTGGGCCTGGTGATCGCCCACAGCCAGTACCACGTGCACGGCGCCTATGTGCTGGAGCATTCCGATATCGCCGGCTTCTCGCGCCAGGAGCAGCAGTTCCTCGCGACGCTAGTGCGTTGCCAGCGGCGCAAGGTGGGCAAGTCCGCGTTCGAGGCCCTGCCCGACCGTCTGCTGCTGCAGGCCCGACGTACCGCCGCGCTGCTGCGTCTGGCGGTGCTGCTGCACCGCAGCCATGAGGCCGACGAAATTCCGCGCCTTGAAGCGAGCGCCGACGGTCCATCGCTGCGACTGCGACTGCCGCGTCAATGGCTGGAAGCGCGCCCACTGCTGCGCACCGACCTGGAGGGCGAGCCCGACGACATGGCCGCGCTCGGCATCACGCTGGCACTGACGGCGGATTGAGTCTGCGCTGACGCCCTGTAGGCGCGCGCTCGCGCGCGACCGGGCTGTCCCGCGAGAGCCCATCGGGCGCAAGCGCGCTCCCACACACGTCGGCCCTGCTGTCACCGAAGCGTCAAACCCCGGTCATCGCCGCGGCATCGTCGGTCCGCAAGCTGCGCACAACCAGCGACCGGACCGAACGATGCGCTACGCGATCGTCACCGATACGTACCCGCCCGATATCAACGGCGTGGCCCTGACGCTGCAATCCTATGTCCAAGGCCTGCGTGCGCGCGGCCACGAGGTGGAGATCGTCCGCCCTGCCCGCGTCGGTGAACCGCCGGGCGCCGACGCCCAGTCCCTGCGCATCCGCGGCCTGCGGGTACCGCGTTATCCGGGCCTGCGGCTCGCGCTGCCGGCCGGCCAACGACTGCGTGCCCGCTGGCGCGCCGCTCGACCCGACGCCATTTACGTCGCGACCGAAGGCCCGCTGGGCTGGTCCGCGCTCAATGCCGCGCAGGCGCTCGACATCCCGGTTCTCACCGCGCTGCACACGCGCTTCGACCTCTACATGGGCGCCTACGGTGTGCCCTGGCTGCAGCCGGCTGCGCTGTCGTGGATGCGCCGCTTCCACGCGCGCGCCGAGGCGACGCTCGTGGCGACGCGCGCGCTCGCACTTGAACTGCGCGAGGCGGGCATCGGCCATCCGGTGGTGCTCTCGCGCGCGGTCGACTGCGCACAGTTCGATCCGGCGCGCCGCGATCTGGCGCTGCGCCAGGCGTGGGGCGTGGATGAGAACGGCCTCGTTGCGATCCACGTCGGTCGGATCGCCGCCGAGAAGAATCTGGGCCTCGCGGTCCGCGCATTTCGCGCCCTGCAAGCCGAGCGGCCCGATGCGCGCATGGTGTTCGTCGGCGACGGTCCCGAGCGCAGCGCGCTGCAGGCGGCCAATCCGGATTTCATCTTCAGCGGCTCGCAACGCGGCGACGACCTCGGCCGGCACTTCGCCAGCGCCGACCTGTTCCTGTTCCCCAGCCGCAGCGAGACCTTCGGCAATGTTGTGCTCGAATCGATGGCCTGCGGCGTGCCGCAGGTCGCCTTCGACCACGGCGCCACCGAACACCTGTGCGACGGCTTCCAGGGTGCGCGTATTGCCGGCGATGATGAAGATGCGTTCGTCGCTGCGGCGATCGGGCTGGCGCAAGACCCGTCCACGCGCCGCGCAATGGGTTTGGCCGGTCGCGAAGCCATGCGCCGCCTGACGCCCGCGCACGTCGCCGACGATCTCGACGCCTTGCTGGCCGGCCTGCGCGGCAGCGCGCCCGACGCGCACACACCGCTTTCCGCCCCGACCGATGCCGAGGATGCCGATGGACGCGCCGCCGCGTAGCCGACTGCTCCACCACGACACCGGCTGGTGCCTGCGCGCCAACCGCGCCTGCACCCGACTCTGGATCCGCCGCTACTTCTCGACGGTCAGCCGCCTCGGCGACGGCGTGTTCTGGTACCTACTGATGGGCGCGCTGGTGCTGGTCGACGGTTTCGACGGCCTAGTCGCGGCGACGCACATGGCCGCGACCGGTGCGGTCGCCCTGCTGCTCTACAAAACCCTCAAGCGCTGGACGAAACGTCCCCGCCCCTTCGCCGCCGACGGCCGCATCCGCGCCTGGGTCGCCCCGCTCGACGAGTTCAGTTTTCCATCCGGGCACACCCTGCACGCGGTGTCGTTCTCGATCGTCGCGGTCGCGTGGTATCCGATGCTCGCCGGTGTGCTGGTGCCGTTCGCGGCGAGTGTGGCGGTGTCGCGGGTGGTGCTGGGCCTGCACTATCCGAGTGATGTCTTGGCGGCGACGGCGATCGGGAGCGTGCTCGGCGCCACTTCGCTCTGGGCGGGTGGCGTCATCTGATCCGACTTGATGTCGACAAAGCAACGCTCCGCTTTCCGCTTTCCGCTTTTCGCTCTCCAGATCGCCGCCGGGCAGCCCGCAGACCCGTAGGGCGCCGCACATGGATGTGCGGCGTTTTTCGACCGAGCCAGGATGGCGAGTCGAAAAATCCCGGAACGAATGACTTGCCGGATTTGCTCCGTCGGGGCTGGCCCTTTTCTTTGGTTCCGTTTCTTTTGGGCCAGCAAAAGAAATGAACCCGCTCGCCGCTAGGCGAGTGGAAGCGTTTGATTTTGCCTATCGCCTCAGGCAGCGAAACGAACAGCTACGTCAAACGCTTTCGTCCGCTGACGCGGCCGAGTTCATTTCTTTTGGTAGACCCCAAAAGAAACAGAACCAAAGAAAAACGTCTCCCCGATACGTCCACACCCCGCGGCGTCACGTGCACCGGGATTTTCCGACTCGGCATCCTGCCTCGCTCGGAAAACGCCGCCATCCATGGGCGGCGCCCTCCGGGTGGGTGTGCGCAGCGCGGCGGATCGTAGATCAAAAGCTCGGCTCTAAGCCCGCTTCGGCGTCAAAGCAGAATCGAAGATGTTGTCTTGCCCGCAGTGGAGTCGGCGACTACTTCTTTCCAGGCTCAGAAAAACTAACGGGACGACTCAAAAGACGACAACACCGCCCGCGCCAACGCCGGCCTTACCTGCCCCACCCAATCCCGATCATTGTCGACCTGCGCATCCACACGCGCAGCTTCAAGCGCGTCGACATCGACGTCCGCGATCGCCCAGACGTCCGCGTCGCCGGTCTCGATCAGCACCCCGTCCGACGGAAACCCCACATCCATCGGCGCGAACAGCCCCGCGCGGCCCGTGTTGACGTCGAGGATCGGTGTCCACGACGCCTCGCCGGCCGTCACTGACTGGACGACGAAACAGCGGTTCTCCAGCGCGCGTGCCAGGCAGCCCACCCGCACGCGCGTCGCACCCGCGGCGGTATCGGTGCAACTCGGCACCAGCAGCAGGCGTGCGCCGGCTTCCCATTGCGTGCGCGCCGGCAGCGGGAACTCGATGTCGTAGCAGACCGCGATGCCGGCGCGCACGCCGCCGAGGTCGAAGACCTTCAGCGTGTCGCCGGGTTCGATCACACCGGTCTGTTTCTCGAAGCCGGTCAGCTGCAGCTTGTCCTGCCAGCCGTGACCGCCCGCCGGCGAGAACAGGTCGGAACGATTGCGGTAGCGGCCACCTCCGATGTCGACCAGGAACGAGCCGGCGACGATGTGCATGCCGGTGTCGTGGGCGATCCCTGCGAACAGCGCGAGCCAGTCGCCGCGGTAGCGCTGGACCGCCGCCATGGAGGCGAGCGTGTCGCCCCGCACGCTGTCGTCGAAGGTCGCGGCCAGTTCCAGTGCGAGGTATTCCGGCAGCACCGCGACCTGCGCACCCAGCGCGGCGGCGTCACCGAGCAGGCGTCTCTGATGTGCGGCGAAGGCGTCGAAATCCGGCGGCATGCCGATCGCATAGCGTGCAGCGGCGACCCTCATGCACTCGCCTCCAGCGGACGGGTCCAGAAGGTCATCGGATGCGCTACATCGCCGACATCGACTTCGTTCCAGCGCAGCAACATGGTCATGCCCGGCTGCCGCACATAGCCGCGTTTGTGCCAGAACACCTCGTTGTCGTGATGCGCGCCGGGACGACGCGGGTCGTCCTCGGCGCGATCGACAGCGGCGAAGGCGGTCAGATCGAAATCGCCAAGCGCGCGCGCATGTGCCTCGCGCAGATCGAAGAACCGGTGACCGATCCCGTGTCCGCGCCATTGCGGCAGCAGCAGCGATTCGCCGAAATAGAACACGCGGTCGACCGCGACATCCTGATCGACGAACGGCGCCTGGAACTCGGCCGTGTCGTCGGCCAGCGGCAGGCCGGTCGACGCGCCGACAACGGTGTCGCCGTCGAAGGCCAGCACAAACACGCTGCGCGACGAGCGTGCATACGCGGCCAGATAGGCGCGTTCGTAGTCGGCGTCGCCCGCATAGAGATAAGGCCAGCCGCGGAACACGGTCATGCGCAACTGCGCGACCGCCTCGAGCCAGGGCTGCAGGGCATCGCCGGACAGCGCGCGCACGGTGAGAGCTGAAGACGTCATGGCGGGAGTTTCGCATGGGTGCAGTCGGCGCTTCGTCTGCACCACGGAACGCAGCGTGGCCGCAGGCAGGCCGGCGGCCACGTGCACAGAACCGTTCGATCAACGCGACGGCAAGGGCGGCGGCGCCGTCGGCGTGGCCGCGACCTGGTACCAGTCCACCCGGCGCGTCACCAGCATGATCGCCGCAAGGATCGCGAACAGCAGGCCGGCGCCCAGCACCAGCGCGTTGTCCTCCGAGATCAGCAATCCGTACAGCGCGGCGTAGAGCAAACCGAGCCCGGCCGCGAAGCCCAGCCCCCGCAGCCGGCTTCGCAGCACTGCGGCCAGATACACGCCGATCAGGCCGATGCAGGCGCCGCTGGCGGCGAGGTAGGCCCAGTCGAACGCGATGTGCTCCGACAGGCCGAGCAGCAGCAGGAAGAAGATCGCCAGCGCCAGGCCGACCAGCCCGTACTGGATGGGGTGGATGCGCAGGCCGCGCAGCATCTCGAACATGAAGAACGCGGTGAAGGTCAGCAGCACGAAGACGATGCCGTACTTGCTGGCGCGGTCGGCCCGTGTGTACGCATCCACCGGGTCCACCAGGGATATGCCGAGCACGTCGACGCCCGCGTCGCCGTGTCCGCGCAGCATCGACGCGGTGTGGGATTCGGCACGCGTGCCGTTGCGGTACTGCAGCTGCGCGTCACTGGCCAGCGACGAGACCGCCCACTCGGCATGGAACCCCCCCGTACCGACATCGCGTGCGCGCGGCAGGAACCGGCCATTGAACTGCGGGTGCGGCCACGGCGAATCCAGCGTCACGGTGTTCTCGTCGGCCAACGGCACCACGGCCAGCGTCTCGGCGCCACTCAGTTCGAAATCCAGCACCGTGCGCAGGCGCACCGGCGCACCGGCCAGGACAGGCTGCGCAAGCAGCGCATGCACGCCGCTGCCACCATCGCTGCCCGCGCCCTGATGCAATGCGACCCCGGCGCCGTCGATCCGCAGCCGCGGCGCGCCGCGCAGGCCGCGCACGTCGGCAATCGTGTAGCCGACCCACGGCGTCCCGATGCGCCGTGGCGGCAGGTCTGCCGCGTCCTCTGGAATCTGCACGTCGAAGTCGGCGGACAGCTGACCGCCGAGCGCGTACATGCGCACATCGTGCAGACCAAGCTGGCGCAGATAGGGCGACATCGTGCCGGTCATCTCCATGGTCTTGGGAAAGAACGTCCATGCACCGCTGCGGTCACGCCAGACGCGGCCGGTCGACCGGCCTTGGTCGTCGGTCTGCTCCACCTCCACGCGCTCGGTATAGGGCACCACCAACACCGGCGCGCTCAGCGTCTGCGCGCCCGCCTCGCTCGAGGCGATGCGCGAGACTGCCGCCGCGCGATGCTGCTCGCGGTCGTGGATCACGGCGCGGATCAGCACCAGTGGTATCAGGATCGCCAGGCTCAAGCCGGCGATGATCAGGATCTTCAGCATCAGTCGCATCGCGACGCTCCGTGTTGGGGTGCGCGCAGATTGCACCCCCTGCGTGGCGGCACGCGGGCGGCTGTGTGAAGCGAACAAGAAGTCTCAGCCGATGGCGGGCAGCGGCAATTCGACGATGGCGCGCGTGCCGCCGCCCTCGCGGTGTTCCAGGCGCACGTCGCCGCCGTGCAGCGCCGCGACCTCGGCGGCGAAGGCCAGCCCGAGACCGCTGCTGCGGCTGCGCCCGCCGGGCCGCGGCAACGAGAAAAAGCGCTCGAACACGCGCGGCAGCGCATAGTCCGGCACGCCGGGGCCCCGATCGGACACGCTGATCCGCAGTCGGGCGCCGTCGCTGAGCGCCTCGACCTCGACCACGCCACCGGCCGGCGAGAACGCGCAGGCATTGTCGACCAGGTTGGACAGCAGCTGCCGCAGCAGGAATGCATCGCCGCGGATGCGTAGCCCCGCCGCATCACCTGTGTGCAGGCGCACCTGCACGCCGCAATCCGCGAACGGCGCCACTGCAGCATCGATGAGGGTGGGCACGTCGATAGCGGTCGGCTGTTCGATCCGCTGGCGATGCTCGACCGCCGCCAGCGCGAGCAGTTTGTCGATCATCTGTGCCATGCGCTCGCTCTGTTCGCGCACGCTGGTTGCGAAGCGCACGCGGTCGGCCTCGGGCAATGGCGATTCGAGCAGTTCCGACGCGCCGCGCACCGCCGCCAGCGGCGCCTTGAGTTCGTGGGTCAACGCGTGCACGTAGCGCTCGACGTACTGCTTGCCTTCCAGCCGCTCGCGCATCGTTTCCAGCGCGCGGCCGAGATCGGCGAACTCGCCAGCGGCATCCGGCAGCGTCGCGCGCTCGCCTGCCGTGACCTTGTCGGCATAGCGCCGCAGGCCGCCAAGCTGGCGCGACAGCCACCAGGCTGCGAGCAATCCGACCGCTAGCGCGGTGCCGAGCAGCACGAAGCCCCAGCGCAGGATCGTACGTTCGCTGCGGGCGATGAACGGCGCGATCGCGCTGTTGGGCTTGGCCACCGTCAGTACGCCGACGACGCGGTTACCGTCGCGGATCGGCGCGGCGACATACATCACCGAGGAACTGTCGTCGTCAGGATCACTGAGGGTGGACCGTGCGCCGTACTGGCCGCGCAGCGTCAGCAGCACATCGTTCCAACGTGAATAGTCGCGGCCGAGATCGCGGCCGGCCGAATCGAACATCACAATGCCGCTGGCATCGGTGACGTAGATGCGGTACTCGGCCTGCGCCTTGCGGAAGCCCCAGATGTTGGCGCCGATATCGCGCTCCCGCAGCGCGCGCACGCGGGCGGCGAAGCGACCGTCATCGATGCGCCCGGCGAGAAAATCATCGGTGGCCAGCTCCGCGAGCACGTTGGCGGTATCGGCCAGCGTGTCCTCCATCGCCTGCCGCACACCCGGCTTGATCTCCTGGGTGAAGACGCGCATCAGCAGGAACGCCGCCAGCGCGACGATCAGGAAATACCCGAGCAGGATGCGCAGCCCGATCCGCACCTCAGTCGATGTCCAGCGAATAGCCAATGCCGCGGTGCGTGCGCAGCGGGTCGATGGCGGGCGCGACCGTGCGCAGCTTTCCGCGCAGCGTCTTGATGTGCGTGTCGACGGTCCGGTCGCCACTGTCCGGCGCATCTTCCCAGACCCGCTCCATCAACTGCATCCGCGACAGCACCGCGCCCGGCCGCGCCAGCAGCGCTGCCAGCAATCCGTACTCGTAGCGGGTCAGATCCAGTGCGCTGCCGTGATAGCGGATCCGGCGGCCGTCGACGTCGTGCTCGAACGCCCCGGCGCGCTTCGCTTCGGGGATTGCCGTCTCGGGCACACCACGGCGCACAACCACACGCACGCGGGCGACCAGCTCGCGCAACGAAAAAGGTTTGGCGATGTAGTCGTCCGCGCCGAGATCGAAGCCGAGCACGCGCTCCGACTCCGCCGCCTGCGCGGTCAGGAAGATCACCGGCAGCGGCGCGTACCGGCGCAGTTCGCCGCACAGCGCGAAGCCGCTGATGTCCGGCAGGCCGACATCGAGGATCGCCAGATCGAATGCGGTCTCGAGCACGGCAGCCCGCGCCTGCTGCCCATCGAGGCTATGGCGCACCGTGTGCCCGTCGGCCTGCAACGCATAGACCACGGTCTCGGCGATCGCGATTTCGTCCTCGACCAGCAGGATGGCGCTCATGGAATCCACGACGTCGGAAGTCGGCGAATCCTAACCTGTGGCGACGAATTGCCGCCGCGTGCGCGCCTCATCGTCCGGTCCTTTGCCCACGAAACGTCAGTCCGCTTGCGGTCCCGGATAAGCTGTCGCAATGAACTATCAACACGCCTTCCACGCCGGCAACCATGCAGATGTCCTCAAGCACATCGTGCTGCTCGCGATCTGCGATGCGCTGACGGCCAAGCCCGCGCCCTGCTTCGCGCTCGACACCCATGCGGGCGGCGGTATCTATCGCCTGCGCGAGGAACGGGCCCGGCGCACCGGCGAAGCCGACGACGGCATCAGCCTGTTGCTCGCCACGGCGCCGAGGCAGCCGCTGATCGCGCGCTATCTCTCGGCGGTCAACGCCTGCCGGGCCGAGCACGGCGCCGATGCCTATCCCGGTTCGCCGTGGCTGCTGGCCCATGCGCTGCGCGAGCAGGACCGCATTGCCTGTTGCGAGACCGAACTCGCCGCGGCGGGCGCGCTGCGTCGCGCACTCGGTAGTGATCCGAGGGTGGCCATCCACAGCGGTGATGGCTATGCGGCGTTCAAGTCGCTGTTGCCGCCGAAGATTGGCGATCAGCGCTTCAATCGCGGTCTGGTGCTGGTCGACCCGCCCTACGAAGCGCAGGCCGCCGAATTCGAAATCGCGCTCAAGGCAATGCGCGAGGGTCTGGCGCGCTGGCCACAGGGCATCCAGATGCTCTGGTATCCGATCAAGCAGCGCCGCACGCTGACGCCGTTCCTGCGTTCGGCCGCGAAACTGCAGACCAAGGCGTCCCTGCTGGTCGAACTTCTGGTCCGCGCCGATGACTCGCCGCTGCGCATGAACGGCAGTGGCCTGCTGATCCTCGATCCGCCCTGGCAACTGGCCACTGCGCTCGCCCCGGCGCTCGACGCGCTCAAAAGCGCGATCGGCGAGGCCGGCGCCGACACCCGCCTGCACTGGCTGCGCGAACCGGCCTGAACGCTGCGCGGCGCGACACCACATGAATGGGGAAACTTCGCGCAACGCGCGCTTTCCCTTCACGGTTCGTGAATAGACGGTCCGGGTAAGGTCGCCCATACCCGTTCAGACCCGACTCTCGATGACTGCACGCAACAGACTCCCGCCGTGGCACGAGGAAATCCGCCTCGCCAATGGCCGCCAGGTGCTGATCCGCCCGATCCGTCCCGCCGATGCCGAACCGCTGCGTGCGTCGTTCGCGTTGCTCGAGCCCGATGAAGTGCGGCAGCGTTTTCTCTACGCCAAAGCGGAGCTCTCGCCGGAAACGGCGAACCGCCTGACCCAGCCGAATCCGAAGTCCGAGTTCGTGCTGGTCGCTGCCGAGCCCTACACCCCGGGCGATGCCCTGGTCGGCGCCGTGGCCCGCGCCGCCGTACTGCCCGGCACGCGCCAGGCCGAGTTCCATATCCTGGTCAGCCATTACGTGGCCGGCATGGGCTTGGGCCGGCACATGCTCCGGCGCCTCGTGCGCTGGGCCAAGGGCAAGCGTCTGGAGCGCATCTTCGGCGATGTGCTGGAAGAGAACGAGCCGATGCTTGCGCTCGCCAAGTCGCTGAGCTTCCAGCAGCAGGCCGTCGACACGCCCGGCATGGTCCGGGTGTCGCTGGAACTCAAGCGCCAGGTCGTCGACACCACGCCCAACGTGCGTCTGGGCTGATCGCCTGATCCCGCCGCGCCTCTTTGCGGCGCGGTCTTCGCAGCGCGATCGCAGTTCCTGCGACGCGCTCGTCTAGACTTCACACCCTGATTCGCGCCGGCCCCTTGGCTTTCGGCGCTGCCGTTGTTTTGTGTTCCGCCATCCGGACCTCTCCATGCCGCACGCTGTCGCCGCTTCGCCTCCCCTGCCCACCGCCGGTCATGCACGTGCATGGTGGCGCGCGCCCGCCAGTCGCAGCGCCTTGGCGTGGGCCGTGCTGCAGGCGGCGCGCACGCACGACGGTCCCCTGTTGTTGGTCGCCCGCGACAACCATGGCGCGCAGCAGCTCGAACACGATCTGCGTACGCTCGGCGGGCCGGACGCCGATCTGCCGGTGGTGCCGTTCCCGGACTGGGAGACCCTGCCCTACGACCGCTTCAGCCCACACCCGGACATCGTCTCGCAGCGCCTCGCCGCCCTGCACCGCCTGCCGTCGCTGAAGCGCGGCATCGTCGTGGTGCCGGTACAGACGCTGATGCAGCGGCTCGCGCCGGTGCGCCATGTCGCCGGTGCCAGCTTCGATCTGGATGTCGGGCAGCGACTGGATCTCGACGCCGAAAAACGCCGGCTCGAAAGCGCCGGCTACGCGCACGTGCCGCAGGTCCACGATCCGGGCGATTTCGCCGTGCGCGGCGGCCTGCTCGACGTCTATCCGATGGGCGCCGACCAGCCCTATCGCATCGAGCTGTTCGACGACGCGATCGAAACCATCCGCGCCTTCGATCCCGAATCGCAGCGCTCGCTCGACAAGATCGCCGCGCTGCGGATGCTGCCCGGCCGCGAGGTCCCGCTGGACGACGCCGCGACCGCGCGCGCCATGGACACGCTGCGCGAGCGCTTCGACATCGACACCCGCCGCAGCGGTCTGTACCAGGACCTCAAGGCCGGCGCCGCGCCGGCCGGCATCGAGTATTACCTGCCGCTGTTCTTCGAGGCGCCGCGGCGCACCCTGCTCGACAAGGGCGAGGCGCCACTGTCGACCGCGACGCTGTTCGATTACCTGCCGGCGAACACGCTGCCGGTCATCGACACCGGCGCGTCGCCGGCCAGCGACCATTTCTGGACGCAGCAGGTCACGCACCGCTACGACCAACTGCGTCACGACATCGAACGGCCGCTGCTGCCACCGGCCGAACTCTGGTTGACGCCGGATGCGCTGCGCGAACGCCTCAACCAGGGCGCGCGCGTCGAAGTCTGCGACGCCGAACATCCGCGCCATGCGCAGGCGTCCGCGCTCGGCGACCAGCCCGCCCCCGATCTGCCCCTCGCCGCACGCGACCACACGCCGGCCGATGCGCTGGTGCGCTTCCTCGGCAGCTATCCGGGCCGCGTGCTGATCGCCGCCGATTCGGCGGGCCGCCGCGAAGCGCTGCTGGAAATCCTGCACGCGGGCAAGTTGCGGCCGTCGGTCCTGCAGGACTTCCCGACGTTCGTCGCCGATCGCGACGCGAAATTCGCGGTCGCGATCGCGCCGCTCGATAACGGCTTTGCGATCGATGCGCCGCAGCTGACGGCACTGACCGAGCGCCAGCTGTTTCCCGAGCGCGCCGCACAGCCGCGTCGCCGCAAACGTGCCGCGCGCGATCCGGAAAGCATCATCCGCGACCTCGGCGAACTCAGCGAAGGCGCGCCGATCGTGCACGAGGACCACGGCGTCGGCCGGTATCGCGGCCTCGTCGTGCTCGAAGCCGGCGGCCAGCCGGGCGAGTACCTCGACATCGAGTACGCCAAGGGCGACCGCCTGTACGTGCCGGTGTCGCAGCTGCATCTGGTCAACCGCTACTCGGGCGCGTCGCCGGAAACCGCGCCGCTGCATTCGCTCGGTGGCGAGGCCTGGACCAAGGCGCGCAAGAAGGCCACCGACAAGGTCCGCGACGTGGCTGCGGAACTGCTGGAAATCCAGGCCAAGCGCCAGGCGCGCGCCGGACTCGCGCTGGAAGTCGATCGCACGATGTACGAGCCATTCGCGGCCGCGTTCCCGTTCGAGGAAACGCCGGACCAGCACGCTGCGATCGAGGCAATGATCCGCGACCTCGGCTCCAGCCAGCCGATGGACCGCGTGGTCTGCGGCGACGTGGGCTTCGGCAAGACCGAAGTCGCGGTGCGCGCCGCGTTCGTCGCCGCCGCGGCCGGCAAGCAGGTCGCGGTGCTGGTGCCGACCACCCTGCTCGCCGAACAGCACTACCGCACGATGGCCGACCGCTTCGCCGACTGGCCGATCCGCGTCGAGGTGCTGTCACGCTTCAAGAGCACCAAGGAGATCAAGACCGAGATCGGCAAGATCGCCGACGGCACGCTCGACATCATCGTCGGTACGCACCGCTTGCTGCAGCCCGACGTGAAGTTCAAGGATCTGGGCCTGGTCATCGTCGACGAGGAGCAGCGCTTCGGCGTGCGCCAGAAGGAAGCGCTGAAAGCGCTGCGCGCGAACGTGCATCTGCTCACCCTGACCGCGACGCCGATCCCGCGCACGCTCAACATGGCGATGGCCGGCCTGCGCGATCTGTCGATCATCGCGACCCCGCCCGCGCATCGCCTCGCGGTGCAGACCTTCGTCGTGCCCTGGGACGACGCGCAGCTGCGCGAAGCCTTCCAGCGCGAACTCAGCCGCGGCGGCCAGGTGTATTTCCTGCACAACGATGTCGAGAGCATCGGCCGCATGCAGCGCGAGCTGGAAGAACTCGTGCCGGAAGCGCGCATCGGCATCGCCCATGGCCAGATGCCCGAGCGCGAGCTCGAGAAGGTGATGCTGGATTTCAACAAGCAGCGCTTCAACGTGCTGCTGTGTTCGACGATCATCGAGTCGGGCATCGACATCCCCAACGCCAATACCATCATCATCAATCGCGCCGACAAGTTCGGTCTCGCCCAGCTGCACCAGCTGCGTGGCCGCGTCGGTCGCTCGCACCATCGCGCCTACGCGTATCTGGTGATCCCCGACCAGCGTTCGATCAGCAGCGATGCGAAGAAGCGTCTGGAAGCGATCGCGTCGATGGACGAACTCGGCGCGGGCTTCACCCTGTCGACCCACGATCTGGAAATCCGCGGCGCCGGCGAACTGCTGGGCGAAGGCCAGAGCGGGCAGATGGCCGAGGTCGGTTTCAGCCTCTACACGGAGCTGCTGGAACGCGCGGTGCGCAGCATCAAGCAGGGCAAGCTGCCGGACATCGACGATGTGGACGCACGTGGCGCCGACATCGAGCTGCACGTGCCGGCCCTGATTCCCGAGGATTATCTGCCCGACGTGCACACGCGCCTGATGCTCTACAAGCGCATCAGCAGCGCGCGCGACATCGACAAGCTGCGCGAGCTGCAGGTCGAGATGATCGACCGCTTCGGCCTGCTGCCCGACCCCGCCAAGCATCTGTTCCAGATCGCCGACCTCAAGCTGCAGGCGACCGCGCTCGGCCTGCGCAAGCTGGATCTCGGCGACAAGGGTGGCCGCGTGCAGTTCGTCGAGAAGCCGAAGGTCGATCCGATGGCGGTGATCCGCCTGATCCAGGGGCAGCCAAAGCACTACAAGATGGATGGGCCCGACAAGCTGCGCATCACCCTGGAGTTGCCGGATGCGGAGACGCGCATCCAGGCCGCTCGCGGGTTACTGATCGCGCTGGCGCCTTCGAGCGCTGCCTGATCGGCGCGTGATCGGTTTCTGTAGGAGCGCGCTCGCGCGCGATCGGGCGCTACCGTTAATGCCGGATCGCGCGCAAGCGCGCTCCTACAGGTTCGTATCGAGCACTACTGGCTACGTGGCGCTCAGCGCGTCGATTCTTCTGCTGCCGACGCGCGGACACCCTCGCCGATCAGATCGGCAAGCCGCGCGTAGTCGCCGCCGAAGTGATGACCACCAGGCAAGGTGCGCACCGTGACGTGGCCCGGCGGCAACGAGGCGCAGGTCGCGTCGCTGTCGCCCTCGCCTTCGATGCACAACGTGCGGTCGGCCGACAGACGCAGCACTTCCGGCGCGATCTCCAGCGCATCGTCGTCGCCGGCCGACAGCCAGTTGCCGAGGTGGAACTCGAACGAGGCGCGCTTTCCCAGCCCCATCAACACGGTGTGTGCGACGGTCGCGCGCGTCGAGATCGGCAAGCGGTTGACCGCGAACGGCAACACGTCCGCGCCCTGCGAGTAGCCGATCAGCAGCACCCGCGGGCGCTGCCAGCGCATGGCGTACGCACGCACCACGCGGTCGAGATCACGGGCCAGTCCGTCGGGCGTCCGCGCAGACCAGAAATAGCGCAGTGAATCGAAACCGACGACCGGAATGCCGCGCGCGGCGAGCGCGGCAGCAACTTCTGCATCGAGGCCCGCCCAGCCACCGTCGCCGCTGAGCAGTACCGCGAACACCGGTTGCGCCGTGCCGGTTGTGGGCACTTCGACCAGCGGCAGATCACGCACGTCAGCCGGCGGCGGCGCAAGCTGCGTGCGTGCCGACGCGGTGGCGAATGCGCGCACGGCAGCGACCAGTGGCGGCACTTCATGACCATGCGCACGCACCGCGGCGCCGTTGATGGCGGCGACGAACGCCTGCAATTCCGGCAGTTCGCGCACATCGCCCAGTGCCAGCCACGGCGTCGCCAACGTTTGAACCGCCTGCAGTGCCACGGTTTTCTGCACCGGCGTCGATGCATTGAACAACGTGCCCGCACCCTTGCATGGCGGCTTACCGAGCGCGAGCGGCGGCAGCGCACCGCGTGTGATCACGCCGGCAAAGACGCCGCGATCCGCCTGCGCGGCCATCGCATAGCCGATCGCGGCGCCGTCGCCCTGCCCGACCAGCACAGGCGGCCGGTAATCCGGCAAGCGCGCGTAGCCCTGCAGCCAGTGCGACAGATTCTCGAGGTCGCCATCGGGAAATGCGCAGACGCCGGCGTCCTTGGCGAATGCGGCCTGCAGATGTTTCACGTCGATGGAGGCCACCAGCGCGCCTTCGCGCGCGAGCGCAGAAGCGGTCGCGGCGTCATGTCCTGTGCCGAGCAGCAGCACGGTATGCGTCGCCGGCTGCGCCGGGCGGGTCAGCGCGATGTCATGGAAGAAACCGTGACTGACCCGCTCCTGCGCAGCCGCAGGAAACCCGAACGACAACGCGAACACGCAGATCCACACCAGTCTCATTTCGACAGCACGCCGCGATAGCCACCGGCGATCAACGCCGCGGCATCGGCCAGCACCAGCAACGGCGCAACGCCACCGGGCGTGGCCAGATAGCGCGCATTCCACTGCGGATCGAACTTGTCCTTGAACGCGCGCAGACCGCGGAAGTTGTAGAAGTGCTCGCCGCGTGCGAACAGCAGCCGGCCCATGCGATGCCAGTTAGGCGCCAGTGCATGCGCGGCCATGCCCGACAGCGGCGCCATGCCGAGACCGAACTGCACATAGCCGGCGTCCGACAGGTACTGCAACACGCGCGCGAACAGGAAATCCATCGTGCCGGGCGGCGCATCGGGGAGATGCCGCATCAGGTCGATGCTGGCCTCGGCCTCGCCAGTCGCGGGATCGCCGGCAACGAGCAGGCTCGCGAAGGCGATGATCCGCTCGCCGTCACCCACCACCGCCACCGGATTACGCGCGATGTAGGCCGGATCGAACGCGCCGATCGAGAAGCGCTTCTCTGCAGCGCGATGTTCGCCGAGCCAGGCATCGGACACCGCGCGCATCGCCGGCAGCGCGGCCGGCACATCGACGGCGTCGATGATCGCGAAGGTCAGCCCTTCGCGCTCGGCGCGGTTCACCGCGGTGCGCAGATTGCCGCGGCGCTTGCCCTGCAGCGAGAAGCCTTTCAGCGGCACGCTGGCATACTCGCCGAGCTTGAACAGCCGCAGGCCGGCGTCGAGATACAGCGGCAGCGCGTCCTGACCGACCTGATAGAAACAGCCGCGCGCACCGGCATCGCGCGCGTGCTCGAGAAACCGCCAGACCAGCTCGGGCCAGGATTCGCGCGGGCCCACCGGATCGAACAGCGCGATCCACGAGCGGCCCTGGCGGCCGTACATCAGGAACGCATCACCGGCTTCCGAGAACAGCAGGTGCTTGTCACCGGTCAACACCAGACCCGCGTCGGCCTGCGACTGCATGCGCAGAATCGCCTGCGCCCGCGCGAGCTGCGCGGCATCGGGCAAGGGCGGTGCGGGCATGCCCGGCCGCACCAGCTGGCGCAGCGCCAGCACCAGGGCGACCACCGCGACCGCCACCATCGCGCGCAGCGAACGCGGCGCCTCGCCCGACACCGCGAACTGCCACCACAACTGGTGGCCGTAGGCGACATCGCGATAGGCGAAGAACAGCAGACCCGTGACCGCAACACAGATCACCGCCATCGCCAGCAGCCAGCCACCGGTGAACGGCACGGCGAGCAGCGACGCCCGACGCTTGAACGAACGCCGCGACGCCAGCAGTGCGAGCAGCAGGGCCGACAGCACGACGGCTTCGGTCAGTGCCAGTCCCTTGGGCAAGGCGAACAGCAGCGCGAGTGCGACCAGCACCACCGCGGCCCACCACGCCGCATCGAGCCGACGCAGCAACGCGCGGGCGACGAACAGCAGCAGCACGCCGATGATCGAACTCAGGAAATGCGCCGCCTCGACCAGCGGCAGCGGCAGCACCTGCAGGGCCTGCAACGCGCGACCGGTCGCCGGCGTCGCGCCGGAGACCAGCAGCATCACCGCCGCGACCAGCGTGGCGGCGGCGAGCACGCGTGGCGCGAGGCCGGACAGGAACCGTCGTGCCGGCGTCGCCAGCTGCCCGGTTTCGTGGGCGATCAGCACGCCCAGCGCGATCACCAGCGGCAATACGTAATAGACAAGCCGGTACAGCACCAGCGCACCCGCGAGTTCGCCCGCCGGCACGCTGCTGCCGAGCGCGACCAGCATTACCGCCTCGAACACGCCCAGGCCGCCGGGCACATGGCTGATGACGCCGATCACGACGGCCGCCGCATAAAAGCCGAGGAAGGTCGCAAAGCCGACCGCGCCCTCGGGCAGCAGCAGCCACAGCACGGCCGCCGCAGCGGTGATGTCGAGCACCGACAGCGCCAGCTGCGTCCACGCGAGCCTGGGCGACGGCAGCCGCAGACGCCCGATGCGATCGCGCACGTGGCACAGCGCCAGCACCACCAGCACCGCACCCATGGCCGACGCGCCGCAAATGGCGACTGCCCATGCCGGGAGATACAGCAGCGGCGCGAGCGCGGCGGCGTCCCACCACAGACCGGCGCCGCCGACTGCGCAGGCGCCGAGTCCGAACACCAGCGCATTGAAGACGATGGCCCGCGACACGGCGGCCGGCTCCACCCCGGCCGCGCCATAGAGCCGCATCCGCACTGCGCCACCGGTGAACACGCCGAGTCCGATGGTGTTGCTCAGCGCATAGCCGACGAAGGCGGTCTTGGCGATGGTGCGCGGCGGCACGCGGGCGCCGACATAGCGCAGCGCACTGGCGTCGTAACCGACCAGCGCGGCGAAGCTGACGGCGGTCGCCAGGACCGCGAGCGCGATCCGCACGCCGGGCGTGGCTTCCATCGCGGCGACGATGTCGTCATAGCGCAACCCGTGCCAGAAACTGCGCAGCGCGAACACCAGTAGCGTGCCGATGCCCAGCACGCCGGCGACGATCACGATCCGACGCAAGGCGTCGGCATGCGCGAGCACGCAGGCAGTCACTGCCTGCAGCGAACGTCGGGACGACACCGCCATGCGAACCCCTCGCCTGCGCCCCGGCACGATTGCGGGGCACGATGGCGGCGGAGCATACACCCAGCCGTGCTGGCGTCAGAGCGACCGCCATACGGCATTCAACGTGGAGATGGGGGATGCCGGCATGCCTGCGCCGTGGCCGCGGCCGCGGCGGTGGGCGCCCCCGTCACGCCGCATCACGCGCAAACGCACTCCCGCAGCGCCGGCCCCGCTACGGCGTGAGCGCTCAACCGACGTGCCGCACCGATTTCGGCGCGAAGCCGCGTCCTACAGCCGTGAGAACGACCACGACTGCATGCGTCCGCCGCGATAGGGCATCACCCCATGGAACGCGCGCGGATCTGCATCGAATACCAACGGCAGGAACTGGCGATCGCCTTCCCACAGCGGCAGATCGAGGATGCGGTCGACGTCGATCCACTCCAGCGTGCCTTCGGGGTTCGAGGTCATCGGCGTGCCCTGCCAGGCTTCGATGACGAACAGGAAGCCCAGCCAGTCCTCGCCGTGCTTGCCGAAACCCGGCCAGCTGATCGTGCCGCGCAGCGTCATCGCCTCGCAGGTGATGCCGGCCTCTTCCATGATTTCGCGGCGCATGCCGGCGACGACGTCCTCGTCCGGCTCGACCTTGCCGCCAAGGCCGTTGTACTTGCCGAGGTGATGATCACCGGGTCGCGCATTGCGATGGATCATCAGCACCTGACGGCGATCGGGCGAGAGCACGTAGCCGAGGGTGGCGACGATCGGGGTGTAAGGCATCGGGATGCGGTCGAGGACTTCGGAAGCCCACCATTGTAGCGAGCCGATCGTCTGCGGCCGTCAGCCGCGCATCGCGCGCATGCGATCCAGCACCGACTTCAACGCCAGCGGACGCACCGGCTTGGGCAGCAGTGACAGTCCGGTGGCGAGCGCATCGCTGCGCACCGCACCGGTGTCGTCGGCGCTGACGATCAACGTCGGACGCGCGCCGAAGCGCGCCGCCAGTCGCGCGTGCAGTGCGATGCCGGTGTCGCCATCGTCGAGGTGGTAGTCGAACACCCACAGGTCGGCCGCCGTCTGCGCCAGGGCACGCGCGGCCGCGTCGCCATCGGCGACCGCATCGACGCTGCAGCCCCAGCCGCGCAGCAACGTCGCCAGGGCCGCGAGCGCGGCGGCATCGTTGTCGACGACCAGCACGCGCGCGCCGGCCAGTCCCGCCCGGGTCGGCGGCGGTGCGACGCGATCGGCATGCGCGCCCGCGCCCGTGATCGCGAACACCGTCCCGTGCCCGGTGCGGCTGCGCAGCGCGATCGGTGCATGCAGGAGGTGCGCGATGCGGTCCGCGATCGCCAGCCCCAGACCGAGCCCCTGCCCCGCTGCGCCTTCGCCACGCCGGAACTCCTCGAAGATCATGGCCTGCTGCGCATCGGGAATGCCCGGGCCGGTGTCGTGCACCTCGACGCGCACCTGCCCGCCTACGCGCCGGACACCGATCAGCACGCCACCGCGCGGCGTATAGCGGACCGCATTGCCGAGGAAGTTCTGCAGCACGCGCCGCAGCAGTTGCGGATCGCTGTCGACCCAGGCGCGGCTGCGCACGTGGCGGAACGACAATCCGCGCTCGGCAGCGAGCGCGGCGAACTCGGAGGCCAGCGGTTCGAGCACCTCGGCCAGCGGAAACGCACGCGGTTGCGGCACGAGGCCGCCGGCCTCCAGCCGCGACATGTCGAACAGGCCGGTCAACAGATCGCTGGTCGAATCGAGCGCGCCGCGAATCTGCCGCAAGCGCGGTTCGACATCGCCCGGCAACTGCTGCGACAGCGCATCGGTGAACAGCTGCGCGGCGTGCAAGGGTTGCATCAGGTCGTGACCGACGGCGGTCAGGAAACGGGTCTTGGCGAGGTTTGCGCGCTCGGCTTCGCGGCGTGCCTGGTCGAGGCTGTCGGTGCGCTCGGCGACGCGCTGCTCCAGCGTCTCGTTCGACAGACGCAGTGCGTGTTCGGTGCGCCGGAACGCGGTGACGTCGGTGAAGGTCGCGACGAAGCCACCACCGGGCATCGTATTGCCGCGGATCTCGATGACCTGCCCAGCCGCAAGCGTGCGCTCGGCGACGTAGGGCGTGCCGGCGCGCATGTGGCGCAGGCGTTTGCCGACCTCGGCCTCGACGTCGACCGCCCCGATCAAGCCGCTGCCGACGTTGTGCCGTACCAGCGTCGCCACTTCAACGCCCACGCGCAGCAGCGAGGCCGGATAGCCGAACAGTTCCGCGTAGCGCGCATTCCAGGCGACGAGGCGCAACTGTTCGTCGACGACACTGATGCCCTGGGTCATGTTCTCCAGTGCGGCTTCGAGCACGCGCTGGTTGAAGCGCAGGTCCTGCGAGGCCTCGCCGACGATCGCGGCGACGGTGTCGAAATCTGGGCCGGCATCTCGGCGCGCGGCGTCCAGCAGCAGCCGCGCCGACGCTGCACCCAGCACTGCGGAAAGTTCGCGCTCCATCCGCGCCTGCACGCGTCGCGGTACCGGGCCCTGGGCGGGCGCGTCCTGCAGCAGCTCGTCGACGCGCGCGCTCGCCAGAAAACGCCGGCCGGCGCTCGCCAGGGTCTGCCGGCTCGCGCCGGGACGACGCCGACGCGCGGCCGCAGTGTCGGGCGAGTGGCGCAGCGACAGCAGCAGGGTCAGCGCGACGCCGACGAACAGGCTCGCACCGACCGCGCGCCCGAGCCGGCTCCAGCCGGTCAGTCCGAACAGGCCATCGGGCGACAACCACGCGAGCGTGACCGGCCAGGCCTGCAGCCAGGTCGACGCGTCGCCGACGAGCATGGGGACAAGCATCACCCAGGCCCAGGCGGCGAACGCCGCCAGCACGCCGACCAGCGCGGCGAACGGCGGCGTCTGTGGGCGCAGCACCGCGAAGCCGAGCGCCGGCACCAGCGTGGCCAGCGCCGAGAACGAGACCGCGCCGACATCGGCCAGCGCATCGTTGCCGCTGACCATGCGGCTATAGATCCAGCCGAGCAGCATGATCGCGACGATCACCCCACGCCGCAGCATCAGCAGCGCGCCGCGATGATCGTCGCCGTCCCCGCGCGACCATGCGCCGCGCAACAGGCCTGGCGCGAACCAGTGGTTGCCGATCATCAGGCTCAGCGTCAGCGTGCTGACGATGACCATGCCGGTCGCCGCACTCAGGCCGCCGAGGAATACCACCAGCGCGAGCCCTTCCTGCCCCATCGCCAGTGGCAGCGCGAGCGCGTACATGTCCGACGACACCGAATCGCCGAGCAACGCACTGCCCGCGCGCGCCAGCGGCAGCATCGGCAGCGCGATCAGCAGCAGGTACAGCGGAAAGCGCCAGCGCGCCGCACGCACATGCGATTCGTCGCGGCATTCCACGACACCGACATGGAACTGGTGCGGCATGATGCACATTGCCGCGGCGCCCAGCACCACGAGGGGCACGAATCCACTGGCGCCACCGACCGGCGGCGTGACGACAGGCGACGACGCGAGTTCGGGTAGACCGCGCAATCCGAACCAGACGAACAGGCCCAGCGCGAGCATCGCCGCGAGCTTGAACACCGACTCGAAGGCCATCGCCAGCACAAGGCCACGGTTGTGTCCCGCGGCGCTCGCGCGGCGCGTGCCGAACAGCATCGTGAACAGCGCCATCGCCAGCGCGACGTACAGCGCACTGTCCTGCCACGGCGCGACCACGTCCGCCAGCGCCTGCGGACGGCCGAGTAGCGTGGCGTAGCTCATCGCCACCGCCTTGAGCTGCAGCGCGATGTAGGGCACCAGACCCAAGGCGACGACCAGTGTCACCGTCGCCGCCAGCCAGGCATCACGCCCGAGTCGCGAGGCGATCAGATCCGCCAGTGAGGTCGCGTTGCTGTCGCGCGCCAGCCGCACCAAACGCAGCAGCACCGGCCAGGCCATCACGTGGAACAGGATGGCGCCGAGGAAGGTCGGCGGTAACGGCCAGCCGTAGCGGGCGGCCTGGGTGACCGTGCCGTAGAAGGTCCACGAGGTGCAGTGCACCGCGAGCGACAGCACGTAGATATCGCGCCAGCGCGAGCCGAGCGCATGGGGATGCCGCTCGCCGTACACGGCGACAGCGAACATCACGGCCAGCCACAGGGCGACCGCTGCGACAACGACGCCGACACTCAACACGTGCGTGCGTCCCCGATCGTGACCTGCGGAAGCTTCATGGTGCGTCTATCCCCCGGATCGCGGCGAGGATAGCGCAGCTTCCCCACGCATCACCCCGTAGGAGCGCCCTCGGGCGCGATGGGCACCGCGTAGCACCGCGTAGCACCCGATCGCGCGCAAGCGCGCTCCTGCAGAGGGGATCAGAAGTTGTAGCGCACCGACACATACCAGTTGCGCGGCCAACCGTAGTACGCGGTCTGGATGTTGCCGACGCTGGCGAACTCCTGGCCTTCGACCTTGTAGGTCTTGTCGGTCAGGTTGCGCACGCCGGCGCGCACCTGCCACACGTACTGCGGCGAATCCCAGACGCCGTAGGCGCCGACCAGGGTGTAGGCGTCCTGGCTGAGGTTGACGCGGTTGTCGACCGACAGCCAGGTATCGCTGCGATAGGACACGTCACCGCCCACGCTGATCTGGCCGCCGTTGGCGAGTGGAAAGCCGTGCTGCAGGGCCACGCGCGCGGTCCATTCCGGCGAGAACGGCACGTGGTCGTGATTGACGCTGGGATCGAAGCCCGGGAACGACGGATCGAGGCGGAAATCCTCGAAGGATTTGTACTGCGCATCGAGATAGCCGACCTGCGCGCTGAGCGTCGTGGTCTCGCCGAGCAGCGCCGTGCCTTCGAACTCGATGCCCTTGATCTCGAGCTCGGCGGCATTGAGCACCGGGAACGTGCCGACGTCCTGCGACACGCGCGCCTGGAAATCCTTGTACTCGCTCCAGAACGCGGCGACGCTGCCGCGCAGGCGGTTGTCGGACGAGCTGCCTTTCATGCCGAGCTCGTAGGTCCAGACAAACTCGGGATCGAAGTCAGGTGCAGCAGCGTCCGCGGCGCTGTTCGCACGGCCGTTGAAGCCGCCCGACTTGAAGCCGCGGTTCGCCGACACGTAGCCCATCAGATTGTCGGAGAATGCCTTCTGCAGGCTCACCGACGGTGTCCATGCGGTCCAGCTCTTCTTCGCGCTGAAGGCCACTGTTTCGCCGAGCGCGGTGAACGGCACGCCCCAGAATGTGCTGGTGCTGCGGTCGTAGTCCTTGGTGTCGCGCGTCCAGCGCAGGCCGGCGGCCAGCGTCCAGGTCGGCACGAATTCCCAGTTGGCATGGGCGAACGCGGCGATGCTCTCGGTGCTGAGGTCGTCGCCGATCGTGCGCAGGAACGAGATCGGCACGCCGGCGAACGCGAACAGGTCGTCGGCGTAGGCCTCCTGGTAGGACGGCACGTCCTCCTTCATGTAGTACACGCCGAACGTCGTCTGCAGGCTGCGGCCGTTGTCGAGCTGCAGCTGGAATTCCTGGCTGAACTGGTTCTGGTCCAGCGCGACCAGCACGTCGCCGAGTTCGAACTCGGACGCGTCGATGTCGATGAAGGAATTCGTTTCCAGCTCGCGGTACGAGGTGATGCTCTTGAACAGCGCGGCATCGCTGAGGTCCCACTCGGCGGCGAGCGATACACCGGAGTGCTTCAGCTCCTGGCCCTGGTCGGGGCGGAACGAGGTGCGCGCGGTGAAGTCGAACTCGCCGGTCGGCGCGGGCAGCAGGGTCACCGTGCCCAGCGCGAGGTCGGTCCGGCGCAGCGGCGCGGTCGGCTGGCCGAGCGACAGCGCGGCATCCTGCTTGGTGTGGTCGATCGACAACGTCGCGCGGAACGCGTCGGTCGGCTGGAACGCGATCTTGGCGCGCAGCGCGCGGGTGTCGTCGTCGTTGTAGTGGCGGCCGCTGTCGCGGTCGCGGATGAAGCCGTCGTGGTTGAGCCAGGCGCCGGCGATGCTCGCCGCGACGGTGTCGCTGAGCTGGCCGGACACGTAGAAACGGCCCTCGGCGCGGCCGTGGTCACCGCCGGTCAGCTCGACCGCGCCGCCGCTGTCGTCGAAGGGATTCTTGGTCGTGACCTTGATCGCGCCGCCGGTCGAGTTCTTGCCGTACAGCGTGCCTTGCGGGCCGCGCAGCACTTCGACCTGCTGCACGTCGAACAGCGAGAACAGTGCGCCGTTGATGCGCGAGTAGTAGACGTCGTCGACGTACAGGCCCACGCCGGGATCGAAGGTCTGCAGCGCGTCGGGCTGGCCGATACCGCGGATGAAGGCGTTGACGCTGTTGGCCGAGCCGCGGCCCTGCACGATGTTGAGGTTCGGTACGGCGCCCTGCAAGCCGTCGATGTTGTTGGCCTGCAGGTCTTTCAGCTGTTCCTCGCCGAAGGCGCTGACCGCAACCGGCACGTCCTGGATCGATTCGCTGCGGCGACGCGCGGTCACGGTGATCGCATCGAGCGTCGTGGCCGCGTTCGATTGCGCGGCGGTCGTCTGCGGCGCCGCCTGCTGGGCGTGGACCGTCGGCATTGCAAGACCGAGGCCGATGGCCAGACCGAGTGTCGAATACCGAGTCATGTTGCGCTTCATGTGTCCCCTCCCACGGGTCGCCAGGTCGTGCGGCACGCTGCCGCCCGACGGCAAGACTAGGGAGCGCACGCCGCGGGCGGCATCGTACCTTCGGCCAATAGCTGCGGCCGGCGGCGCTGCCGACACTGCCCACCCATCGGCCATCGGGCCGCCGCACCGTGGAAAGACATGGATTTCGTGATCGTGCTGGGCGCGCTGGTATTCCTGATGGTGGTCGCCTACCGCGGCTACAGCGTGATCCTGTTCGCACCGATCGCTGCAATGGGAGCAGTGCTGCTGACCGACCCCAGCCTGGTGGCGCCGATGTTCACCGGCCTGTTCATGGACAAGATGGTCGGCTTCCTGAAGCTGTATTTCCCTGTATTCCTGCTCGGCGCGGTGTTCGGCAAGCTGATCGAGATCTCGGGATTCTCGAAATCGATCGTCGCCGCGACCATCCGGCTGTTCGGGCCGAAGCAGGCGCTGATGTCGATCGTCGTGGTCTGCGCGCTGCTGACCTACGGCGGGGTCTCGCTGTTCGTGGTCGTGTTCGCGGTCTACCCCTTCGCCGCCGAGCTGTTCCGGCAGGGCGACATTCCCAAACGCCTGATCCCGGGCACGATCGCGCTCGGTGCGTTCACCTTCACGATGATGGCGCTGCCGGGGACGCCGCAGATCCAGAACATCATCCCGACCGCATTTTTCGGCACAGACTCCTGGGCCGCCCCTGTGCTGGGCACGCTCGGGTCGGTACTGATCTTCGCCACCGGCATGCTCTATCTGGAATGGCGCCGCCGCGCGGCGGCCGCTGCGGGCGAAGGCTACGGGGTGGACCTGCGCAACGAACCCGAACCATTCATCGGTGATCGCCTGGCACATCCCCTGGTCGCATTGCTGCCACTGCTGCTGGTGGGCATCGCCAATAAAGTGTTCACCATGGCGATTCCGCAGCTCTACGGCAGCAGCCATGCGTTCCCGTCGTCGGCCATGCAGGATGCGGTCCCGGTGGTGCAGGAGATCTCCCGCGTCGCGGCGATCTGGGCGGTCCAGGGGGCCTTGCTGGTGGGCATCGTCGCGGTGCTCGTGCTGGCATGGCGTCCGGTGCGGGCGAAGTTTGCCGAAGGCAGCCGCACGGCCGTGGCTGGGGCGCTGCTGGCATCGATGAACACCGCATCCGAGTACGGTTTCGGCGCCGTCATCGCGGCTCTGCCCGGCTTCCTGCTGGTCGCCAACTCGCTCAACTCGATCCCCGACCCGCTGGTCAACGAGGCGGTCACGGTCACCGCGCTGGCCGGCATCACCGGCTCGGCGTCGGGCGGCATGAGCATCGCGCTGGCCGCGATGGCCGAAAGTTTCATCGCCAACGCGCAGGCGGCGGGCATTCCGATGGAGGTGCTGCACCGGGTGGCGGCGATGGCCTCGGGCGGTATGGACACGCTGCCGCACAACGGCGCGGTGATCACCCTGCTCGCGGTCACCGGTCTCACGCATCGCCAGTCCTACAAGGACATCTTCGCGATCACGTTGATCAGCACCGCTGCGGTGTTCGCGGTGATCGCGCTGCACTACCTCACCGGCTGGGTCTGACGGCCGATCCGATCACCGCACCTGACGCGCGAACTGCACGATCGCCTGCTGCGACAGCGCGCCGGACTGGCGGGCGATCTCGCGCCCGCCCGCAAACAGCACCAGAGTCGGAATGCTGCGGATATGGAAGCGTCCGCCCAGCACCGGCTCGGCTTCGGTATCGACCTTGGCCAGCACGATCTGCGGCGTGAGCTGCGCAGCGGCCTGCTCGAACGCAGGCGCCATCGTCCGGCACGGCCCGCACCACGGCGCCCAGAAGTCCACCAGCACTGGCAGGTCCGACTGCAGCGCATGTGCGTCGAAGCTGCCCGCAGTCAACGCGATCGGGTGCGCCGGCAGCAACGCGGCATGGCAACGGCCGCAGGTCGGCGCTTCCGACAGACGTGCCTGCGGCACGCGATTGCGGGTGTGGCACTGCGGGCAGGCGACGATGGCGGTATCGGTCATGGGACGCTCCTCTGCACGCAGCTGCGCGCGGCGATGTCGACGTGGGAATGCCGCCTTCGGATCGCTCAGGCGGCGCCGGCCAGCAAACGCGTGACCAGCGCTTCATAGAGATCGGGCAGCGCCTCGAGATCGGCGACGCGGACGTGTTCGTCGACCTGGTGAATGCTGGCATTGACAGGTCCAATCTCGATGCACTGCGCGCCCAGCGGCGCGATGAAGCGTGCATCCGACGTGCCGCCGCCGGTGCTTTCCTCGGGCGGTACGCCGGCGAACGTGGTCAGCACTTCGCGTGCCGCGGCGCGCAGCGTGCCTTCCGGCGTGTAGAAGGGCTCACCGCTTCGGTGCCAGGCGAGCGTGTAGTCCAGACCGTGGCGATCCAGCAGCGCCGCAATCTCCGCTTCCAGCTTCGGCGCGTCCCAATGCGGCGTGTAACGCAGATTGAACTGCACGGTCGCAGTGCCGGGAATGACGTTGGTCGCGCCGGTGCCGGCGGCGATGTTGCTGATCTGCAGGCTGGTCGGTGGAAAGGATTCGAAGCCCTCGTCCCAGCGCCAGGCGACGAGTTCGGCCAACGCGGGCGCCGCGTCGTGGATCGGGTTGCGCGCCTTCTCCGGATACGCCACATGCCCCTGCACGCCACGCACCGTCAGCGTCGCCGACAGACTGCCGCGCCGACCCACGCGCAGCAGATCGCCGAGCGTCGCGGTCGAAGACGGCTCGCCCGTGATGCACCAGTCGATGCGCGTGCCGCGCTCGGCAAACGTCCGCGCGACGCGGCGCACACCGTCGATCGCCTCGCCTTCTTCGTCGGAGGTCAGCAGCAATGCGAGCGTGCCCACGTGGTCGGGATGCGCGGCGACGAATCGTTCGGCCGCGACTACGAACGCCGCGACGCCGCTTTTCATGTCCGCCGCGCCGCGCCCGTACAGCACGCCGTCGCGGATCTCGGGTTCAAAGGGCTTCGATGTCCACGCCTCGACGGGCCCGCTCGGCACGACATCCGTGTGGCCCAGCAGCACCAGCACCGGCGCGCCCTGCCCGTGCGTGGCCCAGAGATTGTCGACCTCGCCGTAGCGCAGCGACTCGATCGAAAAACCCGCCGCCTGCAGACGCGCGGCGATCAGCGCCTGGCAGCCGGCGTCGTCGGGCGTGACCGACTTGCGTGCGATCAGGTCGCGGGTGAGATCGAGGACGTCGGACATGGAACTCTCGTGTGGGGCCGCGCTCGCGCGCGAAGAGGCTTTGCCGGGAACGCACCCTCGCGCGCAAGCGCGCTCCTACAGGGCGACTCTGCCGCACGCCATCTGCATCAATCGATACCGAAGCGTTTCTTGAAGCCGTTGTCGCTGAAGCCCTGGCTGATCTCGCCGTCGTCGGTCACCACCAGCGGACGCCGGATCAGCTGCGGATACTCGCGCAGCAGCAGCTTCCACTCCGCATCGCTGGCCGCGGCCTTGCGGTTGTCCGGCAGCTGGCGCCAGGTCGTCGAGGACTTGTTGACCATCGCCTCGAAGCCACCGAGCTTGCCGGCCCATTCGATCAGCGTCTCCGGCGTCGGCTTGGCATCGCGATAGTCGATGAAGATGTATGCAACGCCGAAGCGGTCAAGCCACTTCAAGGCTTTCTTGCAGGTGTCGCAGTTCTTCAGGCCGTAGACGGTCGCGGGCATCGCGCTCAGTCCGCCAGGCCGCGCAGTAGCACGTTGACCGAGGTCTTGCTGCGCGTCTTCTCGTCGACCTGCTTGACGATCACCGCGCAATACAGCGAATGCGAACCGTCCTGGGCCGGCAGCTGGCCAGAGACGACGACACTGCCCGGCGGCACGTAGCCGTAGCTGACTTCGCCGGTCGCGCGGTTGTAGATCCGGGTCGACTGGCCGAGGAACACGCCCATGCCGATCACGCTGTGGTGGCCGACGACCACGCCTTCGACGACTTCCGAGCGCGCGCCGATAAAGCAGTGGTCCTCGATGATCGTCGGGCTGGCCTGCAGCGGTTCCAGCACGCCGCCGATACCGGCGCCGCCCGACAGATGCACGTGTTTGCCGATCTGCGCGCAACTGCCGACCGTCGCCCAGGTGTCGACCATCGTGCCCTCGCCGACGTAGGCGCCGATGTTGACGAAGCTCGGCATCAATACGACGTCGCGGCCGAAATACGTGCCGCGACGAACGGCAGCGCCCGGCACCACGCGGACGCCAGCGGCCTTGAATTTCGCTTCGTCGAAGCCGGCGAAACGCGGCTCGACCTTGTCCCAGAACGGCGCCGGCTGCGCGTCGACGATGGCCATGTCGTTGGTACGGAAATACAGCAGCACCGCCTTCTTCAGCCACTCGTTGACCTGCCAGCCGCCGTTGCCATCGGGCTGCGCGACGCGCAGTTCGCCCGACTCCAGCCCCTGCATCGCCTGCTCGACCGCCGGTTTGACGACATCAAAGATCTCGGCGGCGGTCAGTTCGGCGCGACGCGCGAACGCGTCCTCGATGGTGGTCTGCAGGGCTTGGGTCATGACGGGACTTCGTGGGGAAAACGGGGCGTTATCGTGCCACGTCGCCGTCGATCGAGGCGAGCAGCGCGGTGCGCAGCGCGTCGCGCGCATCTTCATCGAGCAGACGACCGGCGTTGTCGCTGAGACGGAACACGTCCTCGACGCGTTCGCCGAACGTCGCCACGCGCGCGTCGTGGACGCGCACGCCGTGCTGGCGCAGCTCGTGCGCAACGTCGGCCAACAGGCCGGGACGATCCGTGCAGACGAGACTGAAGACCGTATGGCGGCCATCCGCGCTGGTATTGAATTCGATGCGCGGCGGCACCCGGAAATGCCGCAGATGCCGCGGCTGCGCGCGGCGTGCGGGGCGCAGGTCCAGCGAGCCGGTCAATACCGTGGTGAGCGTGCGCTCGATCGCAGTGAGCTCGAGGCTCTGCCGCGTATCGGCCGGCAGCACCTGGAACACGTCGAAGATCGTGCCGCCCGGCCCGTCCAGCGCGCGCGCCTGCTGGATCACCAGACCGAGACGGTCGAGGGTGATGACGATGGCCGAGAACAGGCCGTCGCGATCCGGCGAATGTACGAAGACTTCCAGCGCCTGCGCGCCCGCGGCGAGCCGGCGTACGCGCACGACGACATCGCCGTCGATCGTGTCGCGCAGGCCCAGCGCCTGCCAGACCACCTGGTCGGCACGGCCGCGCAGGAAACTCTCCTGCGGAATCCGCGTGAACAACGCATCGGCCTCACTGTCGTTGACGCCATGCGCCGACAGCAGGCCGCGCGCGCGATCGCGCGCCTCGGCGATGCGCTCGACGGCGGCGACCGGATTCTCCAGACCGCGCCGCAGGGCCAGCCGTGTTGCGCTGCGCAGATCGGTCAGCAGCCGGTCCTTCCACGCATTCCAGAGTTTTGGCGAAGTGCCGGCGATGTCGGCGCAGGTCAGCAGGTAGAGGTAATCGAGGCGCTCGCGGTCGGCGACCTCGGTCGCAAATTTGTGGATCACTGCAGGATCGGAGATGTCGAGCTTCTGCGCGCTGGTCGACATCAGAAGATGACGCTTGACCAGCCATTCGACGAGCGCGGTATCGGGATCGCCCAGGCCGTGGCCTTCGCAGAACTCGCGCGCATCGACCGCGCCGAGTTCGGAATGGTCGCCGCCGCGGCCCTTGGCGATGTCATGGAACAGGCCGGCGATCAGCAGCAGTTCCGGCTTGCGCAGCTGCGGCCAGACTTCGTGCGCGCTGGAGAAGCGCTCGTCCGGTGCCTCCGACGCGAAACTGGCGATGTTGCGCAGCACCGCGAGCGTGTGCTGATCGACCGTGTAGACGTGAAATAGGTCGAACTGCATGCGCCCCGTGACGTTGGCGAACTCGGGAATCCACACACCCAGCACGCCCAGCCGCGCCATGCGTTCGAGCGTGCGCACCGGAATCGGCCCGCGTAGCAGGCCGAGGAACTGATCGCGCAGCTCGGTCGACGCATTGCGCCACGAGGGCAGCGCATGCAGCGATTCGGCCAGCGCGCGCGCGGTTTGCGAATGCAGACCCCGCAGTTCCTGATGATCGGCCCACATCGCGAACAGGTCGAACACGCGGGCGATGTCGCCGCCCGGCCAGACATCGTCGCGCGCGACCAGATAGCCGCGCTGGCTGCCGAACTCGGCATCGAGCGGCCGCAGCGTGCCCTCGCCTTCGATCTGCTCCTCGAACCGCTGCAGCAGGCGTTCGCTGATCCGCTGCACCACCGAGGCGCTGCGGTAGAACTCCTGCATCATCTTTTCGACCAGCCGGTTCTCGACAGGCGCGTCGTCCGCGGCCTCGACGTGATGCAACCGCGCGGCGAGCGCCTTCTGGTAGTCGAAACGCAGGCGCTCTTCGGCCTTACCGGCGACCAGATGCAGACCGAAACGCAGGCGCGACAGCGTGCGCCGTTCGCGCTCCAGCGTGGCGTGTTCGTCGACGCCGAGCTGGCCCAACGCGATCAGCTCTTCGGTGCCGTAGACGCCGAGCACGCGCCGCGCCATCCAGCGCAGGTTGTGCACGTCGCGCAGGCCGCCAGGCCCGTCCTTGATGTTGGGTTCGAGATTGTCGGCCGTGTCGCCGAAGCGCGCATGACGCATCTCGAGTTCGCGGCGCTTGGCGTGGAAGAAATCGTCCGCCGGCCAGACCCTGGTATCGGCGATCGCGTCCATCAACGCGCGGACCTCGCCGATATTGGCCAGCAGCGGCCGCGCTTCCAGCAGCGCCGTCAGCACGGTCACATCGTCGGCGGCGCGCGTGCATTCTTCGAAACTGCGCACCGCGTGGCCAACCGGCAGGCCGAAGTCCCACAGCAGCGCGAGCATGCGGCCCAGTGCTTCGGCGTGCTCGGTCTGCGCCTGCGATGTGGCAATAACCAGCAGATCGATGTCGGAATGCGGAAACAGCTCGCCACGGCCATATCCGCCGACCGCGAACAGCGCCAACGGCGCATCGCCCGGAATGCAGCGCGCCCAGGCCTTGCGCACCCAGCCATCGACCGCATTCGCCCGCGCAGCGAGCAAACGGTCGATGTGCTGGCCGGCGTCGAAGCCCTGGGCCAGGCGCGCGTCATGCGCGGCAAGCGCGGCACGCGCCTCCGCCACCCATGTCATGTCGTCGCTGTCGGCGCCGGGGACCTGGGGGGCGGTGCGCTCGGCCACGTCAGAGGAACGCGTCGTTGTCGTCGCCGGGGATACGGGTCAGCACGTCCACGCCATCGGCGGTGACGGCCACCGTGTGCTCCCACTGCGCCGACAGCTTCCGGTCCTTGGTGACGACGGTCCAGCCATCGGGCAGCACCTTGGTGAAGCGCGTGCCTTCGTTGATCATGGGCTCGATCGTGAAGGTCATGCCCTCCTTGAGCACGACGCCGGCGCCTGGCGTGCCGTAGTGCAGCACCTGCGGCTCGTCATGGTAGACCTTGCCGATGCCGTGGCCGCAGTACTCGCGCACCACGCTGAAACGCTCGCCTTCCGCGTATTTCTGGATCGCGTGACCGACGTCGCCGAGTGTCGCGCCCGGCTTGACCTCGCGGATCCCGCGCCACATCGCCTCGCGCGTCACCTCGACCAGGCGCCGCGCCATCACCGACGGCGTGCCGACGAAGTACATCCGGCTCGTATCACCATGCCAACCGTCCTTGATGACGGTGACGTCGATATTGATGATGTCGCCGTCCTTGAGGACCTTGGCGTCGTTCGGAATACCGTGGCAGATGACGTTGTTGGCCGAGATGCACGTCGTCTTGGGATAGCCCTTGTAGCCGACGTTCGCGGGAATCGCGCCCTGCACCCGGATGATGTGGTCGTAGCAGATGCGGTCCAGTTCCTCGGTCGTCACGCCCGGCTTCACATGCGGGGCGACGATCTGCAGCACCTCGGCCGCGAGCCGGCCGGCCACGCGCATCTTCTCGATTTCTTCGGGCGTCTTGGTGTGGATACTCATGACGGCATTATCGCCGAATTGAGTGCACGGGGGGCGACTGAGCGGTCAACATCCGCGATCTCCAGCAGAGCTTCGATCGCCTCAAACGGAAGGCCTCCGTATGACGCCCTCGTCAGCAGGCTCAAATCGCGCCGGCCCACCGTACGCATTTACTGCATGAATTTCCGGATGTACGCATCAATGGGGAGCTGTAGACGCGAGGCCTGCGGTCCGACATACGCAGTCCTCTTGCTGGAGCCACCCGCCCACCTCGTGCCGCATGCACGTTTCGCAAAGCAACAGTCCGGGCCGCGTCCGCATGCGCCCCCGGCACCAGGGGCCTGTCGCACCCACCCGCGATGACTGCTACACTTCCGCTGCTGTGCGGGGTGACCCGCCGCCGATGCCGGGCGTCACCGGCAAATACACACCTGCTGCAATGTCCCGTGCCGGGGTGCCTCGAATGAGGTTCGGTCACGGAGGCGGCAGGGAGGCCCAACCCCGGAACCATCGCCCCGCCCCCGTGCGGTGCAACCGCCCATACCCGACCGTGGCGGCCGGTTCCAATGCCAGGAGTTTCACCATGCCCCAGATCACCATGCGCCAGATGCTGGAAGCCGGCGTCCATTTCGGCCACCAGACGCGCTACTGGAATCCCAAGATGTCGCCGTACATCTTCGGTGCCCGCGGCAAGATCCACATCATCAACCTCGAGAAGACCGTTCCGCTGTTCAACGACGCGATGAACTTCATCTCGGGTATCGCGCAGAAGCGCGGCATGATCCTGTTCATCGGCACCAAGCGCAGCGCGCGCGAAGCGATCAAGGAAGAAGCCGAGCGTTGCGGCATGCCGTTCATGACCCAGCGCTGGCTCGGCGGCACGCTGACCAACTTCGCCACGGTGAAGAAGTCGGTGTCGCGCCTGAAGGAGCTGGAAGCGGCTGAAACCGACGGCACGTTCGAAAAGCTGGTCAAGCACGAAGTGCTGGGCCTGCGTCGCGAGCGCGACAAGCTGGAAGCCTCGCTCGGCGGCATCAAGGACATGAACCGCCTGCCCGACGCGCTGTTCGTCATCGACATCGGTCATGAAGACATCGCCATCAAGGAAGCCAAGAAGCTCGGCATTCCGGTGATCGCGGTCGTCGACACGAACTACGATCCGGCCCTGGTCGACTACGCCATTCCGGGTAACGACGACGCCATCCGCGCCGTGCAGTTGTACGCGAACGCCGCGGCCGACGCCGTGCTGGAAGGCAAGGCTGCGACGCCGAGCGCGGCGACCGTGCGTGAGGAAGAGTTCGTCGAAGGCGGCGAGAAGCCGGGCCGCGCACCGCGTGGCAAGAAAGCCGAAGAGGCTGCCCCGGCCGAAGCACCTGCAGCACCTGCGGCCGAGTAACCGCCGCGACATGCGGCCGTCCCATGCTGGACGGCCGCGCATCACGCCGTGCGCGGATGTTCGCGCTGTCAGCGTCGATCCCCTGAGGCGAGCCCTGGCTCGCCCGACAATCCCCGAATTCAGAGGTCCCAATGGAAATTACCGCTTCCCTGGTCAAGGAACTGCGCGAGCGCACCGGCGCCGGCATGATGGAGTGCAAGAAAGCGCTCAGCGAAACCGCAGGCAACATCGATGCCGCAGCCGAGGCGCTGCGCAAGTCGGGTCTGGCCAAGGCCGACAAGAAGGCTGATCGCGTCGCCGCCGAAGGCCGCATTGCGGCTGCCCAGAGCGACAGCGTCGCCGTGCTGGTCGAAATCAACTCCGAGACCGACTTCGTCGCCAAGGATGACAACTTCCTGCGCTTCACCGACGTCGTCGCCCAGACCGCACTGGCCTCCGGCGCAGCCGATGCCGACGCGCTGAAGGCCGCCAAGGTCGAGTCCGGCGAGACGATCGAGGAAACCCGCGCCGCGGTGATCTCCAAGGTCGGCGAGAACGTGCAGATCCGTCGCCTAGTCCGCGTCGAGAGCGCGAACAACGTCGCTGCGTACGTGCACGGTGGCCGCATCGGCGTGCTGGTCGAGCTCAAGGGCGGCGATGCCGACCTCGCCCGCGGCCTGGCGATGCACGTTGCCGCGATGAACCCGCCCTACAACAAGGCGAGCGACGTCCCGACGGATTTCGTTGAGAAGGAAAAGGAAATCGAACTGGCCAAGATGTCCGAGAAGGACAAGAGCAAGCCGGCCGACATCCTCGAGAAGATCATCAGCGGCAAGATGAGCAAGATCGTCAACGAGGTCACGCTGTACGGCCAGCCCTATGTGCTCGACACCGACAAGACCGTCGAAGCCGTGCTGAAGGCCGCAGGCGCCGAAGTCATCGGCTTCCAGCGCCTGGCCGTCGGCGAAGGCATCGAGAAGGTGGTCGAGGATTACGCCGCCGAAGTGATGAAGCAGGCCGGTCTGGCCTGATTCTCCTCGTCTGTCGACGCTGCGGCGTCGACAACGTCGGCTGATTGAAGAAGCGCGCCCGCAGGGGCGCGTTTTCTTTTTGGGCGTCGTCGAAACAGGGCTATGTAGATACGGGATCAGTCCGCACGTGGACTGCACGCCGTCCTCCCTCGTACTGACTGCCTTTGGTGCGCCACAACGTGACCCCAGCAGGGATATTTTCGCCCTTGCGAATCCAGGGCAACGCCAGCCAACAGACACGTTGGGCTCTTGTAGATAATTTCTCGCCGCACTCAGGCGCCCGCACAGACAGATACGAAAACGCCCGGCCAAAGCCGGGCGTTTCAAGCAACTCACGGAGCTTGCCCTACTCCAGTTCGCGAACTCCGAGCTCCTGAAGCGCGTTGCGCATCAGCACTGCGGCTGGCTCGCTGAGCTTCTCGTTATCGAGCGCGTAGCGGATCGTCGCCTCGATCAGTCCGAGATGCGTACCACAATCGAAGCGGACACCCTTGAACCGGTAGGCATGCACAGGTTGCTCGGCGAGCAGCGCCGCGATCGCGTCGGTCAACTGGATCTCCCCACCCGCGCCAGGCTTGGTGTTCTCGAGCAGTTCGAAGATGCGCCCGTCGAGCACGTATCGACCCACGACTGCCAGCGTACTCGGCGCGTCCTCCGGTCTGGGCTTCTCGACCATCGCATTGATGCGCCCATGGCGCCCCTCGAACGCATCCGTCGCAACGATGCCGTAGCTGGCCGTCTGTTCGCGCGCGACATCCTGCACGGCGATCATGCTCGCACCGGTCGCCTCGTGCGCATCCGCCATCTGTCGCAGCGCACCGGCGCCATTGCGGTTCCACAGCAGGTCGTCGGGCAGCATCACCGCAAACGGCTCGTCGCCGATGACCGCGCGCGCGCAGAGCACCGCGTGACCGAGACCACGCGCCTCGGGCTGCGTCACGAAGATCGCCTGCACCCCATCAGGCAGCGGGCGCCGGACCTTTTCCAGAAGTTCATGCTTGCCCGCCGCTTCCAGCCGGTCCTCAAGCTCATAGGCCTTGTCGAAGTAGTCGCCGATTGCGTGCTTGTAGCGATTGGTGACGAACACCAGCGTGTCGCAGCCTGCCTCGATCGCCTCGTCCACCGCGTACTGGATCAGGGGCCGGTCGACGATCGGCAGCATTTCCTTGGGGACTGTCTTGGTCGCCGGCAGGAAGCGCGTCCCGAGTCCTGCAACGGGAAACACTGCCTTGCGGATCCTCTGCGTCATGGTTGTCTCGCGTGTCGTGGTGGGAACGCGACAATCGTCGCACCTTCGTTGTGTGTAGATCGCGATTGCAACGGCGCGAATTCCGGCACTGCCTCCCGCAGCGCCGATGCCAGCTGCTCCAGGTCGTACCGGGCCACGCCATCGGACAGCTTTGTCAGCGCAGCCGCGAGTCGCTCCGCGTGCACCGTGCGCGCTTCTGCAAGCAGGATCTTGGGGTGCGTGGTGGGCCGATACCGCTCGTCCGCATGAAACAGCGTCTCATGCAACTTTTCGCCCGGACGCAGGCCCGAATACACGATGGCGATATCCTGATCGGGATGCTTGCCAGCGAGGCGGATCATCTGCTCGGCCAATAGGCGGATCGAGACGGGCTCGCCCATGTCCAGGGTGTAGACCGCCTGCGCCGAGCCGATGGCGACCGACTGCATGATCAGCTGGCAGGCCTCGGGAATCGTCATGAAGTAACGCGTGACTTCGGGATCGGTCACGGTCACTGGACCGCCGCGGCGGATCTGCTCCCGGAAAAGCGGGACCACGCTGCCAGCCGAATCGAGCACGTTGCCGAATCGCACGGTAATGAAATCGGTGGACGAACCGCCAGCCAGATCCTGACAGACCATTTCGGCGAGGCGCTTGGTCGCACCGAGCACGTTGACCGGGTCGACCGCCTTGTCGGTGGAGATCAAGACGAAGGTACCAACCGCATGCGCGATCGCCGCATTCGCAACCGCACGCGTCGAGAGCACGTTGTTGCGCACACCCTCGCGCAGCTGCGCCTCGAGCACCGGCACCTGCTTGTACGCCGCGGCATGGAAGACGGCGTCAGGCGCGGACAGGCGCATCGCATGGTCGATCACAGCCATATCGCCGCAATCACCAAGCACCGGAACCAGCGTGATTCTCGGAAAGTCGCGGCGTAGTTCGCTCTCGATCCTGGTCAGCGCCAGTTCGTCCATCTCCACCAGCGCAATCTGCGCAGTGCCATTGCGCGCGCACTGGCGGCACAACTCCGAACCGATCGATCCACCGGCGCCCGTCACCAGCACACTGCGCCCTCGGAAGCACGCACGGATCGCCTTCCAGTCCGGCATGACCGGCTTGCGACCGAGCAAGTCCTCGATCGCAACTTCTTTGAGCTCGCCGGGCAAGGAACGCCCTTCGAGCAGATCGTCGAGCTTGGGCACGGTGCGGAACGGGAGGCTCGTCCGCTCACACGCCTCGACGACCTTGCGCATCGCCGCAGCGTCGGCGGACGGCATCGCGATCACCAGCAGCTTGGCCGCTGTTTCCGGCGCGACCTGTTCGACATCGCGGATGCGACCCAGCACCGGCACGCCCTGCAGTTGGCTGCCGCGCAGCTTGGGCGCGTCATCGAGGAAGCCGACGGGATCGTAAGCGCCCGTGCGGCGCAGGTCGCGCACCAGCGTTTCGCCGGCCTGTCCGGCGCCCAGAATCAGAACCCGCACGGCGGACTGGCTGGTCCGCGTCATGCCGTGGTCCTTCCACGCGCGATACAGCAGCCGGGGCATGCCCAGCAACGCCGCCAGCAGCAATGGATAGGTGATCAGGACCGTCCGCGGGACCAAATCGAGCCGGTTATAGACAAACAGCACCAGCATGATTGTGAGCAGGCCCAGCACAGCAGCCTTCACGATGTTCATTAGATCGGGCACGCTGGCGAATCGCCACACACCGCGATACAGGCCGACGCGCCAGAAGATCAGGCCTTGCGCCAGCAGGATCAGCGCGATTTCGGCCGACCAGAACGTGAAGGGGGGCGCATTCTCCATGACCGAATGACGGAACTGGTGCAGGCCGATCCAGCACAGCCACACCATGGTCAAATCGTGCAGCACGACCGCCACACGCGGGCCCATCACGCCGATCCTGGCCTTGAGGTCAATCATCCAGTCGCTTCCCTACGACACGCGCATACGGCGCGCATGCCGGATACGGAAGGTGAGCCAGATGGTGACACCGAGCAGATACCACGTGGCGAAGGCTCCAATGATAACGGGGTGCGTCGCACCTGCCATCCAGATAGCGACAAGCGTCGAAGACAACGTCCAGGCGGCATAGCCACCTGTCACAACGGCATGGGCGTGCCCCGCCTGCACACACCGCTGGTACATATGCTGTACGTGCGGCGTCCACCACCGTTCGCCGCGGATGATGCGGGACAGCAATGTCAACGTCGCGTCAATCAAGAAGGGGCTGATCGGCAGAAGCCATACTAGTCCGCCAACGGGATCCGTCGCCGGCGACAGCGCAATCAGGCAGGCCACCAGGTATCCCAGAGCGCCGCTGCCAACGTCGCCGAGAAAGATCCGGCCCCTGGGAAAGTTGAACGGCAGGAAGCCCGCGCAGGCAGCTGCGGCAACGCAGGCCAGGAACGCGCCTTCGCCATGCATCCCGAGCAACAGAAAGCCCATCGCCACGAGGATCAACTGACTGGCTGCAAGTCCGTTGATCCCGTCCATGAAGTTCCAGACGTTGACCAGACCCAGCGCGAGCGCGAAAACCACGATCGCCCACCACAGGGGCTGCCCTGCCCACGCGACGCCGCACGCCAGGAGCGCGGCTGCGAAGATATGTATGGCCAGCCGGCCCCAAGGCGACAGTGGACGGTGATCGTCGATCCAGCCGATGGCCGCCACCAAGGCGAGGCCACAGGCGCCGAACAGGACGACCGGCGACAAGCGGGCGCCCGCGCAGCCCGACCAGATCATCAGCGGCAACACCACCGCTACGATGGCGATGCCGCCGCCGCGAGGGGTGGCGACCGTATGACTGCGCCGTTCGCCAGGCGCGTCGACCAGCTGACGGGAGAGCGCATAGCGTCGCGCGAGCGCGGTGAGCGCAACGGCCGCCAGAAATGCAGCAGCACACAAGGCCACTACAAGGTACGGAGATGCCGCCACTCAGACCACGGCGTAGTTGAGCAACGGCTTGATCGTGCCCCACTCCTTGCAACTTGGACACTGCCAATGGTGGCTGCGCGCGCCGAAGCCGCACTGCTTGCAGCGATAGCTGGGATTGCGCACCAGCAACTGCTCGGTGATCAGACGCAACTCCTGCAGTGTGCCGACGTGATCGACACCGTCGGCCAGCGTCAGATCGATCAGCGCCGCTTCGCCGCGCACGGAGGGTCGATCCTTGAGTTGCCGCGCGAGATAGGTCCGTGCCGCGCGCACGCCCTCTTCCTGCTCGACCAGCCGCGTCAGTGCCAGCACCGGCGCGACACCCTTGTAATGCTCGGTCATCTGCGACAGGAAGTTGCGCGCGCCTGGCACGTCGCCCACACGTTCATAGGCAGCCAGCAACGGCGCGAGAATCTCGGGCAGAAAATCAGTGTCGTGACGCGCGGCGCGTTCGAACGCACGGATCGCCGCGGCGTCGTTGCCGGCATCGATCTCGATACGCCCTTCCAGGATGCCGGCACGTACCGAGCCCGAATCCGCGGCGTACGCGCGCTGCACGGCGCTACGTGCGCCATCGATATCGCCGGCCGAACGCAGGCGGTCCGCAAGTTCGCATTCGAACTGCGAGATCAGTTTGCCCATCGGCTCGCCAGTCGCCGCCTCATAGCGCGTGGCGTTTTCGATCGCCTTCTGCCAGTCGCGCTCGGACTGGTAGATGCCGATCAGATGCCGCAATGCCTGAGGTGCCCGTTGATCGATCTGCGCCAGATCGGCGAACACCGTTTCTGCGCGATCAAGCAGGCCGGACTTCATGTAGTCCTCGCCCAGCGCAAGCAGCGCCTGCACCTTCTGCTGGTCGTTGAGGTCGGGGCGCTGCACCAGGCCCTGATGCAGGCGGATCGCACGATCGACTTCGCCGCGACGCCGGAACAGATGTCCGAGCGCGACTTGGGTTTCGAATGTGTCCTTGTCGAGTTCCGCGATATGCAGGAACAGTTCGATAGCCTTGTCGGGCTGCTCGTTGAGCAGGTAGTTCAGGCCGCGGAAATAGGTCGTCGACAGGCGGCTGACCTGGGTATCGCTGTGGCGCTCGCCGCCGCGGCGACCGATCACCCAGCCGCTCAGGGCCGCGATCGGCAGCAGCAGGAAGAACCAGAACCACTCGGTCACAAACGCCATGGATCACGCTCCATCGATGGATCGGCCGCGTACGCGCGACCCGGGCCGGCGATGGACATCAAAGCGCAGTGCGCGCCCCGCCGACGGTGCGTCGACGATCCTACCCGCTTGCCGATCCTGCACGCCAACCGTGCGGCAATCCGCACCGGGCGTGGAAAAAGAAAATGGGACCGCGGTGGGCGGTCAGTCTTCGGCCGGCATCGGCTGTACGTCGCTGACGCGATCGCGCAGTTCCTTGCCCGGCTTGAAATGCGGCACATGCTTGCCCGGAAGCGCGACGGCATCGCCGGTCTTCGGGTTGCGTCCGGTCCGCGGCGGACGGAAATGCAGCGAGAAGCTGCCGAAACCACGGACCTCGATCCGATCGCCGGCCGCCAATGCGCCGCCCATCATTTCGAGCATGGCCTTGACCGCTAGGTCGACGTCCTCGCCCTTGAGATGCGCCTGGCGCTGGGTCAGCAGTTCGATGAGTTCCGACTTCGTCATGTCTCGTTCTTGCGAATGCGACAACGCCGGCCCGGGACGAGCCCGGACCGGCGCCGCATGGGCTTACTCGCCCTTGTTGCCAAGCTGCTCGCGCAGCAGCGCGCCCAGCTTCGTGGTGCCGCTCGACGCTTCCGATGCCTGCTTGTTGTACTCAGCCAGGGTCTCGGCGGTTTCCGCCTCGTCCTTCGCCTTGATCGACAGCTGCAGGACGCGGGTCTTGCGATCGACGCCGAAGTACTTGGCCTCGATCTCCTGACCGACCTTCAGATGCTGGCTGGCGTCGTCGACGCGCTGGTCGCTGATGTCACGCGCCTGCACATAGCCTTCCACGCCTTCACCCAGATCGATCACGGCGCCCTTGGCATCGACTTCCTTGACGGTACCGGTGACCTTCGAACCGCGCGGCGTGGTCGCCATGAACTGACCCATCGGGTCCTGCTCAAGCTGCTTGACGCCCAGCGAGATGCGCTCGCGTTCCGGATCGACCGCCAGCACGACGGCCTCGACGGTGTCGCCCTTCTTGAACGCACGTGCCACGTCTTCGCCGGTGGAGTTCCACGCGATGTCCGACAGGTGGATCAGGCCGTCGATACCGCCGTCCAGGCCGATGAAGATGCCGAAGTCGGTGATCGACTTGATCTGGCCGTCGACCTTGTCGCCCTTCTTGTGGATGGCCGCGAAGGTCTCCCACGGGTTCGACGTGACCTGCTTGATACCGAGCGAGATGCGGCGACGCTCCTCGTCGACGTCGAGCACCATGACCTCGAGTTCGTCACCGACCTGCACCACCTTGGACGGGTTGACGTTCTTGTTGGTCCAGTCCATTTCGGACACGTGCACCAGGCCTTCGACGCCCGGCTCGATCTCGACGAACGCGCCGTAATCGGTGACGTTGGAGACCTTGCCGAACACGCGGGTGTTGGACGGGTAACGGCGGGCGATGTTGTCCCACGGATCCTCGCCCAGCTGCTTCAGGCCGAGGCTGACGCGGTTGCGCTCGCGGTCGTACTTCAGCACGCGTACGTCGAGCTCTGCGCCCACTTCCACGACTTCGGACGGATGGCGCACGCGCTTCCAGGCCATGTCGGTGATGTGCAGCAGGCCGTCGATGCCGCCGAGGTCCACGAACGCGCCGTAATCGGTCAGGTTCTTGACGACGCCCTTGAGCACCGCGCCCTCGACCAGCTTCTCCATCAACTGCTCGCGCTCTTCCGAATGCTCGCTCTCGACCACTGCGCGGCGCGAGACGACAACGTTGTTGCGCTTGCGGTCCAGCTTGATCAGCTTGAACTCGAGTTCCTTGCCTTCCAGGTACACCGGGTCGCGCACCGGGCGCACGTCCACCAGCGAACCCGGCAGGAACGCGCGGACGTCCTTGATGTCGACGGTGAAGCCGCCCTTGACCTTGCCACTGATGCGGCCGGTGATGGTCTCGTTCTTCTCGAGGGCTTCCTCGAGTTCGTCCCACACCATCGAGCGCTTGGCCTTCTCGCGCGACAGCACGGTCTCGCCGAAGCCGTTCTCGAGGGAATCCAGCGCCACCTTGACGGAGTCGCCGATGGCGATGTCGATCTCGCCGGCGTCGTTACGGAACTGCTCGATCGGCACGATGCCTTCCGACTTCAGGCCGGCGTTGATCACCACCACGTCGGTGCGCACGTCGACAACGATGCCGGTGACGATGGAGCCTGGCTTGAGCTTGGCCAGATTGGTCTGACTGGCTTCGAACAGTTCTGCGAATGATTCGGTCATTGGTAAATACCTGGTTGACTCAGACTGCGTGGCGGCGCCTTGTCAGCGCGGAGTGCCGGCAGTCCACCCGTTGGTCGGCCGTCGCGGGATTGCAGGGCCGTGAGTGTTGAGGTGAACGGACCGCCGGCTGGAAGGATCTCCGGACGGCGACATGGGTGCAGCGGTACAGCGATAAAACGTCACACTTTTCAACAACGCCGAAGCAGCCCGAAACGGACCACCCCGGCTTGCAACAAACGCCCGACCCCGGATCGGATCAGGCGTTGCGTGCAGGCAGTAATGAGAGCACCCGTTCGACGACAGCTTCGATGCCCTGACCAGTGGTGTCGATGCGGACGGCGTCTTCGGCCGGCCGCAACGGCGCCACCGCACGGTTGGCATCGCGGGCGTCGCGGGCGAGGATCTCGCGCAGCAGACCGTCCATTGTCACCGAAACCCCCTTGTTCTTCAACTGTTTATAGCGACGGTCCGCCCGCTCCTCCGCGCTCGCGGTGAGGAACACCTTCCAGCCTGCGTCGGGGAAGATCACCGTGCCCATGTCACGACCGTCGGCGACGAGGCCCGGGGCGACCCTGAATGCCCGTTGCCGGTCCTTGAGTGCAGCGCGGACCTCGGGAATCGCAGCGATAGCCGAGGCAGCCGCGCCGGCGGTTTCGGTCCGGAGTTCATCCGTGGCGTCGTGGCCGTTGACGAGCACGCGCAGCTCCTCGCCCCCTTCATCGAAGCCGATGGTCGTATCGAAGGTGCAGCGCACCAGCGCGCCGGCATCGTCGAGATCGAGGTCCGCCCAGCCGGCCGCGACGCCCACCGCGCGATAGAGCGCGCCTGAATCCAGATAATGCCAACCCAGCCGCTGCGCCACCGCACGGCTGATCGTGCCCTTGCCGGAACCCGAAGGCCCGTCGATCGTCAAAACCGGCACCGTCGCCGTCATCTGCATCTCCTGCGCCGGGGGCCATGTTCGCGAGCGAACGCCCAAGCGCTTGAATCGTGTGGGAAAGAGCAGCTAGAATAGCCGGCTTGCTGTTTGTATCCCATCCCAGAGGTTCACCATGAAGGTCCTGTCGTCCCTGAAGTCGGCGAAGACCCGCCACCGCGATTGCAAGGTTGTGCGTCGCCGCGGCAAGGTCTTCGTGATCTGCAAGTCCAACCCGCGCTTCAAGGCGCGTCAGCGCTAAGACGCGCTGCTGCCGCGCATGCGGCATGCACGCGAGAAAGGCCGCAGCGATGCGGCCTTTCTTCGTTTGCGGCGCTTCTCGTACCGCGTCGGCATCGTCGTCGCGCGAATTCTGATAAACAGGCGCGTGCGCCCTGTCGGCGCCCTCACCTCCATCGCTGTCCTGCCCAGGAGTCACCGCCATGTCGCGTTCCTTCGCTTCGATCCTCGCAGGCGCCGCGCTGAGCTGCGCACTGCTCGCCAGCCTGCCCGCCGCTGCGGACACCCTGCTCGTGGACCGCAGCAAACAGCCCGCAGGCGCTAACGTACCGACACGCGGCATGTCGATGGCGGATGTCGAAGCCCGCTTTGGCGTGCCGAGCGAGCGCTTGGACGCGCGTGGTGGCCAGAAGCGCCAGTGGCCGACGATTAACCGCTGGGTCTACCCCGCCTTCACCGTCTATTTCGAGCGGAACCGGGTCATCGACACCGTGGCCAACCGTGCCACGGCGTCGGAGATCGGCCCCAAGCCCGCCATTCGCTGAGCCCATGACCGAACACGCATTGCGCTTCCCCGCGGAGTGGGAACCCCAGTCCGCGATCCTGATCGCCTGGCCGAACGAAGACACCGACTGGGCCGCGCGCCTGGGCGAGGTCGAAGACACGTACATCGCACTGGTCGCGGCGATCACCCGTTTCCAGCCCGTCGTGATCTGCGTGCCGGACGAGGACATCCAGAGCTATGCCTACGTGCGCCTGGCATCGAATCGCATCGACATGGCGCGCGTGCGTTTCGTCGAAGCAGCGTACGACGACACCTGGCTGCGCGATTCCGGCCCGATCTCGCTGCGCCGTGGGGATGCCGCGTTTCTGCTCAACGATTTCCGCTTCACCGGCTGGGGCGGCAAGTTCGACGCAAGCCAGGACGATCTGCTGGTCGGTCATCTGCATGCTGCCGGGGTGTTCGCCGACGACGCGCGGCGACGCGAGATCGACTTCGCGCTCGAAGGCGGCGCGATTGAAACCGACGGTGCGGGCACGCTGCTGACGACCTGGCGCTGCCTGCACGAGCGGCATCCGGACGCATCGCGTGAAGTGTTGACCGCGAAGCTGTCCGACTGGCTCGCGCAGGATCGCGTGCTGTGGCTGGACCACGGCTATCTCGAAGGCGACGACACCGACGCGCATATCGACACCCTCGCCCGCTTCGCGCCGGGTGATGCGATCGTGTTCCAGGCCTGCGACGACGCCACCGATCCGCACTACGCCGAGCTCCAGGCGATGGCCGATGAAATCGCCGCGCTGCGCACCCGCGAGGGCGCGCCGTATCGGCTGTTCCCGCTGCCGTGGGCGCAGCCGGTGCTCGACAATGGGCGTCGTCTCGCCGCGAGCTATGCGAATTACTTGATCCTCAACGGCGCGGTGTTGATGCCGGCCTATGGCGATCCGGCAGACGACGCCGCAGCGGCCGTGCTCGCGCAAGCGCATCCGGGCCGCGAAATCGTGCAGGTGCCGTGCCGACCGCTGATCTGGCAGAACGGCAGTCTGCACTGCATCACCATGCAGTTGCCCGCCGGCCTGCTGCGGGACGCGCTGCCCGGCTGACGCCGGAAAAACGCCCGGCGTCGCGAGTCGGACCTCGGGTGTCGGCTCCGTCCATCCAGTGCCCGTCAGCGACTCCGGCGCGAGCTCCTGGCCCGAGGGCTGGCGTCGTACACGATGGATTGCATCGCGTGCGACGCCGCGTGGATCACCTCGTTTATCTGCCCGCACGCAGCGGCGCGTTAGCATTGTCGCAATCCTCCGAGGGTTCGAATCCATGTCCCGCAAGACCACGTTGCCTGTCGCGCTGATCCAGGAGCGCGCCGTCATCGACCAGGGCGCCGGCAATGCCGACGCCAACCTGTCGGTCATCGAAGCGCGCGTCGCCGAGGCCGCAAAACAGGGGGCGAGGCTTGTGCTGCTGCAGGAGCTGCACAACGGTGCCTACTTCTGCCAGCACGAATCCGTCGACGAATTCGATCTTGCAGAACCCATCCCCGGCCCGAGCACCGAGCGTCTCGCCGCGCTGGCGAAGCAGCACAAGGTGGTGCTGGTCAGCTCGCTGTTCGAGCGCCGCGCAGCGGGGCTGTACCACAACACCGGCGTGGTCTTCGACGCAGACGGCAGCACGGCGGGCAAGTACCGCAAGATGCACATCCCCGACGACCCTGGCTTCTACGAGAAGTTCTACTTCACGCCGGGCGACATCGGCTTCAAGCCGATCGACACCTCGGTCGGCCGGCTCGGCCTGCTGGTCTGCTGGGACCAGTGGTATCCCGAAGCTGCGCGGCTGATGGCGCTGGCAGGCGCGGACCTGCTGTTGTATCCGACCGCGATCGGCTGGGATCCGACCGACGTCGATGACGAGAAAAAGCGCCAGCGCGATGCCTGGATCCTCAGCCATCGCGGTCACGCGGTCGCGAACGGATTGCCGGTGCTGTCATGCAATCGCGTCGGCCACGAGCCGTCACCGATCGGCGCGTCAGGCATCGACTTCTGGGGCAACAGCCATGTGCTCGGCCCGCAGGGCGAGTTCCTCGCCGAGGCAGGGACCGACCCGACCATACTGAGCTGCGAAGTGGATCTGGGCCGCAGCGAACATGTGCGTCGCATCTGGCCGTTCCTGCGCGACCGTCGCATCGACGCCTATGGCGATCTGCTCAAGCGCTACATCGACTGACCCATGCCCCTCGAACTCCGCGACGCGGTCGAAACCGATTTCGACACCATCACCGCGCTCTACGCCCGCGAAGTCGCGGACGGCGTGGCGACCTACGAATACGACGCGCCCGATGTCGACGAGATGCGGCGCCGCTGGTTGACGATCACGTCGGCCGGCTATCCGTACATCGTCGCGATCCGCGATGGCGTGTTCGCCGGCTATGCCTACGCCGGCGGATTCCGCACCCGCATCGGCTACCGTTTCACGGTCGAGAGTTCGGTCTATGTCGAGCATGCACAGCATGGCCACGGCATCGGACGCGTGCTGATGGAACGGCTGATCGAGCTGTGCACGCAGCGTGGCTACCGGCAGATGATGGCGGTGATCGGCCCGCCGCTCGATGGCCCATCGGTGCAGTTCCACCAGAGGCTCGGTTTCGAGACCGTCGGCGTGCTGCCCGGCTCCGGCCGCAAGCACGGACGCTGGCTCGACACCATCCTGATGCAGCGCGCCCTCGGCGATGGCGCCGCCACTCCTCCCGAAGACGAATGATCCGATGACCGAACCGATGACCGGCGCGACGACGCCTACTGGCGCCACGTCCTGGCAGTCGCAGCCGCATGCGATCGTCGAGCGCGACGGTGTGCGCTACACCCTGCTCGGTACCGCACATGTGTCGCGGGTCAGCGTGGAGGCGGTCGAGGATGCGATCGGCAGCGGCGCGTTCGATGCGGTTGCGGTGGAACTCGACGCGCAGCGCTTGCAAGCGATCAGCGATCCCGACGCACTGGCCAAACTCAATCTGGTCGACGTGATCCGCAAGGGCCGCGTTGCGCTGTTCGCCGCCAATCTCGCGCTGGCCGCCTACCAGCGCCGCCTTGCCGAGCAACTCGGTATTGAACCCGGCGCTGAGCTCAAGCGCGCAGTCGCGCTGGCGAACGAACGCGATCTGCCGGTTGCGCTGATCGATCGCGATGTCGGCCTGACATTCAAGCGCGCGTCGAAGAAGCTCGGCTTCTTCGGCCGCTTGAAGCTGATCGGCAGCCTGCTCGGCGGACTGATGGCATCCGACGAACTCGGCGAAGACGAGATCGAGAAGCTCAAACAGGGCGACATGCTCGAATCAAGCTTCGGCGAATTCGCCAAGAGCAGCCCGCAGCTCTACGAGGCAATCATCGCCGAGCGCGATCGCTACATGGCCGCGAAGCTGCGCGAGCAGGCCGGGGATGCGCGCGAAGTGCTGGCCGTGGTCGGCGCCGGCCATCTCGCCGGTCTGGCGCGCCATCTCGCCAACGATGCCCAGGACCCCGCGGCGACACGTGCGGAACTCGAACACGCCCCCAAGGGCCAGAGCGTCCGCTGGGTCATGACCGCGATCACGCTGGCGATCGTGGCGATGATCGGCTGGGGCTATTACCAGGGCGGCGCCGAACTCGGCCGCCAGCTGGTGAAAGAATGGATCGTCATCACCGCCGGCTTCGCCGCACTCGGCGCACTGGCGGCGCTGTCGCATCCGCTCGGCATCCTCGGCGCCGCGATCATGGCGCCGCTGAAGCCGATCCGTCCGCCCGGGATCAACCCCGGACTGGTCAGCGGATTGATCGAGGCCTACATACGCAAGCCCGCGTACAACGATTTCCTTTCGCTGCGCGACGATGCCGGCACAGTGCGAGGCTGGTACCGCAACCGCGTCTCGCGCACGCTGTTGAGCTTCCTGCTCGCCAACGTCGGGTCGAGCATCGGGGTGTGGGTGGCGGGTTTGCGGATCGCCGGCAAGGTGCTTAGCTGACGCGCGATTTTGGCGATTGAGTGACGGCGGAAGGTTTAGGCGCCGCTCTATCGGAGCGCCTGGTCTTTGCAGGCGTGGGTTTGGTTTTTGGCTTCGCTGTTGCTGTTGCTGTTGCTGTTGCTTTGGCTTTGGCTTTGGCACTGGCACTGGCTCTTGATCTGAATCGAGCCGTAGAGCGAGCCGAGCACCGGAGCCTGGCGTGGCCGAAGAGCAGCCCATGTCTGAGCGCAGCGAGTTTGGGCTGCGTGCCGCGTCAGGCGAGGAGCACAGGGAACCGATGCGGCTCCATCGCATCGGCTCGCGTCCGGCGAAGGGACCTTTTGGTTCCTTTTGGGTCCATCCAAAAGGGACTCGCACGCGCAGCGGGCGAAAGCTCTGCACTTGCTGTTCGCTTCGAACCTTCGGCTTTGCCTCGACTTTAAATCGTTGGATTCGAGGCGATCCGACGAACTCGCCCGAAGGGCTGGAGATCAAGGACAGGGCTTCCGCGCTGTCGCGCGGCTTACTTTTGTCTTGGCAAAAGTAAGCAAAACCGTCTTCGCCGGACGCGATCCGCCGCGATACAGCCGCGGCGGTCCCCTGCGCTTCTCGGGCGACGGGGCACGCAGCCCAAACTCGCTGCGCTCAGACATGGGCTGCTCTTCGACCCCGCCGCCCTGCGATGCTCGGCTCGCTTTACGGCTCGATTGACGTCAACGGCTGAAAGCCAGAGCGAAATCAAAAACTAGAGCTAGATCAAAATCCAGAGCGAGGGTCAAAAAGATCCGGCGCCCGAGGGCGCCGGATACTGGAAGGCGTCTCAGCCTGCCGCAGCAGCAGGCTCGGCGTGCACACCCCGCGCCCGCCGGATCAGCCGTGCGGTGCCATGCCGCAGGTCGTCGAGGATCGCGTAGATCGTCGGCAGGAACAGCAGGCTGACCACGGTGGAGAACGCCAGACCGCCGGCCACCGCCCGCGCCATCGGCGAATACGCCAGGCCGCCGAGCACCACGGTGTCGCTGAGCGAGATCGGGATCATCGCCAGGATTGCCGTGCCCATCGTCATCAGGATCGGGCGCAGACGCTCGCGGCTGCCCTCGACCAGCGCCTCAAGACGCGGCATGCCGCGTCGCCTGAGATTGTTGATGTGCTCGACCATGATGATGCCGTTGTTCACCACGACGCCCATCAGCACCAGGATCCCGATGAAGGCCATCACTGTGAACGACGTGCCGGTGAGCCAGAACAGCCAGAACACGCCGAACACCGAGAACACCACGCAGCTCATGATCGCCGCCGGGAACAGCAGCGATTCGAACACTGCCGCCATCACCACGTAGATCATGATCACGGCGATCAGCAGGTTGAACACCATCTGCCGGCTGGCCTCGGCGTCATCCTCGAATCCGCTGCCGGAGAACGTGTAGCCGTAGCCAGCGGGAAACGCGACCGTCTCGAGTGTCTGCTCCAGCGCCTTGCGTGCATCAGGCATCGTGGTGTCGCCGGCGAGGTTAGCCTGCAGCGTCAGCGAGGTCTGGCGGTCGGCGCGGGTGATCCGGCTGGCCGACGGCTCCACGCGCATGTCGACCAGACTCGTCAGCGGCACGCTGCGCCCGTCGGGCGACCGCACCATGAAGCTGGCGATATCGGCTTCGTTGAACTGCTCGGCGCCCGCGAAGCGCACCCAGACCGGCACTTCTTCCTCACCACGGCGGAACTCGCGCAGCTGGCTGCCGCGCAGCGCCAGCCCGACGAAGCTCGACACCTGCTCGGCGCTGAAACCGAACGCGGCCGCGCGGTCGCGGTCGACGCGGATGGTGAGCTCCTGGTTGAGATCGCCGGCATCCACACGCACATCGCGCAGGGCTGGATTGGCGGCAAGCATCGGGATCACCCCGTCGGCGATCTCGCGCAGCACCTGGGTCGAGTCGCCGACGAGTTGCACCTGCACGCCCTGGCTGGCGCCACCGCCGCCACCGCCGCCCTGGCCCGAGCTCCCGCGGATGCCCACTTCCGCGCGCGCTGATTTGGGTAGCGCCGCACTGATCGCCTCGGTGAGCAGCTTGGTATCGCCGACCGAATCCTCGAAGGTGATCATCGTGCCCGAATCGCCGCCCTCGCCGAACCAGGAGTAGAGCTGCCGGATCCGGTAGGTTTCGCGGTTCTCGTCAAGAAAGGTTTCGAAACGGCGGACTTCGTCGGACCGCTGCTGCAGGTTATAGCTGCCCTTCCACTGGTAGTAGAGCTGGATCTCCTTGCCGCCGCTGCCGTCGCCGAACATGTCGAACTTGGTCTGGGTCATCGGCACCAGGCTGACCGCGACCATCAGCAGGATGCCGAATACGCTCCAGCCGCGGTGTTCCAGCGACCAGCGCAGCACGCGCGCATACCGGCGCTGCATGCGCGGGATCAGGCCATCGGGACGCGCCACGGCGGGCGGCGTCTTCATCCGCGCCGCCATCATCGGGATCAGGCTCACCGCGACCAGCCACGAGGCCAGCAGCGACACCGAGATGGTGATCGCCAGCTGGGACATGAAGATACTGATCTGGTTGGTTTCGCCGAGCAGATTGGGCACGAACACGATGCAGTGGCTCAGCGTGCCGGCCGACAGCGCGATCGCGACATGGCGCGTGCCCAGCACCGAGGCCAGCCAGGGCTGGTCGGGCATGCGCTCGCGTTCCTGGTAGATGCTCTCCACCACCACCACCGCGTTGTCGACCAGCATGCCGACTGCGAGCAGCAGCCCCATCAGCGACAGCACGTTGAGCGTGACGCCGAAGAAGTGCATGAAGCCGAGCGTGATGATGAAGCAGATCGGAATCGCCAGCGTCACCATCAGCGTCGATGGCCAGTGGCGCAGGAAGAAGTACAGCACGATGATCGACAGCACCAGGCCGATTGCGCCCGCCTCCACCAGTTCCGTCAACGACGAGGTGACCTCCTCGCCCATGTTCTGGGTGACCTTGACGTCGATGTCCTCGAGCCCCGGTTCGCTGCGCGCGCTGTCGACTTCCGCCAGTACGTTGCGTGCGACCTCGACGAGGTTCGCGTCGCGTTCCTTGTAGATTTCCAGCCCCACTGCCGCGCGTCCGTCGAGGCGACGGCCGTAATCCATGCGTTGCGGTCGCAGGCGGACATCAGCGACGTCCGACAGGCGCAGACCCTGCTGGTTGATGACCAGATCGCGCAACTGCTGCAGGTCGTCGACCTCGCCAATCGGCTGCACGCGCAGCCGCTGTCCGCCGTCGAGGATCTGCCCGGCAGAAACCGAGAAGTTCATCGCACGCAGACGGGTCGCCAGCGCGTTGAGTTCGATCCCGTGCGCGGTCAGCCGGTCGGGCTGGACCGCGATCTCGACCTCGTTCGGTGCCGCGCCGCTGATCTCCACGCGCGCCACGCCGGGCACGCGCTCGAGCCTGCGCTTGAGCTGGCGGTCGATGAGCTCGTAGCTGCCGGAGAGGTCGACGTTGGCCGCGAGCCGCAGCCGCAGCACCGGCTGATCGCTGGTCGAGAACTTCTGCACGAAATAGCGACGGAAATCGTCGGGCAGATCGCTGCGAATCGCGTCGATGCGCTCGCGTGCTTCCGACGCGCTGATCGTGATATCCCGGTCCCAGTCGCTGAACTCGAGAATCACGAACGCGCCATCCGCTGCCGCCTGCCCGCGCATGCGCTTGATGCCGCTCATCGTCGCCAGCGTCTCCTCTGCCGGCCGCAGCAGATTCTGCTCTGCCTCGGCCGGCGTGGCGCCGGTATAGGGCAACTGCACGAACAGGAACGGCGCCGAAATATCCGGCAGCGCTTCCAGCGGCAGGCGCACCGAGGCGATCAGCCCGATGACGACCATCGATACGAAACACATGATGGTCGTGACCGGACGCCGCAGACTCAGCTCGGCGATGCTCATATCGCGCTGACCTCCGCGTCGGGACGATCGGCAGCGGCGCCGAGGCGCGCGCGGCGGCCGCGTTCGGCGTAGTACGCATCGGACTTGCGGTCCAGCAGGTCGTAGACGACCGGGATCACCAGCAGCGTCAGGACGGTCGACACCGCGAGGCCGCCCATCACCACGATCGCCATCGGCGAGCGCACCTCGGCGCCATCACCGAAGGCGAGTGCCAGCGGGAGGAAGCCGAACAGCGTCGACAGCGTGGTCATGATGATCGGCCGCAGGCGCGAGCGTGCACCGTCGACCAACGCATCGCGCTTGGCCACGCCGGCCTCGCGCAGCTGGTTGACCTTGTCGATCAGGATGATCGCGTTTTTCACCACCAGACCGACCATCAGGATCAATCCGATGAAGGCCACGACGGAGATCGTGTTGCCGGTCAGCAGCAGTGCGCCGATCGCGCCGACCATCGCCAGCGGGATGGTGAACAGGATCACGAAGGGATGCAGCAGCGATTCGAACTGCGAGGCCATCACCAGATAGACCAGGAAGATCGCCAGCGCGAACGCCATCAGCAGAGACCGCATCGAGTCCGCGAGCTCCTCGCCCTGGCCGCCGATGTGCAGGCCGACTTCGGGGCCGAGCGGATTCTCCGCCACCATCTGCCGCACCTCATCCATCGCGGTGCCCAGATCGATCCCGCGCAGATTCGCCGAGACCACCGCCACACGCACCTGGTCGGCGCGATGGATCTCGCTCGGGCCCACGGTCGCCACCACATCGGCCACCGAATCGAGGCGCACCGGCGATGCGCTGCCCGGGTTGACGATCAGGTTGCGGATGCGGTCGACCGAATCGCGTTCGTTCTCCTGCGCGCGCACCAGCACGTCGATCTTGCGGTCGCGGAAGTTGTAGCGCGTGGCGACTTCGCCGCGCACCGCGCGCACCACCGCATCGGCGATCTGACGCGTGGTCAGGCCGAACGCGCCAGCGCGTTCCTGATCGAACACGATCTGGATCTCGGGAAAGCCCTGCTCCACGGTGCTCTTGACGTCGGCATAGTGCGGATTGGCCCGCAGCAGTTCGGTCATGCGCTGGCCGGCCCTGGCCAGACCTTCCAGATCCTGCCCGCGCAATTCGATTTCCAGCGGTGTCGAGAAACTGAAGACCTGCGGGCGGGCGAAGTCCACTGCGACACCGGGATACTGCTGCATCGTTTCGCGCAGGCGCTCGGTCTGCTGCGCTTCGAACTCGCGACTGCCGCCACCGCTCATCACGATGCTCAGCTTGCCGATGTTCTCCCCGCTCTCGGTCGGATTCGCGTCCAGCCGCGTACCGCTGCCGCTCACGCCGAACAGCAGTTCGACGCCGTCGTCGCCGGCGTGCGCCTGCTGCACCTCACGCATGATGCGATCGGTCTCGCGCAGCGGCGTGCCAGGCGGCAATTTGGCCGTCATCTCGAAGCGGTCCTGCGCCAGCTGCGGGATCAGATCGGTACCGAGCAGCGGCACCGCCAGTATGCTGACCAGGAACACCGCGGTCGCGATGCCCAGCACCAGCCATGGGCGCGCCAGCGCGGCCGGCAGCATTTTCAGATACCGGCGCTCGGCGCGGTTGTAGGGCGACATCGCCAGATCGCTGGCCCGGCCCATGACACGCCCGGTACCTCCCGATACGAAGCGCCACGCACGCACTACCGCCCAGGCGATGCCGAACAGTGCGCCGCGGACACCGGCGCCGATGCCACGACCGGTCGCCGCAATCGGCTTCTGCCAACGGCTTTCAGGATGCCACTGCGGATGCGGCGCTTCTTCCGGAAATGCCAGCGGCGGACGGCCCTTGAGCGAGGCCATCATCGGAATCAGCGTCAACGCCACGAACATCGACACACCGACCGCGATCGCGATCGTCATCGCCTGGTCGCGGAACAGCTGGCCGGCGATCCCTTCGACGAACACCAGCGGCAGGAACACCGCGATGATCGTCAACGTCGACGCAACGACGGCCATGCCGACTTCACGGGTGCCGGAGATCGCGGCCTCCAGAATTCCCAGCCCACGCTCGCGCGCCTTGGCGATGCTCTCGAGCACGACGATCGAATCGTCAATGACCAGGCCGGTCGCCAACGCCAGCCCGCCCAGCGACATGACATTGAGGCTCAGTCCCAGCTGATCCATGAAGAAGAACGTGGTGATGATCGAGATCGGCAGCGAGAGGCTGACCACCAGCGTGCTCCAGCCGTTGCGCAGGAACAGGAAGATGATCAGCACCGCTAGCGTGCCGCCGATCAACGCGTCGGTGCGCACGTCGTGGATCGCGGCCCGCACGAACTTCGACTGGTCGTCGACCACCGTCAGGGTCATGTCCGGCGGCAGTTCCTTGCGGATGACGTCCAGCCGCGCCTGTACCGCATCCGCGGTCGCCACAGTGTTCGCGTCGCCTTCCTTGTAGATCGCCAGCTCCACCGCTTCGGCGCCGCCGAGGCGGATGATGCTTTCGCGTTCTTTGAAGCCCTGCCGCACGGTGGCGACATCGCGCAGACGGATCGCGCGGCCAGCGCCGATCGTCGAACTGTCCGCGCCCGACGCGCTCTGCACCGATGCTGCTGCCGCCAGCACCGCCTGCGAACCGCTCGCGGCAGCGATCGCGGCCATCTGCTGCGCAGCGCTTGCGGCGCCGTCGTCACCGCCTGACTGCGTGGCGACGAGCATCTCGCCGATCTGCTCGACGCTCGAGAACTGGTTGACCGTACGCACGAGATAACGCTGCGTGCCCTGGTCGAGCCGCCCACCGGAGAGGTTGATGTTCTCCTGCTGCAGACGCTGGATGACGTTCTCGATCGGCAGACCGATCCGCGCCATCTGCTGCAGGTCGAGATCGACCTGCACCTCGTCCTCGAAACCACCGCCGACCTTGACCGCGGCCACACCGACGACGGGCTCGATCTTCTTCTTCAGATCGTCATCTGCGTAGCGACGCATGCGCGTCAGTTCGTCGACGGCGTCGCCCTTGTCGCCGGCGGTCAGCGCGAGGCGCAGGATCGGCTCGGTTGAGGGATTGAAACGCAGCAGCACAGGCGGCGTGACTTCGAGCGGCAACTGCAGCGTCTCGAGCTTGTCGCGCACTTCCAGACTCGCCTGGTCCATGTCGGTGCCCCAGGCGAACTCCAGCACCACGTCGCTCTGGCCGGTACGCGAGATCGAGCGCAGCTTGCGCACGCCCTTGACCACGCCGACGGCTTCTTCCACCGGCTCGCTGACCAGCGTCTCGATCTCCGACGGCGCCGCGCCGGTGTATTCGGTGCGCACGGTCAGCGTGGGATAGCTGAGGTCGGGCAGAAGGTTGACCTTGAGATTGGTCAGCGCGATCAGGCCGAACAGCATCATGCTGATCGCGACCATCCATACCGTCACCCGGCGACGCGTGGAGAACTCGACCAGATCGAACCGGCCGGACGGCGCGGCGTGCGGATCCAAGGCCGGGCCGTCGCCGGCAGGGCCGTCGTGCGGCGCGCCGGCCATTATTTCGCGTCGCTCTGGGCGTCGGCTGCCGCAGGCGCAGCCGCAACCGGCGCCTCACCGATCACCTGCACCGGGCTGCCCTCGCGCAGCGCGACCTTGCCGGCGGTGACCACCGGATCGCCGTCTTCCAGGCCGCTGCGGACTTCGATCAGGTTGCCGTCGACGTAGCCCAGCACCACCGGCACGCGCACCGCCTTGCCGTCGCGCACGGTGTACACCGCGGTCTCGTCACCCTCGTCGAGCAGCGCGCTGCGCGGGATCACCAGTGCATCGGTGCGCTGGTCGTAATCGATATGGATGCGGCCGAACATGCCGGCGCGCAGTGAATCGTTGCCGGCGAACGCGGTCACCACGCGAAACGTGCCGCTGCGCGATTCCACGATCGGCGCGACACGCTCGACCACACCTTCAAAGCTCTCGCCCGGCAGCGCATCGACTTGCAGACGCACCGGCTGGCCGCGCTTGAGCACGCGCAGCTCGCGTTCGGGCACGTTGAGCGTGGCCTCGATGCGCGCGTTGTCGACAATGCTGAAGATCGGCGTGTTGATCTGCACGAAATTGCCGGTGCGGATCATGCGCTGCGAGATCACGCCGGCGATCGGCGCGGTCACGGTGGTGTAGGACAGCTCAAGTTCCGCCATCTGGTGCTGGGCGCGCGCGGTGTCGAGATCGAACTTGATCTGGTCGAGATCATTGGCGCTGATCATCTGCTGGTCCACCAGCTGCTGCGCGCGGCGGTAGCTGTTCTCGAGCTTGCCCATCGTGGCGCGGCTCTGCAGCACGGCCAGGCGGGCGCGGTCCGGGTCAAGCCGCACCAGCGGCTGGCCGGCGCGGATGGTGTCGCCCTCTTCGACCAGCACCTCGAGCGCGATGCCCGAGGTCTTGGCGACCACATCGGCGCCGCGCGGCACTTCCAGCGCGGCCGTGCCGACGTAGCTGGCCGCCACACTGCGGCGCGCGACCGCCTCGGTCTCCACCGGGACGGGGGCCGGCGCGCTGTCGCCGGGCTTGGCCTGGGCATCGCCCCCGCCCTTGCATGCGGACAGACCAAGGGCGGCGGATACAAGGATGACGCCAGTCAGGACGCGTCCCGCGGACGCGAAAGCATGCAGTGTGGACATGTGGATTCGATTGACCCCTACGGTGTTGTAGCAAGGTATATCACCAGTGCATGACGTTGAATGCGCCATAGGTCATGGTGACCTCCGGTGGAGAGCGCCGCGGATGTTACGGCCCATTGGGTTTGCGCCCCGCCCGTGGCTATACTGGCCCGGTTGTGCACCGGTTCATGCAGGATGTTCTGCCTGCTACCGGTGCAGTCACGCTTCCCAGACAGCACTTTCAGCCATTCAGGATTGCGGATAACTCGATGACGCGACTGCTGATGCTCGCCGCCTGCTTTGCCCTCGCCACGCCCGCCCTGAGTGCGTCCGCGCAGGATGCGGCTGCGCCTGCTGCACCTGCTGCGCCTGCCGCCGATGCGCCGACCACCAATGCGCCGCTGACCGGCAATGCCGAAACCGGCCGGGCACTGACCTATACCTGTCAGGGGTGCCACGGCGTCGACGGCTACCGCAACGTCTATCCGCACTACCACGTGCCGAAGATCGGCGGCCAATCGCCCGAATACCTGGTCAACGCCCTGCACGAATACAAGCGCGGTACCCGCCGTCACCCGACGATGCAGGCACAGGCGCAGAGCTTCACCGACCAGGACATCGCCGATATCGCCGCCTTCCTTTCGGAGCTGACCAAGTGAGCGGCGCGATGATCCGGCAGATCCGCGCCCTGCCCGTGCTCGTGCTCGCCGGCCTGCTGGCCGCCTGCGACGGCCAGTCGCACGATCCCGAAGCCCAGCCCGCACGCAGCTCGTCCGCAGGTCTGCCGTCCGGCACCACCGAAGCCGGCGAACAGGCTGCCAACGTCAAGAGCGCAGCCACCGGCCAGACCTGCATCGACTGCCACGGCGCCGGCGGCAACGAACCGATCGATCCGACCTATCCCAAGATCGGTGGCCAGTTCCGCGACTACCTCGCCCATTCGCTGCAGGCCTACCGCGACGGCGACCGCGAACACGCGCTGATGTCGCAGCAGGCGACGGGTCTGAGCGATCAGCAGATCGCCGATCTCGCCGCGTACTTTGCGGCGCAGCCGAGCCAGCTGCGCGATCTGCGCGGGGCGCACGACCGCTGAGCAGGTTTGGCGGCGCGTGCGCGCGCCGCCCGAAGACCCATGCCCGCTGTTTCGGCGGACGAGCAACTGTAGTTCTCTAAGGCCTAACTCTTCTTTCAAATCAATTTGCTCCGGCTAGGCTTCGGCCTGGCCTGCGCGTCGTGCCTCGGTTTTGTGCGTCCGGTTTTTGCTGTTGCCTCGACTTCGACTTCGACTTCGACTTCGACTTCGGCTCTGGCTCTGGCTCTGGCTCTGGCTTTGGCTTTGGCTTTGGCTTTGGCTTTGGCTTTGGCTTTCAGCCTTTGACGTCAATCGAGCCGTAAAGCGAGCCGAGCACCGGAGCCTGGCGCGGCCGAAGAGCAGCCCATGTCTGAGCGCAGCGAGTTTGGGCTGCGTGCCGCGTCAGGTGAGGAGCACAGGGAACCGATGCGGCTTCATCGCATCGGCTCGCGTCCGGCGAAGGGACCTTTTGGTTCCTTTTGGGTCCATCCAAAAGGGACTCGCACGCGCAGCGGGCGAAAGCCCTGCACTTGCTTACGCTTCTTCGCTCGTCGCTTTGCGACCTTGATGTTCCGAGAAAAAAAGAATCAACCGCAGCAGCGAAGATCAAAGACAGGGCTTCCGCGCTGTCGCGCGGCTTACTTTTGTCTTGGCAAAAGTAAGCAAAACCGTCTTCGCCGGACGCGATCCACCGCGATACAGCCGCGGCGGTCCCCTGCGCTTCTCGGTCGACGGGGCACGCAGCCCAAACTCGCTGCGCTCAGACATGGGCTGCTCTTCGACCCCGCCGCCCTGCGATGCTCGGCTCGCTTTACGGCTCGATTGACGTCAAAAGCTGGAGTCAAGCCAAGCCAAAGCCGCGGCAAAAGCAGAAACGAACGGCGGAGCAAAGTCCATGGACTCTCGCCTACGCGGGAGTGGCGATGGCAGAGCGACACGCGCACAGGAGGCACGACTACACAGGCGCCGCGCCTGGATCAATCAGCCGCCAAGACTCTCCTGATCTTCTTGAAGCTCCGGCTTCCATGGCACATCCGGCGGTGGCCGGCCGTCGGTCTCCACATCCTGCATGTTCGGATCGGTGATGCCGCAGCCGCCGCCGAATGCCAGCAGCGCGACATTGCACTGGATGGTCTTGCTCGTCCCTGGAATCGGGATCAGTACGGTCTTGATGCTACGCCGCACCCACTCCTCGAGCAGGGTTTCGCTGGGCGTCCAGAAACGGTCGAAACTCGTGGGCTCATAGTCGGTCGGCGGTCGCTTGAGCCAGGTCCCTTCGCGATCGATGCGGGCGAAATCTTCGGTGATCGTGCCCGGTGGCAGGCCGCCGCCCACGCGGCCGTCGCCGGCGAGGCGTGGGCGGCCATCGGCGCCGATCAGGCCGGATGGACTGCCAGGCGGGCCACCCGCACGCGCGCTCGTCCCATCGCCCCAGTCGTCGCCGGCGCGCGCCGACGGCGCAGCGCCCGGCGGCATGCCCGGACGCGAACCTGCACCCGCGGTTGTGCTCGGGGTGGGCGTCCGCGCGCCAGGCGGAGACGGCGTCGGTGGCCGTGGCGACGGCGTCGCCGCGACGGGGGGTGCGGGGACCGGTGACTCGGGTGCCTCTGCCTGGGCCGGCGCTTCGCGCATCGGCACCGCGCGTTCGCGGGCAACCACGTCCGCGACTTGCCGGGTCGGCACCTCGGGTGCATCGACCGCGATCGAAGGCAAGGCGCGCGTCGGCAGGCGCAGCGACTCGCTCGGCTGCGGCACGCTGCGGTCGCGGACTTCGACCTCGACCTCGCGCCGCTGCGCGGTGACTTCAGCCAGAGGCGCAGGGGCGCGCAGCGCCGGAATCTCGACGGCCTGCAACTGCGCCTCGGGCACCTGGCGGTCGCGCAACGCGACCTCGGGCGCGGCGCCTGGACGTGGTGGCGGCAGGGTGAAGTCGATGTCCGGTACCGGTGTCTGCGTAACCTGCAGCACCTGCGCCGTTGGCTCGACCGGCTCGGTCGCGACCACGGCGTCCTGGACGGCGGAGGTGTCCTGGGGCGCGGACGGTTCCGCCGGCGTGGGTGTCGATGTCGAAGCAGGTGGCACCTGCAGGGCCGCTGCCGGAACCGGCTCGCCGGCGTCGCCGGCGCCCGCATCCTCTGGCGTGCCGTCCCCGATGAAAACGGCCTGCACCACATGCGCCTCGCCCTGCGCCGCTGGCGCCGGCGCAAGAAAGTGAGCCTGGGTCAGCAACAGCAGTCCGCCGACCCAAAGCACCTGCACCAGCAACGCGAGCGCCATCGACACGCGCTTCGGGCCGCGATGCTCGCGCGGCTCGGGCTCCCAACGTGGATGCAACAGGCTGGCCCAAGCAGCCAGCGCACTCGCTGGCACAAGACCCTTGCGCCGCGGTGGCACCGGTCGCGCGACGAGCACGGCGACAATCGCCTCGGCGGTCGCGCCACGCACGGCACCGACACGTACGCGCATGGTGTCGAACCAGCGCGTCCAACCGGCGGGAAATCCTTCGGGCGCGTCCTCCGGCCGGATCGAACGGCGCCGGCGCAGCACGTCGATCAGGTCGGCAGCAGTGAACATCCGGGGACGGCCGCCGGCTGCGGTGGGATCAGGCCGCGTCGCGCGGCATGTAGGGCGCGTCGCCAGTGTCGTGATCGGTCGCATCGCGAACCGCGGTCACGCCCGGCGCCTTTTCCATCAGCGTCTTTTCGATGCCCTGCTTGAGCGTGACATCGACCAGACCGCAGCCGTGGCAACCGCCGCCAAACCGCAGCACGACGACACCTTCGGCCGTCACTTCCTGCACGCTGACGTGGCCACGGTGCTGGGCGAGCTGCGGATTGACCTCCTGCTCGACCACCCAGCGCACGCGCTCGACCAGCGACGCGGCTTCCGGTGGCGCCTCGCCCTTGATCTTGGGGGCGCGGATCTGCAGTTGCCCGCCGGTGGCGCGCGCCTCGTAATCGATCTCGGCGCCGTCGAGATACGGCACGCTCGGCGCATCGAGCCACAGCGTAAAGCCTTCGCAATCGATCGCCCACTCGTCGCCCTGCAGGTCATCGCTGCCCGCGAACTCCAGGCGTACATCCGCGCGCGGCGTGCCGGCATGCACGGCCGACAGCCGCACACCGAGGCCGGGTAGCGTCTCGCGCTCGATCAGCTTGCGGAAATGCGTCTGCGCGGTTTCGGAGATGTTGATCATGCGGCGTATTCTAGCGGGCCTGCGACCGCGCAAGCGCCGGTCGCCGTCTGCCGCATGAACGGCCCTCGACAGGAGATTCCACGATGTCCGACCTCATTCCACTCAGCGATGCCCACTGCGTTCCCCGCCGCGGCGACGAGCACCGTCTGGCCGAAGCCCGCGTCCGCGAACTGCTGCCGCAGGTGGCCGGCTGGACGCTGGCCGAAGACGGCCAGGCGCTGACCCGCACCTTCCGCTTCGACGACTACCACCGCACGATGGCCTTCGTGAACGCACTGGCCTTCATCGCCCACCGCGAAGACCACCACCCGGACCTCGGCGTGCACTACGACCGGGTCGAAGTCCGGTATTCGACCCACGACGTCGGCGGCCTGTCCGAGAACGACTTCATCTGCGCGGCCAAGGCCGATCGGCTGGTGGCCTGATGCCGCCTCTGCCGACCACCGCCCCTGTCCGCTCGACGCCGCAGGCCCAGGCCTCCCGGTCGGCGAGGTGGCGTACTGTCGGAGTCGCCGCCGCGCTGTGCCTGACGAGCGCGGCATCCGCCAACGGGGGCGCAGTGCCCGCCTCCGGCACGCATGCAGGGCCGGCCGCGGCGAGCTACGGCGCCTCGATCGACATCCGGAGCAAGAACACCCAGCCGGCGCGCTATCCGCGGGAGGCGGCGCAGGCAGGTATCACCGGCACGGTGATCGTGCAGGTCGAGGTGGATGCCCAAGGCGCACTGCAGACCGTCTCGGTCGAGAAGAGCAGCGGCAGTCCCGCGCTCGATACCGCCGCGATCGAGGCTGCGCGCCGCTGGACCTATGGCCCCGCCATGCATGAAGGCGCACCAACGGCCGGCCGGGTGCGCATACCGGTGGACTTTCACCTGTGACGGCCTGATCGGACCGGCTCAGCGGAGCCGGTCGAGCGCCTCGCGCAGGTCATCGGCCAGCGGCGCATTGAGCACATAGGCTTCGCCGTCGTCGAGCGTGAACTCCAGTGACGCGGCGTGCAGAAACAGGCGTCGCAGGCCGATCTGCTCGCGCATGCGCTTGTTGACCTCGACATCGCCGTATTTGTCGTCGCCGGCGACCGGATGGCCGATGTGCTGGGCGTGGACGCGGATTTGATGGGTCCGGCCTGTTTCGATCCGGACCTCGCAGTAGGACTGCCCGCCGCGCCGCTCGAGTACGCCGAAATGGCTCAGCGAGACCTTGCCCTGCGGATTGACCTGGACATGGCGCTCGCCGCCCTGGCGCAAACCGACGTGCAGCGGCGCGTCGACGCTCATGGTGCCGTCGGGCATGCGCCCGGCCAGCAACGTGAGGTAGCGCTTGCGGATGCCGGCGCCGTGGTCCTCGCGCAACAACGCCTGCAGTTGGGTCAGCGCCGACCGCTTCTTCGACAGCACCATCAGGCCCGAAGTGTCGCGATCCAGCCGGTGGACGAGTTCCAGCGACTGGTTCGGCCGCAGCGCGCGCAGGGTTTCGATGACTCCGAAGCTGATGCCACTGCCGCCGTGACTGGCGATGCCGCTGGGCTTGCTGATCGCCAGCAGGCGGGCGTCCTCGAACACGATGCTCGCGTCCATCGCCGCCAGCAGGCCCTTCGAGGGGGTGCCGGCCTCGCCCGGCACCTCCAGCCGCACGGGTGGCACACGCACCTCGTCCCCGGCCTCGAGCTTGCGCTCGGCCTTGGCGCGGCCGCCGTTCACGCGGACCTGCCCGCTGCGCACGACCTTGTAGATGATCGACCTCGGCGCGCCCTTGAGCAGGCCGAGGAGAAAATTGTCGAGGCGTTGGCCGTCACGATCGTCCGGAACCCGGACCAGTCGCACGCCACCGCCGCCGGCTGGGCCGGGGCTGTTGTCAGTCATCGTCGCCTGTTTATCTGGTACACTCGGGCCGCGATCTAAGGTGCTGATTTCTTTGGAAGAACACGGGCCAAAAGCCCACCTTGCAAAGGCTTCCGGACAGTGCGCGGCCACCGCCCCAGGGGCGGCCATGTTAGCGGCTGTACGGCAGCACCGGCCATCGCCCGATGCCTGGCATCGGCGCTGAACACGTCCCGCGTGACGTCCGCGACCGCCAAACCACCGGTCGCGAGCGGTCCGCGGCCTGCAATACCCAGACAATTTAAGAGCGCTCCCGCGGCCCACCGTGGTGTCGTAGCGCTGGACAATCCGGTTCGTCGCTGCGCGTGCGCGGCGGCTTCAGGCTTCATCCAGGCGAAACGCCCCGGCGTTCCGCGCGTGAGAGCGCGCAAGGAAACGCAACCATGAAGCGCATGCTGATCAACGCGACGCAGGCAGAAGAACTGCGCGTCGCCATCGTTGATGGCCAGTCCCTGTACGACATCGACATCGAACAGCCGTCCAGGGAACAGAAGAAGTCCAACATCTACAAGGGCCGCATCACCCGCATCGAGCCCTCTCTCGAAGCCGCGTTCGTCGAGTACGGCGCCGCCCGCCACGGCTTCCTGCCGCTGAAGGAAGTTTCCCGCGACTACTTCCAGGCCGGGGTCGACCCGAACAAGGGCACGATCAAGGAACTGCTGCGTGAAGGCCAGGAAGTGGTCGTGCAGGTCGACAAGGAAGAGCGTGGCAACAAGGGCGCGGCCCTGACCACGTTCATCTCGCTGGCCGGCCGCTATATGGTGCTGATGCCGAACTCGCCGACCGCCGGTGGCGTGTCGCGCCGGATCGAAGGCGAGGACCGCGCCGAGTTGAAGAAGGCGATGGACGCGCTCGACATCCCGGACGAGATGGGCGTGATCATCCGCACCGCCGGCGTCGGCCGTGACGCCGAAGAACTGCAGTGGGATCTCGACTATCTGCTGAGCATCTGGCGCGCGATCGCCGAAGCCGCGCTGAGCAAGCCCTCGCCATTCCTGATCTACCAGGAATCGCGGCTGATCACCCGCGCGCTGCGTGACTACATGCGCGCCGACATCACCGAGATCCTGATCGATACCCCGGAGATGTATGCCGAGGCGAAGGAGTTCGTCGAGCAGGTGATGCCGCACAACCTGCGCAAGCTCAAGCACTACACCGACGACGTGCCGCTGTTCAACCGCTACCAGATCGAGTCGCAGATCGAGAGCGCCTACGAGCGCACCGTGCGTTTGCCGTCCGGCGGCGCGCTGGTCATTGACCAGACCGAAGCCCTGACCGCGATCGACGTGAACTCCGCCCGCGCCACCAAGGGCGGCGACATCGAAGAGACCGCGTTCAACACCAACCTCGAAGCGGCCGAGGAAGTGGCCCGGCAGCTGCGCCTGCGTGACCTGGGCGGCCTGGTGGTCATCGACTTCATCGACATGTCGTCGAACAAGCACCAGCGCGACGTCGAGAACAAGCTGCAGAACGCGCTCAAGTACGATCGCGCCCGCGTCCAGCAGAACAAGATCTCGAAATTCGGCCTGCTGGAGATGTCGCGCCAGCGCCTGCGCGCCTCGCTCGGCGAGTCCAGCCAGATCGTCTGCCCGCGTTGCGAAGGCCACGGCCGCATGCGCAGCATCGAGTCGCTGTCGCTGTCGATCATCCGCGTCGCCGAAGAGCACGCGATGAAGGACAACACCGGTCAGGTGCTGGTGCAGGCCCCGGTCGAGATCGCGAACTACCTGCTCAACGAGAAGCGCAGCGCGCTCGAGGAAATCGAGAAGCGCCACACCGCGCCGATCATCATCGTCGCCGACGAGCAGCTGCACACGCCGCATTACGAGGTCTCTCGCATCCGCGAGAACGAGCTTGGCGAGGAGACCGCCCGTCCGAGCTACCAGCGCGGCACGCCGCGTCGCGTCGCCACGATCGCACTGAGCAAGAACAACCTCAACGTGCCGCCGCCGGCCGTCACCAATGTGCGCCCGACGCAGCCTGCGCCGGTGCGTGAGCCGAAGCCGGAAGCCGCAGCGCCTGCACCGGCGCCGGTGGCCGCGCCGCCGCCGGCACCAGCGCCCGTGGCACCGGTCGCGACCGGTGGCGTCATGGGTTGGCTGAAAGCCCTGTTCGCACCGCCTGCGCCTGCAAAGCCGGCCGCGCCCGCGCAGCACGAGCGCGCGTCGCGCACCGATGGCGGTCCGCGTGGCGAGAACCGCGGCGACCGCAATGACCGGGGCGGCCGCAACGGTGGCCAGCGCCGCGATCGTCGCGGTGGCCGTCAGGGTCAGAGTGGATCGAACGCGGCACCCGTCGCCAACGAGACGAAGGCTGCAGCGGCTGCACAACCGGGCCGCGACGATACGCAGCGTGAGACGCGTCGCGAGCCTGCGGCTGTCGCCGATACCGGCGCCCGCAAGGAGCGCCAGCAGGAACGTCGCCAGCGTCAGAAGCAACGTGGGCCGCGCCAGAAGACCGAAGGTGAAGTGACCGAGGCACAGGCGGCGATCGCCGTCGCTGCGCCAGTCGCTGGAGCGTCGATCGATGCGCCCCGCCCCTCCCAGCCCGACGCCGAGCAGACGGCGCCAGCGACCGCGACCGACAACACGTCTGTCGTGGCCGCCCCGCAGACTGCTCCGCGGCATGAGGCAGCGGCTCGGCATGTCGACGCGGATGCGGACGACGCCAGCGACCTGAGCGACGTCAACGCGTCCGATGCGGACGGCAATGGCGACGCGGGTGACGATGACGGCAGCAATGCCCGTCGCCGTCGCGGTCGTCGCGGTGGTCGCCGCCGTCGTCGTGGCAAGGCCGGTGACGGCACTGCCGGCGACGAGACCTCGCTCGACAGTGATGAGGCGGGCGATGACGACACGGTGCCTGCGACCGGTCACGGCCAGCCGGAGTTCGACTTCGACGACCTGCCCGCACCTGCGGCGAAGCCGGCGAACGAACCGCGCGCGGCCACGCCGCAGGACACCCGCCCTGCCGTGGCAGCCGCCGGAGTCGTCGCGAGCACGATGACGCAGGCCTCGAGCGAACCTGCGTCGCCCGCCGTTGAAACGGCTGCGCCTGCGCAGCAGTTCGACAGCGCTCCCGTTGCGCCGGCACCTGTCGCCGCCGAGGCACCGAGGCCCGCGTTCGAAAGCGCGCCACCTGCGGAGCTGCAGCATGTGCCGCCGCCGGCCGCTGAGCCGCCCCACGCGGTGATGCAGTCGGTGCAGGATCCGGCGCCCGCCGAACTCGCAGCGGACGATGCCCGGAGCGCGGTGGATGCGATCGAGGCGGTGGACCAGCCGTCCCGTGCCGAGCCCAGCGTCGCGGCCCAGGCCCCGGCAGCGTCGGTGATCGACGAGGACCCCGCAGCCGCGCAGGCCGACGCCACCCCGCGTGCGCCCGTATCGCAGGGTCTCTTCGACACGCCTGCACCTGCTGTCGCGCAGGTCGACGAAGTGCCTGCGGCCGAGCATGAAGCGGCCAGCGTCACGGCGCCGGAGAATGCACCCGTGACGGACGAAACGGTCGCGCAAGCCGACTCGGCTTTCGATGACGCCGCGCCGGAAGAGTCCGACCTTGTGGACGACGAGGACGAACCGGAGTCGGACTACAGGACCGACCCACGCGCGCGGCCGCGTCCCACCGACGCCTGAGGCTTTCCGCCACGTCATCACGAAAAACCCCGGCCTCGGCCGGGGTTTTTTCTTGGACGTTGTGGCCGGTTGTCCTGCCAAGCCGGCGGGCCCGGCGCTAGATCGCGAGCTCCACCGGCGCGACGCGGTACTGGCTCGCCAGTCGCGCCAGCGCGATGGAATCCTGGATCTGCAGTTTTTCGAACAGGCGCGACTTGTGCGTATTGACGGTCTTCGCACTGAGACTCAGGCGCCGCGCAATATCCTCCTGCCGCAACCCCTGCAGCAGCAGCATCGCCACTTCCATCTCCCGCGGCGACAGCGCATCGAAGGGCGTCTCGTTACCACCGATGCCCGACAGCGCCAGGTTCTGCGCGATGTTGCTCGCCAGATACCGGCGCCCCCGGGCCACGTCGCGCACCGCGCGTACCAGTTCGGCGGCGTTGCCGCCCTTGCCCACATAGCCTGAGGCGCCAGCTTCGATCATCCGGCGCGGCATCGGCCCGTCTTCGAGGATCGAGACCACGATCACCCGCGTTTCAGGCTGCCCGCGCACAACGCGCTCGGTGACCTCAAGGCCACTCACCCCCGGCAGATGCAGGTCGCACAACACGATATCGGGCTTGAGCCTGCGGATCAGCGGCAAGGCCTCCTCGCCGCTCTCGGCTTCCCCCACCACTTCGATGTCCGCTTCGCTGGCAAGAATCATGCGCATGCCGGTGCGGACAAGTGCATGGTCATCGACCATGAACACGCGAATCGTCATCCCTGTCTTCTCCCTTCCCATGCCACCCCTGCGCCTGAGGCTACGCTGCGCGGGAGATGAATCGCAAGTCGGAAAAAGCTGACTCCGCGGTCAGCCCGCGGCCTGCGCGGGCGTCATCGCCAGGCGGATGTCGTCGACCATCGCATCGACGGGCTGGTCGTACTGGAATGCGAGGCGCAAACGGCCGTCGGGACCGATGAGGTAGTTCACCATCGTGTGGTCCATCGCATACGACGAACTCGTCGGCACTTCCCGATAGGTCACGCGGAACGACTGCGCCGCGAGCCGGGTCTGCATGTCGTCGCCACGCAGGGCGACGATGTCGCCGCCGAACGCGCCGACGTATTGCGCGAGGATTTCGCCGGTATCGCGTTTCGGGTCGACGGTGACGAACACGATCTGCAGCCGCTCGCCGTCCTCGCCCAGTGCACGGCGGATCTGCGAGGCCTTCAGCAGGCTGGTCGGACAGACCTCGGGACAATGGGTATAGCCGAATGACAGCAGCACGTAACGCCCGCGAAAATCACCCAGGCCGCGCGGCTGGCCCTGCGTGTCCTCCAGATCGAGACTGCGGCCGTAGGACACGCCCGTCAGATCGGTGCCGGTATACGGACCTGCCGGCGGCGCGCTGCAAGCTGCAAGCAACATGGCGGACACGGCGATGGTGGCGAGGCGGAAGGACACGTCGGACAGTCGGTCGGATGCAAGGCGCCGGATGCGCAGCTGACAAGTCTAGCGACCCGTCGCTGAAGGTCCGCCGCGACCGAACGTCGCAGTGCTCAGAGCGTCTGCAGGCGCTCGATCGCTGCAGCCAGGGTCGCCTCGTTCTTCGCAAAACACAGCCGCGCGAGGCGCTGGCCGGCCGGCGGCGTTGCATAGAACGGCGACAGCGGGATCGCGGCGACGCCCTTCTCGATCGTCAGCCAGCGACAGAACTCGGCATCGTCGAGATCGCTGACCGCCGAATAGTCGACCAACTGGAAGTAACCTCCCGGCACCGGCAGACACTTCAGCCGCGTGGTCGCGAGCTGCGCGGCGAACGCGTCGCGCTTGGCCTGGTAGAACGCGCCAAGCTGCTCGTAGTGCTCGGGTTCCGCCCGCAGCATCTGGGCGAACGCATGCTGCGCCGGCGCGAACGTGCAGAACACGTTGTACTGGTGCACCTTGCGGAACTCCGCGCTCAGTGCGGGCGGCGCGATGCAGTAGCCGAGCTTCCAGCCGGTGCAGTGGTAGGTCTTGCCGAAACTCGACACGACGAACGTCCGCTCGCGCAGTTCCGGCCAGCACAGCGCCGATTCGTGACGCGCGCCGTCGAACACGATGTGCTCGTAGACCTCGTCCGACAACAGGTAGATGCCGGTGCCCCGCAGCAGTTCGGCGATCGCCTGCATGTCGGCCGCAGCGAACATCGCGCCGGACGGGTTGTGCGGGCTGTTGACGATCAACATCCGCGTCTTCGGGGTGACCGCATCGCGCACGCGCTGCCAGTCGGGGGCGAATGTCGCCGGATCCAGCGGCACGTGCACAGCCACCGCGCCGGCCAGTTCGATCGCCGGCTCGTAGCTGTCGTAGGCGGGGTCGAGCACGATGACCTCCTCACCCGCGCGCACCACCGCGTGGATCGCATTGAACACCGCCTCGGTGGCGCCGCTCGTGACGGTGATCTCCGCGTCGGCGTCGGGCAGATGTCCGTAGACGCGTTCGGTCTTCTCCGCGATCGCCTGCCGCAGCGCCGGGATCCCCGTCATCGGCGCATACTGGTTGTGGCCGGCCTGCATCGCTGCTGCGAGCACGTCGACCAGGCGTTGCGGCACGGGGAAATCCGGAAAGCCCTGCCCGAGGTTGACGGCGCCGTGTTCGGCCGCCAGCTGCGACATGACGGTGAAGATCGTGGTGCCGACCCTGGGGAGTTTGGTCCGGATCATCGCCTGCATGCCGTTGGGGGATCTAAGGGGCCACGAGTGTACGGACGCGGACAACGGGGATAAACCGCCGCCATGAACAACCAGCATCCCATCGACGACACCCGCCTGATCGCGCTGTTGCATGCCTATCTCGACGCCCGGTATCGCTGGCAGCATCGCGACGACTGGCACGACATCGTGATCGGACTGCCGACGCCGGGCCTGGACCTGCGCTATCCCGACGCCGCCGGCTATGGCCTCGTGTCGGCATGGAATCCGAAGTCGGTACCGCGTTCGCCGACCGAGAACCGCCGCTCGGACAAGGCCCTTGAAGCGGAGCTGAGCGCACTCGGCCTGCCGCACATGCCCGCCTTCGCCAGTGCCACCGACCGCAGCTGGCGCGAGCCGAGCTGGATCGTGTTCGGCATGGAAGCCGACGCCTTCGACGCACTCGCCCAGCGCTACGGCCAGCTCGGCACGCTGTGGTGGCCGCGCGAGACCTCGGTACGCCTGCGCATGTACGCCACGCGGCCAGCGGGCCTCGAAGGCGACCAGCACGTCGACTGGCTGCGCTGACGCAAACCCGGCCGCTGCGGATAGGATGACCGCGCGGTCGTCCGGGCCGCGCACCCACGGGCCCATCGCCGCCGCATGTCCGAATCCGCTGCCGTCCCACCGCTGCTCGCCGCACGCGGTCTGTGCTTCCTGCGCGACGAGCGGCCGGTATTCGGACCGCTCGATTTCGATGTCGCATCCGGCGAAGCCTTGCTCGTGCAGGGCGGCAACGGCGCGGGCAAGACCACACTGCTGCGCGTGCTGGCCGGTCTGCTGGAAGCCGACAGCGGCACGGTCGAAGTCAGCGGGACGCCGGTCGCGCGTGCGATGCGCGCCGGCGTGATGGCCTATCTGGGCCACCTGCCCGGGCTGAAGGCCGATCTCGACGCAGTCGAGAATCTCGATTTCCTCGCCCATCTGCAGGGACGGCGCGTCAGCCAGAGCGCCGAACGCGCGCTGGCGCTGGTCGGACTCGCCGCGCAGGCGCACCTGCTGGTGCGGCAGATGTCGGCCGGACAGAAGAAGCGCCTGTCGCTGGCGCGGCTGTGGATGTCGCCGGCGCCGTTGTGGCTGCTCGACGAGCCCTACGCCAACCTCGACCTGCAGGGCATCGAACTGGTCAACCGCATGGTCCGTGCCCAGCTCGAAGACGGTGGCGCGGCCCTTGTGACCACGCACGGCGCCTACGCCGCGCCGCCGGTACGCACCCGCGAACTGCGGCTGGACGCGGCCGCATGAGCGCGACACCGACCCTACCCGGCAGCGCGGCGGCGCTGATCGCCCGCGATCTGCGCCTGCTGTGGCGCAGGCGCGGCGATGCGCTGCAGCCCGCGCTGTTCGCGTTGCTGGTCGTGGTGCTATTCGCACTGGCGCTTGGCAACGAGCCTGCAACGTTGCGGGCAGTAGCACCCGGCGTGCTGTGGGTCGCGGCGGTGCTGGCGGGCCTGCTCGCCCTCGACACGCTGTTCCGCGGCGACGCCGAGGACGGCTCACTCGAACAGTGGATGCTCAGCCCCGTGCCGTTGGCCTGGCTGGTGCTGGTGCGTACCGCGGTGCACTGGGCGACGACGACGCTGCCATTGCTGGTTGCCACCCCGCTGCTGGCCGAACTGCTGGGTCTGCCGCGCGCGCAGTTGCCGGTGCTGCTGGCCGGCCTCGCGCTGGGCACGCCGCTGCTGAGCCTGCTCGGCGCGGTGGTCGCGGCGCTGACCATCGGCATGCGCCGTTCCGGTATCCTGCTGGCACTGTTGGCCCTGCCCCTGTACGTTCCGGTGCTGGTGTTCGGTGCCGGCAGCGTCGCGATCGCGGCGCAGGGGCATGATCCCTCCGGCGGGCTGTTGCTGCTCGCCGCGGGCCTTGCCGCCGCGCTCGTGCTGGCGCCCGTCGCTGCGGCGACCGCCATCCGCATCGCACTCAATTGACCGGCCCCGCGACGGGTCTGGAGGGCCCCGTCGCCGACGTGCAATCCGTCCCGCAACGCCGCGCCACGCCCGCGACCGCATGTCCGTCATGCGCGCGCCGAGACCGCAAGCCCGCCACGCCCGCACGCCTCGCCGAATGAATCCTGTCCTTCGCTGGTTCCATCAACTCGGATCGCCCCCCACCTTCGACCGCTTCGCGCGGCGCTGGGCGCCGTGGGCCTTCGGCCTCGGCTTGGCAACGATGGCCGTCGGCCTGTACGGCGCGCTGTACGTGGTGCCGGCCGATTACCAGCAGGGCGACAGCTTTCGCATCCTCTACATCCATGTGCCGAGCGCGTGGATGAGCCTGGCCGTGTTCGCGGCCATGGCGATCTACGCCGCGATCGCACTCGTCTGGCGGATCAAGCTCTGCGAAATCCTCGCGATGGCCTGCGCGCCGATCGGCGCCGCGTTCACCGTGATCACGCTCGCCACCGGGTCGATCTGGGGCCGGCCGATGTGGGGCACCTGGTGGGACTGGGACCCGCGCCTGACCACCGAGCTGATCCTGCTGTTCCTGTATCTGGGCGTGATCGGCCTGTATCACGCGATCGAGGACCGCCGCACCGCTGCACGCGCGGCCGGGCTGCTGGCGATCGTCGGTGTCGTGCTGCTGCCGGTGATCCGCTATTCCGTGGTGTGGTGGGACTCGCTGCACCAGGGCCAGACGATCCGCGTGTTCGGCGAATCGAGCATCGACGGCAGCATGCTGTGGCCGCTGTTGTGGATGGTAGTCGGCACCAAGTTCTGGTTCGTCGGCTCGCTGCTGGCGCGCGCGCGGGCCGACAACCTGCGCCGCGAAGCCGGCAAGGACTGGGTGCGGGCGCTGGCCGCACCGATCGGAGACCGTGCATGACCTATATCGAATACGTCGTCGCCGCCTACGCGGTGTTCGCCGCCGTGCTGGCCTGGGATTTCGTGGCGCCGCGCATCCGCACCGCGCACCTGCTGCGCGCGGTGCGTCTGGTGGCCGCGCGTCGGGCCGCGGCGATCACCGTGGCAGCTGATGACGCCGCGGAGCTGCGCCGATGAATCCGGTCCGTCGCCGCCGCCTGCTGTTCGTGGTCGCGATCGTCGCGGCCAGCGCGCTGTCGATGACGCTGATCGCGTTCGCCCTGCAGCGCAATGTGTCCTATCTCTACACGCCGCACGAAGTGCTGGGCGGCATCGCCGGCGCCGCGGTGTCCTCGGGCGAAGCGCGGTTCCGGCTGGGCGGCATGGTGGCCGGCGACTCGTTCTCGCGCGCCGAAGGCTCGATGGAAGCGCGCTTCCGGGTCACCGACGGCGATGCCGAACTGCCGGTGCGTTACACCGGTCTGCTGCCGGATCTGTTCCGGGAACACCAGGCGGTGATCGCGACCGGGCGCATGGACGGCGACACGTTCGTCGCCGAGCAGGTGCTCGCGCGTCACGATGAGACCTATGTGCCCAAGGAAGTCGCCGACAAGATGGGCTTGGCGCACGACCGGCACGGCATCGTGACGCCAGCCGACACGGACGCCGCGCAGTGATCGAAGTGGTGCGTGGCGCGCATGCCGGAGTCGCCGATGCTGCCTGAGATCGGCCAGATCGCCCTGCTGCTGGCGCTGGTCGCAGCCTTGCTGCAGACGGTGCTGCCGTTGCTGGGCGCGCATCGCGGTCTCGCGCCCTGGATGGCAACCGCGCGTCCCGCCGCGTACGCGCACTGGGCGCTGACGTTGATCGCGTGGGCGATCCTGACGGCCGCATTCGTGCAACAGGATTTCTCGGTGCGCTACGTCGCCGAGAACTCCAACTCGCTGTTGCCGATGGTCTACCGCTTCACCGCGGTCTGGGGCGGCCACGAAGGTTCGCTGCTGCTGTGGGTGTTCGTGCTGGCGTGCTGGAACGCAGCGGTCGCGTGGTTCTCGCGCTCGCTGCCGGATGTGGTGCTGGCGCGCGTGCTTAGCGTAATGGGCATGGTGTGCCTGGGCTTTCTCGCCTTCCTGATCTTCACCAGCAACCCGTTTGAACGCATCCTGCCGATGCCGCTCGAAGGTCGAGATCTGAACCCGCTGCTGCAGGATCCGGGGATGATCGTGCACCCGCCGATGCTCTACATCGGCTACTCGGGTTTCATGGTGCCGTTCGCGTTCGCGATCGCCGCGTTGCTCGACGGCAAGGTCGACGCGCACTGGCTGCGCTGGACGCGGCCCTGGACCAACGTGTCGTGGGCGTTCCTGACGATCGGCATCGCGCTCGGTTCGTGGTGGGCGTACTACGAACTCGGCTGGGGCGGCTGGTGGTTCTGGGATCCGGTCGAGAACGCGAGCTTCATGCCGTGGCTCGCAGGCGCGGCGCTGATCCATTCCCAGGCCGTCACCGAAAAACGCGGCAGCTTCCACGGCTGGACGCTGCTGCTAGCGATCGCGACGTTCTCGCTGTCGCTGCTGGGCGCGTTCCTGGTGCGCTCGGGCGTGCTGACCAGCGTGCACAGCTTCGCCGCTGACCCCACGCGCGGACTTTTCATCCTGGTGTTCCTCGGCCTCGTCGTCGGCGGATCGCTGCTGCTCTACGCGCTGCGCGCGCCCGATGGCCGCGACGGCAAGCCCTTCGCCGCGACCTCGCGCGAAACGTTGCTGCTCGCGAACAATCTGCTGCTGGTCGCGGCCTGCGCGATGGTGCTGCTGGGCACGCTGTATCCGCTGCTGGCCGATGCGCTGAATCTGGGGAAGATTTCGGTCGGCCCGCCCTACTTCGGCCTGCTGTTCCTGCTGCTGATGGCGCCGCTGATACTGCTGTTGCCGTTCGGTCCGCTGACACGCTGGCAGAACGAAGACATGAAGCGCCCGCTGCGCATGCTGCTGCCGTGGGCGGCACTCGCGCTGATCGCGGCGACCCTCGCGTTCTTCACCGCGCCGCAGGGGCCGTGGAAGGTCGCGATGGGCGTGGCGGGTGCCGTTTGGGTGGCCGGCGGCACCGCACGGTTCGTGTGGACGCGCCTGCGCGCGCCGGGCGGCCGCATGGGCGCGGAGATGACCGGCATGGTGCTCGGACATCTGGGCATCTCGGTGTTCCTGGTCGGCGCGCTGCTGGTGGAAGGTCTCAACGTGCAGCGTGAAGTTGCGCTGCTGCCGGGCCAGTCGCTGGAAGTCGGACGCGATGCGTTCGTGCTCGACAGCGTGGCGCATCACGTCGGCCCGAACTACGAATCCGATCGCGGCACGGTGCGCATGCTGCGGGGCGACCGGCTGGTGACTACGCTGCATCCCGAGAAGCGCACCTACGCCAGCGGCGGCCAGGTGATGACCGAGACGGCGATCCGTCCCGGCGCCTTGCGCGATGTCTATGTCGCGCTCGGCGAACCCCTGGGCGGTGGCGCCTGGGCGCTGCGCGTACACGTCAAACCTTTCGTGCGCTGGGTCTGGGCAGGGGCGCTTCTGATGGCGCTGGGCGGTTTCGTCACCGCCGCAGACCGCCGCTTCCGTCGGCCGCGCCGGGAGAAGACCGCATGAGCGCGCCCCGCGCCTCGCGCGCACGTTGGCTGCCGCTGGCCGCCTTCGGCGTGATCCTCGCGCTGCTGGCCGCGGGTGTGTGGCTGAGCCGCAATCCCGATCGTGACGCCCTGCCCTCGCCGTTGATCGGAAAACCCGCGCCCGCGTTCCGCCTGCCGGTGCTCGGTGCACCCGACCAGTTGGTCACGCAGGACGACCTGCGCGGCGCCCCGTATCTGCTCAACGTCTGGGGCAGCTGGTGCCCGGGCTGCCGCGAAGAACACGCAGTGGTCAACGCATTCGCCGGGACCGGCCGCGTACGCGTGGTGGGCTTCAACTGGAAGGACGAACCCGACGACGCGACGCGCTGGCTCGCGCAGTTCGGCAATCCCTACGACCTCGTGCTCGCCGATTACGACGGCAAGGCCGCAATCGACTGGGGCATCTACGGCGCGCCGGAAACCTTCCTCGTCGATGGCGACGGCACGATTCTGTGGAAGCATGTCGGTCCGATGACCGAGGCGACCATCCGCGAACAGCTCATGCCGCACGTCGAACGACTGGAGGCTCTGTGAGCCGCGCCCTGTTGCTCGCGTTGCTGCTGTGTCTGGCCTGGCCGCAGGCGGCGCACGCGCAGGTCGCGGTCGACGCCGCGCCGCTGCGCTTCGAGGACATGGCCGAGGAACGACGCTTCCACCGCCTCGTCGCCGAACTGCGCTGCGTGATGTGCCAGAACCAGTCGCTGGCCGATTCCAATGCGCAGATCGCCCACGACCTGCGCCGTGAAGTGCTGACGCTGATGCGCCAGGGCAACGACGATGCGGCGATCAAGGCGCATCTGGTCGCGCGCTACGGCGAATTCGTGCTGTATCGCCCGCAGGTCGGCCCATCGACGTGGCTGCTGTGGTTCGGACCGCTGCTGCTGCTTGGCGCCGGAGGCCTGGTGATCTGGCGCGTCGTCGCCTCGCGCCGACAGGCCGCGCCGTTACCACCCGACGATACGGAGACGTGGTGATGCTGCTGTTCGTCGTGCTCGCGATCGTGCTGACGCTGGCGACCGTGGTCGCCCTGACCTGGGGATTGCGCCGGGGCGCGTCACGGGTCGCGCTCGCGGTGACCCTGCTGGTGCCGGTGCTCGTGGCCGGCATGTACATGCTGGTCGGCACGCCACAGGCGCTCGATCCCGCCGAGCTTGCAGCACCCGATTCACTCGACGATGCGATCGCGCGGCTGGAAACCGATCTGCAGCGCGATCCACGTCAGCCCGAAGGCTGGCTGCTGCTGGGCCGCGCGTATGCGGGACTCGAACGCTTCGATGACGCGCGCGACGCGATCGCACGCGCGGCGAAACTCATGCCCGAGGACGACGCCGTACAGGTCGAAGCTGCCCAGGCCAGCGCACGCGCGGCGCCGGATCGGCGCTTCGATGCCGCCGCGGTGCAGACACTGCGCGATGTGCTCGCGCGCACTCCCGACCATCAGCATGCGCGCTGGTATCTGGGTATCGCCCAGCGCCAGGCCGGCGACGACGCCGGCGCGGTGGCGACGTGGACGCCGTTGCTGCCGCTGCTCGATGGCGCCGCTGCCGACGCGCTGCGCACACAGATCGCAGTCGCGCGCACCGCTGCCGGCATGCCGGCGGACACCGCATCGCAGACCACAGAAGTGGCGCCCGCCGGCGCACATTCGGTGCGCGTCCGCGTGCGACTCGATCCTGCTGTCGCCACCCTGCCCGGCGACGCGACGGTGTTCGTCATCGCCCGCCAACCCGGCGGCCCGCCGATGCCGGTCGCCGTACAGCGCCACCCGGTCTCCGCGCTGCCGCTGGACATCGTGCTGGGGGACGGCGACAGCCCGATGCCGACGCAACCGCTCTCCGCGCTCGATGCGGTTGAGATCGTCGCGCGCATCTCGCGCAGTGGCGATGCGTCGCGTAGCGAGGGCGATTTCGAATCCGCGCCGGTGCGGGTGAAGCTGCCGACGGACGCGCCGGTCGACGTGACTGTCAGCGCGACGCGGCCTTGAAACCCGCGCTTGGTTGCCCTCTTCCCGGTGCAACCGTGATCATGGCCGTCCTCCTCTGCCCCGGACTCCGGGTAATCGCGCGCAAGCGCGCTCCTACAGCACGATGACCGAATTCATCCCACCGGGCAGCCGGTTTGTCGATCTGCCCTCGCCGTTTCCGATGAAGCGCGGGGGCGCGCTGCGTGGCGCGCGCATGGCCTTCGAGACCTGGGGCACGCTCGACGCCGCGCGCGGCAACGCGATTCTGATCGTCACTGGCCTCTCGCCCGATGCGCACGCCGCCAGCCACGCCGACGACGCCACCCCCGGCTGGTGGGAAGCGATGCTCGGCCCGGGCAAACCGATCGACACCGATCGCTGGTTCGTGGTCTGCGTGAACTCGCTCGGCAGTTGCAAGGGCTCGACCGGCCCGGCATCGACCGATCCGGATACCGGTGCGCCGTACCGGCTTGCGTTCCCGGAACTGTCGATCGAGGACGGCGCCGATGCGGCCGCGCATGTCGTCGCGTCGCTCGGCATCGAGCGCCTCGCCTGCGTGATCGGCAATTCGATGGGCGGCATGACCGCACTCGCGCTGCTCGCGCGGTTTCCGGGGCTCGCACGCACCCACATCAACATCTGCGGCGCGGCGCGTGCGCTGCCGTTCTCGATCGCGATCCGTTCGCTGCAGCGCGAGGCGATCCGCCTCGACCCGATGTGGCAGAACGGTGCCTACACCGAAGCGGCGTACCCCGAAAGCGGCATGCGCATGGCGCGCAAGCTCGGCGTGATCACCTATCGCTCCGCGCTGGAATGGGACGGGCGTTTCGGTCGCGTGCGCCTCGAATCGGACCGCCGCGAGGACGACGAGCCGTTCGGCCTCGAATTCGAAGTCGAGAGCTACCTCGAAGGTCATGCGCGTCGCTTTGTGCGCCGCTTCGATCCCAACTGCTATCTCTATCTCAGCCGTTCGATGGACTGGTTCGACATTGGCGAAAGCTGCGGTGGCAGCACCGACGACGGACTGGCGAAACTGCGCATCGAACGGGCGCTCGCGATCGGCGTGCACACCGATATCCTGTTCCCGCTGCAGCAGCAACAGCAGATTGCCGACGGCCTACGCGCCGGCGGCGTCGACGCGACGTTCCTGCCGCTGGAATCGCCGCAGGGCCACGATGCCTTCCTGGTCGACATCGCGCGTTTTGGCCCGGCGGTCGCGGACTTCCTTGCTGCACTGCCGCCTGCAACCGCCAGTGCTGCGGGCTAGACTGCAGCGATGCGTTTCGAATCCACTGTGACCGATCAACCTGATATCCCCTTCGCGGGTCGCGAGCGCCTGATCGCAGCGGTCGATGCCGCCGTCGCGGCCGGTGACGATCATGCCGTCACCAGTGCGCTACGCAGCGCCATGTGCGCCTTGATTCGCGATCCCGCAGTCGAGTTGCCGGCCTGCACGCAATTACCGGTCGACGGCCATTACGCGCGCCGGGAGCTCTACCGCAGCCCGGCGCACGGCTACAGCGTCGTCGCGATGACCTGGGCGCCGGGTCAGGGCACGCCGATCCACGATCATGACGGCCTGTGGTGCGTGGAAGGCATCTGGCGGGGCGCATTGGAAATCGCCCAGTACGAACTGCTCGAATCCGAAGGCGAGCGCTTCCGGTTCCGCGCGGCCTCGGGCATGCAGGCCGGTGTCGGCAGCGCCGGCAGCCTGATTCCACCGCACGAGTACCACACGATCCGCAACGCGAGCCAGGATGCGGTCGCCGTGTCGCTGCACGTGTACCAGGCGCCGATCGTGCATTGCGCGCGCTTCCGTCCAGAAGCGGACGATTGGTATCTGCGTTACGACGCCTCGCTGGTGGTCGACACCGTCGACTGAGCATCGCGCGCCTCGCATCCGCGTGAACGTGAACAGGGAGGCGCATCCTGCGACCCCAGCCGCTACAGTGACCCGGCTCCTCCCGCTGCTTCTCCGTCGAGGCCGATGACCCGATCGCTGCTGACCGCCTCTCTGGCGATGTTGCTTGCCGCCTGCGGCCAGTCTCCCGACGTGCCCGATGCCGACGGTCGCGCCGTCGATGCGCTGGTCGACGCGCAGTTCGATGCGTTTCTCGCCACCGATCCCGAGGCCATGACTGTGCTCGGCATCGACAACCCGGATTCGCGGCTCGCCGCCGGCCGGCTGACCGATGCCTCGCTGGTCCGTCGCGCCGAACTGCGCGATACGCTCGCAGCCAATCTCGCCGCACTCGACGACATCGACGACGACGCGTTCGCACCGCAGCAGCAACGCACGCTGGAGATGGCCCGCTGGTTCTATCGCAGCCAGGCCGATCTGCTCGGCTTCGACTGGTCGCCGGCGTGGCTGCCGCTGGGCACCAACCTCTACGCGGTCGATCAGCTGTCGAGCATCCCGATGTCGCTGCCGGGCTTCTTCGAGAGCGCGCAGCCTGTCACCGGCGCGGCTGAAGCCCGCAATTACGTCGCGCGCCTGCATGCGGTGGCGACGAAGCTCGATCAGGTGCGCGACAACCTCGATCTGCAGGCGCGCCACGGTGTCGTGCCGCCGCGCATCGCGCTCGAAGGCGCGGCGCTGCAGATCCGCGATCTGGTGCGCGTCGGTGTCGACGCCAGTCCGTTCGTGCGGGCCTTCGCGCGCAAGCTCGACGGCGCGCAGGGCATCGACGCCGCACTGCGCGAGGAACTGCTGCGCGATGCGCGCAGCGCGATCGAGGACGCCACGTTGCCGGCCTATGCGCGGCTGCTCGCCCGCATCGAAGCCGCCATCGCCACGCAGGATGCCGACAACGGCGTCTGGGCGCTGCCCGATGGCGCCGACTATTACGCTGCCGCGCTCCGCTGGAATACCGGCGTCGGCATCGATGCGACCCAGTTACACGCCCTCGGCCACGACGAGGTCAGCCGCATCCGCGGCGAGATGGCTGCAATCGTCCGCGACCGCCTGCCGTTGAGCGACATCGACACGCCGCCCGGCGACACCGGCGTGGACGCGGCGAAAGCTGCCGACGCGGGCGTATCGGACGAAGACCGCGAAGCCCTGCGTGCGTTGGTCCAGGCGCGCCTGGATGCGATCGAAGACCGCCTTCCCGGCTACTTCAGCGCACTGCCGACCCAGCCGCTCGACGTCCAGCTGGCCCCGTCCGGTACCAGCGGCACGGCAGCCGTCTACTACATCCCGCCCGGCGGTGACGTCCGCCCCGGCACGCTGATGATCGATGTCGCGCAGGTGCGCGCCCTGCCCGAAGGCGGCTTGCCGACGCTGATCTATCACAACGGTCTGCCGGGCCACCATCTGCAGGTCGGCCTGGCCCAGGCGCAGGTCGCACTGCCGCGGCTGCGGCGCAGCCTCGCTCCGACCGCGTTCACCGAGGGCTGGGCGATGTATGCCGAGCGTCTCGCGGTCGAAATGGGCGTCTACGACGATGATCCCCAGGGCGACCTCGGCCGCTTGCGCGCCGAACTGGTCCACGCCGCCAGACTGGTCGTGGATACCGGTCTGCATTCCGAGCGCTGGAGCCTGGCGCAGGCGCAAGCCTATCTACGCGATGTCGCGGGCATGAGCGAGGCGCAGGCGCGTACCGAAGCGCAGCGCCAGCTGGTGCGTCCGGGTCGCGCATGCGCGCACACGGTCGGCCTGCATACCCTGCTCGCACTGCGCAGTCATGCGCGTCAATCGCTGAAGACGCGTTTCGACCTGCGCGCCTTCCATGGCGTGCTGCTGGACAATGGCGCTCTCCCGCTGGATGTAGTTTCGCGCGCGGTCGATGCGTGGATCGCGGCATCGAAGACCGAGGACGCAGGCGGGGCCGGCTGACCAGCCCCGGGTGTCAGTCGGACACGAGCTGTTCGACCTCGATCCGCAGCGTGCGGCCGCCCTCGATCAACCAGGCGCGACCTTCAACGACGATGCCCTCGCCCACGTGCGCTTTCTCGACAAGCCCCTCCTCGACAGCGCCGCCCGACGCAGCATCAAATCGGACCTGTTCGGGCATCCGCGACACCGGTTGCGGCACGTCGGGACGCAGCGCAGCTGCTTGCCCTTCGACGTTCGACACCATGTAGCCGTTCGGGCACGGCGCGCGCACGCAGCGGATATTGCTCAGGTGCACGCGGAAGACGCCTTCGGCCAATTGCACCTGGCCGTTCGGCTGCGACGGTATGGTATTCGCGCCAGCGGGCACCGCGATCTCGCGTTCGGCGACCGGCTCGGCATCGACGGCACGCGCCCCCGGCTGGCTTGCGCATGCGGCCGCGCCGAGCGGCAGTATCACCGCGAGCAGAACACGCATCCGACGCACGCGCGCAGTCGACGTGCGCGATCGCGCAGGCATCCAGGCCGCTGACGGATGCGGCGTTTTTCGATCGTGCATGTCCCCTCCCGGGCTCCCGGCCCTGCGCCGGCACGCGCATGATGCCGACCCGCATGTTTGGAGAACGCAAAGACGCCGGGATTCAGGCCGCGGCGCGCTTCCGCTATACTCCCGCGTCCGTGCCGGAGTGGCGGAATGGTAGACGCAGCGGACTCAAAATCCGCCGCCCTTAAAAGCGTGCGGGTTCGAGTCCCGCCTCCGGTACCAGTCGACGGCCCGCGCATGCGGGCCGTTGCCGTTTCTGGGCCGTCGAAACGCCGCCGATCCGCGCGGGCCTCGCGTCACGCATCGAACTGCTCGGCTAGCATGTCCGCATGTGCCTGATCGCCATCGCATGGAAGACCCGTCCCGACCTGCCGCTCGCATTGATCGCCAATCGCGACGAATTCCACGCGCGGCCGAGCGCCCCTGCTGCATTCGATCCGCAGCATGCCGACGTCTACGGCGGCCGCGACCTCGTACAGGGCGGCAGCTGGTTGCTGGCCTCGTCGCGACGCCGTCTGGCGGCCGTCACCAACGTTCGCGCAGGCGCTGCGCCGGAAACGACTGCATTGTCGCGGGGTTGGCTGGTGCGCGATTTCGTGCGCGGGAATGCATCAGCGGCCACCTTCGCCCACCGCCTGTCGGAGATAGCGCAGGACTACGGCCGCTTCAATCTGCTGGTGTGGGATGGCGATGCGCTGTGGTTCGCCAGCAACCATCCGCGCTTCGATGCCGCGCCGGTTGCGCCGGGTCTGCATGCGATGTCGAACGGCGCCTTCGACGCGCCATGGCCAAAGAGCACTGCGGCGACGCTGACGCTGGCGGACTGGCTGGACACGACTGCGCCCAGTACATCGCTTGCGTCGATCGACGCTGTAGCGCTGGAGCCATTGTTCGCCGGGCTACGTGACACGCGAACCGCGCCGGATACTGCCTTGCCCGATACGGGCGTCGGGCTCGCGCTGGAGCGGCGGCTGTCCCCCGCATTCATCGAAGATCCCCGGTATGGGACGCGGTGCAGCAGTGTCGTGCTGGTGGATCAGGACGGCGTGTTCCTCAGCGAGCGGCGCTTCGATGCTGCGGGTGAGGCAATCGATACCTCGCACCAGCGGTTGAAGACGCGAACACCGTAAAGCCCGACCTCCTGGCGCAAGTTCTCGATCGCACCAACTCCGGCGGTACGTGTGCCTCCAAGGCGCAACGCCCCGCGTGTGGGCGCGGGGCTGCCAATGCGCGCAGATCACGTGCCATCGAGCATGCCGATGACGTCGGCGACCTCAGTTCGACGTCGCCTCGCACCGCACCGGCGCATCGTTCTCCAGCGCCTGCTCCCAGCCATTGGGACTGCGCGTGGCGACGGTATTGTTGATGCAGCTTTCGCTCTCGCCCGCCTGGCGGGCGGTCATTGGACCCGACAGTCGACGCCCGGCATCGCTGGCAGGTGATGCGGTCGCCGATGGCGCGGCCGCGCTGTCGGGCTCGGCAAGCATGGCCGCATCTGGATTCGGTGGCGCGACGACAGGCGCAGGTGGCGCGACCTGTTCCGGCACCACAGGCGCGGGTTCGACCGGCGCGGCCATCTCGACGGGCGCTGTGTTCACCGACGCCGCCACCTGCTCTTCAATCGCAGGCGGCACGTCGTCGAAGCGGTCCCGCAACATGCCGCCGATGGCATCGGCAACCAGGTTGCCGACCATCACCGCGAGCGCGATCGGCAGAAAGAAGGCCCAGGGGGATACGGCTTCACGGTCGTAGCGCATGGTTGGCTCCAGAAACCTCGGGGACACACCCGGCATGTCGGCAGACCGGATAGGCGAAGCACGAGTCTGCCGGATTTCCGCGACCAGCCGCGTTTTCCCTAGGGGAGCGCCAATGGGGCTGGACCCGCGCTTTCCGGTCTTGCCGCCACGCTGGGCACACCGCGCCGGACCGCTATCGAGCCGTCAACATCATCGCACGCCCGCCGACATGATCAAGGACGCGGCCACGGCCACCAGCCGCGACCGGTCAGTGCATAGCGATCCGCCGCGCGCTCGAACCGGTTACGCACGCTCACGCCACCGAACAGCAGATACAGCGGCAGGAACAACGGTCCGAGCACCATGTACTGGTAGACGTGTGCGCGCTCGTGGTCGGCGAGCCAGATCGGCGCATCTTCGCACCACGCAGCGCGATGCGCGTAGGTCGTGCAGCGCACGTCGAGTGAATCGCCGGTGTGCAGGATCACGTTGCCGAAGGTGATCGCCCCGCCCGGCCCCCAGGGCCAGCAGTCGAACACCAGGGCGAGATCGGCACGTCGCCAGCGGCAGTGGGCGCCAAACGGCAGGCCCGCCAAGCCGCCGACGAGTCCGATCAACGTATTGGGCAGCGTCCACACCGCGCCGAGCACCAGCGCTGCGCCGCGGAGCGCCGGGCGCATGCTCAGCCCTCGCCTTCCGGCATCAGCATCCATAGCAGCAGATAGACGAGGAGTCCGGGAAACGCGGCCGACACCACCGAAACGATCACGAACAACGCGCGCACCACGGTCGGATTCCAGTCGAAGCGCCGGGCAATGCCGCCGGCGACGCCCGCGAGCACACGATCCTCCCGCGTACGGCTCAAGGTGGGCGACGACATCAGCGCCTGCGCCTGAGGTGTGGGCGCGTCATGCGCGCTGCGCCAGCCAGTCGTGGATCGCCGACGGCACCTGGGTCTGCGCGCGTCCCGACACATAGATGCCGATGTGCCCGCCGCGGAACGACAGTTCCGAATAGTCCTGCGTGCCGACGAGCCCGCGCAGTGCGCGCGACGCGTCCGGCGGCACCAGATGATCCTGCTCGGCGAAGATGTTGAGTACCGGCATCTCGACCAGCCCCAGATGCACTTCGCGCTCGCCGATGACGATGCCGCCGTTGACGAAGCCGTTCCCCTGGTAGAACTGCTTGATGTACTGGCGGAAGGTTTCGCCGGCCTGGTCGGGCGAATCGAAGATCCACTTTTCCATGCGCAGAAAATCTTCCAGCGCCGGCGCGTCGTCGAGGATGTCGACCACGCCCACGTACTTCTGCACCAGCAGGCGCCATGGCTTCAGCGTCAGGTAGCAGGCATTCATCATGTCGGCCGGCACGTTGCCGAGCGTGTCGACGAACAGGTCGACATCGAGATCGCGCGTCCAGTGCGCGAGCATGTTGTCGCCCGTGTGGAAATCCACAGGCGTGACCATCGTGATCAGATTGCGCACGCGCTCGGGATGCAGCGCGGCGTAGCTCAGTGCGAACGTGCCGCCCTGGCAGATGCCGAGCAGATTGATTGAATCGAGCCCCGAGCTGCGACGCAGATGATCCACCGCGCCGCCGAGGAACCGTTCGATGTAGTCCTCGAGCATCAGGAAGCGGTCGGAGCGGTCTGGATATCCCCAGTCAAGGATGTAGACATCCTCGCCGCGCTCCAGCAGACCCTTCACGATCGAACGGTTGTGCTGCAGGTCGATCATGTACGGCCGGTTGACGAGCGCATAGGCGATCAACAACGGCACGCGCGCGGTCGGCGCCTTTTCACCAATGAAGCGGTATAGCACGACCTTGCCGTCGCGCCAGACCTCCTGCTTCGTGGTCGCGCCGTAATCGAAATCACCCACTTCGCGCAGCGTACGCAGGCTGGCGCCGAGCTTCTGCTGGACGCGCGCGGCCTCGTCTGCGAGGCGGTCGGGCGTGATGTGCAGTGGTCCGGCCATGATCAACGCTTCCCTTTACGCGGCGTCCCGCGCTTGCCCTGCAGCGGCTCGGGCGCCAGCGGAATCGGCGAGATGAAACCGAGGTTGGGCAGACTGCCGACGCGGGTCGGTGTCCGCGCGGCCTTGCGCGACGCGCGGGCGGGCGCAGCCGCGGCGCTTTTATTGCGACGCGCAGCGCGTGTGCCGCGCGAAACCGCCTTTGTGGCAGCAGCTGGACTGCGACGACGGGATGCAGGACGCGGCGTCGCTGCGGTATCGGACTTCGCAACCGCTGTCTTCGCCGGCGCCTTTTTCGCTGCCGCTTTCTTCGCCGCAGCCGTTTTCCGAGAAGGCTTGCTCGCGACCGATTGCCTGCGCACGGCTTTGTCGGTCGCGGCGGTCCTCGACGCTGTCGTGCGCGCTGCCGTCTTCTTCGCCGGGGCGTTCCTGGCAGGTGTCTTCTTTGCCGCCGCTTTCTTCGCGGGCGCCTTCTTCTTCGCAGAAGCGGTCGGCGCAGCACGCGTCACGGCCGCGGTTGCTCCGCTGGAGGCGGCCTCCGGCGTCACGACGCGGGTCGGGCCGGCGGGACGCCGCGGCGGTGCATCCGACGTGGTCACTGCCTGCACACCTGCACCGTCCACCACATCGAGACGGTCACGCAGACGGCGCAGTGCGCGCTCGAGATCGGCAATCTTGCGATGCGCGCCATCGAGTTCGGTGCGGGTGGGCAGATCCAGCACGCGGCAGGCCTGCTCGACCTCGCGCTGCACGGCCTGACGCAGACGCATCTGGCCGCCGACCATGTCGGCATAGGCCTTGCGGAACGCAGGTGACAGCGCGACCTCGGCATAGGCCTCCTCGGCCGCATCGATCCACAGATCGAACAGCGCGCGCGCGGTCTCGATCGGTGTGGCCGGATCGCGCGCAGCGAGTTTGCGCTCGAAGATGCCGAACGCGGCCGTAGAGGCCTGCATCAGCAGCGTCTGGTAGTCCTGCTGGCTGCGCTGGTACTCGGCGAACGCACGGCCGAGGTGCTGCCAGCGCTCCTGGTGTTCGCGCGTCAGGCCGAAGGTCGGCAGCGCGAACGCATCGCGCCCACCGTTGCCCATCGCCTGGCTTGCACCCGCCGCGTCGAGCCAGGACTTGAGCCGCTGCAGCCACGTCTCCCAGCCTTCGATGCCCGGCCCCTGCAGGCCGCCGAACATCTTGCCGACGGGATTGCCGCCCATCGCCTCGCGCCATGCTGCGCTGATCGCTTCGGGCGAAGCCTCGCGCCCGACGAATCCAGCCGCGACGCGCTGCATCTGCTCGAGCCAGGGCCCGGCCATCGACTGGAACTGCCGGAGTGCATCGGTGCCGGCATCAGGGGCCTGCGCGCCCTTGAACCATTGCGAGGGGTCACCCCAAGGCGCAGCGCCCGCGCTCGAAGGCGCGGCGCCCATCGGATTCCACTCGTTGCCCGGCATCGTGCGCTGCAAGGCATCGCGCCAGGTGTCCCAGTAACGGCGCGCAAGGCGCTCCAGATCCGCGGCCTGCGCGTCTGGTCCCTGTCCCATGTTGAACATCGTCGACTCCTGCGAACCGCATTCGATCATAACAACGCCTTGCGACGCCGGCTGTTTCAGAACTTCGGAATGCGCAGGGTCTTGCTGACCATCATCGCGCCGGACGCGGCGAACACCAGCACCAGCGGATGCAGCAGCCACGGACCAAGGCGGATCTCGCCCAGCCACAGCGCATCGCCGATCCGGCCCTGCCAGGCGGCAACTGCGAGCAGGATCACCAGCAGCAGACTCGACGGAATCGGCGTGCCCTCGAAGAACTTCACCTTGTCGCTGCCCTGCGAGAGGGTCTCGGCGGTCACGTTGTAGCGCGCCAGGCGACTGACGCCGCAGCAGACGAAACCGGCGAGCACCAGCACGTCCCAGCCGCCCTGCATACCGCAGGCGTAGGCCAGCGCGGCCGGTGCGACGCCGAACGAGATCACGTCGGCCAAGGAGTCGAGTTCCCGGCCCAGGGTGGAAGCGACCTTGCGCCAGCGCGCGACACGGCCGTCTAGCGCATCGAACACGAACGCCAACGGAATCAGCGCCATGCCGACCAGCAGATCGCGCGCGCTTCCATCCTGCAGATAGCGCATCGCCGCGAACACCGCAGCTGTGCCGCAGAACGCATTGCCCAGCGTGAACCAGTCGGCCAGCTGGAAGTCGCGGAGCATCGAGAAGTGGCGGGGTCGGGACATCGGAACTCCGAGGGCAATGGCGTGTGGCGATGGTGCCGGTTCGACGCCCGTGGTTGCGTGACGTTGACAAGAAGATATCAATTCGATATCAAATATCTAACCACTCCGAGGATACCGCGATGCACGAGAACCCGATCCGCTCCCTGCCCGGCATTCCGGTGCTGCTGGCCCAGCTGCTCCTGCTCGCCGCCTGCGCGGTGGTACTGGTGGGCAGCGGCGGGGGTCCGCTGGCGATCTTCGCCATCCTCGCGGCGCTCGCCACCGCGTTCACGTTGATCGGCCATTACATGGTCGAACCCAACCAGGCGGCGGTACTGAGCCTGTTCGGCAAGTATGTCGGCACCGTCAAGGACGCCGGGCTGCGCTGGAACAATCCCTTCCTGACCAAGAAGAAAGTGTCTTTGCGCGTGCGCAACTTCGAGAGCGGCCGGCTCAAGGTCAACGAACTCGAAGGCAGCCCGATCGAGATCGCCGCAGTCATCGTCTGGCGCGTCGTCGATTCCGCCGAAGCGGTGTTCAACGTCGACGACTACGAAAGCTTCGTGCACATCCAGTCCGAGGCGGCGTTGCGTGCCATGGCGACCACCTACCCCTACGACCAGCACGAAGACGACCAGATCTCGCTGCGCAGCCACCCCACCGAGATCTCCGATCGCCTGAAGGAACATCTGGACGAGCGGCTGACCGCGGCCGGTGTCGATGTGCTCGACGCGCGGATCAGCCATCTCGCCTATGCACCGGAAATCGCCCACGCGATGCTGCAGCGGCAACAGGCGAACGCGGTCATCGCCGCGCGCACGCGCATCGTGGCCGGCGCGGTCGGCATGGTCGAGATGGCGCTGGCGGAACTGGACAAGAGCGGCGTGGTCACGCTGGACGAGGAGCGCAAGGCGGCGATGGTCAGCAATCTGCTGGTCGTACTGTGCAGCGATCGCGGCACCCAGCCGATCGTCAATACCGGCTCGCTGTACTGATGGCCGCACATCACATTGCGGCGCTGGTGTTCGCATTGATGGCGGTCCCGGCTTTCGTCTCGGCACGGTGGCTGGCGCAGGGTCGCCTGCCGCTGTCGAGCGGCAGCGGCGGCATGACCGTGCGCGACAAGGCGGTGCTCGACGACAAGCTCGCGCGGCTGCTGCGGATGATCGGCCTGGCGATGCTGGCCACCGCACTCGGCCTCGCGTTGTGGGGCGACCAGGAACGCCGCGTGCTGGCGCTGATCGGGGTGATGTTCGTCGCGGTCAACGGCCTTGCCGCCGTCTGCATCTTCACTGTCGCCAGCGCAAAGCGGCGCGCTCGCGGAGGCGGCAGGTGAGCGAGAAGAAGGCCTATCCGCTGCGCATCAATGCCGAGATCCTCGCGGCGGTGCAGCGCTGGGCCGACGACGACCTGCGCAGTGCGAACGCGCAGATCGAATACCTGCTGCGCGATGCACTGCGGCGCGCAGGCCGCATCCCCACCGCGACCGGCGGTGGACCTTCCAAGGAGACAGACCATGAGTGAGCGCTGGCAGTACAAGGTGCACGAGATCAAGCCCGGATTTCTGGGTGCCATCAAGGCACCGCAGATCGAGGAGAGCCTGCAGACCCTGGGCCTGCAGGGCTGGGAACTGGTGAACGTGGTGCATCTGAGCGCGATGGTGCCCACGCTGCTGTTCCTGAAGCGCCGCGCATGAGCGGTGCCATGCGCCTGCCGCGTCCGCGCCAGGACCTGCGCATCGCGGTCCTGCTCGCGGCGGCGGCCGCCGTCGCAACACTCGCGGTCATTCCGTATCTGCTGCAGATCGACTCCGGCCGCATGACGGGCGGCGGCGCGATCGCCCTGCCCGCGCTGGTCGCGATCCAGGCAATGTCGATGTTCATTCTCTGTGCGCTGCTGGCCTGGGCCGGGCTGCGCATGGGCCATCGCGTCGGACTCGGCGCACCGCTGCTCCAGTATTGGGTCAGCCGGCATGGAGACACACACATCCGTGATCGCAAACCCTGGCAGGCGATCGGACTCGGCATCGCCGCCGCACTCGCGATCCTTGCGCTGTCGCGGGCGCTCGATCCACTGCTGCTGCCGGCGACGGATGTCGAGATGACAGATATCGCGGGTGCGCGCAGTGCGCTGTACGGCCTGATGGCCTCGTTCTACGGCGGCCTCGTCGAGGAACTGCAGTTGCGCCTGTTCCTGATGACGCTGATCGCGTGGGTCGCGACCTGGCTGCTGCACCGGCGCGCCGGCTTCGATGGCGCCCTGTCGCCGCGCGTGGCATGGGCGGCGATCCTGATCGCCGCACTGCTGTTCGGGCTGGGCCATCTGCAGACGGCGTCGATGGTCTGGGGCCTGGAGGCCGGCGTCGTCGTGCGCACGCTGCTGCTCAACGGCATCGGCGGCGCCGTGTTCGGCTGGCTGTACTGGAAACGCGGTTTCGAGATGGCCGTGTTGTCCCATTTCGCAGCCGATCTCGTGCTGCACGCACTCGTGCCACTGCTGCTACCGCAAGGGGTGCTTTAGCAGGGCACGCTTCAAGCAGGCCCCATTCTGGATGCTGGAAGCAGGCACCCGATCATGCGTATCCGCCCCCTGCTGCTCGCCGCCCTGCTCTGCGCCAGCACGGGCAGCGCGATTGCCCAGACCGCGACCACCGACGCCGAAGCCACCCCCCACCGCATGCTCGACCAGCTGGACGCCGGCGATTACGCCGCGGTCACGGCGACGTTCTACCCGCAGATGACCGCCGCACTCAGCGCCGACGCCCTGCGACAGGTGCAGACGCAGATCGAAGCCGCCGGCCCGGTCACGTCACGCGACGCGCCACGGGGCACACAGCTACAGGGCATGACGGTCGTGGTCACGCGCGTCCATCGCGCGCAGGCGAGTCTGATGCGACCGTCGCGCTCGACGCCGAAGGTCGCGTGGCCGGCCTGCACTTCGCGCCGGTCGCCGCGACACCCTGACGGCAGGTACCGGCGCCGCTAAGCTGCATGGCATGCACGCCAAGCCGTCGTCCCGCTTCCTGTTCAACACGCCCGACATCGAACTCTGGCCCGCGGCGCTGTTGCGTGCGCGCAGCAACCGCGATGCACGCGTGCTGTCGCGCGCGACACAGGTGCTGCGACGCAAATGCGATGGCGCGTATCTCGCCGCGGTCCTGCCGGACGGGGTCATCGGCCTGATGCCTCGCTGGCAGCGGGAGGCCGGCATCGATGGCGCGCTGGATCTGCTCGACGCCGGCGCGGTGTACGCATCTGGGGCGGCCGCACCGGATCTGCCGTTGTCACAGGTCGAAGCCCGGCTCGAGACCCTCGGTCTCGACGCCGACGACTACGCCGGGCGCACTGGCCTCGGTCTGGTCGCCGAACCGGCATGGCTGGCGTTTGCCGGCTTCGACCGCTATCGCCGGCCGTTGTGGTTGGAGACTGGGACCGCCCGCGCCTGGCAGGGGCTGCGTGCGGCAGCTGCGCGCGACGACGTCGCACTCGACGCGGTGTCAGGCTATCGCAGCCACGATTACCAACTGGGCATCTTCGATCGCAAACGCGCGCGGGGCCTGTCGCTCGACGCGATCCTCGCGGTCAATGCCGCGCCCGGTTACAGCGAACATCACTCCGGCTGCGCGTTGGATATCAGCGCGCCGGGCGAGCCGCCCGCTGAAGACACCTTCGAGAAGACCGCGGCATTCGAGTGGCTCACGCGCCACGCCGCCGATCACGGCTTCACGATGAGTTACCCGCGCGACAATCCGCACGGCATCGTCTACGAACCTTGGCACTGGCGTTACCGGGCCGCCGTCGACTGACTCAGCCTTGCGCTGAGCGATCAGCGCCGCACTGCGGCCACAGCCTGCAACAGCCAGCCCAGCATCGTCAGCATGCCGCCCCACGGGGCGAAGAACGAGGGTCCGCCGAACAGATGGCGCGACACCAGTGCGCCAGCGAACAGCAGCGTGCCGATCAGCAATGCGACCAGCGAGGCCAGTTCGAGCGTGCCGCGCACGGCGCGACCCAACACCACCAGCACGATGCCATGGCCGAACGCGAACACCGCCGCGGTCTGCAGTGCCGCGCGCGCATCGCCGTCGACGGCGTGCGATGCGTAGGCCGACAGGCCCACCGACAAGCCGGCCAGCAGTGCGCCGACAGCAACCAGCGCGCCGACATTCCGTGAACCACGCGGGGACCCGACTCGCATTGCCATCTCCATTCATTGCAGCCAGCGCTGCGGCGGACCGCAATGCCATGAAACCACGGCTCTGAAACGACACACGCCGCATCCCGGAGGATGCGGCGTGTGCGTTGTTCAAGCGGCGCGGTGGACTGCGCTTACTCGGCCGGTGCAGCCTCGGGCGCTTCGGCAGCCTCAGCCGGAGCCGGGGCTTCTGCCGGGACCGGCGGCGCGGCCGGCGCCGCGGCGGCAGGCGCCGCATTGGGGTCACGCAGCGTCCAGAACACCTCGAACTCGCCGTTCTCGGTGAACGCGGTATCGATGCCGTTGAGATAGTTCTCGTACGGACGATCGGTCACTTCGTAACCCTGCGTCAGGGCCCAGGCACGCACCGCATTGCGGACGTTGTCCAGCTCGGCCATGAAGCCCTTGTAGTTCGCCTTGGCGACGCGGGCGCGCGGCAGGAACACCGCCTTGACCGGGCCCAGCAGTTCCAGGCCGGTGAGCTCGACGGCATCGGTGGTCGATGCGGCGACCGGCGGCGCGGCAGCAGTCTCGTCACCCTCGCCTTCGGCAGCAGCCGCCGGTGCGGCAGGCACGGCCGGACCGGTGCCCCGCTTGCGGACCGGCATGCCGATATCGAAGGTATAGGTCTCACGACCCAGCTCGGTGGTGATGATGCGCAGCGGACCGGCGGCCTCAAGATTGTTGGCGGCCATGGTGCGGTTGATCCACTCCACGTTGGCCTTCATCGAATCCTGGATGACCTGGTTGTTGCGCTCGACGGCACCTGCGGCGACGACCAGCAGGTTCTCGGCCGGGCGGTCGGCAGCGGTCAGGTTGGCCAGCGTGCTGCCTTCGGCGCGGTAGTCGACGTTGGGCACGGCGGCCAGCATGTTGGTCAGGCGACCCAGGCCCAGCTTGATGCCGTCACCGACGTTGCGGCTGACGTACAGACCAGCAAAGCGACCCAGCAGATCCCAGCCGTAATCGACGCTGTAGGTCTGCGTGATCTCGATGTTTCGGTTGTTGCGACCGGTCGGCTTCAACGTGAAGGTGGTCGTCTTGTTGTTGCCGCGCGTCGGGTTCTCGACCGCGTAGACCACGCGGGTACCCGGCTCGGATTCGGTGATCTCCCAGCTGCCGTCGCCGACACGCTTGAGGGTGGAGCTGTAATCGATGCGGGCACCGACACCAGCCTCTGGACCGGAGACCTTGAGTTCGGCGTTCGGGTCGTAGGCGGTGACCGGCGACCAGTCCTTGAAGCGGAGCACGCTGTTGAGCGTGTCGAACACGATCGTCTGGCGGCGGTTGGTTTCCGCTGATTCGGTCAAGGTGCGGCTGGAGGGAAGCAGTACGGCCACCACGAGAAACAGCACGGCGACGATGACGCAGGAAATCAGCAGTTCGAGCAGACGGGTCATTCAGAGTTCTCCAGGACCAAATCCGGCCTGAGGCGGCACAGACCGGCAATCGTACCAAGTTGCGTGTTACCGAGCGAGTCTATTCAAGCATCGATGCGAGGGCCTGCCCGGTGTACCGGATGCGCGCCCGCGAATGCCCCGTCGCGCCAGGGTCGGCACATTCAGCAAGTCGGTGTCGGCATCCGGTGAAGCATCCATGACGTAGGCGTGGCAGCAGACTCTGCCTGGCCCGCAGCTGGAGACCGTCTGCCAATCCGCACGCCTTTCGCGTGGCGGGCGGAGTTGCGCTCAGAACAGCTGTAGTTCGAAGACCTTGAGCACGGCGCGGATGCGGTCGCGCACGCCAAGCTTGGACAGGGTGAGAAACGTCTGCTCGCGAACCGCACGTTCGCAGGCGTTTCGAACGCCCGCTGCGTTGCAGCGGGCCGGCCATCCTGCCGTCAGACCAGTTGCAATTCGAAGGCCTTAAGTACGGCACGGGTGCGGTCACGTACGCCGAGCTTGGACAGGATGTTCGACACGTGGTTCTTGATCGTGCCTTCAGCCACGCCCAGCGAATTGGCAATTTCCTTGTTCGAAAAGCCGCCCGCCATCAGCCGAAGGATTTCGGTTTCGCGATCGGTCAGCGGGTCCGGCTTGTCAAGACTGACAAACTCGTTGCGCATCTGCTCCAGGCCAGTCAGCAGACGCTGGGTCACGGCCGGCTGCACCAGCGAGCCACCGCCGGCGACGGTGCGGATGGCGCCGACCAGCTGGTCGAGCGACACGTCCTTGAGCAGATACCCCTTGGCGCCAGCCTTGAGGCCCGCCAGCACCAACTGGTCGTCGTCGAAGGTGGTCAGGATGATCGTCGGCGGCAACGTGCCTGCGCGCGACAGCGCCTGGATCGCCTCCAGCCCCGACATCGCCGGCATGCGCATGTCCATCAGCACGACGTCGGGCTTGACCTGCGGAATCGTCTCGACCGCCTGCTTGCCGTCGGAGGCCTCGGCGATCACCTCGATCCCGCCATCGAGCGCGAGCAGCGAACGGATGCCCTGGCGGACCAGGGTCTGGTCGTCGACCAGACAGACTCGAATCATGGTGTGTCCCCTCGATGCGGATTCATGCCGGCGCCTGCGCCCTGCCCCGCCGCGCAGCATCGCGCAGCCCGGTCGCATCCGCCAGCGGCAGTTCCAGCTTCAGCACGAAGCCCCGCTCGGGGGCGGTTTCCACCTGCAGGGTGCCGCCATAGGCTGCGAGGCGCTCGCGCATGCCGGTCAGCCCATTGCCGATGCGCGCCGCCTCGGCGCCGCGTCCATCGTCGCGTGCGTCGACGCGGATCGTGTCCCGGTCCTGGCTGTAGCGCAGGCGCAGCAGGCTGGCGCCGGAATGGCGCACGGCATTGGTGATGATTTCCTGCGTGCAACGCAGCAGCACGTGGGCGCGCTCGGGATCGTCGACGACGAACTGCACCGGCAACTGCATGTCCACCTGCAGACTGGGTACATGCTCGGCCAGCGGCAGTAGGGTCGCGCGCATGTCGATCGCATCATCGTCGCGCAGCTGGCTCACCGCCTCGCGTACATCGCTGAGCAGCAACTTGGCCAGCGTCTGCGCCTGCCCCACGTGTTCCTGTGCCTGGCCGCTGGCGAGATGGCTGGCGATCTCCAGATTGAGGCTCAGCGCGGTGAGGTGATGGCCGAGCAGGTCATGCAGTTCGCGCGAGATGCGGGTGCGCTCGTTGACACGCACGCTTTCGGCCAGCAGCGCGCGGGTGGCGCGCAGTTCGGCGTTGAGCCTGCGCTGTTCTTCGCGCGCCTGCGCCTGCTGGTGCGCGACGAAGCCGGTAACGAAGGCGAAGCCAGTGAAACCGACGTACAGCGCCGCCTGCAGCGCCGCTTCAACCCAGGTGAAGTCCCAGCCGCGTACATAGACCGGCACGATCACGAACTCGCAGGCCACCAGCAGCGCCACCCCCACCCACAGCGGCAGCAGCCACGGCAATACGCAGGCCACCACCATCAACAGGATGCTGCCGAGGCCACTCTGGCTGTAATAACTGATGCCGATCGCGCTGCCTGCCAGCAGCACCACCAACAGGTGATCGAATGCGCCGATACGGCGCTCGCCGAGCCCGCGGGTCAGCCAGGCATAGCTAAGTCCAAAGACAGCCCAGGCGATCCACGCCAGCCCCATGCGCGCGCCGCCGGCCAATTGCTCGACCTGCGCCAGCGACAGCATCAACAGCGGCAGGCCGATCACCGCCCAGGTGAATAGACCGGCGACGCGCAGCAGACGGTTGTGGTTCAGATCACGGAGCATGCCGGCATGTTAGGCGCATGTCCGCGCTTGCGGACGGGCCTGAAGTCATGCCGCCAGCATCGCGCCCGGTCGCCCGATGGTCCCCGGCATGCAATAATCCGGCCCTGTGCGACGCGCAGCGGCAGGAGCGCCGCACCCGGTCGTCTCGCGCGTCCATCGGTAGTCTCTGGAGTCTGGAATGTCGATCGTCGTCCGCGACGTGCATGCGCACGAGCTGGATTCCATCCTCGAACTCAACAACGCCGCCGGTCCCTCGATCCTGCCGCTGGATGCGGCCCGCCTCCGCCGCCTGCATGACACCGCGGAATACTTCCGGGTCGCCGAGCGCGATTCGGCGATGGTCGGATTCCTGATCGGCTTCGGTGCCGGCAGCGGTCATGACAGCAGCAACTACAGCTGGTTCGAGTCGCACTATTCCGATTTCTTCTATATCGACCGCGTCGTGGTCGCCAGCCGTCGTCGTGGCGGCGGTGTGGGCCGTGCGTTCTACGCCGACGTGCAGAGTTACGCCGAGGTCCGCCATCCGTTGCTGGCCTGCGAGGTGTTCCTCGAGCACGACAACGATCCGGTGCGCCTGTTCCATGGCAGCTTCGGCTTTCGCGAGGTCGGTCAGCATGTGATGCCCGGCAGCGGCATCCGTGCCTCGATGTTGGTCAAGGACATGTGCAGCTATGCATGGGTCCGCGAGACCTATGGCGGCACGCTGCCTGATGAACCCTGGCTGGGCCGCCCCCGCGTGCCTGTCCGCACCACCGAGGAGACGAAAGCCTGATGGCGTCCCGCCCTGCCCCCGCCACCGATTTCGAACCGGCCGGCGAACTGAAGATCGGCCAGGTGGGCATCGCCAACCTGCGCGTGCGCACCCTCGATGTCACCCGCCTGGCCGAGGAAATGCGCAGCCGTGTCACGCGCGCGCCCAAGCTCTTCGACCGCGCCGCTGTGATCCTTGATTTCGGCGGGCTGGCCGAACTGCCCGACAAGACCACGGCGCAGGCCCTGATCGACGCGCTACGCGACGCCGGCGCGCTGCCGGTGGCGCTGGCCTGGGGCAGCCCGGCCAATGCCTCGCTCGCCGAGGCGCTGGACCTGCCGGTGCTGTCGAAGTTCCGCGCCCAGTACGAAAACGCCGACGCGGTGACTGCGCCCGCACCGCCGCGTGCGGCGGCCGTGCCGGAGCCGGCCGCAGCGCCGCCGGCCGCAAAGGCGGCACCTGCCGCCGCAGTCGCGGAACCGGGTCTGGTGCAGGCGTCAGCGGTGCGCTCGGGACAACAGCTGTATGCCCAGAACCGCGACCTCACCGTGCTGTCCTCGGTCGGTGCCGGCGCCGAGGTCATCGCTGACGGTTCCATCCATATTTACGGTCCGCTGCGCGGCCGTGCACTGGCAGGCGCACAGGGCAGTCCGACTGCGCGTATCTTCTGCCGCAGTTTCCACGCCGAACTGGTCGCAGTAGCGGGCCATTACAAAGTGCTGGACGATATCCCCCGCGAACTCCATGGCAAGGCCGTCCAGGTCTGGCTGGAGCATGACGAATTGAAGATCGCCGCACTCGAGTGACGGCGACATACCAGGAGATGTGTTTTGGCTGAAATCATCGTAGTCACCTCGGGCAAGGGCGGCGTCGGCAAGACCACCAGCAGCGCGAGCATCGCCATCGGCCTCGCCCGTCAGGGCAAGCGCACGGCGGTCGTGGACTTCGACGTGGGCCTGCGCAACCTCGACCTGATCATGGGCTGCGAGCGCCGCGTGGTGTACGACCTGGTCAACGTGGTGCAGGGCGAAGCCTCGCTCAAGCAGGCGCTGATCAAGGACAAGCGGTTCGACAATCTCTACGTGCTGGCCGCGTCGCAGACCCGCGACAAGGACGCGCTGACCACCGAAGGCGTGGAGCGCGTGCTCAAGGAACTCGCCGATGACGGCTTCGAGTACATCGTCTGTGACTCGCCCGCGGGCATCGAGAAGGGCGCGTTCCTGGCGATGTATTTCGCCGACCGCGCCGTCGTGGTCGTCAACCCGGAAGTCTCGTCGGTGCGCGACTCCGACCGCGTCATCGGCCTGCTGCAGTCCAAGACCCGCCGCGCCGAGAACGGCGAGCGTGTGCAGGAACACCTGCTGCTCACCCGCTACAGCCCGGCGCGCGTGGAGACCGGCGAAATGCTGTCGATCACCGACGTGGAGGAAGTGCTGGGCCTGAAGACGATCGGCGTGATTCCCGAATCCGGCGATGTGCTCAATGCGTCCAACAAGGGCGAGCCGGTGATCCTGTCGGCCGAGTCGAACGCAGGCCAGGCCTACGACGACGCGGTTGCACGCCTGCTGGGCCAGGAGCGCCCGATGCGCTTCACCACCACCGACAAGAAGGGCTTCTTCAGCAAGCTGTTCGGAGGCTGATCATGGGTATGTTCGATTTCCTCAAGCCGAAGAAGAACACTGCCTCGATCGCGAAGGACCGATTGCGCATCATCGTGGCGCAGGAACGGAACAATCGCGGCGCTCCCGACTACCTGCCGCTGCTGCAGCGCGAGCTGCTCGAAGTGATCCGCAAGTACGTCAGCATCGACGTCGACGCCGTCAAGGTGGATCTGGTCAAGGACGGCGACCACGACGTGCTGGACATCTCGGTCGCCCTGCCCGAAGAGCGTCAAGCCACCGCCTGAGCAGCTCCGGTGGATACGCAACGCACGATCGACGCGCCGGACACGGTCGGACCTGTGCTGTGTCTGGCCGACATCGGCTTCGACGCGCCGGCCGCCCTGCTCGCCGCTTACGGACTGACCCTGCATCGCGTGCCCGACGGCGCGCCGATTCCGGGCAGTTACTGGGGCGCACCGGAGGCCGGCATCATCGGCGTCGACGTGCATGCGCGTGGCGACACGCCGGTGCATTCGCTGCTGCACGAGGCCGGTCATCTGATCGTGCTGCCGCCCGAGTGTCGCGCCGCGGTGCATACCGACGCGACCGATTCGGTCGAGGAAGAAGACGCGACCTGCTATCTGCAGATCGTGCTCGCCGACGCGCTGCCGGGTGTCGGCCGTGATCGCCTGATGGCGGACATGGACACCTGGGGCTACACCTTCCGCCTCGGCTCGACGCGTGCGTGGTTCGAGCAGGACGCGGAAGATGCGCGCGCGTGGCTGCTCGCGCGGGATCTGCTGCCCTTGTAGGCGTGGCGCATGGCCGCGACGGGACACTTCCGGTGACGCCCCTCGCGCCCAGGACCGCTCTTGCATGCACTTTCCTGCGTTCGATTCACTTGCGAGCATCCAGCCACCGCACTAGCCTCCCGGTTCCCATGCTGACCGGAAGCTGTCCGTGAAGAAGTCCCACACCACCCTGCTCGCCCTTGCCGTGGCCGCGAGCCTGACGCTCGCCGGCTGCAACCGTTCCGAATCGCCCGATACCTCTGCGTCGGCAGGCGGCACTGCTGCGCCGGCAGGCGAGACCGCCGACCAGTTCATCGCCCGCGTCAACGAGGAAGTCAGGACGCTGATGCCGGAGCTGACCGCCTCGCAGTGGCTGTCGGCGACCTACATCAACGACGACAGCCAGTTGCTGGCCGCGAAGTACAACGAGCGCTACCTCGCCCAGCTCAACAGCTGGATCGAGCAGGCCCGGAAGTTCGAAGGCCAGCAGATGTCGCCCGAGACCGCGCGCGCGATCAACCTGCTCAAGCTCGGCGCGTCGATGCCGCCGCCGCGCAATCCCGAACACCTCGCCGAACTGACGACGCTCGCCTCGAAGATGGAGGGCACCTACGGCAAGGGCGCGTACTGCACCGGCGAAGGCGAGGCGCGCCAGTGCCGTCAGCTCGGCCAGCTCGAAGATGTGCTGCGCAGCAGCCGCGACTACGACGCACAGCTCGACGCCTGGCAGGGCTGGCACACCATCGCCCAGCCGATGCGCGGCGACTACACGCGCTTCGTTGAACTGGTCAACGAAGGCGCGCGGGATCTCGGTTTTGCCGACGCCGGCGAAGCCTGGCGCTCGGGCTACGACATGCCGCCGGCCGAACTCGCCGCCGAGACCGATCGATTGTGGAACCAGGTCAAGCCGCTGTACGAGCAGCTGCACTGCTACACGCGCACGCGCCTGGAAGCGCGTTATCCCGGACGCGGCACCGTCGACGGCGGCCTGCTGCCGGCGCATCTGATGGGCAACATGTGGCAGCAGGACTGGGGCAACCTCTGGGACGTGCTGCAGCCCTATCCCAACGCGGGTGATCTCGACATCACCGGCGCGCTGGAGAAGAACTACCAGGCACAACTCAACGAGCGGATGGTCAAGGAGAACGCACTGATCGATTCCGATCGCCGCGCCGACATCGCGCACGCAGCCCAGATCGACAACGCCAAGCGCATGAACGAGCGCGCGCAGGATTTCTACACATCGCTCGGCATGCCCGCGCTGCCCGCGAGCTTCTGGACCAACACCCAGTTCGTGAAGCCGCGCGACCGCGACGTGGTCTGCCACGCCAGCGCCTGGGATATGGGGATCCAGATCGACGGCCAGCCGGACGTGCGCGCCAAGATGTGCACCAAGCCGAACGAGGAAGACTTCACGACGATCTACCACGAGCTGGGCCACGTCTATTACTACCTCGCCTACAACGGCCGGCCGCCGCTGTTCCAGTCGGGCGCGCACGACGGCTTCCACGAGGCGATCGGCGACACCATCGTGCTGTCGATGACGCCGCAGTACCTGCAGTCGATCGGCCTGGTCGGCGAGCAGCAGCAGACCCAGGAATCGCTGGTCAACTCGCAGATGCGCATGGCGCTGGCGAAGGTGTCGTTCCTGCCGTTCGGCCTGATGATCGACCGCTGGCGCTGGGGCGTGTTCGACGGCTCGATCACGCCGGAGACCTACAACAGCGCGTGGTGGTCGCTCAAGGCGCAGTATCAGGGCGTCGCCCCGGCGACCGCGCGCGGCGAAGAGTTCTTCGACGCCGGTGCCAAGTACCACGTGCCGGGCAATACGCCGTACACGCGTTACTTCCTGTCGCACGTGCTGCAGTTCCAGTTCTACAAGGCGCTGTGCGATGCGTCCGGCCACACCGGCCCGTTGAACGAGTGCAGCTTCTACGGCAACAAGGCGGCCGGTGAGAAGTTCTGGGCAATGCTCGAGAAGGGCAACAGCCAGCCGTGGCAGCAGACGCTGAAGGAATTGACCGGCGGCGAACAGATGGACGCCGCGCCAGTGCTCGAATACTTCGCCCCTCTGCAGACCTGGCTCACCCAGCAGAACGAAGGCAAGACCTGCGGCTGGACCGCGCCGGCCACCGCGCAGTCGCCGGCCTCTGCTCCTGCCGCGCAGCCGGCGACGGAGACGCCCGCGCAGGGCTGATCCAGCGCACACATGGAGCAGGAGGGGCCGGCTTTGCCGGCCCTTCTTTTCTGTCGTCTTTGACGCTTGCGAGTAGAGCCCCTACTCCGGAAACACATCGGCGTATCTGCAGCCGCCGCTTTCACCTCGGCCAAGGCTCCTGCCCTGACTCGGGCGCACCCACTTTGTGTCCGACCCGGCAAAGCATCACGGGCGCTTCCCCACTCACGCAGCGTGCCGCGCAAGCCGACCGACTCGCCCATGGCGCGCTGGGCGCGGCCACTGCCCGCCAGTTCGCTTTCCTGATCTGTTGAATTAGGTTTTCTGCGATGAGCGGCGCTTTCGCATTCGCGCGCAGATCAAAATGGATTCCGGCTTTCGCCGGAATGACGGACTCAAAGACGGCACTGACCGCCGCTGAGCGCGCCGAAACGCTTTCTGTCCGAAGAAGCGGAACACGCAGAACACTCGCGCGGGGCTTCAGCCGGGTGCTGCGGAGAGCGGGCCAGGGGTGGCCTGCGGCGGCGAGTCAGCCAAGAGTGAGCGCGACCGCATGCGCAGCGCCGGCGCGCAGTCGTTGCGGACGCATGGCGCGCTGCGCCGGGCCGGAGGAGCGCCGCGTCGTGGCACGTGCTGACCGAGCCGAATAACAATTCCCGGCTGGAGTTCCGCTGTTTCCGAAGCCAAGAAGCTTCATCGACAAGGTCAGACGCTTGTCTCTCACATCTGGTCTGTCGGCTCCATCGAAGCCGCGTTCTTCGGACACGCGGGCACACGCGGGCTACGGGCGAGCTCCCATCGCCAGAACATCCAGCCGACCAGCATGAACGCTGCCGATGTCACCGCGAGCAGCAGCGGCTGATGGCTGACCAGCGGCGACAGCAGTCCGGCGACTGCGGCATTGAGCACCAGACCGGTGAACGCCTGCAGCGACGAGGCCGACCCACGCTGACGCGGATACATGTCGAGGATGGCGAGCGTGAGAATCGGAAACGTCAGCGCGATGCCGAAGGAATTGAGTATCGCCGGCATCACCGCCCATGGAATCGCGGGCTGGTCGACGAGCAGGTTGTAGGCGAGGTTCAAGGCCATGGCGACGCCGCTGCAGGCGAAGCCGATATTCGCCAGCCGCGTGCCGGTGATGCGCCCCGCCGCGCGCCCGGACACCCAGGAGCCGAGCATCATGCCGCTGATCATCGGCACGAAGAACCAGCCGAACTGGCGCTCGTTGAGCCCGAGCACATCGACGACGAAGACCGGCGTCGAGGCGATGTACAGAAACAGCGCCGAGAAATTGAACGCACCCGCGGCGGCAATGCGCTGGAAGCGGCTGTTGACGACGATGGCCACGTAATCGCGCAGCAGCCGGCGCGGTGCCAGCGAGATCCGGTGTTCACGTGGATGCGTCTCCGGCAGCCACAGCCAGGTGACCACCAGCAACATCAGCGAGAACGCGACCAGGAACCAGAAGATCAGCGGCCACCGCCCCCAGCCCAGCAGCCAGCCGCCGATGATCGGCGCGATGGCGGGCGCGATGCTGAAGATCATCATAACCTGGCTCATCAACCGCTGCGCATCGTCGCCCTGCAGCACATCGCGGATCACCGCGCGGCCGACGATCAGGCCCACGCCTGCCGACAAGCCCTGCAGTGCGCGGAACGCGAGCAGCGTGGTCAGATCGGTCGACAGCGCACAGCCCACCGACGCCAGCACGAAGACCGCCAGGCCGCCGAGGATCACCGCGCGACGACCGATCGCATCCGACAGCGGCCCGTGCACGATGCTCATCAACGCGTAGGCGATCAGATACACCGCGATGGTCTGCTGCATTGAGGCCGGGTCGGCATCCAGATCGCCGCGCATCGCCGGGAACGCCGGGAAGATGGTGTCGATCGAGAACGGGCCGAACATCGCCAAGCCTGCCAGCAACAGGGCCAGCGTCCGGATCGACGGCATGCGCGGCTGCCTCATGCGCGCACCCGCCGGGCCCGCGCGACACAGCACAAAGCAGTCGTTTCAGAGGGCGCCGCACTGAGCGCAGCGGCGGAACAACATGGGTCGGACATCAGGGGCACCAGCAGAGATCCGCATTCACGGACCGGGCGCGGCGCAGACGCCGCGAGAAGCGCGACATCATAGGCCGGCCGACGCGCACGCCCCGGCAACGGCGCGTTCCGTCCGGGCGCCACGGCACGCGCGGGCGCGCGGAGTGGCCGGTATACTGCGCCCCGTATGCAGTGGGAGAAGCGGGCGCTCGTTGTGAGCGTCCCTGCCGTAGGCGCAACCGCCCGGAATCGCTCAGGCCCAGTACCGCTGCAGCGGCAACACTCTGGAGAGACCGGAGGCCCGTGAAGGGCGCACCCGGCGCCGAAGGGGCACGAAGCGCGCTGCTTCCAAACTCTCAGGCAAAAGGACAGAGGGGCACGCGGAAGACCGGCGGTCTTCGGCCATCGTCGTCCAGAGCGGATCGACGTGGGCATGCGCCGGCATTCCTTGAGCCCCGCCCTTTTTTCGGATGCCCGCCATGACCGCTTCGACCCTGCGCGACCTCGAACACCATTCGGCCTTCGTCGAGCGCCACATCGGCCCGAACGATGCCGAGATCGCCCACATGCTCGGCGTGGTCGGCCACGACTCGCTCGATGCAATGACCGACGCGATCGTGCCGGGCAAGATCGCCTCGCGCAGCCCGCTGGCATTGCCCGACGCGATGACCGAAGTCGAGGCGCTGGCGAAGATCCGCGGCGTGGCGAAGCAGAACACGGTGCTGCGCAGCGTGATCGGCCAGGGCTATTACGGCACCCACACGCCGAACGTCATCCTGCGCAACATCCTCGAGAACCCCGCCTGGTACACGGCGTACACGCCCTACCAGGCGGAAATCTCACAGGGCCGCATGGAAGCGCTGATCAACTTCCAGACCATGGTCACCGACCTGACCGGCATGGACATCGCCAATGCCTCGCTGCTCGACGAGGCGACCGCCGCCGCCGAAGCGATGACGCTGGCGAAGCGTTCGGCGAAGTCGAAGTCCAACGTGTTCTTCGTCGCCGACGACGTGCATCCGCAGACGCTCGACGTGCTGCGCACGCGCGCCGACGGCCTCGGCATCGAACTGCTGATCGGCCCAGCGGACGACGCCAAAGACGCCGACACCTACGGCGTGTTGCTGCAGTACCCGAACACCTTCGGCCGCATCGAGGATCACTCGGCGGTCGCCGACGCAGTGCACGCGCGCGGTGGCGTCGTCGCGGTCGCGACCGACCTGCTTGCGCTGACCCTGATCCAAGCCCCGGGCCGCTGGGGCGCCGACATCGTCGTGGGCAACTCGCAGCGCTTCGGCGTGCCGTTCGGCTTCGGCGGCCCGCACGCCGGCTTCATGGCCTGCCGCGATGCCTACAAGCGCTCGATGCCGGGCCGCCTGATCGGCGTGTCGGTCGACGCGGCCGGCAACCAGGCCTATCGCCTGACGCTGCAGACGCGCGAGCAGCACATCCGCCGCGAGAAGGCGACGTCGAACATCTGCACCGCACAGGTGCTGCTGGCGGTGATGGCGTCGATGTACGCCGTCTACCACGGCCCAGATGGCCTGACCCGCATCGCCCGCCGCACGCACCGCTTCGCGTCGATCCTCGCCGCCGCGCTCGGCAAGGCCGGCGTCACGGTCGGCGATGCGTTCTTCGACACGCTGCACGTGACTGGCGTCGACGCCGATGCACTGCACGCCAAGGCGCGCGATGCCGGCTTCAACCTGCGCGCGATCGACGGCGCGTCGGTCGGCATCAGCCTCGACGAGACCACGACGCGCGATGAAGTGGTCGCCCTGGCGAAGCTGTTCGACGCGGACGCCGACATCGAAGCACTCGACGCTGCGACCGCCGATGCGCTGCCGACGGCGCTCGCGCGCGACACAAAATTCATGACCCATCCGGTGTTCAACACCCACCACAGCGAACACGAACTGCTGCGCTATATGCGCACCCTGGCTGATCGCGACCTGGCGATGGACCGCACGATGATCCCGCTGGGCTCGTGCACGATGAAGCTCAACGCGACCGCCGAGATGATTCCGGTCACGTGGCCCGAGTTCGCCAACATTCATCCGCTGGCGCCGGCCGACCAGACCTCGGGCTACACCGAGCTGATCGACGGCCTGGAAGCGATGCTGGTCGAGATCACCGGCTACGATGCGGTGAGCTTCCAGCCCAACTCCGGCGCGCAGGGCGAGTTCGCCGGCCTGCTCGCGATCCGCGCCTACCAGCAGGCGCAGGGCCAGGGCCATCGCGACATCTGCCTGATTCCCGAATCCGCGCATGGCACCAATCCCGCATCCGCGCAGATGGTCGGCATGACCGTGGTCGTGACCCGCTGCGACAAGGACGGCAACGTCGACATCGACGACATCCGCGCCAAGGCCGAGAAATACTCCGATCGCCTGGCCGCGCTGATGATCACCTACCCGTCCACGCACGGCGTGTTCGAGGAGGACGTGGTCGCGATCTGCGACATCGTCCACCAGCACGGCGGCCAGGTGTACACCGACGGCGCCAACATGAACGCCCTCGTCGGCGTGGCCAAGCCGGGCAAGTGGGGCTCCGACGTCAGTCATCTGAACCTGCACAAGACCTTCTGCATTCCACACGGCGGCGGCGGCCCGGGCGTCGGCCCATGCGCGGTCAAGTCGCACCTGGCGCCCTACCTGCCGCGCGCGCTCGGCGGCGACGGCGCGGTCGGCATGGTGTCGGCGGCGACCTTCGGCTCGGCCTCGATCCTGCCGATCAGCTGGATGTACATCGCGATGATGGGCGCCGACGGCCTGCGCCGCGCCACCCAGGTCGCGCTGCTCAACGCCAACTACGTGGCCAAGCGCCTGGCGCCGCACTACCCGACGCTCTACACCGGCCGCAACGATCTCGTCGCGCACGAGTGCATCCTCGACCTGCGCCCGATCAAGGACGCGACCGGCATCAGCGCCGAGGACGTGGCCAAGCGTCTGATCGACTTCGGCTTCCATGCGCCGACGCTGAGCTTCCCGGTCAGCGGCACGCTGATGGTCGAACCGACCGAAAGCGAGTCGCTGCACGAACTCGATCGTTTCATCGACGCGATGATCCAGATCCGTGACGAGATCCGCGCGATCGAGGACGGCCGCCTGGACGCTGCGGACAATCCGCTCAAGCACGCGCCGCACACGGCGATGCAGGTCACCGCCAGCGAGTGGACCCACGCCTACCCGCGCGAACTGGCCGCATTCCCGCTCGCGACGCTGCGCCACACCAAGTACTGGCCGCCGGTCGCGCGTGTCGACAACGTGCACGGCGACAAGAACGTGTTCTGCAGCTGCATCCCGATCGGCTCGGCCGAGGACGAGCCCGAGGCCTTCAGCGAGCCGGACGTCGTCTGAATTTTGACGTCGGGACCGGCGCGCGGCCGGGACATCCGCTGACTGCGTCACAAACTGACCCGGCCTTATGGCCGGGTCTTGTGTTTGCGGCGTTCGTTCATGGAAAGGCCGCCACGTACCGAACACCGACCTGGCTGAAGCTTGGCACGGCGGTTGCTATCGAGGTGCAGCCCCCCGCCCTTCCCCGGTCCAGTCATGCTCGTCGGTACCTACAACCCACTGCTCGTGGTCATCTCCTATGTCGTCGCGGCGTTCGCGTCCTATGTCGCCCTCGACATGGCCGGCCGCATCGCCGCGAGCGACGGCTGGGCATCGCGCAGCTGGCTGATCGGCGGCGCAGTCGCGATGGGCTTCGGCATCTGGTCGATGCACTTCCTGGGCATGCTCGCGTTCGAGTTGCCGATCCCGCAGGGATACGATCTGGCGGTGACGCTGTACTCGCTGCTGATCGCGATCTGCAGTTCCGCCTATGCGCTCCACGTGATCTCCGCACGCCACCTGCCCATGCGCACGCTCGGCGTCGCCGCGCTCATCCTGGGCGCGGGCATCGCTGCGATGCACTACGTCGGCATGGGCGCCATGCGCATGCAGCCCGGCATCGATTACCACCCGGGCTGGTTCGCGCTGTCGGTCCTGATCGCCATCGTCGCGGCCGGCGCAGCGCTGTGGATCGCGTTCTCGCTGCGCCGGGAAGGTGCGGGCGTGACGCGTGCACGCGGCCTGGCGGCACTGGTGATGGGCGTGGCGGTGGTCGGTATGCACTACACGGGTATGGCTGCGGCGCGCTTTCCAGAAGGCAGCATTTGCGGGGCCGCGATTGCCGGCGGCATCTCGCCGCAATGGCTTGCAAGCCTGGTCGGTGCGACGACGTTCGCGATCCTGGGCATGGCGCTGACGACTTCGATCCTGGACCGGCGCATGCAGGAGCGCACTGCGCTGCTCAGTCATTCGCTGAAAAAAGCCAACCAGGAGCTCACCTATCTCGCGCTGCACGACAATCTGACCAAGCTGCCCAACCGCCTCCTGCTCGAGGACCGCCTCGAACACGCGATCCGTCGCGCGGTGCGCAACGGCCACCGGTTCGCGCTGCTTTTCGTCGATCTCGACGGATTCAAGGCGGTCAACGATGCCTATGGCCATCCGGTCGGCGACCGTCTGCTGCTGCAGGTCGCGCGGCATCTCGCCGCCGAGATCCGCGCGGAGGACACACTCGCGCGGCTGGGCGGAGACGAGTTCGTCGTGCTCGCCGACATCCGGGACCCCGGCGATGCCGCGTCGCTCGCCGACAAGCTGCTGCAGACGGTGGCGATGCCGGTGCAGATCGAGGGCGGCGACCTCCACGTGACCGGCAGCATCGGTATCGCGATCTTCGGCGCCGACGGCGCCAGCGCGCGCGAACTGATGGCGAACGCAGACGCCGCGATGTACTCGGCCAAGGACCAGGGTCGCAACGCCTACTGTTTTTTCGAGCCATCGATGAATCGCGGTGCCCACGCCGAGCTCGCCCTGATCCAGGATCTGCGCCGGGCGCTGGCGCTGAACCAGTTCACGCTCAACTACCAGCCCAAACTGCGCGCGCCCGACGGCCCGCTGATCGGCGTCGAAGCGTTGCTGCGCTGGCACCATCCCGAGCGCGGACTGGTGATGCCGGACACGTTCATCCCCCTGGCCGAGAAGACCGGACTGATCCTCGAGATCGGCCGCTGGGTCATCAACGAGGGCTGCCGTCAGTTGATGGAATGGCGGGCGGCGGGTCGCACCGTGCCGACTGTCTCGGTGAACCTGTCGGCCACCCAGTTCCGCTCGCCGGGCCTGCTCGGCAAGATCAAGGAGGCACTCGCACGCCACGGCATGCCGCCGTCGTCGCTGGTGCTGGAAATCACCGAATCGACCGCGATGCACGACCCCGAAGCGAGTCTGGTAATCCTGCAGCGCTTGTCGGCGCTCGGCGTGCAGATCTCGATCGACGATTTCGGCACCGGCTATTCCAGCCTGCTGTACCTCAAGCGGTTGCCGGCCAGCGAACTCAAGATCGATCGCGCGTTCGTCAAGGATCTGGTCGCCGGCAGCGAGGACGCCGCGATCGTCTCGGCAATCATCGCGCTCGGCCGCACGCTGAACCTGTCGGTGATCGCCGAGGGTGTGGAAACCGAAGCGCAGCAGCGCCTGCTGACCGAACTGGGATGCACATCGCTGCAGGGCTTCCATTTCGGAATGCCGGGCGACGCGGCGGCGATCGGCTTGCGTCTCTGACGTCGGAGGCGAGCAACCGCGCCCGCCCCCTGCGCACAGGCTGCTCCGTTGCCTGCGTGCGGCCCTGCGTGCCCGCGACCGGTGGATTTGCCGCCCGTAGCAGCGGGGTGCATGGCCGTATCCACCAGCACGCCCTCGCGCTTGCCGACAATGCCGTCTACGGTGACTGTCGACGCGCGCGAGGGATGCGCAGACCAGGCTGGCAGCGAGGGCAGGACCGCCACGGCGAAATCCGACGGATGCGCCGCGTCCAGAGGCCGCAGTTGCAGATCCGCGCGCTCACCCCGTGCGAGCGATCCGGCGTCGTCCTCCGCCCGCGGTACACCCGACCCGCGCTATCCGCTCGCGTGCAGGCACGCCGCGCGCGCGGTGAGGCCCGCGCCCAGGCCACCTCCGATCACCGGTCAGCCGATGACGCGGGTGTCTGTCGCCATTGCATCGAGCAAGGCGTCCATCGGCATCGGTCGCCCGAGGTGGTAACCCTGCGCCTGATCGCAGCCATGCGCACGCAACCAGTCGAGCTGCCGCGCATCCTCGACACCCTCGGCGATGACCGTCAGGCCCAGGCCATGCCCCAGCGCGATCATCGCGCGACAGATCGCGGCGCTGCGCGGGTCGCGGGTGACGTCGTCCACGAACGCCCGGTCGATCTTCAGATGATCGAGCGGCAGCTCGCGCAGATAGGCCATGCTGGAGAAGCCGGTTCCGAAGTCGTCGATCGACAGACACAGGCCCTCGCTGCGCAAGGTGCCCATCAACGCGCGCACGTCGTCGGGGTGGCGCAGCAGCACGCTTTCGGTCAATTCCAGATGCAGTGCGCGCGGCGGCAGCGCATGACGCTCGAACAGGTGCCGGATCGACTCCGGACACATGCCCGACTCGAACTGCACGGCCGAGACATTGACCGCGATCGCCACATCCCCGTGACCGGCCGCCTTCAGGCGCGCATGCATGCGCGCGGCTTCCTCCAGCACCCAGCCGCCGATCGGCACGATCAGGCCGGACTCCTCGCACAGCGGAATGAACTGGGCGGGCGGCGTATAGCTGCCATCGGCGTGACGCCAGCGCAGCAGTGCCTCGATCGCGGCGACGCTGCCGTCGCACAGGCGGTGGATGGGCTGGAAATGCAGTTCGAACTCGCCGCGCTCGTGCGCCTGCCGCAATTGCCGCACCATCGCCAGCCGGGCCGACGCCTGCTCGGCCATCGCGGCGCTGTAGCGGACGAGCTGCAGGTGCTCGCGACGCGCATGCAGCGCGGCCAGCGCGGCGTGGCCGATGACCTTTTCCGCGCCGCCCTCCTCGCAGGGCCCGCTGGCGAGCCCGATCCACGCTTCCAGGATGAAGGTGCCGCCCTCGGCCTCGACCGGCAGGCCAATCGCATCCAGCAACGCCGCGACCATCGCATCCAGCTCACGGGGGTCAAGCGCTGCGACGACGAAAGTCTCGGAAGGCATGTAGCCGCAGGTGCCAAAGCGCTGGGCGACCTGATTGAAGCGCCCCGCGGCCGCGCACAGGATGTTCTCGCCGGCGCGGCGGCCCAGCGTGGGTGCGATCAGTTCGAGATCGCGCAATTGCACGCAGGCGATCGCGAACCCCGCGCCGCCATCGGCAGCGCAATGCGAATCGAGCCGGTCCGCGAGTGCGGCGAGCGTCAGCATGCCGGTGGTCGGGTCATGGTCTGCGCGCCAGGCGAGGTCTCGCTCGTAGCTCATGCGCGCGCTGATGTCCTCGGCCAGCACAAGCCGCGCAGGCCGACCATCGAGCTCGATGGTGCGCGCGTGCACGCGCACCTCGATATGCCGCGCATCGCGTGTCCTCAGCGTCCACGGGCGCGCCTGCGCGTCATCTCCGCCTCCGGGCACCAGTGCCTCCCGGCCGGCGGCCTGATCCTCGGGCGCGAGCAGTTCGGTGGCCGTCATGTGCAGCAGGTCTTCGCGGCTGTAGCCGTAGGTCTCCACCGCAGCCTCATTGACTGCCAGAAAACCCAGGTCTTCGAGGTCGTACACCCAGGCGGGCAAGGGATTGCGTTCGAAGATGTGCCGGAACTGCAGTTCGGCGCGTGCAATGCGCTGCTGCGCGTCGCGTTGCTCGGTCACGTCGAGCGCGGTGCCGGTCATCACCGGCTCTTCGCCGTCGCCGACGATTGCGCCGCGCACCTTGAGCCAGCGCACTTGACCGCCGGGCAACGACACGCGGTATTCCTGCTCGAAGGGCTGGCCATCGGTCTGCGAGACTTCCAGCTCGGCCGCGACCCGTGCCCGGTCGGCGTCATGGATGCGGTCGATGAATGTCTGGGCAGGGATCAGGTCTCCGCCACCTTCGAGCCCGTACAGCGCAGCCATCTCCTTGGTCGCACGGACACGGCCGGTACGCGGAAACAGGCGCCAGACGCCGGTGCCCGAAGCGAGCTGCGCCTGCTGGAGCCACTCAGCCTGCGCTTCGAGCTCCGCCATCAGCGCCTCGCGCGCGCCCTCGTCCCTGCGCGCGCGGCGCACAACCGCAGCGAGCACCAGCCAGTACATCAGCGCCAGCACCAATGCACAGAACGCGTAGATCCGCCATTGCGCCAGCGCTTCATGCAGCCCGATTCCAGCACTGACGACGAAGGGAAACGCGCTGGTATTGCTGAAGGTCACCATACGTTCGACGCCGTCGAGCGGGCTGATCAACTGCTGGCTGAAACGGCCTCCGACGTGCAGTGCATCCTTGGGGAGTTCGACCTGCCTGCCGATATGCGGGCCGGCTTGACCGAAGCGCGCCACGACGGTGCCGTCCTGCGTGAAGATCGTCGCGCTGCCGTCCCGCCCGGTGTCGAGCGCACTGACCATGCTGTCGAGCTCGCCGGTACGGAACATCGCCACCACCCACCCGCCCTCACGCAGCGGCACCGCAAGCGGTAGCAGCCAGCCCCGATCTGTCGGCAGCAGCGGCCCGGCGGACAGCGGTGCATCGGTCGGTTCCAGGGTCTGGAGCCATGCGGTGAGACGCCCGTCGACGCCCGCATCGGGAACGCTGTCCGCATCGAAGCGCAGGATGTCGTCGAGTTCATCATGACGGTCGACCACACCCTGGATCCAGGCATCGAGCCCCGACGTCCCCTGCGCAAGCGCCTCCGCGTCCACAGCCTGTGCGGCGAGGACGCCCACCATCGCCCGCTGGATGTTGCGCAGTTCGTAATGCAGCAGGCGATCCACGCCCGATGCCAACGCCATGCTCTGCCGCGAGGCTCCGTCCAGTCGCGCCTGCCGGTCCAGCAGCACCAGCGCGCACAGCCCTACGGTGATGGCAATCCCGAGCCAGATGCCCATGTTGCGCATCGCGCGCACGGATCGAAGTCGCCGCACGCGCTTGGCTGTGGCGTCCATCCCGGATCTGTCGGTCTTCCGCAACGCTGTGACTCGTGCACTTCCAGAAGCCTCAGCATGCCGTGGCAGGGGCCGAACGCGTCATTGAGAAAATTCTGAAAGGACGTTTCGAACTTGTTTTTGCAGCCAGCGCTGACGCGCTGTGCGGGCATGTGCCTGCCATGTTCACAGCATCTGGGCAGAGGCTGCGCCAGGTTTGAATGCCCGCATCATGAGACTCCGCAGCCATGACCTCCAAGACAACCAAGTCCGCCACCGCTCCCGATCAGGCCCAGCAAGCCGACCATGTCGCAGTCAACGATCGGAAGGCGTCCCGCGGCGACGACTACGCCGATGACAACAACCGCTCTGCAGAGGGCAACGATGCCGCGTTGATCTCCGGACCAAGCTTCGAGCGCCGCGTTCATGCCGACGGCACGGTCGAGGAAGTGCCACGGGAAGTGGACGGCGATGACGCCGATTCTGATGCGGCGCAGACTTCCGGTTCGAACACGCCAGGTCGCTCGTAAGACCCGCAAGCGGCGCGCACGCAAGACGCCAATCGCGCCGGGCCTACGGGAGGCAGTGCTTCCGCTTCGACGCGGCCCGCTGCGCGACGACGTATGCCGGTACTACGTCTGTCATGCCCGTCGATTCACACGGGCACCGCCCGCACACCGCCCCGCCCGGAACGCAATGCGGCTGCGGCGTCCGGCGATCGGCGCGCCCAGGTTAAGGAACGCCCCGATCCGGCAACGTCATTGCCCCGCCCCCGGCATACAGAACGGAAACCTGACATCAGGTTCGCGCACGGCCCGCGGCGATCCCCTAGAATCCGCACCGTCCTCGCCCCCGGAGTCACCGCATGTCGTCTGCCCCTCTCGCCTACCGCCGCGTCCTGCTCAAGTTGTCCGGCGAGGCCCTGATGGGCGACGAGGATTACGGGATCGATCCCAAGGTCATTGGGCGGCTGGCCGATGAGGTGATCGAAGCGCAGAAGGCCGGCGCCGAGGTGGGTCTGGTCATCGGCGGCGGCAACATCTTCCGCGGCGCAGGCCTGGCTGCGGCCGGCATGGACCGGGTGACCGGCGACCAGATGGGCATGCTCGCGACCGTGATCAATGCGCTCGCCATGCAGGACGCACTGGAGAAGCGCGGCGCGCGCGCGCGCGTCATGAGCGCGATCAAGATCAACGATGTCTGCGAGGACTACATCCGCCGCCGCGCGATCCGTCATCTGGAAAAGGGCCGCATCGCGATCTTCGCCGCCGGTGTCGGCAGCCCGTTCTTCACCACCGACTCGGGCGCCGCGCTGCGCGGCATCGAGATCGGCGCGGACCTGTTGCTGAAGGCGACCAAGGTCGATGGTGTCTATGACGCCGACCCGAAGAAGGTGCCGGATGCGAAGCGCTACGACCGCCTGACCTACGATGAAGTCCTGCGCCAGGGGCTCGAGGTCATGGACACTGCGGCATTCGCGCTCGCGCGCGACTCGGATCTGCCGCTGCGCATCTTCGACATGAGCCAGGCCGGCGTACTGCTGCGCATCCTGCGCGGTGAGCCGATCGGCACGCTGGTGCAGGGCCGCGGCTGAGCCCCTCCTGCGCGGCCCTGCGCCGCGCTGCGGCATCACCCGGCCCCGTCGTCGGCCCCGGACGCTTATAATCGTCCGATTCGCACACGGACCGGGGCTGCCCATGCTCAACGACATCAAGAAAGACACCCAGACCCGCATGGCCAAGAGCGTCGAGGCGCTCAAGCACACGCTGGTCAAGGTACGGACCGGGCGCGCGTCCACCGCCCTGGTCGACAACATCAAGGTCAACTACCACGGTTCGGACATGCCGCTGAACCAGGTCGCCAGCGTGGTGGTGTCCGATGCCCGCTCGCTGATGATCACGCCGTGGGAAAAGCAGATCGTCGGCGCGATCGAGAAGGCGATTCTCGGCTCCGACCTCGGTCTGACTCCGAATACCGCTGGCACCACGATCCGGCTCAACCTGCCTGCGCTGACCGAAGAGCGTCGCCGCGACCTGTCCAAGGTCGTGCACAGCGAGGGCGAGGACAGCAAGGTCGCCATCCGCAACATCCGCCGCGATGCCAACCAGCAGATCAAGGAACTTCTCAAGGAGAAGCTGATCTCCGAGGACGACGAGCGCCGCAGCGAGGACGAGATCCAGAAGATCACCGACGCGGCGATCAAGGACGTCGACGAGGTGGTCAAGACCAAGGAACAGGAACTGATGTCGGTCTGACGGCCTGGCCGCGGTCCGCATGAACGCTCCGATTCCGACCGGGACCGTCCCGCGCCATATCGCCGTCATCATGGATGGCAACGGGCGCTGGGCGGCGCGCCGCAAGCGCCCACGTGCGATCGGCCATCGCGCCGGCGCACGCACGGTCAATCTCTGCATCGATTTCTGCCTCGAACGCGGCGTCGGCGTACTCACCCTGTTCGCGTTTTCCAGCGAGAACTGGGGCCGCCCCGACGAAGAAGTTGGTGCGCTGATGAAGCTCTTTCTCGGCGCCCTCGACCGTGAGGTTGGAGAGTTGCATCGCCGCGGCGTGCGATTGCGCTTCATCGGTGAGCGCGGGCGTTTCAGCGACGCCATCCGGGGTCGCATGGCGGCGGCCGAAAGGCTGACCGCCGGCAATACGCGCCTGACGCTGGCGGTTGCGGCAAGTTACGGCGGGCGCCAGGACATCGCGCAGGCCGCTCGTTCGCTGGCCGAGGATGTCGCGGCCGGTCGGCTGCGCCCCGATCAGATCGATGAGGCCGCGCTCGGTGCTCGCGTGGCGCTGGCCGATCTGCCGGCACCGGATCTCTTCATCCGGACCGGCGGCGACCTGCGCATCAGCAATTTCCTGTTGTGGCAGCTTGCCTACACCGAGCTGTGGTTCACCGAGACCTTGTGGCCCGAACTCGGGGTCGCGGAACTCGAGCAGGCGCTACAGGTCTACGCTTCGCGCGAGCGACGCTTCGGGCTGACGGGCGAGCAGATCGCCTTCGCACAGGACGCACCGCCCGGGGAGGGCCACCCATGACATCGACCCGCATCCTCGCGGCCCTGCTGATGGCGCCCGTTGCCATCGCCGCCGTGCTGCTGCTCAACACACCCTGGATGGCCGCCGTCTCGGCGATCATTTTCCTCACCGCATTGTGGGAATGGCTGCGGCTGAGCGACATCGACGACACGCTGGCACGCACCGCGCTGCTGGCGCTGAACCTGTTGCTGATGGTGGCGATCGTTTGGGCCTCGGCGACCGGCGGCGGTTCGCTGGTGCTGCTGAAGATCCTCGCGATGATCGGCGTCGGCTGGTGGCTGCTGGCGACGCTGTGGCTGCGTCATTACGATTTCGCCTCCGATCACGACACCAAGGCCCGTGTGTTCAAGCTCGCCGCTGGCACGCTGGCGGTGATCCCGGCCTGGGCCGCGCTGTGCGTGATCCACGCCGGCGAAAACGGCGGTCACGGCAACCGCTGGCTGCTACTGGCCCTGGCGATCGTCTGGGCCACCGATACCGGCGCGTATTTCGCGGGTCGCAAGTTCGGCAAGCGCAAGCTCGCGCCGCGCATCAGCCCCAACAAGACCGTTGAAGGCCTGGCGGGTGGCGTCGTCGCCGGCGTGATCGTCGCGGTGGCCTTCGCACCGCTGGCAGGCGCGACCGTCGCGCAACTGCCCCTGGTCGCGCTGGTCGCGGTGCTGACCGTGCTGGCTTCGGTCGTCGGTGATCTGTTCGAAAGCCTGCTCAAGCGGCATGTCGGCGCCAAGGATTCGGGCACCCTGATTCCCGGTCACGGCGGCGTGCTCGACCGCCTTGACAGCGTGCTGGCCGCGCTGCCGGTGTTCGCGTTCGGCCAGATCTGGCTCGGCTTCTGACGATGCAGTCCGTATTCGTGTGCCGCGGCCGGACGTGCCGCGCATGATCCGCAAGGTCGCGGTTTTCGGTGCCACCGGCTCGATCGGCACCTCGGCGCTGGATGTCATCGACCGGCATCCCGATCGCCTGCGCGCGAGCGTGCTGGCGGCAGGCCGGAACGTCGATGCCCTGGTCGCGCTGTGCGTGGCGCATCGGCCGGATCATGCTGTGATTGCCGATCCGACGCTGCTCGACGCACTGGCGGCTGCATTGCGCGACGCCAAACTCGACACCACGCCCCACGCCGGCATGCCCGCACTCGATGCGCTCGCCAGCGATGCGGGCGCCTGCGACACCGTCGTCGCCGCGATCGTCGGCGCGGCCGGGCTCGACTCCACGCTCGCCGCGCTGCGCGCCGGCAAGCGCGTGCTGCTGGCCAACAAGGAATCGCTGGTGCTGGCCGGCGCGCTGATGATGCAGGCCGCACGCGATGCGGGCGCCACCATCGTGCCGATCGACAGCGAGCACAACGCGATCCATCAATGCCTGCCAGCCGACGGTGACTGCAGCGGCGTTGCGCGCATCATCCTGACCGCATCCGGTGGCCCGTTCCGCGGTCGCGACCGCGCATCGCTCGCCAACGTGACGCCGGCGCAGGCGGTCGCGCATCCAAAGTGGTCGATGGGACCGAAGATCTCGGTCGACTCCGCCACGCTGATGAACAAGGGACTGGAACTGATCGAGGCGCACCATCTATTCGCGATGCCGGTCGAGCGCCTCGACGTGCTGGTGCACCCACAGAGCCTGGTGCACTCCTTCGTCGAGTTCATCGACGGTTCCACCCTGGCGCAGCTCGGATTGCCCGACATGCGCACCGCGCTCGCCGTCGGGCTTGGATATCCGGATCGCATCGCCTCCGGCGTAGCAGGCCTGGATCTGCTCCGCCACGGCCGCCTCGATTTCGAGGCGCCGGATACCGACGCATTTCCCTGCCTCGCGCTGGCACGCGGCGCATTGGCGGCGGGCGGCACCGCGCCTGCGCTGCTGAACGCGGCGAACGAGGTGGCGGTTTCAGCCTTTCTTCAGGGGCAACTGCGTTTTCTAGCCATTCCCACGCTGGTCGAGCACGTGCTCGACACGCTTCCCGCCGCCGACGCGGCGTCGCTGGCCGTGCTGTGCGATGCCGACGCGCGCGCGCGCAGTGCCGCCACGCAGGCGATCGACTCCGGTGCCATCCATTGAGCAAGCGTGATGTCTGAATTTTTCGGCTCGGTGTGGTGGCTGATCGTGAGCCTCGGCGTGCTGGTGACCTTCCACGAGTTCGGCCACTACTGGGTCGCGCGCCGGTGCGGCGTGCGCGTGCTGCGGTTCTCGGTCGGGTTCGGTCGCGCGCTGTGGTCGCGCCGCGGCAAGGACGGCACGGTCTACCAGATCGCGATGATCCCGCTGGGCGGCTACGTCAAGATGCTCGACGAGCGCGAGAGCCCAGTGCCGGAAGCCGACGCGCACGAGGCATTCAATCGCGCGTCGGTGTGGAAGCGGATCGCCATCGTCGCCGCTGGCCCGATCGCCAACCTGATCCTGTGCGTCGCCCTGCTGTGGGCGATGTTTGTGATCGGACGCCCCGATTACGCGCCCGTCGTCGGCCAGGCCAGCGGCATCGCCGAAACCTCGGGGCTGCGCGCGGGCGACCATATCGATGCGGTCGGTGATCGCGAGACGCCGACGTGGATGGAGGTGCAGCTGGCACTGCTGCCCGCTGCACTCGACCGGGAGGACGTCACGCTGCGCGTGACCGACGAACGCGACCGCGCAGTCGTTCGCGAACTGCGGCTGTCCGAGTTGCCCGAAGGCTTCGACCAGCGGCGCATCACGCCCGCGATCGGCCTGTGGCCGCGGCATCTGCTGCTGCCCGCGGTCGTGGGCAGCGTCGAACCGGGTTCCGCGGCATGGGGCGTGCTGGCCGAAGGCGACCGGCTGACCGCCATCGACGGCAGCCAGGTGCGCGTGTTCGAAGACATCGGGCCGCTGGTGCAGACGCTCGGCGACCGCGGCGGCCAGGCGATGGTCGAGGTGGAACGCGACGGCGAACGCCTGGCGCTGGAAATGACGCCCAAGCGCATGGAACTGCCCGACGGAAGGGGCGAATACTGGGCCTTCGGCATCGCGCCGCCCCGCAACCAACCGTTGCCGCCGAAAGACGCGATGCAGCAATACGGCGTGTTGGCGTCGATACCGGCGGCGTTCCATGAAGTCGGCCACCTGACCGGTCAACTGGTCGGCATGATCGGCCGCGCCTTCAGCGGCCGGGTGGCCATCGAGAACACCGTCGCGGGCCCGATCACGATCGCCCGCGCCGCCAATACCTATGCCGGTCAGGGGCCTGCGTGGTACCTGACGATCCTCGCCCTGCTGTCGCTGAGCCTGGCGATCCTGAACCTCCTCCCCATCCCGCTGCTGGATGGGGGACACCTGTTGTATTACCTTATCGAGTTGGTCAAAGGCAGCCCGGTCAGCGAGCGCGCGATGGTGGCCGGGCAATATGTCGGCTTGGCCCTGCTGGCCAGCCTGATGGGCCTGGCGTTCTACAACGACATCCTCCAACTCGTGCGCTGACACCTGCCCGACCCGGATTCCGCCGCGCACACCGCGCCGGAACCACTCCCCTACCCGGATTCAAAGATGACGCGAATGCCTGACCGCCGACTGCTTGCCCTCGCCCTCGCCACGGTGATCGCCGCGCCGGCATGGGCCCAGACGGCCGCGAACGCACCTGTCGCCGCGCCGGCGCCCGCTGCCCTGCCCCCCCTGGCCCCCGCGAGCGCCAGCAGCTTCACCGTCAGCGACATCCGCGTCGATGGACTGCAGCGCATCGGTGCGGGCACGGTATTCACCTACCTCCCGGTCGAACGTGGCGACACGGTCAACTCGACCCGCATCAGCGATGCGGTACGCGCGCTGTACCGCACCGGCTTCTTCGAGGACATCCAGGTCGCGCGCCAGGGCGACATCCTTGTGTTCACGGTCACCGAGCGGCCGGCGATCAACCGCCTGACGCTGACCGGCAACAAGGACATCAAGACCGAAGACCTGACCAAGGGCCTGACCGAGATCGGCCTGTCCGAAGGCGAGACCTTCGACCGCCTCGACCTCGACCGGGTGACCCAGGAGCTGGTGCGCCAGTACAACAACCGCGGCAAGTACAACGTCAAGATCACCCCGACCGTCTCGCGCCTCGACCGCAACCGCGTCGACATCGCGATCAACGTCGAAGAAGGCAAGGCGGCCAAGATCCGGCACATCAATATCGTCGGCAACGAGATCTACGACCTCGATACGCTGACCGACAACTGGGAATCGGGCGAGTCCAACTGGCTCAGCTGGTACCGCCGCGACGACCAGTATTCGCGCGAGAAGCTCGAGGGCGACCGCGAGAAGCTGCACAACTTCTACCTCGACCGCGGCTACATCGATTTCAGCGAGGACAGCGTCCAGGTGTCGATCAGCCCCGACAAGGCCGACATGTTCATCACCGCCGGCATCACCGAAGGCGAGATCTACAAGGTGTCGGATGTGCAGATCACCGGCAGCACGGTGCTGCCGAAGGAAGAGATCGAAAGCCGCGTCTTCGTACAGAAGGACCAGGTGTTCTCGCGCGCGCTGCTGGAGCTGAGCTCCGATGCGATCGTCGCCACGCTCGGCAACATCGGCTATGCGTTCGCGCAGGTGAATCCGATTCCGGAGGTCGACCGCGAGAACCGCACCGTTGCGATCAATCTGCAGGTCGTGCCGGGGCCGCGCGTGCAGGTGCGCCGCGTCCAGTTCAAGGGCAACAGCCGTACCTCGGACGAAGTGATGCGCCGCGAAATGCGCCAGTTCGAGGGCAGCTGGTATTCGCAGGCCGCGGTAGACCGCTCCAAGGTCCGCCTGCAGCGCCTGGGTTACTTCGAGTCCGGCAGCGTCAATGTCGAAAGCCAGCCCGTGCCCGGCAGCAACGATGAAGTCGATGTGGTGTTCAGCGTCACCGAGACCACCTCGGGCAGCTTCGTGTTCGGTCTCGGCTATTCGCAGCTCGCCGGTGTCACCACGTCCGTGCAGCTGTCGCAGAACAACTTCCTTGGCAGCGGCAACCGGGTATCGGTGGAAGCGCAGCGCAACGTGTACCTGCAGCGCTATTCGTTCTCCTTCATGAATCCGTACTTCACCGACGGCGGCATGTCGCTGGGGTACAACCTGTGGTGGCGCGAATTCGACAACTCCGAGTTCAACACTGCGCAGTATTCGTCCACCAGCGCCGCGGCGCAGACGGTGCTCGGTATCCCGCTGACCGAGAACGACTCGATCTCGCTGCTGCTCGGTATCGACCGCAACCAGATCTTCACTTTCCGTGGCAGCTCGCCGGAATCGATCGTCGACTATGTCGACGCGTTCGGCTCGCGCACCTTCCACGCCTGGCGCAGCGAGCTGGCATGGGCGCGCGACACCCGCAACGACTACCTGCAGCCGACGCGCGGCATGATGCAGCGCGTGTCGCTCGAGACCACCCTGCCTGGGTCAAGCGCTGAGTACTACAAGCTCAACTACGAGATCTCGAAGTACTGGCCGATCAATCGCCACCTGGTGCTCAACACGCGCGCCGAGCTCGGCTACGGCGACAGCTACGGCAGCGACATCGTACGCAACGTGTGCTTCACCGGGCCGACTTTTGTAGACAGCAATGGTGACGGCACCGTCGATACCCAGGTGCCGGGGGCTCCTCCGAGCGACCCCTGCGACCTCACGTCGAACGACTACATTCGCACGATCACTGCCAGCGGCCTGCCGTTCTATGAGAACTTCTATGCGGGCGGCCCGCGTTCCGTGCGCGGTTTCCGCGACAACACGCTGGGCCCGCGTGAAGCGGCGTTCAACAGCTCGTTCCTGCAGCCCATCGGCGGCGCGGTCAAGACGATCGGCTCGGCGGAAATGTTCTTCCCGTCGCTGATCAAGTCCCCGGCCGCGCGCATCTCGGCGTTCGTCGACTTCGGCAACGTCTACAAGGATGTCGACAGCTGGGATGCGAAAGAACTGCGAGCCTCTGCAGGCGTCGCCCTGATGTGGCGCGCGCCTGTTGGCCCAATCTCGATCAGCTATTCCTATCCGCTGCGTCAGCAGAAGGAAGTGCGCGGCGGATCGGGTGAGCTGATCAAGCAGGGCGACGAAGTCGAGCGTCTGCAGTTCACCTTCGGCGGTGCGTTCTGATCCAGCGCGACCGATGACCGACACGCAGCAGCCCCGCCATACCGCCGAAGCGCTCGCGCAGCGCTTCGGCCTGGTCGTCCACGGTGCCTCGGACACTCCGGTGTCCGGAGTTGCGACGCTCGCCGGCGCCACGCGCGACCAGCTCGCGTTCCTGTCCAACCCGCGTTATCGCCCCCAGCTCGCCGACACCCGGGCCGGCATCGTGGTGCTGCGCGAGGCGGATGCGGACGGCTACGCCGGCACTGCGCTGATCGCGAAAGATCCCTACGTTGCCTACGCGAAGATCGCCGCGCTGTTCGAACCGGCCAGCGATGCGCCCGTCGGCGTGCATGCGTCGGCAGTCGTCGATCCGGGTGCGCAGGTCCATGCCTCGGCATCGATCGGCCCGCACGTCAGCATCGGCGCGCGCAGCGTGATCGGTGCGGGCGCGACCATCGGCGCGGGCTGCGTGATCGGCGAGGACTGCGTGGTCGGCGACGGCAGTCATCTGATCGCCCGCGTGACCCTGGTCAAGCGCGTTCGCCTCGGCGCTCGCGTCACCATCCATCCCGGCGCAGTGCTGGGATCCGAAGGCTTCGGCCTGGCGATGGATGCCGGGCGCTGGATCAACGTGCCGCAACTGGGCGGCGTGGTGGTCGGCGACGATTGCGACATCGGCGCCAACACGACCATTGACCGCGGCGCGCTCGAAGACACCACGCTGGCCGAAGGCGTGCGTCTCGACAATTTGATCCAGATCGGACACAACGTGCGCATCGGTGCGCATACCGCGATCGCGGGCTGCGTCGGCATCGCCGGCAGCACGAAGATCGGCAGTTACTGCCTGCTGGCAGGCAAGGTCGGGGTCGCCGGCCATCTCGAAATCTGTGACAAGGTCGTCGTCCACGCGATGACGATGGTGTCCGCATCCATCACCGAGCCCGGCGAGTATTCCGCCGGCATTCCCGCCCAGCCCACACGCGAGTGGCGGAAGAATGCCGTCCGGATCCGTCAGCTCGATTCGCTCGCGCGCCGCGTCACGGCGCTCGGGAAGGGGGAACCATGACAGACCCGATCACGTTGCCGATCTATATCGACGGCGTCCACAAGCTACTGCCGCACCGCTATCCTTTTCTCCTCGTCGACCGCGTCGTCGAGTTCGAGCACGGCAAGCGCGTGCTCTGCTACAAGAACGTCTCGGCGAACGAAGAATTCTTCCAGGGCCATTTTCCCGGGCAGCCGGTGATGCCGGGCGTGCTCGTCGTCGAGGCGATGGCGCAAGCCGGGGGCATCCTCACGCATCTGACCAAGGGCAAGGACTGCGAAGGCAACCTGTCGTACTTGGTCAAGGTCGATGCGGCGAAGTTCTCGCGCATGGTGGTGCCGGGCGATCGTCTCGAACTCGAGGTCACGATCAAGCGCGAGATCCGCAACATGACCATGTACAGCGGCATCGCGCGCGTGGATGGCGAACAGGCGGCCTGCGCGGAGATCCTCTGCGCCGAGGTTCCGCGCTGACATGGGCGCTGCGCAGGTCCATCCCAGCGCGGTCGTCGATCCTGGCGCGAGGCTGGGCGAGGACGTGTGCATCGGTGCGTTCACACTGATCGGACCGGACGTCGAGATCGGCGCGGGCACCACGGTCGGCCCGCATTGCAGCATCCATGGCCCGACACGCATCGGCCGTGAGAATCACATCCATGGCCACGCTGCAATCGGCGGCGAGCCGCAGGACAAGAAGTTCGCCGGGGAACGCGCGGAGCTGGTGATCGGCGATCGCAACACGATCCGCGAATTCGTCACGATCAACCGCGGTACCGGCGAGGGCGGCGGCATCACCCGCGTCGGCGACGACAACTGGCTCCTCGCCTACACGCATGTCGCGCACGACTGCGTTGTCGGCGACCGCTGCGTGTTTTCCAACAACGCCACGCTGGCCGGCCACGTCACCGTCGGCGACCATGTGATCCTCAGCGGTTTTGTCGGCATCCACCAGTTCTGCCGGATCGGCGCGCACGCGTTCATCGGCATGGGCGCGTTCGTCAACGGCGATGTGCCGCCGTTCGTGATGGTGGCGCAGGACGGCTATGGCCGGCCGCGCGGCATCAATGCCGAAGGTCTGAAGCGTCGCGGCTTCGATTCCGCGCGCACGTCGGCGATCAAGCGCGCCTACCGCGCCTTGTATGTCTCGGGTGATTCGCTGGCCGATGCGCGCGTGCGGCTGGAAGAGATGGCGCAGGGCAGCGAAGACGTGCGTGCGTTTCTCGATTTCATTGATGCAGGCGATCGTCCGCTGTTGCGTTGAGGCCGGGATCGGGAATTCGGGATTGGGGATTCGAAGAGGCACAATGCCGCTATCCGAACCCGTGCGTTGTCTTGCTGTGTCGAACCCCGAATCCCAAATCAGAAATCCCCTAGTCAGCGCCCCGCTCCGCGTGGCGCTCGTCGCCGGCGAAGCGTCCGGCGATCTGCTCGGCGCCGGACTGATCGAACAGCTGCGCGCGCGCTATCCGGATGCGATCTTCACAGGCGTAGGCGGCGATGCGATGCGCGCGGCGGGCATGGAGACGTGGCACGACGCCTCCGAACTCGCGGTCATGGGCCTGTCGGAGGTTCTGCGGCATCTGCCGCGCCTGCTGACGCTGCGCAGGACGCTGCGCGCGCGCCTGCTCGCCTGGCGCCCGGACGTGTTCATCGGCATCGACGCGCCGGACTTCAATCTCGGTCTGGAGCGCACGCTCAAGGATCGCGGCATCCACACCGTGCATTACGTCAGCCCGTCGATCTGGGCCTGGCGACAGGGGCGCGCGGCGAAGATCGGGCGCAGCGCGGATCTCGTACTCTGCCTGTTCCCGATGGAGCCGCCGATCTATGCGACGCATGGTGTCGACGCGCGCTTTGTCGGCCATCCGCTGGCGGAGATGCTGGCGCTTGAACCCGACCGCGCAGCGGCGCGCGATGCGCTTGGACTGCCGCATGACGCACCCGTGCTCGCGGTCCTGCCGGGCTCGCGCCTCGGTGAGATCGGACGGCTCGGCGAGGTTTTCCTCGACGCTGCCACTCGGGTGGCCAGCGCCCAGCCCGGCCTGCGTATCGTCGTGCCGGCCGCGAACGCAGGTTGCCGCGTCGCGATCGACGCACTGCTCGCACAGCCACGTTTTTCCATGCTCGATGTGCACGTGCTCGACGGCCAGGCGCGCGCCGCGATGGTCGCCAGCGATGTCGTGCTGCTCGCCTCCGGCACCGCGACGCTGGAAGCCTTGCTGGCCAAACGCCCGATGGTCGTCGGCTATCGCATCGCGCCGAGTACCGCCTTCCTCGTGCGTCTCTTCAAGTTGATGCAGGTCGACCGCTTCTCGCTGCCCAACGTGCTGGCCGGACGCACGATCGCGCCGGAGTTCATGCAGGAAGACTGCACGCCCGAGAATCTCTCCGCTGCGGTGCTGCACTGGTTCCGCGGTCCAGCTGCTGCCGATGCCTTGCAGCCGGTCTATCGCGATCTGCATCTGCAACTGCGCCAGGGGGCGTCGGCAACTGCGGCCGACGCCGTCGCGCGGTTGGCGCTGCCGGTTCTGCCGGCGCCTGCCGCACCGGACCAGACACCATGACCCGTCGCCTGCGTATCGCCGGTGTCGACGAGGCCGGGCGTGGCCCGCTCGCCGGACCGGTCGTGGTCGCGGCGGTGATCCTGCATCCCAAGCGCCCGATCGACGGCCTCGACGACTCCAAGAAGTTGACCGAGAAGCGCCGCGAAGCGCTGTATCCGCAGATTGTCGAGCGTGCGCTCGCATGGCGGGTCGAGTTCGTCGATGTCGACGAGATCGATCGCATCAACATTTTTCAAGCGACGATGGTCGGCATGGCGCGTGCCGTCCAGGCGCTGGCGCCCGCGGCCGAGCGCGTGCTGATCGACGGCAATCGCCTGCCGCGCGGCCTGCCCTGCCCGGCGCGCGCGATCATCGGCGGCGATGCGCTCGAGCAATCGATCATGGCGGCGTCCATCCTCGCCAAGGTGGCCCGTGACCGCGCAATGGTCGAACTGCATGCGCAGTTCCCCGATTACGGCTTCGACCGGCACAAGGGCTACAGCGCGCCGACCCACCTCGCCGCGCTGCTCGCGCACGGGCCTTGCGTGCATCATCGTCGCAGCTTCGCGCCAGTGGCGCGCTTGCTGCCCCAGGCCATGTCGGATGCCATCGTCGAACCCGCGACCGCGGATCTGTTCGCCGAGCCGTTGCCGGCCTGATATCCGGACGTGGGATGGGCGAGCGCAGCGAACCCGTCACGCAGCACCTGCAGGCGCGCCATCCGACGGGTCACGCGGCGCTCTGCCAGCCCGAAAGTGGCGCTGGATGAACCGTTTCCGGTCGGCCACCACGCACCCGCCGCGCCAGAGCGCGACCCGCCCCCTGTCAAGCCTTGTCCGGCCTACGCCCCGGCCCTAACCTGACCCTCCGGTTGCCACGCCCCCGCAATGTCAGCGCGCTTCGCCCATCTCCACGTCCACAGCGAGTACTCGCTCTCCGATTCGACGATCCGGATCAAGGAGCTGGTCAAACGCTGCGCCGCGCTCGACCAGCCGTCGGTGGCGCTGACCGATCGCAACAATCTGTTTGCGCTGGTGAAGTTCTACAAGGCGGCGGAAGGCGCGGGCATCAAGCCGGTGATGGGCGCCGACATCTCGCTGGCCGAAGGCGACGAACCGGCGTCGACGCTGACCCTGCTGTGCCGCGACCACGATGGGTATCTGTCGCTCTCGCGACTGTTGACGCGCGCCTGGCTGGAAGGCCACCGCACCGATGGTGTTGTCGTGCGTCCGGAGTGGTTGCGCGAGGCCAACACCGGCCTGTTCGCGATCGCCGGCCGTCACGGCCCCGCAGCAAAACTGCTGGCCGGCGGACGCGACGATCTCGCGCGGCAGTGGTACACGCAATGGCGCGAAGTGTTCGACGATCGCCTGTTCCTGCAGCTCACCCGCTGCGGCTTCGACGACGAGACCGTGCACAACGCGCTCGCGCTGCAGGTGTCCTCCGATCTGTCGCTGCCGGTGATCGCCGGCAACGACGTGCGTTTCCTCGATGCCGAAGGCTTCGACGCGCACGAAGCCCGCGTATGCATCTCCACCGGCCGGGTTCTCGACGATCCGCGTCGCCCGAAGCTCTACACACGCGAGCAGTACCTGAAGTCGGCCGACGAGATGGCCGCGCTGTTTTCCGATGTGCCCGACGCGATCGACAACACGCTCGCGCTCTCGCAGCGCTGCAATCTCGAGCTGCGCTTGGGCACTTACTACCTGCCGGCCTATCCGGTGCCGGACGAGCACACGCTCGACACCTGGATCCGCGCGCAGTCGCACGAGGGTCTGGTCGAGCGTCTGGCCAAGTATCCGATCGCGCCAGGGCATACGCGCGAAAGCTATATCGAGCGTCTCAACATCGAGCTCGACGTCATCTGCAAGATGGGCTTCCCGGGCTACTTCCTGATCGTCTCGGACTTCATCAAATGGGCCAAGGAGCACGACATTCCGGTCGGCCCGGGACGTGGTTCCGGCGCCGGCTCGCTGGTCGCCTGGGCGCTGAAGATCACCGACATCGATCCGCTGCCCTACGACCTGCTGTTCGAGCGCTTTCTCAACCCCGAACGCGTGTCGATGCCCGACTTCGACATCGACTTCTGCATGGACCGTCGCGACGAGGTCATCGACTACGTCGCCGCGAAGTACGGCCGCGACCGCGTCAGCCAGATCATCACCTACGGCACCATGGCAGCGAAGGCCGTGGTGCGCGATACCGGCCGCGTGCTCGGCTATCCCTACGGCATGGTCGACGGCATTTCCAAGCTGGTGCCGCCGACGCTGGGCATCGGTCTGGAGGACGCGCTGGGGCGCACCGACAAGTCGCGCAGCGACGATGCTTGGCGGTCCGACGAACTGATCGCGCGCTACAACGACGAGGACGACGTCCACGATCTGCTCGATCTCGCCCTGCAGCTCGAGGATCTGACCCGCAACGCCGGCAAGCACGCCGGCGGCGTGGTCATCGCGCCCTCGCCGCTCAGCGATTTCTGCCCGCTGTACGCGGAACACGACGAAGGCAACCTTGGCCGCAACCCGGTCACCCAGTTCGACAAGGACGATGTCGAGACGATCGGCCTGGTGAAGTTCGACTTCCTCGGCCTGCGCACGCTCACGATCATCGACTGGGCGGTGAAGGCGATCAACGCGCGCCGCGCCGCGGCCGGCGAAGATCCGCTGGATATCGCCGCGCTGCCGCTCGACGACGTCGAGAGCTACAAGCTGTTCGCGCGCGGCGACACGGTCGCGGTGTTCCAGTTCGAATCGCGCGGCATGCGCGAGCTGCTCAAGCGCGCCCAGCCCGACACCTTCGAGGACATCATCGCGCTCGCCGCGCTGTTCCGGCCCGGCCCGCTGGGTTCGGGGATGGACAAGGAATGGGTCGACCGCAAGCACGGCCGCACGGACGTGAGCTATCCGCATCCGTCGCTGGAGCCGGTGCTCTCGCCGACCTACGGCGTCATCGTCTACCAGGAACAGGTGATGCAGATCGCCCAGGTCCTGGCCGGCTATTCGCTGGGCGGCGCCGACCTGCTGCGGCGCGCGATGGGCAAGAAGAAGGCCGAGGAGATGGCCAAGGAGCGCGCCAAGTTCGAGGCGGGCTCGGCCGAGAACGGCGTGGACCCGCGGGTTGCGACGCAGATCTTCGACCTGATGGAGAAGTTCGCCGAGTACGGCTTCAACAAGTCGCATTCGGCCGCCTATGCGCTGGTGGCCTACCAGACCGCCTGGCTGAAGGTGCACTACCCAGCCGAGTTCATGGCCGCGGTGCTGTCGTCGGACATGGACAACACCGACAAGGTCACCGGCTTCCTGACCGAAGCGCGGACGATGGGCCTGGACGTGCTGCCGCCCGACGTCAATGCCTCGGCCTATATGTTCGAGGCGATCGATCCGCAGACCATCCGCTACGGCCTGGGCGCGGTGAAGGGCGTGGGCCGCGGCGCCTGCGAGAACATCGTCGAGGCACGCGTGCATGCGGGCGTGTTCCCCGACCTGCTGGATTTCTGCCGTCGCGTGGACTCCTCGCGGCTCAACAAGCGCACGCTCGAAGCGCTGATCAACGCGGGCGCGATGGACGCGCTGGGCAAGAACCGGGCATCGCTGATGCTGCAGTTGCCCGAGGCGCTGAAGGCGACCGACCAACTCACCCGCAACCGCAACGCCGGCATCGTCGACATGTTCGGCAGCAGCGTCGGCGACAGCGATGCGCTGCACATCGATCTGCCCGAATGTGAGGAATGGCCGCTCAAGCAGAAGCTCGACGGCGAACGCGACACGCTCGGCCATTACCTCAGCGGCCATCCGCTCGATCCGTATCGCGATGAACTGCAGGCGCTGGTCGGCACCGATCTGGGCCAGCTCGACAGCCTGTGGGCAGCGCGCGACCAGAAAGGCGGCGGCAACAGCTGGCGCCCGGAAACGCAGGTGATCATCGCGGGCCAGGTGGGCGCGATGCGCAAGCGCGGCGACTCGCAGGCCTTCGTGCTGCTGGAAGATGGCCGTGGCCGGCTCGAGTGCGGCTTCTTCGCCGATGCCAGCAGCGAGTACGCGCATCTGCTCACGCGCGACCGCATCCTGATCGTCGAGGGCGGGCTGCGCGAGGACGAGTTCAGCGGCGGCTTCGCGCTGCGGGTGAAGCGTTGCTGGGATTTCCACACGGTCTGCCCGGAACATGCCCGCCGGCTGTCGCTGCGCCTGGACCTGCGGGTGCCCGGCACGCTGGCGCGCGTGGAGCAGGTGCTGGCCCAGCATCGTCCCGGCAAGACGCCGTTGCGCCTGGACCTGCTGCTGGAGGCCGGCAGCGCCGGCACGCTGGACGTCAACGGCGCGCATTCGGTGCGCGTGGATGCCGAACTGCCGGGCACCCTGCGCGCCCAGGCCGGCGTGCGCATCGCCCGGCTGGACATCGCCAAGCCCTGGGCGAGCTGACTGCGCGCCGGCGCGACATCCGGCGCCCCAACATCCGTCAACATGCGGCGATCTGCGATCCAGACGCCCTCGTACGGCCCCATCGGGCGCTGTCCGCTAGACTGTCGCCCTTTCCGGCTCCGGTCGGGCCCACGTGGCGCATCGCGCCCGGGTCCGCACCGCGGTCGCTTCCCAATGGACGGCTTTCCCGAATGAATCCGAATTACCTCGACTTCGAACAGCCCATCGCCGATCTCGAAGCGAAGATCCAGGAACTGCGCCAGGCCAGCGACGGCCCTGCGGTCAACATCGATGCCGAGCTCGCCACGCTGCGCGACAAGCTGCGCAAGCGCACCGCGCACATCTTCCGCGACCTCACGCCGTGGCAGGTGTCGCAGCTCGCGCGCCATCCGCAGCGCCCGTACACGAATGACTACATCCGCAGCTTCTGCGATGAGTTCGAGGAACTGGCCGGCGATCGCGCCTACGCCGACGACGCCGCGATCGTCGGCGGCCTCGGCCGTATCGATGGCCGCAGCGTGGTGATCATCGGCCACCAGAAGGGCCGCGACACCAAGACCAAGGTGCGTCGCAACTTCGGCATGCCGCGCCCCGAGGGCTACCGCAAGGCGCTGCGCCTGATGAAGATGGCCGAGCGCTTCAAGCTGCCGCTGCTGACGTTCATCGACACGCCGGGCGCCTACCCGGGCATCGGCGCGGAAGAGCGCGGCCAGTCCGAGGCCATCGCCCGCAACCTGCTGGAAATGGCCGAACTCAAGACTCCGATCATCTGCACCGTGATCGGCGAAGGCGGCTCCGGCGGCGCGCTGGCGATCGGTGTCGGCGACCGCACCGTGATGCTGGAATACAGCACCTACTCGGTGATTTCGCCGGAAGGTTGCGCGTCGATCCTGTGGAAGGATGCCGGCAAGGCGCGCGACGCCGCCGAGCAGCTGGCCCTGACCGCTAAGCGGCTCAAGGCGCTGGGCCTGGTCGACAAGGTCGTGCGCGAGCCGATCGGCGGCGCGCACCGCAATCCGCGCCAGACCGCGACCCGCCTCAAGGCCGTGCTGATGAACGAGCTCGACCAGCTCGAGCAGTTGCCGGTCGAAGCACTGCTGCAGCGCCGCTACGAGCGTCTGCGCAGCTACGGTGCCTACGAGGCAGCGTAAGGGAGCGACACGATGGGTCCAATCCTCCTGTTCTCGATCCTGTTGCAGATCGGCTGCGGCGTGCATGCGGTCCGCACCGGCAGGCCGTTGTACTGGGTCTTCATCCTGCTGATAGGCTCCTACATCGGCGTGCTGGTGTATCTGCTGGCCGAAGTACTGCCCGGACTGCGCAACAACCGCGGCGCGAACCGTGCGTTGGGACGCGTGCGCGACCGGATCGATCCGACGCGTCACACGCGTGCGGCCAGCCGCGACCTCGAGATCGCCGACACCCTCGAGAACCGCCGCAGGCTTGCCGAACGCAAATTCGCGAGCGGTGATTACGCCGGCGCGGAAGCCTTGTACCGCGACGCCCTGCGTGGTCTGTATGCGACCGACCCGACACTGATGCTCGGCCTGGCGCAGGCGCAGTTCCATCGCGGCGAACCGTCCGCCGCACGCGAGACGCTCGACGCGCTGATCGCCGCGAATCCGGACTTCCGCTCGCACGACGGTCATCTGCTCTACGCCCGCGCTGTCGAAGCGGGTCACGACTTCGACGCGGCCGTCGAAGAATACGAAGCGCTGATCCACGACTACCCCGGAGAAGAAGCTCGAGTGCGCTATGCCGGCCTGCTGCAGCGTCACGGACAGGCCGACAAGGCGCGAGCGCTATATGCCGACACCCTGCGCCGCGTCGATCTGGCGCCTGCGTACTACCGCCGAGAACAGCGGGAATGGGTCGATATCGCCAAGCGCGAATCGCGCGCCTGAGCCCTCACCACGCGCGCAGGTACTGGTCCGGCGTCTCGATCTCAGCGCCCAGCTCGCGCGCCGCGCGCCGCGGAAAATAGGGATCGCGCAACAGTTCGCGCGCCAGCAGCACGAGGTCGGCATCGCCGTCGGCGACAATGCGCTCGGCCTGCGCCGGCGTCGTGATCAACCCCACCGCACCTGTGGCCATACACACCTCCTCACGGATGCGTCGCGCGAACGGCACCTGGTAGTCCGGCACCGCATCGATCGACTGCAGTGGCGACAGGCCACCGCTCGAGGTGTCGATGAGATCCACCCCGCGCGCCTTGAGCAGCCGCGCCAGTTCGATGCTCTGTTCGATCTCCCAGCCGCCTTCGACCCAGTCGCTCGCCGAGATGCGCACCCACAGCGGCAGGCGTTCGGGCCAGACGCCGCGCACCGCATCGACCACGTCGAGCACCACGCGCACGCGATTGTCGAAGCTGCCACCCCAGGCGTCGTCGCGCGTGTTCGACAGCGGCGACAGGAACTGGTGCAGCAGATAGCCGTGCGCGGCATGCAGCTCGGCGACCTCGAAGCCTGCCTCCAGCGCGCGCACCGCGCTCGCGCGGAAATCGTCGACGACCTGCGCGATGCCGGCCGCATCGAGCGCCTGCGGCGCCGGGTAGTCCGCGTTGTAGGCCAGCGCCGAAGGCGCCACGACCTGCCAGCCGCCATCGGCCAACGGCACCGCGCTGCGCCCCAGCCATGGTGCGAACGTGCTGGCCTTGCGCCCGGCGTGCGCCAGCTGGATCGCGGGCACAGCGCCCTGCGCGCGGATGAAGCGCGCGATCGGCGCCCACGCCTCCAGTTGCGCGTCGTTCCAGATGCCGGCGTCCTGGGGCGAGATCCGGCCTTCGGGCGACACCGCGCAGGCCTCGGTCATCACAAGTCCCGCGCCGCCGACCGCGCGACTGCCCAGGTGCACCAGATGCCAGTCATCCGGCACACCATCGACGGACGCGTACTGGCACATCGGCGAGACCGCGATGCGATTGCGCAGTGTCAGATCGCGCTGGCGGAACGGGGTGAACAGAACGGACATGCGTGGGGTTCCTGCGAATTCGATCCGCGACTGTAGGCCGATCGCATGCGTGCGACGACCGCATGGCCGGATCGCAGCATCGCGTCCGACTCAATCGAGCCCGACGACCCGGGCAACCAGGCGGTCGACCGCAACGAATCCGAACAGCCGACCGTCGTGGCTGTTGTCGCGGTTGTCGCCGAGCAGCAGTACGTGACCCGGCGGCACCCTGCGCCCTTCCATCCACACGGAATAACTCTGCGTGCGGTTGCCAGGCGCCACGTAATCCTCGACCACCTCCCGGCCATCGACCTGCAAGCTTCCGTCGACGATCGCGACCTGCTCACCGGGCAAGCCGACGACTCGTTTCAGCCAGCGATTGCCGTCCACAGGCGAGACGAACACCACCAGATCGCCACGCGCAGGTGTGCGTCGCCGATAGGGCGCCACACGCGCGATCACGACCTGACCGGGCGTCAACGCAGGCGCCATCGCTGCGGACGGCACCCGGTAAAGCGCATGGCCGAGCACACGTTCCCGCGGATCCCAGCCCTGTGCGCCGAACGGATTCAACAGGTAAGACCCGACCAACAGCAGGCCCACGGTGATCGCAAGCCCGACCAGTCCCCGTACCCACCACGATTCCCTGCGCAGCATCCGATCGCCCCATTCACCGCCCAGGTTGCAGGGATACCATGCCGCCATGCAGATCGAACTGCCGGCCACCGAATTCCCTGACGCGATGCACGGCCGCCTGTTCGTCGGCTACAGCGGCGGGCTCGATTCCAGCGTGCTGCTGCACGTACTCGCGCATACACCTGCGCTGCGTGCGCGTGGCCTGCGCGTCCTTCATGTCCACCATGGCCTGCACGCCGACGCCGACGACTGGGCGGCGCACTGCCTCGCCACCTGCGCGCGCCTCGACGTGCCGTGCAGCGTGATCCATGTGGAGGTGCCGCGCGATAGCGGAGACGGCTTCGAAGCCGCGGCGCGCGGCGCGCGATATGCCGTATTCGCCGGCCAGCTCGAACCGGGTGATGTGCTCGCCCTCGCCCACCACCGTGACGACCAGGCCGAAACCGTGCTGCTGCGTGCGCTGCGCGCCTCGGGGCCGGACGGGCTGGCGGCGATGCGTCCGCTCCGTCCGCTCGCGAACGGCTGGCTGTGGCGGCCGCTGTTGACGCTGCCACGTGCGCAACTGCACGCCTATGCACAGGCGCACGCGCTGCATTGGATCGAAGACCCGAGCAACGCAGCCATCGAGGCCGACCGCAACTTTCTGCGCAATCGTGTGCTGCCGTTGCTGCGCACGCGCTGGCCACAGGTGGACGCGGCGCTGGCGACGGTCGCCGCCTTGCAGGCGGACACCAGCGCACTGCTGACCGTGAGCGACGACGAGGCGCTGGCGGCCGCGCGGACACGCGATCCGGCCGTGCTTCGACTCGGCCCGCTGCGCGCGCTTCCCGCCGCGCGGCGCGCACGCGTGCTGCGTCGCTGGACCGAAGTCCTGCAGATGCCGCCGCTGCCGGCGCGCGCGGTCGACTGGTGCAACGCCGATCTCGAAGCCGGCCGCGTGGATCGCGTGCCCTGCTTCGACTGGGCCGGTCATCGCCTGCAACGCTGGCGCAGCCTGCTGCAAGCCGGCCCGATCCGGGCGCCACTGGGCTCGGCGTTCATTGAGCACTGGGACGGGCGCACGCCACTGCATCTGCCCCATGGTGGCCAGCTACGGCTGGACGGCGCTGCCGACGGCGTCGACTGGACCGTGCGTGCCCGCCAGGGTGGTGAACGCATCCGCCTGTCCGGCCGTGCGCATTCGCACGCACTCAAGCATGTGCTGCAGGCGCTCGGCGTGCCGCCGTGGATCCGCGCCCAGCTGCCTGTACTGGCCGATGCCGAAAATCGCGTGCTCGCAGCCGGCGATCTCGCCTTCGACGCCGGCTTCGAGGCCTGGCTGCGCGGGGGCGATCGCCAGCTGCACTGGCTACCGCCGGGCGCGATGCACACGGTCCCCGACGCGCCGATCGCTTAAAATGCGCGCATGCCGAAGAAACCCGCTGCCGCCGAAACCAGTCCCGTCGCCGACTTCGAAAACGCCCTGACCCAGCTCGAGACGCTGGTCGAGCGCATGGAAGGCGGCGAGCTGAGCCTCGAAGACTCGCTGGGCGCGTATGAGCGCGGCGTCGGCCTGTACCGGCGCTGCCAGCAGGCGCTCGAGGATGCCGAGCTGCGGGTCAAGCTGCTCAGCGATCCCGCATCGCCCGAGCGCGCGCAGCCGTTCGGCGATACCAGCGTCGATGACCCCGATGCCTGATCCGGCGGTCGAAACCGGCGCACTGCTCGACACCTGGCGCGCACGCACCGACGCCACGCTGCAGCAGGCACTCGACTCCGTCGCCGACGGCGAACCGCGGCTGCACGCAGCGATGGGGCACGCGGTGCTGCTGGGCGGCAAACGCATGCGCCCGTTACTGGTCCATGCGACCGCATACGCCTTCGGCGCCCCCGCAGGCGCCGCCGACGCCGCCGCCGCGGCGGTCGAACTGGTGCACGCCTATTCACTGGTCCACGACGATCTGCCGGCAATGGACGACGACGCCCTGCGCCGCGGCCAGCCGACCGTGCATGTCGCCTTCGACGAGGCGACCGCGATCCTGGCCGGCGATGCGCTGCAGACGCTGGCGTTCTCGTTGCTCGCCGAATCGCCGCTCGCTGCCGAGGTGCGCCTGGCGATGGTGGCGACCCTCGCCCGCGCATCGGGCGCGAACGGCATGTGCGGTGGCCAGGCGCTCGATCTGGCGGCGACCGGAGATGGCGGCTCGATCGGCGTGGCCGCGCTCGAACGCCTGCATGCGATGAAGACCGGTGCACTGCTCCGCGCGGCGGTCGCGCTGGGCGCACTCACGGCCGGCGTCGATGCGCAAACGCGCGCGCGTCTGGACGATTTCGCAGATGCACTGGGCCTGGCCTTCCAGATCCGCGACGACCTGCTCGACATCGAAGGCGACAGCGCGACGCTCGGCAAGACCGCCGGCAAGGACGTCGCCCAGGACAAGGCGACGTTCCCTGCGTTGATCGGCGCGGACGCCTCGCGCGCGCGGCTCGATGGGCTGGCCGCGCGTATGCGCGATGCGCTCGCGCCGTTTGGCGAAACAGTGGGGCCGCTGGCCGCGCTTGGCCGCCGGGCGATCGAGCGCGATCACTGAGCCACGAGCGCGGCAGCTAGCGCCCGCAGGACGGGCGCTAGCTGCCGAAGAACCGGATCGTCAGTGGATGCACATAGTGCTCGCCGTTCAAGGCGCGCACCGCGGCGACGATGCTGCTGATCAGCCACAGCATCGCCAGTCCGCCGGCCGCGATGGCCAGCAGCAGGCCTGCGGGCAGCGTGACGATCGCGCCGATACCCAGCGTCAGCACGGTGGCACCGAGCAGACCGATGGCCGCGACGACGATCGCGCAGGCGTATAGACACATGCTCAGGTGGAAGTTCAACGCCTCGCGCGCGTGCGCGGCGACAAAGGCGTCGCTGTCGCGCTTGAGCAGATACACCACCCCGGCAACGAGCGCGCCGGCCACACCCGAGATCCAGCTCGTCAGCAGGGCGAGCACCAGCGCGCCCAGATGCATGGCCGCTGCCCAATGGCGGCTGTCGCTTGCCGGCAGCGTCTGCGGAAAGGATGCGGTCTGCATGGATGGCCTCCGTTCGTGGATTGTGAGGCCAGCGTGCCCATCCTCCGCGCCTGGCGACAGGCGCGGAGGTCACCCGGACTTCCGGCACCCCCGAACACGACAGGCCCCGGCGCGGACGCCGGGGCCTGTGCAGGGCCGCTGGATTGATCGCTTACTTGATCAGGCGCAGCGCGAAGGGATAGCGGTACGCCACACCTTCATTCGCCTTCATCCCGCCAATGATCGTCAGCACCAGCCAGGCGATGCCGATCAGGATCGACAGCGGGAAAGTCAGCACCGCGCCGAGGCCGAAGGTCACCAGGGTGATCAGCAGCAGTACGACGGCCACGATCAGCAGGGTGATGTTGAAGTTGAGCGCCTCGCGCGCCTGGTCGGCGGCAAAGGGCATCGTGTCCTTCTTGATCAACCAGATCACCAGCGGACCGACGATGTTGCCGACACCGCCGGTAAACAGGCCGGTCAGCGCGGAGAGATGGCCGAACAGGCCCCATTGACGTTCTTCCGAAGACGCGACGCCGGCGGGGGGAGGCGATGCAGTGGTGTACTTGTCGAACTCGCTCATGCGGGACGCCTCGGGTTGAGTGGAAGGATCAGGCCGTGGCCTTGCGGCGCACTGTTCAGGGATGCGGGGCCACCGTCAAGTGCAGGAACGTCAGTCGCCGCCGGCAACGGTCATGCGGCCGAGCAGGATCGAGCCGGTGCGCACGTGCGAACGCGGGTCTATGTCGCTGCCGACAGCTTCGATATTGGCGAACATCTGTTTCAGGTTGCCGGCGATGGTGATGCCATCGACCGCATGGCGGATCTCGCCGCCCTCGACCCAGAAACCCGAAGCGCCGCGCGAGTAATCGCCGGTGACCGCATTGACGCCCTGCCCCATCAGGCCGGTGACCAGCAGGCCACGGTCCATGCCGCGCAGCAGATCCTGCAGACCGCCCGCGTTGGCGGGAATCTCCAGGTTGTGCACGCCGCCGGCATTGCCGGTGCTCTGCAGGCCGAGCTTGCGCGCCGAATAGCTGCCGAGCACATAGCGCTGCAGCACGCCGCCCTCGATCAACGGTGATTCGCGCGTGGCAACCCCTTCGGCGTCGTAGGCCGAGGACTGGAAACCGCGTTCGAGGAACGGGCGCTCAAAGATGCCGAACCAGTCGGGAAACAGCTGCGTGCCGACGCTGTCGAGCAGGAAGCTCGCGCGGCGGTACAGCGCACCGCCGGATACCGCGCCCAGCAGGTGGCCGATCAGCGAACGCGCGACTTCGGCCTGGAACAGCACCGGATAGCTGCCGGTCGCGAGCGGCCGCGGGTCAAGCCGCGCGAGGGTGCGCTCGGCGGCGCGGCGCCCGATCGAGGCCGGCGCATCGAGATCGGACTGCGCCAGCGCCACGCTGTACCAGCCCTCGCGCTGCATGTGTTCGCCCTCGCCCGCGATCAGCGCGCAGCCGATGCTGTGGTGGCTGCCACGTTCGGCGCCGACGAAGCCATGGCTGTTGGCGTAGACGCTCAGGCCCTTCGACGTGCTGACCGAGGCGCCATCGGAATTGGCGATGCGCGGGTCGGCATCGCGTCCGGCGGCCTCGCAGGCCAGCGCAAGATCCACCGCGGCGTCCGCCTCCAGTGCCCAGGGATGCCAAGCGTCGTACTCGTCGAAGCGGCCATCCGGGCCGGGGCGCGCCATCAGGTCGGCATCGGCGAGGCCCGAAGCCTCGTCGTCTTCGGTGAAGCGCGCGATCGCGCAGGCCTGGTCGACCGTCGCGGCGAGGCTGTCCTCGCGCAGATCCGCGGTGCTGGCGGTGCCCTTGCGCTTGCCAAAATAGACCGTCACGCCGATGCCGCGGTCGCGTGTGGACTCGACGGTTTCGACCTCGCCCATGCGCACATTGACACTCAGGCCCGCGTCTTCCGAGCACGACACCTCGGCCTGGGTGGCGCCGGCAGCGCGGCAGCGGTCGAGCAGGCGCTGCGACAGCGCGGCCAATGCGTCGAGGCGGACGGCCGAATCGTCAGCCGAATGAACGTCGATCAAGGCGTGGGACATGGGCAATGACTTATCCTGTTGCAATGAGAGGCATAAACGAAGAATCGGGTGAGTACCTGGGCCCCAGCCGCAAGCAGAACCGGCGCGAAGCGCTGGAAGTGCTGTCGCTGGCCGACGACCTGGCCGGACTGTCCGAAAACCAGCTGGGCAAACTGCCCATTCCCGAAGGTCTGCTGACGCACATCGCCGATGCGCGGCGCATCACCTCGCACATCGCGCGCAAGCGCCAGCTGGCGTTTCTGGCCAAGCAGATGCGCCGCGAGAGCGACGAGACGCTGGAAGCGATCCGCGACGCGATGGATGCCGGCGGCACCGCCGCACGCGTCGAGACCGCCCAGTTGCACCGCGCCGAAGCCTGGCGCACGCGCCTGCTCGACGACGGCGACGCGGCGCTGGCCGAACTGCTCGATGCGTACCCGGAAGCCGATCGCCAGCGTCTGCGCCAGCTGGTGCGCAACGCGCTCGCCGAACGCGCGAAGAACAAGCCGCCGGCCGCGTTCCGCGAACTGTTCCGCGAACTGCGCGGCGTGTTCGCGGCGGCATCGCTGGCCGCGGGTGACGAGGCTGCGGCTGAAGACGAGCGCAAAGCAAACGAGGCGGACGAACCCGGCGACGTCGACGACGCACGCTGAGTGCCGTCCGCCGTCATTCCCGCGCACGCGGGGATGACGGATCTGACGGCCTGCAGCCTCACGCCGCTCCGACTCGCGTCACCCGAATCCCGCACGCCGGCTCTCAAGCCTGCGTGCCGCCGACGGTCAGCTGGTCGATCAGCAGATGCGGCTGACCCACGCCGACCGGCACGCTCTGCCCATCCTTGCCGCAGACACCGACGCCCTCGTCGAGCGCCATGTCGTGGCCGATCATGCGCACGCGCTGCATCGTCTCCGGACCGTTGCCGATCAGCGTCGCGCCCTTGACCGGCGCGGTGATCTTCCCGTCCTCGATCAGGTAGGCCTCGGTCGCCGAGAACACGTACTTGCCGTTGGTGATGTCGACCTGGCCACCGCCGAAGTTCACCGCGTACAGACCCTTCTTGACCGAGCGGATCATGTCCTGCGGATCGTCCTGCCCGGCCAGCATGTAGGTGTTGGTCATGCGCGGCATCACCAGATGCGCGAATGACTCGCGGCGGCCGTTGCCGGTCGGCGCGACGCCCATCAGACGCGCATTGAGCGTGTCCTGCATGTAACCGGTCAGCACGCCATCCTCGATCAGCGTCGTGCAGTGCGTCGGCGTGCCTTCATCGTCGATGTTGAGCGAGCCGCGGCGACCGGCGAGCGTGCCGTCGTCGACGATGGTCACGCCCTTCGACGCGACGCGCTGGCCGAGGCGACCCGCATACGTGCTGGTGCCCTTGCGCGCGAAATCGCCTTCGAGGCCGTGGCCGACCGCCTCATGCAACAGCACGCCCGGCCAGCCGGCGCCGAGCACGACCGGCATGGTGCCGGCCGGCGCATCGATCGCTTCGAGGTTCACCAGCGCCTGGCGCAGTGCCTCGCGCGCGAAACGCTCCGGCTTGCCGTCGCCCAGCAGCTCTTCATACGAGTAGCGCCCTCCGTAGCCTGAGTACCCGGATTCGCGGCGACCGTTGTGCTCCACCAGCACCTGGATGTTGAGCCGCACCAGCGGCCGCACGTCGCCGGCCAGCACGCCGTCGCTGCGCGCGACCAGCACCGTGTCCACACCGCCCGACAGGCTGACCATCACCTGCTGCACGCGCGGATCGGCAGCGCGCAGCATGCGGTCGACGCGGCGCAGCGCTTCGACCTTCGCCTCACTGCCCAGCGCGTCGATCGGGTCCTGCGCCGGGTACAGATCGTGGGCGCGGGTCCGCGCCAGCGCGAGCGGTGCATGCGCGCGGCCATCGCGCGCGATCGCCCGCGCCGATTGCGCCGCGCCCAACAGCGCGACCGCATCGATGTCATCGGAATAGGCGAAACCGGTCTTCTCACCGCTGATCGCGCGCACGCCGACGCCCTGCTCGATCGCATGCGAACCGCTCTTGACGATGCCGTCCTCGACCGCCCAGCTCTCGCGACGCGAATGCTGGAAATACAGGTCGCCAAAATCGATGCCGGGACCGAGCAACGCCGAGAACGCGCGATCGAGGCCGGATGTGTCGAGACCTGCAGGCAGCAGCAGGCGGGATTCGGCCAGCGCGAGCGCGCCGCCGGAGGAAACGGGGGATTCGGACATCGAACAAGTGTGGGGGCAAAGCCGCCGATGGCAAGGCGGAACTGAACCCACGGACTCGCGATGTCCCGCGAAAACGCTCAGTTGGCCGATTGCGGCCGTGCCGACGGCGCCGTGGCGGGTTGCGCGGCGTCGCGTCGCTCGACCACGTCCACCTTCGGGTCCTGCCAGGGGCCGCTGACGTGATAGTTGCGTGCGCCCATTTCCGCCAGCGGCTTGCGCAGCACCGCGTTGGCGACCGCGCCCACGGCGGCGCCCACCGGGCCCAGTGTCAGCGCACCGACGGCCGGCAGCAGATTGCCGGTCTTGGGCAGCACTTCGATGTCCTGGTCGTGCGTGCGGGCCGTGAGATCGGCGCTGCCGCGGATGCGGATTTCCGCGGCCGGCCCGTCGATGACGAGGTTGTCGCCACGCGCGATGCCATTACCGAAGCGGATCTCGCCGGCGATGCGGTTGAAGCCGAAGCCCTTGCTGAAGAAGTCGCGGAAATCGAGCGTCAAACGCCTGGGCAGTTCGGCGACGCTGAGCAGGCCCAGCACACGTCCGGCGCCCGGCTCCACCTCGACCAGTTGCCCGTCGCGCAGCGCCAGACTCATCGAGCCCTCCAGTTGCGCGACCTGGAACGCATTCGGCGCGCCCGGCCAGGCGGCATCGAAATCCAGACGCCCCTGCCCGCCGACGATGCTGCCGGCAAAGCCGAGCCCCGACGCGAGCCGGCCGAAATTTTCGCTTTCCACGTCGGCCTGGAACGCAGTGCGCGCCGCAGCGCCGCGGCCGGTCCAGCGGCCGGTCACGTCGATGCGGTGATCGGGCGCGCGAACCTGCAGCCGGTCGACCGCCAGGCCGCCCGGAATACGATGGGAGGACGCGTCGACACGGCCGAGCACCACCGCGCCGTAACGCAGGTCGTCGATCGCAAGCCGGATCGGCGGCACCGATGCGGGGTCGAGCGCGTCGTCGACCGGTGGTGACGCAGGCACGCCGGCGATCGTGGGCGCCGCAGGCGTTGCGTTCGCCGCGGCGTCCAACTTCGCCGCGGGCGCCGGCCAGTGCAGCCGCTGCAATGCGATCGCGATCGGCGCGCCGTCGGCATCGGACAGGCGCACGTCACCGGCCAGCGCCGCGCCATCGAGACGCAGATCGGTGCCGGCGCTGCGGCGCGCCGCGGTGATCCGCGTCTGGCCCAGGCGTCCGCCGGCCAGGCGCAGATCCGCCGTGGTCACGTCGACCTGTTGCAGCGCCAGGCCGTCACCATCGCCGCCGCCCATCAGGCCGATCCAGTCGAGCACGTCGACCACCGGCGTGCGGCCGAAGACGACGATGCCGGCAGCCGGGGCGGCGTTGTCGACCCGCGCACGCCCCATGTCGACACGGATGCCCGCACGTGCGCCGCTGGTGCGTGCGCGCAGCGCGAGACGATCGCCGAAGCCGACCAGCACATCCCCGGTGCCGAACGGCAACGGCGCCTCGATGGTGGTGCGCAACGCGCGCGCAGCCGGCTTGGCGAGCGGCGCCGGCAGACGCAGCGTCGTGCCGACGAGGTCGGAGCGCAGCAGCAGGTGCGCAGCGGGCGCGCCGTTCGCTGCAGGCGCGTCGGGGACGGCGACCTGGACCTGCCAGGGTGCACGGCCGCCGACATGCGGGCGCAGCCAAGTCAGATCGGGCGCGCGCGCCAGCAGTGCGCTGGCATCGAGCGACATGTCGAGTTCGCCTTCGAAGGCGTTGGCGCGCTGGCGCACGTGACCGGCTCCGGCGCGCAAGGCGAGCGTGCCGCTGTGCCCGTCCTGCTGCGCCTCGAGCGCCTCGGCGTGGAAGCCCGACTGGTCGAACGTCACCGGGCCGCGGACATGATCGAAGGCGAGGTCGAACCGCGACTCGCGCATCGCAACGCCTTCCAGCGCCACCTCGCCATCGAGCTGCATCGGCGCGTGACGCGGCACCGCAACCGATACCGCAACGTGCGTCGGGCCGGTGACGTCCAGTGCGTCGAGCGTCTCGGCGTGCGCGGCCTGGAACGGGCTCTGCCGCAGCAACGCAAGCAACTGCGTCGCGTCGGCATGCGCGGTGGCCCCGGCTTCGACCGGACTCTGTCCGTAATTGCGGATGCCGGCAACGACATCGCGCAGCGGAACGCCGGCCAGCTCGCCGGTCGAAGGCTCGAGTCGGAACCCGTCGTTGATGAAACGGATATGGCCGCCGAGCCGGGTCATCGCCGGCCACTCGTCCTGGAAGCGGATCGTCGCGTCGGCGATATCGCCTTCGGCGAAGAACACGCCGCGGCGATCCTTGCCCGCTTCGACGCCGAACGGCCAGTCGTCGAGATCACCGGCAACGATGCCGCGGCCATTGCGCACCGTGCCCGCGACCAGCGCCATGTCCAGCCACTCGCGCGCCGCCGCCGACATCGTGTGGCGGACCCAGAACTTCTTCGCCACCGGAATCTGCGCCGCGTCGACATCCGCCGCCAGATCGAGCCGCGGCCGCGTGCCGTCGGCCTCGAACGACAGACCCCCGCGCGCATCGGCGGCGTAGCCGTCACCTTCCACGCGCAGGCCGGGCGTCTGGATGCGCCAGCCGTCGCCATCGCGCCAGCCGGCGATCTCACCGTCGAGTCGCAGCGGATGCGGTACACCGAAGCCGGTCGGCCAGTCGAACACCAGCCGCGCATCGGGATCCGGACGGAACACCACGCCCTGCCCGTCGCCGACCAGTGTGCCGCCAAGGCCATGCAGGCCGGGGCGCTCATCGACGGGCGAGAAGCCGAAATCCTCGATCCGCGCCGACACCCGCACCGGTCCGCCTGCGCGTGCGGCGAACGCGACGTCGGCCAGCACCGCATGCGGCGTCGCCGCCTGCAGCCAGGCGCGCAGCGAGGGCGATACGCCGTCACCGAGCGCCGCAAGCGCGATCAGCGGTGCCACCTCGACCCGCTCGGCATGCATCGCCCACTGCCGGCCGCCCGCGAGCACAAGCCCGTCGAGAACCTGCTCGCGTCCGAGCTGCGTGACCCGCAGCGTCGGTGCATCGAGACGCCATTCCTTGTCGGTATGCGTCCAGCGCAGACGCGCATGTGCACCCTCGAACGCCACCGTCGGTGCATCGACCGCGGCCTGCGCGACATCGCTGGCGCGCTGCAGCGAGAGTGCGTCGAGTTCGACATCGCCGGTGATTGCTTCAACGCGTCGCGCGCGCAGGTCGATCCACGCCGTCACCCGGCCATGGCCTGCACGGATCGCGACCCCGCTGGGCGCCAGCAGCGGCGACCACAGTTGCAGATCGTTGCGCGGCATCGCGACGTAGGCGCGGCCATCACCCTGCGCGCGCAGCAGCTCCAGGCGCAGGTCCAGCGGCGCGCCGTCGACATCGACCCAGGCGCGTGCCGCCGCGCGTACACGGCGACGGTCGACCTGCATGCGCAGGTCCACCCGCGGCAGCGTGTGCGCGATTCCCAGAGATGGCGCGTCGATCGTCAGCCGCGCATCCACCACCTGCAGCTCGCCCAGGCCCTGCAGCGCATCGAGCGGATCGTCCTGCGCATGCGCCGCGCCCGGCAGGCCGCGGACCTGCCAGCTGCCGTCGTCATTGCGCTGCAGCGTCAGCTCGATGCCATGCAGCCGCAACTCCGTCAGCGAGCGGCCCGGCAGCAGCCCCGAATACTGGGCGACCTGGATCTCGGCGGTGCCGATCGGCACCGCGGCCGCGGGATCGCCGATGCGCAGCCCGGTCACGCGCAGCACGGGGCCGCGCCGTGTCCATGCGGCGTCCAGCGTGTCGAACGCGACCGGCCGGCCCGCGCGCTCGCCGAGCCAGGACGCGACCGCCTGCGGATTGCGCTCCAGCCAAGGCAACGCGAACTGCGCGGCCGCCACCGCCACCAGCGCCATCGTCACCAGCACCGCAGCAACGAGGTACCACGCGCTGCGGCGCGCACGATGCAGACGGCTCGCCCAGGCGCTCATGCCTGTGCCCCGCCGGCATGCGCCGGGCGCGCACTCCGCCGACGGTGGAGATCAGAGCAGGACAACGTCGAACTGGTCCTGCAGGTACTGGTCGTCGGACTGGAAGCGGATCGACTTGCCGAGGAACTCCTCGAGCTCGACAACCGCTGCCGACTCCTCGTCGGTGATCGTCGAGACGACCCGGGGCGCGGCGATCACCAGCAGGCGCTCGGCCTCGAACTGGCGCACCGCGCGCACGATCTCGCGGAAGATCTCGTAGGTCACGGTCTCGATCGTCTTGACGATGCCGCGGCCGTTGCAGGCCGTGCAGGCCTCGCCGAGCTGACGCTCCAGACTCTCGACCGTGCGCTTGCGGGTCATCTCGACCAGGCCCAGCGGCGAGAAGTCGTAAACCGTGGTCTTGGCGTGGTCCTTGGCCAGCGACTTCTCCAGCGTGCGCAGCACCTGGCGCTTGTGCTCCGGGTCCACCATGTCGATGAAGTCGATGATGATGATGCCGCCCAGGTTGCGCAGCCGCAGCTGACGCGCGACCGCCTGGGCGGCCTCGAGGTTGGTGCGGTACACGGTTTCCTCGAGATTGCGCTGGCCCAGGAACGAACCGGTGTTGACGTCGACCGTCGTCATCGCCTCGGTCTGGTCGATGACCAGATACCCACCGGATTTCAGCGGCACATCCTTTTTCAGCGCGCGCTGGATCTCGTCTTCGACGCCGTACAGATCGAAGATCGGCCGCGCGCCGGTGTAGCACTCGATGCGATCGACCAGGCGCGCCTGTTCGGCCGGACCCGGCGCCGGCAGGTACTGGGCCGCGAAGATGCAGAGCTTTTCATAGGTGTCGCGGGAATCCACCTTGACCTTGTCGACATCGCGGCGCATCAGGTCGCGGACCGCGCGCATCGGCAGCGTCAGGTCTTCGTAGACGCGTGCGCCCACACGCGAATCGCCCGTGGTGTGTCCGATCAACGCCCAGGCACGCTGTAGATAGGCGATGTCCTCGGCCAGTGCTTCGGCGCTCTGGCCTTCGGCGTTGGTGCGCACGATGTAGCCGTGACCGCCGGTCGCCGCGGCAAGTTCGGACACCAGCGTCTTCAGGCGCGTGCGTTCGACATCGTCCTCGATCCGCGCCGACACGCCGACCACGCGCGACTGCGGCAGCAGCACGAGATAGCGCGAGGGAATGCTGATCTGCGTGGTCAGGCGCGCGCCCTTGGTGCCGATCGGATCCTTGACCACCTGCACCACGATGTCCTGACCGTCGCGCAGCAGTTCGGTGACCGGCAGCGTCGGCGCCGTCGACGGGAACAGGCTGTCGCCACCGCCCTCGCCATCGGTGCCGGTCTGCGGCGGGCGCATGACATCGTTGGCGTGCAGAAACGCCGCGCGCTCCAGGCCGATGTCGACGAAGGCCGCCTGCATGCCCGGCATGACCCGCTGCACCTTGCCCTTGTAGATGTTGCCCACCACGCCGCGCCGCCAGCCGCGTTCGATGTGCAGCTCCTGCAACATGCCGTTTTCGACCACCGCCACGCGGGTCTCGCGCGGGGTCACATTGATCAGGATCTCTTCCGACATGTCCGGGTCACGCCTTGTGGTCGTGTGGGGCGAAGGGCTGCGGCTGCAGTCCGAATGACCGCAGCAGTGCCGCGGTCTGTTGCAGCGGCAATCCGATCACCCCCGAATGGCTGCCAGCCATGCGCGTGACGAACAGCTCCGCGCCACCCTGGATCGCGTACGCACCGGCCTTGCCATGCGGCTCGCCGCTGGCGACGTAGGCCGCGATCGTGTCCGTATCGAGCACGTCGAACGTGACCTCGGTGGCAACCGTCGCCTGGGCCTGTTGCCCGGCACCGACCAGCACCACGGCCGAAATCACCTGGTGCGTACGGCCCGACAGCGCCTGCAACATACGGAACGCGTCGGCGTCGTCGCGCGGCTTTCCGAACACCACGTCGTCGAGCACGACCTCGGTATCGGCGCCCAGGACGACGGCATCGGCGGATTCGCCAAGCGCCTGCAGTCCCGCACGCGCCTTGTCGGCGGCCACGCGCAACACGTAATCCGCGGCGGATTCTCCAGCGCCCAGGACCTCGGGCACGTCGACATCGATCTGCCCAAAAGGCAGTCCGAGGCGGGCCAGAAGATCGCGGCGGCGGGGGGATTGCGAAGCCAGATACAACATCGGAACAGGATACCGTGTGGGCCGTGCCCGACCCGCGGCTGAACCGGCTTGACCCCGGTCCGGCTCACCGGCCGTTCACCGGTGCGTCCCGACCCTTGTTCATCTCAACGGAGCTTCGAATGCACCTGATCCCCCGCCCCCTGCTGCTCGCCTGCGGCCTCGCCCTTGGAACCCTGTCGATGACCGCCAGCGCCCAGCCCGCCACGCATCAGACCGCCCCCGGCGAAGGCACCCTGCTGTCGATCTCCGCACAGGCCGAAGCCAGCCGCGCGCCGGACATCGCCACACTGTCGACTGGCGTCGTGACCCAGGCCGCGGACGCCAATGCGGCGATGCGCGCCAATGCCGAGCAGATGTCCACGCTGATGGGCGCGATCAAGGCCGCCGGCATTGCCGAGCGCGACGTGCAGACCTCGGGCATCAACCTCAGCCCGCAGTACCGCTACGCCGAAAACCAGCCGCCGGTGATCACCGGATACCAAGCCAGCAACACGGTCAACCTGAAGGTCCGCGACATCGGCAAGCTGGGCCAGGTGCTCGATGCCTTGGTCGCCAGCGGCGCCAACCAGATCAACGGCCCGACGTTTGAGATCGAGGATGCCGATGGCGTGCAGGACCAGGCACGCGCGGACGCGCTGAAGAAAGCCCAGGCACGGGCCGAGGTCTACGCGAGCTCGCTGGGCATGCGCGTGCGCCGCATCGTCAGCATCAGCGAAGGCGGCGGTTTCCAGCCACCGCGTCCGATGATGGCGATGCGCGCGGTGCAACAGGACAGCATGGCCACCTCGGTTTCACCCGGCGAAACCACGCTATCCGCCAATCTCGACGTTGTTTTCGAACTGGGACGCTGACATGAGCCAGAACAGGACCACCCCCGAGCCGCCGACCAAACCCGGCCAGAACCCCGGTTACTCGGAGAAGAATCCGACCGACAAGGGCGACGCCCAGCAGCCCGCCGACACCGGCGAGCACAATCCCGACGACGGCGGCCTCGACCGCGAACCGGAGAGCATGCCGGAGGATTGAGCCACCGCAATCGAGTGGATCGACAGGGCCCGCCATGCGCGGGCCCTGTCGTATCCGGGTGTTGAGGTGTGGCTGCTTCGGGACATTCGATTCCTCGCGCGCCACCCCCATTGCTGCAGTTGGCTTTCGCTGCGTCCTCGCCATCCTGCGGGTGGCCCCTGCGCGCGATCGGTGCTTTTGCAGCCGGGTAAAGCGCAGCGAAATCCATTCCCTGGGATGAAACTGCAACGCACCGCCAATTCCGTGCACGCGTCCGTTCGTCGGCACAGGCTTGTCGACCTGCCGCATTCGGCGCAGGTTCGAGGCGAACGATGCGACGGCGCGGCTGGCCTTCGACCCCATGGCCAACGCTGCCACGTTGATGCTTCCACGGGCCATCCGGCCCGCACACAGGAGGTGGTGCATGGTGCTGCAGCCCATTGGTCCCCGCATGCGCGGACCCGTCCACGAACCGTCGCGTCCCGATGCCGTCCGCATCGTCGGACTCAGCGGCACCCTCGCCCTCAACGCCATGCTGTTCATGGTCCTGCTGGTGCCGGCCAGTCGCGACGCGCTCGATTACGCCCTGCCCGAGCGCAAGCAGGAATTCGAGTGGATTACCCCGCCCGTGCCGAAGCCCGAATTGCCGCCCGAACGTGTCGAGGTGGTGCAACCGCGCAGCACGCCGTCTCCGGTCGTGCCGCAACAGACGATGCCGCGGATCGCACCGGTCGACGCCGCGGTCGTCGTCGATGCCGGCACCCTGCCCGCCCTGCCGACCGTCGAAGGCCCGCCGATCGACGCCGCGCCGGCCGCGATCGACACCTCACCGATGTCCGGCATCGCCCTGCAGTACGCGAATGCACCGGCGCCCGACTATCCGCGCGCGGCGCTGATCGCCGGTGCCGAGGGCGTGGTGCTGCTGGAAATCCACGTCGGCCGCGATGGTCGCCCGCTCGACGTGCGCCTGCACCGCAGCAGCGGCAACCGCGAACTCGACCGCGCCGCGATGCGCCACGTCCAGCGGCACTGGACGTTCCAGCCAGCGATGCGCGATGGCGTGCCGGTGGAGGCGATCGGACTGGTGCCGATCGCGTTCAATCTGTCGCGGGGATAAGACGCGCCTGCGCCCAGCCCGATTCGCATCGTGTTCCAGCGAGCGGGCACAGAGCACCTCTCCCTCAGGGAGAGGTCGACGCGCTTCGCGTCGGGTGAGGGCTGGGGTCGTCGGGACACCTGAAGCACCCTCATCCGCCCTCCGGGCACCTTTCCCCCAAAGAGAGGGAAAGAAGAACACTGGCCGGCAATTCCGGCCTTCGCCCGAATGACGATCTAAGGAAGGTCTGAACAATTCCGCTTCTGGCCGTCATTCCCGCGAAGGCGGGCATCCAGGCCCTTGGTTTTCAAAGGCTTGAAGTCACTGGATCCCCGCCTTCGCGGGGATGACGGGAGTTATTCAGACCTTCCCTAACGCCTGGCGGAGCGCGTCGCGCAGACGGCGCTCCAGGAATGGCGCTTCGGATCAATCGGAACGCAGCGCGGCGACTCCCCAACCCTACGCCCGGTGATACGGATGATTCGCCAGCATCGCCGCCGCGCGATATACCTGCTCGGCCAGCACCAGACGCACCAACATGTGCGGCAGCGTCAACGGTCCGAGCGACCAGCGCTCGTCGGCGCGTGCGAGGGCCTCCGGCGCGTGGCCTTCCGGTCCGCCGATCAGGAACGCGAGATCCCGCCCCTGCATGCGCCAGTGCTCGAGGCGCTGCGCCAGGTCTTCGGAAGAATGCAGCCGGCCGCGGCCATCCAGTGCGATCACCAGCGCATCGCGCGGAATCGCTGCCAGTACGCGCGCGCCTTCGTCGGACATTGCGCGCACGGTGTCCCGACCCTTGCCGCGCAGACCGGGCTCGACTTCGATCAGATCCAGCGGCAGCCAGTGCGACAGCCGCTTGCGGTACTCGGCGAAACCCTCGGCCACCCAGGCGGGGGCGCGCTCGCCGACGGCGATCAGTTTCGCTTTCATGTCGCCTGTCGTCCCGACGAACGTGCCGGGACGCCGCGATCAGGCATCGCGACGCGGGCCGCGCTCGTCTTCCGGCGGCTGGTCGCCGACGGTCCACAAACGCTCGAGCGCATAGAACTCGCGCACACGCGGCAGCATCACGTGGACGATGACGTCGCCCAGATCGACGAGCACCCACTCGGCCTCGCGCTCGCCTTCGACGCCCAGCGGCTGGCAGCCGAGCTTCTTGGCGTGCTTGACGACTTCGTCGGCGATCGACTTGACGTGCCGGCTGGACGTGCCCGACGCGATGACCATGAAATCGCAGACGCTGCTGCGACCGCGCACATCGATATCGATGACGTCGACGGCCTTGATTTCTGCGACGGCGGCGCGGGCCACTTCGAGCAGCGCGTCCGGGGACGGCGGCGGCTCGGGCAGGCGGGTCTTGATGACGTGTGCGGGATTGGACAAAGGTCTGGCTCGGAAAGTGCGGCGGAAATTATAGCGGAGCGCGGGCCGCCGCCCCGTACAAGCCCTTCTCGTGGATGAATGCGGCCACGCGTGGCGGCAGGCAGTCTGCGGTCGAGGCGCCTGCGGCGAGCCGCGCGCGCACCGCCGTTGCCGAGACATGGGACAGCGGTTGATGCAGGCGCAACACCCGCCCGGCGGGCTGCGATTGCAGATCGGCGGCCTGGCGGGTCCAGCGATCCTGCAACGCATCGGCGAGTCCGGCCAGCAGCTGCGCGTCGAGCGCACTGCCCGGCCGCTCGGCGACGACCAGATGCGCGAGCGCGAAAAGGTCGCGCCAGCGGTGCCAACCCGGCAGGCCGAGCAGGCTGTCGGCGCCGACCAGCCAGGCCAGCGGCTTCGAGGGGCCGAGTTCGTCGCGCAGTTCGGCCAGCGTATCGACGGTGTAGCTGCGGCCTTGGCGTTCCAGTTCGCGGTGGTCGAGCACGAGGCCCTGCACGCCCTCGATCGCCAGCGCGACCATCGCCGCCCGCGTCGCGCCATCGGCGCCGGGCGGCGCGCGGTGCGGCGGATCACCCGCCGGCATCAGGCGCACCGTGCAGTCCAGCGCATCACGCGCGGCGCACGCGATCGCCAGGTGCCCGAAGTGGATCGGATCGAAGGTGCCGCCGTAGACGAGGTGCAGCGCCATCGCGGCCGGTCAGGCGGCCAGCAGAGCGCCCGCGCGCGCGTCGGCCACCGCCACCAGCAGGCGCTCAAGCGCGAGCCAGCCGTCGACCGGATCCTGGCCCCAGCGACCACGGCCCTTGGCGATGCGGTCGACGCGTCCGGCTTCAGCGACGAAGCGCACCCAGCGCGCCTCGGGGTGGCGCTGCAGCGCGCGCCGATAGCCCGCCTGGCGGGCGTCCCAGATGCGCTGGGCCTTGAATTCGCTGGCCATGTTGCCGCCGCGAGCCTGCACCTGCGCTAGCTGCGCGGCGCGCGCGAGTTCCATGACCACCATGCCCATCAGGGCCGGAATCGCCGCACCCTCGGCGCGCAGGCCAGCCAGCATGCGCACGACCTGCGCCGGCTGGCCGTTGAGCGTGGCATCGAGCAGGCGGAACACGTCGAAACGCGCGGCATCGGCGACCAGTGCCTGCATGCGCGGCCCGTCGAGCGTGCTGCCGTCGGCCAGCAGCGCCAGCTTGTCGACCTCCTGCGCGGCGGCCAGCAGATTGCCGTCGACGCGCTCGGCCAACTGCTGCACGGCGGCGCGGTCGGCCAGCACGTTGCGGCTGCGCAGGCGCGCCTCGATCCAGCCTTCGAGTTCGTGCGGCTTGACCTGCCAGGCAACGACGAGATGGCCGATGCCGGTGATCGCTTCGCTCCACTTGCCGCCATGCTGCCGGCTCCATTCGCCGCCGGTGACCAGCAGCGTGACATCGGGGGGCGGATCGGCGCAGAAGCCGCTGATGACCGCGGCGCCGTCCTTGCCGGGCTTGGTCGTCGGCAGGCGGAGTTCGACCAGACGCCGCGAGGCGAACAGGCTTGGCGCGCGGAACGTGGCCTCGACCGCGTTCCAGTCGATGTCACGGCCCTCTGGTTCGAAGACTTCGCGCTCGGCGACACCCTGCTCACGCGCCGTGGCACGTACGGCGTCAGCGGCTTCGAGCACCCGCAGTGGTTCGGGACCTGCGATCAGATACGCCGGGCGCAAGGGCTCGCGGGCCAGTTGCGCGACCAGACGTTCGGGCGTCAGTTCCACGACAACGGCGCGCCGGTGGCGAGCGCCTGCATCATTCGGCCGAGCGGAGCTGCGGGTTGCGGAACACGGCGTCGATGCGACGGATGATCGAGGCGGTCATCTCTCGCTCGAGTTCACGCGACAGCAGTTCGCGTTCGGAGTCCGCACCGATCGAATCGGTCGGCGGCGCGAGATAGTCGCGGGCGAGTTCGATCGCCTGCTGCGGCACGATGTCGACGCCGTCGGCATCGCGCATCGAGAACACCACCGCGTAACGCAGCGTGTATTCCTGCGCGCGACCCTGCGCATCGAGACTCGCCGGCAGCGCGGCCCAGCGCTCTGACCGGATGTTGAGCGTTGCAACGTCGGTTGCATCGGGATCGGCGATCTCCGCACCGGCCGCCGCCAGCGCGCGCTCGACCGAACGGGCCAGACGGCTGTAGGGATTGCCGGACACGATGTCGACGGGCCCGAGGTTCGGTGGCAGCGTCAGCGCATTGCGCAGATGGAAGCCACAGGCCGACAGCGTCAGCACAAGGGTGACGAGAGCCAGAGGCAGGAAAACCGGTCGGAGGATGCGCATGGACGGAGTCTGGACGAGGGGGACAGGGCCGGCAAGCGCCGCGCGCGAAACGCGGCGACGCCGGGTTCAGCCGGCAACGATGTTGACGATCTTGCCCGGCACGACGATGACCTTGCGCACCGTCAGCTCGCTGAGGAACTTGGCGACATTGGGCTCGGCGAGCGCCAGCGCCTCGACCGCGTCCTTCGGCAGGTCGACCGCGACCTCGATCGTGCCGCGCAGCTTGCCGTTGACCTGGATCGCCAACGTCACCGCGTCGCGCTGCAGCGCGGCCGGGTCGGCCTGCGGGAACGCCTGGTCTTCGAGCAGCGTCTCGGCGTGGCCCAGCACCTGCCACAGCCTGTGCGCGATGTGCGGGGTGATCGGGTTGAGCAGCAGCACGATGGTCTCGAACGTCTCCTGGCGCAGCGCGCGCGCATTGGCGTCGGACTCGTCGAACTTGCCGACGTGGTTCAGCAGTTCCATCACCGCGGCGATCGCGGTGTTGAAACTGTGGCGACGGCCGTAGTCGTCACCGACCTTCTGGATCGCCTCGTGCAGCTGGCGACGCAGGGTCTTCTGCGCGGGCGTGGCCGCAGCGACATCGAATGCGCCGGCGTCGCCACCCTGGACATGCTTCTGCACCTGGTTCCACAAGCGGCGCAGGAAGCGCGACATGCCTTCGACGCCGGCCTCGTTCCACTCCAGCGACTGCTCGGGCGGGGCTGCGAACATCGAGAACAGGCGCACCGTGTCGGCGCCGTACTTGCCGATCATCGACTGCGGGTCGACGCCGTTGTTCTTCGACTTCGACATCTTCTCGGTGCCGCCGATCGAGACCGGCTGGCCGTCCAGCTTCGAGGTCGCACCGGTGATCCGGCCCTTGTCGTCACGGACGATCTCGACATCGGCCGGGTTGATCCAGTCCTTGCTGCCGTTGCCCTGTTCCCGATAGAACGTGTCGGCGATGACCATGCCCTGGGTCAGCAGGTTGATCACCGGCTCGTCGCTGCGCACCAGGCCTTCGTCGCGCATCAGGCGGTGGTAGAAACGGAAATACAGCAGGTGCAGGATCGCGTGCTCGATGCCGCCGATGTACTGGTCGACCGGCGTCCAGTAGTCGGCGCGTTCGTCGACCATGTCGGCCGCGCCCGGCGAGGTGTAGCGCGCGGTGTACCAGCTCGACTCCATGAAGGTGTCGAAGGTGTCGGTCTCGCGCTCGGCCGCGCCGCCGCAGGTCGGGCACGTGGTCTTGCGCCACTCGGGGTTGGACTTGATCGGCGATTGCACCACGCCGGGGTTCGCGAACGCGTCCTCGACATCCTCGGGCAGCAGCACCGGCAACTGGTCCTCGGGCACCGGCACCGCGCCGCAGGCGTCGCAGTAGATCACCGGGATCGGGCAACCCCAGTAGCGCTGGCGGCTCACGCCCCAGTCGCGCAGGCGGAAGTTGACCTTGCGGTTGCCGCGACCTTCGGCTTCGAAGCGGGTGGCCAGCGCATCGAGCGCCTGCTGGAAATCGAACCCGTCGAAGTCGCCGGAATTCACCAGCCAGCCGCGGTCGGTGTACGCGCCCTCCTCGGCGATCCGGCGTTCGAAGGCCTGCACCACCTGCACCGCCGCGCCGGTGTCATAGACATCGAGTGCGGCTCCGCTGCCCAGTGCCGAGCGCATCGGATCAGCGCTGCTGCGGCGATCGCGACCGATTTCCTGCAATGCGTCGCGGACCTCGTCCGGCACGACCACCATCTGGATCGGCAGGCCATAGGCCTTGGCGAATTCCCAGTCGCGCTGGTCGTGGCCGGGCACGGCCATGACCGCGCCGGTGCCGTAGCCCATCAGCACGAAGTTGGCGACCCAGACCGGAATCTCTTCGCCCGTCACGGGATGGATCGCGCGCAGGCCGGTGTCCATGCCGCGTTTGACCTGGGTTTCCAGCTCGGCTTCGGACACGCCGCCGCGGCGCAGGTCGGCGATGAACTCCGCCAGATCCGGATCGCTTTCGGCGGCGCGCATCGCCAAAGGATGCTCGGCGGCGACCGACACGAAGGTCACGCCCATCAGCGTGTCGGGACGCGTGGTATAGACGGCGAGCTTGTCGTCGCTGCCCACGACGTCGAACGCGAACTCCAGGCCCTCGCTGCGCCCGATCCAGTTGCGCTGCATGGTCTTGACCGAGTCCGGCCAGCCATCCAGCGTGTCCAGGCCGTCGAGCAGTTCCTGCGCGTAGGCGGTGATCTTGAGGAACCACTGCGGGATCTCGCGCTTCTCCACGACCGCACCCGAGCGCCAGCCGCGGCCGTCAATGACCTGTTCGTTGGCGAGTACGGTCTGGTCGACCGGGTCCCAGTTGACGACCGAATTGCGGCGGTAGGCCAGGCCCTTCTTCATCAGCCGCACGAACATGCGCTGCTCGTGGACGTAGTAGTCCGGCGAACAGGTTGCGAACTCGCGACTCCAGTCGATCGCATAGCCCAGCGACTGCAACTGGCCGCGCATGTGGTCGATGTTGGCGTAGGTCCACTTGGCCGGCGCGGTCGCGTTCTTGATCGCGGCGTTCTCGGCCGGCAGGCCGAACGCGTCCCAGCCCATCGGCTGCAGCACATTCTTGCCCGTCATGCGCTGGTAGCGGCTGATGACGTCGCTGAGCGTGTAATTGCGCACGTGGCCCATGTGCAGCGCGCCCGACGGGTACGGCAGCATCGACAGGCAGTAGTACTTCGGCTTGTCGGCCCGCTCGGTGACCTCGAACGCGCGGGTCGACGTCCAGAACCGCTGGGCGTCGGATTCCACCGGGGTGGGCTGGTAGGCGTTTGGATCGACGACGACGGGTTCGCTGGACACGGGATGCTGCTTGCTGCGGAACGGTCGGGAAGCCTACCGCAGCGCCGTTGCTGCCGCCATTCGAACCGTGCCAGGCGGGCCGCCGCAGCCTGGGGACAGGTGACAGAGGCTAGAATCGCCCCAGCGCCGTCGAGCACCCGTTCTTGCCCGCATCCCGTTCCAGGTGGTCCCCTTATCGCGTCCCCGCATTCGCGGCCGCGCTGCTGCTGCTGTTGGGCGTCGGCATCGCCAGCGTGTGGGGCGCGTCGACGCTGCGCAGCAGCAATGCGTGGATCGGCCACACCTACGAGGTGATCAACCGGATCGAAGTCGCCGAGCGCGCGCTCCGCAGCACCGAGGCCAATGCACGCGCCTATCGGCTGACCGGGCACCCGGAATTCCGCAGCCAGTACCTGATCGCGATCCATCAGGTCGAGGTCGCACACGAAGCCCTGGGCGCGGCGATCCGCGACAACCCCCCACAGGACGCGCGTGCGAAACGGATGCACGCGTCGGCCCAGGTGCATCTGGCCGAATTGCGCAGGCTGTTCGACCTGCAGGAACTGCAAGGCGCCGAGGCGGCTCGGCAGGCCACGGACTCGGGTCTCACGCTGCAGCAGTGGAACGAATTCGAAGCCGCTGCCTCGGAGATGCGTCGCGAGGAGCTGAGCCTGCTGGCGGAGCGCAAGGCGCGCAGCGACCGCTACGCGACACTTCTGATCTCCATCGTCGTGCTGGGCATGCTGCTGTCGGGCGCGCTGATGGTCACGCTGATGGCCAGCGTCACGCGTGAGAACAAACGCACCCGCCGATTGGAGCTCGAAGCACGCGGTGCGGCGCACGAAATGGCCCTGAGCATGGCCCAGGTTGATCAGCTGTCGAAGCAGCGGCATGAGCTCGCGCGTTATTCAGGCCTGCTGCAGAGCTGCCAGACACTGGAAGAGATCGTGCAACTGTCGATCGCCACCATCCGTCGTCTGCTGCCCGGCGCCAGCGGCCGCTTCTACCTGATCCGCGCATCGCAGAATTTCCACGACAGCGTCGCCAGTTTTGGCGAGGGCCTGATCAGCAGCACCGACTCGTTGCTGCCGGCCGACTGCTGGGCCTTGCGTCGCGGGCAGGCGCATGTGGTGTCGGGCGGGGAAGACCTGCAGCTGACCTGTGCACATCTGGATGCGGGCACGCCACCGCACGGCGTCACCGCGTTGTGCCTGCCGCTCACGGCCCAGGGCACGTCGATCGGCCTGCTGCACGTCAGCGCGGCCACCCATGCGATGGACCATGGTTCGGCGCTCGACGAACTCATCGGCCAGCTTGCCGAACAACTGGGCCTGGCGATCGCCAACCTGCAACTGCGCGAAACCCTGCGCACGCAATCGCTGCGCGACCCGCTGACCGGTCTGTTCAACCGGCGCTATCTCGAAGAAAGTTTCGTCCGAGAGCTGCAGCGCTGCGACCGTCGCGGGCTGCCGCTGTCGGTGCTGATGCTCGACGTCGATCACTTCAAGCGCTTCAACGATACCTACGGACACGCCGCTGGCGACGCACTGCTGGGACAGATCGGCCGCCAGATCCAGGCCGGCGTCCGCGCCGAGGACATCGCCTGCCGCTACGGCGGAGAGGAATTCACTGTCGTGCTGCCCGAACTCGATGCTCCAGGTGCCCTCGTCCGTGCCGAGCAGATCCGCCGCGCGGTCGAGCTGGCAACCGTCCAGCATCTGGGCCAGCAGCTCGGCCCGGTGACGATGTCGATCGGTATCGCGACATTCCCGGTCGACGGACTCACCCCGGAACTTCTGCTGCAGCTGGCCGATGCCACGCTGTACCGCGCCAAGGCCGAAGGTCGCAATCGGGTCCTGCACGCGTCCTACGAGGACTGAGCGCCCGCGCGGCGCGTCCGCGTGCTTCAATCCGGGACTGCCGCCGCTCCGGAGTACCGCATGGCCCGTCGTTCCGTTGTCCGCATCCTCGCCCGTCCGTCGCTGACACTGCTCGCCGCGGCCCTGCTGCTGCCCGCCGGTGCGAGCGCTGCGGCGCAGACCGCCGTGCATTGCGAGCGCCTGTTCGACGCGCGCAGCGGCCGCGTACTGGGTGAGCACACGATCCTGGTCGAAGACGGCAGGATTCTCGAGGTGATTCCGGGCCGCGCCAAACTGCAGGACGGCGTGGACTCGATCGTGCTCGGCGACCGCACCTGCTCGCCCGGCTGGACCGATCTGCATGTGCATCTGGGCTCGCAATCGAGCCCGGCGAGTTACTCCGAAGGCTTCCGTCTCGATCCGGTCGATTACGCGTTCCGTGCGGTTGGCTACGCCGAGAAAACCCTGTCGGCCGGCTTCACCACGGTGCGCGATCTCGGCGGTGAGGTCAGCCCGCATCTGCGCGATGCGATCAACCAGGGCCTGGTGCCGGGCCCGCGGATCTTCGCCGCCGGCAAGTCGATCGCGACGACCGGCGGACACGCCGATCCCAGCAACGGCTACAACTCGATGCTCTCGCATCTGATGGGCCCGCCCGGCCCGACCGAAGGCGTCATCAACTCGATCGACGACGCCCGCCAGGCGGTCCGCCAGCGCTACAAGGAAGGCAGCGACGTCATCAAGATCACCGCGACCGGCGGCGTGCTGAGCTATGCGCGCAGCGGCGACGCGCCGCAGTTCACCGTCGACGAAGTGCAGGCGATCGTCGACACCGCGAAGGACTACGGCTACCGCGTCGCCGCGCACGCGCACGGCACCGAAGGCATGAAGCGCGCGGTGCTCGCCGGCGTGACCAGCATCGAGCACGGCACCCACATGGACGACGAGGTCATGCGGCTGATGAAGCAGCGCGGCACCTGGTACGTACCGACGATCTACGCCGGCCGCTTCGTCGCCGACAAGGCGAAGGAGCCGGGCTATTTCCCGGAAGTCGTGCGGCCGAAGGCGGCGACGATCGGCGCGCAGATCCAGGACACCGCCGCGCGCGCGTACCGCGCCGGCGTGCCGATCGCATTCGGCACCGACCAGGGTGTCGGCCCGCATGGCGACAACGCACGCGAGTTCCTCTACATGGTCGAGGCCGGCATTCCGGCGGCGTACGCGCTGCAGTCGGCGACGCTGCATGCGGCGACCGTGCTCGGCGTCGACGACCAGGGCGTCATCGAACCCGGCAAGCGCGCCGACATTATCGCGATGCCGGGCGATCCGGTCGCCGATATCAACGCGGTGATGGGTGTCGATTTCGTCATGGCGGCAGGCCGTGTGCATCGAACGCCGGACGGCCACGGCACCGCGGACGATTGAGCCAGCACAGGGGTCTCCCTGTAGGAGCGGGGGGGGGGGCGCGGGGGGGGCCCCCCGCGCCCCCCCCCCCCCCCCCCCGGGCGGGAGGAGCGTGTGCACCCGGAACCCCCCCCAGGGCGCCGGGGCGGGGGGGGGGTAACGGGGGCGACGCGCCCGCAGCGCGCCCGA
>NZ_JAVDWO010000007.1:0-250239 GCF_031457535.1 Luteimonas terrae
TTGGGGCCGGATGTGCGCCTGCCGGACGTACCGATGCCGGAATTCAAGCTTCCGTAGACATCAGCCGCGATGCACTGCCCGCGTCTGTAGGAGCGCGCTCGCGCGCGATTGGGCAGTCCCGAGGCAGGCCCCGTCGCGCGCGAGCGCGCTCCTACAGAAGCCGACGCGTCAGCCGAACTCGCGCGACGGCAGCACGAAGCGGCGGTCGGGACGGCCGACGAGATCGAGGAAATTGTTGAACACCGCTTCGGCCTTCGCCTGCATCGGGGCGATATGGGTCTGCGTCAGTGCGCGGATCGCCGCGTCGTCGTGCGGCAGGCCGGAGGCCGCGAGCTCGTCGCGATATGCCGGCGTCGCCAGCCAGCGTTCGATCAGTGGCGCATCCATTTCCAGATGGAACTGGAAGCCGTAGGCACTGTCGCCGTAGCGGAAGGCCTGTTGTTCGCAGCTGTCGGTGCGGGCCAGATGCACTGCCGTCGAGGGCACTTCGAAATGGCGGCCGTGCCACTGGAACACCGGCGATGCGGCGCCGAGTGGCGCGAGCACGGGATCGGCCTGGCCTGCCTCGGTCGTCAGCAGCGGATACCAGCCGATCTCGGGACGTTCGATCCGCCGTACCGGTGCGCCGAGCACGTGCGCAAGCAGCTGCGCGCCAAGGCAGATGCCGAGCACCGGCCGGCCGAGTTCGAGCATGCGTTCGATTGCGCGCAACTCGGTCAGCAGGTGTGGGCGCACGCCGCGTTCCTCGACATTCATCGGTCCGCCGAGCACGACCAGGCCGCGATAGCGGTCCACATTCGGTTGCGCGTCGGGTTCGCGTTCGAAATTGACGAAACGGATGCGATGCCCGCGCCTGCGGATCAGCGGATCGAGCGTGCCCAGCGGTTCGGCGGCGACGTGCTGGAAGACGAGGATGCGGGGCATGGGGGGATTCTAGGACACGGTCGAGCGACGCCTTGCTGCTCGACCTGATCTCCTTGCTCGTCGTCCGTCGGCTTTCAGAGACGGGCGCCCGGTCAAGCCGGGCTCCAAGGCTTGCACCTCTACTGAAAGCCGAACCTCAGGACGCTGACTCCGTCATCCCGGCGTAGGCCGGGATCCAGTGCCCTGGAACTCTACGGAAGGCAGAGCGTCACTGGATTCCGGCGTGACCGGACATTCGTCCGTTGAAGATCGCCGGAATGACGACCACGATGCGCGGAGCTGGAGACTCAGCGCGGATCGCGACGCGGCGGCGGACCCTTGCGCGGGCCGCCCGGCTTGAATCCGCCCGGCTTGTGACCCGGCGGCTTGGCACCGAACGGACGCTTCGCGCGCGGCGGGGCCGCGGTCATGTCGGCGTCTTCGGCCCGGCGAATGCGGATCGGCTGACCGCCGACGCGGACCTTCTTCAGGTGCTCCAGCAACTCGCGGGGCATGCCCTCCGGCAGGTCGACCAGGCTGTAGTCGTCGCGGATGTCGATGCGGCCGATGAACTTGCTTTCGAGATCCGCCTCGTTGGCGATCGCGCCGACGATGTTGCCCGGCTGCACGCCGTGCACGTAGCCGACCTCGATGCGGAAGGTCTCCATGCCGACGTCCGGATCGCGCGGGCCGGTATCGGGACGCGGCGCACGCGGTTCGCGGGCCTCACGGGGTTCGCGCGCCGTGCGGGACGCCTCGCGGCCACCCGGACGCTCGACGAACTCGCGCTCGAACGCGGGCTTCTCAGGCTTGCGCGGCGGCTCCAGCAGCAGCGGCGTATCGCCTTGGACCACCTTGGCCAGCGCTGCGGCAATCTCGGCGGCCGGCACGTTGTGCTCGCGCTCGTAGCGCTCGATCAGTTCGCGGAACATGCCAAGCTCGCTGCTTTCCAGCGCACCGGTGATCTTTTCGAGGAAACGCGCCACGCGCGCCTCGTTGACGATCTCGACGCTCGGCAGCTGCATCTGCTCGATCTTCTGGCGCGTCGCGCGCTCGATCGCGCCGAGCATGCCGCGCTCGCGCGGCGCGACGAACAGGATCGCCTCGCCACTGCGACCGGCGCGGCCGGTGCGGCCGATGCGGTGGACGTAGCTCTCGGTGTCGTAGGGAATGTCGTAGTTCAGCACATGGCTGATGCGGTCCACGTCCAGGCCGCGCGCGGCGACGTCGGTCGCCACCAGCACGTCGAGACGGCCATCCTTGAGATTCTGGATCGCGCGCTCGCGCTGCTTCTGGTCAAGATCACCATTGATCGCGGCCGCCGACAGGCCCCGCGCCGCCAGCTTCTGCGCCAGTTCCTCGGTCGCCAGCTTGGTGCGCGCGAAGATGATCATCGCGTCGAACGGTTCTGCCTCGAGAATGCGCGTCAGCGCGTCGAGCTTGTTGACGCCGCTGACCATCCAGTAGCGCTGGCGGATGTTGGCGGCCGTCGTCGTGGTCGCCTTGATCGCGATCTCGACGGGATTCTTCAGATAGGTCTGGGCGATGCGCTTGATCTGGCTGGGCATCGTTGCCGAGAAGAGCGCGACCTGACGCGTTTCCGGCGTCTTCTTCAACACCGCTTCAACGTCGTCGATGAAGCCCATGCGCAGCATCTCGTCGGCTTCGTCGAGCACCAGGGCGCGCAGTTCGGACAGGTCCAGCGAGCCGCGCTCAAGGTGGTCGATGACCCGGCCGGGCGTGCCGACAATCACCTGCACGCCGCGCTTGAGCGCGCTCAGCTGCTGGGCGTAGCCCTGGCCGCCGTAGATCGGCAGTACGTGGAAGCCGGGCATGAAGGCCGCGTACTTCTGGAACGCTTCGGCGACCTGGATCGCCAGTTCGCGGGTCGGCGCGAGCACCAGCGCCTGCGGCTTGCGCTGGGCAGGATCGATGCGCGCCAGCACGGGCAGCGCGAACGCGGCGGTCTTGCCGGTACCGGTCTGGGCTTGGCCGAGCAGGTCGCGGCCTTCGAGCAGCGGCGGGATGGTGGCGGCCTGGATCGGCGACGGCGACTCGTAGCCGACTGCGGTCAATGCACGCAGCAGGGTCTCGGGCAGCGCGAGATCGGTGAACTTGGGGGCATCGGCAGGCGTGATGGGCGACTCGGCGCTCATGATTCGGTCTCTTTTAGCGCCGGCAGGGCCGGTCGGGGAACCGCATAGTGTAGCGGGCGGGCCGCGACGCCGCAGTCGCGCAGGGCGGGATGCACGGACGCCGATGGCTACCGTTCACTTGCGGTAACAGATGCAAACGCGCGGGCGCCGAGGCGCTTCGGTCGGGCCGATGCCGCCCCCATCATGACGACATTCCGTCTCGAGTCCGCCCATGATCCGCGTGCACCATCTGAACAACTCCCGCTCGCAGCGCGTGCTCTGGCTGCTGGAAGAGCTCGGTCAGCCTTATGAGGTGGTGCGCTACGCCCGCGATCCCAAGACCATGCTGGCGCCGCAGGCCCTGCGCGACGTCCATCCGCTGGGCAAGTCGCCGGTGCTCGAACTGGACGGGCGCAGGTTGGTGGAATCGGGCGCGATCATCGAGGCGCTGGTCGAGCGGTTCGACCCCGACCACACGCTGTCGCCATCCCCGGACGACGAGGACGAGCGCCTGCGGTATCGCCAGTGGCTGCATTACGCCGAAGGCTCGGCGATGCCGCCGTTGCTGATGTCGCTGGTGTTCGGGCGCCTGCGCAGCGCGCCGATGCCGTTCTTCGCCAGGCCCATCGCGCGGGGTATTGCCGACAAGGCGATGCAGCGCTTCATCGGCCCGCAGCTGCAGACTCACCTGGAATACGTCGAGCGCGAGCTCGGTGCCTACCAGTGGTTCGCAAGCGACCGCTTCACCGCGGCCGACATCCAGATGAGTTTTCCGCTGGAAGCGGCCGTCGTGCGCGCCGCCGAACGCGTCGGGCCGAACATTCGCCGCTTCGTCGAGCGTATCCATGCGCGGCCGGCCTATCAGCGGGCGCTGGAAACGGGCGGTCCGTTCGAGCTGGGTCGATGACCGAGGCCCCGCAGGTGCCGGCCTCGGTGCCGCTCGCGCACACGCTGCGCTTCGACAACCGCTTCGTTCAAGCGCTGCCGGGCGATCCGGAAGCCGGTGCGCGACGCAGGCAGGTCGAGGGCGCGCTGTGGTCGCCGGTGCTGCCGACGCCAGTGGCAAGTCCGCGCCTGCTGGCCTATTCGGCGGAGATGGCCGACGCGCTCGGTTTCGATGCCGACACCGTCGCCTCTCCCGAGTTTGCGGCGGTGTTCGGCGGCAACGCGCTGGTGCCCGACATGAAGCCGTATGCCTCGAACTACGGCGGTCACCAGTTCGGTCACTGGGCCGGGCAGCTCGGCGACGGCCGTGCGATCACGCTGGGCGAAGGGCTCGCTGCTGACGGGCGACGCTGGGAACTGCAACTCAAGGGCGCCGGCCCGACGCCGTACTCGCGCACCGCCGATGGCCGCGCGGTGCTGCGCTCGTCGGTGCGCGAATTCCTGTGCAGCGAGGCCATGCACCATCTGGGCGTGCCGACGACGCGGGCGCTGTCGCTGGTCGGCACCGGCGACGCAGTGATGCGCGACATGTTCTATGACGGCAATGCCGCGCCCGAGCCCGGCGCGATCGTATGCCGGGTCGCCCCGTCGTTCATCCGCTTCGGCCACTTCGAGCTGCCGTTTGCGCGCGGCGATGTCGCGCTGCTGCAGCAGCTGGTGGACTTCACGATCGCTCGCGATTTCCCGCATCTGGCCGGCGAAGGCGAGGCGCTTTACGGCGCCTGGTTCGCCGAGGTCTGCACGCGCACCGCTGTAATGGTCGCCGGCTGGATGCGGGTCGGGTTCGTGCATGGCGTGATGAACACCGACAACATGTCGATCCTCGGTTTGACGATCGACTATGGCCCCTACGGCTGGGTCGACGACTTTGATCCGGACTGGACGCCCAACACGACCGACGCCCAGGGCCGCCGCTACCGCTTCGGCTGGCAGCCGCGCGTCGCGCACTGGAACCTGGGCCGTCTGGCCCAGGCACTTGCGCCGCTGTTCGGCGATGTCGCGCCGTTGCAGGCCGGGCTGGATGCGTATGCCGAGACCTATGCGCGCCTGGACCGCGAGACCATCGCCGCGAAGCTCGGATTGCCCGACTGCCGCGACGACGATGTCGAACGCATGCAGCGCCTGCACGGTCTGCTGCAGGCAGGCGAGGTCGACATGACGCTGTTCTTCCGCGGGCTGGCGGACCTCGACACGGCCGCGCCGTCGCTGGACGTGGTGGCGGACGCGTTCTATGACGCCGCGAAACGGACCCATGTGCAGGGCGAATTCGACGCCTGGCTCGCCGGTTACGCGGGCCGATTTCAGGAGACGGGTGAGACGGGCGATACGCGGCGTAACCGGATGCACACAGCGAATCCGCGCTTCGTGATGCGCAACTATCTGGCGCAGCAGGCGATCGATCGAGCGGAGGCGGGGAATCCGTCCGGGATCGTGGAACTGCTCGATGTGATGCGCCGCCCTTACGACGAACAGCCCGGCCGCGACGCATTTGCCGGCAAGCGCCCGGACTGGGCGCGGACGAAGGCGGGGTGTTCGATGCTGTCCTGCAGTTCCTGATGAGTTGACGTTCCGCCGCAGGCGGAACGCATACGCCCCTCTCCCCCGGGGAGAGGGGCGGACCATCGGCGGATGCCGATGGGGGGGCTGGGGCTCTCGCGGGATCTGCCTTTTCACGTTCGGCGACTCGTCCGCGCGCCCTCACCCCAACCCCCGCTCCGCGCCCCGGCCCTCGCGTCGCCGCGAGCGCGTTTATCGGCACGCGAGCCAATGGCTCGCAATCGTGCCGCTTCACCCCAGAGGGAGAGGGGCTCGATTTTTCGCTACGGTTGAGGCCTCCCCCTCGACAGCTGAGTCGCGTCTCGTCGTTACCGCGTCGTTTCCGTCCAGGCGAACCCGCATCCCATCCACCCCGACCCGGTAGAATGCCCGGATGCCTTTGATGACCTTGAATGACGTCGACTACAGCGTCGGCGGACCCTTGCTGCTGGACGGTGTCGAGCTTTCGATCGAACGCGGCGAGCGCATCGCCCTGATCGGCCGCAACGGTGCCGGCAAGTCCACCCTGATGCGCCTGATCGATGGCGAGCTCAAACCCGATGATGGCGAGATCCGTCGCGAGCAGGGCGTACGCGTCACGCGCCTGGAGCAGGAAGTGCCTGCGGGCGCGGACGGCAGCGTCTACGACGTGGTCGCCGGCGGACTCGGCGATGCCGGCGCGGCGCTGGCCGAGTATCACCGGCTGCTGCATGCGGAAGACTACGACGCGCTCGCCGATGTGCAGGCGCGCGTCGAAGCACTCGATGGCTGGCGCATCGACCAGCGCGTGACTGAAGTGCTGGAACGTCTGCAGCTCGATGGCGATGCGGCGTTCACCAAATTGTCGGGCGGCATGAAGCGGCGCGTGCTGCTGGCGCGCGCGGTCGTGTCGGCACCTGACATCCTGCTGCTCGACGAGCCGACCAACCACCTCGATATCGCCGCGATCGACTGGCTCGAAGGCTTCCTCAAGCAGTGGCCCGGCGCGCTGGTGTTCGTGACCCATGACCGGCGCTTCCTGCGCGCACTGGCGACGCGGATCGTCGAGATCGAGCGCGGCGGGCTGACCAGCTGGCCCGGCGACTGGGACAACTACGTGCGCCGCCGCGAGGAGCGGCTGCACGCCGAAGCCCAGGAGCAGCAGCGCTTCGACAAGATGCTGGCGCAGGAGGAGGTCTGGATCCGTCAGGGCATCAAGGCCCGCCGCACCCGCGACGAAGGCCGCGTGCGGCGACTCAAGGCGATGCGCCTGGAGCGCAGTCAGCGTCGTGACCTGACCGGCAACGTGCGCATGGCCGCCGCCTCGGCGAATGCGTCGGGCAAGAAGGTCGTCGAGATGCAGGACGTCTCGTTCTCGTTCGGTGAGCGCACGCTGATCGAGAACTTCTCGACGACGATCTTCCGCGGCGACCGCATCGGCCTGATCGGCGCCAACGGGACCGGCAAGACCACGTTGCTCAAGCTGCTGCTCGGCGAACTCCAGCCGCAGGCGGGCGAGGTCAAGACCGGCACGCAGCTGCAGATCGCCTACTTCGACCAGTATCGCGCGACGCTGCGCGAGGACTGGAACGCGCTGGAGAACGTCGCCGAAGGTCAGGATTTCGTCGAGATCAACGGCACGCGCAAGCACGTGATCGGTTATCTGCAGGACTTCCTGTTCACGCCGGAACGCGCGCGCGCACCGATCACCCGGCTGTCGGGCGGCGAGCGCAACCGTCTGCTGCTGGCCAAGCTGTTCGCGCAGCCGTCGAACCTGCTGGTGATGGACGAACCGACCAACGATCTCGATGTCGAAACTCTGGAACTGCTAGAAGAGCTGCTGGGCGACTATCCCGGCACGCTGCTGCTGGTCAGTCATGACCGCGACTTCCTCGACAACGTGGTGACTTCGACCCTGGTGATGGAAGGCGAGGGCCGCGTCGGCGAATACATCGGCGGCTACGAGGACTGGCTGCGCCAGCGGCCGCAACCGGGCGCGGCGTTGCCGGGCACGACACTCGCACCGAAGGCTGCAGTCACGGCCGCGGCGACTGCTGCGCCGGCGACTCCGGCGCCGGTCGCCAGGCGCAAGCTCAGCTACAAGGACCAGCGTGAACTCGACCTGCTGCCGGCCCGTATCGAGCAGTTGGAAGCGGACGTCGCGCGTCTGACCGCTGACATGCACGCGCCGACGTTCTACCAGCGCGACGCCGAAGCCATTGCCGCGCACGGGCAGCAGCTGCAGGAGGCCCAGAGCGCGCTCGATGCGGCCTATCTGCGCTGGACCGAACTCGACGCCTGATCGCTGCCGCCGCGTCGGCGGACCACTGGAAACCGTCGCCGTGCTGATCACCTGTCCGCTGCCTGCCGAGACCGACCTGCTGGCGCTGCAACGCGCGGCGCCCGCGCGTCATCCGCTGCTGCTGCAGTCGGTCGCGCACGGTACCGCGCATGCGCGCTGGGACCTGCTGCTGGCGACCGACGGCACGCGCCTGCAGCTGGATGTCGACAGCATCACCCGTGATACCGCCGGCGCGATCGTCGACGGCGATTTCCTCGCTGCGCTGGATGCCGCGTGGACGGATCTGCGCACGCCGCGCGAAGAGCCGCGCTGGCCGTTCCGCGGCGGCTGGGCTCTGTATCTGGGCTACGAGCTGGCGGGGCAGGTCGAGCCGGTGCTGAAGCTGCCAGACGCCGTCGGTGGCCTACCGGTGGCCGTGGCCTGGCGCTGTCCCGCCGCGGTGCTGCGCGATCACGCGACCGGCGAATGCATCGCGGTCGCCGAAGCTGGTGCGGAGGCGTTGCTCGCCCAGCTCGTGGCTGCTGCCGGCGCTGCAGTCGAACCAGCCCCGCCGTGGTATCCGCCCGGGGCACTCGACGAGGACGGGCCCGCGCGCTTCACCGATGGCGTGCGCCGCGTGCTCGACTACCTCGCGGCCGGCGACGTGTTCCAGGCGAACCTGTCGCGCGGCTGGCACGCGCGTTTCGACGGCGCGCTCGATCCCGCTGCGCTGTACGCGCGCCTGCGCGAACACAACCCCGCGCCATTCGCCGGTCTGCTGCAGGGCGATGGCTGGGCAGTCGCCAGCGCGTCGCCGGAACGTCTGGTCTCCGTACGCGGCGATCTGGTCGAAACGCGCCCGATCGCCGGCACCCGTGCGCGTTTCGACGGCGACGACGATGCCGCGCGCGTGCAGGAACTCGTTGGGCACCCGAAGGAACGCGCCGAGCATGTGATGCTGGTCGATCTTGAGCGCAACGATCTGGGCCGCGTCTGCGTGCCGGGCAGCGTCGAGGTCGACGAACTGATGTGCGTGGAGAGTTACGCCCACGTGCACCACATCGTCAGCAACGTGCGCGGGCGCTTGCGCCCCGATGCGACGCCGGGCCGCACGATCGCCGCGGTGTTCCCGGGCGGCACGATCACCGGCTGCCCGAAGGTCCGCTGCATGCAGATCATCGCCGAGCTCGAAGGGCAGGGCCGCGGCGCCTATACCGGTGCGATGGGCTGGCTCAACCGCGACGGTGATCTCGACCTCAACATCCTGATCCGCAGCGCCGAGATCGAAGGCGACACCGCGCGCTTCCGCACCGGCGCAGGCATCGTCGCCGATTCCGATCCGGATCGTGAACTGGAAGAAACGCGGGCCAAGGCCCGCGGCACGCTGCGGGCGCTCGGCGTCGCCGACTGATCCCCGTAGGAGCGCGCTTGCGCGGGATGAGACTCAATCCGGATTGCATTCGCGCGCAAGCGCGCTCCTACACCCCCGTCAGTCGATCCGCGCCAGCGCACGCAGCCGGGGCTCGCCTTCGCCGACCCCTTCCAGGTCCGTCCGCAACCCGTTTTCGTAACCGCCACCACTGCCCGAGTACAGCAGCCACACCGGACTTTCGTTGCGCAGCACGTCGAGCGCGTTGTGAAAATCGTCGAGGTGGTAATGCAGTGATGGCGCGGTGCCCTGGATGGCATCCTCGGGCAGCACGTCGCCGTTGGCGTGGAAGACCAACTGGCCGATCGAGCCGTTGTCGCCGTGCAGCCAGATGCGCGGCGGGAAACGGTTGGCCGAATACATCACCTGGTAACCGGTGATCCGGGTCTGCTGCATGGCGTGCTCCGCGTGGACGTGCTGTGTCCGTCTCAGACGGCGGAAGCCGTGCGCACCGGCCATGCCTTGCATGGTCTTGCGCCTGCCACGGTATCCTGCACGCCCTCCCGCATCGACGGCCCACGCCGCCCATGACCGACTCCGCAACGCCACGTCCCCGTCGCCGCATCGGCAAGATCCTGCTGGGCGGGCTCGTGATCGTCGCGCTGCTGGCCGGCCTGTCCGCCTGGTTCCTGCATGCGCGCTACACCCGTTTCGCGGACACGCCACTGGCCGGCCTGTCCAGCGACGGCACACTGGTGGTCGCGCGTGGCGATTCGTTCCAGCGCGTGCTCGGCCGTCTGCGCGAGGCGGGCGCAGTGGAGGGTCACGAACTCGAGTGGCGCCTGTTGGCGCGCGAGCTGGGCGCCGATGCGCGCATCCAGGTCGGCGAATATCCGCTCGATCCGGCGACCACACCGCGCGATCTGCTGGTGCGCATGCGCGACGGCAAGGTGATCCATCACCGCTTTACGATCGTCGAAGGCTGGAACATCCGCGAGCTGCGCGCCGCGCTCGGCCGTGCGACGCCCTTGGTGCAGACGCTGCAGGACATCGACGACGCCGCGCTGATGGATGCACTCGGCAAGCCCGGCGTGCATCCCGAGGGCCGCTTCCTGCCCGAGACCTATCTCTACACCACCGGCGACAGCGACGTGGATCTGCTGCGACGCGCGAATGCCGCGCTGGAAACTGCGGTCGACCGCGCCTGGGAATCGCGCGCCGAAGGGCTCGAGCTGAAGGACCGCGAGCAGGTGCTGGTGCTGGCCTCGATCATCGAGAAGGAAACCGGCATTGCCGAAGAACGTCCGGCGATCTCGGGCGTGTTCAATCGGCGCCTGAAGATCGGGATGCGGCTGCAGACCGATCCGACCGTGATCTACGGCATGGGCACTGCCTACGACGGCAACATCCGCCGCAGCGATCTGCAGACCGATACGCCCTACAACACCTACACCCGCGACGGCCTGCCGCCGACGCCGATCGCGATGGCCGGTGCCGCCGCGATCCACGCGGCCACGCATCCTGCCGATGGCGATGCGCTGTATTTCGTCGCGGTCGGTGACGGCAGCGGCCGTCATGTGTTCTCGCCGACTTACGCGGCGCACAACGTCGCGGTGCGGGAATACGTGCGTCGCTACCGTTCGAAGTTCGGACAGGGCGATGCCAGCAGTGGCAATGCGGCAGAAGCGGCCGCGGGCGGCGACGCCGCGCCGCCGAATGCGATCGAAGTGGAAGCGGCCACCGGCGCAGCGGACGGCGAAGAGTGAGCGCATTGCGAACGTATCCGCGCTTCGTGACGATCGAAGGCGGCGAGGGCGCCGGCAAGACCACGGTGCTGCGCGCCCTGCGTGACGCGCTGGCCGTCGATGGACACGAGGTGGTGTGTACGCGCGAGCCCGGCGGCACACCGCTGGCCGAACTGATCCGTGGCCTGTTGCTCGACCCCGGGCACGAGCCCGCACGCCCGGACACCGAACTGCTGCTGGTGTTCGCTGCGCGCGCCCAGCATGTGCAGGAGACCATCCTGCCCGCGCTCGAACGCGGCGCCTGGGTCATCAGCGACCGCTTCACCGATTCCAGCTATGCCTACCAGGGCGGTGGTCGGGGCATCGATCCGGCGCGTATCGCCGCGCTCGAATCCGCGCATGTCGGCATCGCGCCGGCGATCACCCTGCTGCTCGATCTCGGCGTGGCGCAGGGGCGCGAACGCGCGCGTGGACGCGATGCGTTTCCCGATCGCATCGAAGCGGAGCAGGACGCATTCTTCGAGCGCGTCCGCACTGCATTCCTGGCGCGCGCGCAGGCCAATCCGCAGCGCATCCGCGTCATCGATGCAACGCGCGCAGCCGATGTCGTCGCAGCGGATGCGGTGCAGGCACTGCACGCAGCGCGGGCGGCGGCATGAGCGCGCAGCCCGTCTTCGCGCCTTGGCAGGCGCGCATCTTTGAACAGGTGCGTAGCGCGCTCGACAGCGGCCGGCTCGGCCATGCGCTGTTGTTCTGTGGACCGGCGCGTCTCGGCAAGCGCGCGGTCGCCGATGCGCTCGCCGCGCACGTGCTCGGCTTGGATCGCGAGGTGCGCAGCGCGCAGCTGCTCGCGGCCGGTACGCATCCCGATTTTCACGCAGTGTCGTTCGTGCCGACCAAGGACGGCACCAAGCTGCGCACCGAGATCGTCATCGACCAGATTCGCGAACTCTCGGCCAAGCTGTCGCTGACGCCGCAGTACGGCAGCGCACAGGTCGCGATCGTCGATCCGGCGGATGCGGTCAACACATCCGCCTGTAATGCGCTGCTGAAGACGCTCGAGGAACCGCAGCCAGGCCGCCACCTCTGGCTGGTGGCGGCCAATCCGCTGCGCCTGCCGGCGACGATCCGCAGCCGCTGCCAGCGCATCGAGTTCCGCCTGCCGCCGCGCGAGGAAGCGCTGGTCTGGCTGGCAGGGCGCGGCCATCGGGAAGCCGACGCAGTCGAAGCGCTGGACGCGGCGCGTGGGCATCCCGGCCTTGCGTCCGAATGGCTTGACGGTGGCGGCATGGCCTTGCGGCGCGAGGTGGCCAAGGATCTCGCCGGTGTGGCGAAGGGCGACCTGCCTGTCGTCGCCACCGCGCAGCGCTGGGCGGGCGGTGAGGATGCATCGGAGCGCGTCGCGCATGCGGCCGATCTCGCGCTCGCGCGCGCATCCGGCTTGACCGATGTCGCGGGAATCGGGAAGCTGGCTGCGTGGTTCGACGCTGCCAATCGCACACGTGATCTACTCAGGACCACGGTACGCGCCGATCTCGCCATCGCCGAGCTGCTGCTGGCCTGGCGCGGCACCGTCGCCCGCAACTGACTTCTTCGCTGGAAACCGAGCCATGAGCGCAACCGCTGCTGGGGCACGACAGGGCATCCTGTCGCTCGCCGTCAAGGACAAGGCCGCGCTGTACAACGCGTACATGTCCTTTCTCAAGCACGGTGGCATCTTCGTGCCGACGCCCAAGCGCTACTTCCTCGGAGACGAGGTGTTCCTGCTGCTCACGCTGCCCGAATCCAGTGATCGCCTACCGACCGCCGGCAAGGTGGTCTGGGTGACGCCGGCCGGCGCGCAGGGCAACCGCACCGCAGGCGTTGGGGTGCAGTTCGCCGATACGCCGGAAGGCGAAGCGGTCAAGAACCGGATCGAAACCTTGCTTGCCGGGACGCTGCAGTCCGAGAAATCGACCCACACGATGTGAGTCCGTCGCCCGCATCGCGCGGGCTTGCGTTCACTCCGACGCGCTCAACGTGCGTCGTCGAGCATCGCGCGCAGGGCGGGGTGCCGGATCTCCACAACGTCGAACAGACCCGCTGCGCGCAGATATACCGCGCGGCGCAGCAGTTCGTCTTCGTAACCGCGGCGCAGGCTTTCGTCGTCTTCCTCGGCGATCGCCATCTGCGCGAGTTCCGAGAATGCTTCGATCCAGCCCATTGCCGCGTAGGCATCCGGTGCGGCGGGATGTCCCTGACGCGGCTCGCGGTTCGACAGGGTCGGGACGCCATGCATGAGAAGATCCTTCAGGTTATCTAAACCGGCTGGACGGTATAGTCTAGAATCTAGATCCCCTCGTCAAGACTTCTCTTCATGACCCGCAAGCCCCGCAGCGACGCCCGCGCGCGCATCCTCGATGCGGCGCTCGCCGTATCCGATCGCGTCGGTGCCGCGCATCTGACCCTCGACGCCGTCGCCGCCGAGGCTGGCGTCAGCAAGGGGGGGCTGCTGTACCACTTCGCGAGCAAGGACCTGCTGCTCAAAGGCGTGGTCGAGCATCACATGGACCAGCATCAGCGCGACCTCGAGTTGGCCGAAACCATGTTTCCAAGCACGCCGGGCGGCTATCTGCAGGCATTCGTGCATGCGCAGCGCCAGGGGCTGGAGGCCAAGCTGCATGGCGGCCCGAAGGCGACGCAATCCTTCATTGCGGCGGCGGTCAATACGCCCGAGCTGATGGATTCGCCGCGGCAGTACGCGGTCGCCCATGCGCAGCGGCTGCGCAAGCTGGGACCGGATTTCGTCGAGGCGCTGCTGGTCACGCTCGCGTTCGACGGGCTGTTCTTCGGCGATGCGTTCGAGATGCTCGACCTGACCGCGTCGGAGCGTGCGGCGCTGATTGCAGCGCTGGAGTCGCGGGCCGCGGCGCTGGCGGCGCGGCATCCGGGCTGAGGTCGCCATTGCCGCGCGTGTCGTCGCGGAGATTGATCGGGGCACGTTGATTCGTGAGTGGCGCGCCAGCAGTGCGTGGCGGACAGCCTTTCGCGCGCTAGCGCGCTCCTACAAGCCGGCAAGGCCGCGCCCGAGCGGGCGCGACCTGTTCGAGCTGATTCAGGCCGTGCGCGGCACCGGCTGCAACGCTGGATTGTCCCAGCCCGGACGGGGCGCGAAGCGGTCGCCATGGCGCGCCTGCAGTGTGCGCAGGCGTTCGACGATGACGTCGGCGCCGGTTTCGCGGATGTACTGGATCGGGCCACCGCGGAAGGGGGCAAAGCCGGTGCCGAAGATCACGCCCGCATCCAGCAGATCGGCATGGGCGACCACGCCGTCGTGCAGCGCGGCCACGGCCTCGTTGAGCAGCGGCAGGATCAGGCGATCCTGCAGATCTTCCGGCGCCTTGTAGTCCTTCGGCAGCTCGGGCTTCTGCGCCTTGCCTTCGACCCAGGTGTAGAGGCCCTGGCCGTCCTTCTTGCCGCGCTGGCCCGGTTCGGGCGGCGTGGCCAGCGACGCGGGGATGCGCAGCCCGAGGAACGGCGCGAGTTCCTGGCCGACGCCCGATGCGACATCGAGGCCGACGGTGTCGATCAGTTCGATCGGCCCCATCGGCATGCCGAAGTCGACGGCGGCCTTGTCGATCGCCTTGCCCGGAATGCCTTCGGCATAGGCGCTCGCGGCTTCGAGCATGTACGGAAACAGTAGGCGGTTGACCAGGAAACCCGGCGTGCCGGCGACCGGCACGGGGAGCTTGTCGATCGACTTGCAGAACGTGGCCAGACGCTGCGTGGTGACCTCGTCGACGCCGTCGTGATGGACGATTTCGACCAGCGGCATCGAGGCGACCGGATTGAAATAATGCAGGCCGGCGAACTGGCCCGGACGCTGCACGCCGCTGCGCAGTTCGTCGAGCGGAATCGACGAGGTGTTGGTGGTCAGCAGCGCGCCCGCGGGCAGCCTCGGTTCGACATCGCTATAGAGGCTGCGCTTGGCGTCCGCGTTTTCGACAATCGCTTCGATCACCAGATCGGCATCGGCGATGCCGTCACCGGCGAGATCGGAACGTAGACGCGCGGCGACTTCGGGGCGCCTGGCGGGATCCTTAACCTTCTTCTCGAACAGCGTCGCGGCGCGGGTCTGCGCCTTGTCGATGAACTGTTGCTCGCGGTCCTGCAGCGTGACATCGAATCCCTTGTAGGCCGACCACGCGGCGATATCGCCGCCCATGACGCCGGCGCCGACAACGTGGACGCGCCGGATGGGCGCCTGGCCGCTCGCGGCCTTGCCGCCGAGGCCCTTGAGGCGCTCCATCAGGAAAAACACCCGGGTGAGATTGCGGGCGGTCGGCGTGCCGGCGAGCTTGACAACGGATTTGCGTTCGGCGTCCAACAGGCTCCGGATATCGCCCGACGCGCGGCGCCAGGTTTCGATCATCGCGTAAGGGGCAGGGTAGTGCTGCTTCTTCGCCTTGCGCGCGACCTGCTTGACCAGCACCGGCGCCAACGCCTGGCGCACCGGCCACAGGTTCGTCGCCCAGCCCATGAAGCGCTGCTTGAACGGACGCGTGGTTCCCTTGCGGGCAAGCGCGATCGCCGCATCGACGAGCAGCGCCGGTTCGACGACCTTGTCGACCAGGCCGATGCCGCGCGCGGCCTTCGCTGACAGCGCACGACCGGTGAGCATCATGTCGAACGCGGCCGGTGCGCCGACGAGCCGCGGTAAGCGCACGCTGCCACCCCAGCCGGGATAGATGCCCAGCTTGACTTCGGGCAGGCCGATCTTCGTCGACGGATCATCGCTGGCGACGCGGTAGTCGCAGGCCAGCACGATCTCGGTGCCGCCGCCCATGCAGAATCCATGGATCGCGGCGACCGTGGGGCAGGGCAACTCGGCCAGGCGCTGGAACGTCATCTGGCCGCGGCGGATCGAATCGCCGATCGTGCCCTTGGCATCGAATGCCTGGAACTCACGGATGTCGGCGCCGGCGATGAAGCCCTTAGCCTTGGCGGAGCGAATGACCAGCGCCTTCGGCGGATCGAGCGCGAGGCGTTCGAGCAAGGCATCGAGCTCGATCAGCACATCCTGCGCAAAGGTGTTGACCGATTCGTCGGCACGGTCGAAGGACAGCACGAGCACACCGTCTTCGCGCGGCTCGGCTTGCCAGTGACTGAAGCGAAGCCCGTCGAGGCCTGCGAACATACGACACCATTCTTGTAGGTATGTGGGATCTGTCTATGATCCCGAGGTTGCTTCGACGCCGTCAAATCGGCGCTTGAAAGCTGCGTTTGAATCGATCGCCGCGTGCGCCGCAGATTGGAGCGCATCCACGTCTTGCAGGGCGCGGGCGCCGCCCCAAGAACAGGCAGCACGGTGACGCGGCGACGATGCCACACCGCCTGTGACGGAACTTTTCGCGCAGTGACCTGTCCTAACTACCCGAGCCAGGCCGGGTGTCCCCAAGGAGATCCGGCCCGATGGTCGAAGAACACGACAGCCAGGAGCGGATTCAACTGGACGAGGAACTGGTCAAGCGGGTACAAGCGGGCGACACCGCGGCCTTCGATCTGCTGGTGCGCAAGTACCAGCACCGGATCGCAGCGCTGATCGGGCGCTACGTCTCCGACTGGAGTGAAGTCCAGGACGTCGCCCAGGAAACCTTCATCCGCGCCTATCGCGCGATGGGGAACTTCCGCGGCGATGCGCAGTTCTATACCTGGCTGCACCGGATCGCGGTCAACACCGCGAAGAACCATCTGGTGGCGCACAACCGTCGGCCTCCGACTGATGACATCGACATCGAGGACGCCGAGCATTTCGACAGCGGCATCCGCCTGCGTGACAGCGATACACCCGAGCGTGAGCTGATGCGCCAGCAGCTGGAACAAACGGTGATGCGCGCGGTCGAAGCCCTGCCCGAGGAACTCCGGGTGGCGATCAACCTGCGCGAAGTGGACGGCCTGAGTTACGACGAAATCGCCGAACGCATGGGTTGTCCGATCGGCACCGTGCGTTCCCGGATCTTCCGGGCACGCGAGGCGATCGATCGCGAACTGCGGCCTTTGATGGACAACGAAACACAAGTGGAGCGCGTGACCCGATGAACACTGCCGACGACATCGATACCCTGCAGATCGGCCCCGACCCCGACAAGCTCGAGCGGTTCCACCGCCAGCAGCTGTCGACGATGCTCGATGGCGAGCTGTCGCAGGACCAGGCGCGCTTTTTGCGCCGCCGACTCGAGCATGACGCGGAACTGTCCGGCTGCTTCGAGCGCTGGCAGGTCTGCGGCGATGTACTGCGGGGTCGTCAGGTCTCGCTGCTGCCGCCGGATTTCGCCGATCGTGTCGCGCGCGGCATCGCTGCCGGCGATGTGGTGATCGCGCAGGTGCCGGCGGCCAGGCGTCCGCGTCTGTTGCGCTGGGGTGGCGGGGCCGCGTTGGCGGCATCCGTCGCACTGGTGGCGCTGTTCGTCGGTCGCCCGGGCGCATCCTTCGACGACGCCGACGACGTGTTGCCGGTGGTTGCCGATGCGGCGTCTGCTGCGCCGGCTGCTCCGCCGGCCGCTCCGCGCGCATCGGACGCGGTGGCTGATGCATCCGCAATCCCATCCCCATCGCCGGTGGAAGCGACAGCGGCGGTGGCCGGTGCGGCCGCCTTGGCCGCGGCCGAAGTGCCGCGTCGTGGCAACGGCGAGCGCGCCTCTCGCGGTCAGTCGCAGCGCGCTGCGTTGCGGAATACGCAGGCCCGTCAGGCCACGGAGACGCGCATGGTGGCCTCCGCTGCGTCGTCGCGACCGGCCGTCACGAGTGACACGGTTGCGACCACGTTGGTTGCGGCGCCGGTGATCGCCGCCGGTCTACCGGACGCCCCCATCGGCGCGCGACCCTGGCCGAAGGCGTCGTCGCTGTCGGCCAACAGCAGTTTCTCGGTGCGCTACGGCGATTCGTTCGCCGCACCGTCCTGGGATGCGCCGCCGGTGTCGGGCGGCTCTGTACTTCCGAGCTTCCCGGTCGATCCTGCCGACGCCGCGCGTCCGCAGCTGCGCGCCGTCCCCTGAGCCCTCTCTGAAGTGTCCTGACGCCACGCGCGGCCATGCCGCGACCGCTGCATCGTTTTGCATCGCATATTCCCCTCAGAGTCCGTCATGTCCTCGATGAAGAAGTCCCTGCTCGCGGTGTCGCTCGTGGCCGTGCTCTCGGCCGGCACCACCGCATTCCTCCTGCCGAGCGCCACCGCGCAATCCGGCGCGCAGACGCCGGCCGATGCCGCCGCCAGCGTGTCGTCGACCCCCGAAGCGCCCCTGGTCTCGGGTCTGCCCGATTTCACCCGCCTGGTCGAGCGCGTGGCACCGGCCGTCGTCAGTATCGAATCGACGATTGGGCCGCGGCAGTCACGCGGGCAGCAGATGCCCGACGACGCGCAGATACCCGAGATCTTCCGCCGTTTCTTCGGCCCCGGCTTCGAGATGCCGGGAGGTCCGGGTGGTCCGGGCCGCGGTGGCAATGCGCCGCGTGGTACGTCGATGGGCACCGGTTTCATCATCTCGGCCGACGGCTATCTGCTGACTAACCACCACGTCGTCGATGGCGCGGAAGAGGTCAAGGTGCGGCTCTCCGACCGTCGCGAGTTCACCGCCAAGGTGGTCGGCAGCGACGCCGAATCCGACGTCGCCGTGCTCAAGATCGACGCCACAGGCCTGCCCACGCTGCGTTTCGGCGATGGCGCCAGCGTGAAGCCCGGCCAGTGGGCGGTGGCGATCGGTTCGCCGTTCGGGTTCGAGCAGTCGGTGACCGCCGGTATCGTCAGCGCGGTGCAGCGTGCCAACCAGTACGCCGACCAGCGCTACGTGCCTTTCATCCAGACCGACGTGCCGATCAACCAGGGCAATTCGGGTGGTCCACTGCTCAACGTGGCGGGTGAGGTGATCGGCATCAACTCACAGATCTTCAGCAACTCCGGCGGCTACATGGGCGTGAGTTTCGCGATTCCGATCGATCTTGCGGCGAACGTGGCCGAGCAGATCAAGAAAACCGGCAGCGTGCAGCGTGGTTCGCTCGGCGTGCAGGTCTCTAATGTGACCTCCGAAGTCGCAGCCGGCTTCAAGCTGCCCGATACCAAGGGCGCGCTGGTGCAGGAGGTCCTGCCGGGCAGTCCGGCGCAACGTGCGGGCCTCGAGCCCGGCGACGTGATCCGCGCGGTCGACGGCACCGAGATCATCGCATCGAGCGAGCTGCCACCGCTGGTTGGTGGCAAGACGCCCGGCACCAAGGTGCGTATGACCGTTCTGCGAGAAGGCCGTACGCGCGATTTCGACGTCACCCTGACCGCCCTCGATGCGGGTACGGCAACTGCGGCGACGCGCGGCGAATCGGCGGCAGCGCCCGGCTCGGCTGCAAGCGGCAATCCCTTGGGTCTGACCGGCCGCGATCTCGATGCCGCGCAGCGGCGCCAGTTCGGACTTGCCGGCGATGAAGGCGTGCTGGTCGCCAGCGCCGGTCGTGGCGCGGCGGCGAATGCAGGCATCGCCCAGGGCGACGTAATCCTGCGCGTCGGCCGTACGCCCGTGGGCAGCGCCGCGGCCCTCGACAGGGCCCTGCGTGACGTCAAGCCGGGTGACACGGTGATGCTGCTCGTCCGCGGACGCGGCGGTGCGACGCAGTACCGCGCTGTTTCAGTGCCGGACGCCGACGAGCGCTGATCGCCTGCTCCGGGGTGCGAAATCCACGGCCCGCGTACTCCGCGGGCTGTTTTCGTAGGCGCGCCGGCATCCGGGGTGAACGGCGCAACTTGCCGGATCCGCCGGCCGCGTGCGATGCGGGCGCTGTGCGATAATCGCCCGTTACCTTTTCGACGACGGCCCGGCCGCCGCCCAATGACCCACGATCCGATGCGGAACATCCGCAACTTCTCCATCATCGCCCACGTCGACCACGGCAAGTCGACGCTCGCCGATCGCATCATCCAGATCTGTGGCGGCCTCCAGGCGCGCGAGATGGAAGCGCAGGTGCTCGACTCGAATCCGATCGAGCGCGAGCGCGGCATCACGATCAAGGCGCAGTCGGTCTCGCTGCCGTACAAGGCGCGCGACGGGCAGATCTACCATCTGAACTTCATCGACACGCCCGGCCACGTCGACTTCTCCTACGAGGTCAGCCGCTCGCTGGCCGCGTGCGAAGGCGCGCTGCTGGTGGTGGATGCGGCGCAGGGCGTGGAAGCGCAGTCGGTCGCCAACTGCTACACGGCAATCGAGCAGGGTCTCGAAGTGATTCCGGTGCTCAACAAGATCGACCTGCCGACGGCCGACATCGAAAAGGCCAAGGCCGAGATCGAAGCGGTGATCGGCATCGATGCCGAAGATGCCGTGGCGGTGAGCGCCAAGACCGGGCTCAACGTGGAAGAGGTGCTCGAGGCGATCGTGCATCGCATCCCGCCGCCCAAACCGCGCGATACCGATCGCCTGCAGGCGCTGATCATCGACTCCTGGTTCGACAATTATCTTGGCGTCGTGTCGCTGGTGCGCGTGATGCAGGGCGAGATCACGCCCAAGACCAAGATCCTGGTGATGTCGACCGGGCGCACGCACGACGTCGACAAGGTCGGCGTGTTCACGCCCAAGCGCAAGGAATTGCCGGCGCTGCGTGCGGGCGAGGTGGGCTGGATCACCGCGTCGATCAAGGACGTGCATGGCGCGCCGGTCGGCGACACGCTCACCTTGGCCGCGAAGCCCGCCGACAAGCCGCTCGCCGGCTTCCAGGAGATGCAGCCGCGCGTGTTCGCCGGTCTGTTCCCGGTCAATGCCGAGGATTTCCCGGACCTGCGCGAAGCGCTCGACAAGCTGCGCCTCAACGACGCCGCGCTGCGTTTCGAGCCCGAAAGCTCGGAAGCCATGGGCTTCGGCTTCCGCTGCGGGTTCCTGGGCATGCTGCACATGGAGATCGTGCAGGAGCGTCTGGAGCGCGAATACGACCTCGACCTGATCAGCACCGCGCCGACGGTGATCTACGAGGTGCTCAAGACCGACGGCGAAGTGATGCCGCTGGACAACCCCGCCAAGCTGCCGCAGGCAAACCTGATCCAGGAAGTGCGCGAGCCGATCATCCGCGCCAACATCCTGACGCCCGAGGCCTACATCGGCGCGATCATCAAGCTCTGCGAAGACAAGCGCGGCATGCAGATCGGCATCCAGTACCTCGCCAGCCAGGTACAGATCAGCTACGAGCTGCCGATGGCCGAAGTGGTGCTCGACTTCTTCGACAAGCTCAAGTCCGCCAGCCGCGGCTACGCCTCGCTGGACTATCACTTCGTGCGCTTCGACGCCGGCCCGTTCGTGCGCGTGGACACGCTGATCAACGGCGACAAGGTCGACGCACTGTCGTTGATCGTGCATCGCAGCCACGCCGACCGCCGCGGCCGCGAACTGACCGAAAAGATGAAGGAACTGATTCCGCGCCAGCAGTTCGACGTGGCGATCCAGGCCGCGATCGGCGCGCAGGTCATCGCCCGCACGACGGTCAAGGCGCTGCGCAAGAACGTGCTGGCCAAGTGCTACGGCGGCGACATCTCGCGCAAGAAGAAGCTTCTGGAAAAGCAGAAGGAAGGCAAGAAGCGCATGAAGCAGGTCGGCCGCGTGGAGATTCCGCAGGAAGCTTTCCTGGCGGTGCTGAGCTCGTCGCGAGAGTCCTGATTCGTGTTTTCATAGCGGCGGCCCAGCGCGGCCGCCCGATCCCGTGTCCGAGGATGCTGCATGAAATGGTTTGAGACCGTTCTGGTCGTGCTGACGCTGCTCACCGGCGTCATCTGGCTGCTCGACAAGCTGGTGCTGGCCAAGGCGCGCGCGCGCCGCGCCGGGCTGCTCGAGGAAAAGGAACCGATCGTCGTCGACTACGCGAAGGCCTTCTTCCCGGTGCTGTTCGTCGTGCTGATCCTGCGCAGCTTCGTGTCGGAGCCGTTCCGCATTCCGTCCAGTTCGATGATGCCGACGCTGCTGATCGGGGATTTCATCCTGGTCAACAAGTTCAGCTACGGCATCCGCCTGCCGATCACCAACAAGAAGATCATCGACATCGGCGAGCCGGCGCGTGGCGATGTGGTGGTGTTCCGCCCGCCGCAGCATCCCGACCAGGACTGGATCAAGCGTGTCATCGGCCTGCCGGGCGATACCGTGGAATTCCGTGACAACCAGGTCTTCGTCAACGGCACGCCGTTCGAATACCAGCGCGTCGGCACCTACGAGGGCGCGGGCCGTGGCGCCGAAATGACCGGTGCTTCGCTCTACACCGAGCAGATGCCGGGCCGCAGCCACGACATCCTGCACATCGACCAGGCCGCGCCGTTCCATCTGGGCGAGGGCACGTTCCATGTGCCGCAGGGCCATTATTTTGTCATGGGCGACAACCGTGACCGCAGCGACGACGGCCGCTTCTGGGGTACGCTCCCCGAGACGCAGCTGCGCGGCAAGGCGTACCTGGTGTGGATGAATCTCGATCCCGCCGCGCCCGGCTGGGTCGATTGGGGAAGGATCGGTCAGAGCATCAAATGACCAACGGCATCGGCTCGAGGGGACGTCCATGAAACGCACGCAACGCGGCATCACCCTGCTGGGATTCATCATTGTTCTGGGGCTCATAGGCTTTTTTGCCTATGTGGGCATGAAGCTGTTTCCGATGTATTCGGAGTACTACAGCGTGAAGTCCGCTCTTAAGGGTATGTCCAGTGAGCCGGATACGGCGTCAGCTGACCCGGCGCGCATCCAGGAACTGTTCTTTCGTCGCATGATGATCGACTACACATCGAATGTGAAACCTGAGCACTTCAAGATCCGCCGCGCCGACAGCGGCTGGCAGATTGACGTGCAGTACGAAGTGCGTCGTCCGCTGATCTTCAACCTCGACGTCGTGGGCAAGTTCCACGCGACGCAGACGCTGACCCGCGGTGGCGACGGAGTTTGATCGTCAGCAGGGTCGGTTCGCCGGGCACGTGTTCCGCGATCCCGACCTGCTGATCCAGGCGCTGACGCATCGCAGTGCCGGGGCTCCGCACAACGAACGTCTGGAATTCCTCGGCGACGCCGTGCTGGGCGCGCTGGTCGCCGAGTCGTTGTATGCCCGCTGGCCGGGCGCCGACGAAGGCACCCTGACCCGGGCCCGCGCAGAACTCGTACGCGAGTCCTCGCTGGCCGCGGTAGCGCGGGAGCTCGACCTCGGCGCGCGGCTGGTGCTGGGCCCGGGCGAACTCAAGTCGGGTGGCCATCGCCGCGATTCGATCCTGTCCGATGCGCTCGAAGCAGTAATCGCGGCGATCTATCTCGACGCGGGCCTCGAGGCCTGCCGCGCCGTGGTGCTGCCGCTGTTCGAGAAGACCATGGTGGCGCTGGCCAGTGGCCGCGTCGCCAAGGACGCCAAGACACGTCTGCAGGAGTGGTTGCAAGGGCGGCAGAAGGCGCTGCCGGTCTACGAACTGTTGTCTGAAAGCGGCGAGGAACATGCCAAGACGTTCCTGGTGCGTTGCGCATTGCACGATGCCGGCGTTGTCGCCGAAGGCCAGGGCAGTTCGCGCCGTGCGGCCGAGCAGCGGGCGGCCGAGGCGGTGATGGGACTGCTCGAAGCGGCGCCCTGAGCCCGCTCGAGCCGGTTGCAGTGGTTTCCGCGTCGCACCACCGGCATTTCCGTAGAATGCCGGCATGACCGAACCCCACACCACGCCCCACCATGCCGGCTATGTTGCCGTCATCGGCCGACCCAATGTCGGCAAGTCCACCCTGGTTAACGCCCTCGTCGGCGCCAAGGTGAGCATCGTCTCCAACCGTCCGCAGACCACGCGCCATCGTCTGCTCGGCATCGCGACATTCCCGGAAGGCCAGCTGATGCTGGTCGACACGCCCGGTATCCACCGCGAGCAGAAGCGCGCGATGAACCGGATCATGAACCGTGCGGCGCGCGGCGCACTGGAAGGCGTCGATGCGGCCTTGCTGGTGGTGGTTGCCGGCCGCTGGGACGACGAGGACAGTCTGGCCTTCGACGCGCTGCACGAGGCCGGCGTGCCGGTGGTGCTGGTCGTCAACCAGGTCGACCGGATCAAGGACAAGACGGCCCTGCTGCCGTATCTGCAGAAGGTCACCGAAGGCCGGGACTTTGCCGGCGTCGTGCCGCTGTCCGCGCTCAAGCGCAAGGGCCTGGAGCAGCTGAAGTCGACCGTGTTTCCGCTGATACCGGCGCAGGACGCGCTGTTCGGCGAAGACGAGATTACCGACAAGAGCCAGCGCTTCCTGGCCGGCGAACTGGTGCGCGAGCAGCTGATGCGTCAGCTCGGCAACGAACTGCCGTATGCGACCACGGTCGAGATCGAGAGCTTCGCCCTCGACGGCACGATGCTGCGCATCGGCGCGGTGATCTGGGTCGAGCGCGAAGGCCAGAAGGCGATTGTCATCGGCAAGGCCGGCACCCGGCTCAAGGACATCAGCACCAAGGCGCGGATGGGCATGGAGCGTCTGTTCGATGCCAAGGTCTTCCTGGAAACCTGGGTGCGCGTGCGTGAAGGCTGGTCTGACGACGAAGCCGCGCTCAAGGCACTGGGCTACGGCGAATAAGAGACGCACACGTATGAGTGAAGCCATCGACAGCGCCGACCGTCTGCACGGGCACTGCCTGTGCGGCGGCGTCACGCTCAGCGTGCCGGCGACGGCGCACGACGTGCACGCCTGTCACTGCGGTGCCTGTCGTCGCTGGCATGGCGGTCCGGCGATGGTGCTGCCAGCGGGCGGGGACCTGCGCATCGAAACGGGTGACGCGCTGGTGCGCAGGTTCGCGTCCTCGGACTGGGCCGAGCGCGCATTCTGCGGCGCCTGCGGCAGCAGTCTGTTTTTCCGCACCACCGGCGACGGTCAGTATTACGTGGCCGCCGGTCTGTTCGATGCGATTCCCGGTGCGCGCTTCGAGTCCGAAATCTTCATTGATGCCAAACCGGAGTGGTACGCGCTCGACGGACCGGACGAACATCTGACCGGCGAGGCGTTCTTCGCCCGTATCGGCGCCGGCTGACGCAGCCCGCGGGCCGACGGTGCGCATCGAAGAACAGCCGGCGTTCGTGCTGCACACACGGCCCTGGCGCGAGACCAGCCTGCTGGTCGAAGTCCTGAGTCTCGACCATGGCCGGCTCGGCCTGGTGGCGCGCGGCGTACAGGGGCCGAAGAAACACGTGCTGCGAGCCGCGCTGCAGCCGTTGCAGCACATCCGTCTGAGCGCAGTGCTGCGCGGCGAACTGGCGCAGCTGCGTTCGGCCGAAGCGCTCGATGCGGCACCCCGGCTCACCGGTGATGCCATGCTCGCCGGCTTCTATATCAGCGAACTCGTGCTCCGGCTCGCACCGCGCCAGGATCCCGCGCCCGAGCTCTACGCGGCATTCGCGGATGTGCGACAGCGGCTGGGGCTCGAAGGCCTGGCCTGGACGCTGCGCCGGTTCGAGCGTGACCTGCTCGATGCGATCGGCCTGGGGTTCGCCTTTGACACCGATGGCGACGGCAACGAAATCGAGCCGGCTGCGCGCTATCGACTCGACCCCGAACATGGCCCGCGGCGTCTGCAGCGCGATGGCGAGGCAGCCGATCGCAGCGCAGCTGCAACCGGGCATGCGCTGTTGGCGCTCGCGGCCGACGCAGCGCCGGAGGCTGCCGACATGGCCAGCTTGCGGCGGGCGCTGCGTGCGGTGCTGTCGCACCACCTCGGGCCGCGTGGGTTGAAGTCCTGGGAGCTGGCCGCGCAGCTGCCCCGGCGCTGAGCCTTCAGGCGCTCGCGCGCGTAGCGTCCAGTGTTTCGAGAAATGCGCGCAGCGCCGTGGCCGATGCAGGTTCGACATGCAGCACGCGCGCCGCCAGCCCGAGGCGTTCGGCGCCCACGAAACCGCAGCCCGCGCGCAGCCGGTGCAGATCGCCGCGCACCGCAGTCTCGTCGCCGGCGGCCGCCGCGGCCGCGATCCGTGCCCGGGTGCCGTCGAGTTCGCCGATAAACAGCTCACGCAGGCCACGTACGTTGCGGCTGTCGCCGCCGACCGCGGCAAGCGCGGTTTCGCCATTCCACAACGGCGCTTCGCCACTGCGACGCGCGTCGGGCAGCGGTGTTGAAGGCTGCGCCGGGCGCGTGCCGGGGCGACGTACCAGCACCCGGCGGATCGCGCCCAGCCACGCGTCGGCGGCTACCGGCTTGCTGACCGCGATCGCGAAGCCCTCGGCGCGCAGGGCGTCGAGCTCGCGGCGTTCCCGCGCGGCGGTGTGGGCGATCGCAGGCGTCGTGCGTCCCTCCGCGCGCAGGCGGGCGAGCAGGGCGCCGCCGGTGCCGTCGGGCAGGTTGGCATCGATCAGCCAGGCGTCGTAGGCGTTTACTGTGGCCAAGGCGTACGCGGCTTCGACCGAGTCGGCAATGTCGACTTCGGCGGGAAGGGCAGCACTTGCGGCTTGCAGGAAACTGCGGCTTGTGGGGTCGTCCTCGACCAGCAGCAATCGATTCATCGCGTCCTCGATGTCGCGGGTATCCTGCGGCGATGCCGCGGCCCGTCCTGACGATCCTACCCCTGTTTCTCGCCTGTGTGCCGATTGCGGTGCAGGCGCAATCGATGCAGGCGCGTATCCAGAAGGTCGAAGCGGCCGGCGTGACCCTGCACGACGTGCGCCTGGCGCTGGACTGGCCGGCCGATGCGCCCGATGGCCGGCTGCGGCTGCAGGCCGGCGACATCGACGCGGGTGCCTTGGGTTGGCGTTTCCGGAACGTCGACTGGCGCTGCCCCCTGCGTCGCGACACAACCGGCGACGACACCCGCTGGCGCTGCGACGGGCCGCTGCGCAGCGGGCAGGGCGCCCCACTGCAGTTGTCGCTGGTGCTGGATGCGGCGACCACGACGGCCACGTTGTCCGGCGGCGACGCACGCGTTGGCCTGGCGCGCAGTGCGGTGGCGCCCGATGCCACCCGGATCGACCTGCGACGGGCACCGACCGCCTGGGTCGAGGCGCTGGTCCGCGCGGGCTGGCCCTCTTCGCGGCTGACCGGCGGCACGCTCGACGGCGCCGTCCGCATCGAAACGCCCACCGGCCAGCCAATGCGTGTGGAGGCGGATATCGTGATCGCGGGATTGGCCCTGGAAACCGAGGACGGCAGCATCGCCGCCGGCGATGTCGATGGCGATCTCGCGGTGCGTCTGAGCTTGCCCGACGATGCCCTGGATGCACGCATCGACGGCCGCCTGCGCGGCGGCGAACTGTTGTTCGGCAACGCCTACGTGTCGTTGCCGGAGACGCCGGTCGGCATCGGCATGGACATGACGCGCGTCGGTGAGGGCGACTGGTCGCTGTCGCGGTTGGCCTGGCGCGACGGAGACAGCTTGCGCGTCGATGGCAATGCGCGCCTGACGCCGGACTTCGGCATCGGCGCGCTCGCGCTCACGCTGGCCAGTGACGACGCCACGGCGTTGCCCGGCCGTTATCTCTCCGGCTGGCTGGGACTCGCCGGCGTGCAGGGGCTGTCGCTCTCGGGAGGCTTCCGTGCGGGCATGGTGCTCGAGGACGCGATCTTGCGCAGTGCGGACGTCGCCTTGCGCCGGCTGGATATCAGCGATGTCAGTGGCCGGTTCCGGCTCGACAGGCTGGATGGCACGGTGCGCTACTCGGCGTCGACACCCGTGCGCAGCGCGTTTGCCTGGCGCGGCGGGGCGCTTTATGACCTGCCGTTCGATGCCGCGGCGTGGAGCCTTGAGAGCGGCGACGGAGTGCTGCGCCTGCGCGAGCCGGTCGCGTTCTCGTTTCTTGGCGGCGAGATCGGTTTCGAATCGCTGCAGCTGCAGCCGCCCTCCGGCGATAGCGGCCTGCGCATGCAGACCGCGCTGCGGCTCGATGCGCTCGACATCGGCATGCTCGCGAAAACGCTCGAGTGGCCTGCGTTCGAAGGCGCGCTTGCCGGGCGAATTCCCACTGTGCGCTATGCAGATAACCGCATCGATTTCGATGGCGGTCTGTCGATGACCTTGTTCGACGGCCGCATCGATGTGTCGTCGTTGGCGATCGAGCGACCGTTCGGTGTTCTGCCGACAGTGACCGGTGACCTTGCGCTCTCGTCGCTGGATCTGCATGCGCTGACCGGCGTGTTCGGTTTCGGCAGCATTGAAGGGCGCCTGCACGGGCGCATCGACGGTCTGCGTCTGGTCGACTGGAACGCCACCGCCTTCGATGCCGAACTGCACACCGAGGCTGCGCCGGGCGTGCGCCAGCGCATCAGCCAGCGCGCCGTGCAGGACATCTCCAGCGTCGGCGATGCCTCGTTCGTGACTACCCTGCAGGGCCGGGCAATCGCGCTGTTCGACGACTTCGGCTACCGCGGCATCGGCATCTCGTGCCGCTTGCGTAATGCAGTCTGCCGGATGGGCGGCCTGCGTTCAGAGGGCAACGCCTTTACTATCGTCCAGGGCGCCGGCCTGCCGCGTCTGAACGTGGTGGGTTTCAATCGGGACGTCGACTGGCCTGTGCTCGTCGAACGCCTTGCAGCTGCCGCAGGTGGTGATGTCGCGCCGGTCATCGAATGACCGGCGCTCCGGATTTCTGACAGGAGAGTGTCGATGGCGCGTTGGATGGGTTTGCCGGCCGTGGCCGCACTGGCGTTGACCGCTTGCGTGACGATCAATGTGTATTTTCCCGCGGCCGAGGCCAAGGAAGCGGCGCGCGAGTTCGTCGAAAACGTGATCGGCGATCAGGCGCCCGCGACCGAGACGCCGCCCGCGAGCGGGCCCGGCGGCGGCATGGCGCAGACCACGCCGCGCTTCGATCCCTGGATGCTGATCGGCATCGGCAGCGCGCACGCGCAGGCCCCGGATATCAGCATTCGCACGCCGGCGATCCAGGCGATCCAGGCGCGCATGGAGCAGCGCTTCAACGGCACCCTGCGCCCCCATTTCGATTCCGGCGCGCTGGGCTTCGGCGGCAACGGCATGATCGTCGTGCGCGACGCCTCGCAGTTGCCGATCAAGGACCGCGTCGCGGTGAACTCGGCTGTCGCCGACGACAACCGCGATCGGCAGGCCGTGTACCGCGAGATCGCGGTCGCGAACGGGCATCCCGAGTGGGAATCGCAGATCCGCGACGTGTTCGCACGCCAGTGGATTGCGAGTGCGCGTCCGGGCTGGTGGTATCAGCAGGGCGGGAGCTGGACGCAGAAGTAATCCCCGGCTGCGAATTCGCTGCGAGGGACGTGGATTGGAGGCAGACGCCGAAGCTTAGGCGCGTGCTTGCGCGATGGGTGTTCGCGGTAGATCCCCATCGCGCGCGAGCGGGCTCCTACAGGACGGGCTGCGCAGTAATGCATCTGCGACAATGCGCGGCCCTTCTGCCCGCAGCCTTCGCCACGTGGCCCGTAAACGTCTCGATCAGACCCCCTTCGAGGTCGATGTCCTCAACCTCACCCACGACGGCCGCGGCGTCGCGCGCTTGCCCGATGGCAAGGCGCTGTTCGTCACCGGCGCGCTGCCGGGCGAGCAGGTCGTCGCCCAGCGCTTTGCGCGTTCGCGCAGTTTCGACGAGGCGGTGACGCTCGAAGTCCTGCGCGCCTCCGAACATCGCATCACGCCGCGCTGTCCGCATTTCGGTACCTGCGGCGGCTGTGTGCTGCAGCACCTCGACGCCGAGCAGCAGATCCTTGCCAAGGAGCGCGTGCTTCGCGAGAACTTCGAACGCATCGGCCATGTCACGCCGAAGCGCTGGATGGCACCGATGGTCGATCGCGCCTGGGGCTACCGGCGCAAGGGCCGGTTTTCGGTCAAGCGGGTGGAGAAGAAGGGCAAGACGCTGGTCGGCTTCCGCGAGCGCGATCCGCGCTTCGTCGCCGAATTGCAGGAATGCCACACCGTGATCGAGCCGATCGCCGCGATCATTCCGGCGCTGGCGCAGCTCGTCGACGGCATGGACGCGCGCAGCACGATGCCGCAGATCGAGTTCATCGCCGGCGATCCGCGCCCGGAGTTCGACGGCATCGCGCTGGTGTTCCGCCATCTGCAGCCGTTGATCGAATCCGATGTGGCAGCGCTGCTCGCGTTCGGGCAGCAGCACCGCATGGCGATCTTCCTGCAGCCCGGCGGCAACGACAGCGTGCATCCGCTGTGGCCGGAGGCACCGGCGCTGTCGTTCCGGCTTGAAGACTGGGACATCGAGCTGAAGTTCAGGCCGCTAGATTTCATCCAGGTCAATGCCGGCCTCAACCGGACGATGATCGCGCGCACGCTCGAGCTGCTCGATGTGCAACCCGACGACCGCGTGCTAGACCTGTTCTGCGGCCTGGGCAACTTCACATTGCCGCTGGCGCGCCGCGTGCGCGAGGTCGTCGGCGTGGAAGGCGAGGCCGGACTGGTGGCGCGGGCGAAGGAGAACGCGGTCCACAACGGACTTCTCAATGCCCAGCTCCATGCCGCCGATCTCACCCAGGACCAGCGCAGCGCGTCGTGGATGCGGCAGGGTTTCGACAAACTGCTGCTCGATCCGCCGCGCTCGGGCGCGATCGACGTGCTGCGCCAGCTGCCCCTGGAACGCTTCAAGCGCATCGTCTATGTCAGTTGCCACCCGGCATCGCTGGCGCGCGATGCGGGCTACCTGGTCAACGAGCGTGGCTGGACGCTCTCGGATGCGGGTGTCATGGACATGTTCCCGCAGACCGCGCACGTCGAATCCATCGCCCTGTTTGAGAAACGCTGAGGACTGCATGGGCATCGAGATCGAACGCAAATTCCTCGTCGTGTCCGACGCCTGGCGCGCGGCCGCGCATGCGGTGGTGCCGATGGCGCAGGGCTATCTCAACGATGCCGCGTCGATCGCCAGCGGCGCGCAGAACGCTTCGGTGCGCGTACGCATCGAGGGCGATGTGGCGTTCCTCAACATCAAGTCGCGCGAGCCCGGTACCACGCGGCAGGAGTTCGAACTGCCGCTGCCGGTCGACGATGCGCAGGCGTTGCTGAAGCTGTGCGTCGGTGGGTTGGTGGAGAAGCGCCGGCACCTCGTGCGCCAGGGCGTGCATCTGTGGGAGGTCGACGAGTTTCTCGGCGACAACGCCGGTCTCGTTGTGGCGGAAATCGAACTCGACGATGCCGATGAAGCCTTCGATAGGCCCGACTGGCTGGGCGTCGAAGTCACCGCGCACCAACGCTATTTCAACCTCGCGCTGGCCGCGCGTCCGTTCTCGCGCTGGGACGCGGCGGAACGCGGCTGACCGCTGCCTTCGGACCGCGTGGCTGGCTGGTGCGCGAAGCCGAGCTGAAGCACCGAGCGGTGCGTGACGCGCGGGCAGCGGCATCCATCGCGAGTCTCCGACTGCGACTGAACACGTCGCCTCGCCCGACGGCACGCGCGCCCGCATCTGCGACAATGCCCGTCCGCGCCATGGGGCGTGTTCGATGGAGAGGTCCGCAATGCTCGTGATCGGCGTCGCCGGCACCGAACTCACCGCGCAGGAGCGCGACTGGCTGCAGCACGATGCCTGCGCCGGCGTGATCCTGTTCAAACGCAACTTCGCCTCGCGCGCGCAGATCGCCGAACTCTCGGCCGCGATCCGCGACGCCGCGCCGCGTCCGCAGCTGATTTGCGTGGACCAGGAAGGCGGCCGTGTGCAGCGCTTCCAGGACGGCTATTCCGAACTGCCGTCGCTCGCCGGTTTCGGCGCGCAGTATCTCGCCGATCCGGACGCTGCGATGGCCGCGTCGCGTGCGCACGCGCGCTTGATGGCGCAGGAAGTGCGCGCCAGCGGCGTCGATCTGAGCTTCGCGCCGGTGGTGGATGTGGGCCACGGCAATCTCGCGATTGGGGATCGCTCCTTTTCTGAGGATCCAAAGATCGTCGCAGCGCTCACGCGTGCCTATGTCGAAGGCATGCACGAGGCCGGTATGGCCGCGACGCTCAAGCATTTCCCCGGACACGGCTCGGTGCGCGAGGACACGCATTTCGACGACGCGGTCGACAACCGAAGTCTCGATGCCATCCGCGCGCACGATCTGGTGCCGTTCGTCGCCGGCATCGATGCCGGCGCCGATGCCGTGATGCTGGCCCATGTGGTCTATCCGCAGGTCGCGCCAGAACCGGCCGGCTATTCGCCGCTGTGGATCAACACGATCCTGCGCGAGCAGATGGGCTTCCGCGGTGTCGTGTTCTCCGACGACATCGGCATGGCCGCCGCGTTTTCGGCCGGCGGCATCAAGTCGCGCGTCGACGCGCACCTCGACGCCGGTTGCGACGTCGTCCTCGTCTGCCATCCCGAACTCGTGGCCGAATCGCTGGCCGCGGTCGAAGGCCGCGCCCTCAACACCATGGCCCTGACCGGCCTGATCGGACGCGGTCCGCTCGGCTGGGACGGCGCGATCGCCGGCGACGCGTCCGCCCCCCGCACTGGAGACATCGCATGAACGTCCCACGCCTCGACGACGTGATCGACACCGCCGACCTGCTGTTCGACCGCGACGCGCTCGAAGACGCCATCGAGACGATGGCCGAAGAGATCGCCGACGAGTACGGCGACGACGACGTGCCACCGGTCTACATCACGATCATGCACGGCGGCATGCCGTTCGCCACCCAGCTCGCGTTCGCGATCGGCGAGAACGAAGTCGATCTCGAGTTCGACTATCTGCACGCCACCCGCTACCGCGGCAACACCACAGGATCTGGCCTCGCCTGGCTGCATCGCCCCGCGACCCCGCTGCAGGGCCGCCGTGTGCTGCTGGTCGACGACATTCTGGACGAAGGCCACACCCTCAAGGCGGTGCGCCAGTGGGTCGAAGACCAGGGCGCGGCTGACGTCCGCGTCGCCGTACTCGCGGTCAAGGTCCACGACCGCGGCGTGGACGGCGTCGAAGCTGACTACGTCGGCGTCGAAGTACCGGACCGGTATGTATTCGGCTACGGCATGGATTTCCATGAGCAGGGCCGGAATCTGCCCGGGATCTACGCGCTGGCGGAGTGACTGGCTGAGCGCATTTCGGCTCTGACGGTGGCCGATGCCGCGTCCCACTCGGAATCGGGTCCTGATTTGTCCGTCTGGCGCCCTTTGCCGCCGTTCTAAGGTAGGTCGGAGGACACTCTCGTCCTGGCCCCATCCTCATTGCGAGAACCCCCATGCACCTCGACATCGATCTGGCCGTCATCGGCGGCACCGGTCTCTACCAGTTGGCCGACCTGCAGGAAGTGGAGCCGCATCAGCCGGTCACACGCTACGGCGCGCTGTCGGGGCCTGTGCGGGTGGGGACGCTCGACGGGAAGCGCGTCGCGTTTCTCGCGCGTCATGGCGAGGGGCACTCGGTGCCGCCGCACCGCGTGAACTACCGCGCCAACCTGTCCGCGCTCCAGGCGCTGGGTGCGACGCGGGTGTTGGCGCTCAATACGGTGGGTGGCATCACCGAACGCTTCGGGCCGCGCGTGCTTGCGTGTCCGGACCAGCTGATCGACTACACCTGGGGGCGGGTCTCGACCTTTTGTGAGGAGGAGGGCACCGAGGTGCAGCATGTCGATTTCGGCGATCCCTATACGCCGACGCTGCGCAGGCGCGTGCTCGATGCGGCGGCGACTGCCGGGGTGACGCTGGTCGATGGCGGTTGCTACGGCGCCACCCAGGGCCCGCGGCTGGAGACGCGCGCCGAGATCGCCCGCATGCGCCGCGACGGCTGCGATCTGGTCGGCATGACCGGCATGCCGGAGGCCGGCCTCGCGCGTGAGCTGGGGCTCGACTACGCCTGTCTGGCGATCGTCGCCAACTGGGCGGCCGGCGCGGGCCCGCAGGTGGATGAGGTGATCACGTTCGAGGACGTGCTCGACAACGTCGCCGCGGCATCGTCGGGTATTCCTCCGCTGTTGCGGGCGGTGCTTGCGGGCTGATCTCCTAGCGGCGCGCCGACCGAGCGCCCAGCCGGCGCCGCGTGCCGGTGCTGCACTTTTCGATTTGCTTTGACGGCCTGCCGCTGCCATCCGCGCAGCATAGAGACCAGACCGCTTTCTTCATGGTTGCCGCAGAAGAAGAAACCCCGCAAATGCGGGGTTTCTTTCTTGATCAGCGCGTCGTCGGCGACCAGCGCAGCGCAAGACCGTACTCGCGGCCGGGCTGGCCGTACCACGCGATGGTCTCGTACGCCTTGTCGAGCACGTTGGTCGCGCGGGCTTCCAGCGTCCAGTCCGGGTTGAATGCCCACGCCGCACGCAGGTCCAGCGTGCCGTGGCCGGCGACGCGCACGGTATTGGCGGCGTTGTCGAAACGGCTGCTGCTGGCGCGCAGCGTGGTGCCGATGCGGAAGTCGCCCAGGCTGCGGTCGATGTCGAGACGACCACTGTTGCGCGCGCGACGGGCGAGCAGGTTGCCGTTGTTGGCGCTGTCGCTGCGGTCGCGCGGATCGACGTGGCTCAGTTCGGTCGACAGGTCGAAACCGGCAAGCGTGGTCGCGAACGTCAGTTCGGCGCCGCGAATACGGGCTTCATCGATGTTCATGCCGGTGCCGACGTAATCCGGCGGCGGATAGACGAACACGATCAGGTCGTCGATCCGGCTTTCGAATACGTTGAATGACCAGTTCCAGTCGTCCGAATATTGCGAGACACCGATGTTCGCGCTCTTCGAGCGCTCTGGCTTGAGGTCCGGACTTTCCGAACCAGGGTAGTAAAGGTCATTGAACGTCGGCGCCTTGAATCCCGTGCCGACATTGGCGTTGAAGCGCAGACCGCGCTCAAGATCCATGCCCCAGCCGATGCTGCCGGTACCGTGGCCGCCGAACTGTTCGTTGTCGTCATAGCGCGCGCTCGCCTGCAGGCGGTGTGCACCGACTCGTCCCTGGTACTCCGCGAACGTCGCGAAGTTGTCGCGCTGGGTCACCGCGTAGACGGTCTGACTTTCCACGTTGTCCGATAGCCAGTCGAACCCGAGGCTCAAGGCCTGTGTCGGGGCGAGGGTGAAGTCCGCCTGCAACGATGCGGTATCGCGGCGGGTATCCAGATGACCAAGATCACTGCGGGTTCCTGCGTTCGCATCTCGCTGGTAGGTCATCGATTTGTCGTACGAACGGCCGGCCTGCGCAGTCAGGCGCACCACGTTGGAAGGCGCGTATGTCAGTTTGCCGCCGGCGACCTGCTGCACGTTTTCTGCCTCGTTGCCGTAGCTGCCGTCGTATTCGTTGAAGGCGTCGGCACGCAGCGCATTGCCCTCGAGCGTCAGGCTGTCCGCGAGTTCGACACCGCCACGCAGATTGAACGACCGGTTGCGGTAGCCGTCACGGTCGGGTTCGTCGACGAAGCAGCCGGCCCCGAAGTCGCCGTTCAATGGACCACGGCCCCGGCAGGCATTGATGCCATCGGTGCGCTGGAACGCCGCGTCGACACCGAACCAGCCGCGACCGGCGCGGCCGCCGAGGCCGGCGCTGGCTTCGCGCAGGTTGTGGCTGCCGATCCCGATACGCGCGTGCGGGCGGACCGCACCGGTGTTGCGGCGCGTGAAGATCTGGATGACGCCGCCGATCGCTTCCGAGCCGTAGAGGCTGGAGCGCGGGCCGCGGACGATCTCGATGCGCTCGATCTGGTCGACCGGGATGTCCTGGAACGACGCCAGTCCGGCGGTCGCCGAACCGATGCGCACGCCATCGACAAGGACCAGGACGTGGTCGGACTCGCTGCCGCGCATGAACACCGAGCTGAGCTTGCCCGGACCGCCCTGGTTGGCGATCTGGATGCCGGCGCGGCCGCGCAGCAGTTCGGGCAGATCACGCGCCTGGGTGCGTTCGATCTCGGCGCGGTCGATGACCTGCGCCGGCACGATGGTGTCGCCGAGCGTGCTTTCAGCGCGGTTGGCGGTCACGAGCACGGTGTCGAGATCGCGCGTGTCGGCGGCAGTCGCCGCTGCGGCGATCGGGGATGCGAGTGCGGCGACGATCGCCACGGTCAGAGTACGGAACGGCATTGCAGTCTCCTGGTCGCGTGCACCCACGCACGCGGTGTGTCGGGAGATCGCGAGGACGGACACGGCTGCCGGCCGGACGCGCACAAGCCGTCCGGAACGCCGCCGCAATGCCCGCCGCATCGCAATCGAGGAAGACTTCGTGGCCGGTCTCCGGACTCGCGCGTGGGAGAGTTCTCCCGGGCGTCGCGCCTTCCCGTGCCGGAGCACAGTGGCGGATGCGATGCCTTGAACACGCTTACCGTTGCGGGGGCAGTGCCGGACTGGCGCATACGCGCGTCACCGGCTTCCCGTTTCAACCCGGACGGCAGAACGCCGGCGGGTCACCATGAAGCTGGCGCGGATTGTACGTGAGCGCGGGGCTGCGGGCGCGGGCAGGGCGCGCCGGAGTGGCGGTCAATCGTCGCGGCGGTCGAACAGGCTGTCCAGCAGAGACTCGGATTCGAACGCCTCGGTGACGGTCGTCGTCACCGGTCCGGCGGCCTGGCGCGCGCGCGGATCGGGGAGCAGGGCGGTCGCAGCCTCCGCGGCTTCGACCAGTTGCACGCGACGCGCTTCGGGCACCTCCTGCCAATGGCAGTCGAGCAGGGCGCCTTCCAGCGAATACAGCAGATTGAGGCTCGGCTTGAAGCCGGCGCGGCGCACCTTGACGAACGCGTCCACCGCGCCGGCCGCTTCCAGATCCTCGCGCGTGCGCAGGCCGACCTGACGCAGCCAGGCCGCGGACTTGGGTCCGATGTTGCGCAGCTTCAGCGGCGTCGGTGCGGTCATTGCATCGATTCGAGATAGGCGGCAGCGAGGGACTCGATACCGGTCTGGTCTTCAACGTCGAAACGCGCCGGTACCGGACTGTCGATGTCGAACACGCCGATCAGGCGCTCGCCGATGTACAGCGGGACGACCAGTTCCGAACGCGAGGCGCTGTCGCAGGCGATGTGCCCGGGAAACGCATGCACATCGTCGATGCGTTGTGTTTGGCGCGTCCGCGCCGCGGCCCCGCAGACGCCCTTGTCGAGTGGAATGCGCACGCAAGCCGGCAGACCCTGGAACGGCCCGACCACGAGTTCGGTGCCGTCGAAGAGGTAGAAGCCGACCCAGTTGAGATCGGGCAGCGCGTGATAGACCAGCGCCGAGAGGTTCGCCGCATTGGCGATCGCATCGCGTTCGCCGTGCAGCAGCGCCCGTGCCTGTGCCGCCAGCGCGGCATACTGTTCGGCCTTGGAGCCGGTCAGGGGAGATGACGTGAACATGTCGCGAAGTGTAGCAGCGGCCCCCACGGGCCCGATGGCGCTGGATGCGCTGCCGCGGGATGCGGACGGGTTCCGGCTGCGAGGCCGGCAGGCTTCGCGCCTGGAGACGTTCGTGGATGCCGCATTCGCGTTCGCGGTGACGCTGCTGGTCGTGTCGTTCGATGCGATGCCAGCGAATGTGCCCGAGCTGCATGAAGCGCTCCGCCGCGCGCCCGCGTTTCTGGCGGGCTTTGCGATTCTCGCCATGTTCTGGGCGACCCACCATCGCTTCAGCCGCCGTACCGGGCTGACCGATGCGCGAGTGACCACGCTCGGCCTGCTGCTGATCGCGGTAGCGCTGCTGTACGTCTACCCGTTGCGCCTGATCATGGGCGTCGCGCTGCATTTCCTGACCGGTGGCTGGGCGCCGTCGCCGATGCCGATCGGCTTCACCGAAGGAGAATTCCGCAGTCTTTACGTCATCTACGGTATCGGCTTCGCCGCGATGTGCAGCATCATGCTGTTACTCAACCGGCACGGCCTAGCGCGCGCCGACGCGCTTGCGCTCGATTCGGTCGAGCGCTGCGTATTGCGACAGGAGGCCGGCGCGATGGCGTGGCTGTTGATTCCGACCGCCGCTTCGATCGCGCTGTCGCTGTTGCCGATGCCGCCCGGGACGTGGTGGCAGGGCCTGCCCGGCATCGTCTATTGCACCCTGGCGGTGCTGATGCCGTGGTACGGCGTCCGCGCGGCGCGTGAACTGGCGCGCGTGCGCGCGGAATCCGCATGAGCGCGCGCAGTGTGCTGGTGACCGGGACCGATACCGGCATCGGCAAGACACACTCGAGCGTGGCCTTGTTGCACGCACTCCGCGCGACCGGTCTGCGTGCGGTTGGCATGAAGCCCATCGCGAGTGGTTGCGAATGGGTCGACGGGCGCTGGCGCAACGAAGATGCGCTCGCCTTGCAGGCAGCCAGCGACCCGCGGCCGGACTATGCCGACATCAATCCGGTCGCATTGCCCGAACCCACGGCACCCACATTGGCTGCGATCGCGGCGGGTGTGACGGTCGACATCGCGGACCTGTATGCCGCACATGCGCGTCTCGCATCGAAAGCGGACGTGGTGCTGGTCGAAGGCGCCGGCGGTTGGGATGCGCCGCTCGCCGAAGGACTCGAACACCAGGATCTCGCGCGGCACATCGGCGCCGCCGTGGTGCTTGTGGTCGGCTTGAAGCTCGGTTGCCTGAGTCATGCGCGACTGACCGCGCGTGCGATCGAAGCGGACGGCTGCCGGCTGGTCGGATGGATCGGCAATCGCATCGATCCGGACTTCGCGCGCGCGGACGATTACGTTGGCCTGCTGACGGACGCCTTGCCGGCGCCGTGTCTTGGGGTGTTGCCGTTCGTTGCGGATGTGCGCGATCTGCCTGCGACGTTGTCGCTTGATGCGGAGTGGGTTGCGAGCCTTTAGCGAGTTGCGCGATGGATTTCTCTGCGCTCTACCCGTCATACGGTGGGTGTGCCGGCGCCTTTGTAGGAGGGGTAGAGCGCAGCGAGACCCATCATCGCCATCAGATCCGACGCGATCCAACTAAAGAAAAAGGCGCGGCCGATGCCGCGCCTTTTCCGTTTCACCTGTCGCCGGAACTCAATGTCCCTGCGGCGCCGGCTCCAGATCGTCGCCGTCGCGACGTTCCGCTTGCCGTGCCTCTGTGGCATCGCGGTCGTGGCTGTGGTCGCGGGCCAGCAGCAGGTAGAACGCCGGCAGCACGAACAGGGTGAACGCGGTACCGATCGACATGCCGGCGGCGATCACCAGACCCATCGAGAAACGGGCCGCGGCGCCGGGACCGCTGGCGATCAGCAGCGGCACCATCGCGAACACCAGCGCGGCCGTCGTCATCAGCACCGGGCGCAGACGGATCGCCGCAGCGCGTTCGATGGCCTCGGCCTTCGGCACGCCTTCGTTGACCTGCAGCTTGTTCGCGAACTCCACGATCAGGATGCCGTGCTTGGAGATCACGCCGACCAGCGTCACCAGACCCACCTGCGTGTAGATGTTGATCGACATGCCGGGGAAGGCCTCGATGCCGGCGAACTGCAGCACGCCCGACAGCAATGCCAGCGCATTGAGTACCAGCAGCGCGCCACTGATCGCCATCGGCACCGTGGCCAGCATGATCACCGCATCGCGGAAGCTCTCGAACTGCGCGGCCAGTACCAGGAAGATGATCACCAGCGCGAAGGCGAGGGTGATCAGCATCGTCGTGCCTTCCTGCTTGAACTGCCGCGACTCGCCGGCGTAGTCCACGCTGTAGCCCTGCGGCAGCACCTCGGCGGCGATCTCGTCGAGCACGCGCAGCGCCTCGCCCTTGGTCACGCCGGGACGCGGGGCGAAGGTGATGCCCACCGCGTTGAGCTGCTGGAAGCGTTTCAGCGATTGCGGCTGCGCGCTTTCCTTGAACGAGATCACCGTCGACAGCGGTATCAGATCACCGTCGCGGGTGCGGGTGTAGTAGTTGCCCAGCTGCTCGGCATTGAGCCGGTCGCTGCGCTGCACCTGCGGGATCACGCGGTAGGAGCGGTTCTGCATCGCGAAGCGGTTGACGTAGCCGCCGGCCAGCAGGGCGCTCATGTCCGCGGCCAGCGTGCGCATGTCGATGCCGAGCAACGCCGCCTTGTCGCGGTCGATCTGCACCTCCACGCGTGGCTTGTCGATCTTCAGGTCCTTGTCGAGGAAGATGAAGCGACTGCTGGCCTGCGCCCGCGCGACCACTTCGTCGGCAATTTCCGACAACTGTTCCAGTGAGCCGATGCCGCCGATCAGGAACTCACCGCCGCCATCGCCACCGGCCGAGGGCAACGACGGCGGCACCAGCGCGAAGATGTTCAGACCGGTGATCTCGGCAAGCTTGGGCTGCAGGTCCTGCTGCAGGATCTGGTTGGTCGAGCGCTCGCGCTGGCTCCACGGCTTCATGACGAAGCCGCCCATCGCGCTGTTGCTGCCGCCCATGCCGCCCATGCCGCCGTTGAAAAGGAAGAAGTCGTTGATCTCGGGGATCTGTTCGACGACCGCGGTCATTTCTTCGGTGTAGCCCTCGACGTAGTCGAGCGTACTGGCGGCATCGGCGCTGCCGATCGCGAAGACGAAGCCTTCGTCCTCCGGCGGCGCCGGTTCCTTCGGCGCGCCAATGTAGAGGAACACGCACGAGACCAGCACGATGCCGCCGAAGGTCAGAATCACCGCGCGCGTCTGCAGCGCGCCGTGCAGCCTGCGCTGGTAGCCTTGCTGCAGCCAGTCGAAGCGGCGGTCGAGCCACTTTTCCAGCCGGCTCTTGCTGTGCTCGCCGTGCGGCTTGAGGATCTTCGCGCACATCATCGGCGTGAGCGTCAGCGCGATGATGCCCGACAGGAACACCGCGCCCGCCAGCGTGAACGCGAACTCGGTGAACAGCACCCCGGTCAGACCACCCTGGAAACCGATCGGCAGGTACACCGCGATCAGCGTCGTGGTCATCGCGACCACCGGCCACGCGAGTTCGCGCGCGCCGCGGATCGACGCGTCGTAAGGCGTCATGCCTTCTTCGATGTGGCGGTGGATGTTCTCCAGCACGATGATCGCGTCATCGACCACGATGCCGATGGCCAACACCATCGCCAGCAGCGTCAGCAGGTTGATCGTGAAGCCCATCAGCAGCATCAGGAACAGGGCGCCGACCAGCGACAGCGGCACGGTGACCGCCGGAATCAGCACGCTGCGGAACGAGCCGAGGAACAGGTAGATCACCACGATGACGATGATCACCGCCTCGATAATCGTGCGGATGACCTCGTTGATGCCGTCCTGGATCGACTCGGTGCTGTCGTAGGGGATCGTCGCTTCGATGCCTTCAGGCAGCTGCGGCACGATTTCCTCGTCCCAGGCCTTGCGCACCTCGGCGATCACGTCCAGCGCGTTCGCGTCGGGCGAGACGAAGATGCCCATGAACGTCGCCGCGGCGCCGTTGATGCGCACCGACGAGCCGTAGTTCTCCGAGCCCAGCACGACATCGGCGATGTCGCCCAGGCGCACGATCGCGCCATCGGCCTCGCGCACGACGAGCGCGCGGAATTCCTCGGGCGTGCGCAGATCGGTGCGTGCGGTCAGATCGACCGAGACCATCTGGCCCTTGGTCGAGCCCAGCGCGGACAGCACGTTGTTGGACTGCAGCGCGGTCGACACGTCGCTCGCGGTCACGCCGAGTGCGGTCATGCGATCGGGCTTGAGCCACACGCGCATCGCGAACGAGCCCGGACCCATGATTTCGGCACGCTGCACGCCGGGGATCGTCGCGATCGTCGGCTCGACGGCGCGGGTGAGGTAGTCGGTGATCTGGTTGTCGTTCAGCGCATCGCTGGCGAACGAGACGTACATCGCCGCGACCTGCTGCCCCTGCTGCAGGTCGATGACCGGATCTTCCGATTCGGCCGGCAGTTCGCTGCGCAGCTTGTTGACCTTAGCGGCGATCTGCGTGAGTGCTTCGTTCGGGTCGTAATCCAGACGGATGTAGGCCTGGATCACGCTGACGCCGGCCGAACTGGTCGAGGTCAGATAGTCGATGCCTTCGGCGCTCGCGACCTCGCGTTCCAGCGGCGTCGTGATGAAGCCCTGGATCAGGTCGGCGTCGGCGCCGAAGTAGGTCGTGCTGATGTTGACGACCGCATTCTGCAGCTCGGGGTACTGGCGCACGTTGAGTTCGGAGAACGCGCGCAGGCCGAACAGCAGGATGAAGAGGCTGACGACCATCGCCAGCACGGGTTTACGGATGAAGATGTCGGTGAATTTCATCTCGGTCTCCCCCGCGCGGCGTCGCGCGGGTCAGGGAGCGGGGCGGGCGCAGGGTGCCCGGACGCATCGATCGGGAAGCGGCGATGGCTCAACGGTTTTCAGGCGTCGGCGCGGCATCCGCGCTCGGCTGCACGCGGTTGTTGATCGTCACCACCGCATCGTTGCGCAACTTGAGCAGGCCGCTGGTCGCGACGCGCTCGCCCGGCTTGAGGCCTTCGGTGACCGCGATCAGGTCACCACGGGTCGCGCCGGTCTTGATGAAGCGCTGGCGCACGATCAGGGTCGGACCCTGCTGCGCGTCCTCGCCTTCGGCCCTGGGCGCTTCCGGATCGACCGGCTGCTCGGACACCACGTACACCGCGTTCCCGTAGGGATTGAAGGTGACCGCGGTCTGCGGAATCACCACGACATCCTGTTCGCCACCGACCGCGAGGCCGACGCGTGCGAACGCACCCGGGCGCAGCTTGCCATCGGCGTTCGACAGCGTCGCCTGCACCATGAAGTTGCGCGTACCCGCGTCGACGGAAGGCTCGATCGCGGTGATCGTGCCTTCGAACTGTTCGCCGGGCAGCGAATCGACGACCGCCTGCAGCGTCGCGCCGGTGTTGATCAACGGCAACTGCTGCTCGGGCAGGGTGAAGTCGAGGAAGATCGGATCGAGCTGCTGCAGGCTGACGATCGGCGTGCCCGGCGAGACGAACTGGCCGAGGTTGACCTTGCGGATGCCCAGCACGCCGTCGAACGGTGCACGAATGGTCTTCTGCGCGATCAGGGCGCGCTGCGCCTCGACCTGGGCAATCGATGTCGCCGCCTGGGTCGCGCGTTCCTCGACTTCGGCCTTCGACACCAGCTGCGTCTCGCCGAGTTCGCGCCAGCGATCGCGCTGCACGACGGCGAGCTTGGCGGCGGCTTCGCTCGAGCGCAGCACCGCGAGTTCGTTGTCGGTGTTGAGTTCCACCAGCACGGTGCCGGCCTTGACCGGCTGGCCGGGCTCGAACGACAGCTTGCGGACCACACCGCCGGCTTCGGTCGTGACATCGGTGCCGTTGACCGCGACCAGCGTGCCGACCGCTTCCAGCGGTGTCGACCAGGACTGCTGCGCGGCATCAAAGGTCGTGATCGCGACCGGCGGCTGCGGCATGTTGTCGAAGAAGTCGTTCATGCCCTTGCCCATCAGGGCCTTGGCAAGAAAGACCCCGCCGAAGATCATGGCGACGAGGATCAGCATCACGATCATCCGCAAGCGGGGACGCGGTTTGCGCGCTGCGGGCTGGGTTTCGGTCCTGGACATGGGCGGTTTCCGTCAGGAAAGAGGAAGGGAAGGGGGCAGGTCGGGCGTGATGCTGGACCAGTCGGTATCGAAAACATCACGGCTGACGCGGGCGATCAGCGCATCGAGCGCGGCGTCGTCCTCGGCATCGATCAGCGGTTGCCAGCTGTAGCCGTTGAACAGGTACTGCAGCTGGCGGATCAGCAGGCGGTAGGGATCGCCGGTCACGGCGGTGTCGACTAGCCCCTGCTGCTGCACGAGCGCGTGCATGCCGACGGTCATCATCCAGGGCCCCATCGTCAGCGCGCCATCGGGCAGCGCCGACGCGGGCAGTTCACCGCGTGCACGCCCCTCGGCGACGATGCCGTCGATCAGCGAAGCCAGCGGCTCGCAGGCGGCCAGCGCACGCCGCCGGCTTTCGACCGAGGCCGCGCCCCAGACCACGTCGGTCCAGACGAACTGGGCGAGGCGGAAGTGCTCGGGTTGCTCGCGGATGATCAGCATGTCGGCGAGCACGACGGCAAGCATGCGTTCGCGCGTCGGGCCGTTCCACTTCGCTGCGCGCTCGAACAGTTCGACCCGGTCGAAGCTGTTGCGCGTGGCGAGCGCGACCAACAGGTCTTCCTTGCTGGCGAAATGCTTGTAGAGCGTGCCGATCGCGTAGCCGCATTCCTCGGCCACACGCGCCATCTGCAGCGACAGCAGCCCATCGCGCTGGATCTGCGCCTGGGCGGTATCGAGCAGGACACGCTCGCGGGCCATGATCTCGCGCTGGCGGCGTGCAATGGCGGGGGAGAGGGGCGACATCAAGAACCTGAATGCATCAGAAGCGGCGCGGAGTATGAACCTGGTTCATTACGTGAGCAAGATTCGGAATGCTCTCACGCGCAACGCTGCGTCGCGGCTATGAGCGAAATCGATGACTTCCGTCCCCGTGCGAACCGGAATCTGAATTTGCTATACTCGCCGGTATAGTAAATCCCGTCCCACCCCTTCCCAGGTCACCCCCATGCGCCGACTCCTCTCCATTGCCGTCCTCGCCGCGGCACTTTCCGCCTGCGGTCAACAAGAGGAGCAAGCCGCGCCACCGCCGCCCGAAGTGGGCGTGCTGACCGTGCAGCCGACCAGCATCGCGCTGGAGCAGGAACTGGTGGGCCGGCTGGCGCCTTACCGAAGCGCCGATGTCCGGGCCCGCGTGCCGGGCGTGCTCGAGCGCCGCGTCTATCAGGAAGGCAGTGACGTCAAGGAAGGTGATGTGCTGTTCCGCATCGATCCGGCCCAGTTGCAGGCGGCGCTGGGCACGGCCCAAGGCGCGCAGGCGCAGGCGCAGGCCAACTATGCGAATTCGAAGACCGCGGCCGATCGCGCGCGCCAGCTGGCGCCGACCAGCTTCATCTCCAAGTCGGATCTCGACAACGCGATTGCCGCCGAGCGCAGCGCCGAGGCCGCGCTGCAGGCGGCACGTGCGTCGACCCAGACCGCGCAGATCAACCTCGGTTACGCCACGGTGCGTGCGCCGATTTCCGGGCGTGCCGGCAAGCAGCAGGTCACCGAGGGCGCACTGGTCGGGCAGGGCGATTCGACCCTGCTGACGACCGTCGACCAGATCGATCCGCTGTATATCAACTTCTCGATCAGCGCCGCCGAGTTCAATCGCATCCGCGCCATGCCGCTCGACCGCGAGGCCGGTGGCGGCCAGGTCGAGATCGTCCTCGCAGACGGGTCTGTCCACGATCAGATGGCCACGCTCGACTTCTCCGGCGATGTCGTCGATCCGGCGTCGGGCGCCATCCAGCTGCGCGCCACGGTGCCCAACCCCGACCGGCGCCTGCTGCCCGGCGTCTACGTGACGCTGCGCGCGAACATGGGTCAGCAGAGCGGCGTGTTCCTGGTGCCGCAGGCCGCAGTGCTGCGCGACGCCAATACGGCCTACGTGCTGGTCGCGGGCGAAGGCGACAAGGTGGTCCGCAAGTCGGTCCGTACCGACCGCGCGCAGGACGGCCAGTGGGTCATCACCGAAGGTCTGACGGCCGGTGATCGGGTGATCGTCAGCGGTGTGCCGAAGGCGCGTCCCGACGCGGTGGTCGCGCCCAAGCCCTGGACGCCGGAACAGGCCCAGGCCGCGCCCGCCGCAGGTGCAGGCGCACCCCCTGCTGGACAGCCTGCGGACGCCGCCGGCGCGCCTGCGACAACCGACGACGCCACTGCGGCTCCCCCGCAGGACGCCGCTGGCCAGGCACCCGCTGCGAACGACACGCAGGACTGATCCGCCATGCCCAAGTTCTTCATCAACCACCCGGTCTTCGCCTGGGTCGTCTCCATCCTGATTTCGCTCGCGGGTGTGATCTCGCTGCTGAACATGGGCGTGGAGTCGTATCCGAGCGTCGCACCGCCGCAGGTCACCGTCTCGGCGACCTATCCCGGCGCCAGCGCCGACACCACCGAGCGCGCGGTGACACAGGTCATCGAGCAGCAGCTCACCGGTATCGACAACCTGCTGTATTTCAGCTCGACCTCGAGCTCCTCGGGCCGCGCCAGCGTCACTCTGACGTTCGAGACCGGCACCGACGCCGACATCGCGCAGGTGCAGGTGCAGAACAAGGTCTCGCTGGCCACGCCTCGCCTGCCCAGTGAAGTGGTGCAGCAGGGCGTGGTGGTGGCCAAGGCCAATGCCGGCTTCCTGATGGTCGTGGGCCTGCGCTCGGAAGATCCCACCGTCAGCCGCAACCAGCTCAACGACCTGATCGGTTCGCGCGTGCTCGAACAGATCGCCCGCGTGCCGGGCGTCGGCAGCACCCAGCAGTTCGGTTCCGAGTACGCCATGAACATCTGGCTCAACCCGGACCAGCTGCAGGGCTATGGCATGTCGGCGACCGAAGTCATGGCCGCGGTGCGCGGACAGAACGTGCAGTTCGCCGCCGGCTCGGTCGGCTCCGATCCTGCGCCCGAAGGCCAGGGTTTCACCGCGACCGTGTCCGCCGAAGGTCGCTTCAGCACGCCCGAGCAGTTCGAGAACATCATCCTGCGCGCCGACAACGAAGGCGCGACCGTGCGGCTGAAGGACGTCGCGCGGGTGGAGATCGGCGCGTCGGGTTATGGTTTCGACACCAAGTACAACGGCCAGGCCACCGGTGCGTTCGCGATCCAGCTGCTGCCCGGCGCCAATGCGCTGACGGTGGCAGGTGCCGTGGAAGCACGCATGGACGAGCTGCAGCCGACGTTCCCGCAGGGCATCGAGTGGTTCAAGCCCTACGACACGACGACGTTCGTGACGCTGTCGATCAGGGAGGTCATCGTGACCCTGATCGAAGCCGTGGTCCTGGTGTTCCTGGTGATGCTGCTGTTCCTGCAGAATCTGCGCGCCACGATCATCCCGACGCTGGTCATCCCGATCGCGCTGCTCGGCACGTTCCTCGGCCTGAGCATGCTGGGCTACACGATCAACCAGCTGACCCTGTTCGCGATGGTGCTGGCGATCGGTATCGTGGTCGATGACGCGATCGTGGTCATCGAGAATGTCGAACGCATCATGGCGGAGGAACATCTACCGCCACGCGAAGCGACGATGAAGGCGATGGACCAGATCACCGGTGCGGTGGTCGCGATCACCGTGGTGCTGGCCGCCGTGTTCATTCCTAGCGCCCTGCAGGGCGGCGCCTCGGGCGAGATCTACAAGCAGTTCGCGATCACGATCGCGATTTCGATGGGTTTCTCGGCGTTCCTCGCCCTCGGCTTCACGCCGGCGTTGTGCGCGACGTTCCTCAAGCAGCATGCGCCGCCCGGCGAGCGCAAGAGCAACGTCGTCGTGCGCACGTTCAACAAGTACTACGACAAGGTCAACCGGACCTACGTCGGTCACATCGGCAGCGCCGTGCGGCATGCACCGCGCTGGATGGCGGTGTTCGCGGTGCTGTGCGTGGTCTGCGGCTTCCTCTACATCAAGCTGCCGACGAGCTTCGTGCCCGACGAGGACCAGGGCTACGCGCTGGCGATCGTGCAGTTGCCGCCGGGTTCGACCCTGCAGCGCACCAACGCGGTGTTCGAGGACGTGCGCGCACGCCTGGAGCAGAACCCCTCGTACGAAGCAATGCTGCAGGTCGCGGGCTTCAGCTTCGTCGGCCAGGGCGAGAACGTCGGCATGGGCTTCATCAAGCTCAAGGACTGGGGTGAGCGCGACGCCGACATCAACCAGTTCCTCGGCGAAGCCAACGGTGCGCTGCAGGGCGTGCAGGACGCGACGATCTTCGTCGTGAATCTGCCGACCGTGCAGGGCCTGGGCCAGTTCGGCGGCTTCGACATGTATCTGCAGGACCGCACCGGCGCCGGCAACGCGGCGCTGCAGCAGGCACGCAACCAGTTGCTGGGCGCGGCCGCGCAGAAGACCGACGTGTTGCAGGGCGTTCGCCCGAACACGCTGGAAGACGCGCCGCAGCTGCAGTTGCACGTCGATCGTGTGCAGGCGCAGTCGATGGGCCTGTCGGTGACCGACATCTACGGCGCGATCCAGCTGATGCTGGCGCCGGTGTACGTCAACGACTACGTGTCCGACGGCCGCATCAAGCGCGTCAACATGCAGGCCGATGCGCAGTACCGCACCGACCCGGGGTCGATCGGCCGCTTCTACACGCCGAGTGCAACCGCGGCCAATAGCGACGGTACCCGCACGATGATCCCGCTGAGCACGGTGGTGACCCCGGAGTGGGGCGCCAGCACGCCGTCGCTGACGCGCTACAACGGTTATTCGGCCATCAACATCGTCGGTTCGCAGGCGCCCGGTCGCAGTACGGGTGAGGCGATGGCGGCGATGGAAGAGATCGTCGAGAACGAATTGCCGGAAGGCTTCGGCTACGACTGGGCGGGCATGTCCTACCAGGAAATCATCGCGGGCAATACGGCGACGCTGCTGCTGTTGCTCTCGGTGGTCGTGGTGTTCCTGTGTCTGGCCGCGCTCTACGAGAGCTGGTCGATACCGGTCGCGGTGCTGCTGGTGGTGCCGCTGGGCATCCTCGGCGCGGTGGTCTTCACGATGCTGCGCCCGGGTCTGTCGAACGACATCTTCTTCAAGATCGGCATGGTGACGGTGATCGGTCTGGCGGCGAAGAACGCCATCCTGATCGTCGAGTTCGCGGTGCAGCAGTACAAGGAAGGCAAGACGCTGCGCGATGCGACGGTGGAAGCGGCGAACCTGCGCTTCCGCCCGATCCTGATGACCTCGTTCGCCTTCATCATGGGCGTCACGCCGATGGCGCTGTCGAGCGGCGCCGGTTCCAGCGCACGTCATGCACTGGCCACCGGCGTGATCGGCGGCATGCTGTTCGCGACGTTCCTCGGTCTGCTGCTGATCCCCGTGTTCTTCATCATCGTGCGTCGCGTGCTGGGCGATAAGCTCGACGAGCCGGATCCGCGTCTCGACACAGGCGAGCACGACCGTCGTCTGCAACACGATGGTGACGAGCGACCGGCGCACTGATTGCCGCAACCTCTGATCTGAAAGGGCCGCCCCGGCAACAGGGCGGCCCTTCGCAGGTGGCGCGCGCTTCGGTCGCTGCCGGCCCCGCGGACGCCCCGTTATGCTGGCGACCCGTTCCGGAGCCCACATGAGGCCATTGCATATCGCCATCGTCGGTTACGGCACGGCCGGGCAGGCCGCGTCGGTCCTGCTCGCCCGCGATGGGCATCGGGTGGAGGTCTTCGAACGCGCCTCCGAGCCCGGACCGGTCGGCGCCGGCTTCCTGCTCCAGCCCACCGGCCTGCAGGTGCTGTGGCGCATGGGACTGCTCGAATCTGTGCGCGCGCATGGCGCGCGTGTCGAACGGCTGTATGGCGACACGCCCTGCGGCCGCGCGGTGATGGACATGCGCTACGCGGGGCTCGACCCGCGCTTGTGTGGCGTCGGCATGCAGCGCGGCGCGCTGTTCTCGATCCTCGACCAGGCGTGCGGCGATATGGTGCGGCTGCACGCGGGCATCACCATCGAAGGGCCGGACGATACGGACGACCGCTGGTTGCGCGACGCTGAGGGTGGGCGTCATGGTCCATTCGATCTGATGCTCGCGGCCGACGGCGCGGCCTCACGCCTGCGTGGCAGGCTCGGCGGCGTGCGTCGTGACGCGGTGTATCCGTGGGGCGCGCTGTGGTGCCTGCTCGATGCCGACGACTGGCCGTACCTCAACGAGCTGCGCCAGCGCTACGTCGCCGCGCGCCGGATGATCGGCCTGCTGCCGGTCGGCACGCGTCCGGGCGATGCCACCCCCCGGCTCAGCTTCTTCTGGAGTCTGCCGGTCGCGGCGTTCGATGGTTGGCAGTCCGCCGCGCTCGATGACTGGCGCGACACGGTGACCTCGATCTGGCCCGAGGCGTCGCGTCTGCTTGCGACGACGACCACACACGCGCAGCTGGCACGCGCGACCTATCGCGATGTCACGCTGACGCAGTGGCATCGCGGCCGCTGGGTGCTGCTCGGCGACGCCGCGCATGCGATGAGTCCGCAGCTGGGGCAGGGCGTCAACATGGCCCTGCTCGATGCCGAAGCCTTGCGTGATGCCTTGCGCGCGGAAGCACTTGCGGATGCGTTGAGCACGTACGCCCGCGTGCGTCGCCGGCACGTGGCGATCTACCAGTTCTGGAGCCGCTGGCTGACGCCGGTGTTCCAGTCCGAACGCGACGTGATCGCGAAGGCGCGCGACGTCGCGTTCCAGCCGATGGGCCGCCTGCCTGGCGGGCGCGGGCACATGTTGCGGGTGCTCAGCGGCACGCAGCACGGCGCGTTTGGATCGCTGGCGTTGGCGCCGGAATTCGTGGAGGCCTTGGGTGGATTCTGGGCGCCAGGGGTTTCTTCGCGCTAGGCGCGCCATTCGTGCTTCTGTCTTGCTCTTGTTGTTGCTCAGGCTTTCGGATTTGGCCTCGGGTCTCGGATCTGCTTTTGGTTTTGGCTTCCAGCTTCTGACTTGAATCGAGCCGTAGAGCGAGCCGAGCACCGGAGCCTGCGTGGCCGAAGAGCAGCCCATGTCTGAGCGCAGCGAGTTTGGGCTGCGTGCCGCGTCAGGCGAGGAGCACAGGGGACCGATGCGGCTTCATCGCATCGGCTCGCGTCCGGCGAAGGGACCTTTCGGTTCCTTTTGGGTCCATCCAAAAGGGACTCGCACGCGCAGCGGGCGAAAGCCCTGCACTTGCTTTTCGCTTTTCAGCCTTGGCGCTCGATTTCGATGCGCCGCCAGACAAAATTCTCGCAAAGCGAAGATCAAGTACAGGGCTTCCGCGCTGTCGCGCGGCTTACTTTTGTCTTGGCAAAAGTAAGCAAAACCGTCTTCGCCGGACGCGATCCGACACGGCTATGCCGTGCCGGTTCCCTGCGCTTCTCGGACGACGGGGCACGCAGCCCAAACTCGCTGCGCTCAGACATGGGCTGCTCTTCGACCCCGCCGTCCTGCGATGCTCGGCTCGCTTTACGGCTCGATTCAAATCAAAAGCTGGAAGCCAAAGCCAAAGCCAAAGCCAAAGCCAAAGCCAAAGCCAAGGCAAAGGCAAGGCAAAGGCAAAGGCAAAGGTAAATGCGAAGGTAAAAGCCAAAACCGAGGTCGAAGCCAAGCGGGAGCCGGAGCCGGAACTTACCGCAAAGCGCAGTTGAAACCGATAGCAGCCAGCACATTCGTCCGGCAAGCCGCTGCCTGATGGCCGTGCCAGGCCGTGTCAGTCGCCGCTCGCGCAGAGCAGCCTTGACACCATTTCACCAACGGCGTAATTAATTAGGTAATTAGTTAACTGGATGCCACCATGGAACGGGTCTTCGAAGCCCTCGCATCGACGCCGCGTCGTCAGATCCTGGCGTATCTCAATGCCGGCGAGCTGACCGCTGGCGAGATCGGCGCGCGGTTCGAGTTCAGCAAACCGGCACTGTCGGGTCACTTGCGTGTGCTGGAGCAGGCCGGCCTGATCGAGCGCGAGAAGCGCGGCCAGTTCGTGTTCTTCCGGCTGGTGCCGGACAGGCTGGCCAATACGATCTTCGCCTGGGCGGCCGAGGTGTGTCCGGTCGGGGGACCGCTCAAGCGCGAGCGGCGCAAGGCAGGCGCGGCGTGAGCGCCGCAGCCGGGGCTGCGCGGCGTGCGGGGTCCTCTGCGTCCGCCTCTTTCGCTGCGATCAGCGCATCGGCCACGTTTCCGTCGGTGCGTCTGCCGTCTTATTGCAGTGGACTGCCGGTCGAAGTCACGCTGATCGCGCAGTTCGCGTCCGGACAGGGTGACGCGGTGATCGGCGACGCCCTGCGGCGTCAGCGGGCGCATCCCGCATTCGTCGATGCGCTCGACGAGCCGTCCGCGCGGATCGGCGGAATGGACCTCGCCCGCGGCGATCCGTCATCGCTGTACACCTTCGGCGTGGGCGGCAACGGGCACCCGTTCCATCGGCATGCCGGCAGCCGCATGTTCACCGCGGTGTCCGGCAGCGCCGGCGCGCACCTGCGCTTTTCCACCGCGTCGCAGGCGCAGATCGAGGCCGATCCGCGCGCATTCCTCGACGCGCTGCACGTCGTCGAGGTCCCGCCGGACTGCCTGTTCTCGGTGCGCTTCGGCGGCGGCACCTGGCACCAGTTCATCGCCGCACGCCCGGGCGGGACGCATCCCGCGCTGTTCGCGATGTCTTGCCACCCTGATGAAACCGCCGGTGCGCTCGATGCAGCTACGCAGGCGCGCGTGCTCGGCAATACGGCGGACATTCCGGCATTGACGGAGGTGCTGCCGTCATCGGTGCAGGTGCTGCTCGATGACGCGTTGCGCGAGCCGGCGTCAATCGCGACGACCGCGCTGTCGTTGCATGTGCCGCCTGCCTCGTTTGCTGCGCGATGCTGCAACGCTGCGCGCGGCGCGATGGGCCGCCTGCGCGCGGCAGGCGCCCAGCGTCGCGAGGCAGCAGGATTCTGTGCCGACACCCGCGGCGGCCACGCGCTGATCACAGGCGCAGTCGATGTGGATTCGCTGCTGCAGGCGCAGTTGCCCGGCCCGATCGCCCACGAGGACCAGGTGGTCTTGCAGACAGGCCCAGCGGCCTTCGCCGGCATCGCCCCTGCGGACGTGATGGACCATCTGCTGGCCGGCTTCGTCGAGAATCCGCCGGACGGCGTGTCGCGCTTGATGGCGCTGCGCAATGTGCTGGTGCGCCCTGCGGGCCTGCGCACGTCGCCCCTGGGGTGTCCGGCATCTTCGCTGCTGTCGGTCGAGGCGCCATTGAAGTTCGCCGGCCGACATCCGGTTCTGGTTGAGCGACGCAGCAGCGACGGCCGCCGGGTGGAAGTGGTGCTGGGCGCTGACGACAGACACCTGATGTTCCGCACCTGCATCGGGGTGCGTATTGGCGCCGACGACAGGCTCGTCTGCACGATGGCGACGCGCGTGCGCACCCGCAACCTGTTCGGTCGCGTCTACATGGCCGCGATCAGCGGCGTGCACCGCCGCTATATCGCGCCGGCGATGTTGCGGCATGCGGTGGACCACGCGATGGAATCGCTACAGCGGAACGCGAACACGCGACACGCCTCGCGATCGCTGTAGGCGCGCGCTTGCGCGCGATGACGCGGCTCCCGGCAGTTCCGTCGCGCGCAAGCGCGCTCGTACAGGTGAAGCGGAATCGGCTTAGTCGATGAACTGCAAGCGCGCGAGTTCCGCGTAAAGCCCGCCCTGCGCCAGCAGATCCGCATGCGTGCCCTGGGCGACGATGCGGCCGCGATCCATGACCACGATGCGGTCGGCCTTGAGGATCGTCGCCAGCCGATGCGCGATGACCAGCGTCGTGCGGCCCTCCATCAGCCGCGCCAGCGCCTCCTGCACGGCGAACTCACTCTGCGCATCAAGCGCGGAGGTCGCTTCGTCGAGCAGCAGCACCGGCGCGTCGCGGAGCAGGGCGCGGGCGATCGCGATGCGCTGCTGCTGGCCGCCGGACAGGCGCGCGCCGCGCTCGCCGAGCTGGGCGTCGTAGCCGTCGGGCAGTTCACCGATAAAGGCATCGGCTTCAGCGGCGCGCGCCGCTGCTTCGATGTCGGCATCGCTGGCATCAAGGCGGCCATAACGGATGTTCTCGCGCGCAGTCGTGGCGAAGATGGTCGGCGACTGCGGCACCAGCGCGAGATGGTCGCGCAGCGCGGCGGGATCGAGCCCTCGGATATCGACGCCGTCGATCGACACCGTGCCTTCGGCAGGGTCATGGAAACGCAGCAGCAGCGACAGCACCGTACTTTTGCCGGCGCCGGACGGGCCGACCAGGGCGACGGTCTCGCCGGGTGCGACGTGCAGGTTGAAGTGCTCCAGTGCCGGCGCGTCTGGACGCGACGGGTAGTGGAACCGCACGTCTTCGAAGCGCAGTTCGCCGCGCACGGGTTCCTGCAGCGTGGCCGGCGCGTCCGGCGCGCGGATGCCGGGGTGCTCGACCAGCAGCTCGCCGATCCGGCCCATGCCGCCGGCGGCGCGCTGCAGTTCATTCCACACTTCCGCGAGCGCACCGACCGAGCCCGCACCGAACAGCGCATAGAGCACGAACTGGCCCAGCGTGCCCGCGGTCATGCGGCCTTCGATCACATCGTGCGCGCCCGACCACAGCACCACCGTCACCGCGCCGAAGATCAGGGTGATCGCGACCGCGGTGATGATCGACTGCAGGCCGATGCGCCGGCGCGCGGTGGCGACCGACTGCGCGACCGCCTCGCCGAAGCGTCCGCGCTCCCAAGGCTCGCGCGCATGCGCCTGCACGGTGCGGATGGCGGTCAGGGTCTCATTGGCGAGCGCATTGGCATCGGCCACGCGGTCCTGACTCTGGCGCGAGATCTTCGCCAGCTTGCGCCCGCCCAGCACCAGCGGCAGTACGAACAACGGAATGCCGATCAGGGTGAACGCCGCGAGCCGTGGGCTGGTGACCACCAGCATCGCGACGCTGCCGATCACCATCACCGTGCTGCGCAGCGCGACCGACATCGTCGAGCCCACGACCGCGCGCAGCAGTTCGGTGTCCGCGCTCAGCCGCGAAACCAGATCACCGCTGCGGGTCTGCTCGAAGAAGGTCTGGTCGAGATCGAGCAGATGACCGTAGAGCCGGTTGCGCAGATCGGCGACGACACGCTCGCCGAGCAGCGAGACGAAGAAGAACCGCGCCGCGGTGAACACCGCCAGCGCGATCGCGACGAGCAGCAGCAGGGCGAACGCCTGGTCGATCTGGTCGCCGCCGGTGAAACCGTGGTCGATCATCTGCTTGACCGCCATCGGCAGGCTCAGCGTCGCCGCCGATGACAGCGCGAGCGCGACCATCCAGGCGGCGAACAGGCCGCGTTGGCGCATCACGAACGGCCACAGGGTCTTGAGCGCGCCGATGCGCGCCTTCGGTTCGCCGGCGTCAGGCGTCGAGCGGGGGGATTGGAATGCCATCAGCCATTGTCGTCGATGCGGACCCGATCACGGGTGGCATCGCGCAGGCGGGTTTTCAAGTCGTCGACGCGATCGGCCGGCAGGTCCAGCACCACTGACACGCCTTGGGTGTCGAAGGTCTCTTCGCGCTTGACCGCGAGTGCGGCCGGCAGCGCAGCGTGCACGCTGCCGATCGCGTCGAACGGCGCATGCAGCCGCAGCGTCGCCATTTCGATCAGCGCGACGCGCGGCGCGGTGCGCAGGCATTCGGCTGCGCAGCCGCCGTAAGCACGGACAAGCCCGCCAGCGCCGAGCTTGATGCCGCCGTACCAGCGCACGACGACGACCGCGACGCGGTCGAAGCCCTGACCATCGATCGCGGCGAGGATCGGGCGCCCCGCGGTGCCGGCCGGCTCGCCATCGTCGCTGGAACGGTATTGATCGCCGATGCGCCAGGCCCAGCAGTTGTGGGTGGCATCGGCCACGTGCACCTGCTGCATGAAAGCGGCGGCGCCGTCAGCATCGTCGACCGGCGCCGCGTGCGCGATGAAGCGGCTGTGCTTGACGTCGAGAGTGTGGCTGACGGGGCCGGCCAGGGTGTCGAGCGGCATCAGTCCAGCAACGCGCGCAGATCCGGCGGCAGTTCGGCCTGCGGATGCCGGCGATGGAACTCGGCCAGGCTCGCCTTGGCCTCAGCGATGCGCCCGGCATCGAGCAGCTCACGCACCCGCGCCAGCCAGGCGGCGCGCACTTCGGGCGCATCGGCAGAGGCGGGGGGATCGCCGTCATCGGGCACGTCGTCGATCGTGTCGAGCATCAGCGCCTGCGATTCCGCGCGGCGCTGTTGCACAGCCGCACTCGCCGCTGGAGCCGCCGCCGAACGTGCTGTCGCCTCCGCCGCAGGCGCCTGCATCGGCGCGGGCGGGGCGGGCGGTGCAGGCGGTCGTGCAGGTGCGGGTACCGAGGGTGCCGGCGCGGCCGCGGCCTGCTGCTGGGCGTTTGCGGGCGCAGGCGTCGATGTCGCCTCTACCGATTCGACCGCGACCGCTTCCCGCTGCCTTGCCGCAGGCCGTGGTGCTTCGTCCACGCTTGCATCTGCAGCCGGCACCCGGGGGTTGGCGCGTGCCGGCATTGGCGCTTGCATGGGGGCCGGCGCTGTCTCTTCGTGGGACCGGAGCACTTCCGGTGCAGGTGCGGTATCGGATGCAGCCACACCGGGCCGCTCGGATGCCGCACGCATTTCCGTTTCGGGAGCCGGGCGCAACTGCCAGGCAATGCCGACCGCTAGCGCCAGCGACGCGGCAATGCCGGCGGCGAACGGCCATCCTCGGCGTCGGGGCGGTGTCCGTCGGTGTGCGACGGCGACGTGTGGCTGCGGCGCGCCTGCATCCGCGGCTTCGCGCGCAGCGCCGAGGATGGCCGCGTCGAGCGCGGCCGACGGCGACACGGCACTGCCGTCACGGGCCAGGCGATCGGCCAGCAGGCGTTCTTCGGGCGTCAGCGGTTGGCGGTCGGTGGGGGTCATGGGTTCAATAACGTGCGCAGTTTGTCCATTGCATAGCGCAGTCGCGATTTCACGGTTTCGCGGCCGACGCCGGTGATCGCGCCGATCTCCTCGAGCGTCAGTTCCTGCTCCAGCCGCAGCAGCACCACCTCGCGTTGCTCCTCAGGCAGCGCCTCGAGCGCTAGCTGCAACTGGCGTCGCTGCTCGAACTGGGACAACTGCCGCTCGGGCGAGTCCGGATCGACGATCCGCGCGGTGCGCAGGTCCGCGTCCTCGGGCGGCGGCGGGCGGTGCTGCGCGGCGCGCCAGTGATCGGCGAGGCGATTGTGGGCGATGCGATAAAGCCACGTGGTGAACAACGCATCCGGCTGCCATCCCGCGCGCGCGGTGATCACGCGTTGCCAGATGTCCTGGAACATCTCGTCGGCCAGCGCGCTGTTACGCAGCTGGCGCACCAGAAAGCGGTAGAGCTTGTCGCGGTGACGGCGGTAGAGCGTCTCGAACGCCGTGACATCGCCTTCGACCCATGCCTGCATCAGGGCATCGTCGCCGGGCGGCTCCTGCTGGCTGGCGATGTCGGGCATGGCCCGCAGGTTACGTGCTGTGGACGTGGCCGGGAAGGGCGGACATGGAGAAAGCGCGGAGATGGCAGACACGTGCATGGACTGGCGAACGCACGACGGGCGCGTTCGGGGTCGCGCGCGGGATCAATGTAACGATTTGGGTATGCTCGCCTCTGTCAGGATCCGCCAACGCCTCGTGCCCCATCGCCCTTCACCCGTGTCTTTATCGCCGTCGCCTGTCGATGCGCAAGCGCGTGCGCGTGACATCCTGGCCACCGCGCCGGCGGGGCTGGCGGTCGCGATCGCCTGGCAGTGTCCGCTGAGTGGTCGTGGTGCGCTCGACGCCGAAGACGCTGGACTCGAGATGCGGGAGATCGCGGTGGCTGCGCTCGACGAGCGGGCGGTGCCCGCCGACGCCTGCCTGCACCATGGCAGGCGCGGGAATACGCGCGTCACGGTCGCTGTCGATGCGGGCGCAGACCGGGCGCTGCGAGATGCCTGGGCGCGCCTGGCGGCGAACGCAATGCTCGCGGCCCTGGACTCGCTGGTCACCGCCCATGGCGTGGCGGCGCTGCGACGCTCGGAGCGGCTGCAACAGGCGTTGTACGAGATCGCCGATCTTGCAGGGTCCTCGCTGGAGATGGGGGACGTGCTGACGCGGATCCACGGCGTGGTCGGCGCGCTGATGACCGCCGAGAATTTCTACATCGTGCTTTACGACGACCTCAGCGAAACCCTGCGATTCCTGTATTTCGTCGATGCACTCGACCCCTGGGTCGCGGATCCCGAACAGGAGCTGCACGTCAGCGACATGCCCAACAGCCTGACCATCGCGCTGCTGCGTGCCGGGCAGCCGATGCTGGGCCCGTCGCAGCAACTGCGACGCGCCCATGGCGTGGACGACGGCCATCCACTGCACGGCCCCGACAGCGCCGACTGGCTGGGCGTGCCGCTGCGCCGCGACGGCCGCGTCTGCGGGGCGATCGTGGTGCAGAGTTACGACCGGCCTGATCGCTACACCCAGGAAGATCGAGCACTGCTCGAGTTCGTGGCCCAGCACATCCTGACCGCACTCGACCGCAAACAGGCGCAGTCCGAACTGGAGCGCCGTGTGGACTCGCGCACCCAGGAACTGCAGGACGCGAACATGGGCCTGCAGGCGCAGATCGCCGAACGCGCCCGCGCGGAACGTCTGCAGCGGGCCTTGTACCGGATCAGCGAGCTGTCGGTCGCGGCCGGCAGCGTCGAGCGTTTCTACGCCGATTTGCACGCGATCATCGGCGAGCTGTTGTACGCACGGAACTTCTACATCGCGATGCTGAGTCAGGACGGCCAGCGGCTCGAATTTCCGTATTCCGTCGACGAACGCGATGTGGCTCGGCGTCCACGCGACCGGGCCAACGGTCTCACCGAGTACGTCATCGACAGTGGTGAGCCACTGCTTGTACGGCGTGACGGCATCGCATTGCTGGAGGCCAGCGGGGATCTGCAGAGTCGAGGCACCCAGGCGCAGTGCTGGCTGGGGGTGCCCTTGAGCCGGGACGGCCGGCCGGTCGGTGCGATCGCGGTGCAGAGTTACGACCCGGACATCGGATTCACCCACAGCGACCAGGCGCTGCTGACCTTCGTCGCGCATCACATCGACAGCGCACTGGAACGCAAGCGCGCGCAGGAGGCCCTCAAAGCGGCGCATACCGAGCTCGAGTTCCGCGTGGATGCGCGCACGCGTGAACTGGAACAGGCCAATCGCGAATTGCGCGCGCAGATCGGCGAGCGCGTGCGCGCCCAGCAGCGCCTCGTGCACCAGGCGCGTCACGATCCGCTGACCGGTCTGCCGAATCGCGTGCAGCTGCTCGAACGCCTCAATGCCGCGCTCGCGTCGTCGGAAAGCCGCTTGGAACCCTTCGCGGTGCTGTTCCTCGACCTCGACCGTTTCAAGCTGGTCAACGACAGCGTCGGCCATGCGGCCGGTGACGCGATGCTGGTCGAGATCGCGCAACGCATCTCCGCATTGCTCGGCCCGCAGGACATGGCCGCCAGGCTGGGTGGCGACGAATTCGCCCTGGTGCTGGGTGGTGTCGACGATGCTGACGTTGCCGACACGATGGCAGCGGCCTTGCTGGCCACGCTGGCAAGGCCGATGTGGGTGGCCGGGCGCGAGCTGTATCCCTCGGCCAGCATCGGTATCGCGATGTCGCACCCGGGTGCCGACGGCGACGGCCTGCTGCGTGACGCGGACGCGGCCATGTATCGCGCCAAGGCCTGCGGCCGCGACCGCAGCGAACGCTTCGACGAGGCCATGCGCGCTGAAGCGACGCGCCTGCTGGATCTGGAGGCGGACCTGCGCAGGGGGATTCTGCAGGATGCGTTCGAGCCCTACTTCCAGCCGATCGTGCGCCTGTCCGATGGTGCGGTGATCGGTCACGAGGCCCTGTTGCGCTGGCGCCATGAACTGCACGGCATCCTGCCGCCGGCCGACTTCATCGGCGTCGGCGAGGACAGCGGTCTGATCGAACAGGTCGACTGGCTGATGTACCGCAAGGTCATCGGCATGATGACGAAGCTGGACGCCCCGGGGTACGTGTCGATCAACGTATCGCCGCGGCATTTCCGTTCCGACGATTTCGTCGACCGGCTGATGCTGCTGGTGGATTGCGCCGGCGCGGATCCGTCGCGCCTGCGGATCGAGATCACCGAGGTCGCGCTGCTCGACGATGCGCCGCGTGCGCTGCGGATGCTCAGCCTGCTGCGAGAGCGGGGCGTGCTCGTGTTGCTGGACGATTTCGGGACTGGTTTTTCGGCGCTGTCCTATCTGCATCGCTTCCCGATCCGGGCGCTGAAGATTGACCAGAGCTTCGTGCATGGCCTGGGCAGCGATCTGCATGCTGAAAGCCTCGCCCTGGTGCGCGCGATCCTCGCGCTTGCCAGCACGCTTGGTATCGACACGATCGCCGAAGGCGTGGAAACGCAGGCCCAGCGCGACATGCTCGACGAACTCGGGTGCCAGTACGGGCAGGGCTACCTTTACGGGCGACCGGCGCCGATCTGATCGGGCCAGCGCGGACACGATGCTAGAGTGCCGGCGATTTTTTCCAACGCCGGAGCACGCCATGCAGCAGACCACGTCCTATCCGATCGGCACCCCGGGCCAGCCATGGGGTGATGTCGAACGCGCGCAGTGGCGTGCACGTCAGGTGCGGCAGCGCAGTCACGCCGATGACGTGGCGATGCGCGTGGAGGCTTCGCGTGATCGGTTCGATATCGAAACCTACGGCTTGCTGGACGCGGGCGGGCGCAACTATCCCCTGCTCGCGATCCGCAATCGCGACTGGAACCCCGCACTACCGATCGGCGTGGTCACCGGCGGCGTGCATGGCTACGAGACCAGCGGAATCGAGGGTGCGCTGGAATTCTTCGAGCAGTCTGCCGGCAACTACGCGGGCCGGCTCAATCTGCTGGTCGTGCCTTGTGTCAGCCCCTGGGGCTACGAACACGTCCAGCGCTGGAACATCGATGCAATCGATCCGAACCGATCGTTCCGCGCGGGCAGCCCGGCGAGGGAGTCGGCGGCGCTGGTCGCGCTGCTTGCGCCGTTGCGCGGCAGCGTGCTGGTGCACGTGGACCTGCACGAGACCACCGACACCGACGAGTCCGAGTTCCGTCCGGCGCTGGCCGCGCGCGATGGCGTGGCATTCGAGCCGGGTGGCATTCCCGACGGCTTCTATCTGGTCGACGACAGTGAGCGGCCTCAGCCCGCATTCCAGCAGGCGGTGATCGCTGCGGTGGAGCGGGTGACACATATCGCGCCGGCCGATGCCAACAGCCAGATGATCGGTTCACCCGTCGTGGCCCACGGCGTCATCGAGTATCCGGTCGAGACGCTCGGCCTGTGCGCCGGTATCACCGGCGCGCGCTACGTCACCACGACCGAGGTCTATCCCGACAGTCCCCGCACGACGCCAGTCGAATGCAATGCCGCGCAGGTCGCGTCGATCGTTGCGGCGCTGGATTACGCGCTGGCGCATCGCTGAGCGGAAAATTGGTTGGACGGTGTTAGCCCGTTTGATTGCGGGCCTACCGAAGATGGTGTCCGGCAAGCGTGACCGGGTCGCCCAGCCTCAAAAGCAGCCCGTGATCTGAAACCCTCCCTCGCACGGTGGGAGGGTAGGTGGGGGACGAGCGTTCAGATCATGGAGATCTGCCGATTCAAATCCACACCGCGCGCATCCCGTTCGTGCCGCGATCCGGCGGTTCGCCCCCATCCCAACCTTTCACCCGTACCGGGCGCCATGCCCGCAGGCGGGGGAAGGGGCAGATTCCGATACCGCGTGGTTCGACTGATCCTCGACGCCTCCCATCAACCGACCGGTTTCTCGAACAGGCACCGAATCTGGTCCAACGACGTCGCCTGGGACAGAAAAGCCACCGCATGCGGTGGCTTTCCCGATCCAGCAGCAGTGCAGCGAATCAGAAATCCGCGCGCAGTCCCAGCGAGATCCGACGGCCCGACAGCTCGTACATCGTCGGGAACGACGGGTCCATGGTGTAGCCGGTCGTCGCTTCGTCGGTCAGATTGATGCCCTTGAGACTCAGCTTCACGTTGTCCGCCAGACGCAGCCCGATCGACACATCGAGCTGGCCGTACGCATCGCGGTAGATCGGATACATGTTGTAGCCGATCGATTCCACGTACTCGCTCTTGTGGTTGTAGGACACGCGGGCGTCGAAGCGGTTGTTCTCGTAGTACGCGGTGAGGTTCCAGGTCTTCTCGGCCAGGCCCGGCATCGGCGTCTGGATGCCGAGGTCGGATTCGCCGGCCAGCGAGCTGTCGAGCATCGTGTAATTGGCGTTGATGCCGAAGCCTTCCAGCGCCGGATGCAGCATCGTCAGTGGCAGCTGGGCGATCAGTTCGACGCCGTCGACCTCGTACGCCCCCGCAGCGTTGACCGGCTGGTAGACGTCGAAGTCGTAGATGCCGTTGAGCGTGCCGTTGGCGTTGTAGACCGGCACATCCTCGACCACACCGGTCAGCGCGTTGATCACCACGCCGTCGATCTTCTTGCGGAAGTACGACGCCGCCAGCAGGCCGCCGTTGTCGAGGTACTGCTCCAGACCCACCTCCCACTGGTCGGCATAGGTCGGCTTCAGCGCCGGGTTGCCGTCGGTGAAGCGATAGGAGCTCCAGCTCGCGGTGCGCTTGTAGGCGATGTCGGTCATCGCCGGGCGGATCAGCGTCTGCGACGCCGCGGCGCGCAGCAGCAGGCCGTCGCGCAGTTCCGCGGTGAGATTGACACTCGGCAACACGTCGCTGTAGCTGCCATCCATCGAGATCGGCGTGTCGGTGTAGCCGGTGCTGCCGTCGGGGTTCTGCACCGGGTGGTAGCCGAACGAGGTCACCGAGGTGTCGACGTAGCGCACGCCCGCATTGATGTCGAGCGGTACGGGGCCGAGGTCGAACGCGAAGTCCGTCATCAGGTACAGCGCCGTGGCCTGCTCTTCGACACGGTAGTACTGGGCGTCGTCGAACGGCGTGGAGAAACCGGCATACCGGAACGTGTCGCGCGCATAGGCGTTGGAGGCCATCTGCCAGTCGAGATCGCGCGCGGTATAGGCGCCGCCGGGCACGATGTCCCCGATCGGCCGCAGCTGGCTGTCGGCCAGCGTGCGCGTGTTGACCCAGCTGTTGTCGCCGGCCGACGGCCCGCCGATCTTGGCTTCGCCGTATTCGCGCTCTTTCGACTTGTCGGTGTGGCGTGCGCCGAACTGCACGCTGCGCAGCGCGGGCAGGAACGCAAGATCGAAGGTCTTGGCGATGTTGACCTGGGCGGCGTACTTGTCGTCGGTGATCCGCTCGAGCGTGGTCTCGTAAGCCTCGAAGAGATAGCGCTCCGGCGAGTTGTACATGTCGAATCCGTTCGACGACGCGCTCGGGATGGTCTCGCCGCTGTTGCCGTTCCAGCGCGTACGTGAGGGCGCATAGGCGACGTGCTTGAGGTTCGCATAGTCCAGCGACTTCTTCGCGCCGGAGTAGCCGAGCAGGGCATCGATGGTCCAGGTGTCGCTGCGCCAGTCGAGCGCCGCGCTGTACTGGCGGAAATCGGTCTCGTTGCGCCGTTCCTTGCTCAGAAACTCGTGCTGGGTGTCGGTGTACGACACGTCGCGCAATACCAGAATGCCGTGCTGGGCCAGCGTGGTGTCGTCGTATTCGTGGATGGTCTCGAGCGTGCTGCGGCTGGACGCGGAATAGGCCGCCGCGTCGTACTCGTCCTCGTTGGAATCGTAGCCACCGATCAACGCGTCGAAGGTCAGGCTGAAGTCGTTGCTGGGCTTGAACTGCAGCGAGCCCGTCGCGCCCCACTTGTCCTGCTCGTTGAGGAAGACGCGGTCGCCGACCTTGTCCTGAAACACGATCAGGTTGGACTCGTCAGTGTCGTTGCGGTTGCCGATCTCGCGGCCGGTGTCGCGCTCGATCACCGCTTCTGCCTGTTCCCCGCGCACGCCGGAAGCGCCGAGGAAGCGCGACATCGGACGGAAGTTGATGCCCGAGGTCGCATCGGTGCGATTGGTGCGCTTGGCGGTCGAGAACGACACCAGTGCGCCCCAGTTACCCCAGGTATCGGCAGCGAGGAAGGAGAGCTTCGGATCGGTCTCCTCGGAGATCGAGTTGTGCGCGCCTTCGAACGAGGCGACCAGCTGGCGGCTGCTGTAGTCGAACGGACGTGCGGTGGAGATCTTCACCGAGCCGGCGATACCGCCTTCCTCATCCGCGGCGGTCGGCGATTTCTGCACTGTGACCTGCTGGATGATCTCGGACGCGAAGATGTCGAACTCGACCTCGCGGCCGCCGCTGCCCGAGGCCGTGGCGAGATCGTTGATCGACACGTGGGTGTAGTCGGACGGCAGGCCGCGCACGTTGACGCGCGAGCCCAGACCTTTGTTGCGCTCGATGGTGACGCCGGGCATGCGCTGCAGAGCCTCGGCGAGGTTCTGTTCGGGGAAATCGGCGACGTCGGTGGCGACGATGGAATCGGAGAAGCCCACGTTGTCGCGCTTCAGGTCGACAGCCTGCTCGAGGCTGCGGCTGTAGCTGCCGGTGACCGAGACGGCGTCCAGTGCCTGGATGTCGTCGGTTGCCGGCGCGTCCTGCGCCAGGGCGAGGGTCGGCATGGCGGCCATGCCGCCGACGAGAAGGAAATGGATGCTGCGGCTCAGGCAGCGCGGGCGCGGCCCGGGCGCGCGGCGCGCCGGGTGGTAGGACTTCATGCCAGGTGTTCCCCTTGGAGACGGATGGACGAGCGCGCGCGGTGCGCTTGCACCAGACGCGATGGGCCGACGTGCGACCGGGGCCGGAGGCTAACGACGATGTATTGAAGTTTTGTTGCGGTGCAGCGTGTCATTGCACAGGCCGCACGCCGCACGTCACGCGGGGCGATTACCATCGGGGCCTGATCCGCCGCAGGAGCCCGTCATGACCACACCGCCGAAGCAGACCGCACGCGATTTCGATCCCGATGTCCTCGCCCTGTTCGACGAGTACGTGCATGGCGCGATCGATCGCCGCGGCTTTCTGACGCGCGCAGGCCGTATCGCCGGCGCTGCAGGCGCGGTGGGCCTGCTGGCTGCGTTGAGCCCGCAGTTCGCGCGCGCGCAACAGATCGCGCCCGACGACGCGCGTTTGCAGACGCGTCACGTGGAATTCGATTCGCCAAAGGGCAATGGCCGTGGGCGCGGCTATCTCGCGCAGCCGGCAGAGGCGGGCGGACCCCTGCCTGTGGTGCTGGTCGTGCACGAGAACCGTGGACTCAATCCACATATCGAGGATGTCGCGCGCCGCATCGCGCTCGAGGGCTACATCGCGTTCGCACCCGATGCGCTGTTCCCCAAGGGCGGCTATCCGGGCGAAGAAGACGCCGCGCGCGCCCTGTTCGCCACGCTCGATCAGGACAGGGCGCAGCAGGACTTCCTGGCTGCCGCGGGCTGGTTGCAGGCGATCGACGGCGGCAATGGCCGCCTCGGCGTGGTCGGCTTCTGTTACGGCGGCGGCATGGCGAACTGGCTGGCCACGCAACTGCCGTCGCTGCGCGCCGCGGTGCCGTTCTACGGACCAGCGGCACCGCTCGAAGATGTGCCGAAGATCGCGGCCGAACTGCTGGTGGTGCTGGCGTCCAACGATGCGCGCGTCAATGCGCAGTGGCCTGACTACGAAGCCGCGTTGAAAACAGCCGGCAAGACATTCGCCTTGTATCAGCCGGCCGACACCGAGCACGGCTTCAACAACGACACGACGCCGCGCTACGACGAGGCCGCCGCCAAGGACGCCTGGTCGAGGATGCTGGCGCTGTTCGAACGCACGTTGAAAACGCCCGCCTGACCATGTTGCGCGGTCTGCACCATGTCGCGGTGATCTGCAGCGACTACGCGGTGTCGAAGGCGTTCTATGTGGAGACGCTGGGCCTGCAGGTGCTGGGCGAGCATTACCGCGAAGAACGCCAATCCTGGAAGCTCGATCTCGTCCTGCCGGACGGCGGCCAGATCGAGCTGTTCTCGTTTGCGGATGCGCCGGCCCGCCCGTCCTGGCCGGAGGCGCGTGGTCTGCGGCATCTGGCATTCGCCGTCGACGATATCGAGACTGCATGTGCGCAGCTCAAAGCGCGCGGTGTGGCGCTGGAACCGATGCGTGTCGATCCCTATACCGGTCAGCGTTTCGTGTTCTTCGCCGATCCCGATGGCCTGCCGCTGGAACTCTACGAGAGCGAGTCGCCGGCCAGCACGGCTACACGGCCCGCATCGCCCGTCGCCTGATTCAGACAGCCCCCGGGAAGACCGGGTCCGGACCCGCCGGCACGATGCCGGTCGGATTGATCTGGCGATGGCTCTGGTAGTAGTGGCGACTGATGTGATCGAAATCCACCGTCGGCGCGACCGCAGGCGCTGCGTAGAGCCGCTGCGCGTATGCCAACAGCACCGGGTAATCCCTCAGCTGTCGCAGGTTGCATTTGAAGTGTCCGTGGTAGACCGCGTCGAAGCGAAGCAAGGTGGTGAACAGGCGCCAGTCGGCCTCGGTCTGCACGTCCCCGCACAACCAGGTGCGCCCGGACAGATGTGATTCGAGCCAGTCGAGGGTGTCAAACACGCCACGCACAGCCTCGTCGTAGGCGGATTGGCTGGTCGCGAAGCCAGCCTTGTAGACGCCGTTGTTGAGCCCGTCGTAGATGCGGTCGTTGAGCGCGTCGATCTCGTCGATCAGCGCCGCCGGGGCAAAGTCACCGGACGTCGCACCGACGCCGTCGAACGCGCTGTTGAACATGCGGATGATGTCGGCCGATTCGTTGCTGACGATGGTCTCGCGCTGCGTGTCCCACAGCACCGGCACGGTCACGCGGCCGGTGTAGCGCGGATCGGCGCGCACATAGAGCTGCCAGACCGTCTCGGCGCCGTGCAGTGGATCGGGAATCACGCCGGGCCCGTTGGCGAAGGTCCAGCCGTCGTCGGCCATCAGCCAGTGCGTGATCGACAGTCCGATCATCGTCTGCAAGCCCTTGAGCTCGCGGAACAGCGTCGCACGATGCGCCCACGGGCAGGCGCGCGCCACGTACAGGTGATAGCGTCCGGGCTCGGCGGCGAACCCGCCTTCGCCGGTCGGCCCGGGCGCGCCGTCAGGCGTGATCCAGTTGCGGAAGGCCGACTCGGGCCGTTGCAGCGTGCCGTCCTCGCCGACGAGTTTGTCGTCGTCGGATTCCCAGCGGCCTTCGATCAGCATGCCCATGTGTGCTGTGTCCTGTGCGATTGCAGCGCGGTGCGCGGTGGAGCACAGCCTCGCCGATGCCGAGTCAAGGCGAGGTGGTCACCCGCGAGCGCGGTGCTGTGACCGCGCGGTCACACCCGCATCGCCATGCTGCACGCCCGTATTTCAAGCCGAGTCGATATGCGCAGCCCTCCGCAGAACCCGCATGACCTCGGACGCCACGACATTCCGGACATCCTGCGGACCATTCATGCCGAAGTCCGCGAACGCTTCGGCGAGCACAAGGGCAAGGTCGCCGACTACATTCCGGCGCTGGCGTCGGTGTCGCCCGACACCTTCGGCATGGCGGTCGCGACGCTCGATGGCGACATCCACACTGTCGGCGAAGCGCATGCGCCGTTCTCGATCCAGAGCATCTCCAAAGTGCATACGCTGACGCTTGCGCTCGACAAGGCCGGCGACGACCTGTGGAAGCGCGTCGGCCGCGAGCCGTCGGGCGACCCCTTCAATTCGCTGATCCAGCTCGAGCACGAGAGCGGCATCCCGCGTAATCCCTTCATCAATGCCGGCGCGATCGTCGTTGCCGACGTGATCCTGTCGCACTACGACGATCCGGAGGCCGCGCTGCTGCAGTTCATGCGCGAGCGCTCGGGCAACGCGGAGATCGGCCGCGACGACGAGATCTGGGAGTCAGAGCGCAAGAGCGGCTACCGCAACGTGGCCCTGGCCAATTTCATCCGCAGCTTCGGCAACATCAAGAACGACGTGCAGGCGGTGCTGGATTTCTATTACTTCCAGTGCGCCTTGAAGATGAACTGCATCGACCTCGCGCGCAGCCTGCAGTTCCTCGCCGATCGCGGCAGATGCCCGTCGTCGGGCGAGCAGGTGACCAGCATCGAGCGCGCCCGGCGCACTAATGCGGTGATGATGACCTGCGGCACCTACGATGCTGCCGGCGAATTCGCATTCCATGTCGGCCTGCCGGCCAAGAGCGGCGTTGGCGGTGGCATCGTCGCGGTGGTGCCGCACGTGTTGAACCTGTGCGTCTGGTCGCCCGCGCTCGACGAGAAGGGCAATTCGCTGCTCGGCGGCTACGCCTTGCATCGCTTCACCCGGCTGACGGGTCTGTCGGTGTTCTAAGCCGGGCGCGGAGTACCACGCCCGGCCGGGCGACTCACGGGCTCTGGTAGTAGACGTTGTCGATGAACAATTCGACATCCTGCGCCGGCGGGTCGGCGACGACCATGAACATCTGCTTCACCGCATGCAGGTCGAGATCGTAGAAGGCGCTGAAGGGAATCGTGACCTCGTGCCACTGCCCGTCGCGGACGAGACCGTAGTTCGCCCCGCCTGCAGCGAAGTCGACCCAGCTGTCGCCGAACGAGGTGTTGATGCCGATCTTGAACGTCGACGACGTCGTCGTGCGCATGTGGAACTTCAAGGAACCACCTGCGTAGGCGCTCATGTTCCGGTAGTCGGTCAGGATGCCCAGACCGAACCATTGCCCGGCGCTCGCACGGAACGCCATCGCCTCATTGCCTTCGAACGGCGCGGCGCTGATCGGCGCGAGATTGTTCCAGACGAACAGGTCCGCGTCGTTGCCGAAATCCAGCGCGCCGGCCAGGCCGCCCTGCTCGGAGTAGACGCCGAAACGACCCGCCGGCACGGCGCTGTTGCCACCGATCTGCAGCTCGCTGTCGGGATGGTCCTGGTACAGCCGGATCCAATCGACGAGCATCCGGCCGGGCAGCGGTGCGGTGATGCCGTTTGGATCCGTAATACCGGTGTAGGTGCCGCCGACTGCGAGATTGAGCAGCAGGAAATGCGGCTGGTGGAATTCGTGCAGCGAGGCGCCCTCAATGTCCGAGATCGCCATCTCGAAGTACTGCAGGCCGTCGACCGTGACCCGGATGAACGCCGGATCCCAGGTCATGCGGTAGGTGCGGTAGTCGTCATGCAGATCCGTCGGGAAGTCCGCGAAATCGCCGTGACTGGCGTGGCCGCCGCCGTAGTTCCAGTGCACCGCGCCGCCGACCCGGCGGTTTGCCATGCCGGCTGCGATGCCGTCGACGTGGCCGATCTCCATGATGTCGATCTCGCCTCGGTCGGGCCACACGCCGATCGCGCCGAGCATCCAGTACGCGGGCCAGAGGCCGTTGCCGGCTTCCGGCGTCTTGATCCGCGCCTCCAGCGTGCCGTACTTGAAGTGCACACGGCCTTCGGTCTTCAGGCGCGCCGAGGTGAAGGGGCTGCCCTCGAAATTCTCGCGACGCGCTTCGATGACGAGATTGCCGTTCTCGACGCGCGCGTTCTCCGGGCGGCTGGTGTAGTACTGCAGTTCGCTGTTGCCCCAGCCACAGATGCCGATCTGGCAGCCGGTGCCGACATCGTAGGTCCAGGTGTTGCCGTCGATCGCGTTGCCGTTGAAGTTCTCTTCCCAGACCGGTGTCTGCGCCTGCACGGCAGCGGGCAGGGTGAGTGCGGCGAGGCCGACGCATGCGGCGATCGGAAGGGCGACGAGGGATGTGCGATCCATGTGAGCTCCTTGCGTGATGGTGGTGGCCCACCCCCTGGTCTGGACCGAAACCGACGCTGCCGTCCATTGACAACGCTGTCAAAACGTCGCGACACCGATGTGCCGTTCGGGGCACGCAGTCACGGAATTGCGTTTGCGCCCTGTGAAATCACGCGCATACAGAACCGCCGATGCTGCATGCGCAGCATCGGCGGGCGAGGGCGTCGTGTGCTCAGGCGGCACGGTGAGACCGGATGACGCGCTTACGGCGCGGTATCGACCAGCACCAGCTCCGCGTCTTCGAGCGCCGTCACGCGGATCACCGTTTCGTCGCGGATGGCCGCGCCATCGCGCGCCTCGATGCGCGTGCCGTTGATCTCGACTGCGCCCGAGGCCGGCACCAGATAACCGAGACGTCCATCGGCGAACGCGTACTCGGCGGTGTCGCCAGCCTTGAGCGTCGCACCGAGCACGCGCGCGGCGGCGCGGATCGGCAGGGCATCGTCGTCGCCGTCGAAGCCGCTGGCGAGCGCGATGAAATCGCCACTGCGCGCATCCTTCGGAAACGGCTTGGTGCCCCAGGCCGGCGCGCCGCCGCGTGCATCGGGGATGATCCAGATCTGGAAGATGCGGGTCTGCTCGTCTTCCATGTTGTATTCGGCGTGCTGGATGCCGGTGCCGGCACTCATCACCTGCACGTCGCCTGCGCCGGTGCGGCCGGCATTGCCGAGGTTGTCCTTGTGGCTGATGGCACCTTCGCGGACATAGGTGATGATCTCCATGTCCGAATGCGGATGCGGCGGGAAGCCGGTGCGCGGCGCGATCAGATCGTCATTCCACACCCGCAACGCGCCCCAGCCCATGCGCGCCGGCTCGTGGTAGCTCGCGAACGAGAAGTGGTGGTGCGCGTCGAGCCAGCCGTGGTTCGCAGCGCCGAGGGTATCAAAGGGGCGGCGTTCGATCATGTCGATCTCCGTGCGTGTCGGTAATGGGGCCACGTTACGCCTTGCGAATCATGCTGGGAACGGAAAGAATGGAACACCATCCATTCCATTTACGATGTCATGCAGCTTCCCGATCTCGAAGCGTGGGCGATCTTCGCGCGCGTCGCAGAACTCGGCTCGTTCGCGGCGACGGCTGAGGCGCTGGGCATCACCCAGCCGACGGTGTCGAAAGCCATCGCACGGCTGGAGAAACGCATCGGCACGCCGTTGCTGCACCGCACTTCGCGTCGGATGACATTGACCGCGGCCGGAGAAGCGGCTGTGGAGCGTGCCAGTCGCTTGTTGGCCGAGGGCGAGGCGGTCGAGGCGTCCGTGACCGCGCAGGCGGTCAGCCCGCGTGGACACGTGCGCATGGCCGCGCCGATGTCGTTCGGTGTCGCCCATGTGGCGCCGCTGCTGCCGGCTTTCATGGCGAAATTCCCGGACGTGACGCTGGAACTCGCGCTCAGCGACGAGACCGTCGACATCGTCGGCGGCGGCTTCGATCTGGCGCTGCGTATCGGCACGCTCGAGGATTCCAGCCTCGTCGCGCGCCGGCTGTGCGGCGTGCGTATCCTGCTGGTCGGCGCACCGGCGTACTTCGAGCGCGCGGGGCGGCCGAAACATCCACGCGATCTGGGCACGCATCGCGGTCTGACCTACGCCTATGCGCGCTCCGGCGCCGCGTGGCGTTTCCACCATGCACGGCATGGCGATTACTCCGTGGGGGTGCCGTCGGTGCTGCGGGCCAACAATGCCGAAGCGCTGACGCCGGCGCTGCTGGCCGGCGCCGGGCTCGCGCTGCAGCCGGAATTTCTGGTGTGGCGCGAGCTGCGCCGCGGTGCGCTCGAAGTCGCATTGCCCGGCTGGCAGCCGCCGGAGATCGCGGTGCATGTGGTCATGCCACCCGGCCGCGGACGACCGGCGCGGGTGCAGGCGCTGGTCGACCATCTGGCCCGCAAGCTCGCGCAGGCGCCGTGGGCCTCGGGCGAATGACGTTGCCGCCTCAGCGTCCGGCGCTGTGGTCGTGCACGTGGTCCCCGCGCAGCGCGAGGGCGCGATAGGCGGTCCGCGCCGCATCGTCGAACACCGCAGCCGCGCCGCGTGGACGGTCCGGGCCGGCGGCGCTGTCGAGCACCAGCGTGGCACCCAGACCGGCGTAGAGATAGCGATCGCCATAGGCCCGCTGCAGCGCCGCGAATGTGGCCTCGCCGGTGCAATGGCCGGGCGCGATGAAGTCGATGTCGTAGGGGGCCAGCGCTTCGACGACGCCAGCAATCGCCGCGTCATCGGCACTGACGTAGTGGAAGCCGCCGATGACGAGATGGATGTCGGGATCAAGCTTCGCCGCCTCCGCCACGATCACCGGCAGCCCCGGATGCGAGCAGCCGACGACCAGCAACAGGCCTTGCGGCGTGCGCACGGCCAGCGACAGCTCGCGCAGTTCGCGCGTGCCGGGTACGTCGGACACCGTTGCGATGGCCCAGACGCCCGGCGCGATTTCAGTGGTCTGCGCAATCGGCTGCAGCTTCGCGCCTGACCAGGCGGTGCCGAAGTGCAACGTCTCGGGCGGCGCGCCGTCGAAGTAGCGCATGCGCGCCGGCAGCGCGTCGTCCTTGCGGTAGAAGCTCGATGGCAGCGACGAGCCGTAGATGCCGAAGCCCTCCTGCGGCGCGTGGATGGCGACGTCCGGATTGGCTTCGAGCACGACCGACAGACCCGCCATGTGGTCGGCATGGCGATGCGACATCACCACCATGTCGAGATCAGCCAGATCCACACCTTTCGCCGCGACGTTGCGGCGGAACGTCTCGGCATCGTTGCCGGTGTCGAACAGGATGCGCTGGCCGTCGACCTCGATCAGCGCAGCGAATCCCCAGTCCTTCTCCAGCGCAGGGTCGTCGCCGAAGGCGTCGTAGAGCACGGTGATCTTCGGCGCGGCGTTCTCGGCGAAGGCGGGCAGGGCGGCGGACAGCAGCAGGCTCAGCAGCAGAACGGGGCGCAGTGTCATGGCGTTGGCTCGGCAGGACCGGACCTGCAGCTTAGGTCGCCACGGCACACATCCACGCATCGATTCCGGCACACCGTGTTGCCGGATCCGCGATGCTGGCCGCATGTCGTGCGTTAACCTGCGCCGGTTTCCCACGAGCCCCTCCCATGCACGTTGCCATCCGCTTGCTGCTGCCCTGCCTGATCGCCGCGCTCGCCGGGTGCGTGGCGGGCCGCTCGACCATCACCCCGCCAGAAACCGATGCCATGACCGACGCTGCAGCCTTCACGGAAACCCGTTTCACGACGCCCGCGCGCTACACGGATGAAGTGTCCGCCGCCGCGTCACCGAAGACAGACATCACAGCGCCGGAGGTCGACGGCGTGCGGATCGGCACATTCGCCGGCTATCCGGCGGTGCTGGTCGAGACCTTGGATGCACGTGCGGCGATCGCGCTGCACGGCGGCCATCTGCTGTCATACGTGCCGGTCGGCGGCGAAGACCTCTTGTGGCTGTCGCCGCGGCTCGCCGCCGCGCCGGCCGCGATCCGCGGCGGTGTACCGGTGGTGTGGCCGTTCTTCGGGCGCCAGGGGCAGGGCGACGATGTACCGTCGCACGGGTTCGTCCGCACGGTCCGCTGGCAGCTCGTCGCCGCTTCGCGCGATGCCGACGGCAGCGTGTCGCTGACGCTCGCGCCGCCGCGCTACGCCGATCTCGGCCTGGACCTGCGCATGCATCTGCGCATCGGCGAGACGCTCGAACAGACGCTCGAAACCACGAACACCGGCAATGTGCCGGTTGCGTTCACCCAAGCGCTGCACAGCTATTTCCGCGTATCGGACGTCGCCGAGGTGCGCGTCGACGGCCTCGACGGCCTGCGCTTCCTCGACAAGAACGACGGCTACGCTGCGCACACGCAAATCGGCACCTGGGTGCTGGACGATGCCCGTGATCCCGGTCGCAGCGACTACATCTATGCCGATGCCGGCGGACGCTACCGTCTCGACGATCCCGGTCTCGACCGCCGCATCGAGCTCACGACCTCGGGCAGCCGCGCGCTCGTGGTGTGGAATCCGGGCGAAACATCTGCGGAGCGCAGCAGCGACATGAACGCGGGCGCGTGGCGCGGTTTCCTGTGCCTGGAAGCTGCGAATGCCGGACCGGATATCGTCCGTCTGGCGCCTGGAAAGACCCACATCCTGACGCAACGCGTCCGGGTCCTGCCGCGCGACTGAATCTTCGGACATTCGTCTCCGCACGTGAAATCCGCGCGTTCTGGCCGTGATTCCGATCAGCGCGAGTGCCATTCGTTGGGTCCAGGTCAGGACGTCGTGCACGCCCGGGCCGGTATGCTGGGTGACCGGTTTCGCGTGCAACTGCGGCCCCGGACCCGAAAACGAATTCCCGGAGATCGACCTTGAAGAAGACCCTGCTGTCCGCGGCCACCGCCGTCGCGCTGACGATGGCGGCCTCGTCCGCTATTGCCCACGACCACGAGCACGCCTGCCTCGACGACCTGTGCCAGCTGCAGTCGCTGTTCCAGGCCGACACGTCCGCAGGCGGCAGCGCCGAAGCAACGGTCGCGGCCGAGCGCATGGGCACCTGGGGCATCGACACCGCCGGCATGGACATCAGCGTGCGGCCGGGTGAGGACTTCTTCCGCTACGTCAGCGGCAAGTGGGCCGAGAACACCGAGATTCCGTCCGACAAGTCGAGCTACGGCGCGTTCCTCGTGCTGCGCGATCTGTCCGAGGCGCGCGTGCGTCAGCTGGTCGAGGGGTATCCGACCGGCGATCCCGCCACCGATGGCGATCAGGCCAAGGTCGCCGCGCTGTACGCGGGCTTCATGGACGAGTCGGCGATCGAAGCGTTGGGCGCAAAGCCGCTCGAGCCGAAGCTGGCCGCGATCCGCGCCGCCACCGACCGCGAGGCGCTCGCGACCCTGATGGGCGAGAGCCAGGGCGACTTCGGCCGCAGCTTCTTCGGCCTGGGCGTGTCCGACGACCAGCGCGATCCCGATCGCTACACCCTGTACATGAGCCAGTCGGGCCTCGGCCTCGGCGATCGCGAAATGTATCTGCGCGAGAACTTCGCGCCGCAGCGCGAGCGCTACCAGGCCTATATCGCGCAGATGCTCGAGCTCGGCGGCTGGGACAACCCGCAGCAGAACGCCGAAGCCATCCTCGCGCTGGAGACCAAGATCGCCGAGGCGCATTGGACGCGCGCCGAGAGCCGCGACCGCGACAAGACCTACAACCCGGTCGAGCTGTCCGCGTTCGAGACCACCGCGCCGGGCTTCCCGTGGGCCACGTATTTCGCCGCCGCCGGCGTGCCGCAGGCGCCGCGCGCCGTCGTGCGCCAGAGCACCGCGATTCCGAAGCTCGCGGCGATCTTCGGCGAGGCCGACATCGCCACGCTGCAGGCCTGGCAGGCATTCGGCACGATCGACAGCGCTTCGCCGCTGCTGTCGAAGGCGTTCTCCGACGCCCGCTTCGAATTCCGCAACAAGTTCCTGTCGGGCCAGCCCGAAGAGCAGGAACGCTGGAAGCGCGGCGTGTCGTTCGCCGAGAACACGATGGGCGAGGCGATCGGCCGCGACTACGTGCAGCTGTATTTCCCGGCCGATTCCAAGGCCAAGATGGATGAGCTGGTCGCCAACGTGAAGGTGGCAATGGGCGCGCGTCTCGACCAGCTCGACTGGATGGGCGCCGAGACCAAGGCCGAGGCGCACAAGAAACTCGAAGGCTTCGGTCTGAAGATCGGCCACCCGGATACCTGGCGTGACTACAGCGGCCTGCAGGTCGCGCGCGGTGACGTGTTCGGCAATGCCGAGCGCTCGATGGCGTTCGAGTGGGACTACCGCCGCAACCGTCTCGGCCAGCAGGTCGACAAGGGCGAGTGGGGCATGACCCCGCAGACCGTCAACGCCTACTACAACTCGGTCAAGAACGAGATCGTGTTCCCGGCCGCGATCCTGCAGCCGCCGTTCTTCGATCCCGATGCCGATCCGGCGGTCAACTACGGCGCCATCGGCGGCGTGATCGGCCACGAGATCATCCACGGCTTCGACGACCAGGGCCGCAAGTCCGATGGCGAAGGCGTGCTGCGCGACTGGTGGACGGCCGAGGACGCGGCGAAGTTCGAGGCCCAGGCGGCCAAGCTCGGCGCCCAGTACGAGGCCTACGAGTTCCCGCAGCTGCCGGGCATGCACATCAACGGCAAGGTCGCGATGGGCGAGAACATCGGTGACCTGGGCGGCATCACGATCGCGCTCGAGGCCTACCGCCGTTCGCTCGACGGCAAGCCGGCCCCGGAGCTCGACGGCTTCAGCGGCGAACAGCGTCTCTTCATGGGCTGGGCGCAGGTGTGGCGCACCCTGTGGCGCGACGACGCGCTGCGTCAGCAGCTGGTCAACGGCACGCATTCGCCGGGTCACATCCGCGCGTTCGCGCCGCTGCGCAACGTCGACGCGTGGTACGACGCGTTCGACATCACCGCGCAGGACGCGCTGTGGATCGCGCCGGAAGATCGCGTGCGCATCTGGTGATCCCTTTGGATCACTGAGCGAAGAAAGGGCCGGGATTTACCGGCCCTTTTTTTTGCAGACCGCTGTTGTCTTGACCGACGTACTGCGGACTCAGTCAGTCAGCGCACTCGCGATCCGGACCTCGCCGGTCAGCAGTCTGTGCACCGGGCACGCATTCGCGATCTGCAACAGACGTGCGCGCTGGTCCGCATCGAGCGGTCCGCGCAGCGTGATGTGCCGCGTGATGTCGGTGCCGGCGGCCGGCTTGCCATCCGGATCTAGCACGAGTTCGACGTCGACGCCTTCCAGAGGCCACTGCTTGCGCGCGGCGTACATCCGCAGCGTGATCGCGGTGCACGCACCCAACGCCGACAGCAGCAGGTGGTCGGGCGTCGGTGCACTCTCGCCGCCACCGAGCGAGACGGGCTCGTCGGCAGCCCATCGGTGACCCGCGTCGTCTTCCAGTGCGACGCGGAAATCCGCACCCTCGGTGCGTGCGTTGGTTCGGGCGCGTGCGGGCATGTCAGGGCTCCTGGTCCGACGGCCGCGATGGCCGTCCTCGACCCAGACTGGCACGGTCGTCGGCGCGCCGTCAGCCGACGCGCGTGCTCATCCCGGCGCGTAATACGTGGGCGCACCCGGCCCGACAGGCAGGCCCAGCGCGAACACCCAGACAAAAAAGAGCAGCGTCCAGCCGACGAAGAACACGATCGAATACGGCAGCATCATCGCGATCAGCGTGCCCACGCCGAGATCGCGTTTGTAGCGCGCGGCGAAGGCCATGATCAGACCGAAGTAACTCATCATCGGCGTGATCAGATTGGTCACCGAATCCCCGATGCGGTAGGCCGCCTGGATCACTTCGGGGCTGTAACCCACCAGCATCAGCATCGGCACGAAGATCGGCGCGGTCACGGCCCACTGCGCCGAGGCCGAGCCCAGCGACAGGTTGATCAGCCCGCACAGGGCGATGAAGGCCAGGAACACCAGCGGTCCGGTCAGGCCGATCGACTCCAGCAGACTGGAGCCGAGGACCGCCATCACCTGGCCCAGCTGGGTCCAGTTGAAGAACGCGACGAACTGCGCGGCGAAGAACACCAGCACGATGTACAGGCTCAGCGTGCCCATCGATTTCGCCATCGCGTCGATGACGTCGCGGTCGTTGCGGATCGATCCGGTGAGCGCGCCGTAGACGATGCCCGCCACCGCGAAGAACACCGCCACCAGCACCACGATGCCGGTCAGGAACGGACGCAGGCTGCCCAGCGTGTCCTCGATGCCCGGCAGGCGCAGCGCACCGTTCGACGGGACCACGAGCGCTGCGATACCTGCCGCGACGAGCAGTGCAGCGAGGCCGGCCCACATCAGTGCCCGGCGTTCCCGGGCGGCCAGCGGATCCATGTTCACCGGCTCGGCATCCGGATCGAGATCCTTCGGATCGAATGCGCCCAGCTTCGGTTCGACGATGTAGGTGGTCACGAACCAGCCCATCGCGGTCACGACGAAGGTGCTGGCGATCATGAAGTACCAGTTGACCGCCGCATGCACCTCGTAGGCGGGGTCGATCAGCCGCGCCGCTTCCTGGGTGATGCCGGCCAGCAGCGGATCGACGGTGCCGATCAGCAGGTTGGCGCTGTAGCCGCCCGACACGCCGGCGAACGCGGCAGCCAGACCCGCCAGCGGATGGCGCCCCAACGCATGGAAGATCGCCGCGGCCAGCGGGATCACCACTACGTAGCCCATTTCCGAGGCCGTGTTGGACAGGATCGCGGCGAACACCACCACCACCGTCACCAGACTCTTCGGCGCGCCGAGCACCAGCTGCTTGATCGCAGCGGTCAGCAGGCCGGACCGCTCGGCGATGCCGACACCCAGCATCGCGACCAGCACCGTGCCCAGCGGCACGAACGAGGTGAAGTTGGTCACCAGGCCGGTGACGACGCGGCGCAGCCCCTCGGCGTCGAGCAGGCTGATGACCCGGATGATCCCGTCGTCGGCGCGCCCGCTGGAGCCCACGGGGCGTGGATCGGGCACCGACACGCCGTAGGCGCCGAGAATCCCCGACAGCAGCACGATCGACAACGCGAGCAGCGCGAACAGCGTGACCGGATGCGGCAACAGATTGCCGAGAAACTCGACGCCGTTGAGCAGCCGCGTAATGGCGCTGCGTGGAGGAGGGGACGAGGGACCAGCCGCCTTGCGTGGAGTCATCGTGCCTGCCGTGTCGAGTGGCCAGGCAGTCTAGCAAGCGTTGCAGACGCGCTCCCGGCAGGCCGGGGCGCGTCCGGCGGGCCTCAGCCGCTCGCGGCCGCCTGCGCGATGAAGTCGTCCACTTCACGCTCCAGCAGTTCCAGCGGCACCACACCCGTCAGCAGTACCCGGTTGTGGAAGGCGCGCGGATTGAATCGATCACCGAGCGCAGCACGCGCCTTGTCGCGCAGACGCACAATTTCCAGCTGGCCGATCATGTAGGACGTGGCCTGTCCCGGCATGACGACATAGCGGTCCACTTCGGAAGCGGGTATGCCGTAATCGATCGTCTGCTGGCGCGTCCAGCGCATCGCGTGCAGACCGGTGTCGGCGACCAGGCGGCGGGCGCGGAACAGCTCGGCATCCAGCTGGCCGAGGCGGCCCTCTGGATCGCCTTCGTACCAGCCTTCCTCGGCGGCGAGACGTTCGGCGTAGAGCGCCCAGCCCTCGCTGAAGGCCGAGATGCCGCCGAGCGCGCGCGTCTGGCGGAACTTCGGCAGCGAGGCGTTCTCCACCGACAACGCGACCTGGAAATGATGGCCCGGCACGGTCTCGTGGTAGACCAGCGTGCGCAGGCCGAAGCGGGTCAGACGGTCCTTGCGCAGCGGCATCTGGTAGACGCCCGGGCGCGAGCCGTCGAGCGGCGGCGCGGTGTAGCTCGCCGCGGCGCTGTCCCAGCGGTATTCGGGGTAGGGCTGGGCGATCACCGCCGAGCGCGGACGGATGTCGAACAGCGCATCGCTGCGACGCTCGGCGTCGCGCATCATCGTGTCGATGTCGGCCATGATCGCCGCGCGCCCGGCGTCGTCATCCGGGTAGGCGAGATCGACGCGCAGCTGCTTGAGCCGCGCTTCCACGCTGCCTTCGCTGCGGCCGATCGAACGCAGGATGGTGTCCATCTCGGCTTCGATACGCGCGACTTCGCGCAGGCCGACCGCGTGGATCTCCTCGGCGCTCAGCGCGGTCGACGTGAACCGCCGCAGCTGGAACGCGTAGGCCTCCGCGCCGTCGGGGAAGCGCCACAGGCCGGCATCGTCGGTCGTACGCGGCAACTGGCGTTCGAGCTCCGTGATCGCACGCGACCAAGCGGGGTAGACGCCGCTTTCGACGATCTGCGTCGCCTTGTCGACGAGCGCCGCACGCGCGGCTGGCTCGATGGCTTCCACGGTCTGCAGGCGCGTGTCGAACGTCGCCACCAGCGGATTGCGCGCGGGCGCGTCGGCGACGAAGCGACGCATCTGCGCGATCGTCGCCTCGACGATGAAGCGCGGTGGCAGCACGTCACGCGCGGCGAGTTCGGACGCCCGCGCAGTGGACTCGTCCATGCGCGCCTCGAACTGCGACAGGCGGGCGAGATAGCTGTCGGCATCCGCGGCGCTGCGCAGCGGATGCACGACCGTCATCAGGTTCGGCAGATTGACGTTGGCACCGCTGAACTGCTGCAGCGGGAAGCTGTAGTCGTCGAAGCGGTCGCCTTCGACGAGGCTGCGCAACTGCCAGTCCATCAGTTCGGCGGACACGCGGTCGGTGTCGCGCATCGACCCGCGGTCGAGCGCCGAGAGTTCGGTCAGCCCGCGCTGCGCGAGTGCGATCGTCCCGGCGCGGAACGCCTGCGTCTGCGGCGTGAGTTCGCGGTCCATACGCGCCTGCTCGGCGTCGCCGAAGTAGCGGCTCGCGGTCGAGGCCGACGGCTGGCGTCGCATCCACTCGTCGGTGAAGCGCTCGAAGAAGATCGACGCCTGTGTCGGCGATTCGACGGTCGTGCGTGCATCGCTCGATTCACCACGTGGCGCAGGTGTGCATGCGGTGAGCAGGCAGGCGCCGGCAAGCGCAAGCGCGAGAGACGCGGGACGGATCGGCAGGCGCATCGGAACTCCGGACGGGGCAAGGCCCTGCGATTCTACGCAGGGCCTGACGATGACCGGAATGCGCGGCAGAGATCAGCCGTGGACGCGGAACCGGATCGCATCGTCGATGAAGGTCTTCTCGCCGAAACCGGCTTCGTGCGAACCGAACGGCATCTGCGCGCGCAGGCGCCACGTCGAGGGAAGGTCCCACTCGGCCGCGACGGCAGCGTCGGGCAGCGGGTTGTAGTGCTGCAGGCTCGCGCCGATGTCCGCTTCGGCCAACGCGGTCCACACGGCGTACTGCGCGATGCCGCTCGAATGCTCGGACCACACCGGGAAATTGTCGGCGTAGAGCGGGAACTTCTCCTGCAGCGCCTGGACGGTCGCAGTGTCCTCGTAGAACAGCACGGTGCCGGCGCCCGCAGCGAAACTGTCGACCTTCTTCTCGGTGTCGGCGAACGCATCCGCCGGCACGATCTGGCGCAGCGCATCCTTCACGAATCCCCAGAACTTCAGGCTCTCGTCGCCGAACAGGATCACGGCGCGCGAACTCTGCGAATTGAACGAGGAGGGCGCCTGACGCACGGCTTCCTGGATCAGCGCAGTGGTGTCCGCCTGCGACAACGGCAGCGACTTGCCGAGGGCGTACTGGCTGCGGCGGCGGGTGGCGGCGGCAATGAAGGTGTTGGACATGGTCGGGACTCGTGATGGACGGATCGGTGCCGCGAGCGCGGCCTGTTCACAAGTCTGCATCCACGCCAAGGATGGAACGACCCGGCGAATCGGGAAGGATCGTTGCATTAGCGCGACTTCCGCGCGCGGCATTCAGCCAGCTGTGGTGGACGCAGTGTCCTGGTGCATCAGATACAGCCGCAGATCGAATTCGAGCTGGTGGTAATCCGGCGACATGTGCGTGCACAGGTTGTAGAACGCGCGGTTGTGGTCGCTTTCCTTCAGATGCGCCAGCTCATGCACCACGATCATCTCGAGGAACGCGGCTGGCGCCTCGCGGAACACGCTGGCGATGCGGATCTCGCGATTCGCCTTCAGCCGTCCACCCTGCACGCGGGACACCGTCGTATGCGTGCCCAGGGCGTGTTTGAGCACCTGCAGCCTGGCATCGTAGATCGCCTTGTGCAGCGGCGTGGACTGGCGCAGATACCGGTCCTTGAGCGCCTGTACATAGTCGTAGAGCTGGCGATCGTTGCGGATCGCGTGCGGCTCGGGATAGCGCTGGGCGAGGTAATCGCCGAGGCGACCTGTGTCGCGCAGCGCACGCACACGCATCTGGACGTCGGCCGGATAACCGGCGAGGTAGGGCAGGGGATCCATCGCGGCACGATAGCGCCGGAGCGGACATCGCGCAGCCGGTATCATCGACGTCCGAACACCGTGGACGATGAGGCATGCGCAATCCGCTGCAGGAACAGCTGTTGAAGGCCGGCCTGGTCAAGAAGGGCAAGGTGGCTGAAATCGCGCGCGAGCAGACGAAGGCGCGACACGGCAAGCAGCCCACGGCGAAGACCGAATCGCAGCGCGAGGTCGAACGCGTGCGGCAGGAAAAGGCCGAGCGCGACCGCGCGCTCGCGCAGGCGCGCAACGAGGAAGCGCGCGAACGTGAGCGTCGCAGCCAGGCGCGCCAACTGATCGTCGACAACCAGGTCAAGTCGACCGGCGAGCGTGCATACCGGTTCGATGTCGACGGCGGCATTCGCAGCGTCGTGGTCGATGACGCCCAGGCGCGCCAGCTGGCCAGCGGCGCGCTGGTGATCGCGCGCCTGGACAACAGCTTCGTGTTGTTACCGCGCGCAGTTGTGGCGCGTGTGCGCGAGCGTGATCCGCATGCCATCGTGCTCGACCACGCAGGCGACACGCCGGCGCAAGGCGCCGATGACGATTACGACGATCCGAAGTACGCGGTTCCGGACGATCTGGTCTGGTAGTACCGCACGCGAAAGGGCCGGCACGTGGCCGACCCATCCGGATGATCGAATTGTTGGAACAGGTGTTCCCGAATCAGCGACGCACACGCTCGCAGCGGGTTTCGACGACGCGATCGCCGTTTGCTTCCTGGCGGTTGCCCTGCACATTGCGCCCGATCGCACCGCCAGCCACGGCACCGCCGACGGTGGCCAGCTTGCGGCCGTTACCACTGCCGATCTGGTTGCCGACCAAACCACCGATCACGGCACCTGCTGCGGTACCGCCAACGCGATTCGGATCGCTGGTATTGCGCTGGACTTCGACATCGTTGCAGACCACACGACTACCGTCGTTGAAGCGGCGCCCTTCGTCCTCGGGACCGTAGCTCTGTGCATGGACCAGACTTGTGCCGGCCAGCGACAGCAGACCAACAGCGGCAAGGGTACGGATCGGCTTCATAGGTGTGCTCCGTGCGGATGACAGGCCTGCATGCTTGCAGCCAGCGATGCAATCACAGGTGAAATCCCCCGGCATCCACGTCTGCGGTTCAGCGCCGAGGGTGGAGCGTGACGCCAATGTCAGACGTACTGCATCTTCCGGGTCATGCCGCCGTCGACCACGATGTTCTGACCCGTGATGAACGCGGCGGCGTCCGAGAGCAGATGCACCGCAAGCGCGCCGATATCGTCAGGCGCGCCGGCACGTCCCACCGGATGCTGGGCGTGATCGCGCTTCGAGAGTTTCGGCGCGCGACGCGCGGACGGCTTGCGCCACTCGTCCGTGACGATCCAGCCCGGACTGATCGCATTGACCCGTACCTGCGGCCCTTCGCTGATCGCCAGCGCATGGGTGAACCCGACCACGCCGCCTTTGGCCGATGCATAGGCTTCGGTGTGCGGCTCGGACTGCAGCACCCGGCTGGACGCGATGTTGACGATCGCACCACGTGCGTCGCGCAGCGCCGGCAATGCGTATTTGCTGCACAGGAACGTGCCCGTCAGATGGCCGTCGATGAAGCGACGCCAGTCGACCAGCGACAGTGTCGACACGTCATTGATCACCGGGTCAGCGGGGCCGGCATTGTTCACGAGGCCGTCGATGCGACCGAACGCCGCCAGTGCTCTGGTTGCGAATGTCCGCACCGAGGCTTCGCGCGACACATCGAGCGGCAGGAAGCGCGCGCGGTCGCCGACATCCCATTCCGCCAAGCAGGCTTTGCCCGCCGCGCGGTCGAGATCGCCGATGACGACACGGCCGCCAGCACCCAGCACTGCTTGCGCGATGCCACGCCCGATGCCCTGCGCGCCGCCGGTGACCAGCACCACGCGATCGAGCAGGGGTGTTGCATCGAAAGGCCTGATCGGCGGTGTCAGCGACATGCGGGCGGCTCCTGGAAGACAGGCCGACACATTAGGGACACGTGGATCGACGCGCCGTCGTCAGAGCGACAGCGCGGGGCTTCAGCCCGCGCGGCGCTTGCGCGGTGCAGCTTCGACCGGCGGCGGCACCGCAGGTCCGTCGATGCGGGTCAGAGTGCGCGTGTTGCCGAGCACTTCGATCTTGCCGCCGGACTTGCGGAACGATGCAAGATCGTCTGCGATGCGGTCGCTGGTCAGCGATGCGCCACGCTCGTTGGGTTTGCGCGCACCTGCGAACAGGTGACGCGTGTCGGACTGCGGGGGGCTCGGGGTTTTGGTACGGGACATCCGGTGGACTCCGTCAATACATCGCCAGCGGGATGCCGCGACTGCCACGCTCGATGTAATCGGCACGGATGTCGCGGCAGTAAGGACCATCCATGACGAAACGTCGGCAGACGTCAGGACGGCTTTCGTAGATCGAACAACACATGCGGGCACTGTCGATGGCGACGCACCAGCCTTCCTCGTCACGCGCCATGACCGGCAGTCCGGCGTCGGTGACATCGGTGAAACGTTCCGGGACATCGTCACCCGGCTGCAGCACCACCGTCAGGCGGCAACACACGGCATCGCAACGGTCGCAGTCGGCACGCTCGCTCATTGCAACCGCCCCATACCGCGGCGGTAGTGCAGCAAGCGGCCGCGCGGCAATGCAGCGGCGTCGTTGTCGATGCCCGCGCGCGACTCGTGCAGCGAGAAGCCCTGGGCATCGAGCAGACGGCTCAAGGCCGCGCTGTTGCCGCGGCCGGGATCGCTGATGACGATCTCGGCGATCGGCTGCGCGTAGCGCTCGACCACATCCGCCAGCAGGGCCGCGTGCGCCCGTTCGTACAGCACGTCGGACGCGATGATCATGTCGAACCGACCGAGCGTGGTGAGTTCGACATCCCAGCGCATCTGCCGGTAATGCACCGCATCCAACGCGTTGAGCGCCGCGTTGTACGCGAGAAATCCTTCGGCGAGCGGGTGCACATCGGACGCGACGATGATCGCGCCGCGACGCTGGAGCACCAGACTCGACAATGCGAGACCGCAACCCGTCTCGAGAATACGTTTGCCTGCCACATCCGCACGTTCCATCGTCTGTGCGAGCAGCCGACCGGACGGCCAGACCTGACCGAACAACGACCACTGCGCCGACGAGATCCCCAGATCCGCACCATGACCATCGGGATCGGCGTATTGCTGCAGATCGCCGAGCACGCGCAGGCGGTAGGCATGGCCACCGACCTGGACGGTCACGATACGTGTGGAGTAACCGGGCACGAAGCTTCCTGTGAGCGGAGCCCTGTCAGGGCGGTCACGCGGGAGAGAAAGCGAGGCGGGCGACGGCTCAGGTCGCGCGGAGCGCACGGATCGGGCGCGGCCCGAGGATCGAGCATAGCACCCGTGGCCCCTCGACCGGCCCCGGGCGCTCCGGACGGTTCAGGCGCGGTGGTTGGTGTAGCTGGCGTTGCCGAGTCCGGTGCCGATCGTCAGCACGCCCCAGCGCTCCACCGATGTCATCCGTGGCCGCTCGCTGAGGCCTTGCACGACGGCGTCGTTGTGCAGAAGTACCAGTGGCGCACGATTTCCGATGCGGTCCAGGCGAAGCCGCAGGGCGTCCGCGAGCCGGAAATCCTCGGCCTCCCAGTCGCCCGGAAGGTTCTGCGCCCCGTGCAGGATCCGCCCGTCGACATGGATCTGGCCGGGACATGCGATACCGATGAAGGGCGCGAGACGCAGGTCGAGTGTGCGCGCGTGCGCGATGAGACCATTGAGCATGGCCGCCATCCGGGTCACCGCGTCCTCGCGATCCGGCGATTCGGTGGCGTGCCGCCACTGGCTGCGCTCGAGAACCCGGGCGCGGCTGCCGTCGTCGCGGCGATCCAGATGCGGCGCGACGAGGCCGCAGCGGATGTTGGTGCCGCCGATGTCGACGGCGAGGAAGGCGTCGTGCCGATGAGTCGCGGCCGGCGCGAGCGGCACCCAGCCGAGCAGACCTGCATCGTCGCCATCGTGCCGCAGCAGCGACAGATCGACGCCGCTGCGCGCGAGCTTGAGCAGCCGGCCAGCGCGTTTGACCGACAGCGCGCCCACGCGGCTGCCCGGAAATCCGCCGCCGATGACGATGCGGCGCACCCCGTGCCATTCCCCGGTGGCCAGAAATCCGCGGATCACGCCCGCGAGCTGGTGCGCATGATCCTCGACCGCCGCATGCACGAGATGCGCGGCATCGGCGTCGCCGCCGACCAGGACCAGGTCGATCTCGTTCTTCGGGATCGCGTGCGTCGCCGCGCGGCCGAAAGGATCACGGCGTCCGGTGAAGTGGTGCCGGCGTCGTGCGTCGAGAAAGCGCCGGAACGCCGTCTGGCTCGCGCGATCGCCGAGAAATCCGTCGCCGTCGGGATCCCGCAGGGGCAGGTTGCAGCTGTCGATGCGCAGATCGGGCAGACGGATCGCGGCGTGTCGGTTACGGGAGTCGCGCGGCATCGGGGCTGGGAACCATGGCGTGGTGCGCATCGTCACGGGTTCGCGGCCAGCGGAACGTGACGGTTCCGGTAGCATGCGTCGCGAGTACCCGATCTCCGTGTCCGATGTCCGCATCCATCGTCCCTGCGCACCCGGCGATCCGCCGCGCGCGCCATATCGCGTCCGCGAGTCTTGCCGTATTCGTGACCGCTGCGATCGCGCTGCACCTGGTGCGCACGGACCTCGATCCGGTCGCCAGCCAGATGAGTCTGTACCTGATCGGTGACTGGGGGCCGCTGCTGCAGATCGCCTACGTCGCACTCGGCGCCGGAATGGTCGCCCTGGGCTGGGCGCTGCGCGAAGCGCACGCACCACAGGCGCGAAGCGCTGCGGCGCTGCTGCTGTTCGTGCTCGCGGGCATGTCGCTCTCGACCACCGCTTACGCGTGGATGGACATGCCGGGCGTGGACCGATCGCTGGAAGGCCTGATCCATGGCGTATCCGCACAGGGCGCGTTCCTCTTCGCGACCACCGGCATGGTGGTGCAGGCGCTGGGCTTCTTGCGCGACCCGGCGTGGCGGCATGCGGCGCGCTGGGCGTTGCCGTGGGCGCTGCTGTGCTTCGCCTCGGTATGGATCCTCGCTGCGTGGCGCGAGGCACCGCGTGGGCTCGCGCAGAAATCCGTGATCGTGTTGATTCTCGGCTGGATGGCCTGCGTCCTGCGCGCACTGGCGATGCGTCTGCGCTGAAGCGATATGCGTCCTGCATTCACGCGCTCCGCACCAGGCGCGGCGGAAGATTTCGGCCACTGGCGACGCGCGATCGCGCCGTCCCGCAAGGAGAACGTTTCATGATCAAGTGGGCCATCATTTTTGCAGTCATCGGCCTCGTCGCCGGCGCGCTCGGTTTCAGCGGCGTCGCCGGTGGCGCGATGGGCATTGCGAAGTTCCTGTTCTGGGCGGCGGTCATCATCGCCGTGGTGCTGTTCGTGCTGGGTCTGACGGTGGCGAAGAAAGTCGTCCGTTAGCCCGCGCCGCGGCATCTGTGTCGACCGGACCGCCCGCTTGCCGGGCGGTTCGCGTTTCCGGGATCCGCACACCAGCGGCGCCTGCGCCTGCGTTGACGCAGCCCGCGCTAGGCTCGTTGCACGACCAATCCGGAGTGCACCGTGGAATCGACCGTCCATCCGTTTTCAGAACTCTTCGCCCAGCTCGGCCTGCCGAACGACGAAGCCTCGATCCGTGACTTCATCGCCGCGCACGGTCCTTTGCCCGATGACATGCGACTGGAAGAAGCGCCGTTCTGGACCGAGTCGCAGGCGCAGCTGTTGCGCGAGGAGCGCATCGAGGACGCCGACTGGATCGTCGTGATCGACCAGCTCAATGTCGCGCTGCATGCGCGTCCGTCCACATGAGGTGGTTGCAGGGGTTTGCGGCAACCGCGTTGTTGCTGGCGGGGGCCACGCACGCCCAGTCGACCGGATCTGGGGGCGCTGCAGGGGCCTTCGCATTCGTCGATGTCGACGTGCTGCCGATGGACCGCGACGTGCGCCTGGAATCGCAGACGGTCGTGGTCCGCGATGGACGCATCGTCGCCATCGGTCCGAGTGCCAGCGTTGATGTACCCGAAGACGCAACGCGCATTGCCGGCGAGCGCCGTGTGCTGATGCCCGGACTGGCGGAATTCCATGGGCACGTGCCCGGCGGCGATGATCCCGTCTACGTGCAGGACACACTCGATCTGTATCTCGCCAACGGCGTGACCCTGGTGCGCAACATGTCGGGCGATGTCTCGCATCCCGAACTGCGCGAGCGCATCGAACGCGGTGAAATCAGTGGTCCGACGATGGTCGTGGCCAGTCCGTGGTTGCGGAGCGAGAACGCCGACGCGGCTGCGCGGGAGGTGCGCGCGCATCACGCCGCCGGCTTCGACCTGGTCAAGATCGGCAGCATTCCTGCCGATGCGTATCCGCGGATGGCCGCGACGGCGCATGCGGTGGGCATTCCGTTCGCCGGTCATATCCCGGACGGCGTCCCGCTCGAGGTGGCGCTCGACGCGAAACAGACCTCGATCGATCACTTCGACCGCTACGTGGAATTCCTGGTGCCGCCGGGGACCGACACCGGTGATCGCGAAGCAGGCTGGTTCGGCAGCGGCTGGGTGCAGTGGGTCGAGCGCGGGCGGATCCAAGACGCCGTCACGCGGACCCGCGCTGCCGGCACCTGGAATGTGCCGACGCTGACCCTGGTCGAACACATGGCCTCGGCGGAGACGCCCGAAGCGATGCTGCAGTGGCCGGAGATGCGTTACATGCCGGCGTCGGAGCGCGAACGCTGGCGCCGTGCGAAACACGAGTACGCGGCGCGCGAGACCTTCCAGCCGGACGCGGCGCAGGCATTGGTGACGTTGCGACGCGAACTGCTGAAGGCGCTGCACGAGGGTGGTGCGCCGATCGTGCTCGGCTCCGATGCGCCGCAGTTCTTCAACGTGCCGGGTTTCTCGATCCACCGCGAGATGGCAATGATGCAGGCCGCGGGCATGACGCCCTACGAAGTGCTTGTGACCGGCACACGCAATGCCGCGCAAGCGCTCGGCACGCCGGAGGCGTTCGGCACCATCGAAGTGGGCCAGCGCGCGGATCTGGTGTTGCTGGCAGGCGATCCGCGTGAAGACCTGTCGCATGTCCAGGCACCGCTTGGTGTCATGGCGCGTGGCCGCTGGTGGCCGCGTGAGGCGCTCGATGCGCGTCTGGCGGAGATCGCCGCTCGCCACGCGGAGTGAACGCGTATCCGCCGCGCGCCTGTCGCGCGGCGGACCTGCACAGATCGATCAGAACAGCAGGAACACCAGGCCGATGATCACGCCCGCGGCGAACAGGACCATCAGGCAGTAGCCCATGATGTTCTTGATCTTGAGCCCCGCGATCGCCAGCAGCGGCAGGGCGAAGAACGGCTGCAGCATGCTGGTCCACGCATCGCCCCAGGCCACGGCCATGACCACACGCGGCAGGTCCGCGCCCAGCGCCTGTGCCGCCGGAATCATCACCGGTGCCTGTACTGCCCATTGGCCGCCACCGGACGGCACGAACATGTTGAGAAGGCCGGCCGACAGGAAGGTCAGGACGGGCAGGGTCTGCGCGCTGGCGATGGAAGCGAACCACTCCGACAACGTGGTCGCCAGGCCCGAACCGACCAGAATCGCCATGATTCCGGCATAGAACGGGAACTGGATCACGATGCCCGCGCCGCCCTTGATCGCTTCCTGCAGCGCCGCGAGCAGGCGCGCCGGCGTGCGATGCAGCACGATGCCAAGCATCAGGAAGCCGTAGTTGACGATATTGAGGTTGAGTCCGCCGCCGGCGATGAAGTGATCGGCGAGGAACACCAGGCCGGCGACGCCGACCGCGACCGACAGGATCCAGCCGTGTTCGAGACGTTCGGCCGGGCTCTGGTCCTGCGCTGGCGCCGGCGGCTCGGGATCCTCGGGCGGATCGAACAGCACTGCGTCCTGGTCGGGCGGTGTCATCGCGCGATTGATCAGCGGGATGGCAATCACCAGCAGCGCAATGATCAGCAGATTGAAAGGCGCGAAGATGGTGTCCGATGCCGGAATCACGCCGATGGCTTCCTGCATGAAGTGGCCTTCGGTGGCGATCGTCAGCGGAATCGAACCCGACAGGCCGCCGTGCCAGATGACGAAGCCCGAATAGGCGCTCGCCACCAGCAACCGGTAATCCACTTTCACGAAGCGCGCCACTTCACGGGCGAACAGCGCGCCAATGACGAGTCCGAAGCCCCAGTTGATCCAGTTGGCGGCCATCGCGACCAGGGTCACCACGACGATCGCGTTCTTCGGCGTGCGGCAGCGCGAAGCCATCCAGGTCAGACCGCGCTTGACCGGCGGCGTCTTGGCGAGGATGAAGCCGGTGACCAGGACCAGCAACATCTGCATCGAAAAGCCGAGCAGCTCCCAGAAGCCGGTGCCCCAGTAGCGGATCAGTTCCAGTGGCGGCGTCTGCTCGATCGTGAAGGCGGCGATCGCAGCCAACGCAGTGAAGATCAGGACGAAGACATAGGCGTCGGGCAGGTAGCGTTCGACGAGTCGGACGGACAGGCGCGTGGCGCGCTGGAACATGGCGGATACCGTCGCAGGGGGACTTCGACCAGCTTAGTGGCGCAGGCGGGGAATGCCTGCTGGACAATGGTCTACCTGGAGACACGGATGCGTGGAAGCGCGTTCGCGCGCGATGGAGTGCTTCGCACCGCCCAGTGTGCGAGCGCGCTTCCACGAAAGGCTGCGGCTGGCCTTAAACCGGCGCCGCCGGCGCACCGCTACAGATGCGGTCCGGACGGTCGGGACGCGTCAGCAGCGCATCGTGTTCGCCCCGCTTCCACAGCACAACGCCAGCGTCGTCGACGTACTTCGTGCCGGACGGGCCGTCTTCGGTGCGCAATACGTGATTGGCGCCGTCCACCGCGACGCTGACCTGGCCGTGGCCGTCGAACGTGGCGTCCACGGGCGTGCCCTCGCAGTCGTAGTGGATCACCTGCGGCGCCGGCGCTGCAGGGTCGGGCGGGGCCGGCTCAGTACTCTCGGCCGCGGGCGGCGTTGCCGGATCGTCGACGGTCGGTGCTTCGGCCGGCGAACAGGCTGCCAGCGTCAGGCCGATGGCCACAGTCAACACAGGTGTAAACCAGCGCATTGTCGTCTCCTTGCCTTGGGGATCGGATCGACGCGTCGGGAGCGGGGGGAGCGGTTCGAGGATATCGCCTCCGGAAGGCGGAGGCGATGAATGGGCGATCGGCTCAGTACACGCGCGCGCAGTTGCGTTCGTGCTGGCCCTGCAGCGTCAGACGCGCTTCGTCGGCGCCGTGGCTCCAGAACACATTGCCGTCGGCGTCGGCGAAGCGATCCCCCTGGGTGGTCTCCACACGTGGCAGGTCAAGCGTCACGCCGTCGACGACGAACTGCACGCGGGCGTCATCGCCTTCGCCTTCCTGGGCAAGGGTGATCCGCGTGCCTTCGCAGTCGTAGTTGATCGTGTTCGACGGCGCGGCTTCGGCTTCGCGCGCGGCGAGCGAGCCGGTCGGCGGTGCCTCGTCCGTAGCGGCAGCGGCAGGCGGCGGAGGCGGGGGTGTGTCGGTGGCCGGCGACGCGGGCGTCGATTCACCGCCGCATGCGGCCAGGGCGAACGTGAGCAGGAGAGCGGTGGCGGGTGCTGCGCGCATATGGCGTCCTCTTCGGGTCGGGCGCCGGCGTGGTGCCGACAGGTGGCTGCAGGCTAGGGAAGGTGCGGTGAACGGAGGGTGGCGCTATCGGAAGCCACGACTGTGCTGAGCGCAGGGCGGGTCGAGCGCAGCGGAACCTGTCGTGCCCGGGGTTCGTACGAAGGTGCCGATCGACGACTGCCTGTCGATATCCCGCACCCGACGCGCGATGCGCGTTGCCCCCCGGAACGGGTCCTGGGCAGGCTCTCGCCTGGCGGGGGAGGTGCAGATGCATGCGGTTGTCCCGGCACCCGATGCCGCGGCTGGAATGCGCTGCCAATGAAAGAGCGCGAATGCCGATAGAACACGCAAAAGCGCTTCGTACATGCCTGCACGAAGCGCCCCTGCATCCGATCAGGCAGCCAGTCCGCGCATTGCATAGCGATGCTGGTCGGCGCCGCTGCCGGCGGTATCGACGGCTTCGAGGAAGTCGCGGCCCCAGCGTTCGACGTCGTAGTAGCGGACGATGTCGAACAGCTGTCGCTGCCGGCCGACGGCTTCATGCTCGGGCATCGACAGGGCCTGTCGCAGGCCGGCGACGAGATCCGTCAGGTCGTGCGGATTGGTCAGCACCGCGCCCTTGAGTTCGGCGGCGGCCCCGGCGAATTCCGACAGCACCAGCGTGCCCGACGACCCTTCGATGCCATGCGCCGCGACGAATTCCTTGGCCACCAGATTCAGGCCATCGCGCAGCGGCGTGATCCACATGACGTCTGCAGCGGCGTAATGCGCCAGCACTTCTTCGAACGGCAGGCCGCGCGCGAAGAACCGCACGGGGGACCAGTCCAGCATCGCGTGACGCCCGTTGATCCGGCCGACAGCCTGCTCGATCTGGGTCTGCAGTTCCTGGTAGACGGTCATCTCCTTGGCCGCCGGCACGCACACCATCAACAGCGTGACTTTGCCGCGCAGATCGGGCTGTTCACCGAGCAGGCGCTCGAACGCAAGCAGCTTCTCCAGCGTGCCCTTGGTGTAATCAAGACGTTCGACCGACAGCACCAGCTTGCGACCGGAGAACTCGCGGCGGATCTGTTCGAGCCGCACCCGCACCCGGGGCTGCGCCAGACCGGTCTCGATGCGCTTGAGGTCGGTGCCGACCGGATGCGCGCCGAGGCCGACCTCGCGATCGCCGACACGGATGCGCGTGCTCATCTCGTCCATGCCCACCGCGCAGCCGTAGGTCAGAAAGCGCGGCGCGCAACCCTCGCGCTTCAGCACTTCGGTCGGCATCGCGCCACGGACCACGTCGACGAAGTTCTCGACCTGCCGCGGGATGTGGAAGCCGATGTAGTCGCACTGCAGCAGGCTGCCGAGGATCTCGCGGCGCCACGGCACCACGTTGAACACGTCGGCCGACGGGAAATAGGTGTGGTGGAAGAACGCGATGCGCACGTCCGGGCGCAGTTCACGCAGGTAGGCCGGCACCATCCACAGGTTGTAGTCGTGCAGCCACACCGTCGCGCCGGGCGCGGCTTCGGCGGCGGTCGCCTCGGCGAACTTGCGGTTCACGCGCAGATAGATCTTCCAGTCGTCCTCGTTGAAACGCGCGCGTTCCCAGAACGTGTGCAGCATCGGCCAGAAGGCTTCTTTGGAGAACCGCTTGTAGAACGCATCCACCTCGGTGTGGGTCAGCGGCACCCGTGCGACGGTGAGGTTGGAATAGGCGTCGGCATCGACCGGCGTGCGCGTCTCGAACTTGCCGAGCTTGGGATCGTCCACGCTCCACGCGACCCACGAGCCTTTCTGGCCGCTGCCGAAGAAGCCGAGCAGGCTGGGGATGATGCCGTTGGGCGAGGTGGGGCGGCGGCGTTTGCGCTGGCCGTCCTCCACATACTCCTCGTACGGCAGGCGGTGGTAGACCATGACCAGGTCGGACTGGCCGGTCGCGGGATCGGCGGTCTGCCGCAGATGCGGATCGTCGGCATCGAGCAGATCGAAGTGCGCGATCGCCTCGAGAATCCCGCCGCAACCCGGCGCCTGGGCGTGGAACACGTTCGACAGCTGGTCGGTGGCCTTGACGAGCGCCGGCTCCGATTCGCCCACGCACACGCCCTGAAACCCGGAGGTGTACATCGACAGGTCGTTGAGCGTGTCGCCGGCGACGAGCACGCGCTCGCGCGGCAGCTCCAGATGATCGGCGAGCGCGGCGAGCGTGCGGCCCTTGTCGGTGTCGGGCGGCAGGATGTCGAGATAGCGGTCGGCCGAATACAGCACCGAACAGCCTAGCTTGCGCGCGGTGGCCTCGATATCGCCACGCACGTCGGCCAGTGCGGCCGGCTCGCAGAAATACGAGCAGCGGCGTTCCTGCGGCACGTCCTGGCGGACGAGTCCGGCGAAGTCGGCCATCGCGTCGGCCACGGCGCGCTCGCCCGGCCAGCGACGATCGATGCGCGTCTGCAAGGGCTGGATCGGCTGCAGCGTGTGGCCGTCGACGACGGTGCCGCCAACATCGCAGATCACGTAGTCGGGACGCGGCAGGCTGGGGTCGGACAGCAGCGGCATGACGGCTTCGAGGCCGCGGCCGGTGACGAAGGTCAGGCGGATCTCGGGATGGCGGTCGACCAGGCGGTAGAGCTGCTGGCGGTGCGCGGGAGAGCCGGCGAGAAAGGTGCCGTCGAGGTCGGTGGCGAGCATCAGTCGCGGCACGAACGGGGTATTGGCGGGGGTGAGGTCGGGTGTGGTCGTTTCCTGAGTCAATGTGGGTCCTTGTGATGTGGATCGGAAAGGTCGGGGCCCTCGGGTGCGGGGCCGGTTTCAGGCAGCAGTTCCAGCGCCGATGGCGTCGTGCGCAGCATCGGATGGAAGACGGACGGATGGTCGTTGTCGCGCTGACGCAGCAGGCGGCGACCGGCGGCGATGAGCGCGAGAGCGCCGAGAATCAACGCGAACGAGGCGGGCAGGGCGGTCGGGCCGAAGCGCGACATCGCCACGCCGACGATCGCCGGGCCGATCGCCGAGCCCACGCCATTGAGCAGCAGCAGGCTGGAACAGCCCGACAGCGTGTCTTCTGTCGGCAGGTGATCGAGCAGATGCGCGACGCAGATCGGATAGATCGCGAACGCCACGCCGCCGAACAGGAAGAACAGGCCGAACAGCGCCAACTGCGAACGATCGCCGGCGAACATCATCGCCACACCGATCAGCGCGGCTGCCGCGCAGATCAGGGCCAGTGTCGTGCGCCGGTCACCGCCGTCGGAGAGGCGGCCGATCGGCCATTGCAGCAGCGCGCCGCCCAGGATCGTCGCACTCATCAGCGACGCGATGCCTTGCAGATCGAGGCCCACCCCGGCTGCGTAGACCGCGCCCATGCCCCAGAAGCCCCCCATCGCCACACCAGCCAGCAGTGCGCCCGTCGCCGCCGCCGGTGCGGTGCGCCACAGCGCGGCCAATGCGAGGCGCGGCACGACCGGCAACGTCGGCTGGGTCATGCGGCTGGCGACCACCGGCAACGCCGCCAGGCAGATCAGGATCGCCACGATGCTGAAGAGTGCGAACGACGCGGGATCCTGGAAGCCGATCAACCATTGCCCGGCCGCCAGCGCCAGCAGGTTCACCGCCATGTAGACCGCGAAGACCTGACTGCGCTTTTCGGGCGGCGCCTCGACGTTGAGCCAGCTTTCGATGACCGTGTACAGCCCCACCAGCGCGATGCCGGTGATCACCCGCAGCGCGGCCCAGGCCCAGGGATCGATGAAGATCGGATGCAGCAGGATGGCCGCCGCGCACAGCGCCGCGTAGAACGCGAACGCACGGATGTGACCAATGCGCTGGATCAATCCAGGCGCCATGTAGGTGCCGAGAAAGAAGCCGACGAAGTAGCCCGACATGATCAGGCCAAGGGTCTGGTCGCTGAAGCCCTCGAGACCGCCGCGGACGGCTAGCAAGGTGCCGAGCAGGCCGCTGCCCATCAGCAGAAGGGCGACGCCGACGAGTAGCGCGGCAAGATTACGGACGACTGGGATGGCGAGGCCCTCACGGCGAACAGCGAAGGTGTGTAACTATAACACATTGAAAATATTGAATATTTTCACCGTTTCTCGACGGCTTTCCGGATGCTGCATTGCAGCGAAAACTGTAGTGCAATCATGCGCTTGCGGCGCATCCCTGATGGCGTGATCAAAAATGAACACGCGATGGGTGAAGCTGTCCCAGCCGTTTCTAGAGAAAACCCGTCATGCGAATCGCCGCGATCCGACTGCTGCTGCCCGCCGTCCTGCTGATGGCCGGCTGCCAACCTGACGCGTCGCCAGTCGAGGTCTCCGACGGCGCGACATCCGCATCAGATGCCGAGGCACCTGACGCAGACGCAGAAGATGACGTGGTCGTGTCGACCAACGAACCGTTCTGGCAGGCGCGCTTCGAGCGTGGGGCGATCGTGCTGAGCGGTCTGGACGAAGCCGGTCGGTTGTTCCCGGATGTGCGCAGTTCGATGACCGCGGACGGCCTGCGCCTGGATGCATCCGACGCGACCGGCAGCATCGTCGTGATCGTGCGCCGCATGCGCTGCGAGGACAATATGTCCGGGGCTCGCTTCCCGATGACCGGCCTGCTGACGATCGATGGTCGCGGCCCGTTACGTGGTTGCGCGCGGCCCGCGTCGATGCCCCCGCCGACCCGACCGGACGAAGCGGGTGAGTCGCCGGCATCGACTGCGATGCCCGCGCGCTTCCTGGGACACTGGGAAGCCAGCGCAGAGGCCTGCGGGTCCGACGGCAGCGAGCTGGTGTTGCACATCGAGCCCGAAGTGCTGCGGTTCTACGAGAGCACCGTCACGCCGGTGACGGTGCGGACCCCTGATGTCGACACGGTCCTGCTTGAAGGCCGGTATGAGGGGGAAGGCGATACCTGGAACGAGACACGGACGTTGACGCTCGATGGCCCCGATGTGCTGCTGGTTGAAGACACGATAGGCAACGTCACGCGTCGCGTGCGCTGCGACGCCTGAGCGACAACGCGGCTGACGATGTGACCGCCGTCAGGCCATCCCGATTGCTTCGATGTCGCGCACGTCGCCAACCCAGATGTAGTGCGGGATTTCCGGGTGCTCCAGATCGTCGAGCCGCAACCGTGCGTTGTGGCCTTCGTCGCCATCGCTGTTCCGGAAAACCTCCAGCGTCGGCCGGGCCGACACCGTGCCTTGGACGACGGTGCCGTCATCGAGCGTGACCCGCACGCGGGCCTCGTCGTCGAGCAGCACGATGCGCTGTTCGATCGCAACGAGGTCCTCGCGGCTGGTGAAGATGCGTGGAGGCGTCTGGCTCATCGGAACACTCCTTCAGGACATACGCCCATGCTCGCGCGATGCGCGCAACACGCCGTGACGACGCGGCGCAATCGTCCTGACACGTCCCAAGAGCCGGACGCGGCGTCGTTTAGGCGTCGAGTGCGGGGCGCAGCAAGCGATCGTATTCGGTCCGCACGACGCCGTAGCATTCGCACGTGCGCGCGACCAGGCATTCGCGATCCAGCACCTGGATCACGCCGCGGCTGTAGCGGATGCAGCCTTCTTCCTGCAGACGCCGCGCCGCCTCGGTGATGCCTTCGCGGCGGACGCCAAGCAGGTGCGCGATCTGTTCCTGGGTCATCTTAATTTCGACCGAACCCACCCGGTCGTTGACCAGCAGCAACCAGCGCGACAATTGCTTGTCGACAGTGTGATGGCGGTTGCAGACCCCGGTCATCGCGGTCTGGGTGAGCAGCGCCTGGAAGTAGCGCAGCAGAATCTCCTGGAACGCGCCGCCACGCTGGAACTCACGCACCGCGAACTCGCCGCGCAGCGCCAGAGCTTCGCCGCCCACCTTGACCACTGCGCGCGTCGGTACGCTGCGCGCGCCTGTCAGCAGGCCTATACCGACCATGCCTTCGTTTCCGACCATGGCGAACTCGCTGGTGTCGCCACTCTCCAGGGCGTACATCAACGACACGATGCCCTCGCGCGGAAAATAGATCGTTGACTGGGCCACATCGGCTTCGTGCAGCACCTTGCCTGCCGGCATGTCGACCAGCTGGACTTCATCGCCAACGCGGTCGCAGACATCGTCGGGCAGGTCCTGCAGCAATCCGTTGAGCGGTGCCCAAGGCGCTTTTTTCTTCATGCGCGGTGAAAGGTCCATGGATGAACGAGTCTGGATTTTCCAGACTGAATGCGGCGTCGTATGTACGGCAACGCGCATACAGCTGATGGATACGTGCGTTACCGAACAGACCCTGTATGGGGAGTGTTCACATGCTGCCCACACGATGCGGCCCGCAAGCGGGAACCGTCACCGTACCCTCAACAAGGATGCCGGCGTGAACGCAGACGACGTCGAGTTGTGTCGGGTCTATGGGCAACTCTCGCGGGAGTACCTGGGCGCGAGATCGTGGGCCGACTGCGAAGCCCAGTTGCGCGACGGTTGGCTACGGTTGCGACGTGATCCCGCGATGAACTGGGAAGACGCCGCGCCTCTGGTCCGAACATTCTGGGAACTTACATCCGTCGATCCAGACCTGAGCTGAAGGCAGTTCAATCTTCGCGCCCGGCATCGAGCCGGATGCCGTCGTGGTCGACGGCCAGATGCATCTCGATGGGCCGGCAGCAGACCGGGCAGTCTTCGACGTAGTCCGCACCGCCGCCGCTGGCATCGACCAGCGTCTCGAAACGTTCTCCGCACCAGGGGCAACGCAATTTGGCGACATCCTGCATGCGCCGACGATGCGCGAGTCGGCGTTCGCGTGCCGTGAGTCGGGATTTTTCACGGTGCGGGCAGGCGTGTTCGGCCACGGTAGAGCGCTAAGTCAAAGCCGGAGCCCGCCATGACCGAGTCGCATCCGACGTTCACGCCTTACAAGGCGCCTGCAGGTGGGTGGGGGTCGGTCCGGTCTCTGCTGCGCCACGGCACCGGCGATGGCGCGCCGACCATCGAAGGGTCGCGCCAGTTACAACGGCAGAACAAGATCGATGGTTTTGCCTGCGTCAGCTGCTCATGGGCGAAGCCCGCCGAGCCGCACACGTTCGAGTTCTGCGAGAACGGCGCCAAGGCGACCATGTGGGAACTCGACACGCGTCGGGTGGACGCTGCGTTCTTCGCCGAGCACACGGTGAGCGAACTGCTGACTTGGGCCGATCACGATCTCGAAGTGCAGGGCCGGCTGGTGGAGCCGATGCGCTATGACGCCGACAGCGATCGCTACGTGCCGGTGTCATGGGACGAGGCGTTCGCGATTGCCGGTCGCGTGCTGCGCGACATGGCGCCAGAGCGTGCGGTCTTCTACGCCTCCGGGCGGGCGTCGCTGGAGACCTCGTACATGTATGCCTTGCTGGCGCGCCTGTACGGCAACAACAATCTGCCAGACAGCTCCAACATGTGCCACGAGAGTACGTCGGTCGGTCTGCCGCGCAGCATCGGTGTGCCGGTCGGCACGGTGCTGCTCGAGGATTTTGAGCACTGCGATTGCATCCTCTCGTTCGGGCAGAACGTCGGCGTCAACAGTCCGCGCATGCTGCATCCCCTGCAGGAAGCCGCGCGACGTGGCGCCGAGATCATCACATTCAACCCGCTGTATGAGCGCGGCTGGGAGCGCTTCACCAACCCGCAGGAACCGCTGGCGATGGCGACCGGCGCGTCGACCCGGATCAGCAACGCGTATTTCCCGGTACGTGCGGGCGGCGACATCGCGCTGATGCAGGGCCTGGCACGCGCGCTGCTGGATCTCGACGACGCCGCGCAGGACGAGGGGCGCGCCCGCGTGCTCGATGTCGGTTTCATCGACACCCACACCAACGGCTTCGAGGCGTTCGAGGCCTGGCTCCGCGCGGCGGACTGGTCCGACATCGAGCGCGAGAGCGGCCTGTCGCGCGCCGACATCGAAGGCGTGGCCGGTGTCTATGCGCAGGCGGAGTCGTCGATCCTGATCTACGGCATGGGGCTCACCCAGCATCGCCACGGCGTCGACAACGTGCGCATGGTCTGCAACCTCGCGCTGATGCGCGGCAACGTGGGCCGACCCGGCGCCGGCATCTGCCCGGTGCGTGGGCACTCGAACGTGCAGGGCCAGCGCACCGTCGGCATCTCGGAGAAGCCCGAGCTTGTGCCGCTCGACACGCTCGCCGCGCAGTACAGCTTCGAGCCGCCGAGGGAGAAGGGGCTCGATACGATCGGCACGGTCGAGGGCATTCTCGACGGCAGCGTCGAGGCCTTCATCGGTCTGGGCGGTAATTTCTCACGGGCCGCGCCGGATACCGGCCGGGTAGAGCCGGCCTGGCGGGGCCTCGCACTGAGCCTGCAGATCGCGACGCATCTCAACCGCAACCACCTGCTGTGCGGACGCGAGACGCTGTTGCTGCCGTGCCTGGGGCGTATCGAGGAGGACGTGCAGAACGGCGTGGCGCAGCGCGTCAGCATCGAGGACAGCACCACCTGCATCCACGCGTCGTTCGGCACCAGTCCGCCCGCCGGTCCGATGCTGCGTTCCGAGCCCGCAATCGTCGCCGCGCTCGCGCAGGCGATCCTGCCGCCCGAGCGGGCCGCCTGTGCGCCGTGGCAGGAGTGGGTCGACGATTACGCGCGCGTGCGCGATGCGATCGAAGCCACGTATCCCGACCAGTTCCGCGATTTCAATGCGCGCCTGCACACCCCGGGCGGTTTCCCGCGCCCGGTTGCCGCACGCGAGCGGCGCTGGACGACCGACAGCGGCAAAGCCGAATTCCACGTCCCCGAAGTGCTGTGCGCGACCGGGTTCGAAGACAAGGCGGGGCGCTACCGCCTGCTGACGGTGCGCAGCAACGATCAGTTCAACACCACCGTCTACGGCTACCACGACCGTTTCCGCGGTATTGACGGTACCCGCCGCGTGGTGCTGATGAATGCTGACGACATCGCCGAGCTCGGCCTGGATGACGGTGAGCAGATCACGCTTGCCGCGGATTTCGATGGCGATGCCGAGGTCCGCGAGGTCGGCGGCCTGCGCGCGATTCCGTATCGCATTCCGCGCGGTTGCATCGCCGCGTATTACCCGGAATGCAATCCACTGATCCCGGTGTCGCACCACGCGATTGACAGCCATGTGCCCGCGGGCAAGTCCGTGCCGGTACGTGTAGTGCGCGGCGGCAATGCACCGGTGCCGCCGGGACCTGCGCCGGGCTAAGGGTCGGTCGGCGCGGTATGCGAAGACATCAGCTGATGATCTGCGGGGCATGCGGTGCCCTCGCAGATTTCAGTACGGCCCGCGCAGGGTCGCTCTGACTGTGGCGCAGCACGCGTGCTTACGCGGACGCCGACACGAATGGTATCGGCGTCGGTCTACAAGACGTTGCGCAGGGCGGTGGACGGACGCATCCGCAGCGAATCGAAACAGCCCGCCTGGCTAGGCCACAGCCGGCTCGCAGCTCGACTGGGAAACCACGTCGCCTCGTCTCGTTGCCTGCACCCGCAAGGCAGCTCGACAGCGGGATCCGCTGCCGCTGCGTCGATGCAATCGAGGGAAGGTCCGAGTAACTGCCGTCATCCCCGCGAAGGCGGGGATCCAGTGACTTCACGCCTTTGAAAACCAAAGACGCTGGATGCCCGCCTGATCGGCATGCGTCCGCTGAAAGCCGCGGGAATGATGGCCAGAAGCGGAATCGTTCAGACCTTCCGTAAGTGCTGTTGGCGCACTCTTTAGACTCGGGATCGAAACCGTCCACGACGCAAGCGCCGTGGCCCGGCGCCGCAGCTACCGGCGCCCATTCTGACGATTCCTGTCTGAAATCAAGACGGCGACCTGTTGAGGGTCGCCGTCCGGAGATCTAGAACTGCATCTGCACCGCCGTCCTGGCTTACAGCATCGCCAGTTCGACGTTGCTGAGCGTCTTGCCGTAGTGCTGGCGCAGGCGCAGCTTGCGCTCGAGGTCGTCGAGAATGCGGCCGGAGAAGTCGAGGCCGGTCAGCTCTTCAAGCATGTTGATGCCGCCGGGCGTGTCGACATTCACCTCCATCAGCTTGTCGCCGACGATGTCGAGGCCGACGAAGTACATGCCGTCACGGATCAGCTTCGGTGCGACCAGCTCGGCCAGGCGCAGGGCATCGGCGTCGGGCTTTGCCATTTCGTATTTGCCGCCGGCACTGATGTTGCTGCGCGCATCGCCGCTGTCGTTGTAGCGACGGATGCAGGCGTAGGTGCCGTCGACCTCGAGCGGGCGGCCGTTGAGCATCAGCAGGCGCAGATCGCCGTCCTTGGCCTTTGGCAGGTACTCCTGCGCGATCGCATAGCCATCGCGCAGCACCGCGTCGATCATCTGGTTGAGATTGCCGCCGCTCTCGGGCGTGACCACGAAGACGCTCTGGCCACCCGAACCCTGCAGCGGTTTGATGACGCCATACCCGTCGCGCGCCTCGATGAAGGCCTTGATCTCCTCGACATCGCGGCTGATGCAGGTGACCGGCCGGACTTCCTCGGGAAAATGCTGGAAGTAGGTTTTGTTGGAAGCATCGGTGAGATGCATCGGGTCGTTGACGACCAGCGCCCGCTTGAGCGCACTGAGCTGCGCGAATAGCAGGCCGCTGCCCGGTGCCCAGGGCCGCTCGACCATCTCGTCGGCGGGATCGCTGCGTAGCATCAGCACGTCGAGATCGTCGACCGAAATCCGCTCGGTCGGGCAGCCGTCGGACTGCAGATCGGCGAGCAGGGCCGCGTCGTCGGCGTAGTCCTTGCCGCAGGGCATGTGGGCACAGGCACGTACCGTGCCGTCGGCGTCGTAGGTGAAATCGGCGAGGCCGATCAACGCGATCTCATGACCGCGCGACAGCGCGCGGCGGGCCAGACGGATCGTGGTGTAGTTGTCCTGCTCGGTGTCGACGTCATTGACGACAAAGCCGAAGCGCAGGGGATGTCCGTCGGTCATGCAGCGTGCTCCGTGGGGCGGTGGGTGTGGAAAAGGTGTTCAACCGGGGTGCGCCGGCAGGCGTCGAGCCGGGTGCGGAAATCGTCATGGGCGGCGTAGCGGGGCAACAGCACCGGCGGCACGATCCAGCCATCGTCGACCAGTGCCTCCAGCAGTTCGAGCTGCGGCAGGGCGAACTTGCCCAGAAACAGCGCATCGAACTCGCCACCGGCCTCCAGATAGGCGAGCAGGTCGCGCAGACCGCGCAGGTAGACCGCGTCCTTGGTCAGCCCGCCGCCGCGCCGCGCGCGTACGGCGACATCGAAGGCGTCGTCGGTCGGCATGCCGTGGGCGTCGTGCAGGCAGGCGAAGATCGCCGGAAGCTGTTCGCCGTTGGCCGCCATCGAGGTCGCGACCACGCGCGCGGCCAAGATCCGCAGCCGTTCGCCGGGCAGATAGCCGGCGAGGAACTCGCCAAGCACCCCAAGGCCTTCCTGCATCGGGTCGTAGTGCGCCAGTCCGACTTCGAGCTGGCGCAGTGCCTGCTGCCGCCCGTTGTGGCGGGTCACGACATGCGTGCCGATCTCGTGCTGGATCAGGGGCTGCACGCGGGCGCGCGGCAGGCGGATGTTGCCATCAATGTAGAACGTGCCGTGCGAGACCATCAGCATCGAACTGATGTCCGTATCAACGACGACATCGATGTGGAAATCCGGCGCCTGCGCGCGATACCAGGCGATCTCGGCCTCGACCTGGCTGCGCACCTCGTCGATGCCGCAGTCGGCAGACAAGGGTTCGCCGCTGCCGACCGTGGCGAGGATGCGCTCGGCGAGTTCCACCAGTTCCGGCTCCACCGCGCCGAACAACGCGACGCTGGCATCGACGAAACCCGGCTGGTCGCGCTGCTCGACCAGGTCGATCATGCGGCCGAGTTCGGCCTGCTTTTCGGCCAGTAGCGTCTGCAGCGGCGGCGGCTCGATCTCGCCAACGGGCAGCGCGTCGAGCGCGCGACGGGTTTCGGTGAGATCGGTATCGAGGTTGACATAGCGCAGCGTGGGCTCGAGCGTGCGGCCGGAGGATTCAAAGGCATTCCACAGGCCGACACCGTCGAGCGGCGACAGCGCGAGCAGCCAGTCGAGTCGCGCATCGAGCACGGCCAGCGACTCGTCCACGCGCGCGGCCACCGGCGGCAACGGTCGGGCGACCGGCCGCCGGGCAACACCCGCGCTCACTTGAGGAACTCCGGACGCACGGCGTCGACCGCGTGTGACAGGCCGTCGCGCAGGGCGTACAGCGCGGAAATGTCCGCCTGACCGCTCCATTCGTCCATGAAGATCTTTTTGTACTCGGGCGAGATCGTGCACACACGATCTCCCCAGTGCGCATAGACCCACTCGGGAAAGTGGCCGCCGGTCGGGAAGCGCACATTGCAACGCACGTCCGGCAACGCCCCGCGCACAGGATGGCGGCGCAGCACGTTGGCAAAACGCCGGGCGGTATCCCCCCAGCGTTCCGGATCGAGCGTGGTGATGCCCAGCTCGATATCCGGGTTGTCGTCCTGGGCCGCGGGCGCGGCATCGGGTCCATCGCGGCGGTGGTTGTAGCTGTGGATGTCGATCAGCAGGGCGCTGCCCCAGCGGGCCACAGTGCGGTCGATCAGCTCGCCGATCATGTCGTAGAAGCGGTCATGCAGGGCCAGCGACGTCTCGCGCTCGACATCGTCGAGCGGCGTGGTCCAGACATCGAGTCCCCAGCAGGCGTCGGGACTGGTGTAGACGGCCTCGGCGCGCGGACGGTTGAGATCGACCTCGAAGCGCGACTGGCGCACCCGCAGGCGCGCATCGCCGACCTGGGTCAAAAAACTGGTGAGGGGGTCCTCCTCGCGCCAGCGCGCATCGTCATCGAGCGCGACGCGGGCACGCAGCGACTGGCGCAGCGCGTGGCCATCGTGGATCGCAGTCGCGATGACGGGGCCATCGGCAACAGATAGCTCCCAGGCGTCGACGCGCTCAAGCAGTGCTGGCGGCGTGGTGTCGGAGAACAGCGGGGCGGGTGCGGAACGGCGTATATCAGGCATGGCGCGCATGCTCGCAATCCGGGAATGATGCGGTCGTGACCACATTGGGACCCGGCGTTGACAGCTGTTTAACCTACAATCGCGCCTCACTCGCGCAGACCCTTTCTTATGGCGCCCAAGGCCACCGTCTACAAAGCCGAACTCCAGGTCACCGACATGGACCGGCATTACTACGCCTCGCACGACCTCGTGCTGGCGCAGCACCCGTCGGAAACAGAGGCGCGTCTGATGGTGCGGTTGATCACCTTCGCGCTGTTCGCCGACGAGCGCCTGGAATTCGGCCGCGGCCTCAGCAACGAAGAAGAACCCGACCTGTGGCGCCGCGACTACACCGGTGACATCGAGCAGTGGATCGATCTCGGACAGCCGGACGAGAGCCGCATCCGCAAGGCCAGCGGCCGCGCGCGTCATGTCGTGGTGGTCAACTACAGCGGCAATGCGGCGCAGATCTGGTGGGACCGGATCGCGAACTCGCTCACCCGCCTGAAGAATCTCACCGTGGTCGATCTCGAACCCGCGAAAATCGAGGAAGCGGTCGGTCTGCTGCAGCGGAGCATGCGCCTGACGGCGATGATCCAGGACGGCGAACTGCAGCTGATGAGCGAGTCGGAAACCGTCACGATGACGCCGGTCTGGCGTGTGCGTCCGGCCGAGAGCTGATTCGCATCTTTTCCAGTTGTCGCGATGCCACCACCTCTCCCCTTCGGGAGAGAGCCTGCCCCGGACCTGATCCGGGGTCGACGCGCGAAGCGCGTCGGGTGAGGGCCGGGCTTTACAGGTGAAGCCCCCAAAGCCCCCTCATCCGCCCTCCGCCTTCGCGGGGGCAGGCTCTCCGGGCACCCCGTATCAAGTACGGGGCAGGCTCTTCCCCCGGAGGGAAAAAAAGCATGCGCAGCGCAAGCCCGCCTCACACCTGAATCGCCCCGCCGTGACCTCCGCCCGTTGCTCCGACCGCGGCCACTGGCTAAGGTCGCGGCTCGCCACGTTCTTTCGGATGTCCGCATGCCGCTCCGCCGTCCCGCCACCGCCGCGCTCGTTGCCGGCCTCGCGCTCTCCGCCACTGTGACCGCACACGCCGACGAAGGCATGTGGATGCCGAGCCAGCTGCCCGACATCGCCAAGCCGATGCGCGAGGCGGGTTTCCGCGGTCGCGCCGATGCATTGGCCGACGTCACCGCGCCGCCGCTCAGCGCCGTGGTCAAGGTCGGGGGTGGCACCGGTGCCTTCGTCTCTGATGAAGGTCTGCTGCTGACCAACCACCACGTCGCCTACGGCGTGATCCAGTACAACAGCAGCGCCGCGCAAAACATCATCGACGGCGGGTTCATCGCCGATGGCCGCGCCGACGAGCGTCCCTCGAATCCCGATTTCCGTGTGCTGGTGACTGTCGGTTTCGACAAGGTCACCGACGAAGTGCTGGCCGAAGCACGCGGCAAGACGGGTCGCGCGTATTTCGATGCGGTGGACGCCGCCGGCAAGCGCATCGTGGCCGAGTGCGAGCAGTCGGGCGAGGTGCGTTGCAGCGTCGCCAACATGTATTACGGTACCGATTTCTACCGCATCCGCCAGCTCGAGCTGCGCGACGTGCGCCTGGTCTATGCGCCACCGCGCGCGATCGGCAACTACGGCGACGAGATCGACAACTTCATGTGGCCGCGCCACACCGGCGATTTCACCCTGCTGCGCGCCTACGTCGGCCGTGACGGCAAGCCGGCCGACTACAGCGCCGACAACGTGCCCTACGCGCCGCCGGCGCATCTGCAGATCGCCCGCGGCGGCCTGCATGCGGGCGATTACGCAATGCTGGCGGGTTATCCGGGCACGACGTTCCGTCACCGCACCGCGGCCGAATTCGATGCCCAGGTCGCACGCGTGCTGCCGCAGCGCGTGGCGGTCTTCGATGCGTTGATCGATGCGGTCGAGACCGCAGGCCAGGACGATGCGGACATCCGCACGCGCTACGCCTCGCAGCTGCAGTCGCTGAAGAACAACCGTAAGCGCGCCGCCGGCGAACTCGAAGGTCTGCTGCGCAGCGACGCGGTACGCCTGCGCGGCGAGGACGAGACTGCAATGTTGGCCGCGACCACGGGCGAGGACGCGACCGACATCGCCGCGTTGCAGGCGATCATCGGACAGGCCGATGACGCCGCCGCGCGCGACCAGCTATTGACGCTCGTCGCCAGCCAGACCCAGCTGCTGCGCTCGGCGCTGCTGCTCGAACGCCTCCGCATCGAATCGGCGAAGCCCGACGATGCCGCGCGCGAGAGTGGCTACCAGCAGCGTGACCATGCGCTGATCGAAGGCGTGCTGCGCCAGGCCCAGCGTCGTTACGCGCCGTCGGCGGAGAAGGCGCTGCTTTCGGTGCTGGTCGGCCGCTACCAGCAGTTGCCGGACGCGCAGCGCCTGCCGGCCTTCGATGCCGCGTTCGGCCGCACACCCGAATCACTGAAGATGGCGCTGGACATGGTTTACGCGCGCACGGCGCTCGGCGAGGAGACCGAGCGCCTGTCGCGCTTCTCCGATGCCCGCGCCGGCCGTCCTCTGGCCGACGATCCGCTGCTCGCGCTGGCCGCGCAGCTGGTTGCCGCCCAGCTCGAAGCCGAGGACGCGCGCAAGACCCGCGAAGGCGAACAGCTGCGACTGCGGCCGGCCTACATGCGCGCCCTGTTCGCATGGCGCGCGCAGCAGGGGCGTGCGGTGTATCCGGATGCCAACGGCACGCTGCGCGTGAGCTACGGCCGCGTCGAAGCGCTGGCGCCGCGTGACGCGGTGGCGTTCTCGCCGGTGACCACCGTCGCCGGCATCGTCGAGAAGCACACCGGGCAGGTGCCGTTCGACGCACCGCAGCCGCTGCTCGATGCAATCGCCAAGGGGGATTTCGAAGGCACCGCCGAAGCCTCGCTCGGCACCCAGCCGGTGAACTTCCTGACCAATCTCGATACCACCGGCGGCAACTCTGGTTCGCCGGTGCTCAATGCGCGCGGCGAACTGGTCGGTCTGAACTTCGACAGCAACTGGGAGTCGGTCAGCGCCAGCTGGTGGTTCGACCCGCGCTACAAGCGCGCGATCCACGTCGACATGCGTTACATGCGCTGGCTGATGGCGAAGGTCTACCCGGCGCCGGCATTGCTCGAGGAAATGGGACTGCCTACGCGATGACGGCGTTCTCCGGTCGGGTGCCGTTCGGGCGCGCGACCGGCGCAGGCCGCACAATGTCCGGCCAATCCCGAAAGCCCACCGCACCATGAAGATCCCGCAGGGACTGCAGCCACTGATCGAGGACGGCATCATCGATGCGGTGCTGCGACCGCTCAAGAGCGGCAAGGAGGCCTCGGTCTATGTCGTCCAGGTCGGCGACGAGGTGCGTTGCGCGAAGGTCTACAAGGACATGGCGCAGCGCAGTTTCCAGGCCCGCGTGCAGTACCAGGAGGGCCGCAAGGTCCGCGGCAGCCGCGAGCAGCGTGCGATGGGCAAGGCGACCAAGTTCGGTCGCCGCGAACAGGAAGCCGCGTGGAAAACCACCGAGGTCGACGCGCTCTACGCCCTGGCCGACGCCGGCGTGCGCGTGCCGCAGCCTCACGGTTTCTTCCACGGCGTGCTGCTGATGGACCTGGTCACCGATGCCGAGGGCTTCAGCGCGCCGCGTCTGGCCGATGTGGACCTCGAGCCCGAGCAGGCCCGCGAGTGGCATCTGATGCTGGTGCGCGATGTGGTGCGCATGCTGGTGCTGGGCATGGTGCACGGCGATCTGTCCGAGTACAACGTGCTGGCGACGCCCGACGGCCCGGTGCTGATCGATTTTCCGCAGGTCGTCAGCGCCGCCGGCAACAATGCCGCGCGCGAGATGCTGCTGCGGGATGTGCACAACGTCCGCGACACGCTCGCGCGCTTCGCACCGGAGCTCGCCGACACGTATTACGGCGAGGAGATGTGGGCGCTGTACGAGGCCGGCGACCTGCAGGCCGATTCGCCGCTGACCGGACGGTTCGTGTTCGATACCCACAAGGCGGATACCGGCGCGATCCTGTGGTCGATCGAGGATGCGCGCCAGGAAGCGGTGATCCGTCAGCAGGGCCGCGAAGAGGCCGATGAAGCCGACTGATTTGCGTTCCCGCGCATGAGCCGGCCGCGGTTTCCACCGCGCGACGGCGTGCCGGCAAGCCGCTTGCAGTTGCCGCCGGGCGCCTGGCGCACCGTGTTCGATGCGCTGGTCGCGCGGTTTCCGCAAGTGGACGCATCCACATGGCGGAACCGCATCGCCCGGGGCAGGGTGCTCGACGCGCGGGGCGAACCGATCACGCTGGAGACGCCCCATCGCGTCGGCGCCGAGATCGGCTATTACCGCGAGGTCGTCGATGAGCCGGTGATCGATGCGCTTGAACGCGTCCTGCATGTCGATGACCACCTCGTGGTCGCCGACAAGCCGCATGGCCTGCCGGTCGCGCCGACCGGCGCCTTCGTCACCCAGACCCTGTTGACGCGGCTGGTGGCGACGCTCGGCAATCCGGATCTCGTGCCGCTGCACCGGATCGATCGCGGCACGGCCGGGCTGGTGCTGTTCTCGGCCAGTCCCGCGAGTCGCGCGCGCTACCAGGCGTTGTTCCGCGAGTCGCGCATCGCCAAGACCTACGAAGCCCTGGCACCGCCGCTGCCGGATATCGCCTTTCCGCTGACGCGCCGCAGCCGCATCGAACGCGGCGAACCGTTCTTCCGCATGTGCGAGATCGGCGGCGCGCTGAACAGCGAAACCCACATCGACGTGCTCGAACGCGGCAGCACGCGATGGCGCTACGCGTTGTCACCGGTCAGCGGACGCAAGCACCAGTTGCGCGTACACATGGCCGCGCTCGGCGCGCCGATCCTGCACGACCCCTGGTATCCGACGTTGCAAGGCGACGCTGACGAAACGCGGCCGCCGCTGCAGCTGCTGGCCCGCGCGCTCGCGTTCGACGATCCGCTTGATGGATGTCCGCGTCGTTTCGAATCGGAATTCCGGCTCGTGGAAGCGCTGGATTAGATCGGCCACCAGGTTCAGGCGCCGGCGTCAGAAGCATCGCGGCCAAGGCCGCTCCTACAGGAATGCGGGCTTGTTCTGTAGGAGCGCGCTCGCGCGCGAACGGGGCTGCACACGCAGAACTGGATTCGATCGGCCACCAGGTTTGCGCGCCCACGCCAGCAGCATCGCGGCCGAGGCCGCTCCTACAGAAGAGCGGATCTGTCCTGTAGGAGCGCGCTCGCGCGCGAACGGGGCTGCACACGCAGAACTGGATTCGATCGGCCGCCAGGTTCGCGCGCCCACGCCAGAAGCATCGCGGCCGAGGCCGCTCCTACAGGAAAGCAGGTCTGTCGTGTAGGAGCGCGCTCGCGCGCGAACGGGCTTCACACGCAGAACTGGATTCGATCGGCCGCCAGTTTGCGCGGCCACGCCAGAAGCATCGCGGCCAAGGCCGCTCCTACAGGAATGCGGGCTTGTTCTGTAGGAGCGCGCTCGCGCGCGAACGGGGCTTCGCACGCAGAACTGGATTCGATCGGCCGCCAGGTTCGCGCGCCGGCGCCAGAAGCATCGCGGCCAAGGCTGCTCCTACAGGAAAGCGGTTCTGTCCTGTAGGAGCGCGCTCGCGCGCGAACGGGGCCTCGCACGCAGACCTGGATTCGATCGGCCGCCAGGTGCGCGCGCCGGCGCCAGAAGCATCGCGGCCGAGGCCGCTCCTACAGGAAAGCGGGTCTGTTCTGTAGGAGCGCGCTCGCGCGCGAACGGGGCTTCGCACGCAGACCTGGATTCGATCGGCCGCCCGGTTCGCGCGCCCACGCCAGAAGCATCGCGGCCAAGGCCGCTCCTACAGGAAAGCGGGTCTGTCCTGTAGGAGCGCGCTCGCGCGCGAACGGGGCTTCACACGCAAAACCGCTGAGCCTGTGGCGTGCCTAACCTTGCTCAGGCAGCGCCCACGTCACGCCTCACCCACGCCAGCACCCCATCCACCGCGACCGCGGCACTCGCCCAGCACGCGGTCAGCAGGTAGCCCCCGGTCGGCGCTTCCCAGTCCAACATCTCGCCGGCAACGAATACGCCGGGCAGGGCATCGAGCATCAACGCGTCGTCGGTCGCCTCCAGACGCACGCCGCCTGCGCTGCTGATCGCTTCGGCAATCGGGCGCGGTGCCTGCAGCCGCAGCGGCAGTCGCTTGATCGCCGCAGCTACGCGTGCCGGGTCGTCGAGTGCGGCGCGATCGAGCAGTTCGAACAGCAACGCGGTCTTCGCGGCATCGAGACCGGTCGCGCGGCGCAGATGCTCGCCGATGCTGCGGCGGCCGCGCGGGCGTGACAGATCGGTCTGCAGGCGTTCGAGGTCGCGTCCCGGCGCCAGATCCAGTTCCAGCAGTGCACTGCCGTCGCCAGCGATCGTGTCGCGCAGCGCGCCCGAGATCGCATAGATCGCGCTGCCTTCGATGCCCGTCGTCGTCAGGACGCATTCGCCCTGCAGCGCATGCGGCGTGCCGTCGAGCCCGGTCCAGTGCAGCACGACCGGTTTCAGCGGCGCGCCCGCGTGGCGCTCGGCGAGATGCGCGCTCCAGCCGATGTCGAAGCCGCAGTTCGCCGGCACCAGCGGGGCGACGTCGACACCGCGCGCGGACAGCACGGGCTGCCAACGACCGTCCGAGCCGAGCTCCGGCCAACTGGCGCCGCCCATCGCGAGCAGCGTGGCGTCGGCGACATGTGTCGCGCCGCCGCCCGGTGTCTCGAAGCACAGCGCGCCGGTGTCGTCCCAACCGGCCCAGCGGTGCTGCACATGGAAACGCACGCCGTCCTCGCGCAGTTGCCGCACCCAGCCGCGCAGCAGCGGCGCAGCCTTGAGATCCTCGGGAAACACGCGGCCCGAGCTGCCGACGAAGGTCGGCACACCGCGCGCCGCGGCCCAGTCGCGCAGCGCCTGTGCATCGAAGCGGTCGAGCCAGCCACCTACCGCCGCTTCGCGCATGCCGTAGCGCGCATCGAATGCGGGACGCGGTTCGGAATGCGTGAGGTTCAGGCCGCCCTTGCCGGCGATCAGGAACTTGCGCCCAACCGAACCCTTGGCTTCGAACAGATCGACGTCCAGACCCGCCGCCCGCGCGCGCTCGGCGGCGAACAGGCCGGCTGGCCCGCCACCGATGATGGCGAGCCGTGGGGGACGTGCATCCGACATGTCAGGCGCCTTGTTGGAACGCCAGGATGTAGCCGTTGCAGTCGACGATGCCGAACTCGCGGGCGCCGTAAGGCATGTCCTGCAGCGTCCACGCGAGCTGCGCGCGGCCCTGCGTTTCGGCGAATACCGCGTCGATGTCAGGAACTGTGAAGTACAGCGTGCCGGTAAGCGTGGGCGCGCGGCGCCAGAGATCGGCGGCGGTGAACACCACGCGCGCGCCGTGGCCGGTGACGGTCAAGGTGTCGCCATCGGACGACGCGGCGGTGAAGCCGGGCAAGGCGGCGTAGAACGCGCGGGTGCGTTCGAGATCGGTACAGCGCAGCAGCAGGGTCAGGGACATGCGGGTGTCCTCCAGCGGAATCGACGTCATTATGACCGGGGTCAGCGATCATCCCGGGTCAACGCGGCGCCTGCTAGCGTCGATGCCCTGATCACACGCGACATGCAGGAGGCCGTCATGGCCACGGGTTGGGCAGGCGATGGCGCGGTGCAGGACCAGATCGACGCCACGGTGAAAGACGCGATCGAACGGGCCCGCAGCCAGCTGCGTAGCGGACCGGGCCTCACCCACTGCGAAGAATGCGATGCGCCGATTCCAGAGGCGCGTCGCCAGGCCGTGCCCGGCGTACGTCTGTGCGTTGCATGTCAGGCCGCGCACGACGATGACGACGCGCACAGCGGCTACAACCGCCGCGGCAGCAAGGACAGTCAGCTGCGCTGAGCGCTCCACCGGGCTTGCACGCGCGGTATGGGACAAAAGGCGCCGCGTTGCGACGCGGCTTCTCTTTACACCGGATCGACCATGCCCGCGTCGCAGGATCTCGCGTTGTTCACCCGTCAAGTTCTGATCGTCCTCGCGCTGCTCGCCGTGCTGGTGCTGTGCTGGGCGCTCACGCCGGTCTTCATGCTGGTATTCGGCGCCATCGTGGTCGCGGCCCTGCTGCTGTCGCTGGCAAGCCTGCTGCGCCGTTTCGTACCGATGCCGCATGGTCTGGCCCTGGCGATCGTACTGGTCGTGCTGATCGGCGGCCTGGGCCTGCTGCTGTGGATGTTCGGCGCGCAGGCCACGCGCGAACTCGCCACGCTCACCGACACGCTGCCGTCCGCGTACGCGCAGTTCCAGCAATGGCTCGGCGAAACCAGCGTCGGCAGTCTGGTCCAGGAGCAGCTCGACAGGGTCCGCGACAACATGGGCCGGATCGCGACGGGCGCGGGTGCGATCGCGATGACGGTCTCCAGCGGCACGATCGACATGTTCCTGGTGCTGGTCGGCGCCATCTATATCGCCGCGCAGCCGGAGATGTACCGCAACGGCCTGCTGCACCTGGTGCCGCCCTCGGCGAAGACTGCGGCGGCCGATGCGCTGGATGCCAGCGGGCGGGCGCTGCGGCTGTGGCTGGGCGGGCAGCTCGTCGCGATGCTGGTCGTCGGCATCATGACCGGCATCGGCTTGTGGCTGCTGGGCGTGCCGGCGGCGTTCGCGCTCGCGCTGATCGCGTTCCTGCTCGACTTCGTGCCCATCATCGGGCCGATCGTCGCGGCCATTCCAGGCATCCTGCTGGCGTTCACCGTCAGTCCGCAGGTGGGCTTTGCGACCATCGCGCTCTACGTCGTGGTGCAGCAGCTCGAGAGCAATCTGCTGCAGCCGCTGATCCAGCAACGCGCCGTCGAACTGCCGCCCGCGGTGCTGCTGTTCTCGCTGGTGATCTTCGGCAGCCTGCAGGGCGTGACCGGTCTATTGCTCGCGGCGCCGCTGACGGTGGTCGTCTACGTGCTGGTCAAGCGGCTCTACGTACGCGAGGTGCTCGGCGGCGACACCGCGGTGCCGGGCGAGCGCGAGTGAAGGCGTCGCGCGTCGGCTTGTCGTCGACGCGCACGCCGTCCAGCATGGGCACCCCGTCTACCGAAGCACTTCCATGATCCAGCGCATCGATGCCGGCCCGCGCATGTCCGAGGCCACGATTTACAACAACACGGTCTATTGCGCCGGGCAGGTACCCGAGACCCTAGGCGCCGACATCGGCACGCAGACGCGCGAAGTGCTGGCGGCCATCGATGCGCTGCTCGCGCAGGCCGGCAGCGACAAGACGCGGGTATTGCAGGCCCAAGTGATCCTGGCCGACATCGCCGATTTCGACGGCATGAACGCCGAATGGGACCGCTGGGTGGTGCCGGGACAGGCGCCGGCGCGCGCGACGATCGAAGCACGCCTGGCCGATCCGGGCTGGCGCATCGAGGTCATCGTGACCGCCGCATTGACCTGAGCAGTCCCCGGCGCGTCAGACGTCGAGCGCATCGCCTGCAGTCCCGCCACCGCGCGCCGCGGGCAGGGCGCCGCCACGCCAGCGGCGCAGCGCACGCTGGAAGAACAGGCTGTTGGGAATCTGCAGGCAGGTGCCTGCACCGTCGCCATCGTCGGTCTCGCGCAGCGTGGTGTAGACGAGATTGATGTCGACCACCTGGCCGCGCAGGCCGGGTTTCTCGCCGTTCTCCAGCAACTCGACGTGGTCGTACAGGCGGAACGGGCGCGTGGTGAGGATCAGCATCGTGCAGAAGATGTTCGACAGCACGCTCCACGCGGCGAAGAACGCGACCGCGGCCACCGCGGCGAAGCCGGTGAACGCCGTCCACAGCACCGTGCCCGACACACCCATGCGCTCGAGGATGAGCAGCAGCGCACCTGCGTAGATCAGGAACGAGGTCACGCGGCGCCCGCCGACGACGGCTTCGGCCGGCAACGTGTAGCGGTGTCCGACGCGCTCGATCACCCGGCGCACCAGCAACCGCAGCAGCCAGGCCGCGAGCAGGATCAGCAGGATCTGGCCGATCGGCGTGACGATGTCGAGCCAGTCATGCAGCCACACGGGCAGGCGGTCCTCGAAGCGCACGGCAGTTCCATGTTCGACGCCGATCGCGCCGCCGCAGAGTTTACGCCGCGGCGCAGCACGCGCTGCGGTCCGGCCTGCGCCGCATGCGCTCTGGCTGAAGCGCCTTCAGCGCCGCGTTACCATGTCCGGCCACCCGACCTGCGCGAAGAGGACATCCCGTGAGCACGCTTCTGGTTCCGGTGTCGATCGGCGAACTCGCCGACAAGATCACCATTCTCGAGATCAAGTCCGAACGCATCGGCGACGCGCAGAAGCTGGCGAACGTCCGCACCGAACTCGACGACCTGCTGCCGCTATGGGCGCCGCTGGCGCAGACGCAGCCGGAGATGGCCGAGCTCAAGACCGCGCTGCGCGAAGCCAATACCCGCATGTGGGACGTGCAGGACGCGCTGCGCGCGAAAGAAGCCGCGCAGGATTTTGGCGACGAGTTCGTCGAGCTTGCACGCGCCGTCGCGCGGCACAACGGCGATCGCGTGCAGATCAAGAACACGATCAACCGGCTGGCCGGCTCGCGCTTCGTCGAAGAAAAGCAGTACCGCGCCTGAGAGACGCGACCGCCGCGCCCTGAAAGCAGAAAAGCCAGGACCTGGGTCCTGGCTTTCCGGCGGTATCGAGTGGTGGAGCCAAGGAGGATCGAACTCCTGACCTCGTCGATGCGAACGACGCGCTCTCCCAGCTGAGCTATGGCCCCACATGATGCGTGGCGATTATACGGTCCCCGCTGCAGGCTCGCCAGCCCTGTCGAGCAACGGCGCCAGCGCCGGTTCCAGCTGACCGCGACGCCAGCCCGACAACGCACCCGGCCAGTCGGCACCTTCGACCAGCGCTTCGAGCCACTTGCGTGACGCGAGTACGCCATCGGGCAGGCCGATCTCCGCGCTGCGCACCGCGACCGCCTGCTGCAGACGCTTGAGCTGCTTGCGGTCGGGTTCTTCACCGCTCGACAGCGGCATCTCGGCTTCGTCCGGGAGCTCGGTGGTCAGGGCCTGCCAGATCACCTGGGTGAGTTTGCGCGGCGCCTTGGGATGCGCATCGAGCCGCTGCTGCAGCGCCGTCGTGTCCGCAGGCGGGTCGCGGGCGAGCAGGGTGGCCAGTTCGTTGTCGAGGATCCAGCTGCGCGGCCGGTCGGTCGCGCGCGCATACGTTTCGCGCCAGCGCAGCAGACGGGCCAGACGACGCTGCGCGTCGGCATCGAGAAACAGCCCGGCGCGGCCGCCGAGTTGCGGCCAGCGGTCGCCGTCCATGTTGCCGGCGGTCGCGACGAGTCGCGCGCAGTCTTCGACCAGCCAGTCCGCGCGGTCGAGCGCATCGAGCTTGCCGGCGAGCACGTCGTGCAGCGCAAACAGATGCGCGACATCGTCGACCGCGTATTCCAGCTGGGTCGCCGACAGCGGACGCCGCAACCAGTCCGAACGCGTCTCGCCCTTGGCCAGGGCAACGCCCAGCGTTTCCTGCACCAGGCGCTGATAGCCCATGCCCGCGCCTGTCCCCGACAGCGCTGCGGCGATCTGGGTATCGAACAGCGGCGCCGGTACCGCGCCGCAGGCATGGCCGAAGGCGACGAGGTCCTCGCTTGCGCTGTGCATGATCTTGAGGATGGCCGGATCGGCAAGCAGCGGGCGCAGCGCCTCGGCGATCCCCGGTGCCAGCGGGTCGACCAGCAGCACTTCGATGCCGTCAGCGCCTTCGAATGCGATCTGCACCAGCGCGAGCTGGGGCCAGAAGGTGCGTTCGCGGATGAACTCGGTATCCAGACCGAGGCGGGCCGGGGCGTCGGGCAGGCGGGCCCGCAGAATCGCCGGATCGTCGATCCAGGAAGAAATGAGAGATGACATGCGCGAAAGCCTAGCGGCGCGGGCCGGTGGCGGCAATCGCCGGGACTGTCGCATCGCCGCCACGGCCGCGATGGCTTAATCTGGCGCGATGCGGTCCAGGGAGCCCGGTTTGCGCAGTATCTTCGTCGTCGGCCTGTTGGGCGTGCTCGTGCTGGCGGGCTGCAAGGGCGACCGCTCCGACAGCGAGGCCGCGCCTGGCGACGGCACCGTGACCATCAGCGGCGACGACGCCGTGGTGCCCGAACTCAACTGGACGCCGCCGACGGTGGTCATCGCCGAAGACGGCGAGGCTGACGCGCTCGCGCAGGCGCGTGCGGCGCTCGAGGCCGACGACCTGTACGCGACAGCGGACTCGGCGATCCCGCTGTATCTGGCCCTGGCCCAGCGTCCCGACAGCGAACGCGCCGCGCGCGCGGGTCTACGCCGTGCGCAGACCCGGCTGCTTGCGCTCGGCGCGCAGGCGCTGCTGGAAGCCGATGAACTGGACTCGATCGCCGGCATGCGCGCCGCGCACGACTTCGCCGCGGTGGCGCGCTATCTGGCGGCCGGCGACGAGCCGGTGGTGCGCTATCTCGAGCGCGTCGACGAAAGCGACCGGCTGTGGGAGCTCAACCGCGCCGCCGAGCGTGCGCTGCAGGCCGGCGAACTCGGCGAGGCGGGTGGCGGTGCGCTCGCCCTGTTCCGCGAGGCTGCGGCGCTGCGCCCCGGCCAGCCGCGCGCCTTGCAGGGCATGGCCGCGGTCGAGAGCGCGATGATCCGCCGCGCCGAGGTCGCCGCGGACGCGGCGGACTATCGTGGCGCGACGCGCTGGCTGGGCTATGCCACCACCATCCGGCCCGGCTTTCCGACTGTCGGCGATGCCGAACAACGTCTCGAACGCATGCGCGCGGCGCACATCCGCCGGCTGCGCGACGAGGGCGTCGAGGCCCTGCCGGCGATCGGCGGCGTGGCGATCGCGCGCGAACGGCTGGCGCAGATCATCGGCATCGCAGAACCTGGCGACCCGGTCGTCAACGATCTGCGCGAGCGTATCGACCGCACCGTGCATTACGGCGATTTCCGCCCCGGCCAGGTCTTCACCGATGCGCTGGAAGGCGGCGCGCGTGGGCCGCAGGTCGTGGTGCTGCCGCATGGCGGCTTCATGATGGGCGCGCTGCCCGGCGACGCCGACGCCGAGGACAACGAGACGCCGCGGCATGCGGTGCGTTTCGAACGCGGCTTCGCGATGGGCGTGCGGGAAGTGTCGGTCGGCGAGTTCCGGCGCTTCGTCGACGCCACCGGCTATCAGGCGCGCGCGGTGCGTCGCGGTTTCTCGATGGCCTACGACGAACGCACCGGCAACTTCCTCCGGCGCAGCAACGTCGACTGGCGCTCCGACTACGTCGGACGTCCCGCCGGCGACACGATGCCGGTGCTGCACGTCAGTGCCAAGGACGCCCAGGCGTATGTCGACTGGCTGTCGACCCAGAGCGGCCGCCGGTACCGGTTGCCGAGCGAAGCGGAGTTCGAGTACGCCTTTCGCAACGGCACCGCCGAACGCTATCCCTGGGGCGAGGGCACGCCACCCGACGGCGCCGGCAACATGACCGGCGCGCTGGACCGCTCGCCCGGCGGCCGCAGCTGGGGCAACGCCTTCCCCGGTTACGAGGACGGTTACTGGGGACCGGCACCGGTGGGCAGCTTCACGCCGAATACCTGGGGCGTGCACGATCTTGCCGGCAATGTCAGCGAGTGGATGGCCGATTGCTGGCACGAGAACTACCGGCGTGCGCCCGGGGACGGGTCAGCCTGGGTGAATCCGGGCTGCCGCAACCAGGTGATCCGGGGCGGGTCGTGGGCCAGTTCACCGGCGCAGACCCGCACCAGCTGGCGGGCGCTGGCGCAGGTGGATACGACAAACGCGCGACTCGGTTTCCGTGTTGTGCGCGAACTTTGACTGTGTGCCGGGCGACCGGCCTGGGGAGATGGCATGCGACAGAATCCTTTCGGCGGCGGTGACCGTCGCCAGCCCGGCCGCGCACCGCGTCGCCGCTTCGGCATGCGCTTCATCGTGCTGCTGCTGTTCGCCGGCTACGGCGCGTACTACTACTTCTCCAACCAGAGCGTCGACCCGGTCACCGGCGAAACCGTGCTGATCGACCGCGCGCTCGATGTCGACCAGGAGAAGGCGCTGGGCCTCGAGGCGTATCAGGAAATCCTGGGCCAGGAGCGCCCGGTCGATCCCGACAGCGAGATCTCGAAAGAGGTTCGCCTAATCGCCGAACGCCTGATCGCCAAGGTCGATGTGGTCGAGGCCGAGCTCGCCCGTGAGCACGGGCTGGAACCCACGCGGTTCTCGGAGAGCTTCGAGTGGGAGGTCAACGTGCTGGAGTCCGACCAGGCCAACGCGTTCTGCCTGCCGGGCGGCAAGATGGCGGTCTACACCGGTCTGATCCCGGTGGCGGAGAACGCCGACGCGCTGGCCGTCGTCATGGGCCACGAGATCGCCCACGCCCTGCTGCGTCACGGCGCGCAGCGCATGGCCCAGCAGAAGCTGACCCAGGTCGGCCAGATGGCCGGCGCGATGAGCGGCATGGATCCGCAGCAGCAACAGATGGCGATGGCCGCAATGGGCTACGGCTATCTGCTGCCGTATGCGCGCAAGCACGAGACCGAGGCCGACAACATCGGCCTGATGCTCGCCGCCGCCGCATGTTTCGATCCGCGCGAAGCCGTCCCACTGTGGGAACGCATGTCCGCGGCCAGCGGCGGCCAGGCGCCGCCGGAATTCTCGTCCACGCATCCCAACCCCGGCACCCGCATCCAGACGCTGGAATCGCTGATGCCCAAGGCGATGGAATACCGCGCGAAGTTCTGCGAAGACGCGCAGGGCGGGGCGGTGTCTGCCCTTTGAACTCAACGACGTAAAACGCGTACAGACCTCAACCAACAAGGAACGTTTATGAGAACCGTTTATCTGCTCGCTTCGACATTCGTGACAGCCCTCGCAATCCCCCAGTTCTCACAAGCGCAGGAGTCGGGCAACCAGCAGCCCTTTGCTCTCAACCTGGCGTGTGAGGGAAGCGGCCTTCGCAGCGACCACGTGGGGTACAACGCCCATCTGTACGTGCACATCAACGAAGGCGGCGCTGAAATCCAGATCCCCCGCCAGATGGTAGGTGGATTCAACCCGGTCGCCACCTGGGTTCCCCTGCGTGACGTCAAAGTCGATAGATCGGAGATAAGCGCAGGCTACCGGCTAGGCTTGTGGGGCTCTACACGCGTGAGAATAGATCGCGTGCATGGTGAGATCAGGGTGTCCGGCCCTGGTGGGACATTTGACGGCGACTGCTCGCCCTATGACCCAAGCGCCGTCGAGAACGCGTTTTAGAGGGGAGCACGGAGTAACGCGAGACGCACTCCCGTCCCTTCGGGAATCCCGCTTGACAGTCCCGGGTGTGCGCTCAGAACCCCATCAGCAGACCGCCGTTGACCGGCAGGTTGATGCCGGTGATGTAGCCGGCATCGTCTGCGGTCAGAAACACCACCGCCCGCGCGATGTCGTCCGGTTGACCGACGCGGCCGACCGGCACGCCGGCAATGGTACGGGCCAGCACTTCGGGCGGCATCTTCGAGGTCATCGGCGTTTCGACGTAGCCCGGCGAGAGGCTGTTGACGGTGATGCCCTTGGCCGCGACTTCGCGGGCCAGCGACATCGTGAGCCCGTGCAGGCCGGCCTTGGCCGCGGCGTAGTTGGTCTGGCCGAAGTTGCCGGTCTGGCCACTGACCGAACTGATGTTGACGATGCGGCCGAAGCCGCGCGCGACCATGCCCTCGACCGCGGCGCGGCACAGATGGAACGCGCTGTCGAGGTTGATGCGCAGCACGTCGTCCCACTGCTCGGTCGCCATCTTGCGCAGCGTCGCGTCGCGGGTGATGCCGGCGGCGTTGACCAGGATGTCGATCCGGCCGTGACGCGTCTCGACCTCTTTGATTGCCGCAGCGCAGGCTTCGGCATCGCCGACATCCACAGTGAGCGTGGTCACCGGCAGGCCGGCCATGTCGGCGGCGAACGCATCGAGACGCGCGGCGTCGGCGGGCAGGTCTGCGGCGACGACGTGTACGCCGCGTTCGGCGAGCTGACGACAGATGGCGCGGCCGATGCCGCCGAGGCCACCGGTGACGATGGCGATGCGTGGAGGATTGGTCATGGGTGTGTCCTAACGGAAGCCACCAGGACGCAATACCGTTCGCCCTTCAGCTCGCGCGAAAATTAAGTCCCGTCATTCCGGCGGAAGCCGGGCTTCCAACAGCCGAATGGCTGGTAATCCAGCGACTTCTGTGCATGTTAAAGACATATCCAGTGACTACTCGCCGCCACTCAATACGCGCGCGAGCGAAAGCGGCGTGCGTAAGAGAAAAAGCACAAGTCACTGGATTACCAGCCATTCGGCTGTTGGAAGCCCGGCGTTCGCCGGAATGACGAGAAGAGTGACGAAAAAAATCAGCGGCCGCGCTTGGGCGGATCGCGATCGGCAGGCTTGGCGCTCGGCGCCGCGCCGGGGACCATCGTCTTCTGGAATTCCTTCCACAGCTCGAGATTGCGCTCGGTCAGCTGGTTCATCATCGTCCACGGCGTCTGGCCGAGCAGGCCGCCCATCTGCTGGCGGAACTGCTGCTGCTGGTCGAGGAACGTCTGCATCGAGCGTTCGAGATAGTTGCCCATGAAGCCCTGCATCGAATCGCCGTAGAAACGGATGATCTGGCTCAGCAACTGGGTCGACAGCACCGGCTCACCGTCGGACTCGTGCTCGGAAATGATCTGCAGCAGCACGGAGCGGGTGATATCGGTGCCGCTCTTGGCGTCGCGGACTTCGAAGTCCTCGCCGTCGACGATCAGCTGGCGGACGTCTTCGATGGTGATGTAGCTGGAGATTTCCGTATCGTAGAGGCGACGGTTCGGGTACTTCTTGATGATGCGCACGGCATTGCTCATGAAGCCAACACTCTGATCCTTTGGTGCCGCGCAGCATGGCGTAGCGTGATGGGGTGCGCAACTGCACACAGGGGCTGAACAGGGCGTCTCCGCGTCGCGCCGCGGACCGTCCTCGCACGTACGGTGCGGGATGGCCGCGCGCGATGCGCGGACCGGCTCACCACCCCATGTGGTGGCCGCCGTTGATGTCGAGGTTCGAGCCGGTGATCCACGCGGCTTCGTCGGAGACCAGGAAATTCACCGCATACGCGATTTCCTCGGGACGTCCCAGGCGACCGGTCGGAATGTCGGCCGCGATCTTCGCGCGGACTTCTTCCGGCACCGCCATCACCATGTCGGTGGCGACGTAGCCGGGCGACACCGTATTGACGGTGATGCCGAGCTTGGCGTTCTCGCGCGCCAGCGAAATCGTGAAGCCGTGCATGCCGGCCTTGGCCGCGGCATAGTTCGCCTGGCCGTATTGGCCCTTGAGGCCGTTGATCGAACTGATCTGGATGATCCGGCCCCACTTGCGCTCGCGCATGCCTTCGATCACCGGGCGCGTCACGTTGTAGACCGAATTGAGATTGGTGTTGATGACGTCCTGCCACTGCAGCGCGTGCATCTTGTGGAACGTGCCGTCGCGGGTGATGCCGGCGTTGTTGATCAGGATGTCGATCGGACCGAGCTGCGCTTCGACGTCGCGCACCATCTTTTCCGCCGCTTCGTGATCGGACACGTCGCCCGAGGCGATCGCGATGTCGTAACCGGCGTCGCGCATCTGCGCCTGCCATGCCTGCGCTTTCTCCGCGTTGCGGTAGTTCGTCGCCAGGCGATAGCCGTTGTCGGCCAGTCGCTTCACGATTGCCGTTCCGATACCGCCGGTGCCACCGGTCACCAAAGCCACGCGTGCGCTCATGCAATCCTCGTCTGTGGGGTGCGCTGCCAGTGCGGCAGCGGGGTTTTGCAGTCTATGCATCGCGCGTTGCAGCAGTGTTGTGCGACGCAGCAATCGTGATGTCGTGTGTCGGTACGCGTGCGATGTCGAAGGCGTCGACGGCGTGTGCGAGAAACACCGCGGGTGTATCCGCACGGATCGGCTGCTGGCCCAGCGCGTGCCAGGCGAAGCGCAATGCGGGTATCGGATCGCGCGCATCGACGGCAATCGCCTGTTCCGACTTCGACAGCTTGCGGCCGTCGCCATCCAGCAGCAGCGGCAGATGCGCGTAACGCGGTGTCGGCACGCCAAGCATGCGTTGCAGCAGGATCTGCCGCGCGGTGGAGTCGAGCAGATCGGCGCCGCGCACCACGTCGGTGATGCCCTGATCGCCATCGTCGACGACGACGGCGAGCTGATACGCCCAGAAGCCATCGGCGCGCCGCAACACGAAATCACCGACGTCGACATCGACCTGCTGCACCTGCCGGCCGCGGATCGCATCGACGAACTCGATCGTCGTGCCGGGCGGCACACGCAAGCGGATCGCGGGATCCGGTCGCGTGCCGCTTGCACGACAGACGCCGAGATGACGGCCGCCGGTCGCTGCGAGATCGGCGCGGCTGCAATGGCAGACGAAGGCATCGCCGCGCGCGAGCAGTTCGTCGACGACCGCCGCATAGCGCGCATTGCGCGTGCTCTGCACCAGCACCGGCCCATCGTGATGCAAACCGAACGCCTGCAACGTCGCCAGTTGCGACTGCGCCGCGCCGGAGATTTCGCGCAGACGATCGACGTCTTCGATACGCACCCCCCAGCTGCCACGCGCCTGTCGCGCCATCACCCAGCTGCCGAGCGCGGCCAGCAGCGAGCCGGCATGCAATGGACCGGTGGGCGAGGGCGCATAACGCCCGCGATACGCAGGCGCGTCGCGTGTGTGCGTCAAACTGTCTGGCGCATGAACTGTCATGGGGTCGCCACTGTGCCTTGCACGCTGCCGAATTGAAATCTTGCATGCGCGTACGCAGATAATGGCCTCACGTTCCCATCTCCGCCTGGCGCAGGCGTCATCCGGACTCAAGGTACCCAATGTTCAAGCGTTTCGGTCTTCTCATCGCCACCAACCTCGCCGTGCTCGCGTTGGTCAGCATCGTCATGGCGATCTTCGGTATCAATCCGTCCAGCTATGGCGGTCTGTTCGTGTTCGCGGCCCTGTTCGGCTTCGGCGGCGCGTTCTTCACCCTGGCGATTTCGAAATGGTCGGCCAAGCGCGCCACCGGCGCTTACGTCATCAAGGAGCCGCGCGACGAGTCCGAGCGCTGGCTGGTCAACACCGTGCGCCGTCAGGCCGAGCAGGCCGGCATCGGCATGCCCGAGGTCGCGATCTACGATGCGCCCGAGATCAATGCCTTCGCCACGGGTGCCAACCGCAACAACGCACTGGTCGCGGTGTCGACGGGCCTGCTGCGCTCGATGACCCGCGATGAAGCCGAAGCCGTGCTGGGTCACGAAGTCGCCCACGTCGCCAACGGCGACATGGTGACGATGACGTTGCTGCAGGGCGTGCTCAACACCTTCGTGATCTTCCTGGCCCGCGTGGTCGGCCGCGCGATCGACGGCTACCTCAACGGCGGCCGCGACAACGGCGGTGGCGGCATCGCGTACTTCGCGATCGTGTTCGTGCTGGACATGATCTTCGGCCTGTTCGCCTCGATGATCGCGATGTGGTTCTCGCGCTACCGCGAGTTCCGCGCCGACGAGGGCGGCGCCGCATTGGCTGGCCGCGAAAAGATGATCGCCGCGCTTGAGCGCCTGGCCCAGACCTACGGCCAGAGCACGATGCCCAAGACCATCGCCGCGTTCGGCATCAGCGGTGGCGTCGGCACCGGCCTGAAGAAGCTGCTGATGAGCCACCCCCCGCTGGACGAGCGCATCTCCGCCCTGCGCAACGCCCCGCCGAGCCGCGACTCGGTGCGTCAGGGGATTGTGGCTTGATCCACTGATCGCTGATCTATGCAGTACGTAAAAGCCCGCCAATCGGCGGGCTTTTGTTTTTGAGCCCTCCCCCGTACACGGGGGAGGGTTGGGAGGGGGCGAATCGTCAGGTCGCGAGAGCCAAGACTCGGGCGTCGAGTTGAAGGAGGACCTTGGCGGTCCTGTGCACTGACCGTTTGCCCCCATCCCAGCCTTCCCCCGCAGACGGGGGAAGGAGCGAAGCAAACGCAAAAGCCCGCCAATCGGCAGGCTTTTGTTTTGAAGCCCTCCCCCGCAGGCGGGGGGGTGAGCACGATACGTTTGCGCGGCACTGACGCGTGGATCGGGCGAGCGAGGCCACTCCCAGAACCCGTCATTCCGGCGAAAGCCGGAATCCAGTGCCTTTCAGCGGCAATCCCCAAGTCGCTGGATTCCGGCCTTCGCCGGAATGACGGTATGAGGCCGTCAGATCAGCTCGCGTGCTTCTCCTGCGCCGCCTTGAACGCCGCCAGCTGCTCCGGCGTCGCGTCCTTCTGGTGCTGTGCCTTCCACTGCGCGAATGGCATGCCGTAGACCGCCTCGCGCGCGGCGTCCTTGTCTAGCGCGACGCCCTCTGCCGTCGCCGCATCGCGGTACCAGTCCGCCAGGCAGTTCCGGCAGAAGCCGGCCAGGATCATCAGGTCGATGTTCTGCACGTCCGGGCGTGCTTCGTTGAGATGCGACAGCAGGCGCCGGAATGCGGCGGCTTCGATGCGGGTGCGGGCGTCTTCGGGCAGGGCGGGGGCGGCAAAACCCATGGCGGAACTCCAAGTGCGGGAAGCCCCACAGCATCGGGGCGTCCCGGCGCCCCCGCAAGCGACACCACGCCCCTGTAGGAGCGCGCTTGCGCGCGAATGGCATTCCCGATAGCGCCCCATCGCGCGCAATTGGCATTCCCGACAGCACCGCATCGCGCGCGAGCGCGCTCCTACAAAGGACAGCCGAATCGGCGACAATGGCCGCCCTCACGCCGCACGACCTCCGCATGACCGCCGCTGATCCCACCCCGGCCCGCATCCTCGACGGCAAGCGTATTGCCGACACTTTGCTCGACCAGCTGCGCGTGCGCGTGGATGCGCGCGTCGCGGCCGGCGGCTCGCGCCCGGGGCTGGCGGTCGTGCTGGTGGGGGGCGATCCCGCCTCGCAGTCCTACGTGCGCAACAAGCGCCGGGCGGCGGAGAAGGTGGGCATCCAGGCCTTCGATTTCGATCTGCCCGTCGGCACCAGCGAAGACGAACTGATCGCCCTGATCGACCGCCTCAATGCCGATCCGGCCGTGCACGGCATCCTCGTGCAGCTGCCGCTGCCGGGCATTCCGGATGCGACCCACATCATCCATCGCATCGATCCGCGCAAGGACGTCGACGGGTTCCATCCCGAGAACGTCGGCCGCCTGGCGCTGCGCCAGTTCGGCCTGCGCCCGTGCACGCCGCGTGGCATCACCACGCTGCTGGCCTACACCGATCGCCCGGTGCGCGGCGCCAGCGCGACGATCGTCGGCGTGAGCAATCACGTCGGGCGGCCGATGGCGCTGGAACTGATGATCGCCGGCTGCACGGTGACCACCTGCCATCGCTTCACCCCGCCGGACGTGCTGCGCCGGCACGTGGGCGAGGCCGACATCCTGGTGGTCGCGGTCGGGCGCCCGTCGCTGATTCCGGGCGACTGGGTCAAGCAGGGCGCGGTGGTGATCGATGTCGGCATCAACCGCACTGACGACGGCCGCCTGGTCGGCGATGTGGGCTTTGCCGCCGCCGCGCAGCGCGCCAGCTGGATCACGCCGGTGCCGGGCGGGGTGGGGCCGATGACCGTCGCCACACTGATGCAGAACACGCTGGAAGCTGCCGAAGCCGCGCACTGATCCCGGCCTAGCCGGACCTGGCGACCCACGCACAGGCACGTCGACGAACCGCTGTGTTGCCAGCGTGAACGGGCCAAACGCGCTAGAATGGCGCGCTTCTCCTCCCCGGCGCCCCACATGCTGCGCATCCAGGCCGAAGCACTCACGTACGACGACGTATCGCTCGTCCCAGCCCACTCCTTGATCCTGCCCAAGGATGTCCGGCTCGCCACCCGCCTGACGCGCGACCTGCGCCTGAACCTGCCGATCATCTCCGCGGCGATGGACACCGTCACCGAAGCCCGCCTCGCCATCGCGATGGCCCAGCTCGGCGGCATCGGTATCGTCCACAAGAACCTCAGCGTCGAGCGCCAGGCCGCCGAGGTCTCGAAGGTCAAGAATTTCGAAGCCGGCGTGATCCGCGAGCCCTTCACCGTCGGCCCGGACACCACCATCGCCGAGGTCCTGCGCCTGACCCGCGCGCGCAACATCTCCGGCGTGCCGGTCGTCGATGGCACCAAGCTGGTCGGCATCGTCACCGGGCGCGACCTGCGCTTCGAGACCAAGCTCGACGATCCGGTCCGCAACGTGATGACCAAGCAGGACCGCCTGATCACCGTGCGCGAAGGCGCTAGCGATACCGAAGTGCTGGCGCTGCTGCACAAGCACCGCATCGAGAAGATCCTGGTCGTCAACGACGACTTCGCGCTGCGTGGCCTGATCACGGTCAAGGACATTCAGAAAGCGCACGACAACCCCAACGCCGCCAAGGATGCCGACGAGCAGCTGCTGGTCGGCGCCGCAGTGGGCGTGGGCGGTGATACCGAGCAGCGCGTCGAAGCGCTGGTTGCGGCAGGCGTGGACGTGATCATCGTCGACACCGCGCACGGCCATTCGCAGGGCGTGCTGGACCGCGTGAACTGGGTCAAGAAGACCTACCCGCAGGTGCAGGTGATCGGCGGCAACATCGTCACCGGCGAAGCGGCCAAGGCGCTCGAAGATGCCGGCGCCGACGCGGTGAAAGTGGGCGTCGGCCCGGGCTCGATCTGCACCACGCGCGTCGTCGCGGGCGTGGGCGTGCCGCAGGTCACCGCGATCGACATGGTCGCCGAGGCCCTGCAGGACCGCATCCCGCTGATCGCCGACGGCGGCATCCGCTACTCGGGCGATATCGGCAAGGCGCTCGTCGCCGGCGCATCGACGGTGATGATCGGCGGCCTGTTCGCCGGCACCGAAGAAGCCCCGGGCGAAGTGGAACTGTTCCAGGGCCGCAGCTACAAGAGCTACCGCGGCATGGGCTCGCTGGGCGCGATGGAGCAGGGCTCCAAGGACCGCTACTTCCAGGATTCGTCGGATGCCGACAAGCTCGTCCCCGAAGGCATCGAAGGCCGCGTGCCGTACCGCGGCGCGCTGGGCGGCATCATCCACCAGCTCGCCGGCGGCCTGCGCGCGACCATGGGCTACGTGGGCTGCGCGACGATCGAAGACATGCGCACCCAGCCCAAGTTCGTGAAGATCACCGGCGCCGGCCAGCGCGAGAGTCACGTGCACGACGTCACGATCACCAAGCAGCCGCCGAATTACCAGGCGGGCTGAGGTTCCGTGAGAGCAGCGACGGCAGGGGGCGGCGTCGTGGCCTTGATGCTGCTGGCGGGGTGCCAGCATGACGCGGGGCAGGGACTGGTGTTGCAGGACGATGGCATGCCCAACGTGGATGTGACCGCGGCGACCGACGCCGACGTGGCCACCCCAGCGCGAGCGGGCAACCGCCGCTTCAGTGGCTGCGGTGCCAGCTTCGACATCCCCGGCGATTGGGTGCCCGAGCAGCGCGCCGCAGGTCATTGGCTGCTCGACAGGCGCATGGCGGCGGGCAGGGGCCTGAAAGCCGCCGTGCGATGCCTGCCGGACCAGGTGATTGCACCCGGTACCCAATTCACCGAGATCGACGCAGTCCGCGACGTGCTCGGCTACGGGCCCGACACCCTCTACCTCGGCACGTCGGAATACCGGGGATGGGTGGATGGGTTACCCGAACGTCCCGGGGTGATCGCCTTGCACCAGGCCGAGGATCACGGCCCCGGCCGCATCGAGGTGGCGGTCTGGGAAGACCCGAACAAGCGCTCCCCCGACGACCCGCCCTCGAAGTCACAGGGCCTGATCGAGATCCGCTGGTCCGACGACGACCCGCAGCAGGTCGCGCAATACACAGCACTCCGCACACAAATCACGTCCTCTTTCTCAGCGCCGTTGCCCGAAAGCGGGTACGACCGGACCCGAAGCCCATGACCGACCTGCACAGCGACAAGATCCTCATCCTCGATTTCGGCGCGCAGTACACGCAGCTGATCGCACGCCGCATCCGCGAGCTGGGCGTCTACTGCGAAATCTGGGCCTGGGACCACGATCCGGCCGAGATCGCCGCGTTCGCGCCCAAGGGCATCATCCTGTCGGGCGGTCCGGAATCGACCACCGAACACGGCTCGCCGCGTGCGCCGCAAGAAGTGTTCGACGCCGGCTTGCCGCTGCTGGGCATCTGCTACGGCATGCAGACGATGGCCAAGCAGCTGGGCGGCGAGACCGAAGCCGCCGACGCGCGCGAATACGGCCACGCCGAAGTCGCCATCGTCGCCAAGGACAGCTTGTTCGAAGGCCTGAGCGATCACGCAGGCAGCCAGCGTCTCGACGTGTGGATGAGCCACGGCGACCACGTCAGCGCGGCGCCGCCGGAGTTCACCGTCACCGCCAGCACCGAGCGCGTGCCGGTGGCCGCGTTCGCGAATGAGGACAAGCGCTGGTACGGCGTGCAGTTCCATCCCGAAGTCACCCACACCAAGCAGGGCCTCGCGCTGCTGCGTCGCTTCGTCGTCGACATCTGCGGCTGCGCCACGCTGTGGACCGCGGCCAACATCATCGACGACCAGATCGCCCGCGTGCGCGAGCAGGTGGGCAGCGATGAAGTGATCCTCGGCCTGTCGGGCGGCGTGGATTCGTCGGTCGTCGCCGCGCTGCTGCACAAGGCGATCGGTGAGCAGCTGACCTGCGTGTTCGTCGACACCGGCCTGCTGCGGCTGGGCGAGGGCGACCAGGTAATGACGACCTTCGCCGATGCCTCCAGTTCGCATGGCCTGGGCGTGCGCGTGATCCGCGTCGACGCGCGCGACCGCTACTTCAGCGCGCTCGCAGGCGTGAGCGATCCGGAAGCCAAGCGCAAGATCATCGGCAACCTGTTCGTCGAGATCTTCGACGAAGAGTCCAACAAGCTCAGCAACGCCAAGTGGCTGGCGCAGGGCACCATTTATCCCGACGTCATCGAGTCGGCCGGCAGCAAGACCGGCAAGGCGCACGTCATCAAGAGTCACCACAACGTCGGCGGCCTGCCCGAGCACATGAAGATGGGCCTGGTCGAACCGCTGCGCGAGCTGTTCAAGGACGAAGTGCGCAGGCTCGGCGTCGAACTCGGCCTGCCGCGCGAGATGGTCTACCGCCACCCGTTCCCGGGCCCGGGCCTGGGCGTGCGCATCCTCGGCGAGGTCAAGGCCGAGTACGCCGAAATCCTGGCCAAGGCCGACCACATCTTCATCGAAGAACTGCGCCGCGCCGACCTCTACGACAAGACCAGCCAGGCCTTCGCCGTATTCCTGCCGGTCAAGTCCGTCGGCGTCGTCGGCGACGCCCGCGCGTATGAGTGGGTGATCTCGCTGCGTGCCGTCGAGACCATCGACTTCATGACTGCCCACTGGGCGCACCTGCCGTACGACTTCCTCGGCCGCGTCTCGAACCGGATCATCAACGAAGTCCGCGGCGTCTCACGTGTGGTGTACGACATCAGTGGGAAGCCGCCGGCGACGATTGAGTGGGAGTGACGGAGCGTCTTTCGGGGGCTATCGCTGTTGTCTTCCTGTTGGCTCAGCTTGAGCGCGACCTGCTTTGTTTAGTGCCAGGGAAGGTCTGAATAACTGCCGTCATCCTCGCGAAGGCGGGGATCCAGTGACTTCAAGCCTTTGAAAACCAAAGACGCTGGACTCCCGCCTTCGCGGGAATGACGGCCAAAAGCGGAATTGTTCAGACCTTCCTGGCGGCGCAGCAGGTCGATTGCGATTCGGATAACGACCGGGAGAGGCGAGTGGGGCGGCAAGCGCCGGGTTCGGTTTTCCTGTGGTCGGACTGTCGCGCCGCACCTGCAGCCATGTGGTAGTCCGCTCGGTGATCCGGGCGCCCGGCATGGCATTAGGTTCGCCCGCAAGCTTCCTGTAGCGGCCGGCTCGAAGGCGCATACGGCGCTAAGATTGCTGTATGTTAATCAAAACCATGCAATTTTATTAAACCTTAATCGATCCTATCCGCCCGTAATCGGAATGATGCACGAGCGCGCGGTCGCCACCATCGGCGCTCGCGCCCGGTAAAGCCGGTGCCCAGGAGGCATGCCATGAACGATCTGCCTGCCGATCCGATCGGTGCCGCGTGGCTCGCCCGGCGCTTCGATGTGCTGCCCGTCGGACGGATGCCGGTGCTCAGCCAGATAGGCGGGCGACGGGCAACGGCGGTCGAGGACGGCTTCCGTCTGGAAACCCACCAGGAGGCGATGCGGCCGTCTTCGGAGCCGGCCGCGCACCTGCAGTTTCATCTTCGCCACGAGGTCCCGCATCTGGAGTTCCTGGCCCGGCTGTTTGCGCGCAGCGGGCCGGTCTTCGTCCAGGCTTGGGTGGACACAGAGCCCACCGGTCAGTACGCCCGGCGGGCGGCGTTCCTGTACGAATGGCTGACCGGCGATGCCTTGCAGGTGCCGGCGCGGCTCGGCGGCAACTACGTCGATGCGATCGACGACGCCAAGCTGGTCGCCGCCTCGCCTGCCCAGGTGGACAAGGTCCAGCGCTGGCGGGTCAACGACAATTTGCCGGGCACCCGGTGGTTCTGCCCGACGGTGGTCAAGACCGACGCCGTGCTCCGCGCCGCGGAGCTGGACGTGCGCGCACTGTTTGGTGCGCTGGCGAGCGAGTTCGGCGAAGACCTGCTGATGCGCGCGGCGGCCTGGATGACGCTGCGAGAGAGCCGGGCCAGTTTCGCGATCGAGGGCGAGGCAGACCAGGACAGCCGCGTCCAGCGCTTTGCCGACGTGATGGCCCGGCGCACCGGCCAAGACGGGCCCCCGCTCACCAATGAGACGCTCGCCGAGCTGCAGCGCGAGATCCTCGGCGACAGGACCACGCTCGTACATTTCGGCGTCCGCCAGTCGCCCGTCTTCGTCGGCGAGCGGGTGCGCTACGAGGAAGTCGTGCACTACGTGGCGCCGATGCCGGCGGACGTGGCGCCGATGCTGGAGGGCCTGCGCATCTTCCTGCACAGAACGCAGGGGCAGTCGCCGGTGATGCGCAGTGCCGTGGCGGCGTTCGGTTTCGTCTACATCCATCCGCTGGCCGACGGCAATGGCCGAGTGCACCGCTTCCTCGTCAACGACACGCTGCGCCGCGACGGGGTGGTGCCGGACCCGGTGATCCTGCCGGTGTCGGCCGTCATCACCGACGACGCCGGCGAGCGGCGCAGCTACGACCGCGTCCTGGACCGGGTTTCGCGGCCGTTGATGGAGACGGTACGGGAGCTTGTGGCGTTCGAGGCCACGTTGACCACCTATCCGGATGGCGTGGCGTCGAATTTCGCGTTCAACGGCGCCGAAGTGGCAGGGCCGGTCTGGCGCTATCCCGACCTTGGGCCGCACGTGGTCTATCTGTCGGACGTCATCGGCCGCACGCTCACCGAGCAGATGCGCGAGGAATCGCGCTACCTGCGAAGCCATGCGCGCGCGCGCGCCGGGCTGAAGGAGGTCGTGGAGATGCCCGACCATCAGGCCGACCGCGTGCTGCGCTCCATCGAGCAGAATCGCGGGGTCCTGAGCAACGTCCTGGCCAACGAAATGCCGGTGTTGAAAACGCCCGGAGTGTGGGACGGGATCGTCGAGGCGGTGACGCTGGCGTTCAGCGATGGCGAGCCGGCCGATGCGGCGGTGGTGGAGCGCTACCGGCCGGAGCGGACGGCGGGCCGCTAGGGCAACGCTGACCAAGTCCGTGACTGCTCGTCATTCCCGCGGCTTTCAACGGACGCATGTCCGGTCAGGCGGGGCTTTCAACAGCCGAACGGCTGGTCATCCAAGGACTTTGATTTCAATGGGTTGAACGTCTATGGACTCACGCTTTCGCGGGAGATGACGACATCTTCAGTGTTGCCCTGGATGTTTAAACCCAGCGACTTCAGCGCGCTAGCGGGCGTGAGCGACCCGGAAGCCAAGCGCAAGATCATCGGCAACCTGTTCGTCGAGATCTTCGACGAAGAATCGAACAAGCTCATCAACGCCAAGTGGCTGGCCCAGGGCACCATCTACCCCGACGTCATCGAGTCGGCCGGCAGCAAGACCGGCAAGGCCCACGTCATCAAGAGCCACCACAACGTCGGCGGCCTGCCCGAGCACATGAAGATGGGCCTGGTCGAACCGCTGCGCGAGCTGTTCAAGGACGAAGTGCGCAGGCTCGGCGTCGAACTCGGCCTGCCGCGCGAGATGGTCTACCGCCACCCGTTCCCGGGCCCGGGCCTGGGCGTGCGCATCCTCGGCGAGGTCAAGGCCGAATACGCCGACATCCTGGCCAAGGCCGACCACATCTTCTTCATCGAAGAACTGCGCCGCGCCGACCTCTACGACAAGACCAGCCAGGCCTTCGCCGTGTTCCTGCCGGTCAAGTCCGTCGGCGTCGTCGGCGACGCGCGCGCCTACGAGTGGGTGATCTCGCTGCGCGCCGTGGAGACCATCGACTTCATGACCGCCCACTGGGCACACCTGCCGTACGACTTCCTCGGCCGTGTCTCGAACCGGATCATCAACGAAGTCCGCGGCGTCTCGCGCGTGGTGTACGACATCAGCGGGAAGCCGCCGGCGACGATTGAGTGGGAGTGACATCCTTCGGGGGCTTCTGCAACTAGTCAGAACAGAATGGCGGATGCTGTAACTCTGGATAGCTCGTTACCCAATCTGCCCGTGTCGGTCGAGAATTCGCATCAAGATACGGTTCGCATTCGTGAAATTTTCTACCTGGTCGCGCAGACCATAAGCCCATTTCGCACCGTGGAAGAGGTTGTTGCGTAGTCGCCAGACGATCATTAAAAGGGCCAGAATCCGGTCTCGAGGGGTGTCATTAGTGCCCTCGACAACCGCCTGCACGAGATCGGGATGGTCTGAGGGGCGCAGGTGGAGATGAGGGAAGTGATACGTCAATCTGCCATCCGTGTAGTAACGATTCCGAAAGTAATCAAGCTCCACGTCGTAAAGACCAGCATCAAGCGTACCTTCCTTCGCCCATAGATCTACTCGTTCCCGAATACGTGCGGGATGGGCAAAATTGGCCATGATCTGTGCCTCGAAAAGACTCCAGAGAAAGGTGAATTCAAATATGGCTTGGCGATCTGGATCAGGAAGATTCGAAAACGCTGGCGCGCGCGCCTCGAGCCACTGCATGCTTGCGCTCTGTTCTTTTTCATTCATGGGCTTAATTGTCCAGTTCTTTTCCGCGTGGATCGACATCCGAAAAGTCGCTTAAGGCGTCGCAGTTGAGGCAGTGATACATCTGAGATGCTTCCTGAAAATGCATGCCGCATAGACAGCCGCAGAACGGACAACATTCATCGATCTCAAGGTCGCCCCATTCCCATACGCCGAGATACTCTGGCACCGCATCGCGGTCATAGCCGACGATCTGGAAAGCGTCAGCGTTCTTTGCAACGAAGCCATCGCTGCCAGCGCGCATGAGAATGGACAGAATGTCTGCCGGCTCGATGGCGAACCACTCCCCCCGCACTTTGGTCGCTTCAAAATGCTGGTGGAGGCGCCGCTCAAGCTCAAACGAGTTGTGCGCCTCTATCCAGCCAAGCAGCCGCAACTCCAGAGGATTGCCAGTCTGAAGGTTGCGCTTTCGCACTTCTATATTCTTCGCAACCCCAATCTTGATAGGAGAGCATTGGTTCTCATGCTCGCCAATGAAGTAGACCGGCACGATGTTCTCCTATCGATTTCAGCGAAGCGGGTCGAGTAACACGTCGACGATTTCTTGGCTTGATTGCGCAACGAATTCGAGTGGGCGGCCGGTTAGATGGTTTGGTCGTCCTGGACGCCACTGACTTGCGAGGCGGCGGCCGGCTACGGCTTTTGAATTACGCCTCACGCACCGCTCGGATCCTCAGGATTTAAGTCGTGCGCACATGAGTGATCGATGCCAGCACCGAGTTCGCCCAGATAGTGTCGCATTCGATATCGCCATCGCGCTCGAACCAGTGGGTGGCGCCCGGAATAAGGTCGAAGGCGATCGGGTGAGCGGCCAGGGGATTGTGATAAACCTCCAGTTCTTGACACCACGCCTCACCCCACGGCCAGAGTGCCTCATATTCAGCGCTCTCGACCGACATCTCGAATGGGATCGGCTCCAACGCGCCGGGGGTTCGATCGAAAAGGATGCCGTTCCGAATCATCGTCATTCCTGCCGGCCGCCAGCCGGCGAGGAAACCCATGCGGTTGAACTTCGCAAGTGTCGCCGCGTTGCTGAAGATGACCGCGGAAAGATGAGAAAAATCCGGGTCACGAAAAAGTCCGGCCCGGATGGCGTGCTTGCCCGTTAAGTTTGTGATCGGCGTGCCTACCGCTCGGCGCTGACCCTCGTTCTCCTCAACATCTGCTCGCATACCGTAGAGGTAAGTAGGCAGTGCTTCGCGGCTCCAAACCATCGAGCCTGATTCATGGAAATCAGCGATCGCGATGGCGAACGAGCGCCCCTTAACATGGTCGAGTTCCTGATAGTTACGTTGAAGCTTGCTCCGAAGCGTCTTGGCGAACCGTTCGGCGGGGCCGCCCGTTAGTCGCTCTATACGATCTTCCGGTGCATGTACCCAGTCGCCAATTCCGCCTTTGTGCGGATCTTCGGAGTTCGCGGTCACGGCCTCGATCCAGCACTCTTTCCCGTCCTTCTCGATCCAAAAATCTGGCGAGACATGGTCTTGTCGCACGATGAGGCCTTGTTCGCGAAAACAGGCGAGAAGGTAAAGCTCGAACAGTCTTGAAGCGAAGTTTCCACTCTGAAGATCTGTTACAAAATTTGCATCGGGATTTGGAAGCGCTAGATAGCACTCGCCAATCGCCATGAGCGCTGGCAAATGACTTGTCGTGCTCGTCAGTAGATCAAAATCCGGGCTTGCCTCGCGCTGGCCAGCTTTTAGCAAGGGTCGCCGGCGCCGATCACCTGGAGGAAGTGGTTCGGGCGGTCCACCGCTCCCCATATTGATGCTGAGCTGGTCGAGTGCAGCCTCTGGAGTGGGATAAGTGCCGCTCTCACCTACTTTGACCCAACAGTGATCAATGCGTCGTCGGAGAGCTACGCTGCTGAAGGTTCTCCGCTCTGGGTTTAAAAGAATGCAGCCGCTAGCGCTTCCGCGTACCGTCTGATAGCTCGAGAAGATATGGGCCGGATGGAAGTTGGGTCCACGTTCTAGCGACAGAGCATACAACTCGAACTGCCGATTGGAGATCGGCATGATCAATTCTTTCCCATCGCCGGAAAATCGCAGTTCCAAGTCAACCTTTCCTTTCCGTAGCGATCCAGGTGCAAACAGATCTATGAACTCCTTCAAGCACGCTATGGAGAAAATGTTTCAGCAATGTCGGTATTTTCGAGAAGGCGCCTTAACACACCGATTCCTTAAATCAGTTCGGTGCCTCTGAAGGCCATTCCTCAGGAACCAGCGCTGGCGGCTTGGTCCACGGCACCTCGACGAGCGAATCTTGGAACCATTGTTCACGCAGGTTCGCATGCTCAGTGACGATTATCTGAAAACCTGGCACATCCTCCTGAGTGAACTTCAGCAACAATTCGAACAGCCGCCGCACCGCATCAAGGTCGGCGTCGTCTTCCGTCTTCTGTACCGAGCCATCAACGTCCCTGTAAACCTGCTCGGAAGGGAAGTAGACCTGGGTTGGCTGGTCGATTAGCAGGAAGCGTGGAATCGGGCGGTTGTTCTGCGCCGCGAACCGATGTAAAGCGAGTAATGCTGAAAGATGGTAGGCCAAATGGTTCTCGCCGCCGCCGGTCCGGCCCATTGGCACAGGGCGTTCCGGGCGATCGAAGGTGATCGTCAACTGCGGCAGGTTGAGCCGTGCTGGGTAAGGACCGAATTCGGCGTTGAACTTCTGGATGTATCGAGACACCTGTGCGGAGATGTTGTTGAGGATCGAAGTCAGGCGTTCATTGCTGTCGTCGGCGCCGACCTGCTCCTCAAGCTGCTTTACTTTGTTGCTGAGGCGACGATTATCTGCTTCCAGCTTGGCTAGTTCCTCATTCGGGAGGAGGGTTTCCAAAAACAGGCTGATTCGGCCGACGACCCTAGCGGCCGCGTTGTTGCGGGTGCCCATCTGGGCAATGACTTCGTTGGCCGAGATCGCCGCGGACAGCTCCGATTCTTTCTTTTTGATATCGCCCGCGATGCTGTCGGCCTTTCCAGTTAGTTCGGCGAGGTATGCTTCGAGCTTGGGGCGCTGGCCTGTCGCAATTCGCAATTCTTTCTCAAGTGATTTCAATTCATTAAGCAGAACTACGGCAACTGGCGACTCTAGTGCAAGATTTCGTTCACTGAACGGCCATTGCCATTCTCCGCTGTCGGGGTTCTTCGGAAGGGCCTTGATTGAGGTTAGACGATCTATCTGTTCGGCGGCCTCGTTTTCGTAGCCGCCTGCACGATTAGCGAACTGTCGTGCCGCGTCAATCCGAGTCTGCGTATCACGGCGATCCTGACGCAGTTGGGCGAGCTCGTCTTCCAAAGCCGAAACTCGGCTACCGTCATCCTCTGGCACCGTTTCGGGCTTCCATGACAACGCCAACCTCAATTCGCCGATGATCCCGTCAGCATTGGGGTTCAAGTCGGTGTTGCCGATGATCCCGACCGCCTTCGCTTCCGAGTAGAGCCCTATGGCTTGTTCAAGCGACGTGTCGACGGCGTCGCGCGCCTGCTCCACCTTCTTGTTACCGATCCTCAAATCACGCTGCGCTATGCGCAGCTTGGATTCCAGCTCGTAACGATCGTGGGACGAGACGCCTAGCAGTATTGGCAGCGTGTCGCGGATCGCCTGCGGTTGGAACTGTTCATTCTGGCGATAAAAAAGTTGATCCTTGTTGGCGACCAGTCCCTGCTTCTGGAACAGGTAGTACAACGTGTGCTTGACGTTGGCGTCGTAGCTATCTCGGCTGTTCTCAATCGCTACATCGGTGCGATTCTCAGGAATGCCGAGCAGCCTAGACAGCAATTCAACGATGCCGTCGTCGTCGGTGTTGATCACCAGATCCTTGAACTCCGGCACCAGCACTTCGGTGCCCCTTCGCAGCATTGCGGTGCTGCAACTGGCGCCGCCGCGGGGAGGGGTCGGCTTGGCAACCAAAACCTGCTCTTTCTCGAACTGATAAATCACGGCGAACCAGGCCACCTTGTCGCGGATGATGCCTTCGGGGACGTTGAACGACGAACGTCCCATGCAGTATTCGATTACCTCGGAGAGAGCTGATTTGCCGGTGGAGGAGCGGCCGGTGATGACGTTGAGTCCGTCTACCTTAAACCGGAGGTCACGGCGCTGGCCGTCATGGCTATAGATATGGATGGATCTGATCTTCATGGACGAATCCCGAAAGTTGTGTAAACAGTGGATCGGTCGGCGATGCGTGCAAATTCCTTTCCGACGATCCTCGCCACTTTTTGGCAAGAAACGGTTTCGGTGGTTCCATCGACGGTCTTTCGCACCTTTTTAGCAACGGTCTGGATGCGTCCGTCATCGGCGACGGCAATGCACCCCCTCTCCATCAGCAAGCCGAACCCCTCGAATGCATACGGCAGCATCTGCGTGACCCGATCTGTAAAGCCCACCATGAGTTGCTGATTCTTCTCCGCGGTCTTGAGCAGGTAGCTACGTGGGCTGCCTAAGATCACATCGCGTGAATCCTTATGCAGGCAGAGGGGCAGCACGAGCAGCGACAGCGAGAATGGCATCCCGCGAGCGTCCTCTTCCTCGTAGCCGTGCAGGGCGCGGAATAGGATCAACCCGCAGAATGCAGGGTTAAACAGTGCCCGAATTTCAAAGGGGCGCTGATCCCACCGCTTCACGAGGCCACCCCCAGCACTTGACCAAGCCGATCGAGGAATCTGGGATGCCAATAGACCTTGGGCTGGGGCGTGGCGTCCGCCAGGATGTGGAAGCTACCGCGAAGGACATAGGGTTCTGTCACTCGTGCGCGAATGCGTAGGGATTCAATCTTCCCAGTCTCAAATTCCGCCCAGTTATAGAGAGTCGAGCCGGCTTCGAGCAGTGCTTCTTCCGCGCTATCGTCCTTCAACTTCTCGAAAGCGACGTCCTTGTAGCGGCCCCATTCATCGGCAAGTCGATCTTCGTAGTCCTCGACCTCTCCCAGCACCAGCAGATTCTCTCGCGCCCAAGCTGATCGCTGCTCAAACGCTCGGTAATAATCCAAGATCGCGCTTCTGATCCGATTTGATGAGATGCCGATCTCGCGCAGCTGGACGACGAACATGCGTGGATCGGTAGCAGTGTCGACCTCATGGGTGGGCGCCTTTCCACGGAATGTAATAGGTAGGCTGTCTGCCTTGTATTCCTCTGCGAAGTTTGAGAGTTTGTCCGAGACTTCATAGCCGAAGATTCCCTGCGATCTAGCGCCAGTCAATTGCTTGATCACAGCATCGGTCCACCAGCCCTCCAGCCGCTCAAGTACGAATTCCCGATGTTCGCGCCGGATGCTTCGCATGTACTTTTCCCTGATGAGCGCCGGGATGTCGCCGATTCGCGGGCTGCTATCACAGATAAGAATTCGCTCTAGAAAATCCTGCTTCTCAGAATCGCTCAGTTCGTTGAATGCGTCGGCGATTGGCGCGATGAGTTTTGATTCTGATTTGACGAGCACGGACCCGGCTAATTCGGTCAACGTTATAGCATCGTCAGAGGCAATCGGCTGCCCTGAGAGGAGACGGGCCAGAAACGAAGTTGTCGATACTGTGCCGGTCGTGAACAAGAAGAACCGTAGGTTAGACGCAGCGTGGCCATCCCGCTTATAGCGTGCCAGCCATATATTCACAGACTTCCAGAAATCCGTCGAAAGGTCGGTTAACTTGTCACCAACAGCCTTGTGCTTAAGTGAGGCTAGGGACTTGCCACCGCCGCTGTCGATAAAGTCAATGTCATCGTCCTTTTCTAGGAAGATGGCAGTATCTTCCGGCAATTGAAGCAGGTGTAGAAGCGCGAGGCGCGCTTGGTAGATGTATCCAATCCCCTGTTCGCCGGCTGAAAACTTGTCGGTAGTTGCCTCCGTCATGCCAAATTCCTTCGTCTGCTACTGGAGCTGGTAAAAGTTGCAGTGGCCGAAACTTTCTAGAAACCCATGACTCATGGATTCTGATCTATGTACTCACAAATAAATAAATGATTCTTAAGGAATTGAGCGCGGGGTGCAACCAGAAAATCAGGAAGTCCCTGTAGATGCATCTTCTTCTTCTGAAGTCGACGCTGCAATTCGCCTGGCCAGTTCGATCTGAGCGCTCCATTCTCTAATAATTCCGAGCGCTATGAAAGCGTAAATAAAGATAACAGCCAAGGCTGCTAGCGAAATTCGCTTCTGTTTACTTAGCTCGTTTCGAAGATGATCCTCGATAGCTGGATCGTTCCAGATTTCGCAAAGGATAGGGATTTCTATCGCAGTAAATCCACTCTCTACGCTTTCGTCTGAAGGCCCAGGTGGGCAGGCTGTCTTATCTAGAATTTTTGTCTTATCAAAAAAATTGAAAGCAGGCCGCGCGTCTTCTTTGGTGAGCCAGATTGCTTTTCCAGTATCTTTTAGAGAAACCAGGAGGCTCTCCGAAACCGATATTCCTGCGGCCAAGGAGCCTGCCGCATAGAGGATAATTAGAAAAATTGCTGGAGCCGCAAGCCAAAACTTGTGGGGCACTCTTTTCTCATTAATTGACAAGCTCTTGATATCAAATGCCCAGCCTGACCGACCAATAAGGCTCAGTGGAATATTTCTCAAGTTGCTAAAGAATATAACCCTTCGGGCGTCAGTTATCGTTTCGGCGCGCACACCGTATGTGACGCGAAAGCTCACCAAAGCGGACTCGTCGGCCAAGCTCTTCTTGATTTCGAGATCTTGCACCTCATCCTTGCTAAAGAAGAAACGAAGAATTCTCACATTTATCGGATGAAATGAGCCCGCGCGCCAGCATGCGTACGCGCATGCGACAAAGAGACCGATAAGCGAACCCGCAGCTATTTCGCGAGTAAGAAAGTTTAGCCAATCCATAGCGTTTATCTATATAAAATGAAGTAAAATAAGTGCGAAACACTATTGCATCGCTTTTGCGATATAGTTCGAATTACAGCCGAATATCGTTAAGTGGTGAGCAATTTGCTCGTTCAGGACTTCGCCGAAGTCGTGCTTTACTCGCGGCTTAAATTCTGATGCCGAGTGCGGTAAGCGTTTCTGTAGTCATCGTCCCGGTGGCGCTGAGTCCGTGCGCGGTTTGGAAGGCGCGCAGCGCGGCTTGTGTCTGGGTACCCATGACTCCGTCGATTGCACCTGGATCGTAGTTACGCGAGAACAGAGCTGCTTGGACACGCATGATGAGCATCCGAAGTTCATCGGCATCCCGACGCAACGTTTGGTTCGAGTAGGTCGACGGCGTCAGGCCAGATGCGGACCTCGATGAAGAGGAGGCGCCTGTCTCATCGAGCGGCCTGATCTGACTGGGCTCTGGGGCGGGACGCGGTGGAGGTGGAGTGTAGGTAGCGGGTGGGGTGTAGGAGCGATAGGAACTGCCTGAACCGGAGCGATGCGAGCTGTGCGACCGGTGTGAACTGTGGCTTCGGTGCGACCGATGTCCAGCGTAAAGATTGTGGCGGCCGTCGTTAAGGGAAGAACTCAACACTGTCGAGTACTTCGCATCAGCCGCAGCAAGTTCCAGCAGGTTGGTTGGAGTCTTGGGTGGCTCGGGCCCGAGCGCGCCGAGCGCTCCGCTGGTCAGGATGAGAGCAGTGGACATCAGGCAGCCTCCAGGCTGAGTTCAATGGGTTTGACCTTGCGACTCGTCCACTTGGGTGTTACCCAAGAGAAAAAGCCGCCACAGCGCGCCTTGACAGCGCAGCTGGCACACGCGTCGAGATAGTCGTTCTTCCAGTTGGAGATGCTCTGTTGCGCGAACGGCCAGAGCGACTCGGGAATCGTGCACAGCGGCAGGTTGTAGAGCGATACCGCCACACCGCGCCTACTGAAGGAATCGACTGCGCCCTGCAGTTGTTCGACGTAGTCGGCCGGATCTGCCCAAAGCGCAGCATGATGCGCCTTGGCAAAACCGATGGGCTCGATGCCCATCAGCGCGATGTGCTCCACGAAAGGCAGGTTGCGCAGGATGTAGCGGGTCAATGCCTCCAGCCGTTCCAGCGATGGTTTCACCAGCACTACGCGAATCTCGATTCGCTGCCTCGCTGCTTCCAGCGCGTAAAGGCCTCGCAGCGTCTGGGCGAAAGCATCTTCACTCTGCACCACATAGTCGTGTAGCGCGTAGTGATCACCGTAGAGCGGGATGCCCCAGCTGAGGTTGGGATGGATGTCTTCAAACTGAGCAGCCAGCGTGGTATCGCTGAGTAGTCGCCCATTCGACAGAATGTGCAAATGGGTATCCGGCAGCCACTCCGCGCACTTGGCCACGATGGCTGCGAGCCCACTGCCCAACAAGGTCGGCTCACCACCGCTGATCGCCAACGAAGGCTCGTCGCGATCGACGAGCTCCACCAAATCGCAAAGATGCTGGATTCGCCAGTCGTCTTCCACCTGACGCGGTGGCTGCGAGCACATCAGACAGTAGCTGTTGCACCGCTCTGTCGCGAATAGGATGTTGCCGTTGTCGCCGCGCCGGTAACGCACTGCGACGCGTTGGCGGAAAGGATCGAGCTCGAGTACGTCGCCGGGCTTGGCGATGCCGCGCTCGCCTTGAAGCGAGGCAAGCGGGCGTCCCGGAGGCGCAGCGTGTGACAGCTGGGCGTGGGAGGGGGCATTTGAATCGGCTTGCGCCTCGATGAACCCGGCCCAGGGCAGGGCAAGCAACTCATGTGTCACGGCATGATGCGGAACGGCTCTCAGGTCCAGCGCCATGCGTTCGAGTGGATAGCCGCCCTCGGCGAGTTCTCGCAGACCTGCCAGCTTGACCAGAAGTGGACTGCTCAGTCCGGTGACAACAGCTTTGGTCTCAAGCGGCAGCATCGAGTGCGACCTCCGGGCTTTCGTCTGCGCCTGCGCCAAGCGCCCAGCTTTCAAGAATCTGACGGTCTGCCACACTGGCGGTCTCGTACCGCTGGAGCAGCAGATCAAACATACCCATCTGACGGCTGCAGAAATCGCTAGTGGGGCGGTGACCGATGGCGTCACCCTGTCGCGCGTAATGCTCGATCGGGTCTGCGCCACACATCGGCACGTAGGCACAGTCGCTGCAGGTCGGTAGAGACTCAGCCACACCAGCTGCCATCAGGCGGTGCATGGCGGGGGAGGCCAACCATTCGCTTACCGGTTGGCCAACGTTACCTAGCGAGAAAGAGTTATCGCCCATGGCAGCGAGCATCCGCGCCTCGTCAGAGGGGTACACCTGTCCGTCGTAGTCATAGATGACAGCGCCAAAGCCCGCGCCCGTGGGCGAGCGCAGATCCACGTAACCGTGTCCGAAGGGCCCCAGCAGCTGCGATAGCAGCAGGCTGGCGAAGGTCTCATCCATGCTATAGCCGGACCGGTTGACCGCTAGCAGGTGTTCAAGCGCCCGATCGTAGAAGGCCAAGAATGCCGCAGTGTCGTAACCGTTGCGCTCACGAGTCTTGGCCGCGAAACCGTAGTGACTCAGCGGCCGAAGCGAGATGGAGTGCAGCCCGAGTCTCCGGTACTCGTCGATGATGGCCTCGGGTGCCTCCAAGCTGCGCTTGGTCAAGGTGGTGAGCGCGGAAATAGCGTCTTCACCTAGTGCCTTGCGCCCACGCTCGATCCCCTCGACGGTGCGCCGATAACTGTCGCGTTCGGGTCTGGGACGATTGGCGTTGTGGAGCCACTCCGGACCGTCCAAGGACGTCGAGAGCTTGAACCGATGTGTCTGAAAGAACGCGAGTTGCTCGTCGGTGAGATCGTGGAGCGTGGAGGCGAGTACGAAGCGCAGCGACCGCTTTTCGGTTTCGTTGCGCGCCACGACTCGCTCGGTGATGGCGCGGACCTGTTCGAAGTTGAGCAGCGGCTCACCCCCTTGGAACTCGATGGTCAGCTCCTGCGACGGCCACTCGAACAACCGATCCACCGCAAGGCGTGCAGCGTCCGCGCCAAGATCGAATGCCGTTTTCGAAGTTTGCTGTCGGGATACTTGGCAGTAGTTGCAAGTGTGGTGGCATCGCAGCGACACCACGAATATGTGCAGCGCTGGACCACCCAGCAGGTAGGCCTTTCGGGTTCGATACTGGCTGAGCAACGGCGCCAGAGCGCTCCGCTGCAGATCCACCACCGCTAAGTGGCGTGCTTGCAAGTCCGCTAACACAGGATCGGTCGGGTCAAGCTCGTGGCGGACAAACCGCTCGAACATGGCCCGTTCCATCGTCAGCCAATCCCCTGCCAAGGATGAGACGAACACCCGGTCCCGGTTCCACGGAAGCCGACGGAAACGTAGGGGAAGCAGCCGGTAGCCCTGGCTTGAGGCGGCGAACGCCTCTGGCGGGCGGAACTTCAAGGCGCTACATCCGTGCGCCGCGGCAGCGACTCCCGCAGCGCCGCCCGGATGAGCTCGGCATGCAGATCCTTTGTTTCTTTGCGGACGGTTTCACGCAACCGCTCGTCGAGCGCGTCGTTCCGGAAGCGGGCTTCCAGATCTGCGGAGCGCTCGACACCTTGTAGGGCCTCAAGCTCAACGCCGATCTCGCCCACAGTTCCGTGAACGGTGACCTGGAAGAAATTCGTATACCGATGCGCGGTTCGCGCAATGACCTCATCGCTGAAAAAGCTGCGATCGAACCAGATTGTAGAGCCGTCCATCGCCCGTTCCCCTATGCCGCCCCCCGCGACAAGGCGAACTGTGCGCCAGGTCGGATTTCCACGCAACTACTTGTCGGTCCCAGGTCTGATGCCGTGCGCGGCTTCGCGGGCGCAACCCATCGGTTCATTGGAGCTCATCCAAAGGGGATTCGCTGCGAATGGCTGCACTTGGGAGGTGGCGGCGCGTAATTCTGATCTTGTCGTAGACGAAATCCGACAGGATGGCGGGGACGAATCCAATGTCACATCCATCTTCGTTGCAAGAGGATTAGGCTGTCGTCCGGGCCATTTCACCTGACCAATTTGGCAGGGGACGAGGGCGAGAATCCTCAACGAAGCGCCGACGACCAAAGCCCCGCCAGCGGGGCTTTGCTTTGTAAGGCTTCTCAGCGCTTGCGCTTGCATTTGCTGTTGAACTCCGAGATCAACTGCGCGAGGTCATATTCTTCGGCATAGAAGTAGGCGGTCGGGAGGCCATGAACCGCTGCGCGCGGCCGCAGGGTTTGCAGGCTCAGCCTATAGACCGCGGCTCATAGCGGTTGCCGACCTCGTGACGCAAGCGCGGCGGCTGGACGGCGGCGGCTCGCTTCTAAGCAGGGGTAGCGACCGCATTTAAGAGTGAGGCGGACAAGAGTGTCTTGTGCCGTACCTAGGTGCATGCCCCACTCAGTTGCCGGATGAGGGTGCTACATTTCATGAAGAGACTGCCGCGTAGGAGCGGAGCAAGGCATGCTGACACCCCCCAGTTCTAAGTATCAGATCACGTGCCGAAGGCTTCGCCCCGCGCTATCTTTTCTGCCCGCATCAAGCAGGCGCGGAAGCTGCGTGGCATCGATAGCCAGCGAGCACTAGGTGCGATGATGGGACTGGACAAAGAGCGCGCTAGCAGTCGAGTCAATCGCTACGAGAGAGAGTCGAGCGGGGTTGACTTGAAGGGACTGGCCGAGCTTGCAGACGCACTGCAAGTGCCTATGGCCTATCTGGTTGCGGAAGATGAGGCCACGGCCGACATCCTCCTGTCGCTCTCTTTGCTTTCAGCCAAGCAGCGGAAAGACCTCATTGTTTGGATCAATGAGAAGTTCGACAAAAACTGAGTCCGCATCTCCTGCGACTCAGCGCCTGCTCTTCGATCTCAGTTCGGTAGCGAGCTTCCGTTGCTCTCCTAGCGGCAAGCTTGCTGCTGCAAGGATGATGTCCGCCAGCGTATCGGTGTCTGCCAAGAGATAGGCCAAAGGAACGCCGAGCTCCTTGGCCAACTTGCTAGCGGTTTCAAAGTCCGGCTCGGAGGTCCCGCGCTCATACCTTGTAACTCTGCTAGACACGACATCCTCCGACAGGCCAATTCTTCGTCCAAGCTCCCTCTGGGAGATGTCCAGGGCCAAGCGCGCCTCTTTCAACCGCTTGGTGAACATGCTGCTGATGCGAGGCGCCATGAGCCGTCGAAACCGATCCTGTAATTCGCACAGGATGGCTTTCTAGCCCCTCGCATGTATGCTACAACATATGTAGCATCGCTTTGTCTACTCCGCGAAGCCAGTGGCTGTAAAGGGCCAAATCAGAACTTAGAGAGGAAGTATGCCGATGAAACGGGGGCCGTAGGTTCGCTTGTTTAGCTACATTAAATGTAGCTTTCCTTGCATCGCTGTAAGGGAATTCGAAACGAAACGGCGGGGCCACCAATGTCGTATGAAAACCATGCCGCGCTAGTGGCGGAGGCTAAGCCGCGACTGCTAAGCGGCGACCTATAGAGAGGGCACGCAACATGAAGATAGGCAAGCTAAACAAGGCGATTTCCGTCGTTCTACTCGCTACTGCGGCGGGGCCTGGGGCGTTTTCTACAGCGCGAGCGGTGACTTCCGGCGAGGGCGATAAGCAGAGTTCTGAGCAATCTGCAGAGAGATCAGGCAGCGATCCCGAAGCTGTTCAACTTGACACGATCCAAGTCACCGGCACCCGTATCCGTGGCGGCGTGACGCCTTCGCCAGTCGTGACCATCGGCATCGAGAGCATCCGGGAAGAAGGCTTCAAGGATCTCGGCGAAGTCATCCGCAGCATCCCGCAGAACTTCGGCGGCGGTCAGAACCCGGGCGTCATTCCGTTTACGGTCTCGGGCGCGGGGGCGCAGAACACAAATCTCAGTGGCGGGTCGGCACTGAATCTGCGTGGGCTGGGAGCCGATGCCACATTGACGCTGCTCAATGGCCGCCGCATGGCCTATGACGGCATCTCGCAGGCAGTGGATATCAGTGCGATTCCGGTGGAAGCGGTGGAGCGCATCGAGATCGTTGCCGATGGCGCGTCGGCCATCTACGGGTCTGATGCGGTGGGCGGGGTGGGCAACGTCATCCTCCGCCGGGACTTTGAAGGTGTCACCCTGGGGACTGGCTACGGCACGTCGGACGATGGTGGCCTCACCACACGCGAGTACAGCGCGACGGCCGGCCACGTCTGGTCCACCGGCGGAGTGATCGTCACCTACAAGGATGTGACTGCGGATCCGATCTACGCAAGACAGCGTGCCTACACGCAGTTGCTGCGCGAACCGTACACGCTATACCCGGGCAGCGATCTGCGCAGCGGGCTGGTCAGTCTGTCGCAAGCGGTGGGTGAGCACGCGGAGTTACGCCTGGATGCGTTCCGCACCGAGCGCAGCCAGGCGTACGGTGCGCAGGACAACCTCAGCGATGTGTCGATCCAGGCGACGCCTGAGTCCGCGACTACGTTGCTGTCGCCGAGGCTCGATATCTTTCTGCAGAACGACTGGACGTTGTCGCTGGGGGCTACCCGTTCGAGGAGCCGGCTGGACCACACGCAGTCGATCACCCTGCCGGCCTCTGGCTTGGTGCTGCAACGCACGCAGCTTTGCTATTGCAACGAAGGCAGCAGTTACGAGGCCGGCGTTGAGGGGCCGCTGCTTGCGTTGGCGGCCGGCGATGTACGCGTCGCTGTTGGCGCGGGGCGGCGCGAGAACACATTCCTCGAATACAACCAGATCACGCATGTCGCAGCGATCGAGGGTGATGAGGCCGCACAGTTCGCGTATGCGGAACTACAGGTGCCGGTGCTGGATGGAGGCGGGGCGGGCCAGCGCCTGTCACTGACGGGCGCAGCGCGGTACGAGGATTACGACAGCTTTGGCAGTGTGCTGACGCCCAAGCTTGGCGCGATCTACAGCCCGATCGCGGATGTGACGCTTAAAGCGTCGTGGGGGCGTTCGTTCAAGGCGCCCACGCTGTTCCAGCTCAACCGGCAGCAAATGACGGGCTTCAACTACGCGGCTGCGTACGGCGGCACCGGCTATGCGCCGGACGCCACGGTGTTGTTGCTGGACGGCGGAAATCCGGATCTCGCACCGGAGCGCGCCCGCACATGGACGACATCTGTGGCCTTCCACCCGACGGCAGTGCCGGGGCTGGAAGCCGAGCTGACCTGGTTCGATATCGACTACAGCGATCGCGTGGTGGCACCCATCACGCCAACCTCCCAAGCCCTGCGCAATCCGGCGTTCGCGGAGTTCGTCACCTTTTCGCCGAGTGCGGAACAGCAGGCGGCGGCAATTGCGGGCACTACGTTTCTGAACTACATCGGCGTGCCGTACGACCCGAGCGACGTGGTGGCGCTGGTGCATGCGTACTACACGAATGTCGCCCGCCAGCGGATCCGCGGTCTCGATATGTCCGGGGCCTATGGACTCGACCTGGGCGGCGGGCGGCTGACGGTGCGTGGCGCCGCCAGCTGGCTCGCCAGTACCCAACAGACTACCGACGCCGAGTTCGACCTGGCGGGCACCATCCACAACCCCTCCAAGCTGACGGGCAGGGTAGGCACGGTATGGGCGCGCGGGGGCTTTTCTGCCTCGGCATTTGCCAACTACAGGCAAGGCGTGGAGAACGTAGCGGCGAGCGAGAAGACTGCTTCGTTTACGACGGTGGACACCACGTTGCGCTACGCCCCGGATGGGGAGGGCAGTGTGCTTCGTGACTGGGCGCTGGCATTGTCTGTGCAGAACGTGTTCGACCGGGCGCCTCCGCTACATGACACTTCGGTGCTCACGCCGTATCTGGTGCCGCCTTACGACGCGACGAACTACTCGGCGATTGGCCGGTACTTCAACGTCTCCGTGTCGAGGCAATGGTGATGGCGGGCGTGACGATGGGAGTGAATTGGGCACGCGCGATGTCGTGGCGGAGGCGGGCGGTGCTCAGATGGCTGTGGGCGCTGGCGGCGGTGCTGCTTCTCTTGGTAGCTGCTGAACCGGCTGATGCGATCTCGCCGCGTCGGCTGGTGGAAGTGGCGGATTTCAGCGGGGTCACACTCTCGCCCGATGGCCGGTACGTGGCCTACCGGATCGAGCAGCCCAGTGTGGAACGCAACACGTACGATTCGGTCTGGTACGTACAGGACATGGTTGCAGCCTCGCCACCGTTGCGGCTTGCGGACGGCGGTACGCCTCTGCGTGAGCAGGCTGGTCTATCGATTCCGGCACCAGCGGTGTGGTCGCCTGATGGGCGCTGGATTTACTACCGCGCGTTGCTGGATGGCCGGGTCGATGTGTGGCGCGCGGCTACGGACGGCTCGGGCGCTCAGGCCATGACACACGATCCCGCTAATGTCCGCGCGTTCTCCCTGAGCACGGATGGCAGCGAGCTGCACTACAGCGTCGGCGCGGCACGCGACATCGTGCTGGCGGCCGAGCAGGCGGAGTACGACCAGGGCGTCCGCATCGACCGGACTGTGCCATTGGGCCAGGCGTTGTTCCGATCCGGCAATGTGGATGGGCGCCTGGCCACACAACGCCTGCGGGACAACGAAGTCCTCCGATATCCGCTGCTCGCCGATGTGCCGGATCGTTGGACGGCTCTGGACCTAACGACCGGCGAGCGGCGCGAACTCGATGCCCGTCGAGTGCCGCCTGCTCCGCTTGCTAGCGTGGATCTTGCGGCGGGATATGGCGACGTCCATGCGGTACTGCCAGAGCCGGCAGGCCACCGCATCGCCTTGATCACACGCACGGGCGAACGCAACGGCCTGCGCGACAGGCCGGGCGCGGCGCTGGCTGTGCTTCCGCACGGACGGGCGCGCGTACCGGTCATCTGCAATGCGGATGCCTGCAGAGGCAAAGCGATCAACGCGGTTCAGTGGCGCCCGGGAACGGACGAGGTGCTGTTCACCATGGAGGACGCCAGCGAAGGGCACACCCAATCCATCCATCGATGGAATGTCGAGACAGGGGTGGTGCACACGGTGATGCGTACCCGTGGGCTGGCGAATGGCGGCGTGCGTCTGATGCCGAGCGACTGCGGTGTTTCCGCCGGCACGCTGGCTTGCGTGGTGGCCGAGGCCGACCGTCCGCCTCGCCTGGAGCGGATCGACATCGAGAGCGGCGCCCGTGTGGTGCTGTTCGACCCCAATCCGGCGCTGACCGCCGATATGGCCGCCACGCGTGTGCGCTTGCTTCGCTGGACGGATGCCGGCGGCCAACAGTTCACGGGGCAGTTCTATCCTGCGCGTCACGAGGGGCCGGGACGGCCGCCGCTGTTCGTCAGCTATTACTGGTGCAAAGGCTTCGTGCGCGGCGGGCTGGGCGAGGAACTGCCATTTGCATCGCTGGCACAGGACGGCATCGCTGCGTTGTGCATCACGCTGGCGCCATCAAGGGAAGACGGTGTAGAGCAGTACGAGCTGGGGCGTTCTGCCGTCGAAAGCGTGGTGGCGCTGCTGGCCGAACAAGGTGAGATCGACCCCGGGCGAGTTGGCATGGGTGGGCTGAGTCTGGGGTCGGAGATCACCATGTGGACGGTCATGCACTCGCAGGTGCTGACCGCCGCCTCGGTGAGTTCGCTTGGGCTGTCCCCGCTGTACCACCTGCTGCTCAGCAACTTCGGCGATGCGTTCCCGAATCGTCTGCAGGCGGGCTGGCAGCTGGGCACGCTCGAAGAAACGCCGGAGCGGTGGCGTCAGTTCTCACCGCTGTTCAATCTGGACCGCATCCGGGTGCCGATCCTGATGCAGCTGCCGGAGCAGGAGTACATCCACTCGCTCGATTACGCAGTGCCCTTGATGCGCGAGGGGCGGGCAGACATGTACGTCTTTCCACACGAGCCGCACCAGAAGTTCCAGCCACGACACAAACTGGCGGTGTACGAGCGCAATCTGGACTGGTTCCGCTTCTGGCTGCGTGATGTAGAGGATCCGGATCCAGCGAAGCGCGAGCAATATGCGCACTGGCGCGCTATGAAGGCTGGCTTGTCGATAACGGCCAAGCGCGACGATGGCGGCTAGGGTTGGTGCCTGACCCAGTTCTCGACAATGCACAGGTCGAACACGCGGGTGAAGGCATGTCCGCCCTCGGGAATATCGTGACGCATGAACTCGGCGATTGCTTTCGTATCCAGCAAATCCTCCTGCTGCAGTCTGCCCTGCAGCAGGAAGTCGCGCATCGGACCTCGGTTGCGCCGGTATACCGCGCCCAGATAGCTCATGAAAGTGCCTTTGCTACGACGGTGGAGAATGTCCGGGGGCAGGAGGTCTGCGAACGCCATCCGCGCGATCGCGCGGTTCCGACCTCCCGCGATCCACATCCAGCTGGGTGTGCGAAGGCAAGCCTCTACGGCCGGCTGGGCGAGCAAAGGCATCCGCATCGTGAGCGATTCCCCGCGTGCGAGGCTGTCGCGATATGCCTGACACGTGGCAAGGCTTCGAATCCGTTCCCTGTCTCCAGGCAACGCGTTCTGTGGCGCGGTCGACCAAGGGTGGGCTTCGGTAGGCGGGACGCTGATGCCTGGCGCGAGAAACAGGCCGTCCGGCGCGCGATCCACGTACCGGGCGCGTCTCATCTTTCGCAGGGTCAGGCGGCCAGCCTTCAACAACGTGCACTGGTGCAGCGTGGCCAGATCCCGGACAGCGGCCATCCCAGCGAACGGACCACGTTCCCGTATCGCGTCCGCTGCGGGTGCAGCCGTATCCAAGGCACAGAAGATCGTGTCGCCCCCGCCGCCCGAGAAAAAGCTTTCGGTGCCATGACGCGCTGCGGCTGCCAGCATGACCTCGTCGACGGCGTGTTGGAGAACGCCGACTCGAGGCGTCATGCACTGTGGGTGTACGCCGAAGTCGAAACGTGCGCTGTCGAGGTGAAGCGTCCCGGTGTGGAGCTCGACGCCAAGCTGATCCGCAATCTGGACCGCGTACGTCCGCTCATCAGCGCCAGGCACGGTCGTGACCAGCGAGGTGCACACGGTTGGCGTGGACGCTCCTCGCAGGCACACGCCAACGATTGACGAGTCGAGGCCGCCGGACAGCTCAAGAAGAATGGAGCGATCAATGCCCGCCAACGCTTTCGTGGCGGTCGACACGGCGCTACGTACGTCCGCGGCCGCTTCATCTGAATCGCGATGCCTCGCCTCACGTGTCACGAACTCCCACGGCGACCAGAGTAGTCGCGTCGTTGCGTGGTCTTCCTTCAGATGTAGTGCGCTGCCCGGCAGGAGCTCGTGCACGCCGGCGAGGGCCGTATGAGCGGTCTTCAATTGTGGGAACGCCAAGCGGTGACGAATCGCATCCCAGTCAACTTGGCGACGATAGAGGCCAAGGCGCTCGGGCAAGGAGATATCGGAGGTTGCAAAGCCTTTGCCGTCCCGCAATGTGTAGAAACACGCCACATCACTGTGCGGCGAGGGCTCACGCATAACCGTGATGCCGCCGTGTTCGTCGTCCGGCTGCACAAGGAGATACGGGCCCCAACAGTGCTTCATGAGGTGCGCGCGCGTCTGCGCAGCATCTTCGAATGATGGGAATCGACGAGCATCGTCGATACGTGATCCATCTTTCGAGAACGCATGTCCAAGAAGGGCTCCGCCATTCGGCAGCAACATGGTCGGCGTTTGCTCGGCGACGAACAGGACCAGCGCTCGGGACGCAAGCTGGCGACGCATCCCAGCATCGCGCAGACCGGCGTCCCACTGCGTGACTGCGTCGACCACAAGGCCACCGGCGGTATTGACTACAAGGAGGAATCGGAAACTCATCACACCACCCGGATCGGTGTGTGGGCGTGCGTATTGCCGACGGTCTCGTTGAGCACCAAGTCGCCGACTTGGGCCCAGCAATGCGCGGAGAACGGAGCGCCGGTTACTGCGAACACCAAATGTGCGAAGAGCCCACGCCTGGCCAGAAATCTGATGAGTGAAATTGAATCGACCAGACAGCAGGTTTCGATAGGGGCGTACGGCCGTGCAGCGAGGAAGGCTGAAGTCGCGTCGTGAAACTTGCCATCAGCGCCCGAGCTCTGCGGATAGCTGATCGGGAGCGCCCTGCGCTGACGATCGACTTTCAAGGTCGTCAGTACGTGCGACAGGCTTCGTGTTTTCAGCTGAAGCTGGGAAAGCGCGACGGTGCGGACTGTGTCCAATCGGTCCAGAAGGGTGGCGTGCTGAGCGATCTGTCCTCGTTCGATCGCGCTCTGGTTCGCCCGCGCAATTGAAATAGCGGGCGTCCGTGATGCCGAAGTCTCACAAGTTGTGAGGAGGCCGGATTCGATCAGTTTTTCAGCGTCGGAGTCTGTGCCGTCGCCGCGCTGATACGCAAGGAAGCGTCGCTCGGCCGCTGCCGGTAGACGGAAGTAGCGATCATTGCGCACATCAAGAAACACCAGATTGCCGTCGACTTGGCAGAAGGACAGGTCATCGCGCAGATGAAGAGACATCGCATGTGCCCTCATAGCGAAGAGGCGTACCGTTTCCGGTACGCCTCCATTGCTCACTCTTCAGAGATCCCCGCCATCGGGGTCCGGCCGACCGGCTCGAAGCCAAGGTCGATGCCCTTGGTCTCGACGCTGGCGATACCCAGCACGATCACATCTTCCGCCGTGCCTTCACGGGTGTTTTCGTTCGTGTTCATCGCTGTCTCCTTAGGTGGTGTCATGGACGTCCCATGACGGAGTCAGTCTTGAAGCGCGAGATGTGTGTTCTCAAATAATTTCTGTTGTGTATTTCCGGTATTCCCTGGAACTGTGATGCACGTTGCGCGCATCCACGTTCAAGTCCGGCGGGGCGCTCAGTGCAAGGCGTCGTGTGCGTCGTTCAACAGCTCCACGATGGCCGGTACCAGCTGGCGGCGGCGCGCGTGGTAGGCACGCAACGCGGACTTCAGACGTGCGATGTCCGCGCGCTCCCAGGCGCTGGCCAGTTCGGCAAGTTCTGCGTGCGCATCGCGCACGATCGCCTGCTTGGCCATCCGGATGGGCGCGAGCCGGTCATTGGCAAGTTGCACGATGTGCTGCAGGTCCCGCAAAGGCGTACGGCGCGCAATGGTGTCGAACAGTTGCCAGGTCGCCTTGGCAGTGCCCTCGGGCGGCTCGGGCACGGCGTGCCTGCGGCCGTTGGGCGATGCGCCCTTGTCGCAGGCATTGAGCAACAGCAGTTCCATGCACTCGTAATGGCCGCGCAGTGCGGCCTCGGTCGGCAAGGGCATGTAGAACCCGTCGCGCCCTTTGTCATTGACGAGGCATTCGCCGTGCAGGCGATGCAGCGCGGCCCGCACCGGGGTGAGACTGGCGTCGAATTCGTCCGCCAGGGCGGCCGGTTCAAGGCGCTGGCCGGGTACGAAACGTCCGCACTGCAATGCACGTCTGAGCTGTCCGTACAGGCGCGTGCTTTTCGACTGGCTCGCGATCATCGCGGCCCTCCATGTCTGTGTTTCTCCAGGTCCCGCAGCCGATATTACATTTGTGTGACGGTGCTGCAATGCGCGCTGGCGGAGCCTCGGCCTCGCGCCCGTCTCGCGAGCATGCGGCAGCGAGTCCGGATTTCACTCCAATCGAAAGCTTCGGACTGCGCTGCCTGATGTCTGTTTCCTGCCAGGGGCGGTCCTTGGTCCATGGCTCTCCCCTGTCTTGCAGCCGTCGTAAGCAAGGCGCAGTCTGCGGAAAAGGCCTGCCAGTCCGGCCGGCACAACCGGAGGTGCCTCATGTGCGTCATCCGCCGCAGCGCTTTGGCCGCTGCCACGCTTTCGCTGTCCGCCCTGTTCGCAACGCCGCTGGTGTTCGGCCAGGATCCCGCGCCGGGGCTCGGCGATCTGCAGGGCCTCGACGACCGGTCCGCCTCGCGCACGCTGGGCGCGCGCGGATATGTGCGGCAATCGGGCTCGGGTGATTACGGCAGCTGGTGGAACGCGCGCGACCGGCGCTGCGTGATGGTGCGCAGCGATCGCGGGCGCGTGGCGTCGGCGGTGACCGCGCCGGCGCCCGACTGCGGGCAGCAGGATGGCGGTGGCCGGGACGGCATGAGCGACGGCGCCAAGGCCGCCGTGGCGGCCGCGGCGATCCTGGGCATCGCCGCGCTCGCCCACCGCTCGCACCACCACGACGACGGCGACCACGCCGACGATCCGCGTCACGAGGCCGATTACGAACGTGGCTATCGCGACGCGCTGCACGGCTACCGCGCCGACGCCGACAGTGGCGCCTACAGCGACGGCTACGGCGCGGGCATGCGCGAACGCTCCGCGCAGGTGCCGTGGCAGTCGGGCAGCACTGGCGGCTCGGGCACGGGTCGGCTGGACGATCTGGTCGGTGCGCGTGCGGCCGGCGCGGAGACCGAACTGCAGGCCCGCGGCTTTGTCGATCGCGATGCGCAGCAGCGCGATGGTCGCTCGGTCGTGACTTGGTGGAACGCGCGCTCACGCGAGTGCGTGCACGTGGCGACCGGCAACGGCCGCGTCGAATCGATCCGAGCGGTGGACGCGTCCAACTGCCGCTGACGCGGCGCTGCGGTCAGATGCCTGCGGGCGCCGGCGGCGGGGGCGGATAGACAGTCGCCGCGCCGTGCGCCAGACCGATGCCACGCGCGAGCAGGGCGTCGTACAGGCGGGCGACAAGGGCGCTGCGAATCGCGCCAGCGTCCTCGTACTCGTGGGTCCAGGCGCGCACGACGAATTCCATCGCCACACTGCCCAGCCCGTCGAACAGCACCACCGGCGCCGGCGTGGTCGCGACGCCGGGGGTGGCGGCGGCGACCTCCGCCAGCACTGCCTCCACTTCGGCCGGTGCGCTGCCGTAGGCCACGCCGACGCGCACTTCCAGCCGCCGGCTGCGGTCCCGCAGGGTCCAGTTGACCAGCTGCTGCGAGATCAGCTGACCATTGGGCACCACCACGTTGGCACCGTCGAAGGTCGACACGCGCGTTGCCCGCATGCCGATGTCGACCACGCGACCGGTGGTGCCGCCCACCTCGACCACATCGCCCGGCTGGAACGGCCGCTCGAAGATCAGCACCAGGCCGGAGACGAAGTTGTTGACCACGTTCTGCAGCCCAAGGCCGACACCGACGCCCAGTGCACCGAGCACGAAGGTCAGCTGGCTGGCCTTGAAGCCGGCCGCCGACAGCGCGCCCACCAGGCCCAGCATCAGCACCGTGTAGTAGCTCAGCGACGCCACACTGTTGGCGACGCCGTGCGGCAGCGACATCCGCGACAGCACCTCACCGTCGAGCACCAGCCGTACGGTCTTCGCCAGCCAGAACGCGATGACCACCGTCAGCACGAACAGCAGCACATGGCCCAGGCTCAGCCGCAGGTCGCCGAGTGCCCAGCTGTAGCCCAGCAGCGCCGACAGCGAGGCATGCACCGGCGCCAGCACGCGGAAGCGGTCGAGCGCGTAGACAATCCAGCCGACTACCGCGGCGACCGCCATCAGGTTGAGCAGCATCTGCACGGCCGGTCCGGCGTGGTCACGCGCGAGCCGGAAGCGCGAGACGCCCGGCCGCTTGAGCAGCAACTGGATCCAGGTGGCGACGACGGTCAGCCCCGCAGCCAGCAGCAGCGCGAAATACAGGCTGTCGATGACGCCGCCAGTCAGGGTTTCGGCCAGCGACACATTGCCGAGCGCGTTGGCGACCAGCGCAACCGCCAGCAGCATTGCGCCCACGTGCACCGCTACCCGCAGCGCCTGGCCGAGGCGGCCGGTATGGGCCGCATGGTCATGCCGGCGCGCGCGCCACAGCAGCCAGCCGGCCGCGGCCAGGCCGAGCAGGGTCAGCGCCAGGATGTAGAGGCGGTAGGCGGCGGCGCTGGACAGGAGCACGAAGCCCAGTCGCAGCAGCAGGAACAGCGCGCTGGCGACGTACGGCGCCATGCCCAGCAGGCGTCGACGCGACGCAGGCAGCAGGCGCAGGACCGGCACCACCGCGGCCAGCAATGCGAGCTGATGGGTCAGCATCGGCGCGTCGGGCTGGAACGCGAACACACCGATCACCACCAGCAGCAGCCAGCACGAGAGCGGACGCGACAACACGGCTGCCTCGGTGCGGCTGACCTGTCCGGCGCGGATCGGCGCGCGGCTGCGCCATGCCAGCCACAGCAACAGCGGCAGCGAGCAGACCAGCAGCGTCTGCAATGCGCGCAGACCTCTGATCGCGTCGCCCTGGGTGTACTCGGTGGCGAAGCGGGATTCGATCTCCAGGCCACTGCGGATCACATCGCCGGTGCCGGCAGTGGGCGTCACGCTCGCGGCGTCCAGACGCCACAGCGGCGGCGCGTCGATGCGCGTCAGGCGGACGTCGTAGGCGGCGACCGCATCGGCGACCCGCCTTTGCGCGCTCTGGATGCTTGCGTCCACCGCATTGCCGCGCCGGCCGAGTGCGATCAGCCGCGCCAGCGGATCCGACAGCGCGGCTTCGGCGGACGTCAGGTCCGCGATCAATTCGTCCACGCGCTCACGCAGCGCCAAAGGCAACTCTGTCGCACCGGACGCGGTTGCTTCCCATGCCGCGCGCCGTGCTGCGAGACCCGCCGCATCACCTGCCTGATGACTGGTGGCGCGTCGGAGGTCCTCCTGCCACTGGGCTAGCCGGTGAGTCTGGAAGATCCAGTGGCGCGAAAGGCTTTCGAGCCGCGGGATCGGAAGCGTCCGCATTTCGGTCGACGTGAAGCGCCAGAACGGATCCTCGACCGCAGCCTCGATGGTCGCCAAGCGTCGCGCAAATGTTGCGGCCGTTGTCTGGGCACTGCTTTCGAAGGCCGAGGTCTTTACGCGCGACGCGAGCCGCTGGTCCACGTCTGCGAGCGCGGGGATGTCGGCGACATCGATCGCGATATCCGCCCGTGCCTGCGCCGCGTCGTCCGGTTGCGCAGGCGACGGGTCGGCAGGGGACACGATGCCTGGCATGGCAGCTTGCGACGGCCCCCAAGCCAGCAGCCCGAGCAGGAGCCAAGCCGCCAAGCGCAGACTTGTGCCACGCAGGGAAACTCTTGGCGCGAGCGGGAACTCGCCTGTCGCCGGGCTGCGGTGTGGCGTCGCCTTCATTGCGCGACGGGCCCTCCGATCAGCGCGAATCCAAACAGGCTCCAGTCGTTGAGGACATGCGCACCGGTAGATACCCATAGGTTTCCGGAGATCACGTAAGCGAGCGTCAGCACCAGACGCGCGGTGCCGATGACGAGCAGGCACTGCATCAGGTTCCAATCGTAAGTGGGCAGATGCACCAGAGCGAACGGGATGGCCGACAGCAACCAGGCCCAGGCGACCGACACGCGACGCGTGCACTCTGCGTAGGTGTGCAGCCACCAGAGCAGGGCGAGAAACGGCAGGACCGTGAGTAGCTCCTCGCCCAGCAGTTGCGGCACCATGAGCGCGAACGTCAGGATACGTTCGAACACGCCCGCGGTCGTCAGAGAGTCGAACAACGGATTGGCTGCGGCGTGATGTGTGCTCGTGAACACCAGCGCCATCAGCAGGGTGACGACGAGATTCAACGCCGCGATCGCCAGCATCAGCAGTACGTCGCGGCTCCGGACGCGGTGGAACAGCGCTGTCCAGCCGCGGCCAGCCACAAACGCAAGAGCGCCTAGCGGCATCACGCAGAAGAGCACCGCCGGCATCCCAATCGTCGCCGGGGTGCGTGCTTCGCCCCAAGGCACCATGAGCACCCAGACCGCAACAACCAGACTGCCGAGAACGAGCAGCCATTGTCGCCCCGTCAATGCCACCGGCCGACCGGCGTAGAAAGGAAAGTCAGGCCGATCAGGCGCGCTTGGCGGATGCACTTTCCTTTCCCGCGGAAATCCCGGCTGCATTTAAGCACGCAGCTTGGGCAAGTTGTGCAGGGCGCAGGTAGAGTGCAGAGGGGCGGCGTTCGTCTTGCCAAGGGAAGGACCGCGCGCCCGACGGAAGTGGGCTCACCTGCGAAAGGAGTACGCGATGTTCCGGACCTTGCCTTGTCTGCTGTTTGTGCTGCTGTTGTCCTGCGCCGCGTCAGCGGCGCCGCATTGGGGCGCGCAAACGTCCAGCCCGGCAGGCACGCCGCCTTCCGCATTGCAACCGGGCGAGTGGGTGTGGGGTGGCGACGCGAAGGACATGGGGCCGATGGCGGTGATCGTCAGCCTCACCGAGCAGCGCGCCTACGTCTACCGCAACGGGCTGCTCATCGCCGTGTCCTCGATCAGTAGTGGCAAACCCGGACACGCGACACCTACCGGGGTTTTCACGGTCCTGCAGAAGGACAAGGATCATCACTCCAGTACCTACAACAACGCGCCCATGCCCTATCAGGAGCGCCTGACGTGGGATGGCGTGGCGCTGCATGCGGGCGGATTGCCCGGCTATCCCGAATCGCACGGTTGCGTCCATTTGCCCACGGAATTCGCACGCCTGCTCTTCGACGCCAGCCACTTCGGCATGGTGGTGGTTATCGCAAAGGACGCGACGTCACCCGCTGACCTGGTGCATCCGCTCGTGGCCAGTCCGATTGATCCCTCCACTGGTGCGCCGAGTGGGGCGCTGCTCCTCGGACCGGAGGCACAATATCGATGGGAGCCGGAGAAATCGCCGCAGGGCCCGCTCTCGCTGGTCTTGAGCACGATCGACCGGCGGTTGGTCGTCCTGCGTAATGGCATCGAAATCGGTCGTGCACGGGTCAACTTCCTCGAGGGCGCTCCGCCAGCCGGCACCCATGCCTACCAGGTGGCGAGCATCGCGCCCGGGTCCATGCCGACCTGGCGGCGGATCGGGATCCCCGGCCAGGAGCGTGAGGCGGGCGAGCTGGTGTTGGCGGCGGACATGAAGCGCGTCGGATTGCCGCCCCAGTTCACGGCGCAGGTGTTGCCCCTCCTGCAGCCGGGTGTGGTGCTGCTTTTGACTGATCTGCATCTGCTCGCGGACAGCACGGGGCCAGCGCTCCAGCTGCTGAATGCGGATCCTCCCGCACTTTGAGTGGCGGCAGGACGCTCTTCACGCATCGGTCCCGCGACAGGCGTATGACATCCACTGCCCCGTGCGGGGATGTGCGGTGCGTTGTTTCTTCAGAGTGTCCATAGACAAGGAGATCCCGGATGAGAACGCAACAGACGCTACATCTTTTGACCCTTGGCATTGCGGTCGCAATGCTCTCCCTCTCGGCGCAGGTCGCTGCGCAGATGCCCGCGCAGGCCGACCGCGCCGATTTCGATCTGATCTGCGTCGGCATGGGCGAACATCTGGCCGGCCACAGCACCTACAGCTACGAGTGGGACGACAAGCAGCACAAGTACGTCGACAAAACCGGTATGCAGTACAGCCAGGAACAGTCGCAGGCGACCATGCAGGTCGAGATCCACGGCGGCGAGGGCCGCATACGTCCGCCGCGCAACATGGTGCCGCCGCTGCACTCGAGCGGGAGTGGCGGCGGCTGGTATCCGCTGCGCGATCTCAATGTGTCACCCGATCGCATCCAGGCCTCGTTCCGCCTCAACGGCATGAACGTGCCGACGATCGACATCAACCGCCGCAGCGGCTTCATGACCATGCGCGGGCCGGAGACGTTCGAAGGCAACTGCACGGCCGTAAACCCGGACGAGAACCGGTTCTGAACCGGCAGGCGCCGCGGCGGTCACACGCGCCGCGGCTCCAGTTCCGACTCACGCTACCCACCTTGAATTGTGTGGGGCATTGCGTGATCAATCTTCAGAATTCGGCTTCGCAACTAGAGATCGTTATCTCAAACGACTGACTTGCTGTGGTGGGAGGCCTTACTCTTTCGACGTCTGCTTCTGGCCGAAAGCTGCCGTCGCGACATCGCCGGAGGCGATTAGCTCAGGCTTGGCATCGGCATGCTCTGCAATCCTTGGAACATCAGATGCCTGGCAAAAGTAGAGCCCTGACAGGCGCCATCCGCAAGATGAAAATCACGGCCCACTGGGTTGACGCCGTCTGTAGCGCATCTTTGCTGCACCGTGCTCGACACTCAGGGAACTGACCTCGCCGAGCGCGTTGCGATGAAACTCGACCTGGAGCGCATCGAGATCCGGCAATACGAAGCGGTTCGGTGCCACCGGCTGTAGTGGCGAGACACGATTCCGGCCGGGTACGCCAGCACTGAGCCGACCGTTGGCGATCCGCACTTCGAGCGCCTCGACATCAAAGATGTCAGCTAAGGCCCGGCGGTGGTCCATCGGCACCATCGGATCGGCATCGAATATGCCCGTGTAGTCGACATATGAAGGAGCGCGCATGTCCAGCGCTATAGTCCGAATCGGCGGATTGACACCGACTCCGATTGAGTCGGAGAGCGCGTTGCGAATCTCGGTGGTCAAAGCACCACCGTTCGCACCGTTGGTCAGGATGACGAAGCCATCGCCTGTCTCCAAATAGCCCTCTATCCAAGCGCGGTAGCTGTCGTTGGAACCACCGTGATGAAAGATGCGCCTCTCACCGGCACCATCCAGCCGAGGGCCCAGACCGTGCCAGCTCGGCGACACCTCCGTCATCATCTGGACCGCGAGCGACTTGTGCAGGAACTGGCCATCGCCGCGATAGCTGTCGATCAGTCCCGCGACAAACGCAGCCAGGTCGTTGCCAGTGGTCCACAAGCCCGATGCAGCCTGTTCGGGGAACGACTCCCAGCCGCGTGGAAGGGCTGTTGTCGCACCGTTCTCATCATGCGCCTTGGCCACGTTGGGGGTGCCGGCTGGCAGTGGACTGGCAAAGGTACTGCGATGCATGTCCAGCGGATCGAACACCAGTTCGCGAGCGACGGATTCCAGCGGCTCACCTGTCGCGTTCTCGAGCACCAACTGCTCAACCATGACTCCGCCGCCAGAGTAGTCGCCGCGTTCGCCGGGCGGCCGGATCAGCCTCACAGCTTGGTTTTTGGCTGGGGCTGTGCCTTCCAAGACCTGCACTAATGTCGGCAGGTCCTCCTTGGGGAGGTAGTCGGCGAAGCCATGCACGTTCAGTCCACTGGTGTGCGACATCAACATACGCAGAGTCACCACCGAATCGGCCGCTTCGGTCGACGCGGGTACCTGCCAAGACGAAAGATAGTCGTTGACGTCGCGATCTAGTTCTAAGGTGCCGTTTTCCACCAGACCCAAGGTGGTGGCCGCAGCCACCACCTTACTGACCGAACCCACCGAGAAAAGTGTGTCCGCGTCCACCGCAGCATTGGTCCCAGCTTCTAGAAGGCCGTAGCCCGCGCTGTGTACCACCTTGCCATCGCGGAGGACTGCAATAGCGACGCCGGGTATACGGTGGTGGAGCATGCGTTCCTGCAACGACCACTGCGGCAACGGCTCATCCAATGGAATCACCGTTGGCCGCAATCCGCGGGCAAGTGCTGTTTGAGTGGAGGCGTCAAGCAGTCCGGGGACCGCGTTCGCGGGCGCGGAGCACAGAAGCAGCACGGAGGCGAGCGCACCCGATAGCAAACGGGGGCGCTGATCAAAGTAATGGCTGAGGGTCATAGCTTGGCCTGTTGATCATGTGGAAGCGATGCGGAATCTGCCAGCTTCGCAATAGTGTCTGCTTTCGGCCAGAAGCGGACCGTTCGCCGGTCACATCACGTCATCCCCGTCATTCACGTTGGTACGCGCAGATGGCTTCAGACTTCCGTCGCAGAAGATCAAAGCTCAGCGAACATCTGATCGACGGCGATAGACTGCGCCCGTGGACTTTCGATAGCACAGGGAGAGGTGAGATGAGTCGGCAAAGACTTCTGATGCCCTGCGTTATTGCTGCGGTCTTGGCAGCATTCCCCGTATTGATTTCTGCGCAGGAGCCTAGCTCGGGCCAAGCTTCGATCACTGACACACCTGCCCTAGAGCCAGGCTGCGTAGCAGTTTTGTCTGGGCCTGGTAGCAGTAACTGGGCAATCCGTCCGAGCTCTGTGGACCAAGCTGTCAGAGCCGCCATCAAGGACTGCGGTTCGGATTGTCATGTTGTGTGGTCCGGCTGCACAACGCCACGCATGAGAAGGTGAGCTGTGTCATGGCAAGGCGTACGGACCGTCGCATACACCGAATTCGGGCCGCAGTATTTATCGCCACCGTTGGAATTTTCACTGGCGTGAATGCCGTCGCTGCCGATGACATTCCGGAGGCTGGCATCCAAAGCAATCAAGCCTTCGCGGATCTACTCAACGAGATCTCGAACAGCACAGCGGAGACTCAGCCGCAGTTGATGTATCGCGTTGCGCATCTACCCGAGTCCGAACTCAAGGGTACTGTCGCGCACATCCCCTTGGCGTACTACGAGGTAGATGCCAAGCCCAACCCCATTGGCTTGCAGAACGTTCATTACACCGTTGCCTCCGATCGCGATGGAACGAACCTGAGACTTCGTCGTGTCCAATTCTTTTTCGCCACCGGCGAGAAGGCGGATCGGTCAACATGTGCGCAGTTCGATGACGCGAGGGCTGCACTGGGTCTGGATGCCACAGTGCCAGCGGCTCCGATCCCTGCTGGTATCGAGAGCATCGGATACAACCAGGAAGACCGGCGCATCGGTGAGTACTCGAGCGTGTTCGTCTCCACAGACAGCGCTTCCAAACCGTGCCTACGCTCGGCATGGATCCTGTTCCATGAGCGGTCAGACAAATCTAATATCGCGCACGGGGAGGAAGTGAGCAGTCGCGACTTTGGGTTTCAGGCCGAAGCGCTCAGTGCTTTCACTGGTACCCACGGTGGCAACTACATCACAGGACACGATCTGCTCAGCAGACAGATCTGGACTGCGTTGGGCATTCCCGATGGTCCCGACCGTAGAGCGCATCGCTCCTGGCGCATGGATGGCGGCTATGTATTGAGCATTGGCTGCCGCCAGCATAGTTGCCGTGAAAAAGGGGCTGTGATTGCCGACGCAGAAGGCCGGGTGGTCAGAGCAGCCCTGATCAGCTTCAACTGCAAGGATCGAGACTGCGCATCCAAACAAACACTGACGATCTTCAAGCATCCAGAGGCAATGGGAAGGGATGAGGATCAGGACATGCTGGACGAAGTGCTTCTGATGTGGGCGCAAGAACGTGTGCCCGGCATCCCACTGATAATTGTGGAGTTGGGCTAGTTCCTACTGGAGCGGCCGCATTACCGCGACTATCGATCAGGTAACCGATGTCGGCTTTTGGCCGGGAGCGGACGCATCGTAATGACATCACGCCCTTGGACAATCAAGCTCATCAGGAGCGTCAATGAAGTTTGGCGTTGTAACAACGCGGCAACCTGAGCAATGCGATTGCTCCGTGCAGCCCCAACACCGCGAGGGCAAAGGGTGGGGCCGGCTGGGTCGGCAGTGGCCCGGTAGGGAAGCCGATTCTCAGGTCCGGTTGATCGACACTCCGCCGTCCACTCGCATTGCACTGCCGGTGACGAAGCTTGAGGCATCGGAGGCGAGGAACAGGGCGGCTTCGGCGATCTCGGCCGGGTCGGCGATGCGCTTGAGGGCGTGCATGCCCTCCACGAACGCCCGCGATTCGGGGTCCACGGTGAAATCGTGAGCACCGGGCGTGTCCGTGCCGCCGGGCAACAATGCATTGACACGTACGCCCCGCGAGCCGCCCTCGGCGGCGAGTACCTGAGTCAGGCCGATCACGCCGGCCTTGGCCGCAGCGTAGGCGGCCATGCCAGGCAGGCCGACGGTGTGGCCGACGAAGCTGGACGTGAAGACGATCGAGCCGCGGCCGGCTTCGAACATCGCCGCCATCTGCCGCCGTGCGCCGAGGAACATCGCGGTCAGGTTGGTGTCGATGGCGTCGCGCCAGTCTGCCACCTCCATGTCGACGGTCGGGGCCATCGTGCCGGTGCCCCCGGCGTTGTTGAATGCGATATCGAGGCGGCCGAAGCGTGTCAGCGTGGTGTCGACCAGGGCGTCGTTGTGGGACGACTCGCGCACGTCGCCGGGACAGGCGATCGCCACGCCCCCAGCGCGCTCGATCTCGTCGACCAGCTCCGCAAGCGCATCCGCGCTGCGGGCGCCGACGACCAGTCGCGCGCCCTCGCGCGCGAAAAGCAACGCCGCGCTACGGCCGATGCCCGAACTCGCGCCGGTAATGATCGCCGTCTTGCCGGCGAGCGTCTGTCTTGTCATGCCTGCTACTCCTGTGCTGTGGATGCAGACAGTCTGGGGAAACGTGCAGGCACGATGCTCGCCGGAATCGGCCGTGGCATCCCCGTTCGGGATCCGGTTCTTATCGACTCCGTCCGATCCCCCAGTTGGTGACTCCCGCTGCATCTCCAGGTGCACTTCAAGCCAGGCAGTGGCGACCTTCGCCGATCCGTCCAGCGCGTTTGGGCCTGGCGTGTGGATGGCGTCGTTACGATCCGCTGCGTAAGCGGGCACGTTGGACGCGGTGCTTGCTGAGCTGGATGCCGACTTGCATGCGGACTTCTGGGATCAGCAAGAGTCCATATAAATCGCCTTTAATGACGATTTGTTTGACTTTAGTGCGTTTAGTCGTCATATTCGACGACATATGAACACTCCCGGCCGACATCACGTCCCGTCGCTCGCACAGCTGGGCAGCCAGCTGGCGGCCCTGCGCGTGGCGCGCAACCTCACCCAGGCGGAGCTGGCCGAGCAGGCAGGCGTGTCCAAGCGGACGGTCGAACGCCTGGAAGCTGGGGCGACGGCCACGCAACTGTCCACGTTCCTGCGGGTCTGCGGCGTGCTCGGGCTGGAAGGCCGGCTTGCGCAACTGGTACCCGAACCGGTCGACAGCCCCGTGGCCCAGCTGCGCCAGCAGCGCCGCACACGCCAGCGCGCATCGGGGGCAAGCAAGGACGCGCCGGCACCGAAGGCGAAGCCGGGCAAGGGCTGGAGCTGGGAGGCATGACGATCGCCGAAGTCCAGCTGTGGGGCCGCACGATCGGCGCCGTCTCGGTGCAGGCAGGCGCGACGACGGCCGCGTTCGAATACGTGCCGGAGTTCCTCGGTAGCGGCATCGAGCTTTCGCCGCTGCACATGCCGCTGCAGCCGCGCATCTACACCTTCCCGGAACTCGCGCAGCCCACGTTCCACGGCTTGCCCGGCCTGCTGGCCGACTCCCTGCCGGATCGCTTCGGCAATGCGCTGATCGACCAGTGGCTGGCGATGCAGGGCCGCACGCCGCAGAGCTTCAACGCCGTCGAACGTCTCTGCTACACCGGCGCGCGCGGCATGGGCGCGCTGGAGTTCAAGCCGGTGCAGGGGCCCAAGGCCAGCCGCTCCGACACGCTCGATGTCGCGGCGCTGGTCGGGCTGGCCTCCGACATCCTCACCCATCGCGAAGGTCTCGACGCCAGCCTTGAACGCCCGGCGCGGCAGAAGGCCATGCAGGACATCCTGCGCGTGGGCACCTCGGCCGGCGGCGCGCGCGCCAAAGCGCTGATCGCCTGGAATGCAGAGACCCATGAAGTGCGTTCGGGCCAGGTGCAGGCCGATCCGGGCTTCAGCCACTGGCTGCTCAAGTTCGACGGCGTGGCGGGCAACAAGGACAAGGAACTGCTCGATCCACAGGGCTACGGCGCCATCGAATACGCCTATGCGCTCATGGCGCGGGCGGCCGGCATCGACATGAGCGAATGCCGTCTACTGGAGGAGGGCGGACGCCGCCATTTCATGACGCGCCGCTTCGATCGCCTCGACGACGGCAGCAAGCTGCACATGCAGTCGCTCGGCGCACTGGCGCATTTCGACTACAACCTGCCCGGCGCGTATTCCTACGAACAGGCGTTCCTCGTCATCCGGCAACTGGGCCTGCCCATGGTGGCCATCGAGCAGCAGTTCCGCCGCATGCTGTTCAACGTGGTGGCGCGCAACCAGGACGACCACGTCAAGAACATCGCGTTCCTGATGGACAAGCAGGGCCAGTGGTCATTGGCGCCGGCGTTCGACGTCAGCTACAGCTACAACCCGGGCGGCGACTGGACCGCCACGCACCAGATGCGCGTCAACGGCAAGCGTGATGGCTTCACGCTCGAGGATTTCAAGGCGGCCGCGTTGGCCGCCGGGCTCAAGCGCGGGCGCGAGAAGAAGATGCTGGAGGAGGTGGTGGCTGCCGTGGCGCAGTGGCCCACATTCGCCGGAAGAGCTGGGGTCGAAGACGGGCAGGTCGGGCAGATCAGCGCGGTGCACAGGCTGCGGTTCTGATTTCAGCATCGAAGCTGCTGGACCGGTGATCACCGGCGCCCCGGGACATCGTGCAGCCTCGTGCCCGTGATCCGACGCTGTAAGCCTGACAGCCTCGGCCTTGAACTCCCCGAGGCGTTGCTGTCGCATCGATGATTGCCTGAGCGCTGAGGTTCAGGTGCGGAGGTCCGTTCCAACCGGCCCTGTCTTGCCGGTCTGCGCATAGCGCTCCGCGAGTGCCGCGAAGGCGGCTGTCAGCTCGGGCGGGCCGATGACCTCCATCGCCACCTCGAACCTCCCGAAGCCGGCGGCCAGTGCGCCCCAGGACCACGCGCCCGATTCGAGCGTGCAGCTGTGCTCGTCGATAGCGGTGACCGTTCCGTCGCCGACGAAGGGAAGCACCGCATGCGCCGGCAGATGAAGGCGGACGGTGCCTCGGCATGCCCACGCGTTGACATCCGATCCCTTGAACCGGGCGGAGACGAATGCATCGACGTCGTCGCCGGGCACCGTGCGCGGCATGAACCGGGCACCGAGGGGGACGCGTGGGTGGACGCGGTCCACTCTGAAGAGGCGCCAGTCCTCACGGTCCAGATCCCAGGCGACGAGGTACCACCGGCCGTGCGAGGTGACCAGGTGGTGGGGTTCCACGCGCCGCGGTGGGTGCGGCGCGCCGTCGTCGATGCTGTCACCTGCACGGGGGGCGTAGTCGAAGCGCAGGGTCTGACGGTCGCGGATGACCTGTGCAAGGGTCACCAGCACGTTGAGCGACGCGGTCACGGGAGCAGCCTCACCGGCACGGCCGATGGCCGTGATCTCCAGGGCGTCGAGGCGGTGCCTGAGCGGCGGCGGCATCACCTGCCGGATGGTGGTGAGCGCACGGAGGGCGGCCTCTTCGATTCCCGCGCCGAGGCTCGTGGACGCACGCAGTGCGATGGCCACCGCCACGGCCTGGTCGTCGTCGAAGAGGAGCGGCGGCAACGCATGACCGGCGTCGAGGCGGTATCCGCCCTCGGGGCCCATGGTGGCGTGGATGCGGTAACCCATGGCGCGCAGACGGTCGATGTCCCGGCGCACCGTGCGCTCACTGACGTCGAGGCGAGACGCCAGCTGCGACCCGGGCCAGTCGCGGCGGGTCTGCAGCAGCGACAACACCTTGAGCAGTCGTTCCGTCGTCGTCATGGGTGTTCACTGTAGCGCGGGTCCAGGACAGAACCAGACCTATACGGCTGGGAGACTGATTGCATCGCGCCGCCCAGGCCGATTTCAGACGTCATCCAAGGAGCAACGATGTCCATCCAAACCACTACGCACCTCAATTTCCGTGGCAACGCGCGCCAGGCGCTGGCGTTCTACCAGTCCGTCTTCGGCGGCCATCTGGTCATCAAGACCTACGCAGACTTCGGCATGCCGGCCCACGTACCCGGCGCCGACAAGGTGGTGTTCGGTCTCGTCGCCGCAGAGAACGGTTTCCGTGTGATGGGCTACGACATCCCTGGTCAGACCGCGGGCGGCATCGCCTCCGGCGGTTCGACCCGTCGAGAGAACGGCGTCACGATCACTGACCAGGCGCTCTTCGTCTCGATCAGCGCCGACGACCTCGACGAACTACAGCGCCACTGGAACGCGCTGGCCGTCGATGCGACGGTCGTGGAGCCACTCGCCGCCTCGGCGTGGAGCGCAGGCTTCGGCATGCTCACGGATCGATTCGGCGTGACCTGGACCGTCAGCGTCACCGCTTCCTGACGATCCCCGTCGCGGTGGGGCATTGAGCCCGCGCCGCGGCGAGGCTGTCCCCAGACATGACGCCGGTCCAAGGCCCAAGACGGAGTCTGCGGACGCTCGCGTGGGCCTATAGGCCGACGGCGCGCGAAGGCGCTGATCGCCCGGAATGCAGTGACCAACGAAGTGTGCTCGGGCCAGGTGCAAGCCGATCCGGGTTTCAGCCACTGGCTGCTCGAGTTCGATGGCGTATTCGGCAACAAGGAACTGCTCGACCCGCAAGGCTACGGCGCTATCGAATACGGCTACACGCTGATCGCGCAGCCCCCGGCTTCGCTGGACGCGCCTTCGATCGCGCGCGGCTTCCCGGTTATTCCGTTCCCGCGATCCGAATGATGCGTCTGGCTGTCAGTACGGATGTGCAAGGGCGGGATATAGCCAGTTGCTGATCGGACATGCGGTGAACATCGCCTTGCCGACTCGGCAGACTTTCGGCGTTCGGTGCTGATCGTAGATGCCAAGGACGAAGCTGCGGCGCGCTTGTATGCCAGCTACGGCTTTCGGTGCACATCGTCACCCGCACTGTCGCTCTATCTCCCGATCTCGGCCGCCTGATCAGCCACGCCAGGTTTCCCAATACTGCCCACCTGCTGACAGGGGCCAGGCACATTGCGATTGTTGTTGTGAGGGCGCAGCAGCAACACCAGCCAAACCAATTTCACTTCAAGCGTTTGAGCTGAGCGAGTCCGCGCAGCGCCGGCCGGCGTACAGGTCGCACGGGCTCGATGCGTCGCAGCGGATGCATTGCGCATAGCATGGCGACAGTCCAATCCTTCAGTCGCGTCCCATGTTCAAAGCCAGCCTTCGCAGCCATCTGACCTTGTGGTTCGGCGGACTGTCGCTGCTCACGCTGCTGATCGTGGGTGCCTATGTCGGCCATATCGCCACCGAACAGGTCCGGCAAGCGAGCGGCAACGCGCTGTCCGACGCTGCCAGATCCACCGCGGCGCTGCTGGGCCTGCAGTTGCGGGAACGTCAGCAGGACATCCATCTGCTCAGTCGTGAGTCCCATCTTGTTCGGGGCGAGCTGGATGATCCCGACATCCTGCACTCGATGGAATTGCGCAGCCAGGCGCGCGCCGAGTATGCGTGGATGGGTGTGGTCGATCTCGACGGCCGTGTGCGTCAGGCGGCGCGGGGGCTGCTGCGGAACCAGTCGGTGCAGGCCCGCCCCTGGTTCCAGGCGGGACTGCGCGGCCCCTATACGGCGGATCCGCATGAAGCCGTGTTGCTGGCCAAGATGCTGCCAGCCAATGCCGGCGGCGAACCCTTGCGGTTCATCGATTTCGCCGCGCCGATCGTCGATGGCGACGGTCGGGTCATCGGCGTGCTGGGCGCGCATGCGCACTGGAACTGGGTGACCGGCATTGTGGAATCTGCGGTCGTGCGATCCGGATCGAGCCCTGACATCGAGGTGCTCATCGTCAATGAGGACGGACGGATTCTGTATCCCGAGCGGCTTGCCGGTCAGCAGCAGACCCGCTTGCCGGTGCACGCCGACAGCCGGCCGGGCTGGTCGGTGGATGATGATTATCTGAGTAGCTTCGCACTGGTGCCGCCGCCTCCCGACACGGACCTGTCGTGGTACATCGCGGTGCGCCAGCCATTGGCGAGCGCCCTGCAGCCGGCGCGCGTGCTGCTCTACAAGTTGCTGGCGTTGGGTGCCCTTGGCGCGTGTCTGTTTACCGCCGTGGCGTATTACCTAGCGCGCAATCTCAGCCGGCCGATCGAGCAACTGGCGCGCGCGGCCCAGCAGGTCCAGATCCATCACACCGGCGTGTCGTTCCCGCAGCACCAGCCGGTGCTGGAAATCGCCCAGCTGAGCCAGTCCATGCAGACCATGACCGACTCCCTGCTGGGCAAGGAGCGGGAACTGGAAGATGCGAACGCCTTGCTGGAAGCCACCGTTGCCCAACGCACCGCAGCGCTCACACAGGCCAATGCCGAACTGCTGCAACTCGCCACGCACGACGCACTCACCGGTGTGCATAACCGCGGCCGTCTGGACGAGAAGCTGGTCGAGTGCACTCTGCTTCTCAAGCGCACGCAACAGGGTTTCGCCTTGTTGTTGATCGACGCAGACCACTTCAAATCCATCAACGACACCCATGGGCATGCCACCGGCGATGAGGTGCTCGTGCGACTGGCACAGCTGCTACGGCGCCTGACCCGCGCCACGGACTTCGTGGCGCGCTACGGCGGTGAGGAGTTCGCGGTCGTGGTCCCGCACAGTGAGGGCGAGCAGGGCCCGCAGGTGCTGGCCCAGAAGATCTGCGACGGCATCGCCGCGACGCATTTCGACGTTGTCGGACGCGTCACCGTCAGCATCGGCGTGGCGCTTGCACATGCGTCCGATCCCGACGCGGCCGCACTGATCAGGCGCGCCGACGCGCAGCTCTATCTTGCAAAGCAGTCGGGCAGGAATCGGGTCGCGTTCGCCGAATAGCGGCAAGCGGAATCTCCGCAGTGCATGTGCGTGTGATGCGGCAGGCAACAGTGTTCTTCGTGAAGCGTCGGCGCAATGCGAGCCAAAGCCGGGCGGGGCGGCGACCGTATCGCACTTGTTGGCGGTGATATCGATCGCGAACCTAATGAGTTTGCAGAGTTCCATCCGCAGGTTCGCACGAGGCCTCGAACAAGACCGGCCCTTGAGCTGGGAATGCGGCGGAAGCCTCGATCCGGCACCGGGATGCGTCAGCGCTTGGCATCAAGGAATGCACAACCCGGTCGATAGTGGAAACAAGGGACCCCTTTACATCGAGTGCTGGCGCACACGGAGACGCATGAGACTCAACAACATTGCGAGGTTGTTCGCCGGCAGGGGCACCACAGCCCGAACTGCCCGTGCAGATCTCGCCTTGGCAGAAGCTCGGAGCCTCATTGCCGCCATCGATCGGGCCCAGGCCATCATCGAGTTCGATCTCGACGGCACCATACGCACCGCCAATGCAAATTTTCTCGCGGCGGTGGGCTACAGCCTCGAACAGATCCAGGGCAAGCATCACCGGATCTTCGTCGAAGGCGGATACGCGAATTCGCGCGAGTACGCGCAGTTCTGGCAGGCGCTCCGCAGCGGCGAACTCCAGACCGGGCGCTTCCGCCGGATTTCCAGCACCGGCGAGCCGGTCTGGATCGAGGCGTCCTACAACCCCGTGCTCGATGCCGCCGGGGTGCCCTGCAGGATCGTCAAGTTCGCGACCGATATCACCGCCAAGATGCGCGAGGCGGCTGATTTTGCAGGGCAGATCGCCGCCATCTCCAAGGTACAGGCGGTGATCGAATTCGACCTGCAGGCCCGTGTGCTCTGGGCGAACGAGAACTTCTCGGCCACCACTGGCTACACGCTTGCGGAGATCCAGGGCAAGCACCACTCGATGTTCCTGCATCCCGAAGAGCCGCGCGGGGAGGTCTACCGTGCGTTCTGGGCCAACCTGGCGGCAGGCAACTTCGATGCGGGGCGCTACCGGCGCGTGGGCAAGGACGGCGGCGAGATCTGGATCCAGGCGTCCTACAACCCGATCTTCGATGGCGACGGGCGCCTGTGGAAGGTGGTGAAGTACGCGACCAACATCACCGAAGAAGTCATGCGCGAGCGCGATCTTGCAACGGCCGTCGCCGAGGTCGGCGCGGTGGTGGCGGATGCAGGCAACGGCGATCTGCGCAGGCGCGTCTCACTGACAGGCCGGAGTGGCGCGATCGCCGAGCTGTGCGGCGGCGTCAATGCGCTGGTCGAATCGATGGGACGCATGGTGCGCCATGTGTCGGCCGCTTCGTCGGAAGTGCATGCCGCGGCTACCGAGATCGCGGGGGGCAACGAGAACCTGTCGCTGCGCACCGAAAGTCAGGCGTCATCGCTGGAGGAGACGGCGTCCTCGATGGAAGAAATCGCGGCAACGGTTCGCGCCACGGCGGAGAACGCCAGGCAGAGCACAGCTCTGGCGCAGAACGCGACCCAAGTGGCGGAAGAGGGCAATCAGCTGGTGAGCCAGGTGGTTGGCACGATGCGCGAGATCCAACACAGCGCCGCCCAGATTGCCGAGATCACGTCGGTCATCGAAGGCATCGCCTTCCAGACCAACATCCTGTCGCTCAACGCGGCCGTCGAGGCGGCGCGTGCCGGTGAGGACGGACGCGGCTTCGCAGTCGTGGCGACCGAGATCCGCGCCCTTGCCCAACGCTGCGCAGAGGCGTCGAAGAACATCCGGGGCCTGATCTCCGAGTCGGGCAGGAATGTCGATGCGGGCGCAAAGATCGCGGCCGATGCGGGCGCCACCATTGCGCGAACAGTCGAAAGTATTCGACAGGTCAACCGGTTGATGGCCGACATTGCCGTCGCGGCCGCCGAACAGAGTTCGGGGATCGACCTGGTCAAAGGCGCGATCAACGCGATGGATGAAGCGACGCAGCAGAACGCGGCGCTGGTCGAAGAAGCGATGGCGAGTGCGCGCAGCCTCGAGCACGAAGCCGATGCATTGGTAGATCAGGTGTCGCGTTATCGCGTGCGTGAAACGCCGGACGGGGCAGAGCCCGTGCTCACCTTGGTGGCATGAGGCGTCGGTAATCGACCTCATGCCAACCACTCGTAAAAAACCGCCGATCTCCAGGAATGTGTCCTCGGACCGGGTCCCGAATGCCGAGAAGGCAGAGTTCTTTGAAGTGGTGATGTCTCCCGCCGGCGTCGGCGCGGCGCCCTTGCCGCAATAGGACGGATGGAAACCATGATGGAGCACATGAAGATGTTGGCGATTGCAGTAGCCCTTCTGTCGGTGGCTGCCTGCGGCCCGCGTGATGATGCGCAGGCTGCGGATCCGTCGGATGCGCTTGCCGTACCGGATCCGGCAGTGCCGATCGCTGCGGCCTCGCCGGAGCCGCCATCCGGCGCTGAGATTCTGCGATCGCTCTATGCGCTGGAGAGCGGAGACGGCACCCGTGCGACCGCCGATGACGGCGCGATGGCGACCTATTGGTTCGGGCACGCATTCGAACTGGATGGGCAGCCTTATTTCACCGGCTTTACCTCGTTGACAGCCGAAGCCGAAGGAACCGAGGAAAGCAGCAGCACGATGGAACCCGGCCACGTGGCGATCGGCCAGGTGACGATGGTGCTGGGTGGCGACCCCGCCACCTGGACCACCATCTCCAGGGATGGCTACGTCGGTGAATTCGGCCTGCGCAACCAGGCGGAGACGATCGACGCGTCGAGGCAAGCGACATCTCATACGACTCCAGACGGGCGGCTTGTGCTCGCGATTCCAACGCGGGGGTTCGATCGAGGCGTGGCGTACGCCGCCTATGCCATGTTCGTCTTCAATCCAGAGGGCGTGGAAAACCAGCCGTTTCGCACGTGGACCTACGCTGGCACCCTACCGGCCGGGAGCGACAACGATGCCGCATGTGGCGACGGCGCCGTCCTGACGTGTGCGAGAAGCGTGGGCACACTGACCTTCGAGCCAAGTCCAGATGGCGGGCTGCCGCGGTTGCGCGTTGCATTTTCGGGCGAAACGGTGTCAGGTCCGGGCGAGGTCAGACCGCTTGGCCCAGCCGATGCAGGCGTTTTCGCATATGACGATGCGGCAGGGCGATACGTGCAGTAGAGCTGGGGCCGGCGAAACCTTTTCGCTCATGCTCACAAACACAAGATCTGCAACTGCGGCCCGACTGCGAAGTCAGGCGTCAGGGATAGACCTGCGTTTCACCGTCGGTATGCGCGACGATCACGCGTGCGCCGTTGTAGGGAAGGTGCACCTCGGCCTGCCAGCTGTTATCCAGCGCGATGACCGACTTCGCCATCGGCGCGCATGTGGCACCCACCGCACATTTCGTGATGACCACACGAAGCGCATCGCCGACGCGCTCAAAGTCGACGCCGCCAGAGTAATAGAGGCTTTCGGGCCGCACCCGGTAGCGGAGTGCGATCTCGCCATCGGAAAGTCTCTGGACGCTGATCGGCTCCACCATTGACTGCGAATAGACAGGGCTCGATATCGAGCCTGCGCATGCGGACAGACCCGTGAGCAGGAGCAATGCGAGTGCAGTGCATGGCACCCGCCATCGAAGGTTCAACTTCAGGCTCACAGCGCACCATTCGCCGCCATCCAAGAGAAATCGACGATAGCAAGTTTCGGCCACGCTCGAATGGAAAAGGCCGCGCCCACCGCTCTGAGCTAGGAGGCGCGCCGCTGCTCATGCTCGGGCCAAGTCGTGCCACGGCGCGTAGTCCGTCTCGCATCATGGAATCGCGCAGTGCAGGCAAGGTGCGTTGCGTCCCTGGCCGCGCAAACGTCATCCGATTCGAGACGCATCGGCGCGCCTGCATCGGCGATACTGACCGCGGCAATGCAAGGATCTCTGATCACAATGAAGGTGCTCGTCCTCGGCGGTTACGGCAACTTCGGTGCCCGCATCTGCCGGGCGCTCGCGGCCGATGCTGCAATCGATCTGGTCGTCGCAGGGCGCGACGGCGCGCGGGCGCGCCATCTCGCCGACGCGCTTGGCGACTCTGCCAGTAGCCTCGCGATCGATTGCGCGGCGCCCGACTTCGTGCAGGCGCTGGCCGCGCACGGCATCGGACTGGTGATCCACACCGCAGGCCCATTCCAGGCGCAATCGTATGCGGTGGCGGAGGCTGCGGCCCGCGCTGGTGCGCACTACATCGACCTCGCCGATGGACGCCGATTCGTCTGCGACTTTCCGTCCGCGCTGCAGCACGAATTCCAGCAGGCTGGGCGCGTGGGCATCAGCGGGGCAAGCACCGTGCCCGCCTTGTCGTCAGCCGTGGTCGAGCACCTGTCTGCCGGCTGGCAGCGCCTGCATGCGATCGACATCTGCATCGCGCCTGCTCAGACCGCGCCACGCGGCAAGGCGACGCTGGCGGCGGTGCTGAGTTACTGCGGCAAGCCGATCGATGTCTGGCAAGACGGAGGCTGGACCCAGGGACTCGGCTGGGCAGCACCCGAACGCGTGACGTTCCAACGGCTGAAGCCGCGGGTCGGCGCGCTGTGCGACATTCCGGACCTGGAACTTTTTCCCGTGCGCTATGACGTGCGCGACCGCGTGATGTTCCGCGCCGCGCTCGAAGTGACCGCGACGCAGCACGTCTTCGCTGCGCTGGCTGCTCTGCGTGCCAAGGGTTTGCTGAAGCGACCGGAGCGGCTGGCGGGGCTGCTGGATCGCGTCAGTGTCCTGGCGGATCCGCTGGGCACGCGACTCGGCGGCATGGTGGTGCGCATCGAAGGCCTGAGTGCCGGCGGGCGCACTGCGCAGCGTGCCTGGCACATCGCCGCCGACCACGATCATGGCCCCGAGATCCCCTGCATGGCGGCGATTCTGCTGGCAAGACAACTCGCATCGGGCGCAGACATTCCCTCGGGCGCGCATACGGCCGCAGGCCTGCTGCAGCTCGAGGCGTTCGCACCTGAGTTCGCGAGGTGGGGCATGGTCACCGATGTGGTTGACGGCGCGGTGGACGCCGGGGATGTGCATCTGCCCGTGGACACTGGCTCACGCGTGTCATGAGCAAGTCCGACTTGACTCTGTTGCGCCTGAGCGTGGTCTTCGTGTGGTTGGCCACCGCAGCCGCCAGCGTTCTGGAATTCAATGGACAGAGCACCGCGCTGCTGATGGCGGCCGGCATCGAGGATCCGCAATTCGTCAGCTTTCTGATCATTGCGGGCGCGGGCGCAGACCTCGTGATCGGCATCGCGATGGCACGCTGGCCATCACGCCGCGTCTTTTCGATCGCGCTGGGCCTGATGCTCGTGATGACCGTCGTGGCCAGCGTGCTGGATCCATCGCTGTGGCTGCATCCGCTCGGCCCGCTGACGAAGAACCTGCCAATCGCCGCAGCGCTGTGGATTCTGATCAGGAGATCGACATGACGACCTACCTCGTCATCAAGTGGATCCACGTGCTCTCGAGCGTCGTGCTCGTTGGTACCGGGTTCGGCACCGCGTTCTACATGTTCTTCGCCAACCGCAGCGGCAGCCTGGATGCGCAGGCCGTCGTCTCCCGGCTGGTGGTCCGCGCTGACTGGTGGTTCACCACGCCCGCGGTGTTGATCCAGCCCGCCAGTGGGCTGTACCTGGTGCATTGGGCAGGCTGGCCCCTGACGACGCCGTGGCTGATGCTGTCGATCATTCTGTTCGTCGTGACCGGCGCCTTCTGGTTGCCTGTGGTCTGGCTGCAGCTGCGCATGGCCGCCATGGCCGCGGCATCCAGGCGTGATCGGAGCGAACTTCCTGCCGCGTACTGGCGCTACGCCCGCTGGTGGGAAGCACTTGGCTATCCCGCCTTCGTCGCGATGCTGGTGGTTTTCTATCTAATGGTCGCCAAGCCGGTGCTATGGGCGTAACGCCCGATGTCGGGTTCGCGGGTCCGCGTCGCGCTGCGTAAACGCAGGCAACGGTACGCCCGGTTTCAATCCGCGGGCCAGCGGGCGCGCAATGATGGGTGACAGGCATGGCTCGGCGCCTTGAAGCCGTCTGGCAGCGTGAAGCCGTACCGGAGGTCAAGGCGCTTGCGGAGGATTTCAGCGGTGCGTCGTGAAGCGCGTCAACGACCGGACCGTTCGGTGCCAGCGGGAAGGCTCAGCCCACCGAGCCCGCCGCCCGCAAACACACCTCCCGAATCGATTCCACCAGCTGCGCCGGTCCCGCCGTCTTCTCTCTGAGGATCGGCGCCACCGGCCCGACCAGCGCTTCGGTGAACGCGCCGACGATGCACGCAGCAGTGACGTCGGCGTCCTGGGCGGGAAATTCCTTGCGTTCGATGCCGGCCAGCAGGATGTCGCGGAAGACTTCGCCGAAGCGACGGCGGCCGCGGATACGTTCGGCGTCCACTTCCGGGTCCACGGGCTCGGCGATGAAGGCGTAGGCCAGGGCAGGGCCGGCGAGGGCGCGGCGCACGAAGGCTTCGATGGCGGCGCCCAGCTGGTCGCGGGCATCGGTGTGGGCAGCGGCTGCACCGCGCAGGATCACGATCTCGGCGTCGATGGCGACGGTCAGCACTTCGACGAACAGTTCCGTCTTGGACGGGAAGTAGCGGTAGATCAGCCCGGTGGATACGCCGGCCTCGGCGGCGACGGCCGCCACCTGGGCCTCGCGGAAGCCGCCCACGGACACCAGCGTGCGCGCGGCCTGCACGATCCGCTCGCGGTTGCGGGTCATCCGCTCTTCCATCAGGTCTGAACGCCGGTAGCTCAAAACGTGATCCTCGGTTCAATTCTTGAATATTAGTTCAATTCTTGCCCGGAACCCGCTAGCCTGTGCCATCAGGACCACCGCGCAGGCGTGCTGCCATGCGGGTCGTCGTCCCCGGGAACCTGGAGTCCAGCATGCGTATTCCGTCCATCGATTTCCAACTCGGCGAAGAGATCGAGATGATCCGCGAGTCTGTGCAGGACTTCGCCGCGCAGGAGATCGCGCCTCTCGCCACGCGTGCCGACGAAGACAACCAGTTCCCGCACGCGCTGTGGACCAAGCTCGGCGCGCAGGGCCTGCTGGGCATCACCGTCGAGGAGCAGTACGGGGGCACGGGCCTCGGCTATCTGGCCCACGTGGTCGCGATGGAAGAGATCTCGCGCGCCTCGGGCGGCATCGGCCTGTCCTACGGCGCGCACTCGAACCTCTGCCTCAACCAGCTGCGCAAGAACGCCAGCGAGGCGCAGAAGCAGCACTACCTGCCGAAGCTCTGCAGCGGCGAGCACGTGGGCGCGCTGGCGATGAGCGAGCCGGGCGCAGGTTCGGACGTGGTGGGCATGAAGCTGCGCGCCGAACTGCGCGGCGATCGTTACGTGCTCAACGGCAACAAGATGTGGATCACCAACGGACCGACCGCCGACGTGCTGGTGGTCTACGCCAAGACCGATCCCGACGCCGGCCCGAAGGGCATCACCACCTTCATCATTGAGAAGGGCTTCAAGGGTTTCTCGACTGCGCAGAAGCTCGACAAGCTGGGCATGCGTTCGTCGGATACCTGCGAGCTGGTGTTCGAGGATTGCGAAGTGCCGGTCGAGAACGTGCTCGGCGAGGTCGGCGGCGGGGTCAAGGTGCTGATGTCCGGCCTCGATTACGAGCGCCTGGTGCTGGCGGGCGGTCCGCTGGGCCTGATGGCCGCGGGCCTGGATACGGTGCTGCCGTATGTGCACGAGCGCCACCAGTTCGGCGAGGCGATCGGCAACTTCCAGCTGATGCAGGGCAAGATCGCCGACATGTACGTTGCCTACAACGCCTGCCGCGCCTATGTGTACGCGGTGGCGAAGGCGGCCGACGCCGGCAAGATCACCCGCCAGGATGCGGCCGGCGTGATCCTCTACGCCGCCGAGAAGGCCACATGGCTGGCCGGTGAGGCGATCCAGGCGCTGGGCGGCAACGGCTACATCAACGAGTACCCGGCGGGCCGGCTGTGGCGCGACGCCAAGCTCTACGAGATCGGCGCGGGCACGTCGGAGATCCGGCGCATGCTGATCGGCCGCGAACTGTTCCGCCAGACCAGCTGAAGGGGCACCGATGGCCATCCTGCAGAGCCGGATCGATCCGGCCGGTGAGAGTTTCCAGACCAATGCCGCTGCGATGCAAACGGCGCTGGATGATCTGCGCGCCACCCACGCGCGCATCGCCCAGGGCGGCAGCGAGGCCGCGCGCGAGAAGCACCGCAAGCGCGGCAAGCTGCTGGTGCGCGATCGCATCGATGCCCTGATCGATCCCGGCGCGCCGTTCCTCGAGGTCGCGCCGATGGCAGCGCACGGCATGTATGGCGGCGAGGTGCCCAGCGCGGGTGTCGTCGCGGGCATCGGCCTGGTCAGCGGCGTGGAATGCATGATCGTCGCCAACGATGCGACGGTGAAGGGCGGTACGTATTACCCGATCACGGTAAAGAAGCATCTGCGGGCGCAGGAGATCGCGCAGCAGAACCGTCTGCCGTGCATCTATCTGGTCGACTCCGGCGGCGCCTTCCTGCCGATGCAGGACGAGGTGTTCCCGGACCGCGACCATTTCGGCCGGATCTTCTACAACCAGGCCAATCTCTCCGCGCAGGGCATTCCGCAGATCGCCTGCGTGATGGGCTCGTGCACCGCCGGCGGCGCCTACGTGCCGGCGATGAGCGACGAGACGGTGATCGTCAAGGAGCAGGGCACGATCTTCCTCGGCGGTCCGCCGCTGGTGAAGGCCGCGACCGGCGAGGAAGTGGACGCCGAATCGCTCGGCGGCGCCGACGTGCATACGCGCATCTCGGGCGTGGCCGATCATTTCGCCGAAGACGATCTCGATGCGCTGGCGCGCGTGCGCGACATCGTGGCCTCGCTCAACTGGCGCAAGCAGGGCGAGCTGCTGACGCAGCCGTCGGAAGAGCCGCTGTATCCGGCCGAAGAACTCTACGGCGTGATCCCGGCCGATACCCGCAAGCCCTACGACGTGCGCGAAGTGATCGCGCGGCTGGTCGATGGCTCGCGCTTCGACGAATTCAAGGCGCGCTACGGCACCACGCTGGTCACCGGCTTCGCGCATCTGCATGGCTTTCCGATCGGCATCGTCGCCAATAACGGCATCCTGTTTTCCGAGAGCGCGCTCAAGGGCGCGCACTTCGTCGAGCTGTGCGCCAAGCGCGGCATTCCGCTGCTGTTCCTGCAGAACATCACCGGCTTCATGGTCGGCAAGAAGTACGAGAACGGCGGTATCGCGCGTGATGGCGCCAAGCTGGTCACCGCGGTCGCCTGCGCGAAGGTACCGAAGTTCACCGTCGTCATCGGCGGCAGTTTCGGCGCCGGCAATTACGGCATGAACGGTCGTGCGTACTCGCCGCGTTTCCTGTGGATGTGGCCCAACGCCCGCATCGGCGTGATGGGCGGCGAACAGGCGGCCGGCGTGCTGGCCACCGTGCGTCGCGACGGCATCGAGGCCAAGGGCGGTACGTGGTCTGCAGAGGACGAAGACGCGTTCAAGGCACCGATCCGCGAGCAGTTCGAGCAGCAGGGCCATCCGTACTACGCCAGTGCGCGGCTGTGGGACGACGGCATCATCGATCCGGCCAAGACCCGTCGCGCATTGGGGCTGGCCCTGTCGGCGGCATTGAACGCACCGAACGAAGAAACGAAGTTCGGCATCTTCCGGATGTGACCGGGCGCGACGAGGACAACGCAATGACCGACACACCGAACATCGGGATCGAACGCAACGGCGCCGTGGCGACCTTGTGGATGGATCGCCCCGAGCGGCACAACGCGTTCGACGAACACCTGATCGATGCGATCGATCGCGGCCTGCAGACGCTCGGCGCCGACGACGCCGTGCGCGTCGTCGTTCTGGCCGGTCGCGGCCGCAGTTTTTCCGCCGGCGCCGATCTCGACTGGATGCGTCGCGCGGCCGACTACGACGTGGCCCGCAACCGCGACGAAGCCGAAGCACTGGCGCGCATGCTGCGACGCCTGGCGGAACTGCCGAAGCCGACGATCGCACGCGTGCATGGCGCGGCGATCGGTGGCGGACTGGGCCTGGTCGCCGCCTGCGACATCGCGGTCGCAAGCGAGAAAGCGGTGTTCGCGACGTCCGAGGTCAAGTTCGGGCTGATTCCCGCGACGATCGGCCCGTACGTGCTGCGCGCGATCGGCCCGCGCCAGGCCGCGCGCTATTTCCTGACCGCTGAACTGATCTCGCCGGCAAAGGCGTACGAGATCGGACTGGTGCATGAGGTCGTCGCCGAAGACGCACTCGACGCCACGATCGACACTCTGGTGCAGGCGCTGGCGCAGGGCGGACCGAATGCACAGGCCGAATCCAAGCGACTGATCCGCGATCTCGATGGCCAGACCATCGGCGATGCGTTGATCGCCGACACCGCCGCGCGCATCGCCGACATCCGCGCTACCGACGAAGCCCGCACGCGCCTGGATGCGTTCCTGTCTGCGCGCCGCGCAAAGGACGCCCGATGACCACTGGAATTTCCGAAGGCGCGCTGTTCGACACGGTGCTGATCGCCAATCGCGGCGAGATCGCGTGCCGCATCATCGCGACCTGTCGCCGGCTCGGCATCCGCACCGTGGCGGTGTACTCCGACGCCGATCGCAATGCGCGCCATGTGCGTCTGGCGGATGAAGCCGTGCACATCGGCCCGTCCGCGGCGCGCGAAAGCTATCTGCGCGCCGACAAGCTGCTCGATGCCGCACGCCGCACCGGTGCGCAGGCGATCCATCCCGGCTACGGCTTCCTGTCCGAGAACGCGGCGTTCGCGCAGGCCTGCGCCGATGCCGGCGTGGTCTTCATCGGCCCGAAGCCGTCTTCGATCCAGGCGATGGGCGACAAGCGCGAAGCCAAGGCGCTGATGCAGGCCGCCGGTGTGCCGGTGACGCCGGGCTACCACGGCGACAACCAGGATTCCGCGTTCCTGCAGCAGCAGGCCGACGAGATCCGCTACCCGGTACTGATCAAGGCCAGCGCCGGCGGTGGCGGCAAGGGCATGCGTCTGGTCGAGAAGAGCGAAGACTTCGCCCCGGCGCTGCTGTCGTGCCAGCGCGAGGCCGAGAGTTCCTTCGGCGATGCGCGCGTGCTGATCGAGCGCTACATCGTGCGGCCGCGCCATGTGGAGATGCAGGTCTTCGGCGACAGCCACGGCAATGTGGTGCATCTGTTCGAGCGCGACTGCTCGGTGCAGCGTCGTCATCAGAAAGTGCTGGAAGAAGCGCCCGCGCCCGAACTGAGCGACGCGCAGCGCGAGGCGATGGCGCAGGCTGCCGTCGCCGCCGCGCGCGCAGTGGATTACATCGGCGCCGGCACGATCGAGTTCATCGTGGGCGAGGGCGGCGATTTCCATTTCATGGAAATGAACACCCGGCTGCAGGTCGAACACCCGGTCACCGAACTGGTCACCGGTATCGACCTCGTCGAATGGCAGTTGCGCGCAGCGGCCGGTCAGGCGCTGCCGCTGCGTCAGGACCAGATCCACCATCGCGGCCACGCGATCGAAGCGCGTCTGTATGCCGAAGACGCATTGAAAGGATTTCTGCCCTCGACCGGCACGCTGCAGGTCATGCAGTTTCCGGAAGCGAGCGCGCATGTGCGCATCGACACCGGCGTGGAGCAGGGCGACGCGATCAGCCCGTGGTACGACCCGATGATCGCCAAGCTGATCGTCTGGGACGAGGACCGTCCGCGTGCGCTGCAGCGGTTGCGCCAGACCATCGATGCGGTGCGCGTCGTCGGCGTCACGACCAATGCGGTATTCCTCGGCCGCCTCGCGCGCCAAGCGGATTTCTCCGCGGCGCGTCTGGATACCGGGCTCGTCGCCCGCGAGATCGACACGCTGCTGGCGCCGTTGCCCGAGGCCGACGATGCAGCGTGGATGCTGGCCGCGCTCGGATTCTGGGCGCAGTCCCAGTCGGCAAAAGACGACGCGACTTCCAACCCCTCTCCCTCCGTGAGAGGGGCAGGGGTGAGGGTCGCTTCTCCGTGGACCATCGCCGACGGCTGGCGCCTGGACACCCACGCCGCACGCTTCATCGAGTTGTCGGCGAACGGACAGACCCGCCGGGTCGCCGTGCGCCAGGAGCACGACGGCTTGCGCATCGGCTTCGACGGCGAGGCGGCCAGCCCTGTCAGTTTCCAATGGCGCGCACCGACGCTGACCGCCGCCCTCGACGGCGTGCGTCGCAACGTCGACGTGCTGGTGCAGGGCAGTCAGGTGGTGCTGTATCGCGGCGAAGACCGCTTCGTGTTTGAACACGTCGATCCACTGCATCGACACGCGGGCGCGGAAGCGCACGCCGGCGCCGTGATCGCGCCGATGCCGGGCCGCATCGTCGAACTGCTGGCGCCGGTCGGCACGCCGATTACCAAAGGCACGCCGCTGCTGGTGATGGAAGCCATGAAGATGGAACACACGCTGCAGGCGCCGCACGACGGCGTGGTCAAGGCATTTCTCGCGAAGCAGGGCGATCTGGTCGCCGATGGCGCCGTGCTGGTCGATTTCGTCGATGGCGATGCGGAGGACGCGACATGAGCGATTTCGTCCGCGTCGTCGAAGTGGGCCCGCGCGACGGCCTGCAGAACGAGAAGACGCTGGTGCCGGCCGCGACCAAGATCGCGTTGATCGACCGGCTGTCCGCCTGCGGTTTCCAGGTCGTCGAAGCCACGAGCTTCGTCAGCCCGAAGTGGGTGCCGCAGCTGGCCGATGCCGAAGAGGTGCTCGCCGGCATCCAGCGCCGTGACGGCATCGCCTATCCGGTGCTGGTGCCGAACGCGAAAGGTCTGGAGCGGGCGCTGGCCGCCGGCGTTCGCCACATCGCGGTGTTCACCGCGGCCTCGGACGCGTTCAATCTCAAGAACACCAATATCGACGTCGACGGCTCGCTGGAACGGCTGAAGCCCGTCGTCGAACAGGCACGCGCTGCGGGTGTCTCGGTGCGCGGTTACGTGTCCACCGTGCTGGGTTGCCCCTATCAAGGTCACGTGCCACTCGGCGACGTGGTGCGCGTTGCAAGCGCGCTGCATGCGATGGGCTGCGACGAGATCTCGCTCGGCGACACCATCGGCGTCGGCACCCCGGCCAACGCCCGCGAGATGCTGCTGGCCTGCGCGCAGACCGTGTCGATGGCGCAGCTCGCCGTGCACTTCCACGACACCTACGGTCAGGCGCTGGCGAACGTGCTGGCTTGTCTCGAAGCCGGCGTACGCGTGGTCGACAGCGCGGTCGGCGGACTCGGCGGCTGCCCGTACGCGAAGGGCGCAAGCGGCAACCTCGCCACCGAGGATCTGCTGTACATGCTCGAAGGCCTTGGGCTGCGGACCGGTATCGATCTGCCGGCCGTGACCGATACCGCGGTGTGGATCAGCAGCGAGCTCGGGCGCAAGCCGGCCAGCAAGCTGGCGACGGTGGCGTTGGCGAACGCGGCGGCCTGATCCGATCGGCCTGCCGCGGCACGTCGCCGGGGGTCAGCCCTGCTTGTAGACGGTCCGCTGTCCGATCGGACTGCTTTTCTTCGCAGTCGGTCGGGCGAGGCCCGGGATGAGGAAGTCCGCTGCGCTCTGGCCACGCTTCGTCTTCTCTGCGAGCCAGCGCGGCATCCGGCCACGGCCGGACCAGGTGTTCCGCCTGTTCTGCGGATCGCGATACTTCGCCGTCGCTTTCGCGCGCTTCTGCTTCTTCGCGGGCCTGCGGGTGGCGGTCGCCGGCGACGCGACGTCGATGAGTTCGTCGATCGCATACCCCTGCGACTCGGCGTACGCGATCAGTGCGGTGCGCACGACGGCGGCGGGTCGACGGCGGGCCAGTACCGTTTTCCGTCGCTCGGCAGCGGCCAGCAGTGCATCGAGTTCGCGAAGGGTGAGTGCATCGACATCGATCTTCATGCCGGCGAGCCTCGGGCCGCCCCGTCGCGCTGTCAACACATGATTCGCGCGGAAGCGGCGATGCACGACATCCGCGATCCTGTACCCGGCTGGATTGCCTGCGCGAGCCGGGCTTCGACCGCGCTCCGAAGCCCTGCGTCGCGATCGCGCCGGTCAGCGTGGGCAGCTTGGGAGCGCGCCCGGGTGGCGCCCGCACCGCACAGAAAGACGGCCCGCAATGCGGGCCGTTTTCGTCACACCAGTGCGCGATGGATCAGACCAGTCGCGTCAGCCAGCCATGCCGGTCCGGCGCGCGGCCGTACTGGATGTCGAGCAGATCCTTGCGGATCGCCATCGTGATCTCGCCCGGCTGCGCGTCCGCATCGCCGACGCTGAAATCGTGGCCCTTGAGTACACCGATCGGCGAGATGCTGGCCGCCGTGCCGCAGGCGAAGACCTCGGCGATCTCGCCCGAGCGCACGCCTTCGATCCACTCGGCGATCTCGACGCGGCGCTCGGTCACGGTGTGGCCGCGATCGCGCAGCAGCTGGATCACGCTGTCGCGGGTGATGCCCTCGAGGATGCTGCCGGTCAGCGACGGGGTGATGACGCTGCCGTCCTTCTGCACGAGGAACACGTTCATGCCGCCGAGTTCTTCGACGTACGTGTTGGTTTCCGCGTCGAGGAACAGCACCTGCGCGCAGCCGTTCTCGACGGCCTCGCGCTGCGGCAGCAGCGACGACGCGTAGTTGCCGCCGCACTTGGCCGAACCGGTACCACCGCGGCCTGCGCGTGCGTAGTCGCGCGAGAGCCAGATCGAGACCGGCTTGATGCCGCCCTTGAAGTAGGCGCCAGCGGGGCTGGCGATCACGTAGTAGGCCACGCGGCGCGCGGGGCGCACACCGAGGAAATCCTCGTTGGCGATCATGAAGGGCCGGATGTACAGGCTCGACTCGCCGCCACCCGGCACCCAGGCTTCATCGGTCTTGACCAGCTGCTTGATCGACTCGACGAACAGGTCCACCGGCAGTTCCGGCAGCGCCATGCGGCGGGCCGAATGCTGCAGGCGACGGCCGTTGGACTCCGGACGGAAGGTCCACACCGAACCGTCGGCATGCCGGAACGCCTTCATACCTTCGAAGATTTCCTGGCCGTAATGCAGCACCGCGGCGGCGGGCGAGAACGTCAGCGGGCCGTAGGGCCGCACATGCGCGTCGTGCCAGCCATCTTCGACGGTCCAGTCGATGGCGACCATGTGGTCGGTGAAATGCACGCCGAAACCGGGATCGGCGAGGATCTTCTCGCGATCGGCCTGCGCGCGCGCCTGCTGAGAAGGGACGTGGCGGAAGGTGGGGAACGTGGCGTCAGTCATGCGCGGGACACTCAGATGTGCAAGGCGTGGCCGAGTGCGCGGAGTGCGGCTTCCTGCACGGCTTCGCCCAGCGTCGGGTGAGGGTGGATGGTACCGGCGATGTCTTCGAGCGTCGCGCCCATCTCGATGGACTGCACGAACGCAATCGACAGTTCCGACACCTGCACGCCGACCGCCTGCCAACCGAGAATGCGGTGATCGTTCGCGCGCGCGACCACGCGCACGAAGCCGTCCGTCGATTCCAGCGACATCGCGCGGCCGTTGGCCGCGAACGGAAACATCGAGGTCTTGATCTCGATGCCCTGTGCCTTGGCTTCGTCCGGCGACAGGCCGACGACGACGACTTCCGGATCAGTGAAGCACACCGCCGGAATCGCTGCCGGCATGAAGTGGCGCTTCTTGCCGCTGACCACTTCGGCCACCAGTTCGCCCTGCGCCATCGCGCGATGCGCGAGCATCGGTTCGCCGGCGACATCGCCGATCGCCCAGACGTTGCGCATCGAGGTCTTGCACTGGTCGTCGATCTTGATCGCCTTGCCGGCGAGATCGAGACCCAGCGATTCGAGGTTGAAGCCATCGGTCTTCGGGCGACGGCCCACCGCGACGAGGATCTGGTCGGCATCGAGGGCCAGCTCGTTGCCGTCCGGATCGCGCACGCGCAGCGCGCCGCCATCGCTCAGGCCGAGCACGCTGTGGCTGGTCAGCACCTTGACGCCCGCTTTCTGCAGGTGGGTGGCGACCGGCTTGGTCAGCTCAGCGTCGTAGGCCGGCAGGATGCGGTCCTGCGCTTCGACCACGGTGACTTCGCAGCCGAGCTTGCGGTAGGCGGTGCCGAGTTCCAGGCCGATGTAGCCGCCACCGACGACGATCAGATGCTTCGGCAGCGCGGTCGGCGACAGCGCCTCGGTCGAGGAGATCACCTTGCCGCCGAACGGCAGGAACGGCAGCTCGACGACGTCCGAACCCGTCGCCAGCAACAGGTGCTCGCACTTGATGCGCAGCGCGCCGCCGTCTTCACCGGCGCCCGCGACTTCGACGGTCTTGCCGTCGACGATCGTCGCCCAGCCCTTGATCAGCTGCGCGCCGTTTTTCTTCAGCAGTGCGCTGACGCCACCGGTGAGCTTCTTGACGATGCCGGCCTTCCACTCGACGGTCTTGGCCAGATCCAGCGCCGGCGCCTGCACGCTGATGCCGAGCGGGGACGTGCCGGCCGCATAGCTCGCGACCTTGGCGAATTCCTCGGCGGCATGGATCAGCGCCTTGGACGGAATGCAGCCGATGTTGAGGCAGGTGCCGCCCGGATTGACGCCTTCGACGACGATGGTCTTGACGCCGAGCTGGCCGGCGCGGATGCCGGCGATGTAACCGCCGGGGCCGCCGCCGATGACCAGCAGCTGGGTTTCAATGGTGTTGGACATCGATTACTCCACGAACAGCAGTGCAGGGGTTTCCAGGCGCTGACGGATCGCCTGCACGAATTCGGCCGCGTCCATGCCGTCGACGATGCGATGGTCGAACGAGGACGAGAGGTTCATCAGCTTGCGCGCGACGACCTGGCCTTCGCGGAACATCGGGCGTTCGATGATGCGGTTGACGCCGACGATCGCCACTTCCGGGTGGTTGATGATCGGCGTCGACACGACGCCGCCGACCGGGCCGAGGCTGCTGATGGTGATGGTCGAACCGGACAGTTCATCGCGGGTCGCCTTGCCTTCGCGCACGGCGGCAGCGAGACGGCCGATCTCGGCCGCGGTCTGCCACAGGTCCAGCGATTCGGCATGCGCGATCACCGGTACCGACAGGCCCACCGCGCTCTGCGTCGCGATGCCGAGCTGCACGCCCTCGTAGCGGGTGACGATGTTGGCTTCGTCATCGAAGCGGGCGTTCATCTGCGGGAAGTCGCGTGCCGCGAGCACCACCGCGCGTGCCAGCAAGGGCAGCAGGGTCAGCTTGCCGCGCGTCTTGCCCCAGCGGTCGTTGAGCTTGGCGCGCAGCGCCTCGACCTCGGTGACGTCGATTTCTTCCACGTAGGTGATGTGCGGAATGTTCGACCACGACTGCTGCATCTTCTGCGCGATCTTGCGGCGCAGGCCCATGATCGGCACCTGCTCTTCGCCGGTGCGACGCGCATAGCTGCTGCCGCCCGCGCCACCGCCGACCGGCTGCGCCTTGCCGCCGGCTTCGGCGTAGGCATCGAGATCGGCGTGCAGGATGCGACCACCCGGACCGGTCGCCGGCACGTAACGCAGCTCGATGCCCAGATCCCAGGCACGACGACGCACGGCAGGCGACGCCAGCGGCTGTTCGCCGGCAGCGAGCACGCTGTTGGTGACTGCGCCGCGCGTATCGGACTTTGCCGCCGGTGCAGGTGCTGCGGTTTTCGCAGGTGCAGCAGCCGGCTTCGGCTCGGGCGCTGGTGCAGGCTTAGACGCCTCGACCTTCGGCGGTTCGGTCTTCGCTTCGGCAGGCTTGGCGGCGGCCGGCTCCGGCTCGGCCGCACCGGCCTTCAGATTGCCGGCGCCCTCGACTTCGAGGCGGATCAGTTCACTACCGACGGCCATCATCTCGCCGGGCTTGCCGCCCAGCGAGACGACCGTGCCTGCGACGGGCGAGGGGATCTCGACCATGGCCTTGTCGGTCATGACCTCGGCCACGATCTGGTCCTCGGCGACCTGACCGCCGACTTCGACCTTCCAGGCGATCACTTCGACTTCGGCGATGCCTTCGCCGATGTCCGGCATCTTGATGACGTGATGTCCCATGGCTCAGTCCTCCAGCACGCGCTGCAACGCTTCGATGACCCGGGCCGGGCCCGGGAAGTAGTCCCATTCCTGCGCATGCGGGTAGGGGGTGTCCCAGCCGGTGACGCGTTCGACCGGTGCCTGCAGGTGATAGAAGCAGTGCTCCTGCACCAGCGCGACCAGCTCGGCGCCGAAGCCGCAGGTGCGCGTGGCCTCGTGCAACACGATGCAGCGGCCGGTCTTCTTGACCGACTCGGTGATCGCGTCGAGATCCAGCGGCCACAGGCTGCGCAGGTCGATGACCTCAGCGTCGATGCCGGCGTCTTCGGCCGCGGCCTGCGCCACCCACACGGTGGTGCCGTAGGTCAGGATCGTGACCGCCTTGCCTTCGCGGACGATGGCCGCCTTGTCCAGCGGCACGCTGTAGTACCCCTCGGGCACGAGGTTGTCGGCGTGCTTGGACCACGCCGTGACCGGACGGTCGTGGTGGCCGTCGAACGGGCCGTTGTAGAGGCGCTTGGGCTCGAGGAAGATCACCGGATCGTCGTTCTCGATCGAGGCGATCAGCAGGCCCTTGGCGTCATAGGGATTGGACGGCATCACCGTGCGCAGGCCGGCCACGTGGGCGAAGATCGCCTCCGGGCTCTGGCTGTGCGTCTGGCCGCCGTAGATGCCGCCGCCGCAGGGCGTACGGAACACCAGCGACGAGGTGAACATGCCGCCCGAGCGATAACGCAGGCGCGCGGCCTCGGACACGATCTGGTCGTAGGCCGGATAGATGTAGTCGGCGAACTGGATTTCCGCGACCGGGCGCAGGCCGTAGGCGGCCATGCCGATCGCCGCGCCGGCGATGCCGCTTTCGGAGATCGGCGCGTCGAACACGCGCTGCTTGCCGTACTTCGCCTGCAGGCCGTCGGTGCAGCGGAACACGCCGCCGAAGTAGCCCACGTCCTCGCCGAACACGACGACGTTGTCGTCGCGCTCGAGCATCACGTCCATCGCCGAGCGCAGCGCCTGGATCATCGTCATCGGCGATCCGCCGTTGTTCTGGGTTTCGCTCATGATCAGACTCCCAACTGCTGGCGCTGGCGACGCAGATGGTCGGGCAGCTCTTTGTAGACGTCGTTGAACATGTCGGCCGCACCGGGACGGTTGTCGCTGCCGAGCAGGCCGTGGGTTTCCGCTTCCTTCAACGCACGCGAGACTTCGGCGTCGAGTTCGGCGCGCACTGTCTCGTGCTGCTCGTCGCTCCACAGGCCGCGCTTGACCAGATGGGCCTTGAGGCGGTCGATCGGATCACCGAGCGGGAAGTGCTGGGCGTCGTCGGCCGGGCGGTACTTGGACGGATCGTCCGAGGTCGAGTGCGGACCGGCGCGGTAGGTCACCCATTCGATCATCGTCGAGCCCAGGTTGCTGCGCGCACGCTCGGCCGCCCAGCGCGAGGCGGCATAGACGGCGAGCAGGTCGTTGCCGTCCACGCGCAGCGACGGAATGCCGTACGCGGCGCCGCGCGCGGCGAAGGTGGTGTTCTCGCCACCGGCGATCGCCTGGAACGTCGAGATCGCCCACTGGTTGTTGACCACGTTGAGGATCACCGGCGCGCGATAGACGTGCGCGAAGACGAGCGCGGCATGGAAATCGCCTTCGGCCGTCGCGCCGTCGCCGACCCACGCGGTCGCGATCTTGGTGTCGCCCTTGATCGCCGAGGCCATCGCCCAGCCCACGGCCTGGATGTACTGGGTGGTCAGGTTGCCGGAGATCGAGAAGAAGCCGGCGTCCTTGTACGAATACATGATCGGCAGCTGGCGGCCCTTCAGCGGGTCGGCGGCGTTCGACAGGATCTGGCACATCATGCTGACCAGCGGCACGTCCTTGACGATCAGGATGCCCTGCTGGCGATAGGTCGGGAACTGCATGTCGCCGTCGCGCAGCGCCAGCGTCTGGCCGACCGCGATGGCTTCCTCGCCCGTGCACTGGATGTAGAACGAGGTCTTCTTCTGGCGTTGCGCGATCAGCATGCGCGCGTCGAACGCGCGGGTCTTGAGCATCGCGTGCATCGCGCGCAGCAGCACCTCGTCGTCGATGTCGGCGGCCCACGGACCGACGGCGTCGCCGTTGTCGTCGAGCACGCGGATCAGCTGCCGGGTCATCGGCATGGTCTGCTGGGCGGTCACGTCCAGCGCGGGCTTGTCGACGCTGCCGGCCGGGGTGAGCTGCAGATAGGAAAAGTCGGTGGCCTGGCCTGGACGGGCACTCGGCTCGGGCACGTGCAACCGCAAGGGTTCGGTCGCGGCCGGATTCTGGGATGTGGACATGTCAGGGGCCTCGCTGGGCATGGGTCATGGAGCTGCAGGCATGCCGGCGGCGGGGGGCGCAGGCGATGGCGGTACGGACGGGTTCCGGAGCGGACGGCGTCGAGGCGGCACGCGCGGCATGCGCGCGCGGGGGCGGACTGGACGGGGCACAGTGCAAGAACGCTTCTCCCGGTCTGACGGGCGTCGGCCCGTGGCTTCGAGGCGGGGTGGAGCGTGACGCAGTCCGCCAGAGGTGAAGTCTAAAGGCGGGGACGAATATCGTAAATTTGTTTAATTGACTATGAGGTATCGTTTAATCAGATACCGAAAGTCCAATGGAGGTGCGCCGTGCAGATCCCCGCCAACATGTCGCTGCGCCAGCTCCGCTACTTCGCCGAAGCGGCGGAGCTGGGGCAGTTCTCGCAGGCCGCGCGCAAGCTGCACGTCTCGCAGTCGGTCATCACCACCGCGGTCGCCCAGCTGGAGACCCTGCTGGGTCTCCGCCTGTTCGACCGGATGCCGCACGGCGTGGCGCTGACGGCGGAAGGCCATCGCTTCCACCAGCACGTGCGCCACATCCTCGACACCCTGCAGGACGCGCTCAGCGAGCCGATGTTCCTGGCCAACACCCTGGCCGGCACCGTACGGGTGGGGGCGTCCTACACCGTGCTGGGCTACTTCCTGCCCAGCCTGCTGGCCCGGTTCAAGCGCTCCTACCCGCTGGTGGAGATCGACCTGATCGACATGGACCGGGTCGAGATCGAACGCGGCGTGGCCGAGGGCGCGCTCGACTTTGGCCTCTGCATCATCTCCAACATGGTCGAACCCTACACCCTGAAGCGGCAGTTGCTGATCCGCTCGCGCCGGCAGTTGTGGCTGGCCGAGTCGCACCCGCTTGCCGCATTGCCGGTGATCGGGCTGGCCGATGTGGCGGAACATCCCTACATCATGCTGAAGGTGGACGAGGGCGAAGCCTCGGCGCTGCGCTACTGGCAGTCGATACAGCGCGAGCCCAACGTCGCCTTCCGCACCTCGTCGCTGGAAGCGCTGCGCGGCCTGGTGGCCTACGGCTTCGGGGTGAGCATCCTGTCGGACATGGTCTATCGGCCGTGGTCTCTGGAAGGGCGGCGGATCGACGTGCGGACGCTGGACGACGCGATCCCGCCGATGGAAGTCGGTCTGGTCTGGCGGCCGGACGACGCCCTGTCCACGCCGGCGGAGGCGTTGCACCAGTTCCTGGTATTCGCATGCGGCGCCTGAGCACGCATGGCGCCGCTGCCCGCAGCGGCGGCGCGGCGTTCGCGCGTTCGGCGCCCGGCCAATCGCAGGCGCAGCGACGCGGCTCCGGATCATCGCGTCGCTGCACGGACAGGGCAGGGTAGCGATGCCACGCAAGCGCAATGGCGAGTTCGCCGGCAACAAGGCCTATCTGCCCAGCAAGCCCTGCGCGGTCTGCGGGCGCACGATGACCTGGCGCCGTGCCTGGGCGAAGACCTGGGACGAGGTGCGTTACTGCTCGGAACGCTGCCGGCGCAACAAGCACGCTGCAACCACGCCGGAGACATCCCGCGATGTCTGAGTTCCGGGTGCGCCATCTCATCGTCGTGCTCGGCGACCAGCTCGATCCGTCCGCGGCCGCATTCGACGGCTGTGATCCGGCATGCGATGTCGTCTGGATGGCGGAGGTCGCCGAAGAATCCACGCACGTGTGGTCGACGAAGATGCGGACCGCGCTGTTCCTGAGCGCGATGCGGCACTTCGCGCAGGACCGGCGTGCCGACGGCTGGACGGTCGACTACCGCACGCTCGACGATCCGGGGAATCGCGGCGCCCTCGGCGCGGAACTGGCCGCGGCGATCGCCCGCCTGCGGCCGCAGACGGTGCGGATGACCGCGCCGGGCGACTGGCGCGTGCTGCAGGCGATCCGCGACGCGACCTCGGCCGCGGGCGTCCAACTGGTCATCGAAGCCGACCGGCACTTCTATTGCGACGTCCGCGCATTCGCCGCGTGGGCGCGTGGGCAGCCCGCACTCCGGCTCGAAACCTTCTACCGGCACATGCGCCACACGCATCGCGTGCTGATGGACGGCGACGCGCCCGCAGGCGACCGCTGGAACTTCGACACCGACAACCGCGCGCCATTCGAGGCGCAGGGCCCGGGCGCCGTGCCCGGACCACCGCAGGTGGAACCCGATGCGATCACGCGCGAGGTGCTCGATCTGGTGCGCACGCGCCTCACCGATCACCCCGGCAGTCTGGATGCGTTCGCCTGGCCGGTCACCCGGGCGCAGGCGCTGCACGCGCTCGAGCGCTTCATCGACGAGCGCCTGCCGGCCTTCGGCCGCTGGCAGGACGCGCTGTGGCCGGACGCGCCGTGGCTGTGGCATTCGCAGATCGCATCGGCGCTGAATCTCAAGCTGCTGCATCCGAGGGAAGTCGTCGACGCCGCGGAGGCCGCATGGCGGGCGGGCAGGGCGCCGCTGGCGGCGGCCGAGGGCTACATCCGCCAGATCCTCGGCTGGCGCGAATACGTGCGCGGTGTGTACTGGACGCAGATGCCGCGCTACGCCGACACCAACGCGCTGCAGGCGAGCGGCGACCTGCCCGGCTTCTACTGGACGGGCGACACGCCGATGCCGTGCCTGGCCGACGCGCTGCGGCAGACGCTCGACCTCGGCTACGCCCACCACATCCAGCGGCTGATGGTCATCGGCCTGTACGCGCAACTGCTGGGCGTCGAGCCGGCGCAGGTGCACCACTGGTTTCTCGCCGTCTACGTCGATGCGGTGGAATGGGTGGAGATGCCCAACGTGCTCGGCATGAGCCAGTTCGCCGACGGCGGGCTGATGTCCAGCAAGCCCTACATCGCCAGCGGCCGCTACATCGAACGCATGAGTGCCGGCAGTTATTGCCGCCGGTGCCCGTTCGACCCGGGCCAGCGCACCGGCCCGCAGGCCTGCCCGTACACGCGCCTGTACTGGGATTTCATGCTGCGCCACGAAGCGCTGCTGGTCGCCAATCCGCGCACCGCGCAGCAGGTGCGCAGCCTGGAACGTCTCGACGCGACGGAGCGCGCGCTGATCCGCGAGGAGGCCGCGCAATGGCGACGCGATTCGCGTTGAGCCGCGCCGTGCGATCGCGCCTGCGGTAAAGTCGCCGCCGACTGCGGCACAGCGCCGCCAACGCGACGGCGAGGTGCGAATTGGTCAGGATTCTCGGCATTTCCGGCAGCCTGCGCGCGGCCTCCTACAACACCGGCCTGCTGCGCGCCGCGCAGGGATTCGCGTCCGACGAGCTGACGATCGAGACCGCCACGCTGCACGGCATTCCCCTCTACGACGGCGATGTCGAAGCGCGCGACGGCATCCCGGCGGCGGTCGACGCGCTGAAAGCGCAGATCCTCGCGGCCGATGGCCTGTTGCTGGTGACGCCCGAGTACAACAACGGCATCCCCGGCGTGTTCAAGAACGCGATCGACTGGCTGTCGCGCCCGGGCAGCGGCATTCCCGCGTTGTTCGGCGATCGCCCCGTCGCCGTCATCGGCGCATCGCTCGGCGGCTTCGGCACGATTCTGGCGCAGACCGCGTGGCTGCCGGTGCTGCGCACGCTCGGATGCCGGCAGTGGGCGGGCGGTCGACTGCTGGTCTCGCGCGCGGGCCAGGCCTTCAGGGAAGACGGCACGCTGCAGGACGACAAGGTGCGTGCGCAGCTCGGCGCCTTCGTGCAGGGCTTCGCCGCGCATCTCCGCGAGACGCGTTGAGGTGTCGATGTCGTCGCCTGCCATTCCCGAAGCCGAGAACAGCGATGTCGCGTGGATGACGCGTGCCTTGGCCCTGGCCGAGCGCGCGATGCACGAGGACGACGAGATTCCGGTCGGCGCTCTGGTTGTGAGCGCCGATGGCACGGTCATCGGCGAAGGCTGGAACCGCAACATCGCCGAGCATGATCCGAGCGCGCATGCCGAGATCGTCGCGATGCGGCGCGCGGGGACTGCGCTCGGCAATCACCGGCTGATCGGCTGCACGCTGTACGTGACGCTGGAGCCCTGCGCGATGTGCGCGATGGCGATGATCCACGCACGCGTCGCGCGGGTCGTGTTCGGCGCATTCGATCCGAAGACAGGCGCCGCCGGCAGCGTGTTCGATGTGCTCGGCGATACGCGCCACAACCATCGCATCGAGGTCACCGGCGGCGTCCTGGCCGATGTCGCCGGACCGATGCTGACGAACTATTTCCGCCGCAAGCGCGGCCTGCCGCCGCGCTGATCGCTCGCGCCAGATCAACGCGCGTTTTTTTCAGATCGCAGCCAATCAGCACCTCTCCCTCCGGGAGAGAGCCTGCCCCGGACTGGATCCGGGATCGACGCGCGCAGCACTTCGGGTGAGGGCAGGGCATCTCGGGCCAAAAGCTAGAAGAAACCCGCATCCGCCCGTCGTGCGCCTTCTACCCCGGACGTCACGCCGTTCAAGACGGAGAAGGACCACCAAAACTCAGATCAACGGACTGCGCCGGTTCGCCCGGCGATGCGCGTCGTCCATTTCCTCGTTGACCGCATGCACGGCCATCGAAGCCTCGCGCGCCAGCAGCAGGCTGGCCGCGAACATCGCCAGCACGCCGAGGCAGGCGAGCAGGGTCGGCGCCTGTTCGAAGCGGTGGTCGAGCAGGGAATCAGCTGCGACCGTCAGGCTGGTGCCGACGAAGCAGCTGATCGCCACGTACAGCAGCTGGCTGCCGCGCAGGATGATGCGGCTGCGACGACGCTGCAGCGCGATGCGCGCTTCGAGCACGCGACGGTCTTCGGGATCGTTGCCTTCGTCTTCGGCCAGATCACGCAGCAGCGAGCGGGTGCGATCGATGACACGGGCGAGACGCGCATTCGCGGATCCGAGCAGCGAGGCAGTGGCGGTCAGGAAGAACGCCGGGGCGAGCATCGCGGTGAGAATGGCGTAGTGCGTCAAGGCGGGATTGGACAACATCTGGGAAGGGAACACTGCGGACCTGGCGGCAGCGGCGGCTGCGATATCATGCGCCGTCACTCCGCGTAAGGCGAATGCACGCATGAATGCCGACAAGGCCATCGAAGGCAGGCTGATCTGGATCGACCTGGAAATGACCGGTCTGGATACCGACCACGACCGGATCCTCGAGATCGCCACCATCGTCACCGACGCCGAGCTCAACGTCCTCGCCGAAGGCCCGGAGCTGGCGATCGTGCAGCCGCTCGATGTGCTCGAAGCGATGGACGACTGGAACCGCAGCCAGCATCGCCGCTCCGGCCTGTGGCAGCGTTCACTGGAGCAGGGCGTCGGCCTGGCGGAAGCACAGGCGCGCACACTCGAATTCCTGCAGCAGTGGGCCGCGCCGGGCAAGTCGCCGATGTGCGGCAACTCGATCTGCCAGGACCGCCGCTTCCTGCACCGGCAGATGCCGGCGCTGGAGAAGTTCTTCCACTACCGCAATCTCGACGTCAGCACGATCAAGGAACTCGCGCGCCGCTGGGCGCCGCAGGTGCTGGCCGGCTTCACCAAGCATTCGGCGCACACCGCGCTCAGCGATGTGCGCGATTCGATCGATGAGCTCCGCCACTACCGCCGGCACATGGCGGCGCTGGCGTCGCCGACGGTCTGACGGGCAGCGCCACCGGATCAGCCGGACAGGGCGTCAGCGAACGGCGGTGTCTTCGCGCGGTGCAGGCGCCGGGAGCGACGCCCGCTTGCCTTCGCCGTCGTAGAGATACAGGTGGGTATCGCGCTGCGGGTACGGAATGCTGATGCCTGCCGCGTCGTAGGCGGTCTTGATGCGTTCGAGCAGCGTGGTCTTGGTACCGAACCAGTCCGACGACTTCACGAAACAGCGGATCCCCAGGTTCACGGCGTTGTCGCCGAGTTCGTAGACCACCGCATCGGCGCCCGGCTCCTCGAGCACGCGCGCATCGGCGCGCACCTGTTCCAGCGCCACGCTGCGCGCCTGCTCGATGTCGTCGCCATAGCCGATGCCGATCACCAGTTCGACGCGGCGGATGCCCTGTGTCGTCAGGTTGGTGATCACGTCGGAGGTGATCAGGTTGTTGGGAATGGTGTGCAACTGCTTGTCCGCACCTTCCACCACGCTCTGGAAAATGCGCACTTCGCGCACGGTGCCGGTCTGGCCTGCGATCGTCACGACGTCGCCGACATGGAACGGGCGCAGCGTCACCAGCATGACGCCCGAGGCGATGTTGGACAGCGAGTCCTTGAGCGCGAGGCCGATCGCGAGACCGGCGGTGCCGATGACCGCGAGCAGTGGCGCGGTCTGCACACCCAGCGTACCGAGCGCGACCACGACCACGACCACCACGGCGGCGATGTAGGCGATGTTGCGCAGGAAATTGCCCAGCATCGGATCGAAACCGAAGCGGGTGAGGGCGCCAGGCACCATGCCGCTGAGCCGGCGCGCGAGCCACATGCCGACCAGCATCACCGCGGCGGCCTTCAACAGCGTGGGGCCCCACAGGACCAGCAACTGGTTCCAGTGCACGGATTCGAATTGAAACACGCGTTTCCCTCCATTCGGGGTCGGGCGGGCCCGCACACCGCGGCCCTGAAACAGACGAGCCCCGCCGGAGCGGGGCTCGTGGACCGCATCAGACTGGCCGATGCGGCATTAAGTGCATGTCATCTCAGGCAGCGGACTGCTTCGCCTTCGACTTCGCGAGCTTGAGCCAGGTGTCGACGACCGTATCGGGATTGAGCGACACCGACTCGATACCTTCGTCCATCAGCCACTGGGCGAGATCCGGATGGTCGCTCGGCCCCTGGCCGCAGATGCCGATGTACTTGCCCTTGGCGCGCGCGGCCTTGATCGCCATCGACAGCAGCTTCTTGACCGCAGGATCGCGCTCGTCGAACAGATGGGCGACGACCGACGAATCGCGGTCCAGACCCAGGGTGAGCTGGGTCAGATCGTTGGAGCCGATCGAGAAGCCGTCGAAGATGTCGAGGAACTCGTCGGCCATCAGCGCGTTCGACGGCAGCTCGCACATCATGATGATCTTCAGGCCGTTCTCGCCACGCTTGATGCCGTTCTTCTCCAGCACCTCGATGACCCGACGGCCTTCGTCGAGCGTACGCACGAACGGGATCATGACCCAGAGGTTCTCCAGGCCCATGTCGTTGCGGACCTTGAGCACCGCGCGGCATTCGAGCGCGAAGGCCTCGGTGAACGACGGATCGACATAGCGGCTGGCGCCGCGGAAGCCGATCATCGGGTTCTCTTCTTCCGGCTCGTAGCGCTTGCCGCCGATGAGGTTCGCGTACTCGTTGGACTTGAAGTCCGACAGACGCACGATCACCGGGTTCGGCGCGACCGACGCGGTCAGCGTGGCGATGCCTTCAGCCAGACGGTTGACGTAGAAATCGACCGGGCTGCCGTAACCGATGGTCTTGGCGTCGATCTTCTTCTTCGTGTCCGCGTCCTGCTTGTCGTACTCGAGCAGGGCATTGGGATGCACGCCGATGTGCGCGGCGATGATCATCTCCAGACGCGCCAGGCCGATGCCGGCGTTGGGCAACTGGCCGAAGTCGAACGCGCGCTCGGGGTTGGCGACGTTCATCATGATCTTCAGCGGCGCCTCGGGCATCGAGGTCAGATCGGTGGTGATGCGTTCGAATGGCAGGATGCCGCTGTAGATGAAGCCGGTGTCGCCTTCGGCGCAGCTGATCGTGACTTCCTGGCCGTCCTCGATCGTCTCCAGCGCATTGCCGGTGCCGACGACCGCGGGCACGCCGAGTTCGCGGGCGATGATCGCCGCGTGGCAGGTCCGGCCGCCGCGGTTGGTGACGATCGCGGCGGCGCGCTTCATCACCGGCTCCCAGTCGGGATCGGTCATGTCGGCGACCAGTACGTCACCGGGCTGCACGCGGCTCATGTCGTCGAGCGAACGCACCACGCGGGCGACGCCGGCGCCGATCTTCTGGCCGATCGCGCGGCCTTCGCAGACCACCTCGCCACGCTGCTCGAGCGAGAAACGCTCGATCTGGGTGTTCTTGGTGCGCGACTTCACCGTCTCCGGGCGCGCCTGCACGATGAACAGCTTGCCGCTGGCACCGTCCTTCGCCCATTCGATGTCCATCGGGCGCTTGTAGTGCTCCTCGATGATCAGCGCCTGGCGCGAGAGTTCCTGCACGTCCTCGTCGGTGATCGAGAAGGTGTCGCGCAGGTCGGCCGGCGTGTCTTCGATGCGCACGCGCTCGCCGGGTACATCGGAATAGACCATGCGCAGCTGCTTGCTGCCGATGCCGCGACGCAGGATCGCCGGCTTGCCGGCGCGCAGCGTGGGCTTGTAGACGTAGAACTCGTCCGGGTTCACCGCGCCCTGGACGACCATCTCGCCCAGGCCGAAGCTCGAAGTCACGAACACCACGTCGCGGAAGCCGGATTCGGTGTCGAGCGTGAACAGCACGCCGGACGCGCCGATGTCCGAACGCACCATCAGCTGCACGCCCGACGACAGGAACACGTCCTCGTGCTTGAAGCCGTGGTGGACGCGGTAGGCGATTGCGCGGTCGTTGTAGAGCGAGGCGAAGACTTCCTTGACCTTGACCACCACGTCGTCGGCGCCGGTGACGTTGAGAAACGTCTCCTGCTGGCCGGCGAACGAGGCATCGGGCAGATCTTCGGCAGTCGCCGACGAGCGCACCGCCACGGCGATGTCACCGCCGCCGTTTTCCGCTGCCAGCTTGTCGTAGGCGGCGCGGATGTCGGCATCCAGATCGGGCTGCAGCGGCGCGTCGATGACCCAGCTGCGGATTTCCTTGCCGGCTGCGGTCAGCGCGGCGACGTCTTCGACGTCCAGCGGCGCCAGGCGATCGAAGATGCGCTGGTGCAGATCGTTGTGGGCGATGAACGCCTTGAATGCATCCGCCGTGGTGGCGAAACCGCCGGGGACCGACACGCCGAGCTTGGCGAGGTTGCCGATCATCTCGCCGAGGGACGAGTTCTTGCCGCCGACCTGGGCGAGGTCGGACAGGCGCAGGTCATGCAGCCACAGGATGTTGGCGCTCAAGGTGAGACTCCGTGTCGCGTTGATCGAGAAGGAGGTCGGGCAGGCCCGGCATCGAACGGCTATTTTAGCCCTCCCGGGCGCCGCGGCGCTCGTCACGTGACTTCCGGAGCCCGTATGTCCAGTCCCCGCCCGGTGTTCTACGTGTCCGACGGCACGGGCATCACCGCCGAAACCATCGGCCACAGTCTGCTCACCCAGTTCAGCGGCACGCAGTTCAGTACCAATCGGATTCCGTTCGTCGACAATGAGACCCGCGCGCGCGAAGTCGCGGTATTGATCCGTGCGCGTGGCGAGGCGATGGGCGTGCGCCCGATTGTCATCAGCTCCTGCGTCGACACCGGCCTGGCCCTGGTCCTCGGGGAGAGCGGGGCGCTGGTGCTCGACGTGTTCGCGCCGTTCATCGAACCGCTGGAGCGCGAACTGCTGGAGACGCGCGAGTCGCGCGTCGGTCGCGCGCATGGCATGGTCGATTTCGAGACCTACCACCGCCGCATCAACGCGATGAACTTCGCCCTGACCCACGACGACGGCATGGCGACGAACTACGACGAGGCCGATGTGATCCTGGTCGCGGTATCGCGCGCAGGCAAGACGCCGACCTGCGTGTATCTCGCGCTCCATCACGGAGTGCGCGCAGCGAACTACCCGTTGACCGAAGAGGATCTCGAACATGATCGCCTGCCGCCGCGACTGCGCGCGCACCGCGCCAAGCTGTTCGGACTGACGATCGACCCGGTGCGCCTGGCGCAGATCCGTCAGGAACGCCGGCCGAACTCGCGGTACGCGAAGCTGGAGACCTGCAAGCACGAAGTGAGCGCGGCCGAGGCGTTGTTCCGCGCCGAGCGCATGCCGTCGCTGAGCACCACGCACACGTCGATCGAGGAGATCTCGAGCAAGGTGCTGTCGACACTGGGCATCGAGCGCGTGATGTATTGAAGCGGTCGCGCCGGAGATGGGGCCTGCAGGCCCCGAATCCCATCCCAAGCGACTGTGTTCGATCCTGACGGATTCATCGCTGCGGATGTAGCATCGATCCATGGAAAAAGTCCTGACCCGCCGCCGCCCACGCGTCCCTTCGATGGGCCGGTTCGGCTGGCTGATGGCGCTGTATGCGGAGAACCACGAGCGCCTGGTGCGCCTGTTCGATCCCGCGAGCCTCGCACCCGGACGCTTCCGGTCCGACGTGCCAGGCGCGTTGCCGGTGTTTCTCGACGTCATCGAGCAGCATCCGTACACGACGCAACTGCGCCTGAGCTACGCGATGCTCGACCCGGTGACCGGCGAACCGGATCCGTCTGCGCATCTGCGTCTGTACCGGGATGCAGGGCAGGTCGAGGCGACGCATTGCTATGTCGGCCGCCGCTGGCAGGACGTGATCGGCATGTTTCCGCCGCCGGAAGAAGTGGTCGATCACCGCCTGCGCATGAACACCTTCCTCGGAAAATGGCTGCAGTATCTCGACGATCAGGGACATGGGCTTGCAAGCCTGCGTCCAAATCAGGATGATGCGCGGCTCGATCGCAGCGAGGCCGGCGCCACCGGCTGAGACGTTCCCCGGAACGAATCGATGCGAACGAAGGAAGTGCGAAATTCTGTTGACGTTGCCGACACGGAACACTACACTTTCGCGCTCCCAAACGTGGGGCCATAGCTCAGCTGGGAGAGCGCCTGCATGGCATGCAGGAGGTCGGCGGTTCGATCCCGCCTGGCTCCACCACAATTTGTCTGTCGATTAAAGGCCGATCGATAGAATGATGCAGGTTTCTGCGTCCCCATCGTCTAGAGGCCTAGGACACCACCCTTTCACGGTGGACACCGGGGTTCGAATCCCCGTGGGGACGCCACTTTTCAAGCAGACGGGCAGCTCGCAAGGGTTGCACGTTCTGCTATGTGCGGCCGGCCAATGCGCCACGTGGCGCGCAGGCCCGTCGCCGTATACTCCCCGCATGCGTTCTTCCGCGCTCGTGCTGCTGCATCTGTTGCTCGCCGTCCTGCTGGCGTTCGACGGCATGGGCGCCGTATTCGCAGCCGCGGAACCTGCGCAATCGACGTCGCATGCCACGCATGGGGCTTCCGAAACGCCGCCGCCTTGCCATGCGATAGCGTCGGATTCCGCCGCCGCGGCGGCGGACACGCACGAACAACCCACACCCGACAGTTGTTGCGACGGCGGCGACTGCCTCTGTCTGCATGGCTGCGGCAGCGTGTTGCCGGTGGTGCCGCGCATCGCCGCATCCAGTGGCCGTACGGTCGTCGTCGCCCATGTGGCCGAAGATCGCGCCGCGCCGCATCTCGACGATCCCGTCCGACCTCCGATCCACCGCGCCTGATCGCACTCGCTGCCTCGATAGGGGCAGGGCATGGGTCGCCTCGCGACCCGACATCCGATCTGGAGCAGACATGACATTCCGAATTCCCGCGGACGATGGCGTTGCGCCGTCGCGCCGACGTTTCGTGCAGGGCCTCGCGCTGGGCGGCATCGCCGCCGCAGGTGCCGGCCTGTGGCCGCGCGCCAGCTGGGCGCTGCAATCGCCGACGAGCCGCGTGCTCGCCGGCACCGATTTCGACCTCGTCGTCGGCGAGACCCTCGTCAACTTCACCGGCCGCACGCGCCCAGCGGCCACGATCAACGGCTCGCTGCCGGCACCGATCCTGCGCTGGCGCGAAGGCACCACGGTCGACCTGCGCGTGCGCAACGCATTGCCGGCCGGTTCGATCTACGGCGACATGACCTCGATCCACTGGCACGGCATCCTGCTGCCGTCGAACATGGACGGCGTGCCGGGCCTGAGTTTCGATGGCATCCACCGCGGCGAGACGTTCCAATACCGCTTCGACGTGCGCCAGGGCGGCACCTACTGGTACCACAGCCATTCCGGCTTCCAGGAACAGGCCGGCATGTACGGCGCGCTGATCATCGACCCGATCGAGCCGGAGCCGTTCGCGTTCGACCGCGACTACGTCGTGCTGTTGACCGACTGGACCGACCTGCCGCCGCAGGCATTGTTCGCGCGGCTCAAGAAAATGGCTGAGCACGACAACTACTACAAGCGCACGCTCGGCGACTTCGTCCGCGACGCGCGCGAGGAGGGCCTGCGGGCAACGCTGGCCGAGCGCCGTGGTTGGGGCCAGATGCGCATGACGCCGACCGACATTTCCGACGTCAACGCGCACACCTACACCTATCTGATGAACGGCACGACCTCGCCGGGCAACTGGACGGCGCTGTTCCGCAGTGGCGAAAAGGTCCGCCTGCGCTTCATCAACGGCTCGGCGATGACGTACTTCGATGTGCGCATTCCGGGCTTGAAGATGACGGTGGTCGCAGCCGACGGCCAGTACGTGCATCCGGTCAGCGTCGACGAGTTCCGCATCGCGGTGGCCGAGACGTTCGATGTGATCGTCGAGCCGTCCGGCCAAGACGCCTACACGATCTTCGCCCAGGACATGGGCCGCACCGGGTTCGTCAGCGGCACGCTCGCCGTGCGCGAAGGTCTGCGTACGCCGGTGCCGGATGTGGACGCGCGACCGATCCTGACCATGGACGACATGGGCCACGGCGGGATGCATGGTGGTGGTCATGCCGGGCACGGCGCGGGGCAGGGGAGTGCGCCCGATCATGCCGCGATGGGGCATGGTGTGGATCACGCCGCGATGGATCATGCGTCTATGCAGCATGCCGCGAGGGGGCACGGCGAAAATCACGGCGCCAGCGCGATGCAGGCGCATCCCGACAGCGAGCGCAACAATCCGCTGGTCGACATGCAGACGATGGCGCCGACGCACAGGCTCGACGATCCGGGTATCGGCCTGCGCGACAACGGCCGCACCGTGCTGACCTACGGGATGATGCGCAGCCTGTTCGACGATCCGGACGGCCGCGCGCCGGGGCGCGAGATCGAGCTGCACCTGACCGGCCACATGGAAAAGTTCGCGTGGTCGTTCGACGGCATCAAGTTCGCCGACGCCGAGCCCTTGCGGCTCAACTACGGTGAACGCCTGCGCGTGGTGTTGGTCAACGACACGATGATGACGCACCCGATCCATCTGCACGGCATGTGGAGCGACGTCGAAGACGCGCAGGGCAACTTCCAGCTGCGCAAGCACACCGTGGACATGCCGCCGGGCTCAAAACGCAGCTACCGCGTACGCGCCGATGCGCTCGGACGATGGGCCTATCACTGCCATCTGCTGTACCACATGGAAGCGGGCATGTTCCGCGAAGTGCAGGTGGTCGAATGAGCGCCTTGTCGACATTCGCACCCATCGGCGTGCTGGCCGCTGCATTGTGTGCCGCGATCGGCAGCGCGCACGCACAGCACAGCGCGCATGGGCATCATGCGCCGCCTGCAAAGCCCGTAGAAAAGCCAGCGCAACCGCGCGCAACATCGACGCCGCCACGCGCTTCGAAACCTGCGACAGCGCCGGCTGCGGATCCCCATGCGCATCACCGCAGGCCAGCAGAACCCGCGGCGACGCCGCGCCTCGATACAGCCCCGGCGGCCACGCATCAGGCGCATGGCAGCGGGCATGGCGAACCTGCAGGCGCGACCGGCGGGCGTGCGGAAGGCTCGCATGCGCAGCATCGCAACCAAGCCGCAGCCGAACCCGACGCCGCCCGGGATAACGCGTCTCACGCAGGGCACACAGGGCATCCTGCTTCCCCCAAGACGCCTGTGCCGCCCGTAGCCGATGGCGCACACGCACACCATCGAGGTGAACCTGCAAAGCCCGCCGGCGATCTACCAGCCGACCATCCGCCGCGAGAACCTCTGCCACCGATCACCGACGCCGATCGCGCCGCCGCGTTCCCCGACCATCTGCACGGCCACGAGATGCACGGCGACGCGATTCACAGCTTTGTCCGGATCAACCGGCTGGAAGTGTTCGATGGCGACCACGACAGCGGCCAGGCCTGGGAAGCGGACGCATGGATCGGCGGCGACATCGATCGGCTGTGGCTGAAAGCCAGCGGCGAACGCAGTGCAGGGCGGACGCACGCCGCAGATCTCGACGTGCTCTATGGGCGCAGCATCTCGCCATGGTGGGACGTCGTCGCCGGCGCTCGCCAATCGTTCCGGCCGGGGCCATCGCAGACCTTCGCAGCCGTCGGCATCCAGGGCCTCGCGCCGTACATGTTCGAGGTCTCGGCGATGGCGTACGCCGGTGAAGGCGGCCAGGTCATCGGCGAACTCGAACTCGAGTACGAACTGCTGCTGACCAACCGGCTGATCCTGCAGCCCGTGGTCGAACTCGAACTGGCGCGCCGCGATGATCCCACGCGCGGCATCGGCAGTGGTCTCACCAAGGCGGAGGCCGGCCTGCGCCTGCGCTACGAGTTCACCCGCAAGTTCGCCCCGTACATCGGCGTCGTGCACGAACGTGCGTACGGCGACACGCGCGACCTGCGTGACGCGATGGGTGAGGCACCAGACGGCACCAAGATCGTGCTCGGGCTGCGGACCTGGTTCTGACTTTGAGGTGGCGCCCGCGGTCAGGGCGCCACCTATCGGTCCGGCCCAGTCGATCCAATAATTACATAATGTACATTAGTTTACGGGCATAAAGCCGCGCTAACTGACTGATTCAAATAGCGTTTCGCCGATTGAAGGATAATCGGTGAACGACTCGATCCACACGCATCACCGGCCGTCTGCTCAGAGTGCAGAGGCGCGATCGCAGCATGCGCCTGGCAGGGCGGACCTGCCAGAAACACTGGTCTCGGCCTCGACGCCGTCGGTCCTGGACCCCTGCTGCGGCAGCCGCATGATGTGGTTCAACCGCGATGACCAGCGTTGCATGTTCGGCGACCGCCGGCATGAGTCTTTGGTTGTCACCGACCGCACGCATCGCGAAGACGGCACCCGTGCACTGTCGATTCACCCGGACGCGCTGCTGGACTTCCGCAGCCTCCCGTTCGCTGATGGCGCATTCGCTCTTGTTGTCTTCGATCCGCCCCATTTGGTACGGGCAGGTCCGCGCAGTTGGCTGGCCGCCAAGTACGGGAAGCTGGGCGCTGATTGGCAGAACGATCTGAGTGCAGGCTTCGCGGAGTGCTTCCGTGTACTGAAGCCCGAAGGGACGCTGATCTTCAAGTGGGCAGAGGTGCAGATCCCGCTGCGCGAAATTCTGGCGCTGACGCCTGAGCTGCCGCTGTTCGGGCACACGTCCGGCAAGCGGGCCGGAACTCATTGGCTGACCTTCCTGAAGGCGGCCGCATGAACTACTTCGAGCTCTATCCCGGCGACTACCTGCGCGACACGTCGCGCCTGACGATGCTCGAGCACGGCGCCTATCTGCGCCTGCTGATGGCGTACTACGGTGAAGAGGAGCCGCTGCCGGCGGCCCATGGCGAACTGTTCGTGATCGTCAGCGCGGTCAGCGCTGCGGACAAGGCGGCGGTGGTGAAGGTCGCCGACCGCTACTTCCCGATCGACGATGAGGACGGCCTGCGGCACAACAGCCGGGCCGACACCGAGATCGCCAAGGCCCAGAAGCGCATCCAGACGGCGCGTGTGAACGGCGCGAAGAACAAACCCAAGAAGAACCCAGCCGGTGACCCGACGGGTACACCCAGCGGGTCCACCCGTCGGCATACCCACTCTGGTGAAGCTCTCCACACGCCACACGCCACACGAAAAGCTCCTACCCCAGATACATCACCTGCGAGCGCCAAGAACTCTGAGCTGGCCAGCGCCTTGGCGCTCGCGCTGCAGGCAATGGGTTACAGCGAATGCAGCAGCGGAAGCCCTGACGTCAGGCTGGCAGCAGAGCAGGGCGTCACCGTGGCAGAACTGCAGGGCGCTGCGGCCGGCAAGATCGGGAAGCCGATCAGCTACCTGGTCACGCGTGCACTGGGCAAACGAACGGATGCAGCCGAGATCATTCGCGGCCAGCCGTCGACGGTCGTACCGATCAAGCCAGTCGATCCCGCCGAGGCCGAACGGGCGAAGCAGATCGCGAAGCTGGAAGACCAGGTCTACGACGTCCGTCACCTGTGCGACAAGCTCGGCCACATCGATGCCGATGAGCGCGACAGGCGCATCGCCGCGCTGCGTGATCAGCAGCGCGAACTCCGCCAGGGCGCAAGCGCGGAGGCTGTCTCGTGATTCGCCGCATCAACGAATGCCGCGCAAACACGGTTGTTGCACTGGTGCAGTGGCAACAGGAACGACAGGGCGCGAAGCCGCGCCACGACCGCGATGCGGCCGGTCGAACCGCTGGCGCCTCTGCCCAGTCTCACCACCTAGTGAGACAGAACGAAGCGGGCAGCGGAGGGGTGGGGGGGCGTCGTAAGTCATTGATCCATAAGGGTCCGTGGCAGGACGCCCCGACCGGGGCGACACCCCCCCTTCACATAGAATTAACAAATCTGTTCAGGTTCGTAACTACTGCCCCCTCGAAAAATGGAAGGGGGTCTAAGGGGCCGTTCTGGATCGGGGGTGCGGCTTGAACGCCGCGGACGTTGCGCCGCTGCCGGCGGCGGTGCTGGCGGCGCTGGCGCCGCTGCCCAACGGGCTGGCGCTGCCCGAGCACCGGGCGCACCTGATCGCAACCGACCGGCGGTTCCGCGAGGTGATGACGCGGGTCGAGGCGATGCATCTGCCGCCGGCTTCGCTGGCCGAGCTGTGGCTGTGGCTGGCGCACCTGGTCTTCGACACCGGGTCGAGGCCGTCGACAACGGGCCAGTCCTACGCCCGGACCATCGGCCGGTTCCTGAAATGGGCGGCCGGCGAGGGCGTCGACTTCCGCCAGGCGAAGCTGGCGGACTTCGAACGCTGGGCGCGGTGGTTGGCGATCAGCTGCGGCAACGGCGCCAGCTGGCGCAAGCAGCAGATCATGGCGCTGCGGAATTTCTACGACTGGCGCCGTAGCCGCGGCCTGGCCGAGGACAACCCCACCGCGGATCTGCGCCACCCGCGCAGCAAGCCCAAGCCGCCGAAGAAATACACCACCGAGCACCTGCGGGCGCTGTTCCGCGCCATCGACCAAGGCGTGCCACGCAGCCAGCGCCGTGACCGCGCGATCGTCCTGCTGCTGCTCACCACCGGCCTGCGCCGCGAGGAGTTGGCCTCGCTGCGGCTGGGCGACATCGAGTTCAGCGGCCGCCGCGGCGTGGTGCGCGTCAACGGCAAGGGCGCCAAGGAACGCGACGTGCCGTTCGAAGGCCCGGTCGTGCAGACGCTGCAGGACTGGCTGGAGGAGCGCCAGGGCCTGCCGTACGACTTCGACCCCGACGCGCTGTTCGTCGCCTTTGCCGGGCCGAACCGCGGCGCCCAGCTCACCGTCGACGGCCACGAGGCGCTGCTGGGCAAGTACGCCAAGGCCGCGAAGCTGCGCGAGTGGGGCATCCACCGGTTCCGCGTGACCTTCGCCACGCAGCTCTACGACGACGGCGCCGACATCGAGACCATCCGGGCGCTCATGGGCCACGAGTCCATCGAGACCACGCGCCGCTACCTCGCCGTCTCCGAGCGCGCCCGCAAGACGCGGCTCAACGCCGACCGCCAGCACAGCGTGCTCGGCACCAAACCGACCGGCCGCCCGCTCTGGGCGCGCATGGCAGCAGGGGAACTCACCAGTGATTGACGGCATCGACTTCAGCGACCGCGGCCAGGCGCCCACCGCGTTCGAGGTGGACCAGCTGCGCAAGGCCAACCCGATGGCGCCGTACATCCACGTCGCCCACCGGCTGATGCGCGACCTCGGCGACGTGGCCGGCGCGCAGGCCTTCGCCATCCTGCTCGACGAACTGGGCGGCGAGAAGGCGAAGCTGCCCGTGCGGCACCGGTTCTTCCGCCGCCTGTGGCGCTGCGAGCGCGACGAGCTGATCCTCACGCTGTGCACCCGGCCCGACTGGGCCATCGTCGACATCGCAGCGCTGCTGGGCGTCTCCAGGGCCACGGTGAGCGCGGTGGTCAGAACAGGGGGCGCGACTGGCGCCGCGAGTCGGTAGAACCGTGCCCGTGACCGACACGCCCGCCAACCCGCCTGCGCCCAAGCGCCCGCTCACCGACCGTGAGCTGGCGCAACGCCGCAATGCCGCCCAGCATTCCACGGGTCCGAAGACCGACGAAGGCAAGGCGCGCAGCAGCAAAAACGCGTGGAAGCACGGGCTCAACAGCGCTGTGCATCGCGCGCACTTCGACAACGGCATGGGTGCGCTGATCGGCGCGACCGGCAAGCCGTGTCTGAGCACCTGCCCGAAGTTTCCCTGCGGTCTGGTCGATGACGGACTCACCCAGGCTGGCGGCAACTGCCTCGACAAGCAGGTCTACGTGCAGGCCTTCGCCGCGGTGATCGATGCCGTCGAGAACAAGTCGATGACCGGCGTCGGCGCCATGATGGCGTCCGAGATCGCGAGCACGTTGCAGATGCTCCACGACCTCAAAACGCAGGTCACCAGCCTCGGCCCGATGATCGGAATCCCGATGGTCACCGCGGAGGGCGTGGTGGTCACGCGCGCCGACGGCAGCGAGGTCATGGGCAAGTACGTGCCCAATCCCGGCTGGCCCATCGTGCTCAAGACGCTCGAGGTGCTGGGCATCAGCCTGCCTGAAGCGCTGGCGACGCCGCAGGCGCAGAGCCGCGCGAAGGTCGAGACCGACAACGCCGACGCCATGCAGCAGGCACTGGGCGGGATATTCCAGCGCGCCGGGCTCGCGAAGCGGCCCGGGCGCGTCATCGAACACGGGGAGGGCTGATGGCCGCGAACGGATCAACGCGTCGCGGATACGACGCCCTGTGGGGCTGGTTCGGCCTGTCGCGCGCCGCCTGGCTCACGCTACCGCGATCGCTGATGCACGCCATGCCGGACGATTGGCAGCGCGACATGGCCTGCCTGCTCGAACAGTTCGACGAGACCTACCGAAACCTGCCGCGCGAATACTCGATCAGCGTCAACGTGCGCATCGATACACGCTTCGCACCGATGCCGGATTGGATGGGCAACTACCGCCATCCGGACGCCGCGCTGCTGCGATCGTTCCAAGCCGAGCACGGGGAAGGCTCATGAGGGAAGTCACGGAGCGCGACCTTCGGCACCCTAAGTTCGCGGAGGGAGAGCCTTCCGACTACGAGTTCCGGTCAGACGGTGCAATCGTCCGAAAGGACCGATGGGAGATGGCAATCCACGCCATCAAATCGGCTGTCGGGGACTCGCGCCGAGAATTCGAGGTTGCTGATGTGGTGTCCGCGGTGAAGGCGTTGGTAGCGCAGATCGAAAGCCAGCCTGACCCGGACCAAGAATCATGACCCGCCCTGTCCTCAAAGTCGATCTCGTCGGCGCGCAGATGCGCGACCGCGGCGTGTACGACGTCGACCAGTTCGACGCGTGGATGGCCGAGCGCGGTTGGGGCTGGCGGGCGCTGGAGCGGGGCGATTACGGCATCACCATCGACGAAGCGCTGCTGGTCTTCACCTTCGAGTGTCCGCTGCGCTGGGCCGAAACCTATCTGTTCGAGCCGGACAGCGGCGAGCCCTACAAGTTCTGGGACTACCAGCGGCCGAGCATGCTGGCGTGGGACCAGGACGTGGTGCACCAGGACGGGGCCGAGTGCGGCAAGACGCGCGAGATCATCGCGCTGGTGGCGTGGGCCGGCTGCACGTCGATGGGCGGGCGCGTGGCCAACCCGTGGTCGCTGGTGGCCGCGCCGCAGCAGACCCACCTCGACGAAATCATCATGGCGATCGAGGAGCAGTTCGGCGCGTCGGACGGGCACAGCAGCAAGACGCTGATCCAGCACTTCTGGATGAAGCCGAAGAAGACCCCGCACACGATGCACCGGTTCCTGGCGCCCAATCCGATCAACCCGGACCGGCCCAGCATCGCGCGCACCTACTACCGCCCGGGCGGTCACGACGGCGAGGCGTTCCGCGGCGTGCACGTCAACGGGTTCGGGCTGTTCGACGAAGGCGCGAAGGTCAAGACGGAAGTGATCTTCAGCGAATTCTGGCGTGCGCTGAAACCCGGCTGCCGCTCGCGCGTGTACTCGGTGCCGGACGGCGATCGCAGCACGCCGTATTTCCGTCTCACGCAGACGGCGCAGCTCAACCTGCCGCCGGAGAAAGACGGCTTCCGCCTGTTCCGCTGGCAGCAGACGATGAAGCCCGCGCCGTTCTGGAACGAGAAGCGCGAGGCTGACATGATCCGCCGGTTCGGCGGACGCAACACCCCCGGCTTCCAGCGCAACGTGCTGGGCGAACATGGCCAGTCCGAGAACCCCGTGTGGCCATGGGCAGTGATGCTGCCCAACGTGGTCGATATGCCCGGCTACCGCGTCATCAAGCTGCACGCCGATGCCGAAGCCGACACCCTGACCATCGACGTGCGCGGCGTGAAGCTGGTGCTCAACGAAGGCCGCAAGGTCGGCGAGTACGAATGGCACCAGGACAAGAGCATTCCGCTGCACGACATCCTGCGCGGCGATGACGCCGGCCGTCGCAAGGCGTTCCGCGACATCCTGCGCACGCATGTGCCGGGCGCGGGGCAGGGTGTGTTCTGGGCCGGCGCCGACCTCGGCGAGCGCAACGATCCCACCGAGATCATCCTCAGCGAGGAAGTGGGCACGGTGCTGCACGACCGCGTGCGTATCCACGCAAAGGGCTTCCCGTACCACCTGCAGGAAGAACTGATCGCGGCACTCGACGGGCTGTTCAACCACCTGCCGTTCTGGGGCGCCGACCTCGGCAGCGCCGGCACAACGGTGGTCAAAAATCTGATCAACGTCGACCGCTTCGCCGCCTGCGCGTTCGAAGACCGAATGATCGGATTCCACTTCCAGCAGAACGTCGACTGCGTGGGCGAGGACGGCGAGGCGCTGGAGGAAGACGACACCCGCACCGGCGAGCGCAAGACCACCCACGCCCCCGCCAAGCACTGGGCCACCCAGTGCATCAGCGCCCGCATGCAGTCAGGCGGCTACGCGATGGCCTACGACAACGAGGTGCTCAACGCCATGGCCACGCAGACCGCGCGGCCGGGTGCGAAGTGGCCGATCTACAGCAAGCAGGACGACCACATTCCCGACGCGCGCCGGCAGCAGATGCTGCGGCGGCTGCGTTCGCTGACCGATGACGGCGTCGCGCACGACGTGTTTGCGGTGGGGTCTGTGCAGAGGCGGGTGGCGTGATGGCCGGTCGAGCGTGGACGCGCGACGAGGACCGGCGCCTACGCGATCTCGCGCCCCGCCTTTCTAGCGCTGATATCGCACTGCAGATTGGGCGATCCCCGGATTCGGTCAAGCACCGCGCGCGTGCACTCGGGCTGTCGCTCGCCAAGTTTGGAGATGCGCATCCGATGACGCGCTACACCGAGTCCGCGATCGAGAACGCCCGCCAGTTGCACGACCAGGGGTTCGGGCCGCGCTGGATTGCGCGGCGCCTTCAGATCAACGAGAACACGCTTCGGTCGGCGCTCTACTACCAGCAGAGACGCCGTGCATGACCTTCGAAGCCTGGCGCATCAGCTTCCAATCCAGCGAGCAGGCCGCCCGCGCCGCATTCGACGCTTGGCAGGCCGACAAAGTGTTGCTCGACTGGCTGGCAGACACGGACACCACCACCGGCCAGGTGCTGCTGCCCACCGTCTGCGTCGAAGCCAACCTCACCGACATGCGCGCGGCGATTCGCGCTGCGATGCATCTGGAAAAGACCAAATGAACCTCAATCCCGCCAGCTGGTTCCGCGGCAAGTCCGCTGCCGCCACCCACAACCAGGGCGGCGCGATCGCGGCCGTCACGCGCGAGTCGACGTCGATGGGCGTGTGGCACAAGGAGCTCGCCGCATGGGAGCCGCGGGCGGTCAACCCGCACCTGTACGAAGCGCTGAAAGAGGCCATCCCCATGCTCGACGGCGGCATCAGCCGCCTGGTCACGCTGGACGGCATCATCGGCGTGGAGGGCGGCAACGACCGCATCACCGGGATCATCGACGACTGGATGCAGAACGTCCCGGTCAACGATCTGGAAACCGGCTTCCAGGCGATGTACGCCTCGCAGGGCGAGGAACTGTACGAGCAGGGCATCGGCGTCGCCGAGTTCGTGTTCGACGGCAAGGGCCGCGAGGTGATCGGCCTGCGCGTGGCGGACAGCAAGGGCATCGGCTTCGTGCGCGGCGAATCGCAGCTGCACACGTTCTACCGGCCGCCCAGCCGCCGCGGTGACCGCCGCGCGGATGGCCTGGGCAACGTGGAGCAGATCCTGCGCGGCAATGCCTGCGCGCGCGACATGATGGCGGCGCTGGTCGGCATCGGATGCGTGGAGCTGGACGCGTCGCAGTGCATGTTCGCCGTGCACCGGCCCGAGGCCGACAACCCCTACGGCACCAGCGTGCTGCGCAGCCTGCCGTTCGTCGCGCAGATCCTGCTGCGCATGCAGAACTCCACCGCGCGGCTGTGGGAGCGCTTCGGCGATCCGTCGTTCCACGTGGGTTACAAGACCGCCAACCGCAACGTCGACTTCGTCGAGGCCAACAAGCGCGCCAGCAACATCGCGATGGAGCTGGGCCGCTCCATGGCAGCCAAGGCGCACGGCAACAGCGTCGACCTCGCCACCGGCGTGGGCAAGGACGACGAGATCACCATCGACGTCATCGGCGCCGTCGGCGAGGCCATGGCGATCGAGATGCCGGCCCGGCACATGATCGAGCAGATCGTCGCCGCGTTCGGCATTCCCGCGTGGATGCTGGGCATCAGCTGGGCACAGGCCGCTGGCATCGCCGAGCCGCAGGCCGAACTGGTCATCCAGGACGCCAAGACCCGCTTTGCCCGGCGCCTGCCGGGCCTGAGCCGCCCGGTCGAGGCCATGCTGCGGGGGCGCGGCATCACCTGGAAGCCGGGCGACTGGAAGCTGGTGCAGCACCTGCCCAACCTGCACGACGAAGTGAAGCGCGCCCAGGCCGAGTTCCTGCGCGAGCAGGCGCGCATGATGCGCGGCGAGAGCGGCGACCCCACCGACGCCACGCCGCGCGGCCTGGACAACAACCTACGCACCAGCCGCGCGCCGTCGCGATCGAAGGCGCGCAAGGCCGCCAGCGACGACGACGGCGAACCGCGAGCGGAAGCCGATCCCGCGCTGCCGGAACTGGAAGCCACCGCGATCACCGAGATGATCGACACCTGGCGCGACCTGCGCGATGCCACGCTGCGCGCGGTCGGCCTCTCCAGCTACGCGAAGGGCGCCTCGCGCAAGTCCGGCGAGGATCTGCTGGAATTCATCTTCGACCGCGCCACGCTTGCGCAACTGCTGGCGCTGGAAGCCGGCGCGGTGACCAGTCTGTCCGGATCGCTGCTGTCGGCGCAGTTCGGCGCATGGAACCGCGGCATCGCGAACGCGGGGCTGGAACTGCTTTCCGGATTCGACTCGCCCGAAGTGCAAGCCGCCATCGCCGAGCGCCGCGCGGTGATGCAACAGCACTACGCCGAGCAGGGGCTGGAGCTCGTGCGTGGTGGCCTGTCGCGGCGCTATGAGCAGAACATCGTCGGGCTGCTGACGTCGGGCGGCTACGACGGCCAGAACCCCGCGCACGTCGCCGCCGATCTGCAGCGCCGTTTCGGCGGTGGCGAAGACAACTGGCGCCGCCTGGCGCGCAGCGAAGTCACCTGGGCGCAGGCGGAGGGCAAGCTGGACGGCTACCGCGAAGCCGGCGTCACCGAGTACGACTACGAGACCAGCGAAGACGGCCGGGTGTCGCGCATCTGCCTCGATCTCGCCGCACTCGGCCCGTACGACATCGACGACGCATCATCGCCGATTCCGCTGCGCGACTCGCATCCGAACTGCCGCTGCTCGGTGCGCGCGAGGGTGTGACGCCCGCAGCCGTTGCGCTGGCAAGCGCTGCACTTCGCGGTTCAGGCCTGCAATCGCTCCAGCGCGTACTGGACCGGGTAGGGCGCGCTGCGCCGGTCTGTCGATGCTTCGGGCGCGAGGTAATAGCGCATCAGCCTCTCGGATATCCCGATGCGGCGCGCGGCCTCGCGTTGCGTCACGCCGGCCTGCTCCAGCAGCGCCCGCAGGTAGTCGGGGCGAGGGTCGTGCTTGGATGCGTCGGGCGTCACAGGTCGGCGCCGGTTGCAACGTCGTAGTAGTCGCTATCGATGCGGTGGGTGAGGAGGAAATCCTCAATCAGCCCCTTGTCCAGCATGGCGATCGTGTCGTTGTCGCGTGCGTCCTGCGTGATCCACTCCGGCTCGACGCCAGCAACCTTAGCGGCGGCGAGCGAGTGATGACCGTCTGTGATGACGCGCACAGCGCCCCAACCGACGACAAAGAACTCAGGAGATACGCTTACGGTGAAATCCTCGGCGTCCAGCTTGGCTGCAACGGTGGCGTCGTCGATGTATCGCTGGGCGCTGATGGTGAGGAGCATTTCGATCTCTTTGTTTCGCCCCGCCGGAGTGGCTGGCCATGGCGCCATTATAGGCACATAGTGCCTATTGTCAACCAGCGGGCATGAGTTGAACTCGTGGGGTCAGCGTCGCGGCCGTAAGAGACCGCCTCCACTGCGCGACTCGCATCCGAACTGCCGCTGCTCGGTGCGCGCACGCGTGTAGCGCGATGCGTCAGTACAGGGGGCGACGCTAGCGGCGTCGCCCGACAAAGTCCCTCCATACGATCCCGCCCGCGCGCTTGCCGGGCCGTCGAACGGAGCAGGACATGACCGAACACCACGACCTCGAAGAGATCCGCAATCTGCCGTCGGCGGAGCTGATCGAACTGCTGCCCGCTGTCGAGCCCGGGAAGCTGGCCGCACTGCGTGAGGCGGAAGCCGCTGACGCGAAGCCGCGGCAGGCGGTGATCGACGCGATCGACAAGGCCATCGACGCGCTGCCGAAGACCGGCGCGCGCACCGAGACCGAAGCGGCGGCCGCGCAGAAGGCGCAGACCCCGGCGCAGCGCAAGGCGGCCGAGAAGGCCGCAGCTGCGGCCAAAGCCTCCGACAAGCTACGCAGCCCTGCACAGCAGCCTGCCGCGGACTCGCAGCCGGCCACGGCCGCCGCGACCGACGCTACCCCCGCGTGGCAGGCCGCGGACTACGACGGCCCGATCACCATTCCGCAGGCCGAGTGGCGCCGCCACCACATCAAGCCAGCCCAGGCGGTGCGCGAGAAGTGAGCGGCACAACGCGCCACAAGTCGCTGTCTGTCCGCGTCAAGTCGTCGGGAACGGCGACTGACGTGCAGATGACCGCGATCGCGCAGTACACCCTCGCCGAGATTCCGGCGGAGAAGCTGTACGTGCGCACGTTCGCACTGGCGCACAACGGCATCGATCGCGACAACGAGTGCTTCGACGAAGCGCTACTGGCGGACTTCGCACGCACGCTTCCGGGCAAGGGTCTTTTCATCAAGCACCCGACCGGCTGGGATGGCGATAGCGGCCCGGGCAAGGGCCGCTGGTTCGGTGCAAAGCTCGAACGCATGAGCCTGGACGAAGCGCGCGCGTTGCTGCGCGAGCCGGGGTTGAAGTTCCCGCCAGGCGTCGAGACCGGCGTGGTGCTGATGGCCGATGCCTATCTCGTGCGTACCACCGGCAATGCCGATCTGCTGGACGAGATCGACGCTGGTGTGGTCGGCGATGTCTCCATCGGCTTCACCTACAAGGATTCCGAGCGCGTCGTCGACGTCAACGGAATCGAACTCAACATCTGGCGGCTCACCAGCCCCGGCGAAGCGAGCGAAGGCTCGCTCGTCTGGCTGGGCGCACAACCCGGCGCACGCGCCATCAAACACGCAAACCGAACCGAGGATCGCACCATGCCGACCGAAGAGCAGTACCAGGCCGAGAAGTCGGCACGCACCACCGCCGAGACCAAGGCCACCGCGCTGCAGGCCGAGCTGGACCAGGCCAAGCCGTCGCACGACATCGTGCTGGGCCTGCGCAAGGCGCTGGGCGACAACGCCGCGCTGATCGACAAGCCGGACGACCTGGCCGCCTCGGTCAAGGCCGCCGCGGTGTACCGCGACGAGCTGATAGACACCATCGTCAAGCAGGAGCGCCAGCTGGGCCTGTGCGACGACGACGACGAGTCGGTGGCTGCCGCCAAGGCGATCTACGCCGGTGACCCGCTCACGCGCCTGCAGGGCCGCGCCAAGCGCCTCGAAGCGCAGGCCACCAAGGGCGGGCGCATGCCGCCTTCCGGCGCGCACCGCGGCCAGGAGCCGGCGCCCACCGGCGAGTTCGCCGAGAACCCCGCGTTCGGCTGATTGCCGCGCGCCTTTCCCCATTCCGGAGTCACGCAGATGCGCCTCAACATCGCCAGCCCCAGCGAACTCGTCAAGTCGATCGGCTTTGCGCACACCGCGGCCACCACCGCGCGCACGCCGATCGTCATCAACGGGAAGCTGATGATCCCCGCCAACACTGCGGCGGCGAACGTGCACAACGCGTTCGTCTACGAGACGGAAGTCAACGACGCCACCGCCACCACCGAGGTGTGGGCCGTCAACGACCCGATCTACTACGCCGCGGCCGGCGCCGGCGCGCTGACCAAGACCGCCGCCAGCAATGCGTTCTTCGGTTACGCCCTGCAGCCCAAAGCGGCCGGCGTGCTGGTGAGCCCGCTGGTCGCCTTCAACACCCACTTCACGCCGCCGGCCTGACCGGCGCGCGCACGCACCCTTTTCTCCGGAGATCGATATGTCCGCTGTCGCCAAGTTCCACGCGCTCGCGAGTCTTCCCATGCAGACCGAACAGCAGCGCAAGGCGCTGGCCGCGGCGGTCAACCTCGAGCTGTCGCTGCCGGGCATGTTCCTCGACATGGCCGGTGGCAAGGCCGCCAACGATGCGCGCGTCACGGTGACCAGTGCCGCCGGCGCACGCCCGGCGCTGCCGAACCTCGACGCGGTGAAGTCCGCGCTGCGGGTGAAGTACCCCACGGCCACTGACACGCCGCAGAGCAGCAACGTGGCGGCACGCATCGACCAGTGGTTCCACACCGGCCTGGCCGAGATCGATCTGGCGTGGACCAACCTGTTCCGCCTGGTGGACATGCGCGGCGGCAACCAGGACGCGTTCGAGATCTACACCGGCGAGTTCCCGGTGCAGTTCAAGCAGCGCGCCCCGGGCGAGAAGATCGAGATCGCCCGCGTGCCGGCCGAGACCGAGCTGCAGGTGAAGTACGTCAAGTACGGCGCCGGCATCGGCATCCAGGACGACTGGCTGCGCTACAACAAGTGGTGGACCGTCGCCGACGTCACGCTGGGCTTCCGCACGCAGGCGTGGGACCAGAAGGCCGCGAACCACTACGGCCTGTTCACCGGCCTGGGCAGCGGCATCAACTTCGCCCACATCGCGGGCGACGACTTCGGCACAGAAACCCTCAACGCCGCCGCGGCGTCCATCTACCGCGCGCAGCAGGGCAAGGGCACGGCGGTCAGCGCCTCCACGCCGCTGTGGATCGTCACCAGCCCGGAGAAGGTGGGCTACATCAGCCGCATGCTGGAAGTCACCCGCGGCAGCCTGATCGCCGGTTACCACGGTGGCGAGCCGCTGATCGCGCAGATCGCCGGCGTCATCGCCACCAGCCACGTGGCCGCCGACGATGCCGGTTACTACCTGGTGCTGCCGGGCCGCAAGATCGCGCGCGGCGTGTGGCAGGACCTGCAGGTCGAAGAGAACCGCGATATCTACAAGCAGGCCGACGACATGGTGGGCACGGAGCAGTACAACGCGATCGTGGCCGACACGTCGCAGGTTCGCCGCGTTCTGTTCGGCTGACGGGACAGGCGGCCCCGCAAGGGGCCGCCGCAGCCATGGCGGCCAAGGCGACCATTCAGGACATCACCGACGCTGGCTTCCGCCAGGAGCAGTTCGGCACGCCTGACGAACGCGAGAACGACAGCTGGGCGGAAGAGGGCGGTTACCTCGACCGCCTGCTGGTCCGCGCATCTGCGTGGGCGATCGGCCGCTTCGGTGCCGGCTACGTGGACGTGGTGGCGCCGTCGGCGCTGTTCGAACACCTGCGCGCGGCGGAGTTGTGCTGGGTGTCGGCGCAGTTGTGGAACCGCCGTGCCGGCTTCATCGACAGCAACGCGGCCACCAGCCGCGACGATATGTCCTACCTCAACCGTCGCGAGTACGAGGCGCAGGCCGAGCGCGCGATGGAGTGTGCCGAGTCCTACATCTGCCTCGCGCTGGGCGACCGCTCCCCCGGCAGCGCCGTCGTGATGACCCATGTGGTGACCGGGCCGTTCGTGTCTACGCGAGGTGCGCGATGCGGATGACGATCAGCGACGGCGGCCTGAGCCGCTGGGGCAGCGATGCCCGCACGCAGATCCCGGCCGCCCGCAAGGCGTTGCTGCGCATCCTCGCCACGCGGCTGGAAGGGCATGCGCTGGATCTGTCGAAAGGCGGCAGCGCGCCCGGCGACTACCCGATTCCCGTGGTCAGCGGCAAGTTCCGCGGCGCGTTCGGCATTCGCGTGAGCGATCGCAGCGCGGCCGTGTTCAACGAGTCGAACTACGCCCGCGCCATCCACGAGGGCTACCAGCCCTACGGCAACCCAAACGCCCGGCCGATTCCCGCGCGCCCGTATTTCAGTGACGCGTTCGACAAGCTGGATCTGGACGAAGCCCACAACACGTGGGAGCAGCAGTTCATCAACACCAACGGCTTCACCACGAAGGCGCCGCGTCGATGAGCGCCGCCGTCTTCGCCGCGCTTGCAGAGGCGCTGAAATCCGATTCCGAATTCATTGCGGACATGCAGGCGCTTGCGCTTGGCCGCACGCCGACCGCGGTGCCCAAGGTGCTGGAAGGCAACCGCCGCTTCGACCAGCTGGGGCAAGAGCACTACCCGTGCTGGTTGATCGAGCCGGGCGATTCGCAGGGCGCCAGCGCGTCCAACGATGGTGGCGACCTCAATGGCCTGGTGCTCAACAGCACGCAGCAGGACTGGCTGGACGAGATCGACATCAGCCTGGTCTGGCACCAGCAGGACTACCCGCGCGCGCTCACGCAGCGCAAGGGCATCGTGCCCGCCGTCGTACGCCTGCTGCTGCGCAACCCCGGCCTGGGCGATGCCTCGCTGATCTACGCCGTCGGCGTGCTCAACGACCGCAGCTACCGCCACCCGACCCACGTGCAGACGCTGACGCTGCGCGCCCACACCACTATCGACCGGGACCCCGACTGATGACCAGCACACCCACAAAGCCGCCGCGCGCATCGCGCGCCACGCCGCCGGCCGATCAAGTTGTTGACGCCAACAAGATGATCGCCGCAGCACCCGTCGAGCCCACCGTGCGCGTGGTGCTGCCCGTCGGCGCACGCCCGGGCCTGCTGCGCGTGGGCGACTACGTGCCCGGCGTGACCTACGCCGTCACCCCCGCATCCGCCGAGCGCCTGCGCGCGCGCGGCTTCCAGATCGCCGCCGACGTCACCGACACCGCTCACTCCGCCACAGCGGACGGTGCCGGCGGCGGCTCCACCACGCAGGAGAGCTGAGCCATGGGCAAGAACGCCACCGGTGCGCTGACGCGCTTCACCGGTTTCACGCAGTCGGCGTTCGGCGCCGTGCCCGATCCTGCGGCTGGCGAGGTGCTGTATCTCAGCACGCTCGCCTTCGGAGGTGAGCCCAACCTCGAGCCGGACCCCACGCTGGGCAGCGGCTACCGCGGTGAACAGAAGGGCGACGAAGGCCGCTTCGATCCCACCGGTACCGCCACCGCCATCATCGGCACCAGCATCGGCTTCTGGCTCAAGCACCTGATCGGTGCGCCGGTCACCACCGGCGCCGCAGGCGCGTACACGCACACCTTTGCGGTGGGCAACGGCGCGCAGGCCATCCCGCCCGCGCTGCTGATCGAACGTGACTTTGGCGATCGCATCGCCGGCACCGGCCGCATCGCCCGCGACCAGGACGTGCGCATCGGCTCGGCCGCGTTCGCGTTCACCACCGGCGGCCCGCACCAGACGGTGAACTACAACCTGGTGGGCGCCCGCAAGGTCGCGCTGCCCGCACTGCCGCTCGACGACACGCCCGAGGACTACGGGCACAAGGCGTTCGTGCTGTCCGGCCTGACGCTGGTGCTGGACGAAGGCGCCACGGAAGTCTGCGTCGAAACGCTGAACATCAACTGGGACAACGATCTCGACACGGATCTGTTCTGCCTCAACGACGGCGGCCAGCGCCACGATCTGCCCGAAGGCCAGGTGCGGATCAGCGGCGACGGCGTGGCGCAGTTCGACACCGCCGCGCTGCTGCTCAAGGCGCAGGCCGACCAGTCGCTGGCGCTGCGCATCCGCATGCGTCGCGGCAGCGGCGCCGGCACCGTGGGCAACGAGGAGCTGACGCTCAACGTCCCGCTCAGCGCACTGGTCGCACCGGTACCGGGCGTCACCGGCCCGCGTGGGTTGAAGCAGGCCTTCAGCTTCCGCGCCTACCGCCCCGAGAACGGCGAGGTCGGCGTGACCGCCGTGCTCAAGTCGCCGCGCGCGGTCATCTGAGGGCGCCTGCATGTTCCGATTCGCACACCTCGGCCGCGTGTGGTGGCCCGTCGAACTGCCCTACGGCAACGAGGATGGCGGCGACCCCGTCACCATCCACCTGCTGTTCCAGCTGATGACCGACGAAGAGCTGGATGCGCGTGAGCATGCGGCGCTGACGCACACCGTGGAACAAATCACGCGTGACCTGGCGAAGCCGCCGGCGGGCGAGGGCGATGCGTCGCCGATCGACGAAGCCACGCAGATCCGCGAACAGGCCGATGCGGTGGTCAAGCTGCTCGCCGCCACGCAGGCCGCGAAGCTGGAAAGCCGCGCCGACCTGCTCAAGCGCGTGACCGACTGGCGCGACGTGGTGGACGACGCCGAGCAGCCCGAACCCTTTACCCCCGGGAAGCTGGAAGCCCTGCTGCAGCACCGGCCGTTCTTCGTGGCCGTGCGCGATGCACTGCTGACGGCGAGCCGGGACGGTGTCTCAAAAAACTCATTGCCTGGGCCCGCTGGATTGCCGGCGCGGGTCCAGGCCTGAAGAACGGGGAGCGGCTGTGGGATTTCGAGAACCTGCACGGCGATACGTTCACGTCGGAGGCCTGCCGGTCCTGTCCGGCCATCTGCGACGACTGCACGCAGCCGCGTTTGTTGCCGCGCTCGGTGCAGCCAGCCGCAGCGTTCTCCACCTGCATGACGCAATGGTCGTATGCGGCCAGCGGCATTCCCACTGGCCTGCGGTATGCCGACTGTCAGATCCCTTTGCGGCAGTTTGGCCGAACCCATGGCATTTCCGCTGCCGACATGCGCGCCGTGTTCGAAGGCGTGCAGGTGATCGAGCGGGCCTACGTAGCGGCGCACATCGAGTTGCAGGCGCAGGCGCGCCCGGATGAGTAGCCGCACCACCAGCTTTCGCGTGCAGTTCGAGGTCGACGGCGACGGCAAGGTCAACGCCGCGTTCGGCAATCTTGCGCAGCGCGGCGAGCAGGCGCGCAAGGCCGCCGAAGGCGTGGGGCAAGAACTGCTGCAGGTGGCCGACCGCGTCGACAAGGCCGGCAGCCGCACGCGACAGTACGCCCGCGACGTGGCCGTGCTGGAGGCCGCGCAGAAGGCCGGGCTGATCACCCAGAAGCAGCACGGCGAACTGCTGGCACAGGTCAAGGACGATCTCACCGCCACCGACTGGAAGCGCTATCAGGCCGGCGCCGCGGCGGCGGGCGCGGTGATCGGTACCGCGCTCGTCGGCGTGCTGGCACTGACCATCCGCAACACCATCCAGGCGCAGCGCGAGCTGGCGCAGCTCGACGCCATTCTGCAGAGCACGGGCGCCGCGGCCGGCTACAACCGCGAGCAGCTGCTCGGCATGGCCGAGGGCCTGTCCGCGGTGTCCACCTTCAGCGGTGGCGAGATTGTCGAAGCGCAGACGCGCCTGCTGTCCTACAGCGGCATCCTGGGCGAAAACATTCCCCGGGCAATGCAGGCGGTCATCGACCAGTCCGCGCGCCTGGGCATCAGCGTCACGCAATCCGCCGAGACAATCGGCCGCGCGCTCGAATCGCCGGCCAAGGCTGCCGCAGCGCTGGCGCAGCAGGGCTTCGGTGCGGCGTTCACCAAGGACGTGCGCGACACCATCGACGCGATGGTGGCTGCCGGGCGCGAGGCCGAAGCGCAGCGCATGATCCTCGACATCCTCGAGGAGTCCTACGGCGGCGCGGCGAAGGCGGCACGCGACACGTTCGGCGGCGCGCTCACCGCGCTGCGCAACGCGCTCAACGACGTCACCACCGGTGGCGACGGCAGTCTGGAAGGCGCGCGGCAGGGCATCGAAGCGCTGGTGTCCGTGCTGGAAGACCCGGCCACGCGCCAGGCGTTCGGCACCATGGTGCAGGGCGTCGCATCGGTCAGTGCCGAATTGCTACAGGGCATCGGACTGCTCGGCCAGTACATGGGCGAGTGGAACAAGATGCGCGCCCTGGGCAGCGGTGCGCTGCAGCGTACCGACGCCGATCTGGACAGCTTGAACAAGCGCCTGGGCGTGGTCGGGCAGCTGATCCGCGATATCGAGGCCGGTAACAGCACGCGCGGGCAGCCGCTGCCCGGTTCCACGGTGACGCCGAGCGGCCGCCGCGACGTGCTCAACCGCCTGCAGGCCGAACGCACCGGCCTGATGACGGAGATCCGCAACCGCAACCGCACCGAGCTCAACACCACGGTGGCGCCGCAGTTCTCCGCCGTCACCGGCGGCGCCAACCGCCAGCGCACCGGCACCGGTGATCTGGTCAATCCGGAAATCCAGAAGGAGATCGACGCAGTCAAGCAGCAGGCCGCCGCCTACGGCCTGTCGCGCACGGCACTGGCCGAACTCAACCGCGAGAAGGCGCTGGCCAGCGCCACCAACGACACCGAACGCGCGGCGATCAACAGCAGCTACGACGCGCTGGTCAAGCGCATCGGCGCCGATGAGTCGGCGACCAAGGGCGCGCAGACCGCCAAGCGCGCCCGCGACGAACAGCGCCGCGCCGAAGAGCAGCTCACCCAGCTGTTCGAGCGCACCACCGCCTCGTACCGCGAACAGATTGCGCTGCAGAACGACGCCACCGAAGCCGCGCGTATCCACTACTCGATCGCGAACGGCGCACTGGCCGCCATGTCCGAACCGCGGCAGCGCGAGATCCTGCAGCTGGCGGAAGCCCGAGACGCCCAGCAGCGCCTGGACGCCGTGCGCCGCGAAGGCCTGGCGCTGAGCGAATCCCTCTACAGCCCGCTCGAGCGCATGCGCGCCCTGCAGGACGAATACACCGCCGCACTGGCGCGCGGTGCGATCGATCAGGACACGTGGAACCGCCTCATCTCCGAATCCCGCGCCGAGCTTGACGCCGCCGAAGAGTCCGCGCGCCGCAACTTCCCCAGCATGAAGATGCTGATGGAGGACTTTGCGGAAGGCACGCAGATGCGCATGGGCGACGACTTGTTCGACGTCTTCAGCGGCAACGCCGATCGCATCCAGGAACGCTGGAAGAGCCTGCTGCTGCAGATGGCCGCGGACCTCGTGGCCAGCAAACTGATGGAAGGGTTCGGCAGTGCCGGCGGCGCGGGCGCGGCGGGCGGTGGCACAGGGTTCTGGGGTTCGCTGTGGTCCTCGGTCGCGGGTGCTTTCGGTGGCGGGCGCGCCACGGGTGGCGGCGTGCGCGGACAGGGCATCTACGAGGTCACCGAGCAAGGCCGGCCTGAACTTCTGCGGCAGGGCACCAAAACCTTCCTCCTGCCAGGCGCCGACGGTGTCGTGGTGCCAGCGACCGCGGCCGCCTCCGGTGGCGGTGGCATGGTCAGCGCGCCACCAGCCCGCATCGAGATCAACAACTACGGCAGCGATCGCGTGGAAGCGCGGGAGCAGACAAGCATGGGCGCCAACGGGGAGCTGATGCGCAAGTACGTCATCGACATTGGCCGCGAGCAGCTGGCTGGCGGCGCGTGGGCGGGCGACATCAAGCAGCGGTTCGATGTGCGGGATCGCGTCTGATGGCTGTGTTCCCGCCCGATGTGCACATCCTGTTCCAGGGCTTCGGCGAGGCGTTTGATCCGTCGGTCGAGCGAACCGAAATGGAACGCGGCCTGCCAAAACAGCGCGTGCTGAACTCTCAGGTCCTGATGCAGGTGAACGCGACGCTGTTGTTCAGCAGCAAGGCTTCCGCAGTTGGCTTCGAAGACTGGTATTTCGACACGATCAAGCGCATCGGCGAGTTCGATTTCGTACATCCCCGAACCGGCACGACGCATCGTGGGCGGTTCCGGGGCGGCAACATCGGCACGCTTGTTCCGAGGAACCCGCGCTACACCCGCTCGACCCGGGACGTGGTGCTGGAGTACCTGCGGTGAGCACGTTCACTGAACGGCGCCAACGCAACTTCGACCCGAAGGACACGGCGCCAATACTGCTGTTGGAAATCAGCGCGCCGTCGATCCCCGAAACACTTCGGTTGGTCAACGACACGCAGAACTGCACCAGCAACGGGCTGGAGTACATCGCGTGCCCATTCGGATTCAAGTTGCCCACCGATGCCCCAGGCCAGACGCCGCGGTCGCAGTTGGTGATCGACAACGTGGGCCTGGGCATGACACAGGACCTCGAAGCGCTACAGCCCAACGAGTTGGTGATGTGCGTGCTGCGCCTCACCGACCGCGCCAACCCGGATGTCTACGAGCGCACGTACCGCCTACCGATGACCAACGTGTCTGCCGGAACCGGCCAGGTGACGGCCCAGTTGGGCGTCGACTTCCTCATGCGGCAGCAGGCCGTGCGGCTTCGCTACAACCCGTTCAATTCGCCGGGGCTGTTCTGATGCGGCTGGCCGAGGTGGAGCGGTACACCGAAATCCCCTACTGCGAAGACACGTTCGACTGCGCCGACTGCGTGGTGCTGGTGGAGCGCGACCTGTTCGGGCGTGAGGTCACGCTACCGAACGGCCGCCCCCGCGGCGCGCGCGGGCAGGCCGCCTTGGGCGAACTGTCGAAGCCATACGGCGTGCGCACAGACGCACCAAACGATGGCGATCTGGTGCTGATGTTCGAGCGAGGTCGCGCCGCACACGTCGGCGTCTACTTCCATCTCGCCCATGAGGGCTGGGTGCTGCATTGCAACGAGCGCAACGGCTGCAGCGTGCTGCACCGCGTCCGCGACCTGCCGGACTTCGGCGCTCCAATCGAGGGTTACTACACATGGGCCTGATGGAATGCCCGGCTGGCCACGGCCAGCTGATCACCACGCCGCACCCGGTGACGCTGGAAGGGCAGACCAACATCGCGGCGGAGTTGATCCCCGGCGAGACGCTGGGCGCGTTCCTGCGCCGCTCGGTGCCGGACTGGACCGGCGACGCGTGGGAGGTCCGCATCAACGGTGTGCTGATGCCGGTGGAGGTGATGGACCGCGTGCGGCCGAAGGACGGCACCGTCATCGAGGTGCGCGGCGTCGTGCGCAAGCAGGCGCTCTACATCGTCGCGATGATTGCGCTGACGTACTTCACGATGGGCGCCGGTGCGGCTTGGGCCGGCGCGCTCGGTGCCACCGGCATGGCCGCCACTGCGGTCTACGCCGCGGCGTTCGTCGCTGGATCGATCCTGATCAACAAGGTGCTCGGGCCGAAGCCGGCGAGCAGCGGCGGACAGGCGCAGCAGCAGACGGTCTACAACATCGGCGCCGGTCGCAATCAGGCCCGCCAGTACCAACCGCTGCCGCTGGTCTTCGGCACGGTGAAGTTCGCGCCCGACATCGTCAGCGCACCGTACAACTGGTACGAGGGCGACGATCAATATCTGGGCATGGTGCTGACGCCGGGCATCAATGCGCACAGCTTCGAACCGTTGTTCAATGGTGACGCGCTGCTGTCGTCGTTCCAGGGCGTGCAAGTCTTCCAGTCCGGCTTCCCCGCCCTGGCGCAGCAGCAGATCCCGCTGTACAGCAATGCCGACACCATCACGGGTGGCGAGCTCAACAAGAACCAGACGTGGGTGCAGCGGACAACGCCGGCAGGAACCGTTCGAGTGCAGATCAACCTCGAATACATCCTCGGCGACATGACGAGCAAGCAGAAGCCGTATCTCAACGTCGAGACGGTCGAGTCGCAGTTCCGCCCGGTCGGCACGACGAACTGGCTTCCGCTGATCTCGCGCGACTTCGCCAACAGCAGCTACGACCCCAAGCGCGCGACGCTGTCCCGCGACGTTGCCGAGGGCCAGTACGACGTGCGCGTGCGCATTCGCGGACGCGCGGTGGATGGCGGTGGATCGAACGGTCGATCGCAGTGGAACTGGACCACGATGACCGCGGTGCAGGCGGACACCGCCACCTATGCCGGCATCCCGCGCATCGGCGTACGCATCAAGGCGACCGGCCAGCTCAACGGCGCGCCAGACGAGCTGCGCTGCGTGGTGCATAGCCGGCCAATCCCTGTGTGGAAGGGCCCGGGCACCGGCTGGGTCACCGAGGAGACAAGCAACCCCGGCGCGCAGATCCTGCAGTACTCCCGCGGCATCACCGACGAAAAGGGGCACCGCATCGGCGGCATCGGCCTGACCGACGACATGATCGACATCGCCGCCCTGCAGGCGTTCATGCTGCACTGCGCGGCGAACAGCTTCGAATACAACTACGTCGTCAAGGACGCGCGCAGCCACGACGAGATGGTGAACTCCCTCGCGGCGGCCGGCTTCGGCCAGGTGACGTGGGCCGGCGGCCGGCTCTCTGTGGTGTGGGCCGCTGTTGATCAACCGCTCTCCGGCGTGGTCAACATGGCCACGATCAAGAAGGGCGAGTTCCAGGTCGACTACACGCTGGCCAACGCCGCCGATGGCGTCGAGGTGACCTACTTCGATGTCGAGGCCTGGGAGACCCGGACCATCCGAATCCCCGCCCCCGGCGTCACAACGATGCTCAACCCGGCGCAGATCGCGCTGGAGGGCGTCGGACATGAGTGGCACGCGGCGATGCTCGGGCGCTGGCACTTGGCGCAGTCCCTGTACCAATACAAGGACATCAGCTTCGCCACCGACATCGAGCATCTCAGCTACCAGCGCCTGTCGCTGCTGTCGCTGTCGCACGACCTCACGCAGTGGGGCTTCAGCGGCCGCCTGCGCGGCGCCTCGATCGTCGGCGGCGTGGTGTCGCTGGCACTGGACGAGCCGGTGCGCGCGCCGCCTGCTGGGTCTGCATACATCGGTTTGCGCATCCCGGGCGAGCGCACCTACCGCGTGTTCGGCGTGCAGGCGTTCACCGGTGAGAGCAACTCGCTCACGCTGACCAGCGCGTGGCCGAACGACGCGCCGTTGCCTGGCGACACTGCGGGCAACCCTGCGCACGACACGCTCTGGTGCTACGACTTCAAGGCCACGCCCGGCTACCGCGTGCGCGTGGTCGCGATCGAGCCGGAGAGCGATCTCAAGGGCGCGCGCGTGGCAGTCGTTCCGGAGAGCCCCGAGTTCTGGCACTACGTGCTGACCGGCGAGTACATCCCGGCGCCGAACGAGAGCCTGCTGCAGACGCGCCCGATCGCCTCGAACCTCGGCATCTCGGAGCGCCAGGTAGTGCAGGGCGACACGGTATTCACTGAACTGGTCGCCTCGTTCGAGATCACCGGCCCGGTCGGCGACGTCGTCGTCCAGATGAGCAACGAGAACGGCGAGCTCGAGGAAGTCGCGCGCACCACCACGCGCACCGCGGCGTGGCGCATCCCCGGCGCCGGCACGTACCAGGTCGTCGTTCGCCCGTTCTCGCCCGACGGCCAGCCCGGCGTGGCCGTGGCCACGATCTACAGCACGATCGGCGCCGACGCCCCGCCGGTGCTGGTCGACCTGTTCGACGTCGAAGAGCGCAGCGGCGGCGTGCGGCTTTACACCTGGGGATGGCTGACTGGCACCACGCAGTCGGCCGACTTCGCGGGCGTGGAGATCCGGTATGTCGCCGGCAACGTGCCTGCGCCCGAGTGGGAAGCGATGACGCCGGTAGGCGAGGACGGCTATCACACGGCGCCCTTCGAGGCGGTCATCCCCGAGTCCGGGCAATGGACGTTCGCCGCGCGCTCGCGCAACACCAGCGGCACGCTGTCGACGGGCATGCGCGTGCTGACCAAGACGCTCGGGAAGAACCTGGGCGAGCAGATCGGCGGCATCGGCGAGTCGCTAGACGAGATCACACAGCGTCAGGTCGAAGAGCAGGCGCGTCTCGACCAAGCCATCTATGACAGTGCGCAGGCAGCGCTTGCCAATGCGAGCGCCATTGCGGCCGAGTCACTCGCGCGCGCGCAAGCGCTCGCCGACGAGGCGTTGGTGCGAGCCGATGGCGACGCGGCGCTGGCCGATGCCGTGCTGCAGGAAGCGACGAACCGCGGCACGGCGATCACCAACCTGCAGACGATCATGCAGTCAGCGGACGAATCGCTGGCGCAGGAGATCGCGCAGATCAGCGCCGGCACTGGCGAGCAGTTCGACCCGGCGCGCATCTGGTACTTCGACACGGATCTGGAGGCATGGTCGGGCAACGGCACACCCACGGTGGTCGATGGCTGGCTGCGCCCGGCGAATCACGCCAGTGCACCCTACGTCCAGTCGCCCGACAACCTGGGCATCGACGGCAGCGCCTACCGGTTCGCGAAGCTGCGCATTCGCCGGGTGGGCGCGCCGGCCTGGCGGGGCGCGGTGCAGTGGACCACCACCACTGACAACGTGTTCAACACCGCCAAGCAGGCGACCATCCCCGAACCCACGTTCGATGCCAACGGCGTGGCCACGATCGATTTCCGCGACATTGCCTGGTGGCCGGCCACAGTGCGCCGTGTGCGCCTGCTCGTGTCGACGGCGCAGACGGCTGCAAGCTACTTCCTGATCGACTGGATCGCAATCGGCAGGCCGACACCAGGCGCAGGCGTCGCCGCATTGCAGGAAGAGCGCACAGCCCGCATCGCGGGGGACTCGGCGGAGGCCACGCAGCGGAACACGCTTGCGGCACAGTTGCGCGGCGCCTACGAAGGCACGGACGTTGCCGGCGTGGCCACCGGCCTGATGTACAGCGAGCGGACTGCGCGCGCCACGGCCGACGCCGCCAACCTGGGCGCGCTGTCGGCAGAGGTGACAGCTCGCGAAACCCTGCAGGCGCAGGTCACCGACGCCACGACCGGGCTACCGGCCACGCGTGCACGGCTGATCGCAGAGGAGACCGCACGCGCGGATGCGGACACCGGATTGAGCCAGCGCATCACGGTCACCGAGGCCGCCGTGGCCGCGCCGAACTTTGCGGCGGTGAAGTCGTGGCAGTTCGTCAACGCCAGCCCCGGCTACAACGGATTCAGCGTCGCCAACGCCAGCCTATCGTCGTTCGTCGCGCCATCGAACTTCGGCGCAACGGCAGTCACTGCGACGGCGAATGATCCGAACTTCGTCACTCCCATCTTCGAGATTGATGGGAAAACAGCTAACGTCGTGCGCGCGCTGGTGCGTCGCCGTTCCGGCGACTCTGCGTGGGATGGGCGGTTGTTCTGGGCCACGCCTTCGCACACCTTTCAGATGGCGAATTCGGCCGTCAGCGACAAGACACCAAGCCGAGGCGGCGGCGCCTCCGACTGGACGATGATCGAGTGGAATCTGTCCACCGATGCCGACTGGAATTCCAGCACAATTACACGGCTGCGCTTCGACTTTGACGGCGGTGCCGCATCGATCGTCGATGTGCGCTCGATCAGCATCGGCATCAAAGACGGGACGCTCGCATCGTCGGCCAGCGTCGCTGCGGTCGAGCAGGCATCGACCTCCGCAGACCTGGCGCAGTCGATTCGCACCGGGCTCATTGAAGCGCGCATGTCCGACAGTACCGGGCAGCTTGCGTCCGCCGCCAGCGTACTTGCGGCGTCGCAGGCGGCTGCCACTGCTACCGGTGCGGTCGCGCAGGACTTGGCCAGCGTCAGCGTGCAGGTCAACGGGCAGAGTGCCAGCATCACCAATCTGTCGGAGGTCAGCGCCAGCGCAACAAGCGGCAACGCAATCTTGGACCCGAGTTTCGAGTCTCCTGCAGCTGGCATGTGGTCGTTCTCTTCCGCGTCGATTTCGTTGGGGATTAACAACCCGCGGACCGGCGCGAACTGTCTGACGATGTTCGGTTCGGCAACACCAGGACATGCTCGTAATTCAGGTGCCATGACCCCTGTGAAAGTGGGTGACACCATCCCCTTGCAATTTTGGGTGCGCAGGGGTAGCGCGGTTCCAAACGGCTATTGTCGGATCAACGTGCGTTGGTTTCGCTCCAACAAGACCGAAATTTCGTATGTGGGAACTAACTGCAGTACAACCTCGGCGACGACCTCTTGGGCGCTAGTTCCGGGGAGTATCACCGTGCCGGCCGAGGCTGCGTATGCCCAATTTGAGATGGCAACGACCAATACCGTGACAACGGCGGCCTACGTGGTCGATGACGTAGAAGCCGTCATGCCCAACAGCGTGACCACCGCCGCCCGCGCAAAGAACACTGTTGTGCTCGACGTGAACGGCAACGTGTCCGGCACGGTAAACGAGAACGACGGCACTCGGTCGGTGTTCTCGATCATCGCAAGCGTGTTCCGCGTGATCAGCAGCGGGAGTGCCGGGCTTGACTGGGAGAATGGCCATCTGCGGGCGTACTTCGCCGGCGCCCAGCTTTTGCTGGGGTCGAACTTTGGCACCGGCGACCTGATGATGTGGGCAGGCCCGAACGTCGGCGCGGCGAACTGCACCAAGGCCAACGGACTCTTCTGGCTCGACAGCGTCGGCACGGGCTACTTCGCGGGTGAAGTGCTGCAAGGCGTGCTGCGCGCGTTCGAGAGCAACACGACGGTCAGCACGACCGCCACAGTGTCCACTGGCACGATCAACACCAAGACCAAGGCGGTCGCGGTGCAGGGGCGCTTCAACTACTCAGCGGTCCAGGCGTACAACGGCGCGACCAGCAACATCACCCTGGGCACCGGCTCGACGCGCGCCACGGTGTTGCTGGAACGCCGCTACCGGAATGCCGACGACACCGCATGGGAGTCTTTCGTCACCCTGGCCGAACAGCCGCTTATGGGCGGCGTGGAGGTGACGAATCTGTCCGATGGGCCGAGCGTGATTCAGTGGTCGATCAATGGGCAGATCAGCGCCACCGATGCGGCAAGTGTGCGGAAGCGCGAGTACCGAACCCGCGTCGTCAGCCTCTCCCGACAGGCGCACAGCGTGACCAACCCAGGCACCACGCCGGCAATGGTCCAGAACCAGTACCAATCGATCGAGAGCATGGAGTAACGCATGACCGACACTGCCCCCGCACAGCTGTTCGCCCCCGAGGATGTCGTCGTGGATCTCGACGGCACGAATGCAGACGTGCTCTACGCCATGCGCGCGGAGTTTTTCTTCACGCCCAACGAGGACGGCACGCCTTCGAACAACGGCAAAGCCGTGTTCCACACCCAGTGGTGGCACTACAGCGGCACGATGAAGCGCGGCGAGTCGATGGGCCCGCGCGTCGAGAGTACCGTCGAGGAGCTGCTCGCCGAGGTGTACGACACACCGCTCGGCCCGATCTCGGCGGCGCACATCGTGCTCGGGATCAAGGCTGCCTACACGCGCCGGGCGCGGCAGCAGTTGGGTCTGGATCTCCCCCTCCTGGCGAAGGACACACACGAATGATCACAGCCGCCCAAGCGCGTGCGGTCAGCGACCTGGCGCGCGTTCATTCCGAACGACTGGAAGACGCGAGGGAACAGAACCGCATGGAGATGCAGAAACTGCAGGACAGCTTTGGCTGGCGTGACCCGGCCGGTGCGTTACTGGCTCAGCTGCCACGCGCTTCGAAGGGTTAAGTGCCGCCGGCGTACCATTCCGGCCATGGACCACCCGCCGCCCGAATGGCACATCGAAGCGTACGGCGACGAGCTGCGGTACCGCGGCCTGCCGATCGCCCGGATCACACCGGAGCCGGACGGCAGCGTGGAGGTGCGGACGCGCTGCTACAGCGAGGGTCACACGCACAGGCGACGCTTGGCGACGACGACGGGTGGGCGGCGCTACGTCGAGGCCTGGATGCGCAAGTGGGGCGCCGACGCCCTGCGCGAGGTGAACAACCGGGTGGATTCGGCCCGGATCGAGGCCGAGTACCGGGCATCGCTGCCCAAGGTTGAGATCAAGCCGGACCCACGAAGGCCGCGGAGAGGCAGAAAGCCCTTCTGATCCAGTGCAGCGTCAGCACAGGGGGCGACGCCAGCAGGGCCCGGCGGTGCAATGGGGGCATCTTCCGGCGGATGCGTCGATGTCCATCAAGCAGGTACAGCAGATGCTCGTCGATGCCGGGTTCAGCCCCGGCGCGGTCGATGGTCTGTGGGGCAGCGCCACGCGCAATGCAACACCCTCACCGGCGCCGCCGGTCGAATCGCCCGCGGCCCTGATTGACCGCACCGTGCTCACGCCCGCGTTCGAGGCACTGCCCGAGCGCCTGGACACGCCCGCCGCACGCGTCATCCTGCTGGCCATCTGCGGGCAGGAAGCCGACTTCCACCACCGCTGGCAGGTCTTCGACCGGACCAGGCCGCTAGCAATGGGCGCCGCACGCGGGCTGTGGCAGTTCGAACGCGGCGGTGGCGTACGGGGCGTGCTCACGCACCCGGCCTCGCGCACGCTGGCCGCCGAGGTGTGCCGGCGCATGGCCGTGGCGCCCACCGTCGACGCCGTCTACAGCGCGCTGCATGCCAATGACTGGCTGGCAGCGTGCTTCGCCCGCCTGCTGCTGCTGACCAACCCGCACGCGTTGCCTGCCGTGGGCGATGTCGAGGGCGCGTTTCAGCTCTACCTGCGCGAGTGGCGCCCCGGCGCCTGGACCAACGGCAACACCGCACAACGCGAGACCCTGCGCCGCAAGTGGACCGGCTACTACGCCCAGGCGAGGGCGGCGCTCGGACTATGAGCTACGTCAAACCCTCCCTCTACGCTGCCGCAGCCGCCATGCTGGCCGCCGTAGCGACGCACGGCAAAGGCTTCGTCGAATCGCTCCATGCGGCGTGGCTGTTCCTGCGGCTGGTCAGCGCCGACATGCCGCTCGGCCTGGCGTCGTTCCTGTTGGCGCTGGGGCTGTCCACGCTGGTGGTCGCATCCCTGCGCACGCATGTTCCGCACTCGGCGCGTTTCCCCGCGCACGCCCGCACGCTCGGCATCGAGGCGTTTGTGTTGCTGGTAGGCATCGTGACCATGTACGTCCAGCTCCCCACGCTGTTGGGCGTTCTGCTGGGCGTCGTGGCAGGGCTTGGCGGGCCACTGATGCATCGCATGGTCGCGGCAGCTGCGGCCACCTTGCGCGGCCAGGCGTCGTGCAAGCCACCGGAGTCGCCGTGAGCCCTGCGGAAGACTTCGAACAGCGCATCACCGTGGAGACGCAGCGCGCTGCGCAGCAGGCCGCGCTGATCATCAAGAGGCACTTCGACATGCAGGCATTCCCGAAGGTCGACCAGCACGGCGTGAACCGCGTCGGCTGGAATCACCCCGTCGACAAACGCCCCATGCCCGTCAACGTGGCGGACCTGCTGTTGCGCAGCAACCTGCAGCTGGCGCGCACGGTGCTGCAGGAACGCGTGTTCACCGCACTGGCGAAAGGGCAGGTCAGCACCCTGCGCCTGGCCGCGCTCTACGCCCTGGCCGAGACCATCGGCCCCGAACGCGTGCGCGACATGCCCGAGCTGTGGGCCGCGCTCGAGGCCGGCCGCTGGGCCGATGTGGGCGTGCACATCATCAACTGCAACTGGACCGGCCTGGTGGGCAGCAGCGATCGCAACAAGCAGATGTTCTCCTGGCTGCTGGTCGCCCTGACCACCGGCATCGAACCGCAGGGCAGCGTGTCGTGAACGCCATCCTCGGCTGGCTCATCGCCGGCGCACTCGGGCTGGCCACGCTCACCGGCGGCTTGGGCTACTGGGCCGGCAAGCGCGCCGAGCGCACCGCCTGCGAACGCGACACCGCCACCGCCGCCATCGCCCCCGCCCAGAAACTCGCCAAGCGCGACGCCGCCATCGACAGCATCGCCGACGACACCGCCACCCAGCGCGCCACCGGCGCCTACGCCATCACGAGCCAAAGCCATGAAGTCATCGAACGCATCCGCACCGTCGAAGTGCCTGGCGATTGCACTCGCGTGCCTGATGGCATCGTGCGCGAGCACACGGCCACCCGCGCCGACGTCAACGCCCAGATCCGAGGCAGCGTGCGACCCGCCACCGCCGGCCCCGGTGCCGCCAGTCCCGACATCGCACCCTGAGTACAGCGCGTGGGTGGAAGGGCTGCTGTGGCTCTATGGCCTGGCCGCGTTCCATGATCGGGTGAGCATGGAGTGTCGGGGACGGGTGCGGGCAGAGAACGCCGGCACGTGATGGCGCAGGACAGGCGCTAGGCGGTCCCGCTTTCTTTCTCGATCCTATCAATCCAGTGACGGGTCTCCGACGCCACTTCGCCCAAGCGCCGCGACCAATACTTCGGGGATAAATCCGAGCGCACGTGCGCCAGTTGGCATTCGCACAGCAGCTTGTGCATCGCTGCTTGAAACAGGTGAAGCGGTCGGTTTTCCTCGGCGGCTTTTCGCTCGCGCGCCGACGGACGCGCACCGTGCGTGATGCTGTCTTTCAGTTCCCGTAGGTCTAAAGCCTCGTGTTCGACATCAGATCGTGCGTCGGCCTCATATCGGCGCCCAGCACTGCGGATCGCCTCGATTCGACGATGGATATCACGCAGCTCGGTGAGGACAGTTTCGTATGTGGCAGTCATCTTGACCCTTGGGATTCAACAGCCTCAGAGCTCGGGCATCCTCGCGCGCCGATCAATTACACCGCGCACGCGCCATCTGCTTCCAGTTCTTGTTCCGTAGCGCAGCGGCCTCCAGCACTACCACCGAGAACCGCCCGCGCTTGCCCGCGCTATGCAGGTGCGCGCACGCCGCCTCGGCCACCGGCTGCCACGACTTGCCGTTGTCCACCGCCGCCAGCAGGAAATCCCCATCCAGCCATTCCGCGTGGCGGATGCCGGGCATGCCCGTGAACTTGGCGATGGCGGCGCCCTCTACGGCCGGGTCGCTGAGCGTTTGACTTGGGGGCGGGGTCGTTGCCGCGGGTGCAGCGCTGTCCGGTGCTTTCGAATCACCACACTGCGACAGCGCAATGGCGATGCACGCGAGCACCAGGATCACAGGCCACAGACTACCCGCGGGCTTCGCTGGGGGCGTGGGGCGCGCCGCGGCACGCGGGGCGGGCGGCGGCGCGGTGTTGGCCGTCGCGGTTGCGCGCGGCACACCACAGTGCGGACACGCCACCGCCCGGTCGCTGATCTCGCGCCCGCATTCTTCGCATTGCGTCAGTGCCATGCCCCCTCCTTTGGTCTTGGCGGCTGCTACCCCAGCAGCTTCAACAACGCCGTCCGCTTGCCCGCGTCCAGCTCGCGCCACAACCGTAACAGGCGCGTCTCTTCGGGCGAAATCGCCGCCTTGCTGTCGGGCTGCCGATACTCCATGCGGCCCTCGGCAATGGCCGTGGCCTGCTGGGCGAGGCGCGCCGCCGCGGCATCGCCGCACACCAGTTCGTCCAGGCTGGTTTCCAGCGCGGCGCGCAGGCGCGGCAGCTTGTCGAAGCCGGGCTTCTCGCGGTTCGTTTCCCATGCCGAGACCGCGGACTTCGTGACCTCGATCTCGTCGGCGATGACGTCCTGCGTCTTGCCGAGCGCTTTGCGCGCAGCACGCATTCGATCGCCAAAGGTGTTCATCCCGAAAGTCTGGCACCCCTGTACAGCTTTCGTGTACGGCAATGCTTGACACATCGTGTACGGCAGTGCTGTACTAAGCGCATGGACACCGTACAGCCCTCCCTGATTTGCGTCGCCCGCCTGAAAAAAGGCCTCACCCAGCGTCAACTGGGCGAGCGTCTGGGCGTCACCGTTGCCTCGGTTTCCGGCTGGGAGCGGGGCGAGTCGCTGCCCGACAGCCGCAAGCTGGCCGGGCTCAACGCCGCGCTGCGCCCGCACTTCAAGCTCAACGCCTACCTGCAACAGATCGCCACCGAATCCGGGCAGGCCGCCTGATGCGCGCCCTCGGCTACATCCGCGTCAGCACGGCGGAGCAGGCGGCCACGGGCCACAGCCTGCAGCAGCAGCGCGAGCGCATTGCCGCGTGGTGCGTGGCGAAGGACATGACGCTGGTCGATCTGGTGATCGATGAAGGCGTGAGCGCCGGCAAGCCGCTGGCGAAGCGGAAGGGCGGGGCGGTGCTGCTGGAGCGCATGCGCAGCAACGAGGCCGACGTGGTGGTGTCCGTCTCCCTGGACCGCCTGTTCCGCGATACGCAGGACGGGCTGAACACCCTGATCGGCCTCGACGGCCAGCCCGGCATGCGCATGCAGTCGGTGACCGAAATGCTGGACAGCACCACGGCCATGGGCCGCTTCATCCTCACCGTGTGGCTGGGCCGCGCGCAGCTGGAGCGCGAGCAGACCTGCGAACGCAACCTCGCCGTCAGCCGCGGCCTGCGCGCCGCCGGCAAGCCCAACGGCAATACGCCCTTCGGCTGCGTGGTGCAGGACGGGCGGCTGTACCGCTGCCCCCGCCACTGGCCCATGCGCGAGCGCATCGCTGCCATGGCGGGGCAGGGCGACAGCCTGCAGAGCATCGTCGATGCCTTGCACGCCAATCACATCGCCGCCCCGATGGGCGGCCCGAAGTGGACACGTAAGGCGGTGAGCAGGGTGGTGAGTTCGCATGACGGGCTCAAGCATCTGCCACCGCTCCCCGACGTACCAGAACCGCCGGTTTCGGAGGCGGCGGACGCATGAAAACCACCTTGCTCAATGAGTGCAATCTCGTCCTCGACGTGACCGGGCGCATCACCGGATGGCGCTCGGCGAACAATCCCCGGCACGCCCCCGACCACCTGCTGTTGGCGCTGCTGGTGGCAGACCGGGAGCACGACGCCGTACGTGAGGCGCTGACGCAGCTCACACGCCGCGTTGCAGAGCGCGGCTGGATTGATCTCGATGCGGATGCGTTGCGTCAGGCATCCGCCCGCTTCGTCGCTGCGCAGGCGCGTCGCACCGATCTGCTCGATCGCCTGACCAATGTCCACGTGGCCCCGCATATCGCCGCGGAGGCGGCATGCCAATGAACACTCTCGAATCCAACACCCACAGCACGCCCGGCAACGTCTGCGGCAACGTCGGGCTGACGGCCCGCACCCGCGCCGCCGGCGGCGACCTCAACGTGGCCCGCATGGTGCTGCACGCCGAAATCGCGGCGCTCAGCAACGCCCGCACCTGCGCCATGCAGGGCGACGCCACCACCATCTACGCGCGCATCCATGACCTGATCATCGATCGCCAGTCCGCACTGCAGCACCTGCAGCGGGACGGTGGCCTGTGACGCGCTGGGACACGCTGACCCCGCGTGTGCCGGCGCCGGGCCGCACGCCCGATCACGCGGCCTCGCTGCGCGCACTGGAGTTCGACCTCACGCCCGCCGAGCGCGCCGATGCGCGCCAGGCCATGCGCGAACTGCGGCAGAAGCGCGATGCGGCGAACCGCGCCGCGACGGCGCGCGAACTGGGTGTGGTGCTGGAGAAGCTGGCGTGAGCGGCGGCGATATCGACGCTGCGATGCGCAAGCGCTTTGGCCGCGGATCAACGCCGCGCAGCACGCAGTATCAGGCGGGCTGGCGTGCCGCGCTGATGGTGGCGCGCGGTGTGGGTTTGTCGCTCAACCCATACGAAGTGGGCACGCCCAACGCAGACGCGTGGTTCGCAGGATACGACGAAGGACTGCAAGCGCAGCCCTGCGCATGCCGCGCGGCCGCGCGTCTGCGCATCGATTCTCACGCCGGAGACGCGCATGACCAAGGTGGCGTGAGCGGCATCAACGTTCTGAACGTTCTTGATCGCTACGTCGCAGAGCGGGCGCATGAGAAGGCTGCGCTGGAAGGGATGGTTGCCGAGGGGCGCGTCGCTGATTACGAGCGGGAACTTGCGGACCTCACCGCGCTGCACGCAGATGCTGTCAAAGCACGTGCGTGCACGGCGCGCCTGATCACAGCCGATCACGTTTATGACCTGCGGCGGCGTGCTTGGGATAGCGCCACAGCTGACGAAAAAAACGATGGGGACGTCGACGAAATCGGCGCGGCCTACGAGGACGCTGTTGCAAGCCGCATCACTGCGCTCGCCAACGTTGCAGGCGGTGCCGCATGAGCCCGCACGACATTCTTTCCGATGACTTGCTCTGCGACTGCTGCGACGCCTCGTGGCCCGTTCCAGCGGATGCTGACATCGACGCGGCAATGGATGAGGCCATTGGTGCCGGATGGGGGCTCACCTACGACGGTGAGACGTGTCTGTGCCCTCAGTGCCTAAAAGAAAGCGGTCTGCGCAGTAGTGCCGGCGGTGCCGCATGAGCATCCGCCCCACCAAAAGCCAGCTGATCGGCGAACTCGTCATGGCCGCCATCAACGCCACCACGTTGACCTGGAACGCCTACGTCGATGCCGTGGTCACGCACTACCACGACACCACACAGGTGACCGATCGCATCCTCAAGTTCCACGTCGCCAGCACGGCCGACGAGGTGGAGGACTTCGCGCGCCTCAATACGCAGACCGTCAAGCGCATGCTGATCGGCGATCACAAGCTGGTCGCCGACATCGAGGACGCGCTGATCGCCGCGCTGCCCGAGGACTGGCGCTGCCGCCTGCTCACCGCGCTGCTCGATCGCCACGGCCTGCTGCTGGCCCGCAAGCCGCCCGCGCATGCCGATGCCGCCGGCCAGATCACCACCGCCTGCGCGCTGATGCGCAAGGCCGCGGGCGCGGTGCAGGCCATCGCCCCGATTCTGGAAAACGGCACCGTCGATGCCGCCGACGCACCGCACCTGGTGCCCGCACTCGACGCGGTGAACAAGGTGATGGGCGCCTGCGTGACCCTCAGCACGCAGCTGACCACCGCCATCGGCCAGTACGCGCCGCCGGCGAGGGCGCACTGATGGGCGCGCGCCGCAGCTATGCCGTCGAGCAGCGCTTGCGACTGATCGACTTCCTGCTCCAGCAGTACGGGCACTTCAATCGTGCCGCGTTGGTGGACTACTTCGGAATCTCGGTGCCACAGGCCAGCGCTGACCTGTCCGCGTATCTGGAACTCGCGCCCGGAAATGCCGAGTACGACGTGCGGCGAAAGACCTACGTGCGCACCGATCGCTTTGCGCGGGTGTACCCCTGATGGCCGTCTCTCTGCGCAGCCAGCCGGACAATCCGCACGCCGGTCGCTTCGATCGCTGGTTCGCCGCGTCCGTGCCGGGCGGCACCCGCTGGCGCCTGGTGCGCTATCCGAATCTCGACGCCGTCGGCAAGCCGCTCGGCGCACCCGAAGTGCTGCACAGCAATACCCGGCCCGACCAGGTGGTGGCGTTCGCCACCGAAGCCGAGGCCACCCGCATCGCGCGGTTCGTCAACGACGAGCAGTTCCCCGCAAACGAGGAAGCCACCGGCGCAGCAACGCCGATGGCTTCGTGATCCCTGACCGGAAAGGAGAGTGACCGTGGAGAAGCAGAACACAGACCAGCGGCGGCAGCAAGCCGACCGCTTCGACAACGTCGCACTGGTGGCGTGCGCCGCCCTGACGCTGTGCATTGCGTCGTGGCGCGTGCCGCAGATGGCCGACGCCCACGCCCAGGCCACGCCCGTCGTGCCGGTGGTGATGGCGGAGCAGGGGAGGGGGCAGTGATGGTCGAGCGCGCCTGCAGCCTGGAGCGGTTCCGGAAGGGCACCGCCGAGCACCAGATGGAGATCGTGCTGGATTCCGGCACGCACCGGCACCTTCGTTTCAGTAAACCCGGCACCAGCTGCTACAGCTTCAACATCGTCACGTGGCCGGGCTACCTCGCCATCAGCGGCGACATGGGCGCCTCTGTGTTCTCGCGACTCCCGGACATGTTGGAGTTCTTCCGCGCAGACCAGAAGTGGCAGGCCGACAACCCGGATCGGTTGTACATCAACACCGGCTACTGGGCCGAGAAACTGGTTGCCAACGACGGCAGCGCCAAGGTCTTTGCGGCGGATCGGCTTGAGGTGGTGCTTAAAGAGCGGTTCGACGACTTCATGGCCGAGATCGACCTGGAGGAAATCCACGAGGGCAAGGAACTCGCCGACATGCTGTGGCGCCATTTGACGTCCCAGGTGCGCGGCGAAGACGTGCGCGAAGTAATCGAGGCGGGCATGGAATTCGAGCCCGAGGAGTATGAGGGCTACGGCGGCGCGGGCGATCCGGGTTTCGAGGCGTTCAAGAGCTTCCGCCTCGCTGATTTCTGGGAAAGCGCGAGCGAGCTCGAGGAATACAGCTTCCACCTGGTGTGGCGCATGTACGCCATCGCGCATGCCGTCATCGCTTACGACACTCACCACGCAGCAGCCACCAGCGGCTCAACCGTCGAAATGGAGGCCTGACCCATGCGAACCCTCATCAACGTCGGCGACAAAGTGCTGCTGACCACGCAGAACTTCTTCCTCGGCCCGGACGGGCGCGAGTACCGCGCGGTGCACGGCACGGTGAAAGCCGTGCAGTCGGATGTCGAAACGCTCGGAATCAAGACCAATGCGCGCTCCACCAACTGGTACGTCGAAATCGGCAACGTCGTCATCGCCGGCTGCCAGATCTTCTACGCGGTGAAGTGCGACAGCGTGTCGTTCGCGCCCGCCGAGTACTGGCAGGCGCATGACGGCCAAGTCACCACCACCGACCGCCCGACCATGATCTTCAACGCAGACGGGGAGGGCTAAACCATGTTCTTCCGAAACCTCACCCTGTCCGCATTCCCCACCGCGCTGGATCTGTCCGAACTCGCCACGCGCCTGGCGGAGTTCCCGCTCAAGCCCGTCGGCCCGCTGGAACTCGCATCCACCGGCTTCGTGCCGCCGCACGGCCGCGATGCCGAGGCGCTGGCGCCCGAGTGCAACGGCGCGCTCTGGATCACCCTCGGCGGCGAAGAGAAGCTTCTCCCCGGCCCGGTGGTCAACGCCGAGCTCATGCGCCGCATCGAGGACTTCGAGACAACGCAGGGCCGCAAGCCCGGCGGCAAGATGCGCAAGCAGATGAAGGACGATCTGCTGCAGGACCTGCTGCCGCGGGCGATGGTCAAGCCCACGCGCATCGACGCCCTCATCGATACGCGCCTGGGCGTGGTGGCGGTGAACACGTCCAGCCGCAAGGCCGCCGAACACGTGGTGTCGCATGTGCGCACCGCGCTCGGCAGCTTCCCCGCGCTGCCGCTCAACGCTGAAGTCTCGCCGCGCGGCGTGATGACCGGCTGGGTGGCCGGCGAACCGCTGCCCGACGGCGTGACCCTCGGCGAAGCCTGCGTGCTCAAGGACCCCAGCGACCACGGCGCCACCGTGCGCTGCACCGATCAGGACCTGCGCAGCGACGAGATCGCCCGCCACCTCGAGGCCGGCAAGCAGGTCACGCGCCTGGCGCTCAACCTCGACGACCACGTGTCGTTCCACCTCGGCGAAGACCTGGTGCTGCGCCAGTTCCGCCTGCTCGACGGCGCGCTCGATTCGCTGGACCACACCGACAACGACGACCTGCGCGCCGAACTCGACGCCCGCTTCGCGCTGATGACCGGCGAACTGCGGCGGGTGTTCGCGGTGCTGACCCCGGCCCTCAAGCTGTCGAAGGCGGAGTGACGGCCATGACGACCATCACCGCAGTGCAGCGCATGTTCCCCGAGCTGCCGGAAGCCCATGCGAACCCGCACTCCGCGAAGCGTCTCGTCACCGGATTCGATGTCGGACCATTCTTCGTACACATCGGGCTCAGCGACGACGAGACGCTGAGCTATTCGAACGGGCGCCATGAATGGGATACGTGGCATGTCACCCACCGGGCGTCGGGCTTCGCAGTCCAGAAGAAGATCAACACACACCCCCGCGCGATCTGGCTGGCGCAGCAGCTTTGTGCGCTCGACGTGTGGGATCACGACACGAAGCCCGCGCTGCTGGCCGGCCTGAGCCAAGAGCAGCTGGCCATCATCGCGACGCTGCGCGCCGACGCGATGTCCGGCGACTGCCAGGGCCAACTCGGCATTGCGTCTCCGAGCGCGGCGGTGTCGGATGACGGGCTGTTCTACATCCAGGACTCACGCAGCTACGTGGGCAACTGCCCGCTGTGGTGGGCTCCAAAGGGGAACGGTTACGTCACCCGATTGGATCAGGCAGGCCGCTACACGCTCGCCGAGGCGATGGCCCAGCACCGCAGTCGGGACACAGACGTGCCGTGGCCGTGCGCGGAGATCGACGCGATCGTTCGCGGGACCGTCGATGTCCAAGACATGCGACCGGTCAGCCAGCAATCCGCCGCCTTCGCAGACGCACCCGTAGCGCCAGAGCGGGAGGTGGGCCGTGGCTAAGCGCGAAATCTTGCGAGCCGCGAAGAAGCGCGGCATCACCATCGTGTCAGCGGACTATTCATGGACGGCTACGCCCGGGGAAATGGTCCCGCAGTGGGAGATCGTCTTCGGTCCGGAACTCGACGACGAGATCGAATTCTTCTCCAACAGTGCGGAGGCCGTCGCGTTCATCGAATCCGCCGTCCTGACGCCGCGCGATGTCGGGGAGGGCACCTGATGTCCATCACCCCATTCCCGCGCCGCGCGCAGATGGTCCCCGGCGATCTCGCCACCCTGCAGACCGAATGGCTGGACCACCGCCGCGCACGCGGCGCCAGTCTCAATACGCTGTCGGCCTACGGCGCGGACGTCACCCACTTCCGCACCTACCTCGCGCAGTTCGACATCACCCTGGTGCAGCTGGCCAGCGAGCAGCACATCAACCGCTGGCTGGACGACGGCGTGCTGCACCTGGGCTGGGGCCGGCGCACGGCCTCGCGCAAGGCCAGCAGCGTGCGGGTGTTCTTCGCCTGGGCGGAGGCGATGGGCTACATCCGCCACAACCCGTCCAGCGAGGTGCGCATCAAGTTCCGCCCGCGCCGCGTCATCTCGCCGGAGATGGCCGCACTGGTGCCGGTAATCGAAGCCATCGGCACTGCTGCACCGGTGGACCTGCGCGACCGCGCCATGCTGATGCTGCTGCTCGACGCCGCGCTGCGTGCCGGTGAAGTGGTGGGCCTGGACATCCCCGACCGCCCGCGCGGCACCGCCCGCACGCCGCTCTACACCGTGCAGGTCAACAGCCTGCGCGTGCACGTGCGGCCCAAGGGCGACAGCGACGGCGGCATGGAGACCGTCGGCATTGAACCGCAGACCGTCTCCGCCGTGCGCGCCTGGCTGCAGGTGCGGCCGCAATTGGCAAAGGATGGCGAGCACGCACTGTTCGTCAACGGCCGCGGCCAGCGCGTGTCCCGGCACCTGCTCTACACCATCGTCCGCAAGCGCGGCGCCGCGGTCGGCATCCCCGAACTGCACCCACACCTGTTCCGCCACCGCCGCGTGGGCGACGTGGTGGAGAAGCTGGGCCTCGACGTCGGCAGCGCCCTCGCGCGACACGCCTGCAAGGCCACCACCGTCAACGTCTACGGCGCCCACGCCGCGGAAGTGCAGCGCAATGCCGTGCGCACACAGGCATCGCTGCCGGAGGTGCGGGCATGAGCATTCGCCACGACGTGTATTCGGAAGTGGTCGCCATGGGCGCGCCTGGACGCACTGCGCTGGTCGCGCGATTGATGGCCCGCGGGCTGAGCATGCGCAGTGCGCAGACGACCATCAGCGACATGATCGCCACTGGTCAGCTGCTGTGCGGAGCGGGGCGCGCATTGAACCGCACCCTCCGCCCTGGACGCCCGCCGGTGCTGCGCAAGATCAACCCGGAAACGGCTGCGCGCCGCGCAGCACTGGCGCAGTCGCCCTTGGGGCGCGAGCGCGTCAACGAATCCACATCCGCACTGCAACCCATCTGGCCCGCCGTCAACGGCGCGCCCATCGGAGGGCTCCGCCCATGCATCGCATGATCGAAACGCTTCCCGCGGCCGATGCCTGCCGCGACGGCCACGCCGCGCGGCTGATGCAGGACCTGCGCGGCCCGCACTTCGGCGGTGGTCTGTACGTGGAATGCCCGTGCTGCCGCGGCAACACGTGCGCCCAGCGCGAAATGGCGATCAGCAACTGGTCGCGCATCAATGGCAGGCCGGTGCCGAAGGCGCACGTGGCCGCTGTGCGGAGGGTCGGCTGATGCACATGACCGAAATGCAGCGCATCGCCATGGCGCGTGCGCAGGTGGGCGATTGGGATCTTGCGGACGCGATGGAGTTGTTGCATCGCGCCCGCCATGACCACCCAGTGCACCGCGGCTACAGAACCTGTCTGCTCAGCGGCGAACGACTGGGCGGCCGCCTGGCGGCGCTCAACTTCGGCGAGCGCGACGACGTCGACGAACTCGACGACGGCGAGGCCGACGAACGCGTCCTGCAGCTTGACCTCAACGGACAGCTGCTCTGGCGCATGGGAGACGACGACGAAAGCCGCGAGGTCTGCGGCCGGGTCATCGACCTGGAATGGGCACAACAGATCGTCGATTCCTACCACACGCACGTGGCGACCAAGCCTGTTACCCAGCAACCCCTCAACCTGCAGATGGAGACCGTCTGATGCGCGCCACCGTGTCCGCAACCGCACTGGCTGGCGCGCTGAAATCCAGCGCCGCCGCCCGCACCACCACCATGCCCGTGCTCACGCACGCCTTGCTGCAGGCCTCGGGCGACCGCTTGACCATCGAGACCACCGATACCGAAATCTACGTGCGCGTGGGCCTCGATGCCGAAGTGACCGAACCCGGCACCGCATTGCTGCACGCCGGCCTGCTGACCGCCGCCGCAGCCGCGGAAGGCAGCATCACGATCGGCGGCGAAGGCGATGTGCGCCGGGGCCGCAGTCGCTACAGCGTGCCCGTGCTGCCGCCTGAAGATTTCCCCTCGGCCGAAAATGCGCAGTTCACCGCCATCATCGTTGACCCCCTGCAACTGCGCGAGGCCATTGCCCAGGTGCAGTACGCTGCCAAGCCCGACGACGTGCGCCCGTTCTGCCAGGTGGTGAACCTGCAGCCGGGCAAGGTGTGGGCCACCGACGGCCACCGCGCTGCGCGCGTGATGCTGGATTACGACGGCCCCACCGCATGCATCCCCGCGCGGCAGGTCAACCACGTGCTCAGCGCGCTGGAGGAGGGCGCCCGCGTGCTGGTGGCCAAGAACTGCATGGCGCGCGAAGTGGGCACCGGCCTCAATCAGCGCGCTGGCCTGCTGCGCATCGAACGGCCGGGCCTGTCGGTCACCGTGCGCTGCTTCGATTCGGTGCTGCCCGGTATCGATCAACTGTTCCCCGCCAACCCACGCGACCCGCTGGTGGTGGAACGTCGCCTGCTGGTGGCTGCGTTGCGCCGGTTCATGCCGTTCATCAGCGAAAAAATCGGTGCGCTGCTAATCCTGTCGATCCACGACGGCGAGCTCGCCCTGAGTGATCGCAAGCGCGAAAACATGGACACCGTGCCGCTGGCGGACGTGTCCACACCGGGGGCCGAGATCGAGCGCGGAGCCAACGCCAAATATCTGCTCGACGTGCTGAGCGTGCTCGACAGCGACCTGGTCGCGCTGCATCCGCCCACCGCAGCCGGCCCGATGGTCCTGCTGCCGCACAACGGCGACATCGACCGCAGCGGCCACATCGTCATGCCCTACAGCGTCTAGGAGCCCACCATGTCCGACAAGCAGAACCGCAAGCTGATCGCCGCCCTACGCAACGGCCCGATGACGGCCATGCAGATGCTCCAGCAGCTCGGCATCATGCGCGCCAGCGCCCGCGTGTTCGACCTGCGCGCCGCCGGCTACACCATCGAAAGCCGGCAGATCACCGTGCGTAATCGCGACGGCAGCACCAGCCACGTGGCCGAATACCGCCTCGCCAGCCAGCAGCGCACGCTGCTGCCGGCACACCCCGGCCGGGGCGTCATGTCGGCCAAGGCGGTGCGCGCATGAGCCTGCTCGAGATCGCCGGCATCTTCGGCCTGCTGTACCTGCTCGCCACGCCCGCGCTGCTGCGCGCAGCGCGGCGCCGCGAGCCCCTGACGCCCACGCAGATGGCCGAATGCGCCGACGTCCACGGCCAGCGCCTGCTGGCCATGGCCAAGACCCTGCGCACCACCGAAGGCCTCAACCCCGCCCAGCGCCAGCAGCATGACCGCATGGCCCGCGACTGCGAACGCATCGCCGGCGCGCACCTGGCGTGCATCAACGCCATCACCATCGACGCGCTGGAACGCGTGGGCTACGACGGGGCGGTGCATCTGGGCCGCTACACGCCGCCGGCGCGGTCACCGGACAGCCGGGCGCGCCGCGGTGCAGGGCGGGTGCAGGCATGAGCGGCGCGACGGATGCAGGTGGACCGACGTCACTCAAGGCATATGTGGTGGAGGACGACAGCGGCGACGGGAACATCTGCCTCAGGTTCGCCGATCGAAACGTGGAGGCACGACGCGAGGGCGCCAACGAGATGGACGCCGAGTTTGGCGACGTTTCATGCCGGCGCGCGCCGTGGGCAGACAGCTATGCACCCGGCCCTGTGCCGCTACAGCTTTGCATCGAAATCGGCGGCTGGTGGCAGACGTGCGCGTGCGGCTGTGAGCGAAAGATCGACAGCGACGTAGGGCAAACGCACTACGAGGATGACGGTGACGATGGCGCGCTGAACCCGATGGCTCCGATCTACGTTGGCCGCCGCGTCTATTGGAATCACACGTGCAAGGACGGTGATGAGCGGCGCACGCGCGAGGTCGCAGAGGCCAAGGCGCGCGACCAGTCCGCCGCAGAAAGTGCCGTGTTGGCGAAGTTCCCGTTCGCGACCGACATCGTGGCGTTCCGTGGCTACAACTGCGACAACCCGGGCGCAGGCGCCACCGGCAGATCTGACGTGCTGCACGCCCGCTTCAACTTCCCAGGCGCGGCGTACGGAGCAACATGGGTAATCGGATCACCGACGATCGGAATCCCGCCGGTCTCGGCTGACGCCTGGAAAGCTGCGACCGACACCTTGGCGGCGCGCGATGGCGGGGAGGCGTGATGGCCATCATCGGAGGATTCGGCACCACCTACGACTTGCAGACCGGGACCGCGCGCCACTGGTATATCGGCCGTGACGGCGTTAAGCGATGGAGCGACACAGATACGCCAGTGGACGCCGTCAACGAAGCGATGACCTCGGAGAGCACGGACGGGGAGGCGTGATGGCTCGCGTCTGCCCAGCCTGCGGCGTCGAAACCAACGAGCGCACGTGCTGCGGCGTGAACCTCGCCGCCCCGTTCGCGATGACCAAGGTCCGCGTGCTGGCCCTGCGCCGCTACGTCCACGGCCGCAAAGGCCTGGACGAACCCACCTACCGCATGCACCTGAGCGCCGTCGGCGCCGACAGCACGCTGCACCTCACCAGCACGCAATACGACGCGCTGCTGGCGCGGCTGCGGCCGCTGCCGGATCGGGAGAGGCGCGAGAAGGCAACCGCAGGCGCGCGCGCATGAGCGGCCACCAGAAGGTCATCGCCACCGGACACCTCGGCGCCGCACCCGTGACCAAGGCGCCCGAAGGCGGCGGCTTCGTCGCCGAAATGCGCATCGCCGTGACCGACCGGTGGCTGGACAAGCAGGGCGAACGCATCGAGCACACCGAATGGCTGCGCATCAAGGCGTTCGGCAGCGACGCGCAGAACGCCGCCAAGTACCTCACAACCGGTCGCCTGATCACCGTCGAAGGCAAGTTGCGCACCGAGAAGTGGCAGGCCAGCGACGGCAGCGATCGCTACTCGACATGGATCTATGCCGAGCGCGGCGGCATCACCTGGCACAGCACCGGCGAGCACACCGAGACACGGCGCGAGCACCGGGGCAGGGGAGCGCCAACCGACTCGTCCCCGCCTGGCGACACCCCGACCACCTCCAACCTCGAGACGCAGTTCAATGACGATGACTTGCCGTTCTGACGCCGCACGGCGGTCACTCAGTGACCCGCTTGGCGCGCGGGTGATGCGCCGCAGCCGCGCGCAGGGTGCCCATGTCGACGCCCAGATAGCGCGTGGTGGTCTCGGGGCTGTCGTGCCCCAGCAACTGCGCGATGGACATGATGTCCAGCCCGTTCTTCATCAGCTCGGTGGCGAACGCGGCGCGCAGCAGGTGCGGGTAATGGCCCTGCCAGGGCCGCCCACGGGCGTAGGCTTCGACGCGCGAGAAGCCGCAGCCCAGCCCCAGCGATCGGCGCGCGTACCGGTTGACGATCACCCACACGCTGCGCCCGTCGCGCAGCGGCCGGCCCTGGGCGGTCAGGAACAGCGCAGACCGCTTGCCGGGCTTCTGCGCCGCGCGCTGCTGCAGATAGGTCTGCAGCAGCCCGTGCCATTGGCCGCCGAACGGCACCAGCCGGTACTTGTTGCCCTTGCCGCGCACGTGCAGCAGGCCATCCAGCAGAACGTCGCCCAGCTGCAGGCCGGCGAGCTCGCTGGCCCGCAGCCCGCACTGGTACAGCGTGGCCATGATCAGGTGGTCGCGCAGGCCGACGAACGTCGCCAGATCGGGCGCCGCCAGCAGCACGCCCATTTCGTGATCGTCCAGGGCGCGCACCAGCCGTTCGGGCGCCCGGCGCATACGCGGCCAGCCGGACGGCTGCCAGCCCGCGGGATCGACCATGTGCCGCCAGGCGAACCACGACCGCAGCGCCGAGATCTCCAGATTCACCGAGTTCGCCGCCAGCGAGTTGCCACGTGCACGCAGGTACCGACGCACCGGGTCATCGGCGTGGCCGTCTTCCTGCACCGGCAGGAACCGCGCGACCACCGCCGTGTACGCCAGCACCGTCTTCGGCGACCGCCCGCAGACCCGTAGGAACGTGGCGTAGCGGTCCAGAAGATCAACATAAATCGGTTTTAGTGACACCAACTGTAAACACCCCGCGAACACAACAGGGCGGAACGCTTTTAGAGTCAGTCACTTGCAGTGCTTCGGCCCCACACAGGCCAGAACATTACATAATGTACATTATGCGAAGTCAAGAAGTGGACCGCCACCGCGCACGCGGGGCTTCGTGTGGTGTGCGGATCGACGAATCCGTCCTCGTCCATGGGCACCGCATTTTTTGGTGCCCCGCGCCCGCGCTTTCCGAGTACATCCCACGCACTCACAGGTGTACAGCGAATTTCTAGTGCACAGATGCATGCGCACTCGTGCGATCTACGCAGTTTCAGGAACGCGTCGGCATGGTCGGCCAGCACCAGCGTGTGGGCACCGCGAGTCTCCGAGGCAGCGTCTCCCTCATGCTCGAACCAGGTGTAGATGCCCTCCTCGGCCAGCAGGCGCTGGAGGAAAGCGAAGTCGCTCTCCTGGTACTGCGTGGTCAGGCTGCGCCGCGCGTAGATCCCGCGATCCGCCAGATCCCAGCGCCATGCTGGGACCAATGGTCCGGCCCCGGCGTAGTCGGCCAGCACGTCCTCGACGATGTCCATCACCGTCATGTCCTGGAGCACGTAGCTGTCGACGCGATGACGCAGGAACGCAAGCCAGGGCTCGAGCACGAGCCGGTAGCGCGCCAGTCCACCATTGCTCCCCACCCGCTCGCATGCGGTGACGTGGGCGTGGAAGGGACGATAGCCGGTATCGGAGGTCAGCAGTTCAAGCAGCAGAGGCGCGCCGAGCATCGCGCCAAGATCGAGATGCGCCTCCGCCGACAGCGCCAGCACCTCGAACCGGAAGCTGTTGCCATCCAACGATTCGTCACCCGTGAAATATCTATAGATAAACGAAATGCGATAAACTAACTATTCAATCGCCATTTTCGTCCCATCGAGAAATCTTCATCCAGACATTCCGGAAAGAAGCGAAAATGGAAAGATTTGCGACGCCAATCGGAATCGATGCGCCAAGCAGCATGCCTATTACATACACGTCCGCATCTAGATATGTCACCTCACCTTGCGAAATGTAAGGGATACTTGGCAAACTCTTGATCTCTGGCCCAATGATTTCCCTAGCGATGAAGTCAGCCCCGCTGAGCATCACCAAGAAACCAATGCCCCCGATTGCGATCGACAGGAATCCATACTGGCCATCTTTGAAGCGTCCTCGTTAATTCGATCCGCTCGGAAGTAGAGTTCCCACAGCAGGAGCTCACATGAAGAAGTCACGTTTCACCGAAGAACAGATGGT
>NZ_JAVDWO010000008.1:0-230154 GCF_031457535.1 Luteimonas terrae
GCTGCGCCATGCGCGCACTTGTTTCCACCCCGATCACGCCAAGCGTTTGATCTGACTGGTGAAAACGTGGGGAAACCTCAGGGTCAGGTTCACTTCTGAACTACTGACCCCAATCCTGGCTCCGTGTTGTCGCGGGCTACATCACCCGCACTTGCTGTACCCACAGTTCAAACACGTCGCACACCCGTCCATCAGCACCAGCGCCTTCGTGCTGCACTTGTGGCACATCGTCGCGGACGGCGGGAAGCTCGCGCCGTCGCCGGTGATTGCGATGTCTTCGGGGTGATCGTCGGTAGATGCGAAAGCGCCCTCACCCCGGCCCTCTCCCGCCGATGCGGGAGAGGGGGAAGATCGGCTTACATCACTGTTTTTTTTTGAGCCTTCGCGCAGCGCGATCTGCTTGCGCTTCTCGGCGATCAGGGCTTTCTGCGCGTCGGACATTTCCGGGTCGTGCATCATGCCGATGGACTTCAGATGGTCCTCGACGATCATGCCGAGCTCGGCGACCAGCGACGGCATGTACACGCCGCCGGCCTTGAAGTAGCCGCCCTTGGGGTCGAACACGGCGCGCATTTCCTCGACGAGGAACGTCACGTCGCCGCCCTTGCGGAACACGGCGGACATGATGCGCGTCAGTGCGACGATCCACTGGAAGTGATCCATCGACTTGGAGTTGATGAAGATCTCGAACGGGCGGCGCTGTTCGTGCTCGGAACCGGCGTTGAGCACGATGTCGTTGATCGTCACGTACATGGCGTGTTCGACCAGCGGCGACTTGATCTTGTAGGTGCTGCCGATCAGCACTTCCGGGCGCTCGATGCGCTCGTGCATGTGGATCACATCGGCCTTGGGGAGTTCCGCCTCGACGACCTCGCGCGGGACGGACGTCGCTTCGACGGCCTTGTCTTCCGGTTTGACGACGGCGTATCCGGTGATCTTGCGGTCGATCTTGACGGCCATGGCGGGTGTCCTGGGTGGGGCTGTGTTGGTGTTGGCTGGTGGGCGTTTGGGGTTGCGGGGGACTGCTGCCCTCACCCCAACCCTCTACCTCGGCGGGCACGTAGTCCCAGGGGGAGAGGGGCTTTGAAACTGAGTGGGTGGAGATTGGGACGTCGTTCTTCCCTCACCCCAACCCCTCTCCCAGAGGGAGAGGGGCTTTGAGCTACCGCGCGCTCATCGAGAGCGCGGCGTTGAAGCGGTTGGATCAGGCCTTCTTCGACGCGCGCTTGGCGGCGCCCTTCTTGGCGGCGACCGAACGCTTGGCGGTCTTGACCGTCTTCTTGGCGACGCCCTTGCGGGCGGCGACGCTGCGCTTGGCGGTCGCGGTCTTGGCGGCGGCCTTCTTGGCGACCTTCTTCACCGCTTTCTTGACGGTCTTCTTGGTGGCGTTGACCTTGCGGGTGGTCGCGGCCTTCTTGGCGGCGGTCTTGCGGGTTGCCGACTTCTTGGTGGCGGCCTTCTTCGCCGATGCCTTCTTGGCGACCGACTTCTTGGCGACGGCCTTCTTCGCGGTGGCCTTCTTCGCCGTCGTCTTCTTGGCGGTGGTCTTGGTCGCCTTCTTCGCGGTGGTCTTGCCGGCGCCCTTGCGCTTGAGCGCGGCGATCTCGGTCGAGGCGGCGGTCTTGGCGGCGGCGAGCGACTTCTTCACCGCGGTCACGCGCTTGCTGACGGCCTTGCTGGCCGTTTCGGCGCGCTTGGTCGCGGCCTTGCGCACCTTGGTGACGCGCTTGGTGACGGTCTTCTCTGCGTCCTGCGCGCTCTTCTTCGCGGATTTCGCGACAGCGCTGGCGCGCTTCTTGACCTCGGCGACGATGTCTTTCGCCTTCTCGGCGACATCTTCGGCGGCGTGCGTCAGGGTGTCTGCAACCCCGTTTCCGTTACTCATTCTGGGTGTCCTCGTCAGTGATCTTTACGGAGCACTTCGTCCGCGGCGGAAATGTAGCGCGAAGCCGGTGCACAGGGGAGCAGCAATTGCGGGTGCAGCGGTGATGCGAGTGCGGCGTGGGTTGCCGTTTCTGCGCCGGCGTTGCCGCCGACGCGTCGGGGCAGTGCTCAGAACTTGCCGTAATACCCTTCCTTCAACGCATCGAACAGATTGGCGGCGGTGTGCATTTCGCCGTCGTATTCGATCTGTTCGTTGCCGGCGACCTCCAGCACTTCGCCGCCTTCCAGCTCGAAGCGGTAGGTGGTGTTGGCGAGATCCGCTTCCTTGACCAGCACGCCCTGGAAGGCGGCGGGGTTGAAGCGGAACGTCGTGCAGCCCTTGAGGCCCTGCTGGTGGGCGTAGCGGTAGATGTCCTTGAAGTCCTCGTAGGGGTAGTCCGTCGGAACGTTCGCGGTCTTGGAGATCGAGCTGTCCACCCAGATCTGCGCGGCGGCCTGCACGTCGACATGCGCCTTGGGGGTGATGTCGTCGGCGGCGATGAAGTAGTCCGGCAGCTGCGCGTCAGGATCTTCCGAGTACGGCATGGCCTTCGGATTGACGAGCTCGCGGTAGGCCAGCAGCTCGAACGAGAAGACGTCCACCTTCTCTTTGGACTTCTTGCCTTCGCGGATCACGTTGCGGCTGTAGTGGTGCGCGAAGGACGGCTCGATGCCGTTGGAGGCGTTGTTGGCCAGCGACAGCGAAATGGTGCCGGTGGGTGCGATCGAGCTGTGGTGGGTGAAGCGCGCGCCGGACTCGGCCAGCTGGTCGACGAGATCGGGCGCGACCTCGGCGATCTTCTGCATGTAGCGCGAGTACTTGGCGTGCAGCACCTTGCCGGGAATCTCCTGGCCGATCTTCCAGCCGTCGGCCGCCATTTCCGGGCGCTTACGCAGCATGGCCGCGGTGACTTCGAAGCGTTCTTCCATGATCGGCGCGGGGCCTTTTTCCTGCGCCAGCGTCAGGCCCATTTCCCAGCCGGCGACCGCCATCTCGCGCGCGATGCGCTCGGTGAACTCGCAGGAATCGGGCTCGCCGTACTTCATCTGCAGCATGGTGACCGTGCTGCCGAGGCCGAGGAAGCCCATGCCGTGCCGACGCTTGCGCATGATCTCGTCGCGCTGCTTCTGCAAGGGAAGCCCATTGACCTCGACCACGTTGTCGAGCATGCGGGTGAACACGCGCACGACTTCCTTGTATTCCTCCCAGTCGAAGCTCGCTTCGCGGGTGAACGGCTTGCGGACGAACTTGGTGAGGTTGACCGAGCCGAGCAGGCAGGCGCCGTAGGGCGGGAGTGGTTGCTCGCCGCACGGGTTGGTCGCGCGGATGGTCTCGCACCACCAGTTGTTGTTCATTTCGTTGACGCGGTCGATGAGGATGAACCCCGGCTCGGCGTAGTCGTACGTCGAGACCATGATCATGTCCCACAGGTGCCGCGCGCGGACCTTGCCATAGACCTTGCAGGCGACGAGGCCGTCTTCGCGCGACACGTAGCTGCTGGTCTGCGGCCATTCGCGCCAGATCACCTGTTCGGGATCGGCGAGGTCGAAATCGGCGGCTTCCTTCTCGTTGATCGGGAACACCAGCGGCCAGTCGGCGTCGGTGTCGACGGCTTCCATGAAGCCGTCGGTGATCAGCAGCGAGAGATTGAACTGGCGCAGGCGGCCGTCTTCGCGCTTGGCGCGGATGAAATCGCGCACGTCGGGATGGCTGACGTCGAAGGTGCCCATCTGCGCGCCGCGGCGACCGCCGGCCGACGACACGGTGAAACACATCTTGTCGTAGATATCCATGAAGGACATCGGGCCGGACGTGTATGCACCGGCGCCGGCGACGAACGCGCCCTTGGGCCGCAGCGTGGAGAACTCGTAGCCGATGCCGCAGCCGGCCTTCAAGGTGAGGCCGGCCTCGTGCACCTTCTCGAGGATGCCGTCCATCGAATCGACGATGGTGCCCGACACGGTGCAGTTGATCGTGCTGGTCGCGGGCTTGTGCTCGAGCGCGCCGGCATTGGACGTGATGCGGCCGGCGGGAATCGCACCGCGGCGCAGCGCCCACAGGAAGCGCTCGTGCCAGTGGCGCTGCTTCTCGACGGTGGTCTCGGCATCGGCGAGCGCCCGGGCCACGCGCTGGTAGGTGCCGTCGATGTCGGCATCCACGGCCACGCCCTGCTTGGTCTTGAGGCGGTACTTCTTGTCCCAGATGTCATCCGACGCGGGCTGCATCGGAATGTCGGGACCGGTATCGGACTTCACCGCCGCGAGGCGAACCGTGCTCATGCTGCTGTGCGCTCCTGGAATCGCGCCGGCCTGAGCCGGGCGCCTGTCGTGTACGTCGTGCGAATGCGATGCAACCGGGGACGCATCAGGCGCCGTCGGTCGTTGCGGATGTCGAAAGCGGGGAATGCCTGTGGACGCAGCGCCAGTGGCGGCCGGAAACCGTCATTTCCTTGGCATTCGAGCCCATCGCGTGCATCCCCTTTGCTGCGAAGTGTCGCTGATCGTGGAAAGCCCCACGTGTTGGGAATTTCCAACGCCGGCACCCAATATGTAGTGGCGGCAACGGGGGTCCACGCTACGCCCGCACTCCGACCGGTGTCAACCTGAAACCGGGGCGACCGGCGATTCCCCGCGCGCCGGATGACAGCCGTCGGACCGCGCGCGGATGAATGCGACTTTCAACACCGATTCAAATGCCGCGGCGCACACTGGCACGCCTCGACGGCAGCCGTTAGGGTCGCCCGTCGAACCACATCCATGCAGGCGTCGACCACGACGCATCGCCCAGGGGACGTTCCATGCGCGCCAAGACCACCCTCCTCGCCCTGACCTGCGCCGCCGCGTTCGGTGGCTTCGCCGCCACTGCGATCCGCGATGTGGTGCAGCAACCGGCCGGCGCCACGCCCGGCGGGCTGACCGCGGTGCCGACGATGGCCGCGCTGCCGACCGCGGTCGATGGCGCGCCGCTGCCGTCGCTGGCGCCGATGCTCAAGACGGTGACGCCGTCGGTGGTGTCGGTGCATACCAAGCAACGCGTGCGCGTGAGCCCGTTCGGCAACGACCCGTTCTTCCGCCGCATGTTCCCCGAGCTGAGCCAGGAGCGGATCAACGAATCCCTGGGCTCGGGCGTGATCGTCGATGCGCAGCAGGGGTATGTGCTGACCAACCACCATGTGATCGAAGGCGCGGACGATGTGTCGGTGACGCTGGCCGACGGGCGCACGGTGGAAGCGGAATTCATCGGCTCGGACATGGACACCGATATCGCGCTGATGCGGATCAAGGCCGACAACCTCACCGCGATTCCGCTGGCGCAGGATGCGAACCTGCAGGTCGGCGACTTCGTCGTCGCGGTGGGCAATCCGTTCGGCTTCGGGCAGACGGTGACCTCCGGCATCATTTCCGCCGTCGGCCGCAGCAACGTGCCGGGCGTGGGCTTCCAGAATTTCATCCAGACCGATGCGTCGATCAACCCGGGCAACTCGGGCGGCGCGCTGGTCAACCTGCGTGGCCAGCTGGTCGGCATCAATACCGCGAGCTTCAATACGCAGGGCAGCATGGCCGGCAACATCGGCCTGGGTTTCGCGATTCCGATCGGCCTGGCCCGCAACGTGATGACCCAGCTGGCGACGACCGGCAGCGTGCAGCGCGGCACGCTGGGCATCGACACGCAGACGGTGGATGCGCGCATCGCCCAGGGCCTGGGCCTCGATGACCCGCGTGGCGCCGTGGTCACACGCGTGTACGGCGGCTCGCCCGCAGCGCGCGCGGGCCTGCGCACCGGTGACGTGGTGATCTCCGCCAACGGCCAGCGCATCGACAACAGCGAATCGCTGCGCAACTTCCAGGGCCTGCAGGCGATCGACACGCCGGTGACGCTGGACGTGCTGCGCGACGGCCGCACGGTGAAGGTGGACACGCGACTGACCGCGTTGCCACGCGACGGCGCCAGCGTCGACGCGCGCCTCACCGGTGCACTGTTCGCCGACCTGCCCGAAGCGCTGCGTCGTCAGAACCAGCGCGCCGGTGGTGTGCTGGTGGAGAAAGTGGAACCGGGCAGCCGCGCCTTCCAGAGCGGTCTGCGCGATGGCGATCTGATTTTCGCGGCGAACAGCGGGCAGTTCCGCGACCTCGCCGGCTTCCGCGACTCGCTGGCCGACCGCCCGGCCGATCTGGTGCTGCGCATTTCACGCCGTGGACGCATCAACGACGTGATCATGCGTTGACGCCATTACCCCCGTGCCTCGCCTTCCGCGGGGCATCGTTCAACTGACAGGAGCACGACCATGAGCCCCACTTCGACCGACGCGGTGAAGACCCATCTTGGCGAGGCAGGTTCGCACCTTGCCCAGGCCGCCCGCGATGCAGGCGCCGCAGTCAAGAACGCCGCGAACGTGGCCGGTGACGAGCTCAAGCTCGGCCGCGCGACCGTGAAGTCCGATCTCGCCGATTCCGCGATCGCCGGCGTTGCCGCATTCGAGGAAGGTGGCACCGCCGCCAAGGAACAGTACGACGTGCTGCTCGACAAGGGCCGTGACTTGGTCGAAAGCGCTGCCGACCTGATCCGCGAGCGTCCGATCGCTGCGTTCGGCACTGCGTTTGCGGCAGGCTGGATCATCGCCAAGCTCGCGCGCAGCAAGTAAGCGCGGCGTTTCGTGACCGAGCGCGTGACCGGGGAAGACCCGCGCGAGGAACCCGCCGGCAGCGCAGAGCGTGCGCCCGGCGAAGCCCCACACCTCGACGAAAGCATCCGCCGCATCCGTGCGGCGGCCACTGAAACCTTCAGCTCCGGACTCGACAGCGGCCGCGCCCTGCGCAAGCTGGTGTCGGCCGACTTCGCCTTGTCGCGCAGCGCCCTCGGGCGTGCGCTGGCGTGGGCGGCGGTGTCGGTGGTGTTCGGTGCATCGGCATGGCTGCTGGCGATGGGCGCGGCGATTGCATTGCTGCAGTCGTGGGGCCTGTCGTGGCTGGCGTCGATTTCCATAGCGACGCTGATCAGCCTGATCGTCACCGCGATCGCCGCCTGGCGTGTCTCGGTGTTCTTCGACTACGCCGGCATGCACGCAACGCGTCGCCAGCTCGCGCGGCTGGGCATGTTCTCCGAAGCCGGGCACGACGATGACGACGAGGAAGCAGGCCTGCCCGCTTCCACGGGCGCATCCGACAAGGCGAAGACGCCATGAATTTCGAAGGCCTCAAGAATCGCGTCGATCGTGCCGAGGCGCTGGTCGATGGTCGCGTGGTGCAGACCACGGACCGCTACCGCGCCCTGCGCACCAGCTGGCGCGAAGCCTGGACACCGCCGCGCATCCTGATCGCCGGTCTGGTGATGGGATTTGCGACCGGGCATCTGGAACCGCGACGCGCATTGACCAAGCTCGGCAAGCTAGGCGGACCGAAGTCCATCCAGTTGCTCAGTGCATTGTCGGGACTGCTGACCTCGGTGCAGGCGACCGTGGCAGCGGCCACTGCCGAGAAGGCCGCAGAGACGGCGGACGATGCGGCGCAGACCGCGGACGAGGCGGCCGACAACGTCGCGGCGAAGACTTCCGGCACGACCGATACGCAAGCGGCCGCCGCTGCTGGTGCCGCTGCGGCGGTGCAGGTGCAGCAGGCCGCCTCCGGCGCGACGCAACACCAGTCCGCCGGCGCCCAGACGCAGTCGGGCGCGCCCCCCGCTGCAGATGCATCGACGCCGCGACCCGATCGCAGACGTCCCGATCCGGTGCTGTCGGAACAGCCACGTCCCGCTGAAGCGGCGACTGAGCTGTCGGAATCCGGGCGCTGAGCAGCGCCCGCTTCCCTGACCGCCTGGAATCATCGCGATGAGTGTGCCCACCGTACCGCCGCCGGACGACGACGCGCCGCTTCCCGTGCCGATGCCGGTCGAACCGCGGCCGCGCGCATCCACGGCACTGGTGGTGCTGACCACGCTCGCGGTGCTGGTGACACTGTGGGCCGCGCAGGGCGTCTTCCTGCCGGTGCTGCTGGCGATGTTCTTCGCGCTTGTCGGCAATCCCGTGTTGCGGGGTCTGCGCCGGCTGTGGATCCCGCGCTTTCTCGGTGCATTGCTGGTGCTGTCGGCCGGCCTGGTGGCGGCCGGCGCGCTCGGCGTGCAGCTCTATGGGCCGGCCAGCGAGTGGGTGCAGCAGGCACCCAAGCAGCTGCGCACGCTGGCACCGAGGCTGCAGTCGATGACCCAGCCCGTGCACCAGGCCAACCAGGCGGCCGAATCCTTCGCGCGGGCGACCGAGAACCGGCCGCAGCGGCGTGTGCAGTTGGTCGAGATCCAGGACAACGCCTCGTGGCGCACCCTGGTCGCGACGCCGAAGATGCTGGCCTCCGTACTGGCTGTCGTGTTGCTGACGTTCTTTTTCATGGTCTACGGCGAAAACCTGCAGCGCAACGCGATCGCACTGCTGCCCGACCGGCAACGCCGCAAGCTCACGGTCGACATCATGCATTCGATCGAACGCGAGATCTCGCGCTACGTCCTGACGATCTCGATCATCAACACCCTGCTCGGTGCGACCTTCGCCGGTGTCCTGCTCTGGATGGGGTTCACCCTGCAGGACGCCCTGCTGTGGGGCACGGTGGTCGCGCTGCTCAACTTCGCGCCGTACGTGGGCCCGTTGATCGGCCTGCTGCTGATGCTGCTGATGGGCTTCATCAGCTACGACGGCGCCTGGCCCACCGCGGCCTGGGCGCCCCTGGTGCCGGCGGCGATCTATCTGCTGTTGCACACGATCGAAGGCCAGTTCGTAACGCCGATCGTGCTCGGCCGACGCATGGCCTTGTCGCCACTGTTGCTGGTGCTGGCGCTGCTGGTGTTCGGCTGGATGTGGGGCATCATCGGCCTGCTGCTCGCCGTGCCGCTGCTGGTCTGCGTGAAGCTGGTGCTGCAGCGCGTGGAAGGCTTCGACGGCTGGGCGCGGCTGCTTGGGTGAGCCATGCCGGCGGTGCCGGCATGGGTCTAATCCTCACCAGCTGAAGCCGGCACCTGCCGACACGCTGCTCTCGCCGCCAGCGACAGCGCCACCGAACGAAATGCTCGCGCGATTGCCGATTGCACGCTGGTAGCCGACCGCGATCGCCTGCTCACCGCCTTGTCCACCCACGCCCACGCCCACGCGGTTGCGTCCGGCCAAGCCCGAGGTGTTGAGCGCCATGCCCGCGTACGCACCACTCATCGCGCCCATGCGATCAATGCGACGGTCCTGGTGGCGAAGCCGGTCGTCGATCTCGCCGCGCAGGGCAGAGAAGTTGTCATCCCAGGCGGCGAAGCGGCTGTCGGTATAGGCGTTGGCGTCCTGCAGCGTGCGCGCATCCCCAGCATCCACCTGCGCGACATTGGCAGCGTCAGTCTCACGGATGCCTTCGGCGACATTCGTGATGCGACGCTGTTGCTCGGCGTTGCCGACCGACACCGTATCCGCTTCGTCGGCAATCGACCCCTGACCGAGCGCGACCGCACCTTCGGCGCTCACGCGCGCATCCTGTCCGACGGCGGTGCCTGATGCCGCCTCCACGCGCGCGTCGGCTCCGACCGCGACCGCATTGGATGCGTCCGCAGTGATCGACGCGTTGCTGCCGAGTGCAGTGCCGCCCTCGGCCTCGACGACCGCGCCATGTCCGACCGCGGTGTCGTTGCCGTCGACCGCGACACTTTCATTGCCGACCGCCACGCCGTCGCCGCGTCCAGACGGCGGCGCGTTGACGCCACCGCCACCGCCGGTTTCCAACGCGCCGATCCGCCCATCGAGGCCGGCGATCACGCCGTCGAGCGCGCCCAGCGCGTCGCCGACATTGCCGTAATGGCTGCCCTGGACCGTGAACACACTGCCGATCAGGCGACCGCCGGCGTCGACGACGGTGCCGCCGCCGAAGGCGGTCGCGACCGATTGCATCGACGCGTGCACCTGCGCGCCATTGACCGCATCGCGGCTCGATGCATTGATCGCGCCGGCAGCCACATTGCCCAGTCGCGTGCCGTCTTCGCCTGCCAGGGTGACGCTGTCGCGATTCTCGCTGTCGTAGGCCACCGCGTTCGCGGTCACGCCCTCGATATCGCCAATGCGATCTTCGATGCCGTCGACACGGCCTTCGACCGCGCCCACGCGCTGGTTGGTCTCGAACAGCTGGTTGCCGGTCACCGCATCGGCACTGTCTGCCGCGACTTCGCCATCGGCGAGGTTGGTCAGCAGCGTGCCCTGCTCGCCGGCGAACGTCACCTGGCCGCGGCTGGCATCGTCATAGCCGATCGCGTTGTCGGCGACTTCGCCCACACGCGCGGCGACCGCGCTGAGCTGGTCGAAGTTGACCGCATCCGTGCCCTGCGTGCCGGCACCCACATTGACCAGTTGCCGCTCCGCGCCCGCGGCGCCGATCGACACCGTGCCCGCACGATCGGCGACGGCGTTGGCACCGAGCGCCACACTGCCGGCCGCGATCGAAAACGCATCGGCGCCGAGCGCCATGCTGCCATCGCCCAGCGCGAGACTGCGGAACCCCAGTGCCACGCTCTGGACACCATGCGCTTCGGCCACCTGGCCGATCGCCGTCGCGCTGTCGGCGAACGCACCGGCGCCGCCGCCGACTGCCAGCGTGCGCATCGCACCGGTCCTCGCTCCTTTGCCGATGGCGGTCGAGTGATCGGCGCCCGCGGTCGCCATCACGCCGACTGCGGTCGACGAGTTCCCGATCGCACTGCCGCCAACCGACACCGACTCCTCACCACCGGCATAAGCACCTGCACCGATCGCCGTCGACTGATATTCCAGCGCGCGTGCACCGGCGCCGACCGCCGTGCTTTCGCGACCCGACGCAGTCGTCGCGAATTCCTCCATCTCCCAGGTTTCGCCGTTCATCACGTACAACTGGCCGCCAATTGCGGTCGCGCTGTCGGCTGCGGCCTGGGCACCGGCGCCGAACGCGCTGGCGTAGTCGGCGGACGCCGCACTGTTGAAGCCCACCGATGTCGTGTGCTTCTCGTACGCGAACGCACCGCTGCCAAAGGCCGATGCGCCGAGCGACGCGGCCAGCGCGCCGGATCCTGCCGCCGTCCCGTAGTCGCCCATCACGGTCGCGGGTTGCTGGTTGTCCGCGTCACCAGTGGCCTCGAAGAAATCGGCGTATCGGGTCGCGTCGCGCAGCTGGGCGAGATTCACCGCATCGGTGTCCTCGGTACCTGCCGCCACGTGGATGATCTGGCGGTCGATCGCCTCGACGTCCGTCGGAAAGGGATTACCGCCGAAATGCTGCCGCGCGTGCGTGCCGACCGACACCGCGTTGTCGCGATCGACATACGAGCCCGCGCCCAGCGCCACCGCATTGTTGTAGCCATCGGCCACCATGGCATTGCGCCCGAGCGCCAGACCACCGGCGCTGCCCGGATGCACGATGCTGTTGGACCCCATCGCCACACTTCCGTGACCGCCGGCAGCACTCCAGTTGCCCAGGGCCAAGCTGTTCTCGCCGGAGGCGTAGGACAACAGGCCGAACGCCGAGCTACGCGCGCCGTGCGCCTCGGCGCTCGCCCCCACGGCGGTCGAATGGTCGGCGTAGGCACGTGCTTGTCCACCGATCGCAATACTGTCTTCACCCCGGGCGGTACTTGCGGCGCCCAACGCGGTCGCACCGATGCCGCTGGCCTCGGCCGCCATGCCGACCGCGGTGGCGTTGGACGCGGTCGCCTGCGCAGCCGCGCCAATCGCGGTGCTTGCGTGGCCCGAGGCGACCGTTGAAACGTCCACCTCCACCCAGTCCCATTCGCCCGGCGAGCCGATCAGCATTCTCAGTTGCCCACCGACGGCCACCGCGCTCGTTCCCGTCGCCTCGCTGAAAGCGCCATAGCTCGTGCTCCACTGCTCGGACGCCATGGCGTTGTAGCCGCTGGCGGTGGCGAAGTCGCGGATGGCGAGCGCGCCACTGCCGAATGCGGAGGCGCCCAGCCCGCCCGCGACCGCGCCCGAGCCGGCGGCGGTTGCGAATTCGCCCGCTGCCGAGGCGCCGGTGTCTCCACTGGCCTGGAAGTAATCGCCGGCGTCGGCCGCAGGATCGTCTTCGGCAGCGTCGACGGTGTTGGTTGCCATCGCCCCGGTGGGGGTCTGCGTGGTATCGACCGTATCGACCGGCCCCACCAGATTCACGTCCGCGGACGCATCGGCGCCTGCAGCTCCATGGTTGACGATCGCGGTGTCGCCGGAAGCCGGGAATCCGACTTGGGGCGTCTGCGCCTGTGCGTGCGGTAGAGCGGAAACGAGTGCGGCAATGGCCAGCGCCAGGGTCGTACGGGTCATGTTGGGCCTTCCCTCGGAATAAGGCGGCGGAGCGGGGGCTCCACCTGCTCGCCGCGACACGCGGCACTCCCGATCCTTGGCGCGCGGCGCCGGAGAACGCCATTCCTGGCCCATTACCGATCCGTTACATCTCTATTTTTCCGTTGTCCTTCAACGGCCTGCATCATTCGTCGATGGCGGCGCCTGCAGCTCGACCGGGATGGCGCGCTCGCCGGCCAGGCGCTTCGCATCCTGCAAGGCGATCGACCAGGCATCGGCCTGCCCCAACGCATGAAGCAGTCGGGTCTGCAGCAGTGCCAGATCGAAATCCTGGCGCGCCCACGGCGCGATGCGCCCGACCAGCGCGGTCGCTTCTGCGCGATCGTCGTGCGCCAGCAGCCACGTCGTGCCGGCATAGACGGCCTGCGCGACTTCCTCCGGCACGCCATCCTGCTCGGCGCGTGCCACCGCGATGCGGTAGGCCCGGCCCGCATCGGCATCGCGGTCCTGCGCCTGTGCGGTCATCGCCACCAGCAACCAGTCCCAGGCATAGCCGGTGTCGGCCGACGCCGGCTGCGGCGCGGCATCGGCGCGCAATGGCAGGCCGGCTTCCAGCGCGGCTTGGTGCCGCATCCATCGCACCCGGAACAGCCGCTCGGCCCGCGCGTCTGCGTGCCATCGGGCCAGCACGCCGTCGGCGATCCGGACCGCCGCCGCGGGGTCACCACGCCGCCACGCCATCTCGACCCGCAACGCATCGGCGCGATGCAGGTCGCTGGCCAGGGTCGGGCCGTCCGCATGGGACTGCAACATCGATTCGGCGGCGGACAACTGGCCCTGGCGGACCATCGCCTCGGCGCGGCCCAGGGCGATATTGGTCAGCTGGCTCGGGTCGGAAATGCGCGCACGCAGCGCCCAGGCCTGCTCCATGCTCGCGCGGGCTTCGTCGGGCTGCAGTAGCAACAGCTGGGTTTCGGCCAGCGCGACCGACATCGAGACCAGTTCGTAGATCGCACCGAAGCGGCGGAACTCGCCGAGCGTGCGGGCGATGTATTCGGCGGCCTGGGCCGGTCGGCCACGGACCTTCTCGAGAAAGCCGAGGCTGGCGTCGACCCGGGCGACCGCCAGCGGATCGCCGGTCCGGGTCATGAGGATCCGCGCCCTGCCCAGGTCCGCGAGCGCGCCCTCGTAATTGCCGAGCAGCGCCCGGGTCATGCCGCGCCCGTTGAGCGCATCGCCCTGCAGCGCGACGTCGCCGTCCGCTCCGACCAGCGCGAGGACTTCGGTGTAGTCGCGCTCGGCCGAGGCCCGTTGATCGAGCCGCCGGTCGATGCCGGCGCGCAGCAACAGCACGTCGGCGCGGAACAGCGGATCAACCGCGGCCTCGGTCGCGAGCAGACGCTCGACGTCTTCGCGCACCTTCCCGTAGAGCCCTGCGCGGAAGTCGATCTGGGCCATGCGCAACCGCAGCCGAGGATCCGCGCGTTGCGCCGCCGGCGCCTCGGCCAGGATCCGTCTGGCGGCCTCCAGTTCATTGCTGAGCAACGCCGCCTGCGCCCGCTGCAGACGCTCGCTGAGACTGGCATCGACATGCGGCCCATCGGCGTTGCGTCCCAGTGCCGCCAACAGGCGACCCGATGCCTGATCGGCCGCATGCAGTAGGTCGGCATGCTCGCCGAAGGCGTGCCGCGCTGCGGCGTCGCGTCCCTCGGCGGTGATCTCAACACGCCATCCGGCACCGCGCCGCGTCGCGCGACTGCGGATCACCCAGTCGCCGGACACCTCATCGCGCAACTGCGCCGGTGTGAAATCCACGCCCTGGTGGGCGTGCAGCAGCGACAGCACGCTCTCGCTGCCGGCGACCGGCAATCCCGCGCGCCGCAGGCGATCACCGATGAAATCCATCAGGCCCAGGCGCGCCCATGCCACGTCGGGCGCCTCCACGAGTTCGGCGGGCAGCACGACGATCGCACCGGCAACCGCCGCCGGATCGCCGTCGGGGGCCGATCGCGGCAGCGCCCACCACGCGAGTGCGGCGAGCAGGCCGAGCACGACCAGTGTGGCAGCGCTCCAGCGCATGAGGCGCCCGTGCCGTGGCGCGGGTCGCGCCGATTCGATCGCACTTTGAGGACCCGGATCGCCCGTCGGCACCGGACCGTCGGGCAGGTGTGGCTGTGCGTCCTGCACGATCGGCGCCACAGATGCAGACGGCGATGCAGCGTCGGGCGCCTCCAGCACTTCGACCTCGGCGACCCAGCGGAACCCGTAGCTGGGCACGGTGCGGATGACCCGCTGCTCCTGCCCGTCGTCACCGACCGCCCGGCGCGCACGCAGAATGATCTGGCTCAGCTGCGCATCGGAGACGTTGTCACGCGCGAAGACGGCCATCGCCAGCTCGTCGCGCGCCACCGCCCGCTCGCGGTGTTCGAGCAGATGCTGCAGGCATGCGAACACGCGCGCCGGCACGGCGACCGGCCGGCCGTCACGGCGCAGTTCGCGTGCGTTGCAATCAAGGAGGTAATCGCTGAATCGATAGGAATTCGACATGGGTTCCGGAAGGCGAACCGTCCGATGGCGCCGTGACTCGCCGGATACGGTTCCGGCCACCTTCGAGTATGACCGATGGCAACAAGCGCCTCCGGCTGCTCGCGGATACGGCGCCGCGCCTTTCGACGGCGCTCGCAGTCATTCACGACGCGGATTCGCCCCACCGCCGAAAGGCGTTTCGCACGCACTCGTTACAATGCCCGCATGACCTTCCCGATCCGCGCCATCACGCTCGATCTCGATGACACCCTGTGGCCGTTCGCGCCGATCGGCGCGCGGGTCGAGCAGACACTGGATGCCTTTCTGCGCGAGCACAGTCCTCCGACCGCGGACATGTATCCGATCGAGAAGATGCGCGACCTGCGCACGCGGGTGTTCGCCGAGAACGCGCACCTGATGCACGACCTGTCCGCGCTGCGGCAGCTCACCATCGAACACGCGCTGCGCGACAGCGGCGGTGATCTTGGTCTGCTGGATGCGGCGTACGAGGTGTTCTACGCCGAGCGCAACAAGGTCGAGTACTACCCCGACAGCCTCGCCGCGCTCGAACGCATTGCGGCGCAGGTGCCGGTGGCGGCGGTGACGAACGGCAATGCGGATCTCGACCGCGTCGGCATCGGCCATCTGTTCGCGTTCACCCTCGGCTCGCGCGAGCACGGCGTGGCGAAGCCGGACGCGAGCATCTTCCACGCCGCCTGCGATCGGCTGGGCTGCGCGCATGGCGACGTGCTGCACGTCGGCGACCACATCGAGATGGATGTCGCCGGCGCCGCGCGTGCGGGGCTGCGCACCTGCTGGATCAACCGCGAAGACCGGCGCTGGGAACACCCGACGCTCGCGCCCGATCTCGAATTCGACACGCTCACCGCGCTCGCCGACTGGCTCGATGCCGTACCGACCGTCGCCGACCGCGCCTGACACGCTGCACTTGAAACAGGTTCCCCCAATGACCGACACCACGACCGACCTCTTCGCCACCACCTCGCAGGACGCACGTCCGCTGCACATCGTCGCGCGCGACGGTTACGCCGCCTGGCGCGACACGCAGCCGGCTTCGGTGCAGGCCTGGCTCGACGCGCAGGCCTTCGATGCGGCGCCGGGCGCGCTGGCCCTGTTGCCGGGCGATGGCGGTCTCGAAGGCGCGGTGCTCGGCATCGGCGACGCGCTTGATCCCGACAGCTACGCGCATGCGGTCTACGGCCTGCCGGAAGGCGACTGGCGCGTGGCCGGCGCGCACGACGCGGCGACGCTGCAGCTCGGCTGGGGCCTGGGCGCATATCGCTTCACCCGCTACAAGACGACGGCGCGCAAGCCGGCGCGGCTCGCGGTCGATGCGCCCGATGCCGAAGCCGTCGACGTGATCGCGGCGACTACGCGCGTGCGCGATCTGGTCAACACGCCGACCGAGCACATGGGTCCCGAACAGATGGAAGCCGTGGTGCGCGAGATCGCGGACGCACACGGCGCGCGCTTCGAGAGCATCGCCGGCGATGCATTGCTCGAACAGAACTTCCCCGCGATCCACGCAGTGGGCCGCGCCTCGCATCGCGCGCCGCGCCTGCTGCACCTGCGCTGGGGCGAGGCGTCGCATCCGCATGTCGCGATCGTCGGCAAGGGCGTGTGCTTCGACACCGGCGGACTCGACATCAAGCCGGCCGACGGCATGCGCAACATGAAGAAGGACATGGGCGGCGCGGCCCATGCGATCGCGCTGGCCGAACTGGTGATGGCGCGCAAGCTGCCGCTGCGCATCACCTTGCTGGTGTCGGCGGTGGAAAACGCGATCGGCCCGGATGCGTTCCGCCCGGGCGACGTCATCGCCACGCGCAAGGGCATCAGCGTCGAGATCGACAACACCGACGCCGAAGGCCGGCTGGTGCTGTGCGATGCACTGACGTTCGCCGGCGAGCAGTCGCCGGATGCGATCCTCGATTTCGCCACGCTCACCGGCGCTGCGCGCATCGCGCTGGGCCCGGACCTGCCGGCGCTGTTCTGCAACGACGATGCGCTGGCGAATGCCTGGATCGCCGGCGGCGAAGCGACGCGCGATCCGGTATGGCGCATGCCGCTGTGGCGGCCGTACCTGCGCTACCTCACCAGCGGCATCGCCGACATCGCCAACGCCGGCTCACGCATGGCCGGCTCGGTCACCGCCGCGCTGTATCTCGAACGCTTCGTGTCGGCCGACACGCCGTGGGCGCACCTCGACACCTATGCCTGGAACGACAGCAGCCGCGCGGGCCATCCGCAGGGTGGCGAGGCGCTGGGCCTGCGCGCGGCGTGGGCGATGCTGAAGTCGCGCGTCTGAGGCGGCGTCAGCGCAACCAGCCGCGACGTGCGGCGCCGCGCGCGAACAGCCAGACCGCGGCGACGACCAGGATCAGCAGCAGCGGGAACCCGAGGCCGCGCAGCCCGGTCAGCGACCAGACCGGCGTCAGCGCATAGCTGGCCAGCATCTGCACGACGATCGCAACGAATGACACCCGCAACATCGGCTCTGCCCAGCGACGCGCGAACAGCAGCGCAACCGAACCGGCCGATCCCGCCAGCGTCGCCAGACCGAACAGCCCGTAGATCCAGACCGGCATCGCCGCGTTGATCTGCTGCTGATCGAGCGGCAGCGCGGCACGCTGTTCGGGCGTCATCGACACCTGCAGCGCGAACACCAGCAGGCCGAACAGGTTCCACAGCAGCGCGGTCAGCGCGACCACACGGGCGCCCAGCGGCATTCGGGTCTGCATCGGGTGGTCCTTGGTCTGCGGCAACGATGCATAGCGTAGCAGCGAGGGACTTTCGGCCCATCCAAGGGCCGGCGCCTGAAGCGGACACGACGCCGTTGCGCGCGAAGTTCCCGAAGCCGCCGCCGGCAGGCGAAAATGGGCGCTTCGCCGGGCACCGCCCGGTCCTCCATCCGGTCCCCGATGAACGCTTCGACGCAGCTGTCCCCCGACGAGATCCGCAGCCTGTTCGCGCAGGCGATGTCACGCATGTATCGCGACGAAGTGCCGCTGTACGGCGCGCTGATGGAACTGGTGTCGGAGGTGAACGCTGCGACGCTGGCCGACGACCCCTCGCTCGCCGCGCGCCTGCAGCGCAGCGATGCGCTCGACCGGCTCGATGCGGAACGTCATGGCGCGATTCGCGTCGGCACGCCGCGCGAGCTGGCGACGTTGCGGCGCCTGTTCGCGGTGATGGGCATGCAGCCGGTGGGCTACTACGACCTCGCCGTCGCCGGCGTGCCGGTACATGCGACCGCGTTCCGCCCGGTCGAGGCTGCGGCGCTCGCGCGCAATCCGTTCCGGGTGTTCACCTCGCTGCTGCGGCTGGAACTGATCGAGGATGCTGCGCTGCGCGAGGAAGCCGCGGCGATTCTCGACGCGCGCGAGATCTTCACCCCGCGCGCGCTGGCGTTGATCGAACGCTTCGAGCAGGCCGGCGGGCTGAGCGCCGATGAGGCCGACGAGTTCGTCACCGAAGCGCTGGAGACCTTCCGCTGGCACAGCGAAGCGACCGTCTCGCACGCGACCTACCAGGCACTGCTGTCGGCGCATCGCCTGATCGCCGATGTGGTCTGTTTCCGCGGCCCGCACATCAATCACCTGACTCCGCGCACGCTCGACATCGACGCCGCGCAGGACGCGATGCAGGCGCGCGGCATCGATGCGAAGGCCGTCATCGAAGGGCCACCGCGCCGCCGCTGCCCGATCCTGCTGCGCCAGACCAGCTTCAAGGCGCTGCAGGAGCCGGTGCTGTTTCCGGCCGGCGACAGCGCCGACGCCGGCACGCACACCGCGCGCTTCGGCGAGATCGAACAGCGTGGCCTCGCGCTGACGCCCAAGGGCCGCGCGCTCTACGACAGCTTGCTCGCGCGTGCACGCGAGTCGGATGGGGCCGGCAGCACCGGCGATTATGCCGCGCGCCTGGCCGCGGCATTTGACGAATTTCCGGACGACGACGACACGCTGCGTCGCGACGGGCTGGGCTATTACCGCTACGCGCTGACCGATGCGGGACGTGCGGATCCACCGGCCGTCGCGCGCGGCAATGTGGACGATGCGATCGCAGCCGGCCTGGTGACGGCCGACCCGGTGGTCTACGAGGATTTTCTGCCGGTCAGCGCGGCCGGCATCTTCCAGTCGAACCTCGGCGGCGGCGAACAGCGCGCGTATGCGGCGCAGGCGAACCGCGACGCGTTCGAAGCGGCGCTGGGTGCGAAGGTGCATGACGAATTCGGGATCTATGCACGGATCGAGCGGGATTCGCTGATGGCGGTGGGGCTGGAAGGCTGAGGCGCTTTCAGCCCTCCCCCGCTTGCGGGGGAGGGTTGGGTGGGGGCAATCCGTCCGACGCTTGAAACCCAGGTACGTTCGTCGACCCCAGAGACCAAATGGTTTCTCCGCAACCTGGCCTTTCGCCCCCATCCCATCCTTCCACCCGTAAAGGGCGCAATGCCCCGCGAGCGGAGGAAGGCGCCTGTTAGTCGCACGCGTCAGGCCACGCGTGATCTACAACCACCCTTTCTGCCGCGCCAGCCGATACGCCTCGATCCGGTTCCCCACACCCAGCTTCCCGATCGCCTCCGACAGGTAGTTGCGTACCGTCCCGTGTGAGAGCTTCAACTGCGCGGCGATCTCGCTGGCGCTCATGCCCTGCCCGGCCAGTCGCAACACCTGGCGCTCGCGTTCGCTCAGCGGATCGGGTTCGCTCCAGGCTTCCAGCGCGAGCTGCGGATCGATCGCGCGGCCGCCGTCGTGCACGCGGCGCAATGCCTCGGCGAGTTGTTCGGCCGGTGCGTCCTTGAGCAGGTAGCCGCCGACGCCCGCATCCAGCGCGCGGCGCAGGAAGCCGGCGCGGGCGAAGGTGGTGACGATGACCACGCGCACCGGCAGTTCATGGCGCTGGATGCGCTGCGCGAGTTCCAGGCCGGTCAGGCCTGGCATCTCGATGTCGGTGACGAGGATGTCCGGCGACAGGCGCTGCAGTTCGCGCCACGCCGATTCGCCATCGCCGACGCTGCCGACCACCGACAGATCGTCTTCGAGATTCAGCAGCGCGGTCAGCGCGCCACGCAGCATCGCCTGGTCCTCGGCGATGAGGATGCGGATCGGCGCTTCGGGGGTGGGCATACGCGGCATGGCGAAGACGGTAGCAGGCAAAAATCGGACGAAGGACGAACGACGGCTTTTGATGCGCTTCAGTGGTCCCCCTGCGTGAGCGTCGGGCCCAGCGGAATGACCGCATCGATCCGCGTTCCGTCGGCGCCGCTGTCGACGCGCAACTGGCCACCCACTGCCTCGATGCGCTCGCGCATTCCGGACAGGCCATTGCCGGGCACGATCGCACCGCCGCGCCCGTCGTCGCTGACCTGCAGCCGGATCGTGTCGCCTTCGCGCGTGAACTGCGCCTGCGCGGTGTGCGCGTGGGCGTGGCGCTGCAGGTTGGTGACCGCTTCGCGCAAGGTCATCGCCAGCGCGGTCTCGACATCGGGCGACAGGCCGGCGCCCGCGACGTGTTCGTCGAGGCTGTAGGCGAACGCCACGCCGTCGGTTTCCAGCAGCAGGCGCGCGGACGCGAGTTCCGCCGCCAGGCCTGCGGCGCGGATGCCGCTGACGGCCTGTCGCACCTGCGCCAGCGCATCGCGGGCGATGCCACCGACCTCGCCGATCTCGCGCTGCGCCCCATTGGGATCGCGCTCGACCAGCCGCGCGGCGAGATCGGCCTTCAGCGCGACCATCGACAGGGTATGGCCGAGCAGATCGTGCAGGTCGCGGCCGATGCGCTCGCGCTCGCCGACGGCGGCCAGTCTGCGCACCTCGTCGTGCGACAACCGCAGCGCGGCGTCCTGGCGGTTCTTCAGCCGCTCCACGTGCACCAGCAGGCCGATCATCACCGTCGTCACCGGCATCCAGGCCAGCGCCGCCCAGGGATAGCCGAGCGCCCGCGCCCAGGTCAGCAGCACCGCGTTGAAGACGATCAGCGCCAGCACGTAACGCCAAACCGACGTGCGCGACAGCGCGCCGAGGAACACGCAGCCGAACACGAAGTAGCTCAAGCCCGACACGTACCAGGGAAGCAGACCGAAACACAGCGCGATCATGCCCAGCGCACACCACGGCGAGCGGCGCGCCGGCAACAACAGCGCGCCGGCGAACAGGGCAATGAAGAGCGGATACGACAACAGCGTCAGCAGCAGCCACTGCTGGTCGTAGCCGCGCGGCGAGAACATCGGCACGACGAACACCCACACCGACCAGAACACGTGGATGCCTTCGCTCCACGCCGGCCGGCCCTGCCGCAGCGCGGCCCCGATGACAGAATCCGGCGCTGCCCGCAGGCCTGCGAAGGTGCGCATCGTCGCCGCCGTCGGGTCGGTCTTCATGTGGGGCAGCGTAGCCATCTCAGGCCCCGACCAGAAGCGGCGCCGGTCGCCGGCCCTGCATACCGATGCGCCGGCCGCGTCCGCGTGCCGGCGTCACTGCACATGCCCGGCCGTCGAAGCGGACACGCTCAGACCGCGCGCGCGAGGCGGCGCAGCGCGAGCACGCAGCAGGCCACGGTCACGAGCCCAAGCACCAGCAGGTGCAGCCACGGCGATGTGGTGCCTGCCTGCCCGGTCACGCCCAGTGCGACCTGTGCCAGATGCCAGGCCGGCCACAGCGGCGCGAGCTTCGTGAACATATCGGGCAGCATCGACAGCGGCAGCCACAGGCCCGACAGGAAGGCCATCGGCAGGAACAGCAGATTGACCCACGCCGGCGCTGCGTTCGCACTGGCAATGCTGCCCAGCAGCAGGCCGATCGCGCAGAACGGCAGCGCGCCGAGCACGGTCACCGTCCACAAGGTCGCCCATTGCCCCGGCGCCAGCGATACGCCGCCGAATACCGTCGCCAGCAGTGCAAGCTCCAGCACGATGCCCAGTGCGAACAGCATCGCGATCAGCATCCGCGCGACCAGCCATGCACTGGGCGGCGCCGGCAGTGCGCGGCGCAGGGCGAAGAAGCCACGCTCGCGGTCGATCGCCAGCGTGACCGAAAACCCGAACAGGCCCGCGCCCATCGCACCGAACACGCCGTAGGTGGCGAGCAGGTAACGCGCCGCCTCGCCGCCGCTGCGCCCGCCCATCAGCAGACCGAACATGGCGTAGAACAGCGCTGGAAACAGCAGCGTGGGAATGATGTACATCGGCTCGCGGAGCAGCCGCAGCAGTTCGCAGCGCGTGTCGAGCAGATAGCAGCGCCTCAAGGACACGCGCGTGCCGGTATCGATCCTGGTGTCCATCACGCGGCCTCTTGCTTCGAATCGGACATGGGTTCGGCGGGCGCAGTCATCGCGACAAAGGCCTCGGCGAGCCCGGCGCGCTGCACTTCGAGATCGCCGAGCTGCGGATCCGCATCCAGCAGCCGGCGCAATACGGATTCCGCATGCTCGGCCATCACCACGAGTTGCCCGTCGATGCGCTTCGCAGTGCGCACGCCGGGCCAGCTCGCGACGACCTCGGCCGGCACGACGCTCGTGCAGCAGATACGCCGCTGCGCGACCTGCGCCCGCACGTCGCCGACGCTGCCGTCGGCGCGCACGCGTCCCGCATCGAGCACGACGACGCGATCCGCCAGCGCTTCGGCCTCTTCCAGGTAATGCGTGGTCAGCAGGATGCCGACGCCGTCGGCGACCAGGCTGCGGATCGCGCGCCACACCTGCTGTCGTGCGCCGATGTCGAGCCCGGTGGTCGGTTCATCGAGGAACAGCAGCTTCGGCCGCCCGCACAGCGCGAGCGCGAACTGCACGCGCCGCTGCTGCCCGCCGGACAGCCGACCGTAACGCCGGTCCAGCAAGCCATCGAGTCCAGCCAGTGCGACGCAGTCGGCCACGCTGCGCGGCTGCGGGTACCAGCTGCGCGTCAGCGCGAGCAGCTCGCCGACCTGCAGGCGTTCCGGCAGCTGCGCCTGCTGCAGCATCACGCCGATGAGGCGCCGCGCGTCGAGATCGGATGGAGGCCGGTCGAGCAGCGTGACTTCGCCGCTATCGGCCGGCTGCAGGCCGAGCAGGACCTCGATCGCCGTGGTCTTGCCGGCGCCGTTGACGCCGAGCAGCGCGGTGACCTGGCCGGCAGGCAGCGCAAGATCCACGCCATCGAGCGCCTGCACGGCGCCGCGGCGACGGCGTACGCCCGTGAGACGGGCCAGTGGCGCAAGTGGCGTTGCATTCAGGGCCATCGACCTGCCTCCGGTGAGTAGGCGGCCAGTCTTTCGCCCCAACGACGGTTCCGGCAGTCGCGTGCGTCACATCCTGCGCATGACAGTCGTCAGGTGTAGCGGGACACGGTGATACGCACACTGACGCCGTCGTTCCGAATGCACCGACCGGGTCACGTTGTGACGTCCGGCAGGTTGGAAACCACGAGGATGCGCGGTCACACTGGCCCCGCTCCTTCCGTCCAGGGTTGCAATGAACACGAACGCCGATCTGCTGAAGGAACTCCGCATCGACCGCAGTGCGCCACCGCCGCCATCGCGACGTGGCCTGTGGATCGGCCTCGCGGTCGCTGCGCTGCTGCTGGTGCTGCTGGTGGTCGGCGTGCTCGTGCTGGGCAATCGCGCGATCGAGGTCGACACCACCGTCGTCGCCGCGCCCGTCGCCGCAGGCGCGGCCGGCGGTTCGGTACTCGATGCCAGCGGTTACGTCGTCGCCCGGCGCATGGCCACCGTGTCGGCCAAGATCACCGGCCGCGTACGCGAGGTGCGCATCGAGGAAGGCCAGCGCGTCGAAGAAGGCGAGATCCTCGCCACGCTCGATCCGATCGATGCCGATGCGCGGCGCGATCTCTCCGCCGCCCAGCTCGACGCCGCGCGCAGCCAGGTCGCCGGCGTGCAGGCGCAGCTCACCGAAGCGTCGGCGAACGCCGATCGTCTGCAGACGCTGGTGGGCCAGCAGCTGGTGTCGAAGGCGCAGTACGAACAGGCCGTCGCCCAGCGCGATGCCCTGCGTGCCCAGCTCACGACATCGCGTCGCAACGCGACGGTCGCCAGCGAACAGCTGCGCATCTCCGCGATCGGCGTCGACGACACCTTCGTACGCGCGCCGTTCGCCGGCGTGGTCATCGCCAAGGCCGCCCAGCCGGGCGAGATCGTCTCGCCACTGTCGGCCGGCGGCGGCTTCACCCGCACCGGCATCGGCACGCTGGTGGACATGGAGTCGCTGGAAGTCGAAGTCGATGTCGGCGAGTCCTATATCGGCCGGGTCAAGCCGGGCATGCCGGTGGAAACCACGCTCAATGCCTATCAGGACTGGAAGATTCCCGGCAGCGTGATCGCGATCGTGCCGACCGCCGACCGCGGCAAGGCGACGGTCAAGGTGCGCATCGCGCTCGACGCGAAGGACGGGCGCATCGTGCCGGACATGGGCGCGACGGTGAGCTTCCTCGAGCAGGCGCGCCCGGCCCAGGACGGCGACGCGCCGCGCCTGCCGCGCGTGCCCGCGGCGGCCTTGTCGGAGCGCGACGGCGCGCAGGTGGTCTTCGTCGTCGACGGCGACGTGGTGCGCCAGCGGGCGGTGGAACCGGGCGAACGTGTGGGCGGCAATGTGGAGATCGGCAAGGGCGTGAGCCCTGGCGACGAACTGGTACTCGACGCACCGGATGCGCTCGAGGATGGCAGCCGCGTCCGGGTGAAGCCGTAACGAAGTCTCTTGTAGGCGCGCGCTTGCGCGCGAATGGCATTCCCGGTAACGCCCATCGCGCGCAAGCGCGCTCATACAGAAGCAGCAGCACTTCCAGATCACAAAGGGGAATGACGATGGCACTGGTGTCGATCCGCAACCTCACCAAGACCTACCAGCGCGGACCGGAAAAGGTCGAAGTGCTGCACGGGGTGAACCTCGATATCGCCGAGGGCGACTTCGTCGCACTGATGGGCCCGTCGGGCTCCGGCAAGACGACCCTGCTGAATCTGATCGGCGGCCTGGATACGCCGAGTTCGGGCGAGATCGATGTCGCCGGCGAACGCATCGACCGCATGAGCGGCGGGCAGCTGTCGGGCTGGCGCAGCCGCAACGTCGGCTACGTGTTCCAGTTCTACAACCTGATGCCGGCGCTGACCGCACAGAAGAACGTCGAACTGCCGTTGCTGCTGACGAAGCTGTCGGGCGCGCAGCGCAAGCGCAATGCGGAGATCGCGCTGACGCTCGTGGGCCTGGCCGACCGTACGAAACACAAACCCAACGAACTCTCCGGCGGCCAGCAGCAGCGCGTCGCCATCGCACGCGCGATCGTCTCTGATCCGACGCTGCTGATCTGCGACGAACCGACCGGCGATCTCGACCGCCAGTCGGCCGAAGACATCCTCGGCCTGCTGCAGACGCTCAACCGCGAACATGGCAAGACCATCGTCATGGTGACCCATGATCCGAAGGCTGCCGAGTACGCCAGCCATACATTGCATCTGGACAAGGGCACGCTGGTCGGCGCGCACGACGCGGCGGCTTGAGGGATCCAGGCCCGCCCCCCGCCTGCGGGGGAAGGCGTCGATCCGGCCTGATTCAAGGTCGCTCTCTTCTGAAAGCACAACAGCAGGACATCCGATGAAATACCTGCACCTGATCTGGGCCGCGCTGATGCGGCGCAAGACCCGCACCGCGCTGACGGTCGCGTCGATCGTCGCAGCGTTCCTGCTGTTCGGTCTGCTCGACGGCATCCGCGTGGCATTCACCCAGCTTGGCCAGAACGCCGATGGTGCACAGCGCCTGCAGACATCCTCGCGGCTGTCCTTCATCGAAACGCTGCCGCAGGCGTTGGGCAAGCGCATCGAGATGGTCGACAACATCGAGGCGGTGACCTACGCCAACTGGTTCGGTGGCACTTACCAGGGGCCGCGCAACCAGCTTTTCAGCTTCGCGGTGGCGCCGAACTATCTCGATCTGTACCCGGAGATCGTCGTCGACCCCGCCGAGCGCGATGCCTTCGCGCGCACGCGCACCGGCGTGCTCGTCGGCGAAAAACTGATGCAGCGTTTCGACTGGAAGGTGGGCGACCGCATCCCCCTGCAGTCATCGATCTTTCCCAACAGCGACGGCTCGCTGAACTGGTCGTTCGACATCGTCGGCGTGATGCGCAACGAGGACGCCAAGGCCGGCGGCTTCAACGACCGGCTGCTGCTGATGCACTGGGAGTACTTCGCCGAATCCACGCCTTACGTCGACAGCGACGTGGGCTGGTACATCAGTCGCGTATCCGACGTGCGCCGCGCCGACCGCGCGGCCAAGGCGATCGACGCGCTGTCGGCGAACTCGCCCAACGAGACCCGCACGATGACCGAGGCCGCGGCGTTCGCCTCGCAGCTCAAGCAGATGGCCGACATCGGCCTGATCGTCGGCGCGATCATGGGTGCGGTGTTCTTCACCCTGCTGCTGCTCACCGGCAACACGATGGCGCAGGCGGTGCGGGAACGCACCTCGGAACTCGCGGTCCTCAAGACCATCGGCTTCTCGAGTACCAGCGTACTGATGCTGGTGCTGGCCGAGTCGGTGGTGCTGGTGCTGTTCGGCGGCGTGCTCGGCCTTGGCCTGGCCGCGGTGGCCAGTGCGCTGGTGAACGTGGTCGCCGGTGACATGATCCGTCTGCCGGGCATCGGCTGGCACAGCTGGGCCCTGGGGCTCGGCCTGATGGCCGCCATCGGTATCGTCGTCGGCGCGCTGCCGGCCGTGCGCGCGATGCGCCTGAATATCGTCGACGCCCTCGCGGGCCGCTGAGGACACTGCGATGCCTTCCCTGATGAAATCCGTATTGCAGAACACCGGCCTCGGCTTCGGACTGCTGATCGCGCTGGTCGTGTGGATCCTCGCGCCCTGGTATGTGCTGCTGGCCTTCGCCATTGCCGCCGTGTTGTGGATGCTGCTCAGCCGCGGCGGCCGCCAGGCGGCCTCGGTCAGCCATGTCGGCATCAGCACACTTGGACAGCGCCTGGGCGCGTCGTCGGTCGTCGTGATCGGCATCGCCGGCGTGGTCGCGGTGCTGGTCGCGCTGTTGTCGATGGCCGAGGGCTATCGCCACACCGTCGGCAACACCGGCGATGCGTCGACGGCGATCGTGCTGCGTGGTGGCTCCGCCGCCGAGGTCATGTCGGTCATGGACCGCGCCCTGATCAGTACCGTGATCCAGGCGCCCGAGATCGCGCGCGATGCGGAGAACCGCCCGCTGGCCTCGCCGGAACTCGTCGTCGCAGCCAACCTGCCGCTGCGCGGCGGTGCGCCCGACGACGACGGCAGCGTGCAGTTCCGCGGCGTCGGCGAAATGGCGTTCCAGGTGCGGCCGAATCTGCGCATTGTCGAAGGCCGCATGTTCGAGACCGGGCGCCGCGAACTGATCGTCGGGAAGGGCGCGCGCCGACAATTTGCCGGTCTCGAACCCGGACAGACGGTGCGACTGGGCAGCGATACCTGGGACGTCGTCGGCGCGTTCGAATCGAACGACGCGATGGATTCGGAAATCTGGGGCGATGCCGAAGTCGTTGCGACGACCTACCGCCGCGGCGCGAGCCGCGCGTCGGTGACCGCGCGCCTGACCAGCCCCGATGCGTTCAAGGCCTTCAAGGCGACGCTGGACGCCGATCCGCGCACCCAGGTCGAGGCCAGCACCACGCTCGACTATTTCGCCAAGCAATCCGAGGGCATGAGCAAGGTGCTGCGCATCATCGGCATCGTGGTCGGTTCGATCATGGCGGTGGGCGCGGTGTTCGGCGCGCTCAACACGATGTTCGCGACCGTTGCCGCGCGTGCACGCGAGATCGCCACGCTGCGCGCGATCGGCTTCCGTGGTCTTCCGGTCGTGGTCGCGGTCATGCTGGAGACGATGCTGCTCGCCCTCGCCGGCGGCCTGCTCGGCGGCTTCATCGCCTGGGTGGTGTTCGACGGCTACGGCGCTTCCACGCTGGCTGGCGGTGTCGGCCAGATGACGTTCGAGTTCCTGGTCACCCCCGCGCTGCTGTGGAGCGGCCTGAAGTGGGCTCTCGCGATTGGCTTCGTCGGCGGTCTGTTCCCGGCGGTGCGCGCGGCGCAACTGCCGGTGACCGCGGCCCTGCGCGCGGCATGAACGTGGCCGATCCGGATACGTTGTCGAACGCCGACATCGCACGCGAGATCCAGTCGTTGCAGAGGCGCGCGTTCGAGCGCTACGAGGACGCCGCGCTGCGCGCCGAGGCCGATCCGGCGCGCGCGGAGGCTATCTACGCCCAGGCCGAACGCGACACCGCCCCGTGGATCGCACGCGCCACTGCGCTCAACGACGAACGCGTCGCCCGCTATCGGCGGCGTGCGAAACGCTGGCGCAACGCAGCGCTGGTGATCGGTGTCGTCGGTGCGGCGTGCGTGGTGTGGATGATGGCGCGTGCGGGCTGATTGGCACCCGTAGGAGCGCGCTCGCGCGCGATGTGTCGATCCGGGAAATCTGCACGCATGACGACAGAGGGGTGACCACGCGCCTGATGCTTGAAGACGCCATCAAAGCGCCGCAACGTCTAGCACGTTAGACCCCGCGATCCAGCAACCCGTCCGCCAGCGCCTGCTGCACGTCATCCGATGTGTCGATGTCCTGCGCGAGCGACGGCGCCTGCAGCCGGAACAGTTCCTCTTCCGGCAACGCCGCCAGCAGGGCGCCGAATCCCCGATCACCTTGCAGCGCATCCACCTGCGCGAACAGCGTGTGCGACAGCACCGCCGGCGCGCCGGGGCGTTCGCCGTGCATCACCGCCGCGCAGCCCGAACGCACGCTGCGCGCGCCATCCAGCAGCGCGCGCAGATGAAGCGCATTGAGCGCAGGCTGATCGATGCCGGTCACCAGCACCGGCCCGCGATGCGCCTGCAGCGCGCGCGATGCGGCGACGAGGCTGGCGGACAACCCTTCGCGCCAGTCCGGCACTTCGTGCAGTTCGACGACGCTGTGCGGCGACGGCGCGAGTTCGGCCGCGACGGCGTCGTGATACGCGCCGAGCATCACCACGAGCCGGCAGGGATGGGTGTCCGCGACCAGTCGCACGACACGCGCGACCAGGCTTTTGCCATCCTGACGCAGCAGTTGTTTGGGCCGGCCGAGCCGCGTGCTGCCGCCGGCGGCGAGCACGATCGCGGCATGCGCAGCGATCATCAGATGGGTCCGGGGCGAGAGGTCGACATGGCCGCACTGTGCCAGAAGCCCGGTGCAGCGACCGGCGCACATCGATGAACGGCGACCGTCTGTCATGCAGTTGTCATCGCGGTGCGATAGCGACGCCCGGGGACGCGTCGATAGTCTGCGCGGCCGCCCCGCTCCCGCCCCCCGCCATGCTTCGCCTTGCCGTCCTCCTCGCCGCCTGCCTGCTCGTCGCCGGATTTTCGTCCTGGCCGGGCATGGCGTATTCGCTGGCATCGAAGCTGGTCGCGCCGCCGGGTGCATCGCCGCTGTTGCAGACCGATCGTGTCGACGCCGCTTTTGCGCGATTGCCGAACCGTAGCGGACACGTCACCACGTCCGCCGGCGTGCCGCTGTTCTGGCGCGCGCTCGATCCGGGCGACTACGGCATGGATTACGCGTGGACGCGCCCGGTGGACGATCCGCACGGCGTCGACTTCTCGCTCGATTTCCATGCCCCCTCCGCGCCGTCCGCCACGCCGCGCGGCACGGTGGTGCTGCTGCACGGCTGGATGATGGATGGCGGCTCGCTGCTGCCGTGGTCGATCGCGCTGGCCGAAGCCGGCTATCGCACGATCACCCTGGACCTGCGCAATCACGGCCGCTCGGGCCATGCGCCGTCGGGCTATGGCACGCGCGAGGCCGGGGATGTCGTCGACGCGGTCGTCGCGCTCCGCGATCGCGGCGAGATCATCGGCCCGTTGCATGTATTCGGCGTGTCCTACGGCGCCGCGACCGCGCTGTTCGCATCGGCCGATCCGCGCCTGCAGGCCGAACGCGTAGTCGCGCTGGAATCCTTCGACAATGCCGGCGCCGCAATCCGCGACATGGTGCCGCACATGCTGGGCGAAACCGGCGGCAGCTGGCACGCGCAGCTCACCCGCCGCTGGCTGCGCTGGCGCATCGATGCCTCGGTGCTGGATGCGGCGATCACACGCGCAGGCGACACGCTGTCACTGCCACTCGACGGCGTCGATGTCGGCACCGCCCTCGCACAGGCGCCGGGCTGCGTGCTGCTGGTGCACGGCGATGCGGATCGCCACGTACCGGTCGAACACGGCCGTGCGCTCGCGGCCGCGATGCCCGGCGCACGCTATCTGGAACTCGCCGGCGAAGATCACCTCAGCCTGCCGATGCGGCTCGACACGCTTGCGCCGACCGTCGTCGACTGGTTCGACGCGCCGGCCTGTCCGCAGACCGCGCTCGCTGCGCGCTAGACCCGACTGTAGGAGCGCGCTTGCGCGCGATGGGCCTTCCCGGAGAGCTTCATCGCGCGCGAGCACGCTCCTACGAAGGGCTTCAGGCAGATGTCCCGAATGCAGACCTCACGCCTGCTGCGCGACGATCCGCCGGCGCGACTGCAGATAGCCGTCCACTGCAAACACCACCAGCCCCACCCAGATGAAACCAAAGCCGACCGCACGGTCGATGCCGAAGGCCTCGCCGAAGAAGAACACGCCCAGCAGCAACTGCAGCGTCGGCCCGATGTACTGCAGCAGGCCGACGATCGTCAGCGGCACGCGTCGCACCGCATAGGCGAAGCAGATCAACGGAATTGCGGTCAGCGCGCCACCGAGCACCAGCAGCACATCGGTCCAGCCACCCCAGCGCAGCGAGAAGAAGCCACCGCCGCCCTGGGTTTCGAACCACACGAGCGCGAGCAGCGCGGGACCGAACACGAAGAGGTTCTCGACGCCCAGTCCCTGCACCGCTTCGACCGCCGCGAACTTGCGGATCAGTCCGTACAGTGCGAACGAGGTCGCCAGGCACAGCGCGATCCACGGAAAACTGCCGTAGTTGAAGGTCAGCCACGCGACGCCGCCACCGGCGAGCGCGACCGCGATCCACTGCGGCAGCGACAGCCGCTCGCGCAGGAAGACCACGCCGATGACCACGTTGAGCAGTGGATTGATGAAGTAGCCCAGGCTCGCCTCGACGACGTGGCCGCTGTTGACGGCCCAGACGTACAGCGCCCAGTTCGCGGCGATCAGGCAACCCGATATCGCGAGCATGCCGGCGAGCTTGGGTTGCGCGAGGATCTCGCGCAGCCAGCCGCGGCCCTGGCGGACGGTCAGGAACGCGGCCACGAGAATCGCGCACCAGATCGAGCGGTGCAGCACGATCTGCAGCGACGGCACGTCCCGCAACAGATACCAGTACAGCGGCATCAGGCCCCAGATCACGAAGGCTGCGACCGCGATCCACAGGCCGCGGCGGCTCTGCGCGGCGTCGATCATGGATCCTCTCCAGCGACTGCCGCGGCCGGTGTCGGCACCGGCTTCTTCGCGCGCGCGCGGCCCAGCGTGATCGCGACCACGGCGACCAGGATCACCGCCATCGCACCGAGATCGTTGACGTGGAAACGCTCCGACGCGAGCCACGCACCGAGCAGCACCGCGATTGCCGGATTCACGTAGGCGTAGCTGCCGGCGAGCGTCGGGCGCACGTTGTGCAGCAGCCACACGTAGGCAGTGAAGCCGATGATCGAACCGAAGGAGGCGAGATACGCGACCGACAGCGTGCCCTTGAGCGTCGGCAGTTCGTGGAAGCGTTCGCCGATCAGCAGGCCCACCGCGAGGATGATCACGCCGCCGGCGAGCATCTGCGCCGCGGCCGCCATGAACGGCGACGGCAGATCGCGGCCGCGGCTCCATACCGAACCGAAGGCCCAGGCGAGCGGCGCGATCAGCAAGGCGATGAGACCGGTCGGGGTCGCGGTCAGCGAACTGCCGGCGTTGAGCCACAGCACGCCGGCGAACCCGACCGCGAGGCCGGCCCATTCGATGCGCGATGGCCGATCGCCACGGATCGCCGCGAACAGCGCGATCCAGATCGGCGCCGACGCGACCGCGACTGCCGCGAGACCCGACGACACGCTCTGTTCGGCGATGCAGACCATGCCGTTGCCCAGACCGAGCAGCAGCACGCCCATCGCGAGCAGGGTCTTCCACTGGTTGCGCGTGGGCGCCGGCACACCGCGCAGCCGCAGCGCCGCGTACATCAGGCCACCGGCGACGATGAAGCGCATGCCCGCCATCAACAGCGGCGGATAACCCCCCTCGAGGGCGAAGCGGATCGCGAGATAGGTCGACCCCCAGACGAGATAGACGGCCGCCAGCGCCAGCGCGATGGCCAGGACCGAGGCGGGACGCGACACCGGCGCGACGCTCATGGGGCTTCCGAAAGAGGAGACGACCGCGGATGCGGGAGCGGAATTCTACGCCTGCGGCCCGTTGCACGGCTGGAACGGTGGTGTTGCAGTCCTGCTGTAGGCGCGCGCTTGCGCGCGATGCGGCGTTACCGAGGGAAGCCCGATCGCGCGCAAGCGCGCTCCTACAGATATGAAAAAGCCGCCGCGATCACTCGCGGCGGCTTCGTTTTCGAACGTGTCAGCGGATCAGCGCGCCCAGCGGCCCGGCGCGGTCGAGACCGGCAGCACCGTCGCCGACAGGTCGCGGTCCGCGTTGAGCAGACGCACCGCGTCGGCCAGGATCGCCGCCGACTCGCGCAGCAGCGGATCCGGGCGATCTTCGGCGGCCTTCTCGAGGCGGTTCTGCTGGGCGATCGCACGCTCGCTGGCCTGGAGGCCGTCGTCGTCGGAATCGTCGGCCAGCGGATCGAGTTCCAGACCCAGCGCGCGACGCTCCTCCTGACGCACCTGACGCTTCTCGGTCTGGCGGTCACGCTCGGCGCGGCGCTCGGCTTCGTTGAGCGAGACGAACTTCTTCTCGCGCTCGGCGCGGAACTCGGCGATGTCCTCGGCCCACCACACGAATTCCTTGTCCGTCGCCACGCGCGTGTCGTGCAGCGCTTCAAGACGCGGCAGCAGTGGCGCGAAGTCGCCGTACTGGGTGTGCGGCACGGCGGCGATGCGCGTCCACGGCAATGCATTGTCGTAGGTGCTCTCGCCGAACTCGGTCGCATCGACCGTCACCGGGAAGTGGATGTCCGGCTCGACGCCCTTGTTCTGCGTGCTGCTGCCGCCCGGCAGGAAGAACTGCGCGATGGTCAGCTTGACCTGGCCAAAGCGCTTGGTCTCGTTCGCCGGCCAGCGGTCGAGGTCGACCAGGTTCTGCACCGTGCCCTTGCCGAAGGTGGTCTCGCCGATGATCAGGCCGCGGCCGTAATCCTGAATCGCACCGGCCACGATCTCCGACGCCGAGGCCGAGCCGCGGTTGATCAGCACCGCCAGCGGACCGTCCCAGGCCACGCCGGGATCACGATCGCCCTGCACGCCGACACGGCCACCCGATTCGCGCACCTGCACCACCGGGCCCTGGTCGATGAAGAGGCCGGTCAATTCGACCGCCTCGTTGAGCGAGCCGCCACCGTTGTTGCGCAGATCGAGCACGACGCCGTCGATGTTCTTGGTCTTGAACTCTTCCAGCAGGCGCGCGACGTCGCGCGTTGCCGACGCGTATTCGCCATCGCGGTTCCGGCGACCTTCGAAGTCCTGGTAGAAGGCCGGCAGCTTGATCACACCGATCTGCTTCTCGCGGCCACCTTCGGTGTCGGCCGGCAGGGTCAGCGTCTCGGCCTTGGCCGCCTGTTCTTCCAGGCGCACGCGGGCGCGGGTGAGCGTGATGCGCACCGGCTCGCTGTCGAGCGTGGCCTCGGCCGGCACCACGTCCAGGCGCACCTGGGTGTCCTTCGGGCCCTTGATCTTGTCGACGACATCATCGATGCGCCAGCCGATCACGTCTTCCATCGGCCCGTTGGTGCCCTGGCCGACGCCGACGATGCGGTCGCCCGGCTTGAAGCGGTTGCTGATCGCAGCGGGACCACCGGCGATGACCTCGCGGATCACCACCACGTCGTCCTGCTTCTGCAGCTGCGCGCCGATGCCTTCGAGCGACAGCGACATGCTCTGGTTGAACAGGCGCGCCGCGCGCGGATTGAAGTAGTCGGTGTGCGGATCGATCGAGCCGGTGTAGGCGTTGAGGAAGCTGCTGAAGGCGTCCTCGTCGTTGAGCGAGGCGACCGTGTTCGCGGTGTTGAGGTAGCGACGGTCCAGCGTCTTGCGGATCTCGTCATCGGCCTTGCCTGCGAGCTTCAGGCGCAACCAGTCGTTGCGCACTGACTGGCGCCACAGGGTGTCGAGCTCGCTGGCGTCGGCCGCCCAGGGCGCGTCCTCGCGGTCGTATTCCCAGCGGTCGCTGCCGCTGAAATCGAAGATGTCCTGCTTGAGCAGTTCACGTGCGCCGGTGATGCGCTCGGCGACGCGCTGCTTGTAGAGCGCGAACACTTCCAGGGCCGGTGCCACGTTGCCATCACGAACGGCCGCGCCCATGCCAGTACGCAGCGGTTCGAAGCGGGCGATGTCCTGTTGGGTGAAGAACAGCTTGCCGGCGTCGAGGTTCTCGAAATAGCGGTCGAAGATCTCGCCCGAGAGGCTTTCGTCAAGCGCGCGCGGGCGGTAGGCGTAGCGGCTGTCGGACAGCAATCCGTAGACCAGCTTCGACGCGGCCACCTGGTCGGCGTTCGGCGTCGCCGGCACATTGGCGATGGCATCGGGCCTGGCCATCAACGCGAGCGGCACCGCCAGCGCGAGAGCGATCAGGGAGCCGGAAACGACGCGGGAAGCTTTCATGCAGGGTCCTGGATTGCGGATACGGTCATCATGCGACATGCCTTCGAGCCTGTCGCGTGAACAGACGCGTCGACAGTGCCGAAAGTTGCACGTTGCATGCAACGGACTGTACGGAAACCGGATGAATCGCCGCTGCGTTCATCGCGGCGTCATTCGAGCGGGGCGGATCGGAAGCCGGCTGGAGCGTCCCACTCTCTCGACTTTCTCGCACGCACCTGCGCCGTTTAATCGAGGTGCCCCACGGAAGCGGATAAGGGCGCAACCTGGAATGTCCCAAGACGTCCCCGCCCTCACCCGACGCGCTCCGCGCGTCGACCTCTCCCAAAGAGAGAGGTATGAGGTTTCTGCCCGAGTCTAGATGACGCGTAAACGAACTGGGCCGATATACGGATCAGGCGGCGACGCCGGCGTCCATCGCCTGCTGGTCGGCGTGGTAAGACGAACGCACCAGCGGGCCGGAGGCGACGTGGCTGAAACCCAGCGCCATGCCGTAGTCCTCGAGCGCGCGGAACTCGTCCGGCGTCCAGTAACGCAGCACCGGATGGTGGTGCGCGCTGGGCTGCAGATACTGGCCGATGGTGACCATGTCGACATCGTGCGCGCGCAGGTCGCGCAGCGTGCCCTGGACCTGCTCCATGGTCTCGCCGAGGCCGAGCATGATGCCCGACTTGGTCGGCACGTCCGGATGCTGGGCCTTGAACTTCTTCAGCAGGTCGAGCGACCACTGGTAATCGGCGCCGGGACGCACGTTGCGATAGAGATCCGGCACCGTCTCGACGTTGTGGTTGAACACGTCGGGCGGATTGGTCTTGAGGATCTCCAGCGCGCGCTCCATGCGGCCCTTGCCGCGGAAGTCGGGCGTGAGCACCTCGATGCGGATGTGCGGCGACTGCTTGCGAACTTCGCGGATGCAGTCGACGAAATGCTGGGCACCGCCGTCGCGCAGGTCGTCGCGGTCGACCGAGGTGATCACGACGTACTTCAGGCCCATGTCGGCAATCGTGTTCGCCAGGTTCAGCGGCTCGCTCGCATCCGGCGGCTTGGGCCGGCCGTGGGCGACGTCGCAGAACGAGCAGCGGCGCGTGCACACCTCGCCGAGGATCATGAAGGTCGCGGTGCCGTGGCCGAAGCATTCGTGGATATTCGGGCAGCTGGCTTCTTCGCAGACCGTGACCAGACGGTTCTCGCGCAGCTTCGACTTCAGCGCGGCGACCGCGCCGTTGGACGGGATGCGCACGCGGATCCACGAGGGCTTGCGCAGCACGGGGGCGTCGGCGAACTGCACCGGCGAGCGCGCGATCTTGTCGCCCGCCACCTGCTTGACGCCGGTCTGCAGCGACGCCGGCGGCGGCGCGGAAACCACCTGCAGCGGGATCGATTTGTCGACGGAAGAGGACATGGCGGCCAGGACTGCGGGCGGAGGTTCATTGTAGGCCCCTGCCCCGGCAGTGTCTTGCCGGGCGCTGGGGACGCTGCGTGTCATTCAGTGGGTGCGAGCGTCGGCGGCGGGCCGGCGGTCATCGCCAGGCCGAACTGCGCGGCCAGGTTTTCCAGCAGCATCGGCGCAACCGCATCCGCCGAGGACGGCCCGCCGAGATCGGCCAGCGACACCACCTGCAGGCCTGCATACCCGCAGGGATTGATGCGCTGGAAGGGCTCGAGATCCATCGCCACGTTGAACGCCAGGCCGTGGAAGGTGCAGCCGCGGCGCACGCGGATGCCCAGCGCGGCGATCTTGGCGTCGTTGACGTAGACGCCCGGCGCGCCATCGCGACGCACGGCTTCGATGTTCCAGTCGCCGAGGGTGTCGATGATCGACTGCTCGATCTTGCAGACGTACTCGCGCACGCCGATCTTGAGCCGCGGCAGGTTCAGCAGCGGATAGACCACCAGCTGGCCCGGGCCGTGATAGGTCACCTGGCCACCGCGATCCACCTGCACCACCGGAATGTCGCCAGCTGCCAGCACGTGTTCGGGCTTGCCGGCCTGGCCGAGGGTGAACACCGGATCGTGCTCGACCACCCACAGCTCGTCGGCGCCGTCGGCGCCACGTGCATCGGTGAAGCGCTGCATTGCCCGCCAGACCGGAGCGTAGGGCTGTCGGCCGAGCTGGCGGACGATGGCCGGCAAGGTCACAGCACGCGCTCCAGCGCCCGCGCGCAGCCCAATCCACCGCTGGGCACCGGCGCACCGTGCAGGAAATCGCGCATCGCCGCGGCGACACGATCGTTGCGGGCAGTCTCCAACCGCGCGAGCGCCTGCGTATCGGTCTCGATGCCATCGAACAGCGGCGTCTCGCCGTCCATCAATGCCTCGCTCCAGGCCATGCGCGAGCCGGGCAACAGCGGGGCGGTGCGTTCGGCGCGGACCATCAGACGTACCTCGCAATGGCGGGGATCGGACGCGATCCGTGCATACAGCGCGTCGACGGCCTCGGCCGGACCTTCGAGCAACTGCATGAACAATCCGTCCTGCAACAGCAGCATGCCGCCGATGCCATGACGCGCGTTGTAGGCGCGCGACTTCAGCAGCAGACGTGTCATGTCGGCCGCGGTGAACTCGAACAGCTGGCCGCTGCGATAGAGCAGCTGGCGGATCATGCGCTGGCTTCCGTTCGAGGCGTTACAGCGTCCACTTCACTTCGGGATGGTCGCGCAGCGCCGCGTGCGCGGCGTCGTACTGCGCGCGCGAATCGGCACGGATGCTGAGCTTGATCGACACGTACTTGCCGCCGCTCGACTCGCGCGCAGTGACCGTTTCGTGGAGCACAGCGATACCGGCGGCGGTCAGCAGGCGCGGAATTTCCACATCGAGCCCGGCAGCGGCCGGCCCCATCGCGGTGATCTCGAATACGCCGGGGAACTGGAAGCCGTGGTCGGGGTTGTCGGAGGTGATGTCCATCGCGGGATTATCGGGGCAGTGGCGGCCGAACCCAAGCGGTGGGTGCCGGATTTTCATGACCGGTTGGAGTTATCTCGCTGGCGCCGCCGGACGCTCTACAGCCAGCACCTCTCCCTCTGGGAGAGAGCCTGCCCCGGACCTGATCCGGGTCGACGCGCGCAGCGCGTCGGGTGACGGGACGGGGCCTCAGCAGAAGGCTCTGAAAAGAGCGCCCTCATCCGCCCCCCCGCCTACGCGGGGGCAGGCTCTTCGGGCACCCCGTATCAAGTACGGGGCAGGCTCTTCCCCCAGAGGGGGAAGGGTCAGAGCAAGCCTGGCGACTTCTGCCAGACCGCGAAGCACCCGCTCTTACGCGTTCCACCACATCAGGAACTCGTGCCACAGGCGCTTGAAGAAGCCGGCCTCTTCCACCGCTTCCAGCGCCACCAGCGGACGCTCGGCGATGACCTTGCCGTCGAGTTCGACGCGCACTGTGCCGATGGCCTGGCCCTTTTCGATCGGGGCTTCCAGCGTCTGCGGAATGTCCATCGACGGCTTGAGCTGTGCGTACTTGCCGCGCGGCATCGAGACCAGCATCGGCTCGGCGACGCCCAGCTGCACTTCGTTGGCCTTGCCCTTCCAAACCTTCTGTGTGGCGACGGCCTTGCCGGCGTCGTAGACGGCATGGGTCTCGAAGAAGCGGAAGCCCCAGTTGAGCAGCGCCAGCGAATCGGTGGCGCGCTGCGCCTCGCTGGTGGAGCCCATGACGACCGAGATCAGGCGCTGGTCACCGCGCAGGGCCGAGGCCATCAGACAGTAGCCAGCGCCGCTGTGGTGGCCGGTCTTGATGCCGTCGACGCTGTCGTCGCGCCACAGCAGCCGGTTGCGGTTGTGCTGGGTGATCGGCCCGACGGTGAATTCCTTGATCTTGTTGTGCGCGTATTCCTCGGGGAAGTCGCGCACCATCGCGCGGCCCAGGATCGCCAGATCGCGCGCGGTCGAATAATGCTCCGGGCCGGACAGGCCGGTCGCGTTCTCGAAGTGGCTGTTCTTCATGCCGATGCGCGCGGCGTAGGCGTTCATCAGCTGGGCGAAGGCTTCCTCGCTGCCGGCGACGTGCTCGGCAAGGGCGATCGCGGCGTCGTTGCCCGACTGCACCACCATGCCGATTTCCATGTCCAGCAGCGGCGCACGCTGGTTGACCGGGAAGCCGCTGTAGCTGCCGTCGGTGCCGGCGCCGCCCTTGCGCCAGGCGTTCTCGCTCATCAACACCTGGTCGTCGGTCTTGATCTTGCCGGCGGCGAGTTCGGCGGCGATCACATAGCTGGTCATCACCTTGGTGATGCTGGCCGGCTCGACACGCTCATCCGGGTTGTCGCCCGCCAGCACCTGGCCGGTGGCGTAATCCATGATCACCCAGGCGGTGCCGGTGACGGTCGGCGGGGGCGGCGTCGGCAGGTCGTCGCTGAGCGCGGGCGCGGCGGCTGCAGGCGCGGCAGGCCGGGGCGCGGGCTGCGGCGTGGGCGCGGGATCCTGCGCGACGGCGATCCCCACCGTGGCGGCGGCCAGCGCGGCCAGCAACAAGCGCGAAACGACTACGGACACTTTCATGTAATGCACAACTCCGGGGAACCGGCCGCGTCGACCGGCGGTTGATGAAAAGGATTCAGTCGCGCACGACGGTCGGCGCGCCGAAGCCGAGACCGGCGACGCGCGAGGACACATCGGCGACCTGGGTGGCCTCGACCGGACCCACGCGCAGGCGCCAGACCGGCTTGCCGGCGGCGGTGCCGTCCTGCAGCTGCGCGGCAGCGATACCGGCGCCGCGCAGCGTCGCAAGCGCGCGCTCGGCATTGGCGCGGGCGCCGAAGGCGGCCACCTGCAAGGTCACGCCGCCCAGGGCGGCGCCTGCCGTGCGAACCGGCGCAGGTGTCGGCGCGGCAACAGCGGCGACCGCAGTCGGTGCCGCGGCGACAGGCGCGGCAGCTGGCGTAGCGGCGGGCTGCGGATGCAGCGGCACCTGACGGCCGTTTTCGAGCTTGATCCCGCGCGAGGCGAGCCAGGCGTCGAAATCGTCGGCGGTCATGACCTTGCCGTTCTGGTACATGTTGAAACGGCCGTCCGCCGGATCACCCTGCGGCGCAGGTGCCGGGCGTTCGCCGGCCTGGGCGGTGGCGATCGGCAGGGCTTCGACGATGGCGTCCATCGCGCTGCCGGCGGCCGAAGGCGTGGCAGCGGGCGTCACGGACGCGGTGGCGGTCGCCGGAACGGCCGTCGCGCGCGGCGCAGCGGCCGGCGGCGCACTGGCGACGGCGTCGTACTCGTTGCGGGCGTTCTCGCCCGGACTCAGCGCGCGCACTTCCACGCGGCCGGTGCCGGCCGGATGGATGCCGATCTTCACCGCCGCGGCGTAGCTCAGATCGACGACCCGGCCTTCATGGAACGGGCCGCGATCGTTCACGCGCACGACCACCGACTTGCCGGTATCGAGATTGGTCACCCGCGCGAAGCTCGGCAACGGCAGCGACTTGTGCGCGGCGGTGAACGCGTACATGTCGTAGACCTCGCGGTTGGAGGTCAGGCGGCCGTGGAACTTGGCGCCGTAGTAGGACGCGGTACCGGTTTCGGCGAACTCGCTATGGTCGTCGAGCACGCGATAGCTCTTGCCCAGCACCTGGTAGGGGCTGCGGTTGCCGACCGGGGAACGCGGCAGATCGACGACCTCCGGCTCCGGGATCAGATCCACATTGGGCAGGTAGTCGGGCAGGCTGTCGGGCACGCCGGGGCGATACAGGCCGCCGGCGGTGTAGTGACCGCGGGTGTTCGGATCTTCCTGCGCGGGCGCATACGGCGAGACGCCGCGCTGACCCGATGCCGGCCGGTGCGTACTGCCGCCATGTGCCGGCGGCGCGGACGCGGTGCCGCCCGCTCCAGGCGCATCGCCGCGCTTGGCATTCCCCGCGCAGCCCGCCAGCAGGGCCACCGCCGCCAGCGGCAGCAGCCATCGGATCACGGACCGACCCCGGCCCGGATCGCCTGCGCGAGCTGGTGCACCGACAGCGAATACATCGGCGAGCGGTTGTAGCGGGTGATCACGTAGAAGTTGCGATACGCCAGCCAGTACTCCATGCCGGCCTCGCCATCGAGCGACAGCAGGGTCGCGCCTTCGCCGGTCGGCTGCCCCGGCGCCGGCGTGTAGCCGCGCTTGGCCAGGTCGGCCAACGGATACACCGGATCCCAGTTCTCGGGTTTGAAGTCGGCCGCCGACTGGTCGCGCAGGGCGCGGGCGACGACCGGGCCGCCTCGCTGCCAGCCGTGTACGACGAAGTAGTTGGCGATCGAGGCGAACACATCGGGTTTGTGGGTCAGCAGGTCACGGCGGCCATCGCCGTCGCCGTCCTTCGCCCACAGCCGGTAGCTCGATGGCATGAACTGGCCCATGCCCATCGCGCCGGCGTAGCTGCCCTTGAGTTCGAGCACATCGAGCTGCGGCTCGGCCTTCTCCAGCGCGAACAGCTGCGCGAGTTCGCCGGCGAAGAACGGTGCGCGCGGCGCGTAATCGAATGCCAGCGTGTACAGCGCGTCGAGCACTTTCCAGTTGCCGGTGATGCGGCCGTAGCTGGTTTCCACGCCGATGATCGCGACGATGTATTCGGCCGGCACGCCGGTCTCGGCGGCGACGCGGTCTAGGGCTGCGCGGTTCTCGCGGTAGAACGCCACGCCGCCGTTGATGCGCGCGTCGTTGATGAAGATGGGTCGGTAGTCGCGCCACGGGCGCACGGCTTCGGCCGGGCGGCTGATCGCGGTGAGGATCGGCTGCTGCACCTTCGCCTGCGCCAGCACGCTGCGCACGTGCGCCGGATCGGCGCCATAGGTCTGCACGGTGTAGTCGACGAAGTTCTCGACACGCTGCGCGCGCGGGATTGCCGGATCGGTGACCGAGGTCGGCGCGACCGGGCGTTCGGGCGGCTGCGGCACCGGGGCCAGCAGGGCACCTTCGGTGCGCGCAGGCTCGGGCAACGGCTTCACCGCACCGTAGTCCTCGGCATGGCCATCGGACGGGTTGACGGGGGTCGCACACGCTGCCAATGCAATCGGCAGCGCGGCCACGGCGAGTCGGAAAAACGGGCGTCGGCTCATCGGCGGCGAGGTTAGCACGCACGTGCGCGCGGCATGCACCGTTGCGCCGATGCAGTCAGGACCGGTAAGGCTTGAGAGGTGACTCAGCGACGCCGCGTCGCGCTCGCCTGCACGGCCATCACCACACCAAAGCCGGCCAGCAGCGAGACCGCCGCGGTGCCGCCGAAACTCAGCAGCGGCATCGGCACCCCGACCACCGGCAGCAGGCCGGAGATCATGCCGCCGTTGACGATGACGTAGACGAACAGCGCCAGCCCGAGGCTGCCGACCAGCAGACGCGAAAAGCCGTCGCGCGCCTCGCTGGCGATCCACAGGCAGCGGCCGACGATAAACAGGTACAGGCCCAGCACGACGCTCACCCCGAGCCAGCCGAACTCCTCGCTCAGCACGGCGAAGATGAAATCGGTGGTGTGCTCGGGCACGTAGTTGAGGTGCGACTGCGAACCGTCGCCCCAGCCCTGCCCCGAGAACCCGCCCGAGCCGATCGCGATCTTCGACTGGATGATGTTCCAGCCGGTGCCCAGTGGATCGGATTCGGGATCGAGGAAGGTCAGGATGCGGTCCTTCTGGTACTGCTGGAAGTACCAGAACCAGGCCGCCGGCGCCGCCACCGCGAAGGCCGCGGCCCCGCCGATGAACCACCACCACGACAACCCGGCCAGATACAGCGCGAACACGCCCCCCGAGGCCACCAGCACCGCGGTGCCCAGATCGGGCTGCAGCAGGATCAGACCGGTCGGCAGTCCGATGATCAGCGCGGCGACCGCGACCGTCCCCAGCCGCGGCGGCGTGGGCTGCTGGCCCAGCCACCAGGCCGCCATCATCGGCAGCGAGAGCTTCATCAGCTCCGCCGGCTGCACGTAGAACACGCCGAGGTTGATCCAGTGCTGGCCGCTGCGCCCGGTACCCATGAACAGCACAGCGACCAGCGGCAGCAGCGAAGCGACGTACGCGGCCGGCGTGAAGCGGCGCAGCTGCACTGCGGGAATGCGCGACAGCACCCACATCGCGCCGAGGCCGATGACGAAACGGCTACCTTGGGATACGACCATCGCCACGTTCTGGTTGGTGGCGCTGTGCAGGACCGCCAGGCCGATGCACATCAATGCGAGCAGCGCGGCAAGCAGCGGCCAGTCGAGAGTGCGGGTGAAGCGCTGCAGCATTTCCAGTAGCCAGCGCAGGATCACGTTCATGGCGTCGGCTCCGTCGGCGCTGCATCGCCGTTCGAAGGCGCGCTGGTCGCGGGCGCGCTCGCCGGCGGCACACCGGGGAACTTGCCGTTCGCATCCCGCGGGGCGGTGCGCACACCGGCGACGACCGCCTCGAACGACGGCTCGGGCGCAAGCTCGGCTTCGGGCACGATCGCGGCCACCGCGGCCGGCGCGCCCGTCGCGGCGTCGATTTCCACTTCGGGCATCTTGCCGAGCAACCAGGCATCGAAGATGCGACGCGCGATCGGTGCAGCCGTGCTGCCACCGTAACCGCCGTGTTCGACCGTGATCGCCACGGCGATCGTCGGATTCTCGGCCGGCGCGTAGCCGACGAACAGCGCCTGATGGCGCAGGTGATACGGCAGGTTGCGCGGGTCCGTGCTGGCGTTGCCGCGGCGGCTGACCCGCTGCGCGGTGCCGGTCTTGCCGGCCATGCGGTACTCGGCGCCGATGGCCATGCGCGTGCCGGTACCGCGGCCGTGGATCGTGGTCACCATGCCTTCCTGCACCGCGCGCAGATGCGCGGGGTTGTCGGTGATCGAGGTCGATGGTGGCCGCGGGACCAGTCGCCACGGCGCGTCGAAACCGTCGCGGCGTTCGTTGGCCAGGTGCAGGGTGTTGAGCTGGCCGCCGTTGGCGATCGCCGCGGTGCCGCGCGCGAGCTGCAGCGCAGTCGCGATCCAGTAGCCCTGGCCGATGCCGGCGATCACCGTTTCGCCGGCGTACCAAGGCTCGCGCGTCCGCGAGGCCTTGAAGCGCGGCGACGGCACGATGCCGGCGTTCTCGCCGAGCAGATCGATACCCGTGGGCTGTCCGAAGCCGTAGCGCGTCATGTACTGGTCGAAGCGCTCGATGCCCATCTCGTAGGCGAGCTGGTAGTAGTAATAGTTCACCGAACGCGCGATCGAATCGCGCAGGTCGGTCCAGCCGGCGCCACGCGCGGCATCGCGATAGCCACGGCGCTGTCCGGGAATGAAGAACTCGCCGGTCGAGAACACACGCGATTCCGGCGTGCGCAGGCCGCTGTCGACACCGGCCAATGCGACCAGCGGCTTGATCGTCGATCCCGGCGGGCCGCCGCCGAGCACGTTGCGGTTGAACAGCGGACGCGCCGGATCGTCCATCAGGCTGCGGTAGTCGTCGTGCGAGATGCCGTTGACGAACAGGTTGGGGTCGAAGCTCGGCAGGCTGACCATGCCGAGGATGTTGCCGGTCGCCGGATCCACCGCCACAGCCGAGCCATGCAGGCCACCGAAGGCCAGCACCATCGCCTGCTGCAGGTCGGCATCCACGCTCAGGCGCAGGTCGGCGCCGGCCGTCGCGGGCAGCAGACCGAGCCGGCGCAGCGCGCGGCCTTCGACATTGGTCTCGACCTGTTCGTAGCCGATCTTGCCGCGCAGCGCTTCGTCGTAATACCGCTCCAGGCCCGTGCGCCCGGTCTGTGGATACAACAGATGCGCCTGGCCGTAACGCGTGACGTCGCTTTCGTCGGTGCGGCCCACGTAACCGACCACGTGCGCGAACAGATCGCCATATGGGTAGTAGCGGTTGAGATACGGGACGACTTCCACGCCCGGGAAGCGCCAGCGGTCGAGCGCGAAGCGCGCCATCTCGTCCTCGCTGATGCGCAGTTTCAGTGTGACCGCGCGGAAGCCGCGCTGGGCCTTGCGCTCGCGATCGAAGCGGGCGATGTCGTCGGGCGACAGCGCGATGATCCGCGACAGCTCGCTGATCAGCCGACGCGTGTCGCCCGCTTCCTCGGGCGTGACTTCGAGCCGGTAGGCCTGCTCGTTCTCGGCGAGGATGCGGCCCTTGCGGTCGAGAATCAGCCCGCGCCCCGGCACCACCGGCCGCGGCTTGATGCGGTTGGCTTCCGAACGCTTGGCGTAGATGTCGTGGTCGACGACCTGCAGCTTGAAGTACCAGCCTGCCAGCACGCCCAGCGCGAGCACCACGGCGCCGAATCCGATCACCGCGCGCGTACGGAACGCCGCGGCCTCGGCAGCGTTGTTGCGGATGTCGGGACGGCGCCCGCGCCTGGCCATGCCTAGGGCCTGTCAACGCTGATGACGCATATCGCACCGGCCCTGCGGACATGCGCAGCACGAAAGAGCGACGGCGCGTATGTCGATACGCAACGGAGCGATGACACAGCTGAGCGTGTCCGCAGGGTCGGCCCTTCGGGTGCCTTCCCACTGGCCGCCATGCGGCGCCGCGCGGCTTGACCTGACGGCCAGTCAGGCGCTGCGCCACGCAACATCACCTGACGGCCAGTGGGAAGGCATGCGATATGTGTCATCAGCATTGGTAGGCCCTCCCCTACGACTTGCGCCCGAAGCGCAGTGCGTCCATCACCAGATACAACGGGGCCCACAGCAGCATGCCGATCAGCGGCGCCAGCCAGTAGGCCCACGGCAGCTGCGGCACGCCGAGCGCGACGTGGATCGCCGCGCTGACGATGCGGTCGTTGAGCAGCAGGCCGCCGATCGCCAAGGCCTGCTGCGTGACGGGAAAGAAGCGCAGCTGCGAGCGGAAGCGCTGCAGGATGAAGGCCATGATCACCAGACGCAGCGCCTGCTCGCCAAGCAGGCCACCGAACGCGAGATCGGCGATCAGGCCCATCGAGAACGCGAAGCCGAGGCCCGCGCGGTCGGGATCCTCGATCACCCAGTAGGCGACGACCAACGCCAGCCAGAACGGCCGGAACGGCTGCAGGCCGGGCGGCAACGGCAGCAGTCCCAGCAGCAAGGCCACGAACAGGCTGACCGGCAGAATCCAGGGATTGCGGCGACGGCTCATCGCTGCGGCACCTGCGCAGGGGGTGTCGCCGACGGCGCCGGGGCGTCGTTGGTCGGCGCCGGTGGCACGTCGGTTGGCGGCGAATCGCCGGCATCGGCGCCGCCCGCCCCGGCGCCGTCTGCGGGCGTGGCTGCAGCGTCCGCGTCGGCCTGCGCGCGCGCGGCCGCTTCGCGTTCGACCGCCGCAGCTTCGAGGTCGGCGGTCGTCACCGGCACCACGACATCGCGCAGCAGCAGCACGTCGCGACCGCGATCGAGCTGGGCCGCCGGCGCCAGATCGCCGATCAGGAATGCGCGACTGTCATCAGGCTGCAGATCGGTGATCGTACCGACCGGAAAGCCCGGCGGAAACCGCCCGCCCAGGCCTGAGGTCACCACGGTGTCGCCGACTTCCACATCCGCCGACAGCGGCACGCTGCGCAGCGCGAGATGATCAGCGCGGCCGCTGCCGTAGGCGACCAGGCGCACGCCGTTGCGGGCGATGATGACCGGCACCGCGTGTTCGAGATCGGTCACCAGCAGCACGGTCGAGGTCAGCGGCGTGACCGTGATGACCTGCCCCAGCAGCCCGCCGGCATCAATGACGCTCTGGCCGACCCGCACACCGTTGCGGCTGCCCGCGTTGAGCAGCAGACGCTGGCGCGTGGGGTCCTGGTCGACATCGAGGATCGGCGCCAGCTGCACGTCGAGACTGCCCTGCTCCACCGCGCCGAGCAGCGCGCGCAGCCGCGCGTTCTCGACCGCCTCCACGCGCAGCCGCGCCTGGCCGGCGTTGAGCAGCAGCAGTTCGTTGCGCAGGCGGCGGTTGTCGGCCGACAGCTGGGTGCGCGTGGCGGCATCGTTGCGCATGCTGTCACCCAGTCGCGACGGCAGACCGGCCAGCCACCACAGCGGTTGCATCGCCACGCTGGCCTGCTGGCGGAACTGCGACAGCCAGCCGCCCTGGTGATCACTGACCACCAGCGCGCACGACAGCGCGAGATAGGCGAGTAGACGCAGCGTGCCGGCGACGTCGCCGGGCCTGGGCGCGGGAGAGCTGGCGTAGGAGGACATCAGGGGCGGTCGCTCGGCGTCATCTCGGACGTGGGCTCAACAGTCGAAGGCCGCATTGTCGTCGCCCCAGCGCAGGCTGGGGCCCATCTTGATCCTGGGAGCAGCCCTTGCCCGGACAGCCAGCCGCCGGTTGAACACCAGCAGTACCGCGGGTCCTGCGAACGCGTCGCAGCGTCGGCGCTGGAGGACATCGACGACCGGGTGGCGACCAGAACTTCGCGCCGATCGCCGGTTCCGATGCCATCAGTCCGCGAAGAACTCGTTGCCGTGCAGGTCCAGCAGTTCCAGCGCCCGACCGCCACCGCGGGCGACGCAGGTCAGCGGATCCTCGGCAATCTGCACATGCAGGCCGGTGGCCTCGCTGATCAGGCGGTCGATATCGCGCAGCAGCGCGCCACCACCGGTCAGCACGATGCCGCGCTCGGCAACGTCGGCGCACAGCTCCGGCGGGGTCTGCTCCAGCGCCTGCTTCACCGCTTCGACGATGCCCGACAGCGGCTCGCGCAGCGCGTCGAGCACTTCGTTGGAGCTGATCGTGACGATCTTCGGCACGCCCTCGGCCAGATGGCGACCGGAGACTTCCATCTCGATCGCATGTTCCTGCGGATACGCGCAGCCGATCTCGAGCTTGATGCGCTCGGCGGTGGATTCGCCGATCAGCATGCCGTGGTTGCGGCGCACGTAATTGATGATCGACTCGTCGAAGCGGTCGCCGCCGATGCGGGCCGACTGCGAGTAGACGATGCCGTTGAGCGCGATCACCGCGACTTCCGTGGTGCCACCGCCGATGTCGACGACCATCGAGCCGCGCGCCTCGGTGACCGGCAGACCGGCGCCGATCGCGGCGGCCATCGGCTCTTCGATCAGCGACACGTCACGCGCGCCGGCCTCGAGCGCCGAATCCTTGATGGCGCGCTTCTCGACCTGGGTGGAGCCGGCCGGCACGCAGATCAGCACGCGCGGGCTGGGCCGCAGGAAGCGCGACTTGTGCACCTTCTTGATGAAGTACTTCAGCATCTCCTCGGTGTAGGTGAAATCGGCGATGACGCCGTCCTTCATCGGGCGATGCGTGGTGATGTTGCCGGGCGTGCGGCCGAGCATCTGCTTGGCCTCCGAACCGACCGCGGCGACGACCTTCTGGCCGGCGGTGCGATCCTGGCGCACGGCGACGACCGACGGCTCGTTGAGCACGATGCCCTGGCCGCGGACGAAAATGAGGGTATTTGCAGTGCCCAGGTCGATGGACAGGTCGTTGGAGAAGAGACCGCGGAACTTCTTGAACATCGGGAGAGGGCGTCCGGCAGAGAGGCGAAACGAAGCGGATTAGCCTAGCAAAAAACAGGGCACTCCGCGGCCCCGGGACACCCCCAGTTGCGCGCCCGCCCAGGCACTGTTGCGGTCCGGTGCGACGCCGCGCAGCGGGCTTCGCGCTGGCCTCGCGCCCCCCGCGCCGGTACCCTGTGCGGCCTTTCCGCGCGAGCTTCCGCCCGATGTCTGCACTGATCTGCGGCTCCCTGGCCTACGACACCATCATGGTGTTCCCGGACCAGTTCAAGAACCACATCCTGCCGGACAAGGTGCACATCCTGAACGTCTCGTTCCTGGTGCCGCGGATGCGTCGCGAGTTCGGCGGCTGCGCCGGCAACATCGCCTACAACCTGAAGCTGCTCGGCGGTGACCCGATCCCCATGGGCACGGTCGGCCAGGACTTCGGCCCCTACCGGGAGTGGTTCGAGGAACACGGCATCGACCTGTCGCAGGTTCGCGAGATCCCCGACCTCTTTACCCCCCAGGCCTTCATCACCACCGACCTGGACAATAACCAGATCACCGCCTTCCATCCGGGCGCGATGATGCGCAGCCACGAGAACCACGTGAAGGACGTGCCCAACGTGACCATCGGCCTCGTCGGCCCGGACGGGCGCGACGGCATGCTGCAGAACGCCCAGGAATTCCATGAGGGCGGCATTCCCTTCATCTTCGACCCCGGCCAGGCGATGCCGCTGTTCAACGGCGAAGAGCTGCGCAACTTCATCGAGCTGGCCGACTATGTTGTCGTCAACGACTACGAGTCGAACCTGCTGCAGGAGCGCACCGGCTGGGACGAGACCGTCATCGCCGGCAAGGTGCGCGCCTATATCTGCACGCGCGGCCCGAAGGGCGTCGTCATCCACGCCGAAGGCCAGACCCACGACATCCCGCCCGCCCACGAGCGCCGCGTGACCGATCCCACCGGCTGTGGCGACGCCTTTCGCGCCGGCCTGCTGTTCGGTATCGAAAAGGGCTGCGACTGGCTGACCATCGGCCGCATCGGCAACCTGATGGGCGCGCTGAAGGTCGAACACCCCGGCACGCAGAACCAGCGTTTCGATTACGCCGAGTTCTCGCTGCAGTTCCGGCAGCAGTTCGGGTATGCGCTGGAAAGCAAGACGACGGCTTGAGTTGGGGCGCTATCGCGAAGAGATACAAACAGGGCGCCCCTCGGGGCGCCTTTTTTTTGATCGATTTAACGTCAGCCGCCGAAGAGTGACGCGTCCAAATGCGTTTCGCCAGCCCAGCCACCAAGGAATAAAGCGTTTGGCCATCGCCGGCTGTCCACGTTACATCCTGACTTCCGCCGTATAACGCCGCCCACTGGCGCTTACGTGATAACGCAGCCAGCCCCGCGAACACAAAGACGGGCATACACGCGGCAGGTCATTGAATCTGTGGATAAGCCCTCGCCTTTGCGACGGGCCCGCCTCCAACGCATACTCGACGCAACACCCCGCATTCGGGGTCGAATACTAGTTAGCCATCATGACAGAACCGAGCAGCAAATTTCGAATCAGCGAGAATGCTTGGCTCACGACCATCCCCGTCGTGGCAACGTATTTGGTTTTTCTCTTCCAGAGTATTTACTTCTCCTACTTCGGCGTCCCAGTTTCGATGGTGGACGTAGACGTGCCGAAGATCATCTTCTCAACGGCAGCCTTAGCACTTGCGGCGGTCTTCTTGATTGTCCTTTTCGCCGCTGTAGCTGATCTTCTGAGTTCGCAGAACCCTGTAGTGCAGATCGTCGGCAAAGGCCTTACGGGTGTGGTCATCTTCCTGCCATTAATTCTTGCCTCGAAGAGCGTCTTTACTACAGCGCAATTGACCACTTATGGAATCATATTCTTTGGCCTTTGGCTTACGAACTTCTGGCCACCCGCGCGTAAAGAGGGCGAAAGCAAGAGCTACATCGAGCGCCTTCGCGCGCAGGAAGAGGCTTACACGAAAGCGATCAAGTCAGAGCCTCGCAATATCAAGCAGGCAGTCGGAACTAACGTCCTGGGCCCCTTTTCGATCCTGTTCTTTCTCTCAATCTACGTGATGATGCTTGGAACGTACTGCGCATCAGTATTCGGTGGGGGCACCTACCTGAGGGAGAACCCGGATGCCCTGTACGTGGGAAGGACAGGCGGTGCGTACATCTTCACGATTGTGGACCCAGAAACGAACACGTTTGGAAAAGAAGTGCTGCTAAAAGATGCCGGAAGCACCATCGAGCTAATTCGCTCAGAAAGGAAGGCGAGGCGCGAGTGACGGCTAACAATTCACTCAAGCCGATGCCGCTTCGCGGCACGGCTTAATTCTGGCGTTAGCTGTGATGGATGATTCCGGATTCTGGTCCGAAGTTCGTAGGCGACGGAACCACTTCTTCTTATGGTGGCTCGCTTGGATACCGGCGGTTCTCGCCTTCACAACCGCTTTCGACCTGATATTTGGGCAACCACCTTCCGCGCCTTCACTAGTCGCATTTGGGTTTGTTTGGTTCAGCGCATGGATCTACCTTGCGCTTCGTATTTCGTTCTTGCGCTGCCCCCAGTGCGACAATCGCGCTATCTCTCATCCTATATTTTTCATGAAGCACGCGCGCTGCAAGAGTTGTGGGTTCGCTTTCTCTGCGCTCGCGGGAGCAAGCAAGGATGTCACTCACAGCTAACAATTCACTCAAGCCAACGCCGCTTCGCGGCGCAGCTTAACTCAAGCGTTATGCCGCAGGAGATAGATCATGAAAGATTCAACAGCCGTTTCAGGGCGAAAGATCGCAAGGGTCTTTGTTCTGAGCGTCCTCGCGGCATCTGCAGGCACGTTGCTGGCTCATCTATTTGGTTCAACTCTGCAAACCTCACCAGCCTGGCTTGGCCCTGCAGTCGTCATTGCTGCGCTCACAGCGCTGATTGGCGCTTTGCTGTTGCTGCCTACATTCGTACGGGCCCTGAGGGCCAATGGACATGGGCCAGCGGCCTAACGATTCGTTCAAACCGAGCACGCATCTTCGCTGCCTCGACCTGATGGTCGGTCAGTGCGGGCCGGCTTAACTCAGGCATCAGGAGCCAGTTGGGGGGTACCGGCATGCGAGTTCTTGCAGTCCTTGTCACGGTTGCGCTTTCGGGTTGCAGCACAAGTCTTCCATTCGCACTAGCACCCGAAACGACGGTACACGTGAGGTTTCTTGGCAACGCGAGCCACGAATGCGTCATTGAGCCTTTCAGCGACGCACATCGCAAGCTTCAGAACTGGATTTCTGAGAATCAAGCTGGTTGGTCGCTGCTCTATTACACACCGCCAACTGGAGGGATTCTCCTATCCGCTCCAGAGATACATCTCCACCTCTTTGGGGATACCGCGTATGCCACCATCCCAACGGGCATCCTCACAAAGCAGATTTCGAAGTCTGAGTATGCGTTTGTCGTCTGCTAGTCTGGCGCCCAGCAGTTCATTCGGGCCGCCGCCGCTTCGCAGCGCGGCTTAGTTCGGGTGCTGGACCGCACAAGCTTCCGTGGACTCCCACATGCTTAAAGAACTTTACTGGAACGCGCTCGTACCCGAACTCACGGTCGACCAGATTGAAGTCTCACTTCGCTTCTACACAACTGCCGGATTTTCTGTTCGATTTAGGCGGCACGACCCCGCATTCGCCTACCTCGAACTCGGGCAAGCTCAGCTGATGTTGGAACAACAGCACGAGCGCGGATGGAATATCGCCCCTCTTGATCGCCCGCTTGGGCGGGGCATCAACTTCCAGATCGAGGTGCCGGACGCCGATGCGGTCCGTGCTGCCTTGGTGGCTATCGGCGCGACCATATTTGGAGAAGTCAAAGATACGTGGTACTCGGTCGCACCCGATACACAAAAAGGGCAGCGCGAGTTTCTCGTTCAAGACCCGGATGGCTACCTACTTCGTTTCGCGCAGCACCTCGGGAGTCGTGGTGCGGCCTGACAGTTCGTTCAAGCCAAACCTGCTTCGTTCCGGCAACGGCGTGGCCGAAAATCTTGCCACGCCGCCACCTGCACTACGCAGGTCGGCCCAACTCAATCGTTAGGTAGCCAGGGAAATCACGTGGAAGGCCCAACCAACAAACTCCTTATCGTGGGCGGCGCACTGAGTGGCCTTGCAGCTCTGATGCATCTGGCGTGCCTAGTAGTGGGAGCGCCGCTCTTCCGCCTTTTGGGCGCCGGAGAGCAGATGGCGCAGCTTCACTCTGCAGGCCACTGGTACCCCACAGTGATCACGCTCGCGATCGCCACCGTCCTCGCTGTCTGCGGCGCGTATGCACTCTCGGCCGCTGGCGTACTCCGGCCGCTTCCGCTGCGTCGAACAGTTCTTACTGCGGTCACAGCTGTTTACATCGTTCGCGGTGTGGCGTTCGTCCCGGTCATGGCCTACTTCCCAGGCAACAGCATCACGTTCTGGGCGGTGAGCTCGTCGATCTGTCTCGCCATTGGTCTGGTGCACCTCGTGGGGCTTCGCCAGTCGTGGAGCCGGCTCCGACGGCATGCGGCCTGACAATTCGTTCAAGCCGACGCCGCCTCGCGGCGCGCTCAATTCAGCAAATTCTCGTGCTTCTCGGCACACAAAGGCGCCTTTGGATCCGGGACGACTCGGCAACCACTTCTCCCGCTCCACGCATCTTGCTCCTGGCCACGCTTCGACTGGCGAGCGCAATGCACAGCGTGCTGGCCGGGGCATATGCGCCGCCGTGACTGACGGCAGGTTCCGTGCGTAGCCAGCGAGGGCATGTTGTCCTGACCTGGAGACCTGGAGATCTGGCGTGCGGCGATGCATACAGAACGTCACGCTGCTGGTGACGTGCGGGCTGGCGAGCATGGCGGGGGCGCAAATGCCCGTGGGCCTGATGGCGGTGGACACCCGTGAGCCGGTCACCGATACCGCAGTGCCGGCCGCGGTGTTCTATCCCGCGCTCGCTTCAGGCGAGCACGCGGGATCCGTGATGGCGGGCCCGTATCGGGTGGAGGCCACATCGGGCGCTGCGCCGGCGCCTGGCCGACACCCCTTGCTGGTGCTGTCGCATGGCAATGGCGGCACTCGTTACGGACATCATGATCTGGCGGTCGCGCTGGCCCGCCAAGGCTATGTGGTGGTCGCGCCCGAACATGCCGGCAACCACCACGGCGACCAGAGCGGATTCGGGACCGATCGGGTGTTGCTGGGTCGCGCATGGCAGGCCAGTCGTGCGCTCGACGCGGTGCTGTCCGACGACCGACTGGGCCCGCACGTCGACGCAGCTCGCATCGGTGCCGTGGGCTTCTCTGCCGGCGGTTACACCACGTTGCTGCTTGCCGGCGCGGTACCCGACTTCTCGCGCTTCGACCGATTCTGCGAGGCGCATCCGGGTACGCCGGAACTGTGTGACCCGCCGCCTGCAGGCGGCATGCACACGCTGTCGAACCCGCCGCCGACCGCAGACCGTCGCGTGCGCGCGGCCTTCGTCATGGCGCCGCTGGCGCTGGTGTTCGACAGCGCCGGCGTGTCCGCCATGCACGCGCCTGTCTTTCTGCTGACCGCCGAACACGACGAGGTGCTGATGCCATCTGCCAACGGCGATCACCTGCGGTCGTTGTTGCCCGATCTTGCAGGGTCGCGCGAGATCGCCGGCGCCGGCCATTTCGTGTTCCTCGCGCCATGCCCGCCACCACTTGTAGACGCGCTCCCCCACCTGTGCGTGGATCCCCACGGGATCGATCGCGAGGCCGAGCACGCCCGGATCGCAGCCGATGCGTTGGCGTTCTTCGACCGCTATTTGCCGGCGGAAGGGTAAATTGATGGGGCTGCGGTGCCGGATCCGCTCACGGCAATACGAGTGCCAGCAAGACATTGGGCGGCTATCGAAGACGCGTCCCGTCTGACAAGCGCGTGCCCACCTGCCTTCAGGCCGCCCGTCGCTTGGTGGCCCGGCATGCGGCAAGCATCAGGTGGTGAATGTTCTATCGAAACAGAACCCGAAAGAAAGACTTGAGTGCCGCATGGGCAGCTGGATATGTCTTGCTCGCTGCGCTCGGCGTCTATTCGCTCTACATTGGCGGCGCTGCCATCGCATCGCTTGAGGTCGCGACTTTTACGCGCTTCAACCGGGACGTCATCGTGTACGCCGTGCAGCCCGTTACGTTCTGCCTGAACGTCATGCTTTGGTTGGCCGGCGGGCTTTTCCTGATCGGGCTTGCCGTGTTTGGTTGGCGTACGGCGAGCACCTGAAGATGTTTCCAAGCGGTGCCATCGCGCAGCGCAGGAACCGCCGCCGTTTTCAGGGCGCGCAGGTTTCGGCGCCCCAGGCGGTGACGGCGCGACGCTTACACTAGCGGCATGCAGTGCATCACCAGCCCTCTTGACGACACGGATCGGGCAACACTTCACGTCGCTCTCCGGCGCGAGCGCCTTTACGCTTTCATGCACCTGCTCGGTGCCTTCGGCGCCGCGGCGCCGGCGATCGTGGTGGCATTTCTGGAGACCGGTCTGCCTTTGGCGCTTACCGTCGCTGCGGTCGCGACCGGCGTGTGCGCGTGGCAGCTGCGGCGTTTTTTTCATTGGCGCACGACGTCGGCGCGCTTGCGTCGCGCCTTGGCGATGGGCATGAAATCCACCACGCATGGCGCGCTGTCTGGCGTCGAGGTCGTGCAGCCCGGGCAACTGCGTTATCGCGTCGACGGCGATGTCCTGATCCTGCGCCCGCTCGCCGCCCCGCTCGAGCAGGCCGACACCGCGGCGCATATGCATGTCACCCGCTTCGAGCATGTACAGGCCACCGACGTGGTGCTGCACTGGGTGCCGCTGACTGACGGACGCGGCGCGCTGCTGGGTGTCGAGTATTCCGCGCTTCCGGCGCCGGAGCGTGTCGACGTGACAATGGACGCCGCCGCCGTCGAGCGCAGCGGCTGGCAGGTGCGCCAATTGGCGATCCTGCTGAGCGTGGGGCTGCTGGTCGCGATGTTGACCCACGGCATGAGCTATGGATTCGGCTTGAATCAGCTTCTGCAGACGCTTTGTATCGCCGCGGGCGCCGGGGCCGTGATCTTCGCGTGCAATCGCGTGCGCGTCCGACGTCTGCTTCGGCGCGGCACGCAGATGACCGTCATGCGCGGGGTGGTCAGCGAAGTCCTCAGTGCCCGCGTCCGCTCGGGGCGGAAGACGCTGCACCACACCTGGTATCGCGTCGGCAACATGCTGGTGTGCCCTCCCACCTCCATGCGTGGCGCGTTCGGTGTCGGCAGCCCGGTCACGCTGGAGTACATCGCCAGCGACGCTCCCGGACTTGCGGGCACGCTGGTGTCGCTGTCTTTACGTGCCTGACGAAGACGCGCGGTCGATGCCAGGTGCACTGGAGTAACGCACTGCAAATCCGCATCAACGCAGATTGACGAACCCGTCTGCGTCGACATCACCTGCCGCGATGCGATTCCGCATATCCGCGGTGCTCAGGCCGCTGTCGAGCTGGAAGTGCGGGCGGTCGACGAAGGTGGTCCAGTTGCCGCCCCACTCCAGACCCATGTCGGTGCCGACGCGGCCGATGGCCTGCCAGTCGGGGCTCCAGTTGATGCTACCGTCCGGGCGCACTTCGACCACGTCGAAGGCGGTGCCGAAGTTGTGGTTGCTGTAGCCCGCGGGCACCTGGGTGACGATGCCGCCAGGTGCGGTACGGCCCTGCGCGTAAAGCGCGTCCTGCTCGGCATACGTACGCATGCCCGACGTCACGCGCAGGGTAATGCCGAGTTCCTGTTCGACGCGGTTGACGAACTCGGCCGCTTGGCCGCGGAGTTCGGGATGCAGGGTGGCGATGCGGGCGTTGCTCGGGCCGTCGGTGACCTGGGCGACTTCACCCGGCGCGACCGGTTCGGCTGCCGGCGGCGTCTCGACCGCAGGCGCGCCGTTGAGCTGTGCCCAGGTGTTCGGGCCGACCACGCCGTCGACCTCGATACCGCGGCTGGCCTGGTAACTGCGCACGGCGCTCTCGGTACGGGCGCCGAAGATGCCGTCGGCCGTGCCCGGACTGAAGCCCGCGGCCGCCAATCGGGTCTGCAGATCGGCGACGGCCGGGCCGCGATCGTCGCGTTCCAGCGTCGGCGTGGCCGATGCCGACGCGCTTTGCTGCACCGGCGCCGCACCTTCGGTGCGGGCGCCGCCATTGAACGGTGTGCCCAGCAGGCCCTGCGCCTGCGCGTCGGCCACGGCAGCGCGAGCTGCGGGCACATCGGTGTTGTAGGTATTCGCCAGCCCCCTGTACGCGCCCCACGGCGAGAGGTCGGTGCCGTTATTGGACAGTTCGAAGGCGACGCGCGCATTGGTCTGCGGGTCGAACAGCTGCTCGTTCGAGGTCAGGCCGAAGGCCTCGCGGCGCTCCGGGCCCATGCCGTCGAGCATGTTGATCTGGGTCAAGCCATAGGACTGGTCGCCGGTGGCGCGGTTGCCGTTGAACGCGGCCGGATCGCCGGTGGATTCGCGCATCGAGATCGCGACCATGCTCACCAGGTTCTCGCCGCGGAAGCCGGCTTCGTGGAACAGCTGGGCCAGCTGGGTACGATCCAGCGGTCCGCCGGAGTAGGTGCCCTGAGGCGTGCTGACCGGCGCTGCGCCATGCACCGATCCCGCGTGCCCGCCGAGCGGCTGGGTGCCGGCAGGCAGGACGATCGCCTGGTCGGGATAGATCACATCGGGATTGTTCACCTGCGGATTCGACGCCAGCAGGCCTTCGAGGCTGATGCCGTGGGCCTTGGCGATCTCCGACAGCGTGTCGCCGCGCTGGGCGATGTAGGACTGCTTCGGGTCGCCCGCAGGCGGCAGGTCCTGCAGGCGCTGGGTGGTGTCGGATGACGAGACGGCGTTGAGACTCACGGCAGGCTCCTGATCGATTGGGCACATCCCCGATAGATGCAGTTTCCCGACACCGGAGCGAGCGCGACAGATGGGGGGTGCCCCAGCGTGCAGGGGTCACAGTTCGGGCGGTGGCCGTTTGGAGCCCTCCCCTGCTTGCGGGGCATTGCGCCCTTCATGGGTGGGGGTCGGGTGGGGGTCGGGTGGGGGCAAACCTTTAGACGTGAGCGGACATCAGGTTCCAAACGGCACCTTTCGCCCGAATTTGAGAACAGAGTTCGCCACGACTTGGCCGTCCGCCCATCCCAACCTTCCATCCATGAAGGGCGCGATGCCACGCAGGCAGGGAAAGCGCTGATCTTGGCCCCGCCCTCACCCGAAGCGCTATGCGCTTCGACCTCTCCCAGAGGGAGAGGTGCTTTAGCAATGCGGCCTGTTCTTGACAGGGCAGTTTCACGTCAGGGGCCCGCGCATCCTCACCGCACCGCGATCCGCTTCCCGATTGAATGCGCGGATGCCGAAACGCCGATCTGCCGCCACCCCTGCCCGCCCGGGCGATCTGACCCGGGGAGCGATCGGCCCCACCCTGTTTGCGTTCGCGCTGCCGATCCTCGGTGGCAACGTCATGCAGTCGCTCAACGGCTCGGTCAACGCGGTCTGGATCGGGCGCTTCCTCGGCGAGGGCGCACTGGCGGCGATCGCAAACGCCAACAACATCCTGTTCCTGCTGCTGGGCGCGGTGTTCGGTGTGGGCATGGCGGCGACAATCCTGGTCGCGCAGGCGATTGGCCGCGACGATCTGCCGGGCGCCAAGCGCGTGATCGGCACCAGCGCGACGTTCTTTCTGACCGCCTCGGTGCTGGTCGCGCTGGTGGGTCTGCCGCTGTCGCGCCACGTGCTGCTGTGGATGGGCACGCCGGCCGATGCGCTGCCGCATGCGGATGCCTATCTGAAACTGATCTTCCTCGCGGTGCCGTTCCTGTACGCGTTCGCGTTCCTGTCGGCGATCCTGCGCGGCGCCGGTGATGCGCGTACGCCGTTCCTGTTCCTGCTGCTGGTGGTCGCGCTCGACATCGTGCTGGTGCCGATGCTGATGCTCGGCGTCGGACCGCTGCCGGCGATGGGCATGGCCGGCGCAGCACTGGCGAGCCTGATCGCGAACGCGCTTGGGCTCACCGCCCTGCTCGCCTGGCTGCGGCATCGCCGGCACCGGCTGTGGATCCACCGCACCGAGCGGCATCTCTACAGGCCCGACTGGACTATCGTGCGTGCGCTGCTGGCCAAGGGCCTGCCGATGGGCCTGCAGATGGTGATGCTGTCGGCGGCGATGATCGCGATGATCTCGATGGTCAACGCACACGGCGTCGACACCACCGCGGGTTATGGCGCTGCGCTGCAGCTGTGGACCTATGTGCAGATGCCGGCGATGGCGATCGGCGCGGCGTGTTCGACGATGGCGGCGCAGAACGTCGGCGCCGGCCACTGGGACCGCGTGTCACGGATCGCCGCCACCGGCGTGGGTTTCAACGTGTTGATGACAGGCGCACTGATCGGCCTGTTGCTGCTGCTCGACCGCGCCGCGCTGTCGCTGTTCCTCGGCGATGCCAGCGTCGCGCTGGACACCGCGCGCCATCTCAACCGCATCGCGATCTGGTCGTTCCTGTTCTTCGGCGTGACCTTCGTGCTGTTTGGGGTGGTGCGCTCGACCGGCGCGGTGCTGCCGCCGCTGGTGATCCTCGCGGTCACGCTGTGGGGCGTGCGCGTGCCGTTCGCGACGCTGCTGCAGCCGACGCTCGGCGTGGATGCAATCTGGTGGAGTTTCCCGGCCAGTGCGCTGCTGGCAATGCTGTTGTCGATCGGCTACTACCGCTGGGGCGGCTGGCGCCGCGCGCGCATGCTCGACGGCGTGGCGCGCGAGCCGGTCGCGATGCCGGCCGAAGTGCCGGCGCAACCGCCGGCGCCGCTGGCGAGTTTCGATCCGAATGACACGCAGGACGGGCGTCGCCGTGCACTTTGATGGTGTGCCAGCCGGCCCGCGCCTGAACCTGTGGACCGCGCTGCATTGACCTGCCTGCATGGCGACGGCATCTAGAACGTTCGAACGCGATGTTCTGCGTGTATCCGGACCGTTCCATGCGCACTCCACTTCTGCTGACGCTGCTGATGGCCACCGCGATTGCGCCCGCGTTCGCGCAGCAGCTTCGCAATCCGGCCGATCCGCCGCCGCGTGCCGCCCCGGCGCTGCGTCAGGTTGAGGCCTCCCAGCGTCTGCCCACGCATGTCGGCGCGAATGCCGCACGCGATGCCGCGCATGACCGCTGCGTGCAGACCGCGTCGCGCACGATCCAGCCGACCAGTGATGCTCGTGTCGCCAGCGCGCAGCGTCGCGCCGCGGCCATCGAAACCAGCGCGCCGCGCGCGGCGGCGATGCGCGCGACCCCACCGATCAAAGTGGCCTGCGCGCGCAGCGCGATGCGCAACAACGTGCTGCGACGCGCGAGCGCAATGCGGCGAGCCAGCGACTGGCCATCGCGCAGGCCAACTGCCGCTGAGTCAGCGGCGTGGCAGTGCGCACCACGCGAGCGTCAACAGCGTGCCGTAGAGCGTCGCTTCGCCCGTTCGCTGCAACACACCGCGTATGGGTTCGAACGGGGGCAGGACCATCGCGAAGAACAGCAGCAGCCACAGAATCGCCACAACCAGCAGCAAAGCGCGCGTGCTCGATCTCAGCCCGGTGCCGCAGGCCAGCAGCACGACGCCCACGCATGTCCCGAGATACGTCAGCAGGCCGAGCAGGTTGTGCAGCTGCTGGCTCAGTGATCCGTCCGCTGGACAGCCGGCATCGCAGGGTGCGAATGCCGACCCGATGTAGGCGACGGCTTCGAGCAACAGCATCCAGTAGCCCACGCGGGCGATGCCGCGGATCGGCAGCAGTGGCGCCGCGAGCATCAGCAAGATTGCCAAGAGCAGCCCGAAGGGCACGAAGCCGAACAACCCGATCTGCCAGGCGTGGGGCGTGCCGATGGCGTTGAGCTCGCTGATGTATTGGGAGACGTGCGAGTAACCGGGCTTGAAGGCACTGCTGCCGAAAAGCATCAGCAGCCAGGCTGGCACGACGGCGAGGATGGCGATGCGGGTCAGGCGGATGCGGGTGGCGCTGTGCGTTGCGGGCAGCGGTGGCGGGTGCATGCGTGCCTTCCGGGATGGCTTGGGGTGAGGCTAGGTGGCATCAGGGGCTGCGGCGTGTGCCATTGGGCATGTGGTTCGTCGCGCGCTTACGTTGTCACTCCGATTGCGCATCACCCCGGCGACTCTGCCGTCATCCCGGCGAAGGCCGGGATCCAGTGCCTCTGCCTTATGTCGAAGGGCCCGTCAGATCCGCTCATGCGGCATTGCGTGAAGGACCAAGGCGCTGGATTCCGGCGTTCGCCGGAATGACGGATTCAAGGATGGCGGCGAACTTGAAGTAGTTACGACGCCCAGGGCGCCAAGTCACACATCTCGTCATTCCAGCGGCTTTCAACAGCCGAATGGCTGTTCAAACTGAAATCCAATTTCGCGGGGGCTCTTGCCACCCACGTCAGCTCGCGAACCAAGGAATCAAATTGGGTTACAGCGTCTGCTACGAGCCATCAGCGTGCCAAGCGATTAGCAACGAAGATCAAGATGGGTGACCAGCACTTCGTGCTGTTGAACAGCGCTTCCAGCTTTACCAGACATGCGTCTGTTAAAAGCCGCTGGAACGACGGAATCGGAACTCTGACAAGCTTCAAGGCGGGCAGCACCGCTTACCCCCACTTCGGCAACTTCCCTCGATCCAACCCCGCCACCTCGAACACCGCGGTCCGCGTGCCACCCGCCTTCACCGGAAACTCGATCGACACCGTCTTCGCGCCGTCGAGCAGGCGCCACAGCGCGCGCTCGTCGTCGATGAACATCGCGATGGCTTCATCGGTCTGCGGTCGGTTGGCGGCCATGCGGCGTGGTTCCCCGTCGTCGACGCGCACGCTGACGCGGCAACTGGGGTAGCAGTCGAAATCGCCGGCCTGCAGCACGAGGTAACTGCTGCGGCCCCAGGACGGGTGGTCGCGAAAGATCAGTTGCACGCGCTTCGCGCCGGTGCCGTCAACGTCGATGGTGTCCTTGGCGTAGATCGCCGCCGACAGTTGCTCGCCGCCTTCGACGTTGGCGGTGTTGTAGCTCCACAGGGCCTGGGTACGCGCGTCCTCGCGCACCGCGTCACCCTTCGCCGCAACGTCGTCGAACTTCGCGCGGACGCGCTCCGCGGCGGCGGTGTCGGGATAGCGGGCGAGCAGCACGTCGGCCTGCGCCTTGGCCAGCGCCCAGTTCTCGATTGCAACGGCGGCTTCGAAATCGCGCTCGCCGGCTTCGGCCTGCGCTTCGGCCGCGGCGGCCTGGGCCTGCGCCTGGGCGGCGGCCTGGGCCTCGCGGTCCTGGCAGGCGACCAGCGGAAGCAGCGCGGCGAGCAAAGCGGTGGCGAGCAGGTGTCGGGATGTCATGCGGGCGTTCCTCGTTCGATCAGCCAGTGCACCGCGTCGGCGACCTCGCGCGGTTGCTCCATCAGGGTCATGTGGCCGCTGCGGTCGAGCAGGACCTGACGCGCCTGCGGCATGCGTTGAGCGTACAGGGCCATCGCGCTCGGATCGATCACCGCATCGTGCGCGCCCCAGATGAGGACGGCCGGCTGGCGGATGTCGCCGGCGGCATCGCCGGGCGCGAACCGTTCGTCGCTGCGACCGATGCGGTCGAGCACGGATTGTTCGAACGCAGCCTCGGCGCGGCGATGGCGTACGAACGCGATTGCGCCCGGCCACGGCAGCGGCGGCCGCGCGCTCCGCTCATGGAACAGCACGGACATGTACTGCTCCATCGACGCGGTGTTCTCGATGCCGAAGGGATTGCGACCGTCGAGCACGGCGAGACCGAAGGCGTTGTCCTCGAAGTGCACGCCGGCCGCATCGAGCAGACCGACGCGTGCGACGAGATCCGGATGTTTCGCAGCGACCAGCGCTGCGATGCCACCACCCATCGAATGCCCCAGCAAAACGACCGGGCCGGCATCGAGATGCCGCAGGAAAGCGGCGACGTGCGCGGCTTCGGCGACGAAGCCGTGGTCGGCATCGGCAATGCGTTCGCTGTCGCCCCAGCCCGGCAGGTCCGGCATGACCAGGCGATAGCGTGCATCGAGTTCGGGCACCAGCCGGTACCAGTTCTCCTTGCTGCCGGTGTAGCCGTGCAGCATCACGAGCGTTGGCGCGGATGCGTCTGTACCCGTGCGTTCGGTCCAGCACCAGCGCAGGCCGTCGATGCGCACGCGATGCACGGCCAGCCGCAACCGTCGACGCTGGCGTCCGTACTCGGCGCGGATCAGTTGCCGCGGCTGGCGCAGCAGCACCCACACGAATACAGCGACACCGATGACCACAACGCACGCGGCCGCCACGAGGGCGGCCGCGAACGGTTGGCTCAATGCCTGCATCGCCTCAGTTGGCGGGCGCCGGCGCCGCCGCATCGGCAGGCGCGGCCGCATCGGCCGCAGGCACCTCAGCCGGTGCCGGTGCGGGTGCCGGCTTGGCCTCGTTGATCAGCGTCTCCACCGAACCGGTCGTGATCGGGTGATACCCCGGACGCGCGGTTTCGAAGATCTGCTTGGCCAGCGCGAGGCCGGCTTCCGTCTGCACCAGTGCGGTGTAGATCGGCATGATCAGCTTGCGACGACCGACGCGCGCGGTGAACTCGGTCAACGCCTCGTTCGCCTGCGTGTAGCCACTGCGCACGGCCAGCGGGTACCAGCGCATCGCGATCTCACCGTTGTCGGTGCCGGTGAAGGTGTAGGCCTCATCGAGCTGGGCCAGCTGTTCGACGGTCAGCGTCGGCGGCAGGCTTTCGAGGAAATGCAGCCACTCCTGCGTGGACCACGCGTCGGCGATCTGACGCGGCGGCAGCTGCGCGCTGCCCAGCCACGCCAGACGCGCGGAATCGACGATGCCGAAGTTGCGCGACATCACCTGCGGCGCGTAACCCGGAATGCCCGGCGCGTAGACCCACTCCTGGATCTCGGCATCGGTCACGGTGTCGGGGAACTTGTCGAACAGGTTTTCTTTCGCGTAGGCGAGGAACTGCTCGGTGGTGATGCTCTGGAACGCGAAGTGGTCGAAGTAGCCACGCAGGAACGTATCGAAATTCTCGCGGCCGAACCGCTGCTCGAGGAACTGCAGGAACCACGCGCCCTTGTCGTAGGACACCGCGCTCAGCGCGTCGTCGGCATCGAGTGCAACATCCGGCTTGACCGCCAGCGCCTGCGTGCCCTCGGGCATCGACGCGATGTTCTCGCGCAGGGAATTACGCGCGATCACGTACTCCATGTCGCTGACTTCCTTGCCGTACAGCGATTCGACGATGCGGTTCTCGACGTAACTGGTGAAGCCCTCGTTGAGCCAGCCGTGCTTGGCGCTGGAGAAGGTCACCAGGTTGCCCGACCAGCTGTGCGCGAGCTCGTGCGCGATCAGCGAGACCAGCGACTTGTCGCCGACGATGACGGTCGGGGTGATGAATGACAGGCGCGGATTCTCCATGCCGCCATACGGGAACGACGGCGGCAGGATCAGCAGGTCGTAACGCTCCCAGCGGTAGGGGCCGTAGAGCTGCTCGGTGACCTCGATCATCTTCTCGGTGTCGGCGAATTCCGCCACCGCGCGATCGATCATCGCCGGCTCGGCCCACACGCCGGCGCGGCCCGAGATCTCCTGGAAGACCAGGTCGCCGGCCGCGATCGCCATCAGGTACGACGGAATCTTCTGCGGCATCTTGAAGCTGTAGTCGCCGTCGCGCTGGGCGGCCGGATCGTTGTCGGCGCTCATCAGCACCATCACGTCCGGACGCGCGGTGACGTGCGCGGTGTAGGTGTAGCGGATCGCCGGCGTGTCCTGCAGCGGCACCCACGAGCGCGCATGGATCTGCTGCGACTGGCTGAACATGAAGGGCAGTTGCTTGCCTTCGGTCATCTCCGGCGTGAGCCACTGCAGGCCCGACGCGTCCGGCGAGGTCACGTAGGTCACGCGGACCTTGGCGTTGCGCTCGGGCGTTTCGATGGTGAGCTTGCTGCCGAGCGTCGCGTCGGCATCGGCCAGTGCGTACTGCAGCGGCTGCCACTGGCCGCCGGCGGCTTCGCCTTCGACTTTCGAGATGGTCAGGTCGCGCGTATCGAGCACCAGCTGCGTCGCCGCCTGGTCTTTCCACTGCAGCGTGTAAGTCGCGGTACCGGCGATGGTCTTCGCATCGAAGTCGAGCGCGATATCGAGCGCCAGGTCTTCGGTGACCACCTTGTCGGGCTCGGCGTAGGAGTGCTCGTCGCGGTCGACGGCGGCAGCCTGGGCAGGCGGCGTGGCCGGCTCGGCGGCAGGCGCTGCATCACGGTTGCATGCGGTCAGCGCAAGAACGGCCAGTGCCAGCAGGCCGGCGGCGGAACGGAATGGGCGCATCAGGAAATCCACGCGGGGGACAAGCCGCCGATTCTACCGTGCGCCCTGCCCTGCTCTCCTGCCGCAGCGCCGCGTCAGCGACGCGAGGTCGTATTCAGGCCTTGTACCCGTCGTGGATCGCGACGATGCCGCCGCTGAGATTGCGGTACTTGCAGCGCGCGAAACCGGCCGCTTCCATCATGCCCTTGAGCGCGTCCTGCGGCGGATGCTTGCGGATCGATTCCGACAGGTACTGGTAACTGTCGCTGTCGCGCGCGAACAGCTTGCCCAGCCGCGGCATGATCTGGAAGGAATGGAAATCGTAGATCGGCTTGAACCACTCGGCCTTCACTTCCGAGAATTCCAGCACGCGCGCCTGGCCACCGACTTTCAGCACGCGCAGCATCTCGCGCAGCGCGGCGTCCTTGTCGGTCACGTTGCGCAGGCCGAAGGCGATCGTCACCAGGTCGAAACTGGCGTCCGGGAACGGCAGCGTCTCGGCGTTGCATTGCACGTACTCGAAGCCGCGCACGTTGCCGCGATCGGTCATGCGGTCGCGGCCGACGCGCAGCATCGAAGCGTTGATGTCGCCGAGCACCAGTTCACCGGACTCGCCGACGCGGGATTTGAGCAGCGCGGCGATGTCGCCGGTGCCGCCAGCCAGATCGAGCACGCGGTCGCCGGTGCGCACCTGCGCGGTGGCGGCGAAGTAGCGCTTCCACACCCGGTGGATGCCGAGGCTCATCAGATCGTTCATCAGGTCGTAGCTGCCTGCGACCGAGGAGAACACCTCGCCGACCAGCTTCTGCTTCTCGCCGGTGGGCACGTCGCGGAAACCGAAGTGGGTGGTGCCGGGCTTGCTGGAGTCGTCGTTCATACGTCGATTATCCCTCATCCGCCGGCGCGCGCCCGTGTATGCCGGCTCGACCCCGCGGGCCGCTGCGGTCAGACTCATGCGCCATTCGCCGAGGATGTGCCCGATGATCGCCACGCCCGACTACCGCGCCCTGCTCGACACCGCCATCGCCGAAGCCCGCCAGGGCCTGGCCGAAGGCGGCATCCCGATCGGCGCCGCGCTGTATCACCAGGACGGCCGCCTGCTCGGCTGCGGCCACAACCGCCGCGTGCAGGAAAGCGACCCGTCGATCCACGGCGAGACCGATGCCTTTCGCAAGGCCGGGCGCCAACGCTCGTATCGCGACACGATCATGGTCACGACCCTGGCGCCGTGCTGGTACTGCAGCGGCCTGGTGCGCCAGTTCGGTATCGGCACCGTGGTCGTCGGCGAATCGCAGACCTTCCAGGGCGGCATCGACTGGCTGCGCGAGAACGGCATCGAGGTCATCGACCTGCAGAGCCAGGAATGCGTGGACCTGCTCGGCGGTTTCATCGCCGCGCATCCCGAAGTCTGGAACGAGGACATCGGCGAGGACTGAGCGCCAGCCGCGCGACGACGCGCGGCACCCTCGATTACACTGCGCGCCTCGACGATGCCTGCGTGGCATCGGCCCGCCGCTCCGAATCCCTGCCTTGATGACGATCACGCCGCCATAGCATCCGACGCCTGCCGCTGACGCGGCCGTCTCCTGCTGGCTGCATTTCGATCTCACACCCCGGACCCGCGTCCGGGCGTTACCAGGGCATTCCATTGAATTTCTCCCCCACGCTGCGCCAGGAATGGTTCGGCAATATCCGCGGCGACCTGCTCGCCGGGCTCGTCGTCGCGCTCGCGCTGATTCCCGAGGCGATCGCGTTCTCCATCATCGCCGGCGTCGATCCGAGCGTCGGCCTCTATGCCTCGTTCTGCATCGCGGTGGTCATCGCCTTCACCGGCGGCCGCCCGGGCATGATCTCGGCCGCGACCGGCGCGATGGCGCTGGTGATGGTCACCCTGGTGCGCGACCACGGCCTGCAGTACCTGCTGGCGGCCACGCTGCTGACCGGCGTACTGCAGATCGTCGCCGGCGCGCTGAAGCTCGGCGTGCTGATGCGCTTCGTCTCGCGCTCGGTGATCACCGGCTTCGTCAATGCGCTGGCGATCCTGATCTTCATGGCGCAGATCCCCGAACTCATCGGCGTACCGGCGCTGGTGTATCCGATGGTCGCGCTGGGCCTGACGATCATCTACGGCCTGCCGTGGCTGGGACGGCTGACGTTCCCCGGAGTGGGTTTGTTGCTGCTGGTGATCGGTTTCGCGCTGACCTTCGGCAGCATGGAGCCGCGGCTTCTGTACGTCGTCGCGGTGCTCGGCCTCGCCGCCGTGGCGCTGCTGTTCCGCTGGACCCGCAACCTCGTGGTGCCCGCGCCGCTGGTGGCGATCGTGCTGCTGACCGGGCTGGCGCTGTACTTCGGACTGGTGGTGCCCACCGTCGGTGACAAGGGCGCGCTGCCCGACAGCCTGCCGGTGTTCCTGTTCCCCGACGTACCGCTGACCCTCGAAACGCTGTGGATCATCCTGCCGGTCTCGCTGACGCTGACCGTCGTCGGTCTGCTGGAATCGCTGCTGACGGCGCAGATCGTCGACGATCTCACCGACACGCCCAGCAACAAGAACCGCGAATGCGCCGGCCAGGGCGTGGCCAACATCGCGGCGGGCTTCCTCGGCGGCATGGCCGGCTGCGCGATGATCGGCCAGTCGGTGATCAACGTGAAATCCGGCGGCCGCGGACGCCTGTCGTGCCTGGTTGCCGGCGTGGTGCTGCTGATGCTGGTGGTGTTTGCCGGTCCGTGGGTCGCGACGATCCCGATGGCGGCGCTGGTCGCGGTGATGGTCATGGTGTCGATCGGCACCTTCAGCTGGAGCTCGATCAAACAGTTGCGCACGCATCCGGGCACGTCGAGCATCGTGATGCTCGGCACCGTGATCGTCACCGTCGCCACCCATGACCTCGCCAAGGGCGTGCTGACCGGCGTGCTGTTGTCGGCGCTGTTTTTCGCGCGCAAGGTCAGTCGCGTGCTGCACATCGGCTCCACCGTCGACGCCGACGGCGCGGCGCGCACCTACGTCGTCACCGGCCAGGTGTTCTTCGCCTCGTCCGAGCGTTTCGTGTCGGCCTTCGATTTCCGCGAAGTGCTCGAGCGTGTGACCATCGATGTATCCGCCGCGCACTTCTGGGACCTCAGCGCGGTCGGCGCGCTGGACAAGGTGGTGCTGAAGTTCCGCCGCGAAGGCACGCATGTGGATATCGTCGGCCTCAACGAAGCCAGCGCCACCATCGTCGACCGCCTCGGCGTGCACGACAAACCCGACGCCGAACGCCTGATGGGCGGCCACTGAGGAGCGATGCAGATGACTGACGCACCCCTGATCCCCACCGGCGGCCGCGTGCTGGCCGCCATCGACGCCTCCGCCCACGCACGCGGCGTCGCCGACCTCGCTGCCTGGGCCGCGCAGCGTCTCGGCGTGCCGCTCGATCTGCTGCATGCGATCGAGCGTGACCCGGCCTCGACCCCGCCGGCCGACTTCAGCGGCAGCCTGTCGCTGGGCAGCCAGGAAGCGCTGCTGGCCGAGTTGGCCGCGCACGACGAACAGCGCGGCCAGCTGGCGCAGCGCCACGGCCGGGCGCTGCTCGACCAGATCCGCGCCCACCTGCGCGACACGGCCGGACTGGAAGCCGAACCGCGCCTGCGTCACGGCGCGCTGGTGGATGCGTTGACGGATGTCGAAGCGGATGTGCGCCTGTTTGTGCTCGGGCGCCGCGGCGCCCATGCCGACGGCGCCAGCGGCCATCTCGGCCGCAACCTGGAACGCGCGGTCCGCGCGGTGCATCGCCCGGTGCTGGTCGCCACGCGCGCGATGCAGCCGATCACGCGCTTCGCGATCGCCTTCGACGGCAGTGCCACCGCACGCCGCTGCTTGGCCATGGTCGCGGCGAGTCCGCTGCTGCGTGGACTCGACTGCCACCTGATCACCGCAGGCCGCGAGGATGCCTACGCCGCCGAACGCGCGGACGCGATTGCCGAGCTGTCCGCGGCCGGTTTCCAGGCGCAGACCCATTGCGTTGATGGCGACGCCGAGTCGGTGCTGCCCGCCTTTCTCGACAGCCACGCGATCGACCTGCTGGTCATGGGCGCCTACGGGCACTCGCGCATCCGCAGCTTCATCGTCGGCAGCACCACGACGCGGGTGCTGCAGACGAGTGCGGTGCCGGTGCTGCTGCTGCGCTGACCGACTGTCGCCAGGCCGTCCGCGGGGCGGCATGGCGATGCCGCGTGGATACTTGCGTCAGTCGTGCATGACGCCGGCTGCAGCGGCCGTCGCGCCGAACACGTCGCGCCATGCGGCGTAGGCAACCAGCCCCAGCGGCAGCAACAGCGGCAGGATCCAGGGCTGATAGGCCAGGCCCAGCAGCAGGCCGACGTTGGCGATCATCCAGCCAAACAGCGGCGCCGGATTGCGCCGCAGCAGCCGCAGGTTCTCGCCGATGGCGGTGAACACCGGCACGCCGTCCAGCACGATCCGGCTGCCGGCGAAGAACAGCAATGCGACGGCCGGTATCGCCCCGGACGCAATGCTGATCGCCCCGTCCAGTCGGGTCAGCGACGTGAGATTCGCCGGATCGGGGGCGATGAGCGCCATCGCGCCGGCAGGCCCGGCGAGCAGAAGCAGCACCAGCCACTGGAATGCAAACACTGCCGCGCTCAGCAGGACGAGCCCCGGCAGCGACCGGCGGATCCGCCACAGCGCGCGTAGCGCGCCTGCCGCATCGGCACGTTGACGCGTGATCACCCCGTGCGCCATCAGCACGGCCCATGCCGAGAACACCGGCACCACCAGCTTCGACAGCACGACGCCTGCACGCGGCACACCGACCTGCAAGACAATCTCGACCAGCATCGGCAGCACCGCCAGCGCATACAGGCGGATCGGCGCGCCGCGGAACAGGCGCCAGGCGTCGGTCAGCCAGTCGCCCAGGCGGCGCAGCGGCCAATGGTGGGATCCGGCACTGGAAACAGGGGTGTACAACATTGGCGCGCTCCAGCTTGGAATGTATGGACAAGACGCGGGCGACGCGCGCGTTGTGACCGGCGTGGCGTCGTCCGCGCTTCCTGTTGACGTCATCGCTCCGTGAAATCCGCGGCCGGCGCCGCCACAACGCTGCATGCCGCGTGGGCGGCTTGCTCGCCTTCGAGGCCCCGCCCAGACTGGTGCCATGTCGAGCCCGCCGCCCTCCATGCCGCCCTCCGCGGTTCCGGACCAGGCCGTCGTGCGCGCCGACCGCTATGCCCCACGCGAGTGGGCGCCGCACGAGCGGCCGATGATGCCGGGCTCGCCCTCGACGCCGCTGCACTCCACGCGACGGCGCATTGCGTTCGGCCTTGTCGGGTTCATCGTCGCGATCACCGGTGGCCTCGGCAATGCATTGGTCACCGCGAACCTGGTCAACCTGCAGGGCGCGCTCGGCGCGTACGCATCGGAGATCGCATGGCTGCCGGCGGCCTACGTGATGACCAACGTGTCGATGAACATCCTGCTGGTGAAGTTCCGCCAGCAGTTCGGCCTGCGGCTGTTCACCGAGGCGTTCCTGATTCTCTATGCGCTGATCACGCTGGCGCATCTGTTCGTCAACGATCTGGGCTCGGCGATCGCGGTGCGCGCCGGTCATGGCATCGCCGGCGCGGCGCTCAACACGCTGGGCTTGTACTACATGCTGCAGGCGTTTCCGCAGAAGCATCGCCTGCGCGGTCTGGTAATCGGCCTCGGCATCGGGCAGCTCGCGTTGCCGCTGGCGCGGGTGTTCTCGACCGATCTGCTGGAGTTCGGCGAATGGCGCGGGCTGTACATGTTCGAACTCGGGCTGGCGCTGGTCGCACTCGGCGGCGTATTGCTGCTGAAGCTGCCGCCGGGTGATCGCCACAAGGCCTTCGAACCGCTGGACTTCGTGACCTTCGGGCTGTTCGCACCCGGCATCGCGCTGCTGACCGCAGTGCTCGCGCAAGGGCGCCTGGCGTGGTGGACGGAAACCGCGTGGCTGGGCTGGGCGCTGTCCGCATCGGTGGTGCTGGTGACGGCGGCGATCGCGATCGAACATTTCCGCGCGCGGCCGCTTCTCAATACGCGCTGGCTCGCGACCGGTCCGATGCTGCGGCTGGCGCTGGCGATCGTGCTGATCCGGATCGTGCTGTCGGAACAGGCGACCGGCGCGGTCGGGTTTCTGCAGGCGCTGGGTCTGGGCAACGAACAGATGCGCACGCTGTTCGTGATCGTGCTGGTCGGCAGCGTTGCCGGGCTGGCGACCAGCGCGTTGACGATCGATCCGGCGAAGACCTGGCAACCGGTGCTGATCTCACTCGCGCTGATGATGACCGGCGCGCTGATGGACGCGCAGGCCAGCAACGTCACCCGGCCCGAACAGATGTACGTGAGCCAGTTCCTGCTCGCGTTCGGCAGCACGTTCTTCCTCGGGCCGATGCTGATCGCCGGCATCGGCCCGGTGATCAGCCAGCCGCGCAACCTGATCAGCTTCGTCGTGCTGTTCGGCATGACCCAGAATCTCGGCGGCCTGCTGGGCTCGGCGCTGCTGGGCACATTCCAGACCATGCGCGAGAAGTTCCATTCCAGCGTGCTGACCGAGCACCTGACGCTGCTCGATCCGCTGGTCGCCGCGCGCGTGCAGGCCACCGCGAACGGCTACGCCGCGACCATTGCCGATCCCGCGCAGCGCAACGCACTCGCGGTACGCGCGCTCGGCAGCGCGGCCACGCGCGAGGCCAATGTGCTGGCCTACAACGATGTCTTCCTGCTGATCGCCTTCATCGCGTTCTGCACGCTGTTGTGGATCATCGCGTCACGGGTCTGGGCGCGTCTGCGCGCCACGCCGGCGACGCCCGCACCACCGCCTTCTTCCGCACCGGAGTCCGCATGAGCGCACCCGCCCCGTCGCCACCACCCGAACAGCCGGCCGCGCCGCCGCGTCGCCGTCGCGTGCTGCAGATCGCCGCGTTCGCCGCAGTCGCGCTGACCGGCGTACTGCTGGTGCTGTATGCCTGGCGCCTGCCGCCGTTCGGCAGCAGCGTACAAAGCACCGAAAACGCGACTGTGCGCGGCCGCGTCACGTTGATCGCGCCGCAGGTCTCGGGTTACGTCACCGAGGTCGCCGTGCAGGATTTCGAGCCAGTAAAACGCGGCCAGCTGCTCGTGATGATCGATGACCGTATCTATCGCCAGCGCTTCGAACAGGCGCAGGCCAATCTGCGCGTGCAGCAAGCAGCACTGGCGAACGCCACGCAGTCGCGCCGCAGCGCCGAAGCCGGCATCACCCGCAGCGCGGCCGACATCGCCGCGACGCGTGCGCAGTCGGACGTCGCCGCGATCGATCTGCGCCGCATCGAAGAGCTGGCCGCGCAACAACTGATCTCCGAACACGACCGCGATCTCGCCCGTGCCAGCAATGCGCAGGCGCGTGCATCTGCAGCGCAGGCCCGTGCATCGCTCGACATCTCCGAGCAGGACGCGCGCAGCGTCGATGTCAATCGCGAGAGTCTGGAGGCGGCGGTCGCCAGCGCCGAAGCCGCGGTGCGGCTGGCGAAGATCGATCTCGACAACACACGCATCACGGCGCCCGACGACGGCCTGCTCGGCCAGGTCACCGTGCGCCAGGGCGCACTGGTCAACGCCGGCACGCAGCTGATGGCCGTGGTGCCGGCGGATGTCTGGGTACTGGCGAACATGAAGGAAACGCAGATGGTCGACATGCGCGTCGGCCAGCCGGCGAGCTTCACTGTCGACGCGCTCGGTGGCGCGCGGTTGACCGGTCGCGTCGAACGCATTTCACCGGCGACCGGTTCGGAGTTCAGCGTGTTGCCCGCGGACAACGCGACCGGCAACTTCGTCAAGATCGCGCAGCGGATTCCGGTGCGGATCGCGGTGGACCGCGATCAGCCGCTGGCGGCGCGGCTGCGGCCGGGCATGTCGGTGGAAGTGAGTGTGGATACGGGGGCGGTGGTGCGGGAAGACGCCGCCGATGCGCCGACGTCTCCCGCGCGTTGAGGCTATCGCTCTTGCTCGTCATTCCGGCGGCTTTCAACGGACGCATGTCCGGTCAGGCCGGAGGCGCTTCTAAACAACGCGAGGCGTTGGTCATCCAGTGACTTCAGCGCGACTCGCGTCATGCCATCGATATTGGCCTCGGTTCCAGTAAGACACTGGATGACCGGACATGCGTCCGTTGGAAGCCCGGCTTTCGCCGGAATGACGGGGTCCGAGGGGCGACGGGTAGCCAGAGGACGCGGCATCCAAGCCGCCCTAGAAACCCAACGCCGCTTCCAGCACCGGCTTCGCCCACTCCGGCGTCTTCGCCAGCGCCTCCAGATCATCCGCATCCGGCACCACCAGCGCGCCGTCGATCACCTCCAGCAGCAGCACCGGATCCGGCACTGCTTTGCCGCGCGCGACGTCGACGCTGTTGTCGTAGACCTGCAGCTGCGCGAGCACCGGCATCAGCGCGATCAGGTTTTCGCGGGCGCGGGTCCAGCGTGCGCGGATGCTGGCTTCGGGAATATCGTGCCCGCCGACCGCGACCCGTGCCTGCACGCGCGCGATGTGCTGCTCGGCGGACGACAGACCGCAGAACCACATCAGCACATCGTGCGTGCGCGTGGCCTCGGCGATGCGCGCCGGCACGGTGTTGCCGCCGAGCGTGGTTTCGAATGCGTAATCGTGACCCTTGGCCAATGCGACATCAAGCCGGCGCATGCCTTCCTGCCAGGCTTCCGCATTCGCTTCGGTCATCGTGCAGGTGGTCGCCGCGGCCAGTTCGCGCGCGAAGGTGTCCGGGTTGAACCACGTCATGCCGGCGCGTTCGAGCAGATGGCCGCCGACCGAACTCTTGCCGGCGCCGTTGACGCCGGCCAGCACGTAGAGGACCGGACGCGCCACGTTCAGCAGGTCGCGCCGGCCTTGACCTTGCCACGCAGCCGCGCAGGGCCGCGCATCGCAGCGCGCAGGCGCGCGCCGGCGTCATCGGCCTGCAGCGCGGCCAGACGCGCGTCGAAACGCGTGCGCAGGGTGTCGAGCGCCGAACGCTGGGCCGCACCGGCCGCGTCGAGCGCCTGCAGGATCGCGCTGTACTCTTCGGCCGAGAGGATCACCGCCTCGGGCGTGTTGTGATTGGTCACGACAACCTTGCCGCCGCGGGCGATGGTCTTCATCACGCCGCGCCAGCCGAGTTTCTTGACGTCGGAGGCCGGCGTGCGCGGCAGCGCATCGAGGGCATCGAGCTTGAGGGACATCGTCATCGCGGTCGCTCCTGCGGCGGGTATGGGCAATATACCCCAATTGGCCTATTTTCCCTTTTGTATCCCGCCAGGCATTCCGGTCCGGCTCAGCGGCGGGCGAAGCGCAGCACCAGCCACAATCCCAGGGCGAGCAGGTTCACGCCCAGGATCGCGGTCGAGGGACCGGCGAGCGCCAGCCGGAACGCTTCCGAGGGCACTGCCCAGTCGAGGTCGAGCACCACGTTGCGCCCGAACCGGAACTGCAGCGGCACGGTCGCGCCGGCATGCCAGGCGTAGCTCAGCCACGGCGTGGCGATGACCGGAATCTGCAGGGCCAACGCGATCCGCGACAGACGCTCGCCGAGCGCGTCGCCTTCCAGCAGCAGCACGCCGGCGATCATCGCGAACGTCGACAGCAGCAAGCCGATCACCAGCACCAGTACCGCGCCGCCACCGGCGCCGCCGGAAGCCAGCCGCATCAGCGTGCTGGCGAGGCCGTAGAAACCACCGGCGATCTGCAGGATCGCGACGAGTCGAAGCAGGACGGACATGGGCAACGCACCGGACAGGGCGGGCGATTGTGGCAACGTCGCCCGACGGGCTCAAGGCACGTGGGCAGGGTCGGCCACGCGCCACAGCACCGGCCAGTCGTCGGCGGCCAAACCACCACACTGCTGCATCTCGGCGTAGTGCGAGAGCTGGAACGCCTGCCCGTCGAACTGCCAGGCCGCCTCATAGCCGCAATCACCGATGCCGCGGCCCTTGGCGAACTGGGTCAGCGTGCCGGTAGCCGAATCAAAGCCCGGGCTGACCAGCAGGTCGAAATCTTCGCTCACATTGACGCTGTCGTCGGAGAGCTTGGGCGCCGGCAGCGTCAGAGCCACCACCTCGCTGCCGTCGCGCGACGCGCGGAACACCAGACTCGAGCTTTGATAGGCGCCGCTGTAGCAGGTGATGAAGACCAGCGCATGATCCGCATCGAGCGGATAGGCGGCGTCCTGTTGCGACACATCGAAATCGCCGCCCGCATCGTTGCATTCGTGCACGCGGAGCGCGGCGGTCTGCGTATCACGCACGCTGCGCATCAGGCGCGTGGCGGCGGCTTCGGGCAGCGCAGGCGGCTTCGATACGGTGGGTGCGAGAACGGGCAGCGCCGGCGCGTCGGGGACGGCCGCGGCATCCCGCTCGCCACGTCGCGCCCACGCATCGGGCGTGTCGAGTCGCTGCTGATGGTCGTCGATGTAGAGCAACGCAGCGTTGAAACCCGACAGCGACACGCTGCGCGCCTGGTTGTCGCCCAGACGCGCGCCATCGCGCACCAGATCGATGAAGCGCGCGATCGCCGCCGGATCCTTGATGCGCAACGCTGCGGATTCGCCTGCGTCGCGCTGCCACGGCAATCCGGCAATCGCGGGCGAGGCGACATCATCCAGTCGCAGCGTGGACACATCGAGGTCGGACCCCGGCGCGCGCAACAGCAGCGCCTGCGCGCCGTCGGCGCCCGCATCGCGGACCAGCAACAGCACCAGGCCCGACGCGCTGTCGTTGACGCCGATCGCGGCGCAGCGGCGGATGTTATCGCAGGCCACCACGACATCGCGGAAGGTGCGGTAGACCGGCGCGGTCGGTCTGCCGGGCGGCGCGGCCTGCAAGTCGGACGCATCTACGGAAGACGCCGCGTCGGAGTCCGGTGCCGTCACGGGCTCGGCGGCGGATCCCGGCGCCGCCGCATCGCGCTGTGTGCACGCAGCCAACGAGGCCAGCAGACCTACCAGAACAACTGTCTTGCCCGCAGCGTTCGACATCAGAGGATGTAGCGGCTCAGGTCCTGGTCCTGCACCAGATCGCCCAGTTGCTGGTCGACATACGCGCGGTCGATGCGCACCGTGCCGCCCTTGTCGGGCGCCTCGAAGCTCAGCGAATCGAGCAGGCGCTCGAGCACGGTGTGCAGGCGACGCGCACCGATGTTCTCCTGCCGCTCGTTGACGTGCGCGGCGATCTCGGCAAGCCGCTCCACCGCATCCGGCGCGAACGTCAGGCCGACGCCTTCCGTCTTGAGCAGTTCCACGTACTGCGTGGTCAGCGCGGCCTTGGGCTCGGTGAGGATGCGGACGAAATCGTCCTTGGTCAGCGCGGTCAGTTCGACGCGGATCGGGAAGCGGCCCTGCATCTCGGGAATCAGGTCACTGGGCTTGGCGAGGTGGAACGCGCCCGAGGCGATGAAGAGGATGTGGTCGGTCTTCACCGAGCCGTACTTGGTGCTGACCGTGCTGCCTTCGACCAGCGGCAGCAGATCACGCTGCACGCCTTCGCGGCTGACATCGGCGCCGCTCGCGCCGCCCTCGCTGCGCTTGGCGACCTTGTCGATTTCGTCGATGAAGACGATGCCGTGCTGCTCGCAGGCTTCGATCGCGGCCTCGCGCACATCATCCTCGTTGACCAGCTTGCCGGCTTCTTCCTCGATCAGCTGCGGACGCGCGGCGCGGATGGTGAGCTTGCGCTTGTGGGTCTTGCCGCCGCCGAGGTTGGCGAACATCTGCCGCAGCTGCTGGCCCATTTCTTCCATGCCGGGCGGGGTCATGATGTCCATGCCCTGCCCCGCGCTGAGTTCGAGTTCGATCTCGCGATCGTCGAGCTCACCGGCGCGCAGCTGGCGGCGCAGCTTCTGCCGCGTCTCGGATTCCTTCGACGACGGTTCGGCGCCAATGTCGACGGTCGCGCTTTGCGCGCCGAAACCGAACGCGGGCTGCGGCGTCTCGCGCTTCGGCAACAGCGCATCGAGGATGCGGTCTTCGGCGCGCTCCTCGGCCTGCGTGCGCACGCGCACCTTGGCCTGTTCGCGGTAGAGCTTGACCGCGGTGTCGGCGAGGTCGCGGATGATCTGCTCGACGTCCTTGCCGACGTAGCCCACTTCCGTGAAGCGCGTCGCCTCGACCTTGACGAATGGTGCGTTGGCCAGCGTCGCCAGACGGCGCGCGATCTCGGTCTTGCCGACGCCGGTCGGGCCGATCATCAGGATGTTCTTGGGCATGACCTCGTTGCGCAGATCGTCGTCGAGCTGCGCGCGGCGCCAGCGGTTGCGCAACGCGATCGCGACCGCACGCTTGGCGGCGTTCTGGCCGACGATGTGGCGGTCGAGTTCCTGCACGATCTCGCGCGGGGTCATGGAGGAAGAGCTGGAATTGGACATAGGGGATTCTGGTTTCGTAAGGGCGGAGGGTCGCGCGACTCGGGATCCGCGGACGGGATCGGCGGTTGCGAATCCCCTATCCCGAATCCCCAATCCCGCCTCAGAGTTCTTCGACCACCACGTTGCGATTGGTATAGATACAGATGTCGCCGGCGATGTTGAGCGACTCGACCGCCACCGTGCGCGCATCGAGTTCGGTGTGCGCAAGCAGTGCGCGCGCGGCCGACAGGGCGTAGGAGCCACCGGAACCGATCGCGATGATGCCGTCGTCGGGCTCGATGATGTCGCCGTTGCCGCTGATGATCAGCGAGGTCTCCGCATCGGCGACCGCGAGCAGCGCTTCGAGCTTTCCGTAACGGCGGTCGGTGCGCCAGTCCTTGACCAGCTCGACCGCGGCGCGCACCAGCTGTCCACCGTGCTGCTGCAACTTGCCTTCGAAGAGCTCAAATAGGGTGAACGCATCAGCCGCGGCGCCGGCGAATCCGGCAAGCACCTTGCCGCCTTCGCCCAGGCGACGCACCTTGCGTGCGTTGCCTTTCATGATGGTGTGGCCGAGCGTGACCTGGCCGTCGCCAGCGACGACCACCTTGCCGCCCTTGCGGATCGACACGATGGTCGTGGCGTGGAATACGTTGGGATTCTGGCTGGGGTCCATGCGGCCTCCAAGGATCGAATCCACTGGATGGGGCCGCGGCCACGCGGATCAAGGCATCCGGGGCTGCGTCATTGCGTCGCGTCGGCCGCAGGCCCGCACACGTGGCGGTCGCGCCGGGGTCCCGCGCACGCCCAGCACGGTTGTGATGCCTGAAATGACGATCGCCATCGCGTTCGCACTCGCCGCCTTCGCGTAGGTGAACTTGCCCGCCAACGAGGCGCTGCACCACGAGCACGCTCGACACCTCGCCCATCGCCCACCGCCGCTTGCATGAACCGCTGCCGCGCGGCAACGACACCACACGTTCCACGCCCGCAATGCGATCACCCCCGCTTGCAGCGCGGTCGACACCGGCGCCACGCCGGAGGGCAGCGGCGAAAGACGCGGCCAGCATGCCGAGCATGCTTCTACAAATAGACCGACATCGCGAGGCCCATCACAATGCGCAGGTTCGTAGGACGGCTCAGATAGATGTACAGGCGGCGTACCCCCACGCCGAATCAGCCGCCGACGGGAGACAGACAGGATTGAGCGGCGCCCCCGGGCACTACCGTGTAGCCGAGTGTCTGTCGACCGTCGAGGTGCTCACGTTCAATGCGATAGCGGCCGGGCGTCAGCCACAGCAACGCCGAGCGGGCACCCTTCGGAACGCGCACCTGGTCGCGCGCGATCGCAAGCGCTGGATCGCCCGGCGAGAACGCGCGCAACAAGGTTTCAGTCTTCGTCGGCGCGATGCAGATCCGCGTCGGCGCGCCCAGTACCGACTTCGCGTCGTCGACTGCTGCGGGTGGATGCAAGACCATCAGATCGGCATGTCCCGAACCGCGCATCGGCACGCCAGCGCGGAACGCGACTAGAGCCGATGCCGACTGGACCGGCCATTCGCCCGCAGTCTCCGGACAGGCCGTCGCGGACTGCTGGATCGTCAGCGGGTCGATGCCCGTGTCCGCGATGAAGCGCGCGGCCATCCAGCCGTCGTCGGCCACTTTGGAGATGTGGGAGCCACCGGCATACACCAGCAGGCGACGCTCGGGATTGCGTTCGAGCCAGTCGGCGAGATTGCGCGCCTGCCCCGCCTCGCGCGCGGCGCGATCGTTGTCGCGCATCGCCTCGTAGTGGACGAAGTCCCAGCCCAGCCCCTGTGCGCGACGCATCGCAGCGGCGAACACGGGGTCCGGCGTGTAGAAGCCGGTGTCCACATCCACCGGGCCGTTCCGGAGTTGCGAAGGTGCCCTGCTGTTCAAGGTCTCGGCGGCCAGCGCATCGAAACCCTGCGCATGCAGGCGTTCGATCACACGCAGCAGGAAGGCGCGATGCACCGTGCGGAAATGCGATTCGTTGAGCATCACCACCCGGCGCCCGGATGCGGCCTCCGTGATGGTGTCGAGTGCATCGCGATACTCGGCGTCTTCGGGAAACGCAAGCCTGCCGAACAGGGTGCAGCCCCCTGTCTCGTCACCGACGAACACGCCGATCTGCGCCGCCACCTGATCCATCCCCGGCATCTGCCGCACACCGTGCAATGCGGCAAGCGGGCGATTCTCCTGCAGACGCTTGTACCAGTCGGACGGTGGTTCGGCTGCTGTCGCAGTTGCGCACGCGACGATCATCAGAAACGCGACCCGCAGCGCTGCGGTTGGGGATATCGGCATTTCGGCTTCCTCCATGAAGCATGAGCGATCAGGCCTTGCGTCGTTTCGCCCGCGGATGCGCAGCGTCGTAGACCTTGGCCAGATGCTGGAAATCGAGATGGGTGTAGATCTGGGTGGTCGCGATGTCGGCGTGGCCCAGCAGTTCCTGTACGCCGCGCAGATCGCCCGACGATTCGAGCACGTGGCTCGCGAACGAATGGCGCAGCAGATGCGGATGCACGCGCTTGAACAGACCCTGGCGCTGCGCGAGCAAGCGCAAGCGCAGCTGCACCGCGCGCGGGGTGATCGGCGCGCCACCGCGACCGGGGAACACCGGTGTCGCCGACGTGCCGCCACTCTCGGTGCGCCACTCGGTCAACGCGCGCAGCGCATGACTGCCCACCGGCACGCTGCGCTGGCGGCTGCCCTTGCCGAGCACGGTCACCAGGCCGCCGTCGAAATCCAGGTCGCGCCAGCGCAGGCCGACCAGCTCCGACAGGCGCAGGCCGGACGAATAGAACAGTTCCAGCAGCGCACGGTCGCGCAGGCCCAGCGGCGCGTCGACCGGCACCTCGACCAGTTGCGTGGCTTCGTCGACATCCAATACCTGCGGCAGCTTGCGCGGCGCCTTCGGGCCACGCACGCCGGCAGCAGGATTGGCGCTGACGTGACCGTGCTTGAGCAGCCATTGATAGAAGCTCCGGCAGGCCGACAAGCGTCGCTGCAGGCTCTTGGGCGACAGCCCCCCGCGATGGCCGGCGGCGATGAAGGCACGGATGTCCTCACCATGCAGTCCGCGCAGATCGCCGCGCGCCTGCGCGTCGGCCCAGTCGACCAGCGCGGTCAGATCGCGGCGATAGGCGTCGAGCGTGTGCACCGACATCCGCCGCTCGATCTGCAGATGGTCGAGGAACGCGTCGACGTCGGCGTGCATGCGGGTGCGCTCAGGCGGCGGTGTCGAACCGTCGCATCGCAGTCGCGAACGCCTCGCCCATCATGCGCAGGAACAGCGTGCCCATGCCGGGATAGAAGCGGTTGGCGTCGCGGCTGCCGACCGCGACCAGGCCGATGTCGGCCAGCGGCAGCAGCGCACTCGAATGCACTTCGTCGACGCGCGGTCCGTACAGCAGCGACTGCTTGTCGGGATGCAGACGGCCGCACAGTGGCTCTTCATCCTTGAGGCAATCGGCGAAGGGCTGTAGCGCACGGTCATCGCGCGCGACGACCTGCACCCAGTCTTCCTCCAGTCCCGGCACCGGCGCGAACAGCACGATGCGCACCAGATCGCCGTTGAAGTCCTCGGCCAGCGTCGCGGCGAGCGCGCGCACCGTGGCCGCCGGATCGGACTGGCGCATCAACGCCAGCGTGAGCTGATGCGTGCGCACGGCGAGGCGCTCGTTTTCCTGCGAGATCGCGAAGAGATCGCGCAGACGCTTGGACAATTCGCGGTTCTTGTCGCGCAGCACTTCGAGCTGGTAGCTCGCCAGCGATGCGGCCGGGCCGTCCTCTCGCGGCACCACAAGGGTGAGTGCCAGATCCGGGAACTGCTGCAGGAAGCTCGGGTGACGACGCAGCCACATGGCGACTTCGTGTGCGCCGAGTTTCTCGGTCGTTTCGCTCATCACAATTCCCCTTCAAAAACGAATGCGGCCGGCCCGGCCATCGACAGGGCGACGTCGTCGGCCGGCCAGTCGATATGCAGCGTGCCGCCGGGCAACGATACGGCGACGCTGCGCCCTGTGCGACCACGGCGCGCGAGCACCGCAACCGCCGCGCAGGCCCCACTGCCGCAGGCCAGCGTCTCGCCGACGCCGCGCTCGAACACGCGCAAGCGGATGCGGTCATCCGCGACGACCTGGGCGAAGCCGACATTGACCGATTCGGGAAACCACGACGACGCCTGCAGCGCGCGCCCGATGCGCGCCACATCCGCGACGTCGACATCGTCGACTTCGATCACCGCGTGCGGATTGCCCATCGACGCTGCGCCGAACGCGAGCGTGCCGACGCCGTCGACCGGCAGCGTATACAGCGGTTGCACTGCATCGACACCGGCCATCGGAATGCGCGCCGGCAGGAATTCGGGAACGCCCATCGCGATGCGGTAGCCGGCGCCCTCGCGGGTCACACGATGCAGACCGGCCGGGCTTTCGAGCACGAAGTCGTCTCCGCCCACGCCGTCGCGCACCAGCCACGCCGCCACGCAGCGCGCGCCGTTGCCGCATTGCTGCGAGGCCGAGCCGTCGGCGTTCCAGATGCGGTAACGCGCGAGCACGCCGGCAACGCGCGGGGTCTCGACGGTGAGGATCTGGTCGCAGCCGACGCCGGTGTGGCGATCGGCCAGCGCGCGGCACAGCGCGGCATCGGGCGGCGGCACCTCGCCGCGCAGGTCCAGCACGACGAAGTCGTTGCCGGCGCCATGCATCTTGGTGAAGCGCAGCGGGGAGGCGGTCCGGGACATCAGATAAGACAGCGGTGCAAACGGATGTCGCGACGGATCACGGCGTTCCGGTGGCCGGCGGCACGTCGAGGATCAGCGGCACCGGCTGCGCAGGCGGCGTGCCGGTCGCATCGTCCGTCGCATCATCAGTCGCGTCGTCAGTCATGCCGTCGTCGCTGCTGTCTTCGCCGGCCTCGTCTTCCCATGCCGCGTCCTCTTCGGCGTCGAGCTGTTCCTGGGTCGGAATCGAGGATTTGAAGATATAGCGGCCGCGGTCTTCCGGCGGCACCTGGCGGGGCGACAGGAGGTCGGCCTTGTTGCCGCAGGCGGACAACAACAGCGTGGCGGCGAGGATCGGCAGAAGACGGGTATGCATGGGCGGAAGTGTAGCCCGCCGCGTGGCGGGCGACATCACCGGCGTTGCCGTTCAGATGACAGCACGATGACTGCGCACCAAGGGTCGGCCCCAGATTGTCCGGGGCCGCCGGCCCGCCCAGACTTTGGCCAATCCGCGCCGACAGGACCGCACGATGGGCATTCTCGATGGGCTGGGCAACGCTGCGTCCCAGGTAGGCGGCGTCTTCAAAGGCGCCGGTGAGGTGTTGTGGGAGACGGGCGAAGGTGTGGTCAACCTCGGTGGCAGCGCGCTGAAGGCCAGCTACGACCTGAGCCCCGCCGGCCTGGCCGTGGACGGCGTCACCGGCCTGTACGAACACGCTACAGGCGACACCCTCGATGCGCCGGACTGGCTGCCGTCGGCCGCACGCGGCGGCGAGCGCATGGAAGCCGCTGCCGAGGTCGTGTCCACACTCGCCCGCAATCCGGGACTGCTGGTCGACGCAGTGGTCGATCCGATCCAGGCCGACTGGCAGGCCGGCAACTACGGCGAAGCCATCGGCCGCGGTGCGACCGAACTGGTGCTGGCCGTGGTCGGCACCAAGGGCGCCGACAAGGCGGCCAAGGGCGCGAAGGCGGCCGATGCTGCCGACACGGTTGCCGACGCCGCGCGCGTCGCCGAGCGCACGGATGATCTGGGCGACGCGGGCCGTACAACCGCCGCACGCGGCGCCGACGAGGCGGACCTGGGCGACATCCTCGCCGAAGCCGAGACCGGCCGCACCGTCGGCGGGCGTCCGGTGCTGGCGTTCGAGTCGATGGACGACTTCAACCTCGCCGCCAATGCCGCGCGTCCCGACGCTGTCTACGAATTCGGCAACTACCGCTGGACCACCGACGACCAGGCGCGCGTGATCCGCGCCGAAGGCCGCGTGGATCTGGAACCCATCGGCCGCAACGATGCCGGTCTGCAGCGCGACATCGGCAACGAAGGCCGGGACACCGACGTCGGCTTCCACATCATCGCCGACCGTCTCGCCGGGCCGACCAATCGGCTGAACGTGGTGCCGGGCAACGGCAAGCCGATCGGCGATGGCCTGCCGAACCTCAACAACGGCGAGTACAAGCGATTCGAGAACGAACTCGCGCGGCTCGCCGGCGACGGGCACGAGGTGGATATGCGGGTATCGCCCCAATACAATCCGGGCAATACCAGCAACCGCCCCGACACCTTCGTTGCGGAATACCGCGTGGATGGCGGCGACTGGATCGACCAGACCTTCCCCAACAAGTGATGCGACTACGCCATGGATGATCTCAATGCCGCCTATGCCGACACCGTGCGTGCCGTCGCGGCGAGCGTCCGTGATGTGAACGACGGCGAATGGGGCGCGCGCGACTGGCTGCGCCTCGTGGTCGATTTCGAATCGCTGTCCGAAGATGGCGGCGCGCCGCGTACCAGCAGCATCTCGTTCGCGATCGCACGCGAGGGCGACGGTCCGCTGGAAAAGGTCGCATTCCGCCTGTCGCCCGAAGCCAAGGCCGGCTTCGCGCAGATCGGCCGGATCATGCACGCGCAGAAGGGCCAGGACTGGACCACGAGCACGCTGGTGGTCGAACGCGACGGCCAGTACGACTTCCAGTTCGCCTACACCGCGCCGTATCGCCTGTCGGGCAACCTCAACGACACGCGCTACCGCGATTATCTCGAGCGCTACAAGGCCGAGACCGGCACGCCGTAGAGCCATGTAGGAGCGCGCTTGCGCGCGATTGCCGTTTGTCGGTGGAGCCTCTTCGCGCGCAAGCGCGCTCCTACCGCAGTTCAGGCCGCCGGCGGCTCCGGCCGCAGCCACAACCACGCCGCGACCGCAGCCATGCATGCGATCGGCAGTGCGGTCATCCACCAGCGGTGCGCCGGAATCCACAGCATCAGCGCGATCAGAATCGCTGCGCACACGGTCATGGTGCCGGTCGCCAGCCATTTCGCGCGGCGACTGACCGCGCCGTGCGCCTGCCAGTCGCGGATCGACGGGCCGAAGCGCGGATGTGCAAGCAGCCAGCGGTGCAGGCGCTCAGACCCGCGCGACGCGGCCCAGGCCGCGATCAGCACGAACACCGTCGTGGGCAGGCCCGGCACGAACACGCCCACGATACCGAGACCGAGACTGGCGTAAGCCAGCAGCCACCAGGCCCAGCGGAAGCGCGTGCGTCGTTGCATGACGCGCATTCTATGCGCGACGCCCGTGATCAATGGGCGCCGCGCCCGGAACGGATTATTCGACGCGGCTCGCGTCGGTCATGCGCGCCGGATCGCCTGCCGACTGCGGTACGCGGCGGATCTTGGACATGTCGTAGCCCAGCGCGCGGATACGCGCCATGTGGGCCGCGTAGTCGGCCTCCGAGATGACCGGCGTACGCGCCATCAGCCACACGTAGTCACGCTTGCTGCGCCCGACAATGGTCTGCTGGTAGTCCTCGTCGACATAGACGATCACGTACTCGGCCTTGATCGGCCAGACGAACTGCATGCCCCAGATCGCATTGCCGGTCCCTTCGCGCACGGTGCCGGTGGGGTGCAGCGTCTTGATCTTCTCGTCGAAGCCGCCATCGCGATACCGAAACGTCGTATCGACCTTGCCGTCCTCGCGCAACGTGTAGGTCTCGACCGAATCGAAGGCCTCTCGCTCCAGACGCGTCGGAATCTGCGCGATCACATACCAGTCGCCCATGAAGCGGGGGACGTCGACATGCGCCACCGGGGGAATCTGTTCCTTCACGTTGCCGCCTCCACAGGCCGCGAGCATGCCGGTGGCGATGCCCGCGAAAATCAGGCCGGCGGCAAACCGCCGGTTCGTAGTCGTCATGAAAAGCTCTCCTGCCGTGAGTAGGGCCTCGGACGCGGTCAGCCCGCGCGTGCAAACCGGTAGTGCGCGACCAGCCACTGCTGGCCATGTTCGTAGCCGAACAACTCGGCGCAGGACATCCAGAACATGCGCCAGCGCTGGAACCACAGTTTCGCGCCCTCCCGGCCATAGGCCTGCTCCAGCACAGCCATTACTGCCTCGCGGTTGCGGTCCTGGTTGGCGAGCCAGTGGTTGGACGTCTTCTCGTAATGCGTGCCGTCGAGCAGCCAGCGCTGCTCGATGCCGAGATCGCCCTGCTGAAAATGCAGCAACGTGTCCGCCGCCGGCATCAGGCCGCCAGTGAAGAAATGCCGACCCATCCAGTTGTCTTCGCCCGCGGTCTCGTAGGGATACATCAGCGTGCGGTGGGCGAAGATGTGCACGAACAGCTTGCCGCCCGACCGCAACCACGTGCCGATGCGCGTCATCAGGACCTGGTAGTTCCGCATGTGCTCGAACATCTCGATCGACACCACGCGGTCGAATGCTTCGGTGTCGAGCTCCAGCTGGTTCACATCGCAGGTGAGCACCCGCACGTTACTGAGACCGCGCGCCGTGCACTGCGCTTCGATGTGCTCGCGCTGCGGGCGCGAGTTCGACACCGCGGTGATGCGCGCACCGGGGAAGTGCTCAGCCATCCACAGGGTCAGCGAGCCCCAGCCACAGCCGAGCTCGAGGATGTCCTGGCCGTCGGCGAGTTCGGCGCGCGCGCCGTAGAGCGCGAGCATCGCGTCCTCGGCCTCGTCGAGCGTCTCCTTGCCGGTCGGGTAGTAGCAGCTGCTGTACTTGAAACGACGCCCGAGGCACAGCGCGAAGAATTCCGGCGGCAGCTCGTAGTGCTGGGTGTTCGCCGCATCGGTATGGATGGCGACCGGGCTGGTGCGCAGCGCCTGCAGCAGGGTATCGAAGCGCAGCGACTGCGCCTCCATGCTGCCTTCGGTCTCCTCGGCCAGGCGCTGCGCGCACAGGCGGCGGATGCCAAGGCGCAGCGCGGCGTCCGGCACCAGCCCCCGTTCGGCCATGCCGATCAGGCCGGACGCAGCGGTGTCGCGTTCGAGTTCGGGGCGAGCCACGGCATTCATGCGGAAGGTCCTTCGGAATCGGAGCGGGCGGATTCGGATCGGGGAAACCACGGAAACAGCATCGGCGTGGTGCGCTGGTAGTCGCGGTAGTCGTCGCCGCGCGAGCGCAGCGCCTGCTGCTCGGTGTAGGGAATGCCGCTGACATATCGCAGGAACAGGTACATCAGCAGCGGCCCCACCAGCGCCAGCCACCACAGCGGCGAGCCTGCCGCGAGCACCACGTAGGTCAGCCAGTGCAGCCATTCGAAGAAATAGTTCGGATGCCGCGAATAACGCCACAACCCTTCGCGACAGGTCTTGCCGCGGTTGCCCGGATCGGCGCGAAAATCGGCGAGCTGCCGGTCGGCGACCGCTTCGCCGCCGACGCTGATCAACCACACCGCGATCGCGGCGAGCAGGCCGAGCGAGGACACCGGATTCGTTGCCACCGCGAGGAACGGCAGCGCGAACAGTGCGACCAGCAGCGCCTGCGCCTGGAAGAACAGGAAGAACTTGCGCTGGTCGCCCTGCCAATGCTTGCGCAGATAGGCGTAGCGACCGTCCTCGCCCTCCCTGCGGACGCGCTTCCACAGATGCGCGGCCAGCCGCAGGCCCCACAGCCCACCGAGCACGGCGAGCAGGATCCGCGGCAACGGCGCGCCGTCGCCGAGCAGCGCGACAACGACCGCCGCGCCGCCGACGCCGCACGCCCAGACGACATCGACGATGCCGGCGTTGTCGCGTGCCTTCTGCCAGCGCCAGGCGGCGGTCATCGCAATCGCCGCAAGTACCCAGACCAGCAGCAACGTCCATGGCGGGCTCACGACGCGAACCTCCGTATGTGGTCAGGCTTGCCGAACAGCAGATGCGAGACGCCGATCGATCGTTCGCGGAAGCCGCCCTCGCAGTACGCGAGATAGAAGGTCCACATGCGCTCGAAACGGGTGTCGAAGCCCTGCTTGCGGACATCGGGCAGGCGCGACAGGAAGCGCTCGCGCCAGAGCTGCAGCGTGCGCGCGTACGAGGGACCGAAGTCGTCCTGCTGCAGCAACTGCAGGTCACTGGCGGCAGTCTTGGCCTGCAGCATCGCCGAGATCGACGGGATGAAGCTGCCGGGAAAAATGAAGCGCTTGATGAAGTCCACCGAATCACGCGCCTGCACGTAGCGATGGTCTTCGATGGTGATCGCCTGCACCAGCGCCGCGCCGTGGGGCTTGAGCAGGCTGCTGATCTTGCCGAAGTAGGTCTCCAGATACTGCGCGCCGATCGCTTCGATCATTTCGATCGAGACCAGCCTGTCGTAGCTGCCCTCAAGGTCCCGATAGTCCTGCAACAGCAGCGTGACCCGGCCCTGCAATCCGGCTTCGGCAATACGCGCGCTGGCCAAAGCGTGCTGCTCGCGCGAGATCGTGGTCGTGGTGACGTGGCAGCCGTAGCGCTGTGCGGCGTGCAGCGCGAAGCCGCCCCAGCCGGTACCAATCTCGAGCACCCGGTCACCTGGCCGCAACGCCAGCCGCTCGCAGATGCGATCGAGCTTGCGCGTGGACGCGACTTCCAGCGTATCTCCATCGCGCTCGAACAGCGCCGACGAGTACATCAGGTCCGGCGATAGGAACAGCGAGAAGAAATCGTTGCCGAGATCGTAATGCGCGGCGATGTTGCGCCGGCTGCCGTCACGCGTGTTCCGGCGCAGCGCGTTCCAGCCGCGCATCGCCAGTCCGCCCAGACGCGCAATGCCGGTTTCCATGCCGTCGAGCAGATCGCGGTTGCGCACCAGCAGGCGCACGAGGCCGACGAGATCGTCGCAGTCCCAATGCCCGTCCATATAGGATTCGCCCGCACCGACGCTGCCGGTGGCGGCGACCAGACGGTAGAACGCGGGGTCGTGCACGCGCACCTGCACCGGTCGCAGCTGCGCGTCGCCGAAGGTCTCGCTGCCGAGGGCGTCGTCGAGTTGCAGCGCCCCGCCCTGCAGTTGCGCGAACTGCGCGACAAGCCGCGCACGCAGCGCACGTTCGAGCGCGCCGAACGCACGCGGCGTCACATGGGCGGCGATCTGGTTCATCGGAAAGGCTCCTGTTCGGCGCCCGGCAGGCGCGGATGGTCGTGCACCGGGTTGCGCTTGAGCCATAGCCGCAGCGCCTGCCAGTGGATCGCGGCGACAACCTGCACGGTCATCAGCGGGTAGCGCCACAGCACGCGCGCCAGCGCAGACGCATTCAAAGGTCGCCGCTGCAGCGTCATGGTGGCGTCGAATTCGCGCACGTCGTCGCGCAACACATCCATGTGGATGTGCAGATCCTCCACCGGTGGCGTCAGGCGCCAGCGATAACCGTGATCCATCGCCATGAACGGCGAGACGTGGAACGCCTTGGCGAAGTCCCACTGCAATGCGCGGCCATGACGTTCAGCGTCAGCAGCCGGCAGCACGTAGGCGTGACGCTCCTTCCACGGCGTATTGGTGATCTCGGCGACGATGCAGTCGAGCGTCGTGCCGTCAGCGCGATAGCAGTAGTAGAAGCTCACCGGATTGAAGACGAATCCGAAGTAGCGCAGATGCGTGAGCAGCCGGATCGGACCGTCGGGCCTGCGCCCCAGCGTGGCTTCGACACGCATGCGCACGGCCTCGGCAAGCGGCACGTCGGTCGGGCCGAGGTAGTCGGCGCGGCGGAACCGCGCCAGCGCCGGGCGCCGGGTCGACCACAACCAACGGCTGTCGAACACGCGATCGAGTTCGTCGAGATCCAGCCACAGGTGCGCGACGCGATACGAGAATGCGTGCGGCACCGGACGGTACCGGCGATGCCGCACCACGCCTTCATACACCGCGCTCTGCAACGGTGCGACGCGGGGCGCGCGATCGCCGTCGCCACTCATGCGACAGCGCTCACCGGCATCGGCATCGCTTGCGCGCGACCGGCGGCGGCCAGCGGGCCGAGTCCGAACGCGCGCGCGACCTGCGCCGCGCTGCGGATGCCGTCTTCGTGGAAGCCCCACCCCCAGTACGCACCGGCGTACCAGGTGCGACGCTGGCCCTGGATCTCGTCGCGCCTGCCCTGCGCGGCCACCATCGCCGCGTCATAGACCGGATGCGCGTAGCGCATACGCGCGATGACCTTCGCCGGATCAATCGCCTCGCTGCGGTTGAGCGTGACCACTAGCGGCTCGGGCGTGTCGAGAGACTGCAGCTGATGCATGCAATAACTCACCGTGCATGCGGCATCGGCTGTGGCCGGCACGTGCGCATTCCACGCGGCCCAGGCCTTGCGGTCGCGCGGCAGCAGGCGTGCATCGGTATGCAGCACGGTCTCGTTGGTCTGGTAGCGGATCGCGCCGAGGATGCTGCGCTCGGCCGCGCCGGCATCGTGGAGCAGCGCCAGCGCCTGGTCGCTGTGGCAGGCCAGCACGATCTGGTCGAAACGCTCACTGCCCGCCGCGGACACCACATGCACGCCCGCCGTATCCCGGCGCACCGCATCAACCCGGCAGCCGACGCGCTCGGTCACCGACCAACGTGCGCGCAAGGCATCGATGTAACGCGACGAACCACCGCGCACCACGCGCCATTCCGGCCGACCGGTCAGCTGCAGCATGTGGTGGTTGGCCATGAACTGCACGAGATACCGCGCCGGAAATTCGAGAATGCCCGCGCTTGGCGACGACCACAGCGCCGACGCCATCGGCACCAGATGCAGATCGCGGAACGCCGCGCCGTAGCGGTTGGCCTGTAGATATTCGCCGAGCGTCGGCCCGGCATCGTCGCCGTCCAGCAGTGCCGGCGCTTCGCGATAGAAGCGCTTGAGGTCGCGCAACATGCCCCAGAACCGCGGCGATAGCAGATTGCGGCGCTGGCAGAACAAGGTGTCGAGTGAGGTTGCGTTGTACTCGAGACCGTCGGCCTCGTTGTGCACCGAGAAGCTCATCGTCGTCGGCTGAGAGGCGACATCCAGCGATTCGAAAAGACCGCTCAGCAGCGGATAGTGCTGCGGATTGAACACGATGAAGCCGGTGTCGACTGCGTACTCGCGGCCGCCCATCCGCACGGCATGCGTGTGCGTGTGACCGCCCAGGCGCGTATCGGCTTCGAACAGCGTCACCGCATGGCGCTGCGACAGCCACCACGCAGTGGCGAGGCCGGCGATGCCCGAACCGACGACGGCGATGCGCTGACTCATCCTCGCGCCTTTCCATGCACCCAGGCGGGCACCGGCTTGAGATCGCGCACCAGCCCCAACCAGGACATGAGCTTGAGCCCGTACCAGGTCAGATCGATCTCCCACCAGCGGAAGCCCTGACGCACGGTGCCGGGGAAGAAGTGGTGGTTATTGTGCCAGCCTTCGCCAAAGGTCAGCAGCGCCAGCCAGAGGTTGTTGCGGCTGTCGTCGCCGGTCTCGAACCGCTGACTGCCGAAGCGGTGCGACAGCGAGTTGATCGTTACCGTCGCGTGGAACAGCACGGTGGTCGAGATGAAGAAACCCCACACCAGCATCTGTCCGCCGCTCGTGCCCAGGCCCGGCGCGACGCGTTCAAGAAGAGCACCCAGGCCGAACAACACGGCCGCGAGCAGCACCGGGACCAGCGTGTCGAAGCGATCGAGCCAGCGCAGTTCCGGGAACTTCGCCAGATCCGGAATCCGCGACCAGTCGGTGCGGAAGCCTTCCCGGGTCAGGAACCAGCCCATGTGGCTCCACCAGAAGCCGTGCACGCGCGGCGAATGCGGATCGAGTGCGGTCTCGGTGTGGCGATGATGATTGCGGTGATGCGCCGCCCACCACAGCGGGCCGCGCTGCACACAGGACGCCCCGATCAGCGCGAACACGAACTGCACCACGCGCGAGGTGCGGAAGGTACGGTGCGAGAAGTAGCGGTGATAGAAACCGGTCAACGCGAACATGCGGATTGCGTACAGCGCGACCGCCACGATCACCGCGATCGGCGACACGCCCACCCAGAACGCCAGCAGACAGGCCAGATGCATCGCCACGAACGGCGTCGCGCGTAGCCAGTCGATCCGGTCGTCGCCCTCGCGCACTTCGTGCGTCTGCGCGCCGGTATCGAACCAGCGGTTCAGACTGGCGCGCAAACTGCGGGGACCGGCCGCATTGCGGCCGGGGGCGCTCGACATGGAAACTCCTGCGGTTGTGGCCTACCCGGGGCATACGCGCAGGCGTAAAGAACGGATGCATGGCGCGCGCATGCGTTCACCTGCGGACGCGCAACGCAGCGTACAGCGAGGGCCGCCGCCAGGGCGCGAACGACCTCGCCAGGCGGCGCAAGGCACGGCGTCAGGAGGTAGTCGCGATCAAGGCGCGTCCACGGCCTGGCGCGCAAGCGCGGGGTCGTCGGCGAACAAGCCATCGACGCCGGCATCGAGATACATGCGCATCTCCGCGATGGCGCCCGTCTCGTTGCGCGCATGGCCGCCGCCGCTGCGCAGCGCGCTGGGCAGATACGGATTCTCCGGCCGGAACGTGTACGGCATCACCTGCAGACCGGCGGCGTGCGCATCGGCGGTCAGCGTGGTGGCTTCGAAGCGGCCGCCGCGGCCGACCTCGCCGACCTGCGACTTGTGCGGCCCCAGCATCGACGCGTATTCGGCGATCGCGCGCAGGCCATCCGCGGTGAGCATGTCGCGATAGCGCAGATCGCCGCCCGCGGCATCCACGTCCGCCGGGCGCGTGCGCGGGTCGCCGATCAACTGGAGCAAGCGCAGCTCCGGCAGTACCGGGGCTGCAAGGCCGCGCAAGGTGCGCAGGCTGGTCGGCTCGAACGACTGCACGACCAGCGGCACGCGCGTGGCTATCTCGTGCGCCGCGAGCACGTCGAGCAGCGCCTGCTCCATCGGCAGACCGATCGCGCGGAAGTGCGTCGGGTGCTTGATCTCGGGAATCAGGCCGACATCGCGGCCGGCGTCGCGCACCAGATCGTCGAGCAGCACCATGATCTCGTGCAGCGTCGGCACCGCAAACTGGCGGTCGTACCAGACACCGCGCAGGGCAGGCAGCGGTTCGCGCGCACGCAGCGTCTTGAGCTCAGCGAGCGTGAAGTCCTCGGTGAACCAGCCGGTGACGTCGACGCCGTCGATCCGCTGGGTGCGCTTGCGGTCGGCGAACTGCGGATACAACGCGACATCGGTGGTGCCGCCGATCTCGTTCTCGTGGCGCGCGACCAATACGCCGTCGCGGGTCATCACGAGGTCGGGCTCGATGAAGTCCGCGCCGTCCTCGACCGCGCGGCGATAGGCCGCCAGCGTGTGCTCGGGCATGCGCGCACTGGCGCCGCGATGCGCGATCACGCGCGGCGCGTCGGCAACGGGCGTGGCAGCGGAGGCGACGCGATCGGGCAGGGTCATGGCGGCAGTGGCGAGCAGCAGGGGGATCAGGAAAGACGTTCGGGACATCGGAGATCGACCGGGGAAGCGAAGACCGGCGAGCGTGGCAGCCGGGCATGTCAGTGCCACGACGATTGCCGCGCGGGCGGCCACGCCCGAGAATGCGCGCATGGACATTTTCAAGGTTTTCACCCTCGAGGCCGCGCACCGGCTGCCGAACGTGCCGCCGGGCCACAAGTGCGCGCGTCTGCATGGACATTCGTTCCAGGTCGAGGTGCACGTGTCCGGCGAGCCCGGCCCGGAAACCGGCTGGATCATGGACTTCGGCGATCTAAAGGCCGCATTCGCCCCGCTCTACGCCCAGCTCGACCACCACTATCTCAACGACATCCCCGGGCTCGAGAACCCGACCAGCGAACGTCTGGCGATCTGGATCTGGGAACGCCTCAAGCCTGCACTGCCCGCGCTGAGTGCGATCGTGATCCGCGAAACCTGCACCTCGGGCTGTCGCTACACCGGTCCCTGAATCGCCCTCGCCAACTGAAAACGGTTTCAAGTCTTTGATCCATATACGAAACTGAATGCATGACGACCGCCTGTCGGGATTTTGTTGCAATGCAACATGGCTGGGATATGCTGCATCGCACAAACCCGGCAGACCGCCGGCTCACGCAGGTAACCGCCATGTCTTATCAGTTCAACGAGCAGTTCACCGCCGCGTCGCGCCAGTTCGCCGATGCAGCCGCCCAGTTCAACCGTCTGACCCTCGAGAACGCCGAGACCCTGTTCGGTCTCCACCTTTCGACGTTCAACGACAACACCCATGCCACGTTCGCGTTCATCAACGAAGCGATCGAAGTGCGTGATATGGATGGCTTCAAGGCTCTGTTGCCGAAGGGCGCGCAGGTTGCCCGCGAGAACGTCGAGCGTCTCGTCAGTGCCGGCCAGGAAACCCTGGGCCGCACGGTGAAGACCAACGAAGCCATCGCAGGCCTGGCCAAGTCGCACGTCGAATCGGCCACCGCCGACGTCCGCGCCGAAGCCGAGAAGGTCGTCAAGGCGACCGCGAAGGCCACCAAGCGCTGAGACGCGCTGCGGCGCCCTGGCGCCGCGACCTGAACTCCGGGCGATCCCTCCCTCGCCCGTAGCCGACCCGGCAGCCCCCACGCTGCCGGGTTTTTTTTTATGCGCCGCGCACCGGACCGGGTGGCAGCACCATGCGCGCCAGCAGGCGAGCGCACAGCCCGTCGGGATCGGCGGTGCGGCCGGTGTGCACCGGCGAGACCTGGATCACCGAGCTGCGCCGCGCAGTGAGCCAGTGAAACCGCGCGCGGGCGGGCAACGCGGCGATCGGCCCGCCATCGGCATCGCCGCGACAGATGCGCACGATCGCATCGAGATGCCGCTGCAGCGTGGCGATATCGGCATGCGGATCGAGCGCGTGCAGCCGTGCCGGATCCAGCGCGACCGCTGCGGCCAGCGTGCGCGCGCCCTGGCAGGACACGATCACGCCCACGTTGATGAACTCTTCGCGTTCGACCCGGGGCACGACCCGGATCACCGCGTAGTCATAGACCCGCTGCATGCGCACGCTGCGCCTCCCCGACGAACGCCGACCGGTGCGCCAGGCGCGTGCAGAAGAACTCGACGTAGGCTGCGCGATGCACGTCCGCATCGGCGAACCGCGACTCGCCGGCCAGCCACGCGTCGGGCACCAGCGCCACGATGCGGCGGATGTCGGCCTCGGTGATGCGTGCCGACAGGGCCGCATCGGCGGCGTCGAGGGCAGTCGCAAACGGCAGCAGCACGTGATCGGCGATCCGCGCGAACGGGCCGGTCGCGATGCGCGCGGCGCTGTCCCAGTCGTGGTGGAAGTACAGCGCCGCGCCGTGATCGATCAGGGTCAGCCGGTGGTGCCAGACCAGCAGATTGGTATTACGCGCTGTGCGGTCGACATTGCAGACGAAGGCATCGAACCAGACGATCCGCGATGCGAGATCGGCATTGGGCGGCTCGACCGCGGGATCGAAGTTGATCGCACCGGGCAGGTAGTCCAGCGCGAGATTGCAGCCTGCACTGGCGCGGATCAGGTGCTGGATCTCGGAATCCGGTTCCGTGGCAGCCAGGTCCGGATCGAGATCGATGAACACGATCTCCGGCATCGGCAGACCCAGCAGGCGCGCGAATTCGCCGCCGATCAGTTCGGCGACCAGCGCCTTCGCCCCCTGCCCCGCGCCGCGGAACTTCATGACGTACATGCCATCGTCGTCGGCTTCCACGACCGCCGGCAGCGAGCCGCCTTCGCGCAGCGGCGTGACATAGCGCGTGGCCTCGACGCTGCGGATCATGCGTCGAGCGCCGAGCGCATCGGCAGCGACCAGTCGATCTGGGCGATGCCGCGTTTGCGCAGGAAATTGTTGGTCTTGGAGAAATGCCCGCTGCCGAGGAAGCCGCGATACGCAGACAGCGGCGACGGGTGGGTGGTGCGCAGCACGCAGTGGCGATTGGTGTCGATGACCTTGCCCTTGGCCTGGGCGTAGCTGCCCCACAGCAGGAAGACCAGATCCTCGCGCTCGCGGTTGAGCACGTCGACAACATGATCGGTGAAGCCTTCCCAGCCCTTGCCCTGGTGCGCGCCGGCCTTGCCCTCTTCCACGGTCAGCACCGCATTGAGCAGCAGCACGCCGCGCTTGGCCCAGGGCATCAGCCAGCCGTGGTCGGGCCGCGGCAGGCCGAGATCGCGTTCGAGTTCCTTGTACATGTTGTCCAGCGACGGGGGCACGCGCTGGTCCGGACGCACCGAGAAACACAGGCCATGTGCCTGACCGGGCCCGTGATACGGGTCCTGGCCGAGGATGACCACTTTCACCGCGTCGAATGGCGTGGCATCGAACGCCGCGAAGATCTCGGTGCCAGGCGGATAGATCCGCGCACCCGCTGCTTTCCTCTGACGCAGGAATGCGGAGAGCGCCTGCATATCGTCGCGGCGCAGCCAGTTGCCGACGTGGGCTTTCCAGGAAGGTTCGAGGCGGATGTCGGACATGGGTCAACCGTGGATGGACACCCTTGCCAGCGTAGCGGCACAGCGGTGCGTGAGGTTGTGGGAGTGCACGTGCGGCGCGATGGCGGCATCGGCAACGCCGCATCGCGCGCCTACAGGGGGAGGTGCGGCTGCATCGCGGACAGACGCAACTGGAACAGCGCTTTGGTCGCCAGCACCCGTTCCTCGGCCGGCTTGACGACCAGATCGTTGGCACCGGCGCGCAGCAGCGCGACCTGGTTGTCGTGGTTGCCGTCGCCGGTCATCACCAGCACCGGCAGGCGCCGCTTGCCGTAACCGAAATCGCGACGGACCGCGCGCAGCAGGTCGTGCCCGCTGAGCTCGCCCTTCAGATACACGTCGGTCAGCAGCAGGTCGGCGCCGGGAGCCCCCGGGCCGTCGCGATAGGCGTCCAGATAGGCCAACGCGTCCTCCGCGCTGAGCACATGCGTCACGCGCATCTGCTGCGCTTCGAGAATGCGCCGGGTCGCCAGCGCGACCGTGCGGCTGTCCTCGACGTAAAGCACGTGCGCGTCGGGAATCGCTTCCGGCTGCACGTAGCCGCGGATGAATTCCGCGAGCGCGCGGTGTCCGAGGGCCTTGTCGAAATGGTCGGTGACGTCTTCGGTGAAGCGGCGGGCCTCGAGATGCGACTGCGCGTCGCCCGAGACCACGATCACCGGCACGTAGCGCTGGCCCGTGGCCTCACGTACGCGGCGTGCGAGCTGGAGGCCGTCGCCATCGGGGAGCGACAGCGCGGTGCTGACCAGATCGACCGGCGCCGCATCGAGCGCGACGGCCGCATCCAACAGACCCGTGCATTCGATCACTTCGACATCGGCGAGCGCCTGCCGCAGCACGTCACCGATCAGCCGGCGCACCAGCTTCGAGCCGTCGACGACCATCACCCGGGGCGCGTCGCCGGCCAAATGGCGAAGGTCGTGCATGGATCAGGTGTCGGTGGGCCGCGTCTGGCGCAGGAAATGCCCGGTGACGATGCCGCCGCCACACCAGCCCAGCGCGGTCGCGCCGGCCAGTACCGCCAGCACACCCATCGGGCCGAACCCGCGCAACGCGAACGCCGCGCCATAACTCGCCGCGAGTTCCGCCAGCGGCGGCTGCAGGGCGAGACCGGCCAGAGCAAGCAGACCGAGCGCGACCGCGCCGGCAGCCAGCCCGTACCAGGCGCCCAGATACAGGAACGGCCGGCGGATGAAGCCGTCGGTCGCGCCGAGCAGCTGCAGCACGCCGAGTTCGTCGCGGCGCGACTGGATGTCGAGGCGCACCGTGTTGCCGACCACCAGCAGCGCGCCGATGCCGAGCAGCGCAGCGAGCACCCAGACCACGCGACCGCCGAACCGCAGCCAGCCATCGAGGCGCTCGCGCCATTGCGCATCGTGCTGGACGAGTTCAGATTCCGGCAGCGTGCGCAGCGATTCGGCCAGCAGCATCTCGTCGCCACCGGGCGTCACGATCAGCACGTGCGGCAGCGGGTTCTCACCGAGCACGTCGATCGCATCGCCGAACTCGCCGCGCTCGCGCAGTTCCGCCAGGCCTTCGTCGGGCGAGCGATGCACGACGCTGCCGACATCACTGCGACCACGCAGTTCGCCGGCCAGCGCTTCAGCGCGTGGGCCGTCGACGTCCTGCTTGAGGAATACGCTGATCTCGCGCGAGGCGTCGATGCTGCCGCCCAGGCGCCCGACGTTGTCGAGCACCAGCCACAGGCCGAGCGGCAGTGCGAGCGCGACCGCCATGACGCCGATCGTCAGCGCCGCCGACCACGGTTTCTTGAACAGCCGGCCGAGGCTGGCGAGCACGCTGTAGACGTGATGGTCGATCCAGGTGCCGACCGGCGAGCTGCCGCTGCGCGCGGGCTGGTTGCGGGGCGCCTCAGGCATCGGCCAGGTCCTCCGGCGAAATGTCGTCGGCCAGCGTGCCGTGGTCGAGCACCAGCGTGCGCTTCTTCATGCGCTTGACCAGACCGAGGTCGTGACTGGCGATCAGCACACTGGTACCCCTCTCGGGGAGCTCGGCGAACAGCGCCATGATTTCGGCCGACAACGTGGGATCGAGATTGCCGGTGGGCTCGTCGGCGACCAGCAGCATCGGCTCACCGACGATCGCGCGGGCGATGCCGATGCGCTGCTGCTCGCCGGCCGAGAGCTGGGTGGGCAACGCACGTTCGCGCGCGCCCAGCGCCAGACGCTCCAGCACGCTGCGCACGCGCTTGCCGATCTCCGGCCGACGCATGCCGCGCAGGATCAGCGGCAACGCGATGTTGTCGAACACGGTGCGGTCGGGCAGCAGGCGGTGATCCTGAAACACGACGCCAATGTCGCGGCGGTGCATCGCAACCCTGCGGCCGCGCACCTTGAGCAGATTGCGCTCGCCGAACACCACCGCGCCGCGGCTCGGCCGCTCGGCCAGATGGATGAGTTTCAGCAGCGTGCTCTTGCCCGCGCCGGAGTGTCCGGTGACGAACAGCATCTCGCCGGCCGCCACATCGAAACTCACTTCCGACAGCGCCACATGGCCGCCCGGATACTGCTTGCTGACGTTGTCGAATCGCAGAACACTCATGCGCGACAGTATCGCAGGGAATGTGCACAACAGCGTCATAAGGAAGTGGAAGGTTGGGGATGGGGGCGAAGGGTCAGGGTCGGTCACGATGGAGATCGGAAGGCCTACAGCGCTTGGCTTTGTGTTCGTAGCGGCGTCAGATGTGGAAGCGCTTTAGGGCCGCCCCCACCCAACCCTCCACCCGTAAAGGGCGCAATGCCCCGCGAGCGGGAAAGGCTCAAGCGCCAGAGGCGCACCCACAAAAAAACCCAGCCGAAGCTGGGCTTTTTTGCGCTCGCGCACTGAAGCGTGCGATCAGCGCTTGTCGTCACCCGACACGAGGCGACGCAGGCCCCGACCGATGCGGCTCAGCAGCGACGGTGCCTGCTCGGACTTCAACGCCGGCGCCGGACGCTGGGTCGGGCGCACTTCGCGCGGACCCTTGCCCCCGTTGCCCTGCGCCTTCTTCGACGCGTCGGCTGCCGTCGTCTCGCCGGTCTGCGGCGCCGCCGCGCCTTCGGCACCTTCGATCTTCTTGCCGGCGCGACGGCGGCGACGCTTGCGCGGCGGACGCGACTCGTCCGGCATCGCCTGCGCAACCGTGCCGGGGGCATCGATCATCGGCTGCGGCGCGGCCACGACCGGCGCAACCGCCGCTTCTTCGCCTTCGACACGCGGCGGACGCGGCTTGCGCGGTCCACGCTCGCCACGGGCTTCGCCGCCGCCCGCCGGACGCGGACCGCGCGAACCGGGCGCACCCCGACCACCGGCACCCGCACCACGGCCGCCGCCACGCTTGGCGTCTTCGACCGCGCGTGCTTCGCGCACTTCCTTGAAGATCTCGTGGATGCTCTCGCCGTCCTCGTCATCGAGCTCCACACCTTCGCGCGGCTTGCGCGGCAGCGCGGTCAGCAGCTCGGACGTCACCGGCTCCACCGGGATCTTCTGCTCGATGTAGGCCTCGATCTCCGGCAAGCTCTGCGCATAGCGCTCGCAGGCGAAGCTGATCGCATCGCCCTCGGCGCCGAGGCGCGCGGTGCGGCCGATGCGGTGGACGTAGTCCTCGGCATCGAACGGGAGATCGTAGTTGTAGACATGGCTGACGCCGTCGATGTGCAGGCCGCGCGCAGCCACGTCGGTCGCCACCAGCAGCTCCAGCTGGCCCGCCTGGAACTTCTTCAGCAGGCTTTCGCGCTTCTTCTGCGGCACGTCGCCCGACAGCACGCCGACCCGGTAGCCGGCCTTTTCGAGCGCACGTGCCACCCGCTCGATGAACGCCTTGGTGTTGACGAACACCATCGTGCGCGCGCCTTCGCTGCGCGACAGCAAGCCCAGCAGCAACTGCAGCTTTTCGTCATCGGCCGGGAAATACATCACCTGCCGGACCTTGGCATTGGTGATGAACTCGGTCTCGACGACCAGCTTCTCCGGCTCGTTCATGTGCTCGTAGGCGAGCTCCAGTACGCGATGGCTCAGCGTCGCCGAGAACAGCAGCGTCTGGCGCTCGGTGCGGATCGGCATGCGCCGCAGCAGGAAGCGGATGTCCTTGATGAAGCCCAGGTCGAACATGCGGTCGGCCTCATCCAGCACGCACATCTCGCAGGCGTGCAGGCTGACGACCTTGTGCTGCTTGACGTAGTCGATCAGCCGGCCCGGGGTCGCGATGATAACGTCCGCGCCCTCGGTGAGGATCTGCCGCTGCTTGTCGTAGTCGACGCCGCCGTAGACCAGGGCGAACTTCAGCCCCAGCTGACTGCCGAACTTGACCGCGTCCTTGTGGATCTGGATCGCGAGTTCGCGGGTCGGCGCGAGAATCAGCGCGCGCGGATCCTCCGGCTTGCGGTCGGCCAGCGCCGGCTTCGACAGCAGGCGGTTGATCACCGCCACCAGGAAGGCCAGGGTCTTGCCGGTGCCGGTCTGGGCCTGGCCGGCGACGTCGCGGCCTGCGAGGGCCAGCGGCAGCGTCAGCGCCTGGATGGGCGTGCAGCGGGTGAACCCGGCCTCTTCCAGCCCGGCGAGCAACGCCGGATGCAGGTCGAAGGACGAGAAGGTGATGTCGGTAAGAGGCTTGTCGCTCATGCGTAGGAAGGTGTCCGGGCGTCGCCGACTTGGAGGGCGCCGCGTGCTTGCGTGGGAGGCAGTCGCGACGGCAGACTGCCTGGGCGCAGGACGCGTGGGTCGTCCCGCAGGAGCGCCACCTTGATTCCGGGCGGCGATTCCCCATTTTACATCCATCCCGGCGCCGCTGCTTCGAAGCGCGCCCCAGCCCCCCCGGAGCCCCCCGTGACCGATGCCGTCATCCATGCCAGCGATTCCGATTTCGACTCCACCGTGCTGCAGTCCGATGTCCCGGTGCTGGTCGACTTCTGGGCCCCCTGGTGCGGCCCCTGCAAGATGATCGCTCCGGCGCTCGACGAACTGGCGGGCGACTACGCCGGCCGCGCCAAGATCGTGAAGATCGACGTCGACCAGAACCAGGCCACGGCGCTGAAGTACCACGTGCGCTCGATCCCGATGCTGCTGCTGTTCAAGGATGGCCAGGTGCAGGGCACCCAGATCGGCGCCGTGGGCAAGCCGCAGCTCGCCCAGCTGATCGACAAGGCCCTCTGAGGCCCGGTCCACCACCGCGACAGTCCGCCCCTGGGCGGCCTGTCGCCTGAACCGACCGCGCGGGTATCGCTTGCCGCCGGTCGGACGCAGTGCTAGGTTTGCGCTGCTCCGGCGTGTTTTCAGCGCGCCGCACCCATCTGGCGTCACTCCCGACTGTCCGTTTCCCTGCCGCCGCCCGTCCCGGGCGCTCGCAACCGAGCGAGGATTTTCCGCTTGTCCGACAACACATCCGATCCCGGCACGCCCGAGGGCGACACCGCCGTGAAGCGCGTGCGCAAGCCGCGCGTGGCCAAGAAAGCCACCGACTCCGCGCCTCCCGATTCCCAGTCCCAGTTGCCGTTGGCGACCCAGGACACCGCCGCGCCGAAGGCCCCGCCCGCCAGCGCACCGCCGCCGCAGGCATCTGCACCGCAGTCCGATCCGCAGCGTGCGCCCAGCGAGTCGGGCCAGGGCGATGCCCAGCGCGGCAACCAGGGCAACCAGGGCAACCAGGGCGGCAACAACGGGCAGCCGAATGGCGGCCAGCACCACCCCCAGCAGGGCGGCGAGCCGCGCCAGCACGGTGGCGGGCAGCCGAACCAGAACCGCGGCAATCCCGGCAACAACAACAACAACAACGATCAGGGCGGCAACAACCGCCGCGACCGGTTCAAGAACCGGCGTGATCGTCCGCGTGGCGGTGGCCGCGACGACGGCCTGCCGCAGGACGGCGGCAACGACCACGTCCAGCGCCTCCCGCCCCCGAACATCCCCGAAGGCTTCCCGCAGTACACGCTGAGCGACCTCAAGCGGATGCCGGCGCACAAGCTGCTCGACATCGCCGACCAGCTCGCGATCGAAGGCGTGGCCCGCGCGCGCAAGCAGGACGTGATCTTCGGCCTGCTCAAAGTGCTGACCCGCCACGGCGAGGGCGTCGTCGCCGACGGCGTGCTCGAGATTCTGCCCGACGGCTACGGCTTCCTGCGCGCGGCCGAGGCGAGCTACCTCGCCGGCCCGGACGATGTCTACATCTCGCCCAGCCAGATCCGCCGCTTCAACCTGCGTACCGGCGACCACCTGCTCGGCCGTATCCGCTGGCCCAAGGACGGCGAACGCTATTTCGCGCTGTCGGTCGTCGACACGATCAACGGCGAGCCGCCGGAAGCCAGCAAGGGCAAGGTGCTGTTCGAGAACCTGACCCCGCTGTTCCCGCGCAAGCGCTTCAAGCTCGAACGCGGTGACGGCTCCAGCGAAGACATCGCCGGCCGCATCCTCGATCTGATGGCCCCGCAGGGCAAGGGCCAGCGCGCGCTGATCGTCTCGCCGCCGAAGGCGGGCAAGACGATGATGATGCAGCAGATCGCCAGCGCGATTACCTACAACCATCCCGACGTGCACATGATCGTGCTGCTGATCGACGAGCGTCCGGAAGAAGTGACCGAGATGCAGCGCACCGTGCGCGGCGAAGTCATCTCCTCGACGTTCGACGAGCCGGCTGCGCGCCACGTGCAGGTGGCCGAAATGGTCATCGAGCGCGCCAAGCGCCTGGTCGAGCACAAGAAGGATGTCGTCATCCTGCTCGACTCGATCACCCGCCTCGCCCGTGCCTACAACAACGTCGTGCCGAGCTCGGGCAAGGTGCTGACCGGTGGTGTCGACGCCAATGCAATGCATCGCCCGAAGCGCTTCTTCGGCGCCGCGCGCAACGTCGAGGAAGGCGGTTCGCTGACCATCATCGCCACCGCCCTGGTCGACACCGGCAGCGCGATGGACAAGGTGATCTACGAGGAGTTCAAGGGCACCGGCAACTCGGAAGTGCACCTCGACCGTCGCATCACCGAGAAGCGCGTCTATCCGGCGATCAACGTCAACCAGTCGGGCACGCGCCGCGAGGATTACCTCATCGAGCCGGACCTGCTGCAGCGGATCTGGATCCTGCGCAAGCTCCTGCACCCGATGGACGAGATCGCCGCGATGGAATTCCTGCTCGACAAGATGAAGAGCACGAAGTCCAACGACGAGTTCTTCTCGTCGATGAAGCGCTGACCCATAGGGTCCTCGCTCACGAAAAAAGCCCCGCTTCCGCGGGGCTTTTTTTGGCTCCGGTCCGGCCCGGTCAGCCTTCGAACGGCGTGAGCAGGCGGAAGCGGGACTGCCCCTGATGCAGCGCGCCGGCGACCTGCGCGTCCGGGCTGAAGCCGGGCGGGTCCGGCATCGCCCAGGTCGGACGGGTCTGCGCGCCGGGCACGTATCCGAGCCATTGTCCGTAGGCCGCACCTTCCGGAAGACGGGCGCCATCGGAAAGCGAGAAGTCGACCGGCACACGGACGACCCAGTGATCGCTGGAAACGGCGTCTCCCGTGGTCGGTGGCACGAACGTCCACTCCCTGGCCTTGTCGATCGCCGCCTTCTCCAGACCGCGGCGGATCATCTCCATCTGCCGCGCCGTGCCGAGCGCCGTCAGGTTGGTCTGCTCGGCTGCCACGTCTTCCACCCGGCCATCGCGTGCGACCTTGACCAGCAGGTAGACAGTGCCCTTGCCGCCCATCTGCGCGATGTTCATGGGATACCGCGGCGGCTTCATCTCGATCGAGCGGACGCGTCCTGTGTCGTCCGGATCATATTCCTCGCCGAAACTCGCGCTCTTGATCGCGATGTTCATGTTGCCGTCGTCCGCGGGCGTCGCCACCAGCCGGATGGTCATCTTCGCGCGGGCCAGCACCGGCGCGCCGTCGACGAGCACCGGTTCGAAGCGCAGCGCAGGCATTGCGCGCTCGATCAGACGCACGACGTAGTCGGGAAGCTTGTCCGGTTGATCCAGCGTGTGGGTACTGACGCTGCCATCGAGCGCGATGTCGACATGCCCGGTCACCAGCATGCTGCCCTCGACCTGTTGGCGCATTTCGCGTGCGCTCTGCGCCGCAGTCAGCGACGGTACGAGACACGCCGTCGCGAGCAGCACACCCAGCACTCTTTGAAGTGTCATCACGGATCCATCCTTGAGCGAGGACCCGACGTTACTCCCGGCCCCCTGCGTGGACAAGCCGGGGTAAACCCGAGTGCCGTCAGCGCTGCTCGCGCAGGAACCTGGCCATCGACACGCCGTCGCCGCTCTGCGGCGGTGCGAATTCCGCGGCGACGTCGATGAAGCCGCGCATGATCGCGATCTCGCGCGGCGTGCGGTTGAGCGTGTCGCGCAGGTCGGGATCGGCGCCGGCGCGCAGCAGGCGGCGGGCCAGGCGCAGCTGGCCGTGCAGGCCTGACAGGTGCAGCGGGCCGAAGCCGCGCTGGTCCTGCGCGTCGAGCGAGACACCCTCATCGAGCAGGTGCTCCATTGCAGCCAGCACCACGTCCTCGTCGCAGGGCGTGCCGGGCTCGGCCCGTGCACCGAGCAGCAGCAACAGCGGCGTGACGCCACCGGCCGCGGGCGCGTCGACCTCTGCGCCCGCCAGCAGCAGGGTGTCAAACAGCGCGAGCAGACGTGGACGATCGCGCGAGGTGAACCCGTAGAGCGCGGCGCAGTGCAGCGGGGTCAGGCCCTGCGCGTCGGTCGCGTGGATGTCGGCGCCAGCGGTCAGCAGACGCGCGGCGAGATCGGGCAGGCCCAGGGCAGCGGCGAGCATCAGCACGCTGACTTCGCCCGGCAGGCGCTGGTCGAGCGAGACGCCCGACGCCAGCAGGCGATCGACGATTTCGGCGTGACGCATGCTGACCGCCGCCGACAGCGGCGTCGCGCCGGACTGCGCAGCGAGCGCGGCGTCGGCCTCGCGTGCCAGCAACAGATCGACGACCTCGCGATGTCCGCCACCGGCGGCGCGCAGCAGCGCGGTGCAGCCCTGTGCATCGACGGTGTCGACCGCGAATCCCAGATCGAGCAGACGGCGCACGGCCTCTGCGTCGCCCGCGTTGGCGGCGGCTGGCAGATCGGTCGGTTCCAGCGCACGTCGCGGCAGCGCCCAGCCCCGCCAGTCCAGCCAGTCGGCGAGGTCGCGTCGCCCGGCGGAGAGTGCGACACCCAGCGGCGTCTGGCCATCGGCGGCGCAGGCTGCCGGCGAGGCGCCCTGACGCACCAGCACCTTGAGCGCGCCTTCGCGTCCGAGTGCGGCGGCGAGATGCAACGCCGTCATGCCGCGCGCATCACGGGCATCAAGATCGACGCCATGACCGACCAGACGCTCGATCAGCCGCAGCCAGCCCAGCCGCACGGCCAAAGCCAGTGGCGGATCGCCCGCGGGCGACGGCGCGAACGGATCGGCGCCGCGGGCCAGCAGGTCGAGCGCAAAGGTCTCGTACGCCCGCGCGGCCTGATCGTCGTCGCTGCAGGCGGCGAGATACCGCGCCAGCGTGCCGGCGCCGCCGGGCGACGCGCCATGCCGCAGCAGCGCCTGCAGGATCGACAGGTGTTGCGGCGCTGACGACAGCAGCGCGCACAGCGGCGGCACGCCGGCATCATCGGTGACTTCGACATCCGCCCCCTGGGCGAGCAGCCATTCGATACGGTCCAGCGATGGCGGCATCTCGGGATCGAGCAGCAGACCACCGAGATCGCGCGCGTTGAGCAGGCGCAGCAGCGGACCCTGATCGTCGAAGCGGCCTTCGCGCAGGCTGGCGCGCAACAGCAGCACCGGCGTGCGGTCACTGGCCGACGCGCCGTCTTCGTCCTCGCCGATGCCCAGATTGGCCGGCAGCGGATAGTCGGGATCGAGCAGGCGCACCAGCGTCCAGCGCCCGGTTTCAGCGGCGCGATCGACCGGCTTGCGGCCATCGGCATCGGCGATATCGGCCGGCACGCCGAGTTCGAGCAAACGCTGCAGCACCGCGGCCGACGGCAGTTCGGCGGTGCAGGCCAGCATCACCGCATTGCGGCCCGCGGCATCGACCGCGGCGACATCGGCATTCGCCGCCAGCAGCGCTTCGAGCGCGGACAGACGGCCGCCGCGCGCGGCTTCGAGCAGGGGCGTACGGCCGTCATTGTCGCGACCGCGCACGTCGGCGCCAGCGCCGAGCAGCGCGGCGAGGATCTCGTCGTGGCCCTGGAACGCGGCGACATGCAAAGCGCTTCGACGCAATGCATCGCGCGCATCGACGCGCGCCTTGTGCTTGAGCAGCAACTGCACGCCGGCGGCATCGTCCTCGTCGCCGCCGGCCGCGGCCAGCAGCGCCGGCGTGCCACCGTCGACCTCGGCGCGGGCGCCACGTTCGAGCAGGAACTTCGCCAGACGCCAGTTGCCGACAGCGCAGGCCATGCCTAGCGGCGTCAGGCCATCGTGGTTGCGCGCTTCGAGTTCGGCGGCGGCATCGCGCAGCAGCGCGGCGACGCCGGGGTCGGAACTGCGCGCGGCCAGATGCAGCGGCGTGTTGCCTTCGTGGTCGGTGATCCGCGGATCGGCCCCGTTGGCCAGCAGGGTCATCACCGCATCGGGGCGGCCGTGCCAGCTGTCGCGGGTCGCGGCCAGCAGCGGGGTCATGCCGGCGTGCGCAGCATTGACGTCGACGCCGCGTGCGATCAGTTCGCGCAGCAGGCGCAGGTCCGGCAGCACCGCAGCCAGCACCGGCAGGCTGCGCTGGTCGCGGTCGTCGCTGGCAGGCAGCGCGTGCACGTCGGCGCCGGTCTCGATCAGCGCCAGCGCGCGGTCGACACGACCCGCGCGGGCCGCGGTGTACAGCGCGACATCCGGCGCTGCATCGAACGGTTCTTCCGACAACGCGACCGCGGGATCGCCCTGCATCTCGACGATCTGGATCGGCAACGCGGCAGGGGGCGCAATACGCTGCAGGACCACATGCAGGCCGAGCGAAGCGAGCACGGCCATGATGGCGAGCCCGGCGCGCGGGCCGATGCCGCCGGGCGGCAGCCAGGCCGGCAGCAGCACGAGCGCAACAATCGCAGCCACGCACAACGCGGCGCCCACACCGCGCCAGTTGCCGGTTTCGCGCTCCGAAAGCGTGCGCCAGTGCGTGCGCAGATCACCGCCGTCGCGCTCGATCGCATGCCACAGCGGCCACGTGCGCCAGAAGCCGATGACCGCAAGACCGATGGCGACGCTCAGCGCCAGTGCTGCGCCGAGTTCACCGCCCTGCCGCAACGCCGACAGCGGCCAGGCGACGAGCACGGCGGTCGCGACCGTGGCACCACTCCAGGCGCCGGCCAGCGACAGCAGGTCGGTCCGCAGCGTGGCGCCCGCGGGCACGGTGCGCGTGCGCCAGCCGCGGATGACCAGCGCGAACGCGGGCTGCGCCAGCGCGCCGGCAACCGCGGCGAGCGGGCCGCCGACGAGCGTCAGCGCCGCCAGGGCGATACCGGCCAGAAGCACGAAGATCAGGGATCGGGCGAACGCGGACAACGGCCGCTGCGCGGACTCAGGCATCGGTGCCCCAGTCCTCCGTCAGTGGATCGTGGACCAGGCGCGGCGGCATCTGCAGATGGAACTTCTGCGTGCGCAGCTTCTCGCGCACGGTCGCGACATCCTCGCGCGCGAGCTTTCTGTCGGGCGTCAGCGCCACGTCCAGCACGAAGATCAATTCGCCCAGCTGCGCACGCACCGGATCAGGCAGGACGTCGAACGCGTCGCGCTCGGCGAGGTACACGTAAGTGTCCGCCTTGCGCTGGCTTTTGTAGACGTAGGCGTGCATGGCCGAAGAACCGCGGAAACACGCTCGATTGTGCGGCATATCCACGGACTTGGGTATCGCAGCGTCCTCGCAGCGCGGACATTCGACAACGCGGGGTTCAGTGATAGCCGGCGTCGGCGGCCACCTTGCCGCGGAACACGCGATACGACCATGCGGTGTAACCGAGGATCAGCGGCAACAGCACGACCAGTCCGGCCAGCACGAATCCCTGCGACGACGGCGGCGACGCGGCCTCCCAGATGCTCAGCGATGGCGGCACGATGTTCGGCCACATGCCCAGCACCAGTCCCAGAAATCCGAGCCCGAAGAAACTCAGCGTCAGCAGGAAGGGACGCGCATCGCGACCCTCGCGCATCGCCGCGCGCCACAGCCAGATCGCGTTGACCAGGGCCAGCACCGGCACCGGCGACAGCCACCAGAAATTCCCGCCCTCGAACCAGCGCGCCATGATCTGCGAATCGAGGAACGGCAGCCACGCGCTGACCACACCCATGAACGCGGCGACCACCAGCACCAGTGGCCGGGTCGCCTTGCGCGCCAGCTGCTGCAGCCGGCCCTCGGTCTTGAGGATCAGCCAGCCGCTGCCGAGCAGTGCGTAACCGGACACCACCGCTGCGCCGGTCAGCATCGAGAACGGGCTGAACCAGTCCAGCGCGCCGCCGGCGTATTTGCCTTCCTGAAGCGGCATGCCCTCGACCAGTGCACCGAGAATCACACCCTGGGAGAACGCCGCCAGCAGCGAGCCCACCGCGAACGCCGCGCCCCAGAAGCGCTTGCCCCGCTGCGCCTTGAAGCGGAATTCGAACGCCACACCGCGGAACACCAGTGCGATCAGCATCAGCAGCACCGGCAGATACAGCGCCGACAGCACGATCGCGTAGGCGCGCGGAAACGCGGCCAGCAGGCCGGCGCCGCCGAGCACCAACCAGGTCTCGTTGCCGTCCCAGATCGGCGCGGCGGTGGTCATCATGTGGTCGAGCTGATCGCTGTCCTCGGCGAACGGCGCCAGCACGCCCAGGCCCAGCACGAAGCCGTCGAGCAGCACGTACATCAGCACGCCGAAGCCGATGACGCCGAACCAGATCACCGGCAGCACGGTCTGCAGGTCGAGGTCCATCAGTCGTCTCCCACCGGGCCGTCGGCGGCTGAAATCGGCCGCATCGGCGTACGTTCGCCCTCGTCGCGATCCGGGCCGTCGTCGAAGGGTTGCGGGCCCTTGCGGATCATCTTGAGGATGTAGCCGCCGCCGGCACCGAACACCACCGCATAGGCGATGACGAATGCGGTCAGCGAGATGATCACGCTCGTACGGTCGATGTCGCTGACCGCATCCGCGGTACGCAGCAGTCCCTGGATCGCCCACGGCTGGCGGCCGACCTCCACGACGAACCAGCCGGCCAGCACCGCGATGAAGCCGCTTGGCGCCATCAGCCGCCACGAATCGAGCAGCCAGCGCGATTCGAAAAGCCAGCGCCGTCGCCACGCCCACAGCGAGACGACGGTCAGCAGCAGCATCGCCATGCCGATACCGACCATGACCCGGAAGGCATAGAACACCGGCACGACCGGCGGGCGTTCGTCGCGCGGGACCGCGGTCAACGGCGCGATCGTGCCATCCCAGCTGTGGGTCAGGATCACGCTGCCGAGTCGCGGGATCGCGATCTCGAAATCGTTGCGTTCTTCGTCCACATTCGGCACCGCGAACAGCACCAGCGGCACGCCTTCGCCGGGGGCGCTCTCGTGCCAGTGCGCCTCCATCGCCGCGAGCTTGACCGGCTGCACTTCACCGGTCTTCAGACCATGCAGATCGCCGACGAAGATCTGCAGCGGCACGGTGATCGCCGCGAACGCGACCGAGAGCTTGAGCATCCGCGTCGCCGCATCGACGTGTTCGCCGCGACGCAGATACCAGGCGGCCACGCCGCCGATGACGAAACACGTGGTGATGAACGCCGCCAGCGCCATGTGCGCCAGCCGGTATGGGAACGAGGGATTGAAGATGATCGCCATCCAGTCGGCCGGATGGAACACGCCGTCGATCAGCTCATAGCCCGCCGGCGTGTGCAGCCAGCTGTTGGCCGAGAGAATCCAGAACGTCGAGATCAGCGTGCCCACGGCGACGAGACACGTCGACAGGAAATGCAGCTTCTCAGACACCCGGCCCCAGCCGAACAGCATCACGCCGAGGAAGCTCGCTTCCAGGAAGAACGCGGTCAGCACCTCGTAGCTCAGCAGCGGCCCGAGGATGTTGCCCGCCGCGATGCTCAGCGCCGACCAGTTGGTACCGAACTGGAAGCTCATGACGATGCCCGACACCACGCCCATGCCGAACGACACCGCGAAGATCCGCATCCAGAAGAAATACAGCTCGCGCCACACCGGATCGCGCGTGCGCAGCCAGCGGAATTCCAGGAACGCCAGCCAGCTCGACAGGCCGATCGTGAAGGCGGGAAACAGCACGTGGAAGGAGATCACGAATCCGAACTGGATCCGCGACAGCAGCAGGGCGTCCAAGCGGAGCTCCAGTGGAATGGCGCACGGTGAGTCTGGGGGCGGCGACGTGAAAGCACGATGCGGCACGCCGTCGCGCGACGGAACGACGCGGACCATGACCTTCGCCAGAGCAGCCCCGAGGACCCGGCCCGTTACACTTCGGCCTCCTTGTCCGTGATGGAACCGTCGAATGCGTCGACTGCCGCTGAGCTGGGTGCTTGCCTGTGCCCTCGTGTCTCCCGCCGTTCTGGCACAACCGGCGCAGCCGCTGACGATGGAGCGGATCATGGCCGATCCGGACTGGATCGGCGCCCCGGTCGAAGGCGCGTGGTGGCGCTGGGACGGTCAGGCGGCGTACTACACGCTCAAGCGCGAAGGCAGCAGTGTCCGCGAGACCTGGCAGCAGCCCCTGGCCGGCGGGGCGTCGGTCCGTGTCGAGGATGGCGCGCGCGCCGATCTCGATGCGCAGAACCCCATCACCGATGCCACCGGCACGCGCATGGCGTTCCTGCGCAATGGCGACCTGTTCGTGCGCGATCTGCGCACCGGCGCGCTGACCCAGGTCACGCGGACGGAAGCCCAGGAAGCGCAGCCGCAGTGGTCGACGACCGGCGGCCTGGTCTGGCGCGCGGGCAACGACTGGTTCGGCTGGGACGCGCAGCGCGGCACCACGCAGTTGGCCAGCCTCAAGGCCGAGGACGATCCGGCCAAGCCGCCGAAGGACGACGACCTCCGCGACCGTCAGCTGCGCATGATCGAAACCCTGCGCGTCGAGCGCGAGCGTCGCGACGGGCTGCGCATGCAGAACGAGACCTGGCGCCGCAGCGATGCCACGCGCGCGCCCGGCCCGGTGTTCCTGGGCAAGGACGTCACGATCGCCGGCAGCGCGCTGTCGCCGGCCGGCGACCGGCTGATCGTCGCCACCACCGCCAAGAGCGGTGACGCGGGCCAGGCCGGCAAGATGCCGCGCTACGTGACCGAATCGGGCTACGAGGAATTCGAGGACGTGCGCACGCGCGTGGGCCGCAACGACCCGCTGCCGCACACGCTGTGGCTGGTGGACGTCGCCAGCGGCCAGGCGCGTGAGCTGAAGACCGGCACCCTGCCCGGCATCGGCACCGACCCGCTGGCCGACCTGCGCCGCGCGGCCGGCAAGGACGCGCTCAAGGGCAATCGCCCCGTGCGTCTGGAACTCGACGGCCGCGGCGGTGGCGGCGGTGCGATCCGCTGGAGCGACGACGGTCGCAGCGTCGCGCTGTCGATCCATTCGGTCGACAACAAGGACCGCTGGCTCGCCACCGTCGACCTGGCCGGCGCCACGCTGCACAGCCGCGACCGCCTGACCGACAACGCGTGGATCAACTGGGATTTCAACGAATTCGGCTGGCTGCCCGACAACCGCACGCTGTGGTTCCTGTCGGAGACGTCCGGCTACTCGCATCTGTATCTCAACGACGGCGGCCGCTCGCGCGCGCTGACCTCGGGCCAGTGGGAAGTGTCCTCGCCGGTGATGTCGCGCGATGGCAGCCGCTTCTTCTTCCTGTGCAACCAGCAGTGGCCGGGCCGTTACGAGGTCTGCAGCGCGAACGGCGGCGCCGTCAGCGAACTCACGAAGACCGGCGGCATCGAGGACTTCGCGCTGTCGCCCGATGAAACCCGCCTGCTGCTGCGCACCTCGAGCAGCTACACGCCGCCGCAGCTCGCCGTCGCCGATGTCGCCGGTGGCGAGGTGCGCGTGCTCACCGACACGCGCACCGCCGAGTTCAAGGCGCACGACTGGCTGCAGCCGGAATACGTGCAGATTCCGTCCAAGCATGGCGCCGGCACGGTCTGGGGCAAGTTCTACGCGCCTGAGAACTACGAACCGGGCCGCAAGTATCCGGTCGTGCTGTTCGTGCACGGCGCCGGCTACCTGCAGAACGTCAGCGACCGGTATCCGAACTACTTCCGCGAGCAGATGTTCCACAACCTGCTGGTGCAGCAGGGCTACATCGTGCTGGATCTCGATTTCCGCGCGTCCGCCGGCTACGGCCGCGACTGGCGCACGGCGATCTACCGGCAGATGGGCCACCCGGAGCTCGAGGATTACCTCGACGGCATCGACTGGCTGGTCGCCAACCACCAGGCCGATCGTGACCGCGTCGGCATCTACGGCGGCAGCTACGGCGGCTTCATGACGTTCATGGCGCTGTTCCGCGAACCCGGCGTGTTCAAGGCCGGCGCCGCGCTGCGCCCGGTCACCGACTGGTCGCAGTACAACCACGCCTACACCGCGAACATCCTCAACACGCCGGACATCGATCCCGAGGCGTATCTGAAGTCCTCGCCGATGGAATACGCCGACCGCCTGCAGGACAACCTGCTGATCGCGCACGGCATGATCGACGACAACGTGTTCTACAAGGACTCGGTGATGATGGCCCAGCGCCTGATCGAGCTGCGCAAGGACAAGTGGGAACTGGCCAGCTACCCGCTCGAGCGTCACGCCTACCAGCACCCGGCGTCGTGGTACGACCAGTACCGCCGCATCTACGAACTGTTCGAGCGCACGCTGAAATGACCGCGCCCGGCCCGTTGCCGGCGGTCGAGCTGCTGCGGCCTTCGCCGTGGAAGATGCTCGCGCTGCTGGCGATTTCGGCCGGGTTCGTGTGGATGGCGCTCGTCATCGGCGAACGCCATCCGCTGATCGCATGGCTGTGCGGTGGATTCTTCGGGCTGTGCGCGCTGGTCGCACTGGTGTCGCTGCTGCCCGGCGCGAACCACCTGCGGCTCGATGCCGAGGGCATCGAATTGCGCTCGCTGTTCCGGGTCACCCGCTGGGGCTGGCGCGACGTCGTGCGTTTCGGTCCGACGCGCGTGGGTCTGCACACGATGGTCGGCATCGACTTCGCCGACCACGTGGAAGCCGCCGCGCGCCTGCGCCGCGTCAACCGCGGGCTGACCGGTTTCGATGGCGCCTTGCCCGACACCTACGCGCACAAGGCATCCGCACTGGCGGCCAAGCTGGAACGCTGGCGCCAGACGCACGCCTGATCCCCTCGGGCATTGACCAGAATCAACGTCGCCACACGGGCGCCGCCTACAATGCGGGCCATGAACGATTTCGACACCGTCCGCGACTATCTCACCGGCCTGCAGGACCGGATCTGCCATGCGATCGAAGGCGCGGACGGCCGCGCCCGTTTCGTCGAAGACCTGTGGCAACGCCCCGAAGGCGGCGGCGGACGCACCCGCGTGCTACGCGATGGCGCAGTGTTTGAGCAGGCCGGCATCGGCTTCTCCGATGTATCCGGCACCGCCCTGCCGCCGTCGGCCAGCGCCAACCGGCCCGAACTCGCCGGCGCCTCGTGGCGCGCCTGCGGCGTGTCGCTGGTGTTCCATCCGCACAATCCGCACCTGCCGACCACGCATGCCAACGTGCGCCACTTCCGCGCGATGCGCGACGGCGAGACCGTAGCCTGGTGGTTCGGCGGCGGCTTCGACCTGACGCCGTTCTACCCGCTCGACGAAGACGTGCTGCACTGGCACCGAACAGCGCGCGCGCTGTGCGAACCCTTCGGCGGGCAGGCGCGCTACGACGCCCACAAGCAATGGTGCGACGAGTATTTCTTCCTCAAGCACCGCAACGAGACGCGCGGCGTCGGCGGCCTGTTCTTCGACGATCTGCACGGCGATTTCGATGCCGACTTCGCCTATATGCGCGCGGTCGGCGACGGCTTTCTCGATGCCTACCTGCCGATCGTCGAACGCCGCAAAGACACGCCCTGCAGCGAGCGCGAGCGCGAGTTCCAGCTGTATCGTCGCGGGCGCTACGTCGAATTCAACCTGGTCTACGACCGCGGCACGCTGTTCGGCCTGCAATCGGGCGGCCGCGCCGAATCGATCCTGATGAGCCTGCCGCCGCGCGTGCGCTGGGAGTACGGCTTCGCGCCGGAGGCAGGCAGCGAGGAGTCGCGACTGGCCGCATACCTGCATCCGCGCGACTGGCTCGCCGAGCTGGCCTGAGCACGCTGGATGCAACCGGTGACCGCATCCGAGGACGCCACCCATCCGGACGTCGCGCCGGACTGCCTGCGCGTGCTGCACGAAGACGCGCATCTGTTGGCCTTCGACAAACCCAGCGGCCTGCTGTCGGTGCCCGGCCGCGGCGCCGACAAACAGGACTGCATCGCGACCCGCGCCCTGGCGCAATGGCCGGACGCACGCGTGGTGCATCGACTGGACCAGCCGACCTCGGGGGTGATCGTGCTGGGGCGGGGGCCGAGGATGCAGCGCGCGCTGGGCGACGCCTTCGCCGAGCGCCGGGTCGACAAGCGTTATGTCGCCATCGTCGACGGCTGGCCCGACACGGATGACGGCGTGATCGACCTGCCGCTGCAGGCGGACTGGCCCAACCGGCCGCGACAAAAGGTCGACCTTAACAGCGGCAAGTTCGCACTGACCCACTGGCAGGTCCTGTCGCGCACGCAGACGGCCGATGGCACACCGTGCACCCGGCTGGCGCTGATACCCGAGACCGGCCGTACGCATCAGTTGCGCGTGCATCTGCAGGCGATCGGTCATCCGATCCTCGGTGATGCGCTTTACGCCCCGTCCGAGGTGCAAGCGCGCGCGCCGCGGCTGCTGCTGCATGCGGAATTGCTGACGTTCGAGCACCCTGCAACAAGTGCACGGCTACAAATCGAATGTCCGGTGCCGTTCTAGAGGCCTCTGTAGGAGCGCGCTTGCGCGCGAACGCGCTGATCGGCAAAGCCCCATCGCGCGCAAGCGCGCTCCTACAGAGCAACGGATCGGCAAATCGCAGACATAAAAAAGCCCCGCAGGCAGGGGGGGCCTACGGGGCTCAGGGAACCGGGCGCGGGGAGACGCCTGATGGTTCCGGTCGATCACTCCAGGGGAAGGAAGCGATCTGCGACAGACCTTGCATCTGTCGAGGGACATAAGACCATTCTGCGGATGGATGGATCGTGAAGATTATGGTTAATTTTCTGTTGGATTCAGGCCGCATTTACCCATAATCCTCGCATTCTCCCGGGGCGCCAGAAGCGGCACATTCCGAGGCGATGGACAGGCCTCAATGGGCCTCGTCCCAGTTGTCGCCCACGCCACTGTCGACGACCAGCGGCACCCGCAGTTCGGCGGCGCTGGTCATCCGGCTTACGACCTCGGCCAGCAGCGTGTCGACAAAATCCAGGTCCGCTTCGAACACCAGTTCATCGTGGACCTGCAGGATCATCTTCGCGCGCTCCGCGTGAGCGGAGATCCATCCATCGATGGTGATCATCGCGCGCTTGATGATGTCGGCTGCGGTGCCCTGCATTGGCGCGTTGATCGCGGCGCGCTCGGCGCCCGCGCGTTGCGAGGCGTTGCCCTTCTGAATGAAGTCCAGGGTCAGGCGCCGGCCGAAGACCGTCTCGACATGGCCCGTCGCCCGCGCCTGCTCGCGCGTGCGGTCCATGAAGTCGCGCACGCCCGGATACCGCGAGAAGTACAGCGCGATGTAGTCCTGCGCTTCGCCGCGACCGATGCCGAGGTTGCGCGCCAGACCGAAGGCGCTCATGCCGTACATCAGGCCGAAGTTGATCGCCTTCGCCGCACGGCGCTCGTTGCCGCTGACCTCGTCCAGCGGCCGACCGAAGACTTCGGCGGCGGTCGCCCGGTGGATGTCGACGCCAGATTCGAACGCACGTACCAGGCCCGGATCCCCGGACAGGTGGGCCATGATCCGCAGCTCGATCTGCGAATAGTCGCAGGCGATCAACTTACGGCCCGGCGGCGCGACGAAGGCGCGACGGATGCGGCGGCCGTCGTCGGTGCGGATCGGAATGTTCTGCAGGTTGGGATCGGACGACGACAGACGCCCGGTCGCCGCGCCCGCCTGGTGGTAGCTGGTGTGCACCCGGCCGGTGTCGGCGTTGATCATTTCCGGCAGCTTGTCGGTATAGGTGCTGCGCAGCTTGTTCAGCCCGCGGTATTCGAGGATCACGCGCGGGAGTTCGTGCTGGTCGGCGATGGCTTCCAGCGCCTCTTCGTTGGTGCTGGGCTGGCCCTTGGGCGTCTTGACCAGCGCCGGCAACTTCAATTCGTCGAACAGCAGCGCGCACAACTGCTTGGGCGAATCGAGATTGAACGTGCGTCCGGCGAGCTCGGTTGCTTTCTGCTGCGCGGCGAGCATGCGCTTCGACAGATCCGCGCTCTGCCGGCGCAGTTCGTCGGCATCGACACGTACGCCATTGGCCTCGATGCGCGCGAGCACCGGCACCAGCGGCATCTCGATGTCGGTGTAGACCCGCGCCAAGCCTGCATCTGCCTCGATCCGCGGCTTCATGACCCGATGCAGCCGCAGGGTGATGTCCGCATCTTCTGCCGCGTACTTCGACGCATCGTCGATGGCGACCTGCGAGAACGAGATCTGCTTGGCGCCCTTGCCGGCGACATCCTCGAACTTGATCGTGTCCATGCCCAGATGGCGTTTGGCCAGCGAGTCGAGATCATGGCGGGCGATGCCGGCATCGAGCACGAAGCTTTCCAGCAGCGTGTCGTCGGCGTAGCCGCGGACCTCGATGCCGTGCCGGCGCAACACGTGGATGTCGTACTTGCCGTGCTGGCCGAGCTTGCGCTTGGCCGGGTCCTCCAGCACGCCACGCAATGCATCGAGCACCTGCGCGCGGTCGAGCTGCGCTGGCGCGCCGGGATAGTCGTGGCCGACGGGAATGTAGGCTGCGCGGCCGGGCTCGATCGCGAAGCTCAGGCCCACAAGGCCTGAACGCATCGCATCGAGGGCATCGGTTTCGGTGTCGAAGGCGAATTCCTCGGCCGCCTGCAGCTGCGAGACCCAGGCGTCGAGCCGCTCGCGGGTCAGCACGGTTTCGTACTCGCCGGGCACCGACAACGCAGGATCCAGCGTCGATGGCGGCGCAGGGATCGCGATCGCGGCAGCGGTGGCCGGCGCCGTGCCCGCATCACCGGCGGCGGCGTCGAGATCCTTCAGCGCCTGGCCGAAGCCGTAACGCGTGTACAGCACGCGCAGGGCGTCGACCGCACGCGGCCGCAGGATCAGCGTTTCCGGCCCGCCATCGAGCGCGACATCGGTCTTGATCGTCGCCAGGTCGCGGCTGAGCGGCAGCTGGTGCAGCGCCTCGCGCAGGTTCTCGCCGATCTTGCCCTTGATGTTGCCGGCGTTCGCGATCACGCCGTCGAGCGATTCGTACTCCGTCAGCCATTTGGCCGCGGTCTTGGGTCCGCACTTGGGCACGCCGGGAATGTTGTCGATGCTGTCGCCCATCAGCGCGAGCAGGTCGACGATCTGGTCGGCGCGCACGCCGAACTTGTCGCGCACGGCGTCGTCGCTGTCCATGCGGCTGCCGCTCATCGTGTTGACCAGGGTCACGCGCGGGCGCACCAGCTGGGCGAAATCCTTGTCGCCGGTGGAGATCGTCACCTCGATACCGGCGTCGGCCGCCTGCAGCGCCAGCGTGCCGATGACGTCGTCGGCCTCGACCCCGGCCACGCGCAGGATCGGGAAGCCCAGCGCCTCGACGATCGTGCACATCGGCTCGACCTGCGCACGCAGTTCGTCGGGCATCGGCGGGCGATTGGCCTTGTACTGGTCGTAGAGATCGTCGCGGAAGGTCCTGCCAGGTGCATCGACGACGAACGCGGCGAAGTCCGGCGCCTCCTTTAGCGTCGCGCGCAGCATGTTGACGATGCCGAACAGCGCGCCGGTGGGTTCACCGTCGGCATTGGTCAGCGGCGGCAGCGCGTGGAACGCGCGATACAGGTACGAGGACCCGTCGATCAGGATGAGGCGTTTCGTCATCCGGGAATTCTAAGGGGTCCATCGTTCGGGCCGCGTGCGAGCCGGGCCGCCTCGGATGCGGTTGCGCGGCGCGACGGGCCGCGTCCGACCGCACTGACAGAATCCGAACACTGCGTCGCGATAATCCGCCCATACGGGGAGTCTGTATGCGCATGTCCTGCCAGGGCTGGTCGAATCGCCGGTGTCACGCCATCCGCGGCTTTGCTGCGGGGTCTGGCCGATGACGCGTCCGGATGGCGACCCGCCCGCGACCGACTGGACTGCAAGCGCCGTCTGTCGCAACTGCGGCGCAGCGTGGCGCGAGGGGCCCTACTGCAGCCAGTGCGGCCAGAAGGCAGCGCAACGCCTGCAACTGGGCGACCTGCGCCGGGAGACCTGGGAGAAATGGCGGCTGTTCGAACTCTCGGTCGCGCGCACCGCAGGCCGTCTGCTGCTGCGGCCGGGCACCGTAGCCCGCGAGTACGTCGCAGGCGCCCGCGTGCGCCACGTGCATCCGCTCAAGCTGCTGCTGGTCTGCGTTGCCCTGCTGGTGCTGGTACTCAATGCGACCGGTTTTCTGCGGGTGGGCGGCGCCGACTATCGCGATGCGATGGCGATGATGCAGCGCTACGCGAACTGGAGCTTCACCCTGGGCTTCTTCGCAGTGGTCGCCAGCACGGTGCTGGTGTTCGGGCGCCGCCGTTACAACCTCGTCGAGCACATGGTGCTGGCCGCCTACGCTTCGGCGGTAATCATCATCCTGAATCTGTTGAACCAGCTGCCGCTGCTGGCGATGCGCGACCCCGCGCTGGTACTGCCCTGGCGCGAGGCCGCCAAGTGGTACATGTACGCGGTCAAGGCCGTGGTGCTGGCCTTGGCCTTCCGGCAGTTCTTCGAACTCGATCTGCGCCGCGACGGGTGGCGCCTGGCGCTCGCGCTGGTGGTGTTCATTGCGATCGACTGGCTGCTGCGACGCGCCTACGCCCATCTCATCGTTGCGATCGTGCTCGCGCGAACGCCCTGACTCCACGCTGCCAAAGGAATGCCCATGTCCCGACGTCTGCTGCCCCGTTCGCTCCGTCCGTTGCCGGCGGTGTTGCCGCTGGCCCTGCTGCTGGCCGCCTGTGGCGATCATGACGTCACGCAAGCTGCATCTGCCGCCTCCGGGAGCGCCGACACGCCCAATCGCGCGGAACTGGTCGAGCAGCTCGCCTCGACGCTGCAGGCCTGCTCCTACGACGGCCGTCCGGAACTGCTCGATCCGGCGACGTTGACCGGGGCCGCGCCGGCCGACTGTCGCTCGATGGTCGAACAGGTGATGGGCTTCACCGGCCTGCCGCAGAACTTCGTCGTGACCGAAGGCCCGGTTGCGAATGCGGCGGCGGTGATCCTGTTCGACGAACAGAAGATTCCGCAGCGCGTGATCGCGTTCAACCGCAACTTCCTCGGCGAGGTGCGCGCGGCAACGAACGACAATCCCTGGGCGCCGGTGAGCATCATGGCGCACGAGATCGGCCACCACCTGTCGGGCCACACGATCACCGGGACCGGCAGCCAGCCGCCGATCGAACTCGAAGCCGACAAGTTCAGCGGCTTCGTGCTGCAGCGCATGGGCGCAAGCCTCGCCGATGCGCGAAGCGCGATGACGTCGCTGGGCGCCGATCACGTGACCGCGACCCACCCGGCGCGCAACGACCGCCTGGCGGCGATCGGCGACGGCTGGATGGAAGCCTGCAGCCAGGCAGGCCGTGCGGATTGCCAGGGCGGCACCGGCACCGGCACCGCGCCGCCGCAGGCACCGCCCGCGACACGCAACGTCGCCGTCAGGCTGCCTACGCCGTCGGCGCAGACGATTCCCTTCAAGTACGGGCGTTTCGTCGTTGACGAAACCGGCCGGCTCGATCCGGAGCTGCTGAAGACGCTCGAGAGCGCGTTGTACGCGCTCGCCCAGAAACAGGGCATCGAACTGGCCCTGCTGGTCGTCGACGATCTCCACGGCATGAGCGTCCAGGACTACGCGTGGGCGATGCTGCGGCAATTGCGGATCGGCAAACTCGACCTCGGCAACGGCGGCATCTTCGTCGTCGCACCCAACCAGGGCACCTCCGCGGTGGCCTATGCGCCAGGCGTCGCGAAGCAATTGGAATTCGGCGATCCACCGAAGCAGTTCGACAGCTGGATCGCCGATGTGTGGCAGCGCGACTGCCAGGACGCCGACGGCTGCGGCATCTTCACCCGCAGCCTGCTCAACATCGTCGAGTCGCAGGTGCGGGTGCTGACCAGCAGCGGACGCACCTTCCAGATCCGGTTCAACAATATCCAGGAGATTCTCGACTTCACCGCCGCGCGCCAGGCCGAGCGTACGGCCGGCCGCCCCTGGGACGATGCGCGCGACCAGACGATCGGTTCGCTGGTGCGCTTCAGCGCGACGGTCAAGGATCTTCAGCCCGCGCCGGCGCAGTTCAAGGTCAACGAGGCCATCGTCAAGGACGATCGCTGGCGGGCGATTACCGTGGAGACCGAGGACGGCAACGAGGTCACGCTGTACATGCAGCCGCAGACCGAACAGCTGATGCCCGGTGGCCGGCTCGAATCGGGCAAGCGCTACACCTTCGTCGGCGAACTCACGACCGCAGGGCAGTTCCACAGTGGCGCCGGGGTGCAGCAGGGCAACGCGCAGCTGTGGCTCTTCAGCTACGACCCCCTGCAGTAGATCGCCTGTCGCGCGCACGGCGGCTCCACGCCGCGCGCGCATACTGGGCCTCCATCTGCAGGAGAACCGCCATGTCCGCCTTCCGCCACACCGCGCTTGCGCTCGCATTGATCGGTCTGTCCGCCTGCGCGAGCACCGGCACCTCCGGCATGCCGGACGGCATCCCCGCCGATGCCGAGCAGGTGACCCGCACCGAGTCCAACGGCGACCAGATCACCGAGTACCGCATCGCCGGCCAGCTGCGCGCGGTGCAGGTGGTGCCCTCGCGCGGTCCGGCGTATTTCCTCTACGACCGCGACGGCGACGGCAGCATCGATGGCGACCGCGACAACGTGCCGCAGACCTACTTCAAGCTGTTCGGCTGGTAAGTCCGTGGGTGAGGGCTTGCGGGTCGCGGTGGTCGGCTACGGCCTCGCCGGCCGCGTATTCCACGCGCCACTGATCAAAGCGACGCCGGGACTGACGCTGCACACGGTGGTGTCGAGCGATGCGGGCAAGGTCCATGCGGATCTGCCCGATGTGCGCGTGCTGGCCGATCCGCGGACCGCGTTCGATGATCCGGTGATCGATCTGGTCGTCATCGCCACGCCCAATGACACGCATGCAGCGCTCGCCATCGCGGCGCTGCAAGCCGGGCACCATGTCGTGGTCGACAAGCCGTTCGCGATCGATCTCGCCGAAGCCCAGGCCGTCGCGGTGGCGGCCCATGCGTGCGGCCGCTTGCTCAGCGTGTTCCACAACCGTCGCTGGGATGCCGATTTTCTGGCGCTTCGTACGTTGATCGAGGCCGGCACGCTTGGCGAGATCGCCGAGGTCCATTCGCATTTCGACCGGTTCCGTCCGAGCGTGCCCGACCGCTGGCGTGAACGCGCGGGGACAGGCGCCGGGCTGTGGCTGGACTTGGGCCCGCATCTGGTCGACCAGGCCCTGCAGTTGTTCGGGCTGCCGGATGCGGTGCAGGCCGATATCGCGATCCAGCGCGCCAGCGCCGAGGTCGACGATTTCTTCCACGTCGTGTTGCGCTACCCGCGGCTGCGCGTCGTGCTGCATGCCGGCGCGCTGGTACCGGGCGCGGGTTTGCGGTTCGCCGTGCACGGCGCGCGTGGCAGCTGGTTCAAGCATGGCCTGGATCCGCAGGAAGCTGCGTTGCGTGCGGGCGGGATTCCGGGGGCGGCAGGTTGGGGCGTGGATCCCGCGCCCGGCCAGCTGCTGCGTGTGGCGGCAGACGGCACGGTGCGCGATGCGCCTCCACCGTCGCCTGCCGGCGATTACCGCGCGTTCTATGCCGGCATGCGCGATGCAATCCGCGACGTCGCGCCGCTGCCCGTGACGGCCGATGAGGCACTCGATGTGATGCGCGTGCTGCAGGCCGGGATCGACAGCGCCGCGAGTGGCAGCGTGGTGGTGCCGCACCGTTCGTAGGCGGCTGGCTGCGCGCGACACGTCATCGCCCACAGGCTGCTCTCGTCCAGCATCCCGGGGGCACGGTTGATTGATCAACGACGCACGACCAACTGCGTAGGCGCGCGCTTGCGCGCGATCGGGTCTAGTCGGTAGCGCCACATCGCGCGCGAGCGCGCTCCTACAGAAGTCATTGGACGGCACATAGGAAAGGCGCCCCGAATCCGGGGCGCCGTTCGTGTGACGCATCCACCAAACGCGTTTACTTCTGCAGCAGCTCGCCCACCAGCGCATCCGCGTCGTAGACCGACTTCAGCGATTCGATGATTGCCGCGCTGTGCACCGACACCGTGCGGTTGAGCGTCGGGTCGTACCAGAAGCTGCCGCCCAGCGAATGGATGTTGCCATCGAACGCGAGACCGATCACCTGCGCGTCGCGGTTGATCACCGGGCTGCCGGAATTGCCGCCGATGATGTCGTTGGTGCTGACGAAGTTGAAGCGCGTGTCCTGTGCGATGCGGCCTTCCGCATCCAGCCAGCGCTTGGGCAAGTCATACGGCTCGGCGCCGGTGTTGCGTGCGAACACACCACCCATCGTCGTGAACGGTTCGATCGCCTTGCCGTTCTCCTCCCAGCCGGCGACATCGCCGTAGGACAGGCGCAGGGTGAACGTGGCATCGGGATACACCGTGGTGCCGAGCTTTTCGAAGCGCACCCTGGCGATCTGTGTGGCTGCACGCGATTCGATCGACGCCACTTCCGACTCCTGCCGCTGACGTACCGCGCGCGCCGGCGCATCGATCGCGCGTGCCAGTCGGATGAAGGGATCGTCCGAGGCCTCGATGGCCGCAGCGCCGCCGTTCCACAGACGTTCGCGTTCGGCCACGTCGGCGAGCGTCGAGCCCTCGACCAGGGCCTTGGCGACCTGCGCCGGCGACTGCGCGCCGAGTACGGACTTCACCAGCGGATCGTCGGTGCCCAGCAGTTCGCGGAACTTGGTCAGCGACCAGGTCAGCTTGGCAATCTCGAACTCCGGATACACCGGCGCGGTGCTCAGCAACGTCTGGCGCAGGCGGCCCTGGCCTGCCTCCTGGAACTCGGGCAGGCGCGCGTCGTTCGCTTTCGCGCGCTCGGTACCGCCCCGCACCAGCGTGCGGGCGATGCCGAACAGGCGCGAGTCGAAGCCACGGCCCTGCTCGAGCAGCATGTAGGGCACGGCGAGCTGACGCGCGACGACCTGCGCGGCTTCGACCTCGTTCCACGGCGCGGCGTCCACGCCGTCGCGCAGACGGGCTTCCTCGGCGCGCTTGCCGGCGAACACCTGCGGGTCGAGCAGCGCCTGCAACTGGCCGCGGAACACCTTGTAGCTGTTGTCGGTGAACGTGAGATCCGACTGCGCCTGACGCGCGGCTTCCTCGTTGCTGCGGCCGTACTGGCCGAGCATCGCGCGGCGCTCCGCCAGCCACAGCAGGTTGTTGATCAGATTCACGTCACGCACGGTTTCCAGCTGCGCGACCGTGAGCTGGCGCTGGGTCCGGCCCGGGTGGCCGGTGACCATCACCAGTTCGCCCGCTTCCGCGCCTTCGGGCTTGAGTGTGAAGTGGTGCGCGACGTTCGCCGGCTTGCCGTCCTCGTAGGCGCGCAGCAGCGCGGCGTCGAGGTTGTAGCGCGGGAAATTGAAATTGTCGGGATCGCCGCCGAAGAAGCCGACCGAATATTCGGGCGTGAACACCAGGCGGACATCGGAATAGCGGTGGTAGCGGTAGAGGTGCTGCTGGCCGCCGTTGTAGAGCTCGACGACATCGCAACGCGTCTTTGCCTCGTCGTCGCCGACGCATTCGGATTCGATGCGGCTCTTTTCGGCATTGCGCGCATCCACATAGGCCTGACCCTGCTTGCCGTCAGCCGCGCTGGCCAGTCGGCCGCTGACATCGGTGATCTCCCGCAGCACGTTGAGTTCTTCGGCCGGGCACTGCAGCTCCTCACCCCGCGCATCGGCGACGAAGCCGTCGTTCTGCAGATCGCGCTGCGGCGAGGACAGGCCCTGCACGCAACCGACCACGCAGTGCGCATTGGTCAGCACCAGACCATCGGGGGAGACGAACGAACCCGAGCAGCCACCGGCGAGGCGCACCGAGGACTGCATCGCGTGATCCACCCAGGCCTGGTCCGGCGAGAACTGGTACTGCGCCTGCAGCTGGGCCTTGGGCAGATTGTCGAGCGTCCACATGCCTTCGGCGGCGAATGCGGCGGGCGCGACGGCAACGGCGAGCAGCCCGCCGACAGACGCGGCGAGGCGGGTGCGTGTCCGGGAATGCGATGGAACGGGCGTGGAAGCGGCGGACGCCATGGGATCTCCAGTCGAGGCGGCCGGGTCACGGCCGAAGGCCGCCCAGCGTACGCCGCCGCGTCGCCGCAGGCGTGGCCGGAAGGTCATGGTCGCGGCGCCCGGTTTGGCCCATGCAGTGCATTCACGTAGGATTGTCCCGTGCGCGACACAGGACAGGCTGTCGCCAGTCTTCGAGAAGCCGATGCATCCCAACGACCGCCGCAAGCCGGATCACCCGGACGCCGTCGCCCTCCGCGCCGGGCTCACGCCCGCGCAAATCAGTGCGATCACCACCCTCGAACAGTTCGGCTGGACGCTCCGCTTCGTTCGGCGTCCGCTGTTTCGTGATCCGGTGCCGGTGCTGTTCGACAAGACCGGCAGCCGCTGGATCGTGGTCGACGGGGATGGCGGACTCGACGAGAATCCGGGCTTCGAAATCCGCGATTGAGCCCGGCGCAGGGGCAGTGCCCCACGGTTCAGCTGAATGCGGATGATCCTCACAGGCGCACCGTTAGCATCCGGCCGTCTTCCGCCACAGGAATCGCCGATGTCTTCCTTCTCCATCTACCTTGTAGGCATGGTCGTGCTGATCGGCGGTCTCGCCTACGGCGCACACCTGGCCGGCCTCGCGCCGCAGTGGATCGCCGTCGGCGTCGTCGTGCTGCTGGGCCTGGGGATCGTGAAAGCGGTCTCGCGGACGCGGCGCCCGGATCCGCCGTCGGCCTGATCGCCGACCGGCGGAATCATGCCGGCTGCAGGTTCGCGTAGGCCAGCACCAGCCATTTGCTGCCGGCGTCGTCGAAATTGACCTGCACGCGCGCATGCGCGCCGTCGCCCTCGATATCTGTCACGGTGCCGGTGCCGAATTTCACGTGGCTCACGTTCTGCCCCAGTCGCACGCCGACTGACGGCGACAGACTCGCGTGACCGAGGTCGCGCTGGCGCTGCGGGAACGAGGCGCGCGAGGCCTGCGCCTTCGGCCGCACTTCGTGCAGCAGCACCGGCGGAATCTCGCGCAGGAAGCGCGAGGGCACGCCGAACATGTCCTGGCCGTGCAGGCGCCGCGCTTCGGCGTAGGTCAGCACCAGCTTCTGCCGCGCGCGGGTGATGCCCACGTACGCAAGCCGGCGCTCTTCCTCCAGGCGCCCGCTTTCCTCGGCGGTGCGCGCGCTCGGGAACAGGCCTTCTTCCAGACCGACCAGGAACACCAGCGGGAATTCGAGCCCCTTGGCGCTGTGCAGGGTCATCAGTTGGACGCCGTCCTCGCCGGCCTGCGCCTGGCTTTCGCCGGCTTCCAGCGAGGCGTAGGCGAGGAAGGCGACCATCTCGGTCAGCTGCGCGCTTTCTTCGTCGTCGCCGCGCACGAAGCGCGAGGCCACCGACACCAGTTCGTCCAGATTCTCGACCCGCGAATCCGCGCTGCCCTTCGATTCGTTGGCGTAGTGCACGCGCAGGTTCGAGCGCGCCAGCACGTGGTCGATCTTGTCCTTCAATGACAGCTCGGCCAGTTCGGCCGACAGCTGGTCGATCAACTGCGCGAAACCGGCCAGCGCATTGCGCGCGCGGCCGGCCAACACGTTGCCCTGCGCGCAGCGCAGCGCGGACTCCCACAACGGAATGCCCTGCATGCGCGCCTGCTGGCGCACTTCATCGAGCGTGCGCTCACCGATGCCGCGCGGCGGCGTGTTGACCGCGCGTTCGAACGCCGCGTCGTCGTCGCGGTTGGCGACCAGGCGCAGATAGGCCAGCGTGTCCTTGATCTCGGCACGTTCGAAGAAACGCACGCCGCCGTAGACGCGGTACGGCACCTGCTCGGCGACGAGCTGTTCTTCCATCGCGCGCGATTGCGCATTGCTGCGGTAGAGGATCGCGATGTCGCCGTGCGAGCCGCCATCGCGCACCCACTGCAGCGCGCGCTCGACGACGTAACGCGCTTCGTCGATCTCGTTGTAGGCCGAGTACAGATCGATCGGGTCGCCCTCGCCGCTGTCGGTCCACAGCTGCTTGCCGAGGCGCTCGGGGTTGTGCGCGATCACCGCATTGGCAGCGCCCAGGATGTTCGCGCTCGAGCGGTAGTTCTGCTCGAGCCGGATCGTCTCCGCCCCCGGATAATCGCGCAGGAAGCGCTGCACGTTCTCGACCTGCGCGCCGCGCCAGCCGTAGATGGCCTGGTCGTCGTCGCCGACCACGAACACCTTGCCGGTCTCGCCCGCGAGCACGCGCACGAAGGCGTACTGGATCGCATTGGTGTCCTGGAATTCGTCGACCAGCAGATGGCCGAAGCGCTGGCGGTAATGCGCGAGCAGCGCCGGCGTGTCGCGCAGCAGTTCGTGCGCGCGCAGCAGGATTTCGGCGAAGTCGACCAGGCCCGCGCGGTCGCAGCGCTCCTGATACAGCGCGTAGGCCTTGCGCATGACGTCCGACCATTCGTCGGCGCCGTCCTGGATGTGCTGTGGGCGCCGGCCTTCGTCCTTCTGCGCGTTGATCCACCAGGCGATCTGCCGCGGCGGGAACCGCGCATCGTCGAGTTCGAGCTGCTGCACCACGCGCTTGACCAGACGCAGCTGGTCGTCGCTGTCGAGGATCTGGAAGCTCTCGGGCAGCTTCGCGTCCTGCCAATGCAGGCGCAGAAGCCGATGGGCCAGCCCGTGGAAGGTACCGATCCACATGCCACGTGCGCCGCTGCGCAGCTGCGCGTCGACGCGGTGGCGCATCTCGGCCGCGGCCTTGTTGGTGAAGGTGACGGCGAAGATCCCGTGCGCGGGAACGCCGACGACCTCGTTCAGCCACGCGATGCGGTGCGTGAGCACGCGGGTCTTGCCGCTGCCGGCGCCGGCGAGTACGAGATAGTGGGCGTCGGGCGCGGAAACCGCCTGACGCTGGGCGGCATTGAGGCCGTCGATAAGGTGTGACACATCCATCGCCGCATTCTACGCGGTCGCTGTCGCCTGCCCTGCGACGGATCACACCCCGCCAGGGCGTTCGAGCAGCGCCAGCACGTCTTCGAACGGCGCCGGGCGCGCGAACAGGTAGCCCTGAAGTTCCTCGCACCCATGCGCGACCAGCCAGCGCCATTGCAGATCCGTTTCCACGCCCTCGGCTGTCGTGCACAAACCCAGGCGCTGCGCCATGCGGATGATCGCGTCGCAGATCGCCTCGTCGTCGGGATCGCGGCCGAGATCCTGCACGAAGGAGCGGTCGAGCTTTACACGGTGCAGTGGCAGGCGCTTGAGGTAGGCGAGGCTGGAGTAGCCGGTGCCGAAGTCGTCGATCGCGATGCATACGCCGGCATCGCGCAGCTTGGCCATGTCGCGGATCACATTGTCCGGGCTCGCCATGACCACACTTTCGGTGAGCTCGAGCTCCAGCACGCCGGCCGGCAGCTGGAACGCCTCAATCGCGGACAGCACGTCATCCACCAGCCCCTGCTGAAACTGCGCTGCCGACACGTTGACCGCGAGCCGCAAGTGCCCCCAGCCGTGCGCGGCAAGGATCTGGTGATGCCGCGCGGCCTCGCGCAGGACCCAACGTCCGATCGGCACGATCAGGCCGCTGTCCTCGCAGACACCGATGAATGCATCCGGCGCCAGCAGGCCGCGTTCGGGATGCTGCCAACGCAGCAACGCCTCCATGCCGACCGGCTGCCGCTGCTGGTCGAACTGCAGCTGGAACACGAGCACGAACTGCCCGGCCTGCAAGGCATCGCGCAGTTGCGAGACCAGCGCGAGGCGTTCGCTGGCCTGCGCACCGAACGCCTCGCGATACGCGACGACGCAGTTCCGGCCCTGCTGCTTGGCCTGGTACATCGCCTGGTCGGCATGACGCAGCAGCATTGCGGGATCGTCGCCGTCCCCCGGGTGGCGGCAGTAGCCGATACTGGGCGTGATCTGCAGCGAGGCCGCGCCGATCTCCATCGGCTGCGACAGCGCCTCGAACACGCCAGCGGTCGCGCGTGCGACGGCGTCCCGGTCGGCCGCATTCACCACCAGCACGAATTCGTCGCCACCGAAGCGGCCGACCGTGTCACCCGGCTGCAACGCGGCACGCAGGCGGCGGCCGACCGTGCGCAGCACTTCGTCGCCGCTGGCATGGCCGAGGCTGTCGTTGATGAGCTTGAAATCGTCGAGATCGACGAATACCAGTCCGACACAGCTGTCGCCCGCATCGGCGCGGCCCACGGCTTCGGCCAGACGCTCCATCACCAGCTCGCGGTTCGGCAGGCCGGTGAGCTCGTCGTGGGTCGCACGGTGCGCGAGCGCGTCCTCCGCTCGCCTGCGCTCCGTCACGTCGTTGAGAATGCCGACGAAATGGGTGAGCTCGCCGTCCTGGTCGCGCACCGGCGCCATGCGCAACTCGTTCCAGAACAGCGAACCGTCGCGGCGGTAATTGCGCAGGTGTACGCGGACTTCGCGCGCCTGCGTGATCGCGTTCCGGATCGCCGGCAGCGCCGCCTGGTCGTACTCCGCCCCCTGCAGGAACCGGCAGTTGCGGCCCACGCTGTCCTCGGCGGCATACCCGGTGATGCGCGAGAACGCCGGGTTGACGTACACGATCGGGTGATCGGCCGCGCGTGCATCCGTGATGATGATGCCGTTCTCGGTGGCCTCCACCGCCCGCCTCAGCAGACGCAGATCGGCTTCATCGCGGCGTCGGCGCGTGATGTCGAGCATGCCGCCGACCGCGCGCACGCCCAGGCCGTCCGCATCGCGCAAAATCATGCCGCGGTCGTCGACGAAGGCGTACGCGCCGTTCTCGCATCGCAGGCGGTACTGGGCGTGCCACTCGGTCGCGCCGCTTGCGACCGCGCGCTCGAGATTGCCGGCAACGCGCGTCGCGTCATCGGGATGCAGCAGTGCCGACCACTGCTCGATCGTGGATGCGTGCGTGCGCCAGTCCCAGCCGTACTGGGTGGTAAACCCCTCGCTCCACCACAAGCGCCCGGTGGCGATGTCCCAGTCCCAGATCGCATCGCTGGTGGCGCGCGCAACCATCTGGAAGCGCGCCTCGCTACGCTCCCGTTCGGCCTCGACGCGCTCGCGGTCGCTGGTGTCCAGCACCAGCACCAGCCGCGCGGGACGTCCGAAGAAATCGAGATTGCTCGAATACACGGTGACCGCGAACGTGCTGCCGTCACGACGTCGGTGGCGGAAGCGCCGGCCGATGTGCGGCGGGGGCGCCCGGGCGACTTCCTGGTGGATGTCGTCGCCATCCATGTCGACGACGAGCGCATCGGCGGCGAGCTCGACGAATGCCTCGCGCGGATAGCCGTACTCGGCGATGGCGGCGTCGTTGACGGCGAGTATCTGCAGAGAATCCCGGTCATAGACCAGCGCGGGCAGCGGATGGCCTTCGTAGAGATACCGGTAGTGCGCCTCGACATCGCGCACACGCGTGGTCAGATCGACGATGGCGCCTTCCGAACGCGCGATGTCGGCGCTCAGCGCGCGCTCGCGACGCGCCCCGACCACCAGCATGCGTACCCCCGCAAGCCAGGCCAGCAACAACAGCAGGGCACCGGTGGCGAGCACGGCGACAAACGCCCACCAGCCCGCGAGCAGGTCGTCGCGCCCGAGGCCGACGGTCGCGATCAGCGGGTAGCGTTCGAGCGCGTGGAATCCCGTCAGCCTTCGGGTCTGGTCGAGATCACTGGGCCCTTCGACCAGGCCGGATTGGGCCAGGCGGAGACCTTCGGTGAACAGCATCGACCGGCTGACGTCGATGCCGGCGTAGCGGTCATCTGCATCAGCACGCGTGATGACCCGCCCGTCGCGATGCACAAAGCTGGCTGTCCCGTGACGCCCGAGATCGAGTTCGCGCAACAGGTCATGCAGCGACCCCACCCGCAGATGCCCGACCAGCCACCGCGGCGCTTTGCCCGACGCGCGGGGAACTGCCAGCGCGAGCGGCAGGACCCAGCCGTCATGGTCATGCGCCGGCTGCGGACTACCGGCCTGCAGACGGGCACCGGCCGGCCCCGTCGCCGTCGCGAAGACGGGGCGCGTGTCGGTGAGCGCGAGGTCCTGCAACTCCGCATGCCGGGACAGCACGCCCTCGATCGCCGCGCCGGCAAGCGCGTCGCTCGTCTCTGGCGATCGCCGTCGGGCGGTGCGCAGGTCCGCCCCGACCCCGCTGAGGGCGCGCTCCAGGTTGGCCAGATTGAGCTCGAGATTGCGTGCGAGGCCGGCCGACATCTCCCGCACGTAACGTTCGCCTGCGGCCTGCCGCACACGCAGGTCGTTCCAGGCCACGACCGCAGCGGCGGTGCAGACGCTCGCCACCAGCAACCCACCGATCAGCAAAACGCGGTTGCGCCGGCGGCGCGCAGATGCGCCGTGGGATCGATCCGCTTCGCCTGGCGCCTCATCCCGCATCGCAGCCCGACCCCCCTGTCACGGCCCGCCGATGCTGCCACAGATAACGGCGTCGGCGCGGGGTTCAGTGCGCAGCGTGCTCGCGCTTGGCGGTGCCGTGGGTCATCAGCCGGTCGGTGCAGGCGATGCCGATCGCCGAGAGAATGAAACCGCCATAGATGATCGACTGCCACATCAGACGCACTGCGCGACGATCAGGCCCCAGATACAGCGGCAACGGCAGCCAGCGCGATCCGAAGATGATGTAGGTCAGCGGAATCATGCGCGGCGGCGCAGCGGGCGAGATCGACTTGGGGGCGTAGGGCTGGGAGAGGGAGCGCGGAGCGTCGCGACCACCCGTGACTTTGCCAATCGCAGTATCGGCGGGGCCACCAAGGTCCAATCGCGCAGCGACCACAACGCACGCCAAAAAATGCTGCAGCGCAGCGCCTCGGCGCGTGACCGGCTGCAAACGCCTGCATTGCAGCCGCCATCACCACCCGGCAATCGGCGCCGGATTGACAGCGTTGTCATGCGCTGGGTACAACGCACGGCGCGATGCCAGTCCGGCATCGCATCCGGGATCTGGGAGGGTCAAGGATGTCGTCTACGCAGCTGCCGCGTCCGGCATGCGGGGCATGCGCCGCGTCGCCCGTTGACCCGCGGACTGCCCTGCGTGCTCAGCGCGCGGCGGCAGGCGTCATCGAATACGGCGCTTCGGCATCCGCGCCCGGCCATGCCTGCGACGGTGAGGCCTGCATCGTGAAGCGCAATTCGCCACCGGCGAGGATCTCGGCGTGACGCAGAAACGCACGGTCAAGCGGCTTGCCGTCGAGCGTGGCGCTGCCGATGTAGCCGTGTCCCTGTTCGAGTCCGTCGGCGATGACGGTGAACTGCTTGCCGTTCGGCAGGCGCAGGGTCGCGCGCGGCAGGAACGGGCGGCCGATCACATACTCGCCGCTGCCCGGCGCGACCGGATAGAACCCCAGCGCGGTGAACAGATACCAGGCCGACATCTGGCCGAGATCGTCATTGCCGGCCAGGCCGTCGGGCCGGTCGGCGTACTGCGTTTCCATGATCGTCTTCAGCCGCGCCTGCGTGCGCCAGGGCTGGCCGGCGTAGGCGTAGAGATACGCGACGTGGTGGCTGGGCTCATTGCCGTGCGCGTACCAGCCGATCAGGCCGGTGATGTCTTCCATGTGTTCGAAGATCGACGGGTCCACGTCGGCCTCGAAGGCCGAATCAAGCTTGCCCAGCAGCGCGTCGGCGCCGCCGTGCGCCGCGGCCAGGCCGGCGACGTCGTGCGGCACGTACCACGAGTACTGCCAGGCGTTGCCCTCGGTGTAGTCGGTGCCGTAGCCGCTGGCGGTCGGATCGAACGGCGTACGGAAACTGCCGTCGCGGTTCTTCGCCCGCATGAAAGCGGTGCCGGGATCGAAGACGTTGCGCCAGTTCGCGGCGCGCGCGTCGAACCGGCGCGCGATGTCGGTGCGGCCCATCGCCTGCGCCATGCGCGCGATCGTCCAGTCACCGTAGGCGTACTCGAGTGTCTTCGACGCGGCCTCGCCTTCTTCGTCGATCGGCACCCAGCCCAGCTCCATGTACTGGCGCAGCCCGTCGTAGGGCCCGTAGGACGCGCTGGCGACCATCGCGTCGAGCGCCGCATCGGCGTCGAAACCGCGAATGCCTTTCAGATACGCATCCGCGATCACCGGCACCGCGTGGTAGCCGATCATCGTCCACGTCTCCTGCCCGTGGAACGACCACACCGGCAGGATGCCGTAAGGGCTGTGGCGGCGGTGCGCGAGCAGCGAGTCGACGAAGTCGGCGTTGCGCTTTTCCGGCTGCACGATCGTCAGCAGCGGATGCAGCGCGCGATAGGTGTCCCACAGCGAGAACGTCGAGTAGTGGGCGAAGCCTTCGGCCGTGTGCACGGCCTGGTCCGGGCCGCGGTAGCGCCCGTCGACGTCCATGAAGAGCGTGGGGCCGAGCAGCGTGTGGTACAGCGCGGTGTAGGCGCTGCGGCGGTCCGGCTCGGGCGCGTCGATGTCGAGTACCGACAGCGCTTCGGTCCACTCGGCCTTTGCCGCGCTGCGCACGCGGTCGAAATCGAAGTCCGGCACTTCGGCGTCGAGATTGGCGATGGCGCCGGCCTCGTCGACCGACGAGATCGCCACCTTGACCACCAGCGGTGCATCGAGCGGGCCGAAATCGAACGTACCGACCAGTTGCCGCCCCTCGATCTGCGCCCGTTCGCCCGGGCTGCGGTCGGCCGGCGGCGCGAAGCCCTTGTAGGCGATGTCGGTTTCGGTGTTGTGGAAAGCGTGCCCGGTCACTGGGCGCGAGAAGCGCATCGCGAAATACAGCTGGCGGCCGGGCGCCCAGCCGCGCGTCTCGCGAAAGCCGGTGACCGTACCGTCGGGCATCTGCCGCAACCGCGACCACAGGATCTTGCCGGGGTAGTCGTACATAGACGTGCGCAGGTCGAGCAGCACGCGTGCATCGGTGCCCTCGGGGAAGGTGTAGCGGTGCACGCCGGCGCGCGCGCTCGCAGTGAGCTCGGCGCGCACCTGCGAATCGTCGAGGGTGACGGCGTAGTAGCCGGGCTGCGCGATCTCGTCGTCGTGGCAGAAGCGCGAGGCGTAACCGCTGCCGGGCACTTCGGGATCACCGCGCTCGAGCTTTTCGGGGCCGGTCACCGGCATCAGCAGCACGTCGCCGAGATCGGAATGACCGGTCCCGGAGAAGTGCGTGTGCGAGAAGCCGACGATGCTGGTGTCGTCGTAGCGATAGCCCGCCGCCCAGTCATAGGCCTGGGCGCGCGGCTGGATGCGCGTATCCGGGCTCAACTGGACCATGCCGAACGGCACCGTCGCGCCGGGATAGGTATGTCCCTCGCCGCCGGTGCCGATGAAGGGATCGACCGACGCGTAAGCCTTCTCCCCGATGTCGCGGGTCTCCGCCAGCGCCGTGCCCGCGCCCAGCAGCGCGCCCACCGCAAATACAGCCTGTGCCATCGCCGTCCCCAGCTTCGCCATTGCACCCTCGATTGGATCGGTTCAATGGTCGCGAACCTAGCATCGGGCCGACGGCACCGCATGCTGCGCCGCAGGATGCCGTGGACGCCGTCGCCGGTCACCATGCGCGCGTCTGAACCGGTTCAATTCCCTCGCATGACGCCGACCCGCCGCGTGACCCTGGCTGATATCGCCGCCGCCTGCGGGCTGTCGAAAGCGACGGTCTCGATGGTGTTGCGCGACAACCCGCGGGTGCATCCCGACACGCGCGCGCGTGTCCGCGCCGAGCTCGAACGCCAGGGCTACGTCTATCACCGCGGCGCCGCCAGCCTGCGCCACGGCGGCGCGTCGAATGCGGTGGCACTGGTCGTCAACGATCTGGCGAATCCGTTCTTCGCCGAGTTCGCCGCGGGCGTCGACGCGGCGCTGGCCGAAGCCGGCCACGTGCTGCTGCTCGGCAGCACCGGCGAATCGGTCGAGCGCCAGCAGGCGGTGCTGGCCTCGCTGGTCGAGCACGACCCGGCCGCATTGATCCTCTCGCCCGCCGAGCACAGCACTGCCACGCGCCTGCGCCGCATCTGCGGGCCGCGCCTGCCGGTACTGCTGTTCAACCGCACACTCGACGACGGCGGCACCGGCGACTGGGACTACCTCGCGCTCGACAACCGCGCCGGCGCGCGCCTTGCCACGGAACATCTGCTGGCGCAGGGGCATCGCGCGATCGCGTTCTTCGGCGGCCATCGCGATTCGAGTTCCTGCGGCGAGCGGCGCGCCGGTTATCGCGAGGCGCTGGCCGACGCCGGCATCGCGCCCGATCCCGGCTGGTTGATCGAATGCGCACCCACGCGCCTCGAAGCCGCGCGGCAGACGCCGGCGCTGTTCGCGCGCGATCCCGCGCCGACTGCGGCGGTCTGCTACAACGACGCCGTCGCGCTGGGCCTGCTCGCCGGTCTCGCGCGCTGCGGCCGACGCGCCGGCCATGATTTCGCCGTCACCGGTTTCGACGACATCGCCGAAGCCGCGTTCGCCTCGCCGCCGTTGACCACCATCACCACCGACCCACGCGCCCGTGGCCTGCAGGCCGCGCGGCTCGTGCTCGCGCGATTGCGCGGCGAGTTGCCTGATTCGCCCCACACCACCGTCGCGTCCGTTTCGCTGCAGATCCGTGCCAGCACGTCCGCCGCGTCCGACACCACATTCCAATCGCCCGCCCGGGCCCGAGGTAGTGCCGCATGAATCCGCAGACCCGCACCATGTCCAATCCCGCCGCGATCGCGGTGGTCAGCCTGATCTTCTTTACCTGGGGCGGCCTGACCAGCCTCAACGACGTGCTGATTCCGCATCTCAAAGCCGTGTTCTCGATGAACTACACGCAGACGATGCTGATCCAGTTCACGTTCTTCGGCGCGTACTTCCTGATGTCGATGCCGGCCGGCGCCGTCGTCGCACGCGTGGGCTACAAGGCAGGCATCATCATCGGTCTGGTGATCGCGGCGATCGGCGCGGCGCTGTTCTATCCGGCCGCGCGCCTGCCCTCGTACCCCGTGTTCCTGACCGCGCTGTTCGTGCTCGCCAGCGGCATCACGCTGCTGCAGGTCGCGGCCAATCCGTATATCAGCCTGCTTGGCCGGCCGGAAACCTCGCACAGCCGCCTCAATCTCGCGCAGGCGCTGAACTCGCTGGGCACGACGGTCTTTCCGCTGCTGATCGGCCCGCTGATCCTGGTCGGTGCGGTCCTCGGCGCCGACGAGATCGCGGCGATGGGCGCGGCGGAACAGGTCGCCTACCGCGCCGCCGAAGCGCGGTCGGTCGAGATGCCGTATCTGCTGCTCGCGGGCGGCCTGCTGCTGATGGCGGTGTTCGTGCTGCTGATGCGCATCCCGAGCCTGCGTGACGCCACCGAGGCCGGCCCGGCCGTGCACCACACCTATCTCGAAGCGCTGCGCACGCCGCATCTGCGCTGGGGCGTGCTGGGCATCTTCTGCTACGTGGGCGCGGAGGTCGCGATCGGCAGCTTCCTGATCAACTACATGGCCGAGCCCGAAATCGGTGGACTGACCGAAGCGCGCGCCTCGCAGTTCCTCGCGTTCTACTGGGGCGGCGCGATGGTCGGCCGCTTCCTCGGCGCGGCGCTGATGACCTTCATCGACGCGCGCAAGCTGCTCGGCTTCGCTGCCGGCATGGTCTGCGTGCTGCTGGTCGTGACGATGAGCACCACCGGTCACGTGGCGATGTGGAGTGCGCTGGCGATCGGTCTGTTCAACTCGATCATGTTCCCGACCATCTTCACCACCGCGATCGAGCGCCTCGGCACGCTGACCAGCAAGGCATCGAGCCTGCTGGTGATGGCGATCGTCGGCGGCGCGCTGATTCCGCTCGCGCAGGGCGCGCTGGCCGATCGTATCGGCATCCAGCATGCCTTCGTCGTACCGCTGATCTGCTACGTCTACATCATCTGGTACGGCCTGCGCGGCTCACGCCTGACTGGCGCCGCGCTGACCGCGGCCGATGTGCCGGCACCGCGTCCCGGTGCGATGCATTGATGGCGCAGGCAACCGCCGCGTCCACACGCGGCGTCGTCGCCTGCTTCGGTGAGGCGCTGATCGATTTCCGCGCCGAACAGGCGAGTGACGGCACACGCCGCTTCGTCGAACAGCCCGGCGGGGCGCCAGCCAACGTCGCGGTCGGCGTGGCGGCGCTCGGCGGCCGCGCGCGCTTCATCGGCATGCTCGCCCAGGACATGTTCGGCGACGCACTGCACGCCGCGCTCGCCACGCGTGGCGTCGATGTTTCGCAGGTCAAGCGCACCGGAGAGGCGCCGACCGCACTGGCGTTCGTGGCGCTGGCCGAAGACGGCGAACGCAGTTTCAGCTTCTATCGCCCGCCGGCTGCGGACCTGCTGTTCCAGGCCAGCGATTTCCTCGCGGACACATTCGACGATGTCGCCGTGCTGCACGTCTGTTCGAACAGCATGACCGCGCCCGCGATCGCGGCGACCACGCTGCAGGCGATGACGCGTGCGGCGCAGGCCGGCGCGCTGGTGAGCCTGGACCTCAATCTGCGTCCGGCCTTGTGGCCGCGCGATGTCGACCCCTTGCCGACGCTGTGGCAGGCACTGGCCGCGGCGCGGCTGGTCAAGCTCAGCGCCGAGGAATTCGCATTCCTGACCGGCGATGGCGACAGCGTCAGCACGGTCGCGCGCCTGTTCGCCGGCGATGCTGAAGTGCTGCTGGTCACCGACGGCGCGGCGCAGATGCACTGGTGGACGCGCACGCGCGCCGGCACTGCCCGCACATTCGTGGTCGATGCGATCGACACCACCGCTGCCGGCGATGCCTGCGTCGCCGGCCTGCTGCAGCAACTGGTCGCGCGCGGCATCAACGGCGACGGACTGGTCGCCGCGTTCAAGAGCGACGCGGTGCGCGAAGACCTGCTGCGTCACGCTGCGGCCGCGGGCGCCCTCGCGACCACGCGTCACGGCGCCTTCGATGCGATGCCCGATGCGGCCGCCGTGCGCGCGTTGCTGGAGACCATGCCATGAACCTGCCCGCCTCGCCGCTGCCGGACTTCACCGCGCAGGCCACGCTGCGCGCCCACATTGCCGACACGATGACGTTCTATCACCCGCGTGCGATCGATCCTGATGGGGGCTTCTTCCACTATTTCCGCGACGATGGCAGCGTCTACGACCGCGGCCATCGCCATCTCGTCAGCAGCACGCGGTTCGTCTACGACTACGCAATGGCGGCAGTCGAGTTCGCCGATTCGCGTCACGCCAATGCCTGGCGCGACGCCGCGATGCACGGCCTGCGCTTCCTGCGCGAGGTGCATCGCGACAGCGAACGCGGTGGCTACGCCTGGACACTGCAGAACGGCGTAGTCGAAGACGAAACCCGCCACAGCTACGGTCTGGCGTTCGTGCTGCTGGCCTGCGCCAGCGCGCACAAGGCGGGTCTGCCGACGCAGCCGTGGATGGACGAGACCTGGGCTCTGCTCGAGCGCCACGCCTGGGACGCGGATGCGGGCCTGTACCGCGACGAAGCCGATGCGCAGTGGCGCTACACCGGCTATCGCGGGCAGAACGCGAACATGCACCTGTGCGAGGCGCTGATCGCCGCGCACGAGGCCGGCGGCGATGCGCACTATCTGCAGCGCGCGCTTCTGGTGGCCGATCACATGACGCGCCGCCAGGCGGCGCTGTCGGGCGGTCTGGTCTGGGAGCACTGGCAGGCGGACTGGTCGGTCGACTGGGACTACCACCGCGACGACCCCAGGCACCTGTTCCGGCCCTGGGGCTTCCAGCCCGGTCACCAGATCGAATGGGCCAAGCTGCTGCTGTCGCTGCGCGCGCACCTGCGCGACGCGGCGCCGGACTGGCTACTGCCGACCGCGCGCCATCTCTACGACACCGCGCTCGCACAGGGTTGGGATGCCGAACACGGCGGCATCGTCTACGGCTTCGCGCCGGAATCGCTGCGTGACGTTTCGCCCGCGCCCGGCGCGCCACCACCTGACCTCGCACACGCGCCGATGTTCTGGTGCGACGACGACAAGTATTTCTGGGTGCAGGCCGAGGCGATCGCCACCGCCTGGCGCCTGTTCGATGCCACCGGTGAAACGCGTTACCGCGACGACTACCTGCGCCTGTGGGACTACGTGTGGCGGCACTTCGTCGACCACACCCATGGCGCATGGTTCCGCATCCTGGACCGGCAGAACCGAAAGTACGACGACCTCAAGAGCCCCGCCGGCAAGACCGACTACCACACGATGGGCGCCTGCCACGACGTGCTCGCGGTGATGCGCGGCACGCACACCCGGAGCATCGACGCATGAGCATCTCCCGATACCGCATTCGTCAGCAGTCGACCGTCCTCGCACTCGTCGCCTGCGCCGTGCTGCTCGCGGGTTGCGCGTCGACAGCACCGACCGCGCAGACAGCCGCCACCCACACCGTCGTGCATGTCACGCCCGAGGCGCAACGCCGCCTGGATGCCAACGGTGCGGACGCAGTGATGGCCGAACACGTCAAGGCCGAGTTCCTACACGGTTGGCGCGGCTACCGCCAGTACGCCTGGGGCCGTGATGCGCTCAAACCGTTGTCGAATACCGGCAGCGATTGGTACGCAGAGTCGCTGCTGATGACACCGGTCGACGCGCTCGACACGCTGCTGGTCATGGGCCTCACCGACGAGGCCGACGCCGCGCGCGAGCTGATCGCGACGCAGCTGTCGTTCGACAAGGATCTCGACGTCAAGCATTTCGAAATCGTGATCCGCCTGCTCGGCGGCCTGTTGTCCGGCTATCAGATGACCGGCGACGCGCGGCTGCTCGCACTGGCCGACGATCTCGGCACGCGCCTGTTGCCGGCCTTCGATTCGCCGACCGGCCTGCCCTACGTGACTGTCAACCTGCGCACCGGCAAGGCCAGTGGCACCGAGAGCAACCCGGCGGAGTCCGGCACGCTGCTGCTCGAATACGGCACGCTCGCGCGGCTGACCGGCAAGCAGGTGTACTGGGACAAGGCCTGGCGCGCGCTCGAAGCGACCTATGCGATGCGCTCACCGATCGGCCTGGTCGGCGAGCGTTTCGATGTCACGACCGGCCGATGGACGCAGACGCGCACCCATGTGGGCGCGCGCATCGATTCCTACTACGAATACCTGTGGAAGTGCTGGCAGCTGTTCGCCGAGCCGCGCTGCAAGACGATGTGGGACACGCACATCGCGGCGATCAACACCCATGTCGCCGACGAGGTCGATGGCGCGCTGTGGTACGGCCACGTCGACATGGCGACCGGCGCACGCATCGCGCCACGCTTCGGCGCACTGGATGCGTTCTACTCCGGCCTGCTCGCGGTGTCCGGGGATCTCGACCGCGCGGCCCGCCTGCAGCACTCGGCGTTCTCGATGTGGCAGGCGCACGGCATCGAACCGGAAGTCTGGGACTACCGCGCCCATGCAGTCGTCTCGCCCGGTTACCCGCTGCGGCCGGAGATCATCGAGTCTGCCTGGTACCTGTATCGCCTGACCGGCGACAGCGCCTGGCGCGACATGGGCCGCACCATGTTCGACGACTTCATCCGCCACACGCGCACCCCGTCCGGCTTCGCTGGACTTGCCGATGTGGTGACCAAAGAGAAGAAGGACGAGATGGAGAGCTTCGTGCTCGCCGAGACCTTCAAGTACTTCTATCTGCTCTACGCCGACCCGGCGACGCTCGATCCCGCGACCACGGTCCTGACCACCGAGGCGCACCCGCTCCGGGCCGTCGCACCATCGCGCTGATATCGCAGCCCACTGCTGCGCCGCAGCACGAATCAGGCACTTTTCCGCGTTACGCATCCGTTTTCAGCCGCTCCGGCAGTTCCCGTTGACAACGCTGTCAACCTGGCATCCAATCCGCGCTGACGTTCACCGCCCGCATTCCCCTGGAGGCGCGGGCACACAACCAGATCGCATGCGAATCCTTGGGAGGGGAGAACCATGAAGCAATTGCACGCTGCACCGAAGAAGCGGCTTCTCACGTCCGCATTGCTGTTCGCGCTCGCGCCGCCACTGGCCGCGCAGGTGGCCGACCAGAACCAGACCCAGACGCCCTACACCGCCGCCAACACCGACGAGGCCACCGAACTCGACGCGATCACCGTGACCGGTATCCGCGGCAGCCTCACCTCGTCGATGAACCTCAAGCGCGACTCGCAGGGCATCGTCGACGGCATCGTCGCCGAAGACATCGGCAAGTTCCCCGACACCAATCTCGCCGAATCGCTGCAGCGCATCTCGGGCGTGTCGATCGACCGCACCGCCAGCGGCGAAGGCTCCAAGGTCACCGTCCGCGGCGTCGGTCCCGACTTCAATCTCGTGTTGCTCAACGGCCGCCAGATGCCGGCCTCCAACCTTGGCCCGGGCGGCGGCGGCACGTCCAACTCGCGTGCGTTCGATTTCGCCAACCTGGCATCGGAATCGGTCTCGGAAATCGAGGTGTTCAAGAGCAGCCGGGCGTCCACCCCGACCGGCGGCATCGGCGCGACGATCAACGTCAAGACCGCGCGCCCGCTCGACAATCCCGGTTTCCATGCCAACGTCGGCATTAAGGGCGTGCACGATACGTCGGTCGACAACCTGCCCGACACCTACCCGGGAGATTCGATCACCGGCGAGCTGTCGGGCATCTTCAGCAACACCTCCGCCGACGGTCGCTTCGGTGTCGCCCTGAGCGGCAGCTACCAGGAGCGCGATTCGGGTTACAGCCAGGCCTCCGTGGCCGATGGCTGGGCGATGTTCCAGGGTGACGACACCAACTCGTGGAACCGTCTGCCACTGCCCGGCGAGACCGGCTACGACCGCATCACCAACCGGCCTGGGCCGGATACGATCTACGGCCGTCCGCAGAACACCGGTTACAGCGTCAACGGCGTGCAGCGTCAGCGCACCAATGGCCAGGCGACGTTCCAGTGGCAGCCGATCGACTCCGTGCGCACAACGCTCGACTACACCTATGCCGAGAACAAGGTGCAGCAGCAGCGCAACGAACTGTCGGTGTGGTTCAACTACGGCCCCGGCGACAGCTCGTGGACCGATGGCCCGATTGCCGGCCCGATCGAATACGGCGAAGACAACGTGTCCTTCGACGAGAACGGCAACCCGGTTTACGCCGACATCGCGATGGGCGGCATGGAGCTCGCCACGCGCAACGTGCTGGAGTCGACCGGCTTCAATGTCGAGTGGGATGCCACCGATTCGCTGAAGCTGCATCTCGACTATCACAACTCCACTGCTGAATCGAGTCCTGACAGTCCGTACGGCTCGGCCGGCGTGCTCGGCACCGCGGCATTCCGTCGCGCTTCCACATCGGTCGACTACAGCGGCGACTTCCCGATCCTGACGATCGGCCTGCCGCCGGGCGTGGATCAGATCGAGGCGTCCGACGTCGTGGTCACCGGTTCGGTGTTCCAGAACAGTTACAACAAGTCGGAGGTCGAGCAGATCCAGGCCGGCGGCCGCTTCACGTTCGAGAATTATTCCAACCTGGATTTCGGTGTGTCGATGACCGAGGTCAACAACCGCACCGCCTCCGCGGTCATGCAGCGTGACACCTGGGGCGGCGTGGGCAGCCCGGGTGACTACGACGACAGCATCTTCTACGCCGACGACATGGCGCACTATTTCGATGCGTTCCGTGGCCACAATGATCCGCGCTTCACCGGCCGTTTCATGATGTTCGACTTCGACCGGCTACGGGCACGCGCCGGTGAGATCGCCGGTGACGACTCGCTGTACCGCGCGCCGACGGAATTCACCGAGGACCTGCGCACCGAGGAGAAATCCAAGGCCGCCTACGTGCAGTGGAGCACCGAGTTCGACTGGTCGATGCCGCTCCGCGTCGCAGCCGGCGTGCGCTACGAGGAAACCGACGTCACCTCCGAAGCACTCGCGCGCGTGGCCAACGGCATCAGCTGGGATTCGGCCAACGAGCTGTACGTGGTCTACGACGGCGAACGCGATTTCATCAGCCAGACCGGCAAATACGACCATTTCCTGCCGAGCATCGACCTGAGCCTGAACGTTGCCGAGAACATGGTGCTGCGCGGCAGCTACAGCCAGACGATCGGCCGGCCGGGTTGGCAGCAGATCCAGGGCGGCCTGAGCCTTGCCAACATCGTGCGTATCGACGGTGGCGACGGCTCCCAGGGCAACCCGGGGCTCGAACCGCTGAAGTCGACCAACTTCGACCTGTCGTTCGAGTGGTACTACGGCGAAGCGAGCTATGTGTCGGTGGGCTGGTTCCGCAAGAACATCGACAATTTCATCAGCGACACCATCGTCCGCGACACGCCGTTCGACCTGCACACCCCCGTGGGCGGCACGTACTGGAACAACGCGATCGCCAATGGCTGCGGGACGTCGGACGCGGTCTGCATCCGCAACTACATCTTCCTCAACCACGCGGGCGATCCGGGTGTCACCTACACCGGCATCAACGCCAATGGGGAGCGGACGGGCAGCATCGTCGGCCTGGAAACGGATCCGATCGCCGGCTTCGACATCAACACGCCGGCCAACCAGCGCTCCGATTCGCTCGATGGCTGGGAGTTCAACGTCCAGCACATGTTCGGACAGAGCGGCTTCGGCGTCGCAGCGAACTACACGATGGTCGATTCCGGCCTGACGTTCGACAACAACAGCCTGGGCGACCAGTACCCGATGATCGGCCTCAGCGACTCGGCCAACGTCGTTGCGTTCTACGACAAGAACCAGTGGCAGGTGCGTGCGGCGTACAACTGGCGCGACGAGTTCCTGTCGGGCATCGGTGGCCAGGGTCCGAATCCGAACTACACCGAAGCCTACGGCCAGCTGGATCTCAATATCAGCTACCAGGTCACGCCGCAGTTCTCGCTGCATGCCGAGGCCATCAACCTGACCGACGAGACCTACCGCGTGCATGCGCGGCACACCAATCAGCTGCGCTTCGCCACGCAGACCGGTCCGCGCTACATGTTCGGCGCGCGCTACCGCTTCTGATGCACCGCCGGGCCGCGCATCCTCGAAGGATGCGCGGTCTCCGCCCGCGCGCAGCGCTATGCTGCGTGCTCTCTTCAGCGACCGCTGCCGGCCGGCCCACGATGACCCGCCACGTCCAGCTCGACCCCGTCGCGCATCGCGATCTGCGCATCGACACCACCCGCAGTGCGGCGTCGGGCGATGCGGTGATGGTTGCGCCGACATTTCCAGATGAATTCCGCGAACTGCACGCGCACTATCCCGTCCTCTTCCATGTCGACGGCGACCGCGTGCAACCGCTGGCTCTGCTCGGACTGCAACACGGCCAGAACCTGTTTCTCGATGCGGATGGCTGGCAGGCGCACTACGTGCCGCTGGCGATCGAGCGCGGGCCGTTCCTGATCGGCAACGCCGGCGACCGTCCCATGGTCCATGTCGACCTGGACCATCCACGCCTGCGATCCGGAACCGGCGAAGCGCTTTTCCTAGCCCATGGCGGCTTCACGCCGTATTTCCAGCGCGTGCAATCTGTACTGCAACGCCTGCACGACGGCATCGCGCGGACACCGGCATTCGTAGACGCCCTGCAGGCGCACGCGCTGCTGGAACCCTTCACGCTCGACATCACGCTCGACGACGGCCGCACGCATCGCCTCTCGGGTTTCCACATCATCGACGAGACGCGTCTGCGCACGCTTGCGCCTGAGGCGATCGGCGCGCTGCATGCAGCAGGGCATCTGGAGGCGATCTACATGGCAATCGCGTCCGCCTCGCGGTTCCGCGATCTGATCGAACGCATGCGAGGCCGGCTTGCAACGGCCTGAGCCGATCGCCGAGCGGCACGACGTCCGCGGCGACGCGCCGGTACCGGACGACATCCTGCTCGGTGGGCGACCGGTCGTGCTGCGCGGGCTGGTCCGCGACTGGCCGATGGTGCGTGCCGCGCAGGCGGGTGCGAATGCCGCAGTCGCCTACCTCAGCGGCGTCGTGCGGCCCGGCGCGCCGCCGGCGGCGGTGACCGTGGGTCCACCGGAGATCGACGGGCGTTTCTTCTACGACGACGCGATGCGCGGCTTCAACTTCCGCCGCGAACAGGTGCCGCTCGATGTCGTGCTGCGCACGCTGCTCAACTACGCGCAGACCGATGCACCGCCTGCGATCTACGTTGCATCGACGACGATCGACACCTGGCTGCCGGGCTTCAACGCGGCCAACGCAGTCGACCTGGGAAGCCGCGCGCCGCTGGCCAGCATCTGGATCGGCAACCGCACCCGCATCGCCGCGCACCAGGATCTGCCCGACAACCTCGCCTGCGTCGCCGCGGGCCGCCGCCGCGTCACGCTGTTTCCGCCCGAACAGTTGGCCAACCTCTACATCGGCCCGCTGGATCTGACCCCGGCCGGCCAACCGATCAGCCTGGTGGACTTTGCCGCGCCCGACCTCGCCCGTTTCCCGAAGTTCGCTGAAGCGATGCGCCACGCACAGGGCGCCGAACTCGAGCCCGGCGATGCGGTGTTCATCCCGTCGCTGTGGTGGCACCACATGGAAGGTCTCGAACCCTTCAACGTGCTGGTGAACTACTGGTGGCGACAGTCACCGGCATGGATGGACACGCCGATGAACGCCCTGATGCTCGCGTTGATGTCGATCCGCGACCTGCCGGATGGCGAGCGTGCGCACTGGCGCGAGATCTTCCGCCATTACGTGTTCGATGCCGACGACGCGACGGCCGGCCATATTCCCGAGCACGCGCGCCGGGTGCTCGCGCCGCTGGACGAAACCCTTGCCCGCGATCTGCGGGCCAAGCTGCTGCAGCGCCTCAACCGATGACGGGGACACCATGACCATGCGCGATGTCGAAGCTTCCTCACGAGCACCCGTGCGGCGCGTGGTCATCGCCGGCGGCGGCACTGCGGGCTGGATGGCCGCGGCGGCCCTGTCCAAGGTGCTCGGTCGCGCCATCGAGGTCACCCTGGTCGAATCCGAAGAGATCGGAACGGTCGGCGTCGGCGAGGCGACCATTCCCACGCTGGTGACGTTCCATCGCCTGCTCGAGATCGACGAACAGGCCTTCATGTCCGCCGTGCAGGGCACGATCAAGCTCGGCATCTCGTTCGAGAACTGGCTCGAGCCCGGCCATCGCTACATCCATTCCTTCGGCACCTCGGGCCGCGACCACTGGTCGGCGGGATTCCAGCATTTCTGGCTGCGCGGTCGCGAGCTGGGCATCGCCAGCGGCTACGAGGACTATTGCGTCGAGCTGCTGGCCGGGCTGGAGGACCGCTTCGCGCACCTGCCGCGGAACGGCATCAACTATGCGTACCACATGGACGCCGCCCACTACGCGCGGTTCCTGCGTGAGTTCAGTGCGCGCCATGGCGCGCGGCGCGTCGAGGGCAAGATCGTGGAGGTCCGCACCGATGCAGCGTCGGGTGACATCACCGCGCTCCGCCTGGAAAACGGCGACGAGATCGAAGGCGATCTGTTCATCGATTGCACCGGCTTCCGCGCGCTGCTGATCGGACGCACGCTCAACGTCGGTTACGACGATTGGTCGCACTGGCTGTTCAACGACAGCGCATTGGCCACCCAGACCACCGCTGTGCGCGACGCGGTGCCCTATACGCGGGCGATCGCCGGCGGCGCGGGCTGGCAGTGGCGGATTCCGCTCCAGCACCGCGTGGGCAACGGAATCGTCTATTCCAGCCGGTACATGGCCGACGACGAGGCCAAGCACGCGTTCCTGTCCAGCCTCGAGGGCGAGGTGATGCGCGATCCGTGGCCGATCCGCTTCCGCCCGGGGCAGCGGCAGAAAGCCTGGCACAAGAACTGCGTCGCGCTGGGCCTGGCCGGCAGCTTCGTGGAGCCGCTCGAATCGACCACCATCCATCTGATCCAGCGCGGCATCCTGCATCTGGTGAAGGCGTTCCCGCAGACGATCACCGCGGTCGCGGTCGACGAGTACAACGCGCGCCTGGCCGAAGAGCTGCAGCACGTCCGCGACTTTGTGGTGATGCACTATCACCTTACCCGGCGCGACGACACGCCGTACTGGCGTGCGATCACGCAGATGGAGATTCCACCGACGCTGCGGCATCGCATCGAACTTTTCCGCGAGACCGGCAGTGTTTTCCACGTGCCCGGCGAGCTGTTCGGCGAGAACTCGTGGATCCAGGTGATGATGGGGCAAGGCGTGGTGCCGAAGCGCTACCACCCGACTGCCGACGTCATGGCCCCCGAAGATCTGACCCGGTTCCTCGACGACATCCGCACGTATGTGCGCACAACGGCGGACCAGTTGCCTGCGCACATGGATTACATGCGCCGTTACGCGCCCGCGCCGAAACCCTGATCGCCCGATCGGACCGCCAAGTCTGCGGGTTCAGCCCCGCACAGGCCCCGTCGACTTGCGCACCTGCAGCGCGTACGGCAATTCCAGTGTCTCGCCCGCGCTGCTGTCGCGGATCGCCTTGAGCAGTTCGAGCCCGGCCAGCCGGCCCATCTCGCGGCTGGGCTGGCGCACGGTGGTCAGCGAGGGATAAATGTGGCGCGCGATCGGCATATCGTCGAAACCGCACACGGACACGTCTTTCGGCACGGACAGGCCGCGCTCGCAGATCGCGCAGATCGCACCGGCCGCCATGTCGTCGTTGGCGGCGAAGACCGCGGTCGGCGGATCGGGCAGGTCGAGCAGCGTATTGGTCGCGTCGAAGCCGGATTCGTAGAAGAACTTGCCGGCCACGACCAGTGCGGCGTCGTAGGTAAGACCGGCCTGCTTGAGGCCATCGCGATACCCGGCCAGACGCCAGCGGCTGGCGCCGTGCGCAGGATGGCCCTTGATGTGGGCGATGCGGCGGTGGCCGAGCCCGGCGAGATGCAGCACGACGTCGCGCGCAGCGCTGCGCTCGTCGACGACCGCACCGATACGCCGGTTCTGTTCCTGCGCCGACACGCTTGCGAACGGGATGCCCATCTCGTCGAGCCGGGCGATCAGTTTGGCGTCATCGGTGATCGGCGGTGTCAGCACCACGCCATCGAGTTGCGACTGCACGATCATCGACTCGACCTTGGCGACGATGTCCTTGGCGGTGTAGTCGACCGGGGCGAGCATCAGGTTGTAGTGCTGCGACTGGCAGGCGTCGAGCACGCCGAGTTCGACCTCCATGAGGTAGTTGCTCGACGGATTGTCGTAGAGCATCGCCACGAGATACGAGCGGCGACCGGCGAGCAGACGCGCCGAGGCCAGCGGCCGGTATTGCAGCTTCTCCACCGCCGCCTCGACGGCCAGACGCGTGCGTTCCGACACATTCGGCTCGTGGTTGAGCACGCGCGAGACGGTCTTCATCGACACGCCCGCCGCTTCGGCGACATCCTCGATCCGCACACGCATGCTGTTCAATCCGACCATGGTCGTCCCGGTGGCGCATTCTGCCAGAGCCACAGTGCACTAGGCGCCGTGCATGTCGATGATGCTGTGCAGCAAGCCTGCGCGCCCGCTCGCGGCTATGCTAGCGGCCGTCTGACAACGCTGTCATCGCTGTTTCGCAGCATGGCGTCCGTCCCATCCGCGGCCCAGGTCGCATTCTCCTGATCCGGAGCCCTTCGATGATCCAGTCGCATCGCCCCGCACACCGTCCCTTCCGCCGCGCACTGCTGCCCGCGATGCTCGCGGTCCTCGTCCTCGGTGCCTGCGCGCGCGACGACGCGCCCGCTGCTGCCGCCACGCCCGAACCTGCGGCAACGAACGCGGCCGACGCCGGCGCGATCGACGCCGCCAACTGGCCCGAGACCGCGTGGCCCCTGGCCGATGACGCTGCGCTCGAGCAGCGCATCACCGATCTGATGGCGACGATGACCGTCGAGGAGAAGGTCGGCCAGATCGTGCAGGGCGACATCGCCGACATCACGCCCGAGGACCTGCGCAAGTACCGCCTGGGCTCGATTCTGGCCGGCGGCAACTCCGATCCGGGCGGCCGCTACGACGCGACGCCCGCCGAGTGGCTGGCGCTGGCCGACGCCTACTGGGAAGCGTCGATGGACACCGCCGGTGGCGGCAAGGCGATTCCGGTGATCTTCGGCATCGATGCCGTGCACGGCCAGAGCAACATCGTCGGCGCGACGCTGTTCCCGCACAACATCGGCCTGGGCGCCACGCGCAATGCCGAACTGATGCGCGAGATCGGCCGCGTCACCGCGATCGAAACCCGCACCACCGGCATGGAATGGGCGTTCGCGCCGACCGTCGCCGTGCCGCAGGACGACCGCTGGGGCCGCACCTACGAGGGTTATTCCGAATCGCCCGACATCGTCGCCGCGTTCGCGCCGGCCGTCGTCGAAGGCATGCAGGGCAAGGCCGGTTCGCCGGACTTCCTCGACGATCACCACGTCATGGTCTCGGTGAAGCACTACCTGGGCGACGGCGGCACCGCCGGCGGCAAGGACCAGGGCGAAACCGCAGTGACCGAAGCGCAGTTGCGCGACATCCACGGCGCGGGCTACCCGCCGGCGATCGCGGCCGGTGCGCAGGCGGTCATGGCCTCGTTCAACAGCGTGCACGGCCAGCGCATGCATGGGCACAAGGCGCTGCTGACCGACGTGCTCAAGGACCGCATGAACTTCGGTGGCTTCATCGTCGGCGACTGGAACGGCCACGGCCAGTTGCCGGGTTGCACCACCACAGACTGCGCGGCGACGTTCAACGCCGGCCTCGACATGGCGATGGCGCCCGACAGCTGGCGCGGCCTCTACGACAGCACGGTCAAGCACGTGCAGTCGGGCGAGATTCCGATGGAACGCCTCGACGACGCGGTGCGCCGCATCCTGCGGGTCAAATTCCGCATGGGCCTGTTCGACGCGCCCAAGCCGTCGGAACGTGCACTCGGCGGCAAGTTCGAACTGCTCGGCGCGCCGGAACACCGTGAGGTCGCACGCCGCGCGGTGCGCGAATCGCTGGTGCTGCTGAAGAACCAGGATGGCATCCTGCCGCTCGCCGCGGACCAGAACGTGCTGGTGGCCGGCGACGGCGCAGACGACATGGGCAAGCAGTCCGGCGGCTGGACGCTCAACTGGCAGGGCACCGGCACCAAGCGCGCTGACTATCCCAACGGCGACACCATCTGGGACGGCATCCGCACGCAGGTCACGGCCGCCGGCGGTACCGCGCAGCTCGCGGTCGACGGCGCGTACCGGCAGAAGCCGGACGTGGCGATCGTCGTGTTCGGCGAGGACCCGTATGCCGAGTTCCTCGGCGACCTGCCGAACCTGCTGTACAAGCCCGGCGATGATGCCGACCTCGAACTGGTCAAGCGCCTGCGGGCCGATGGCATTCCGGTGATCTCGGTGTTCCTCAGCGGCCGGCCGTTGTGGATGAACCGCGAGATCAACGCGTCCAACGCCTTCGTCGCCGCCTGGCTGCCGGGCTCGGAAGGTGCGGGCATCGCCGACGTGCTGTTGCGCGGCGCCGATGGCCAGCCGCAGCACGACTTCAAGGGCAAGCTGAGCTTCTCGTGGCCGCGCCGCGCCGACCAGTACCTCAACAACGTCGGCATGGAAGGCTACGACCCGCTGTTCGCATTTGGTCACGGCCTGACCTACGCCGATGCCGGCAACCTCGACGCATTGTCGGAAGACGCCGGCGTCAGTGCCGAAGACGGCAAGGACGCGGGCTATTTCGCCAAGGGCGTGCCCGGCCCCGGCATCCGCCTGGTGGTCACCGGCGCGGACGGCCGCGGCGCCGATGTCCTGCACCCGCGCGTCGCCACGCCGGACGGCACGCTCACCCTCGCCGCGGTCGATTACCAGACCCAGGAAGGCGCGCGCCTGCTGACATGGACCGGCAATGCGACCGCCGAGCTGCTGTCGCACTCGCCATTCGACCTGAGCCGCGAGACCAATGGCGATTCCCTGCTGCTGGTGACGTTGCGCGTCGATGCCCTGCCGGCCTCTGGCGATACCGTGCTGTACGCGAGCTGCGGCGACGACTGCAAGGCCGAACTGCCGATCGGTCCTTGGCTTGGCACCGTGCCGCGCGGCGAATGGATCACCGCCGGCGTGCCGCTCAAGTGCCTGACCACGGCCGACCTCGACGCCGCCCGCGTCAGCACGCCGTTCGCAATCCGCGCACCCGCTGGACTGACGCTGGGCCTGGCCGACATCCGCGTCGGCACCGAAGCGACGCATAGGCTCGACTGCAAGACGCAGTAATCACTCGTGGCAATCCGCTCCTTCCCCCGTTCGCGGGGGAAGGCCGGGATGGGGGCGAACGTTCCGGACGCCGGAAGCATGGCTTCCCAGGCAGACGGCGAGGCGGCGGAATCTGGTGACCAGGTTCTGCGGCAACGGGCTGCCCCCACCCAACCCTCCCCCGCTGGCGGGGGAGGGCTTCGCTTCCTGCTGGCCGAGTAGGCTTTGCTTCCCCTGCCGGTCGGACTTCGCGTTCCATCCGACGCCGCCCGCCACGCGGCCGCGTCCTGTCCGCACCCAAATCGCCACCACCGCAACGCAGCGTGCGTCCAACATCCACGCCGCCCTACGACCGCGCGCCTAGACTCGACACACCTGTCCCGCGGAGCGTCGCCCCCATGATCGACCTGCACTACTGGCCCACCCCCAACGGCCACAAGATCACGCTGTTTCTCGAAGAAGCCGGCCTCGATTACACGATCCACCCGGTCAACATCGGCAAGGGCGACCAGTTCAAGCCGGAGTACCTCGCGTTCTCGCCGAACAACAAGATGCCGGCGATCGTCGACCATGCCCCGGCCGACGGCGGCGATCCGCAGACCGTATTCGAATCCGGCGCGATCCTGCTGTATCTGGCGGAGAAGTCCGGCCAGTTCCTGTCGACCGATCCGCGCGTGCGCATCGAAACGCTGGAATGGCTGTTCTGGCAGATGGCCGGTCTCGGCCCGATGACCGGCCAGTACGGCCACTTCAACGTCTACGCGCCCGAGAAGATTCCGTACGCGATCGAGCGCTACACCAACGAAGCCAACCGCCTGCTGCAGGTGCTCGACACACATCTGAAGGGCCGCGCCTTCATCGCCGGCGACGCGTATTCGATCGCCGACATGGCGACGTACCCGTGGATCGGTGTCTACGACAAGGCGCCGATCGACATGACGCCCTACCCGGAAGTCCAGCGCTGGCATGCCGCGATCCAGGCACGCCCCGCCACCGCGCGCGCGTATGCGAAGGCAAAAGAGGTCAATCCCGATGCGGGCAAGACCATGAGCGACGAGGAAAAGAAGCTGCTGTTCGGGCAGGGGCGTCGCTGACGGCTCATCGCGCGTGGCGGTCTACACCGCCGCGCGCGGTTGCGTAGGATCGGAGGCCTCCCGGAATCACGGACGACCTCGGATGCGAAAGTTCGCCACTATGACCGCCGCCTGCCTGCTCACCGCCTGCGCGTCGATCCCTGCGCCCATGATTGCCGATCCGGCCCGCTGCGATGCACTGGCCGGCGAAGACTGGCGACGCACCGCGGCACTCGACGTGGCTGCAGAACTGCTCACGCTGGCCCATGTCGAAACGCCGCCCGATCGCGCGGTGTGGTACGTCGCCGCCGACGGCGCGCATGCCGCGTGCCTGCCTTCAACGACGCGTAACACCTGCGGCCAAGTGCTGCACACCTTCCAGCCGCAGGTGCATCGCATGTGGGGCTGGTCCGACAGCACGGTGCGCCGCGAAGTCTGCGCAGACTGAGGCCTGAGCGGGGCATCCTGCCCCCACCCGATACACTGGGCGTCTCGCTCCGCTGGACCCGCCATGCGCTCCGTACTTGCCGCTGCCGCCCTGATGATCGCCACCACGTCCACCCTTGCCGCCACGCCGCCCAACGGCGGCCTCACGCTCGAAGCCATCACCGGCGATGCGCCGCTGTCGGGGCCGACGCTGATGAAACCGCAGGTCGCGCCGGACGGCTCGCGTGTGACCTTCCTGCGCGGCAAGGACGAGAACCGCAACCAGCTCGACCTGTGGGAATACGACATCGCCAGTGGGCAGACACAGATGCTGGTCGATTCGAAGGTCGTGCTGCCGGGCGAGGAGACGCTCAGCGATGCAGAGAAGGCGCGCCGCGAGCGGCAGCGCATCGCAGGGCAGTCCGGCATCGTCGATTACCAGTGGGCGCCGGATGCGCAGCGGCTGCTGTTTCCGCTCGGTGGCGAGCTGTATCTCTACGACCTGTCGAAGTCCGGTTCCGGGGCGGTGCGCCAGCTCACTGACGGCGGTGGCTTCGCGACCGATCCCAAGGTCTCGCCGCGCGGCGGCTTCGTCAGTTTCGTGCGCGCGCGCAATCTGTGGGTCATCGATCTGGCGACCGGCGCCGAGCGCCAGCTGACGACCGACGGCAGCGACGTGATCGGCAACGGTGTCGCCGAATTCGTCGCCGACGAGGAAATGAACCGCCACACCGGTTACTGGTGGGCCCCGGACGACAGCGGTATCGCCTACGCGCGTATCGATGAATCGCCGGTACCGGTGCAGAAGCGCTACGAGGTCTATCCCGATCGCACCGAAGTCGTCGAGCAGCGCTACCCGGCTGCCGGCGACGACAACGTGCGCGTGACCCTGCATGTCGTCGCGCCCCAGGGCGGTGCGGTCACCGATGTCGATCTGGGCGCCAACCCCGATATCTATCTCGCCCGCGTGCACTGGCGCGACCCGCAACGCCTGACCTTCCAGCGCCAGTCGCGCGACCAGCAGACGCTCGAACTCGTCGAGACCACGCTCGCCACCGGCGCGCAGCGCACGCTGGTTACCGAGCGCGGCCGCACCTGGGTGCCACTGCACGACAGCCTGCGCTTCCTCGATGACGGCCGCTTCGTGTGGTCGTCGGAACGCGACGGATTCGAGCATCTGTATCTCGCGTCCGAGGACGGCCGCCGCATGACCCAGCTCACCCGGGGCGACTGGCCGGTCGACGAGTTGCTGGCCGTCGATGCGTCCGCGGGCTTGGCCTACTTCCGCGCCGGCATGGCGCTCGAAGACGGCAAGGCGCTGCCGCGCGCGACCGAATCGCGGATCTACAGCGTCGGCCTCGACGGCACGCGCGCCTACACCGCGCTGTCGACCGAACCCGGCATGCATGGCGCGAGTTTCGCGCGTAATGCCTCGGTCTATGTCGACAGCTGGTCGAACACCACCACGCCGCCGCAGATCGCGCTGCACCGCGCCGACGGCACGCGGCTCGCGACGCTGGTCGAGAACAATCTCGCCGCGGCTGATCATCCCTACGCGCCGTTCCTCGCCGCGCATCGTCCGACCGAATTCGGCACTCTGACCGCCGCCGACGGCCGCACGCCGCTGCACTACTCGCTGATCAAGCCGGCGGATTTCGACGAGACCAAGCCGCACCCCGTGGTCGTGTTCGTCTACGGCGGCCCCGCCGCGCAGACCGTGCTCGATACCTGGCCCGGCCGCGCCGACGCCAGCTTCCACCAGTACCTGGCGCAGCAGGGCTATGTGGTGTTCTCGCTGGACAACCGCGGCACGCCGCGGCGCGGCCGCGACTTCGTCGGCGCGCTGTACGAGCGCCAGGGCACGGTCGAGGTCGAGGACCAGCTGCGCGGCGTCGAGTGGTTGAAATCACAGCCCTGGGTCGACGGCAAGCGCATCGCGGTCAACGGCTGGTCTAACGGCGGTTACATGACGCTGATGCTGCTGGCCAAGGCGCCGGACGCCTACGCCTGTGGCATCGCCGGCGCGCCGGTCGCCGACTGGGCGCTCTACGACACGCACTACACCGAGCGCTACATGAACCTGCCGAAGGCCAATGTCGACGGCTACCGCGAGGCCAGCGTGTTCACCCACGCGAACAACATCCGGCCGAACGCGCTCTTGCTGATCCACGGCATGGCCGACGACAACGTGCTGTTCACCAACGCAACGCAGCTGATGAGCCAGTTGCAGCAGGCCGGCACGCCGTTCGAGCTGATGACGTATCCCGGTGCCAAGCATGGCCTGCGCGGCAAGGACGCGCTGCATCGTTACCGCACCAGCGAGGCGTTCCTCGCGCGTTGCCTGACACCCTGACCGCACACAACGACACCTCACGCATGTCCACGATCCCGCCTCCACTGCCGCCGCACCCCGCGTCCATGCCACCACTGCCGCGCGGCTGGTGGCAACGCAACTGGAAGTGGGCGGTGCCGCTTGCGGTACTCGCACTCCTGTCGGTGGCACTCGTCTTCGTCGCGCTGGTGCTGTTTGCAGTCCGTGGCTCGATGCAGTCCTCCGATGTCTATGCGGATGCACTGGCCCGCGCCCGGGCGCATCCCGACCTCGTTGTACGTCTTGGCGAACCGATGACCCCCGGCTTCATGCCGATGGGGCGTATCGATACGTCGACAGAAGGCGGCGGCTCGGGATATGCGGACCTGACGTTCACGCTCTCCGGCCCGCATGGCAGCGGGCGCATCACCGCGACCGCTGAGCGCATGCGCGGGGTCTGGCTCTACGAGCAGCTTGTCTTCATGCCGCCGCGAGGCATTGACGGCAGAATCGATCTGGTCGAACGTGGCACGCCGGTGGGCCCCGCAGACGCGCTGCCCTGACGATCGGCCATTGCCGCGCGGCGCATGGGGGCATAGGGTCGGGGGTTTCCCTTGCCGCTGGTACCGCCATGAAGCCGCTTGTCCTCGCGATTGCCCTATCCCTTGCCGTGCCGCTCACGGCCCTCGCCCACACCGATGACGCCAAGGCCGCCGTCGCCGCATCGCAGACCGCATCGCCAGCCTGGGTCACGCGCAGCAACGAACTGTCGCAGATCCTGATCGACGCCCAGGCGCCGTTCCAGCCCGAATCCGCAGGCTTCTTCGGCGTGCCCGGCTACGACGACCAGGTCGCGGACTTCGGCCCGGACAACGCCCGCCGCTACCGCGACGCGATGACCGCGGCGCGCGCCCAGCTGCAAACGCAGCTCGAACTCGAGCGCGATGCCAACGTGCGCCAGGACCTGCAGATCCTGCTGACCAGCATCGACCAGGGCATCGAGGGCAGCACGCTCGGCGAGCGCTACCTGCTGCCGTGGACCGACGCACCGCAGTTGATCTTCGGCGGCATCAACGGCCTGCTGTCGACGCAGACGCCACCCGAGCGCCGCGTGCATGCACTCGCCCGCCTGCAACGTTACGCCGGCCTCGCCGAAGGCAGCACACCGATCACCACCCTCGCCCGCCAGCGTTATGAAGAGCGCCTGTCGAATCCCGAATTGCTGCAGCCGACGAAGCTCGAGGTGCAGCGCGCGCTCGACAGCGCCGACACCTACATCGCCGGCATCCGCAAACTGTTCGAGGAATACGAAGTCGAGAACGCGGAGCCCGCGCTCGAGGCGATCGCGAAGGAGATCACCGCCTACGCCGACTGGACCCGCAGCACCGTGCTGCCGCAGGCGCGCGACGATACGCGCCTGCCGCCCGAGTTGTATGCGTTCGGGCTCAAGCAGTACGGCACCGATGTCGACCCGCAGCTGCTGATGCAGCGCGCGCAGCTGGCCTTCATGGAAATCCGCGCGCAGATGCAGCAGATTGCGCCTCTGGTCGCGAAGGAAAAGGGCATCGCGGCGACCGACTACCGCGAGGTCATCGCCGCGCTCAAGCGCGACACGATTCCCAACGACAGGCTCGAAGCGAGCTACCGCGAGGTCATCGACGCGATCGATCCGATCATCGAGCGCGAGAACATCGTCGACGTGCCGCAGCGCGAGATGCAGATGCGCCTGGGCTCGGATGCCGAATCGGCCGCGCAGCCCGCGCCGCATTTCCGCCCGGCGCCGCTGGTCGGCAACACCGGACAGCAGGGCACGTTCGTGCTGCCGGTCGGCAACCCTGGCGGCGAAGGCGATGACGCCGCCTATGACGACTTCAACTTCGATGCCGTGCGCTGGACGCTGTCGGCGCACGAAGGTCGCCCGGGCCACGAGCTGCAGTTCACCGCGATGGTCGAGCGCGGCGTATCGCTGGCCCGCTCGATGTTCGCGTTCAACTCGGTCAACGTCGAAGGCTGGGCGCTGTACGCCGAAGCAGAACTGGTGCCGTACGAACCGCTCGACGGCCAGCTGATCGCGCTGCAGTTCCGCCTGCTGCGCGCCGCCCGCGCGATGCTCGACCCGATGCTCAACCTTGGCATGATCGACCGCGAACGCGCCGGCCGCGTGCTGACCGAGGAAGTGATGCTCTCACCCGCGATGGCGCGCCAGGAACTGGACCGCTACACCTTCAACGCACCGGGCCAGGCGACCAGCTACTTCTACGGCTACACGCGGATCCTCGAACTGCGCATGCGCACCGAGCTCGCGCTGGGCGCCAAGTTCGACCGGCGCGCGTTCAACAACTTCCTGCTCGACCAGGGCCTGCTGCCGCCCGACCAGCTGGCCGAAGCGGTGGAAACGGTGTTCATCCCGGCGCAGCAGCGCCGCTGATGTGATGACGGGATGCGGGGCTCACGGCCCCGCGTCCACGACCACGCGCTGCGCCGCCGTGCGTGCATTGCTGGCGCCGCCGTACATCAGTTCAGCAGTGGCCGGCGCGGCGAGGTAGTCACCGCCGTTGCCCGCGCGCAGGAAGTAGTGCAGTGCATGCGTCCCCGCTGGCAGACGCTCGGCATAGAAGCGGGGCGACCGCGGATCGAGCCGGCGTGTGGCAAACCAGCTGCTGCCCTCGTCCGATACCTGCTCCAGATCCAGACCCGCGATTGCGCCCAGCGCCAGATCGGTCGGCCGCAGGCCGCCCGGCACCGCATCGGTGACCGCGACGAAGTAGCGCGTCGCGCTGGTGCGCACGCGCAGGGTGACGCGCAGCCAATCGCCTTCGCGCACGTTCGCGCCATCGATCGACGTCCATGCGCCATCGCGCAACACCGCGTACTGGCGCTCGATCGAAAAGCCGACGGCCGACGCGCGGGCCTGCCGGGCGTCCTCGTCGAACGCGATCTCGGCGATATAGCCGGCCGGCGCATCGCCCGAGGAGCGGTTGGCGATCGCGAGCCGTCCGTCGGTGGGCAACGCGCCCTGCCAGTCCGTCTGCACGTCACCGGGCGCGACGCTCAAGGTCTGCTCGGCCGCGGTGCCGGGCTGCAATGCGGCCGACACCGTTCCGGTACCCGGACGCGCGACATCGCGCAGGGCCAGCAGACACATCGCGCCGCTCTGCGTGTCCACCGCCGGCGTGCCGCCCGCGTAGAGATCGCCGAGGCCGGCGATCAGGGCACGACGTTCGGTCGCATGCGTCGTGTCGCCATGCAGCAGATCAATCAGCGCACATTGCTCGCGCAGCGGCGAACCCATCCAGCGCGTCGCATCGCCGGCTGCACGCAGCGTGCGCACCGGCCCTTGCGCCGGGGCCTGTTGCAACAGACGCGCGAGCGCCTCGTCGGCAGACGGATGGTTCGCGTGCCGCAGGCCCGAGGTCAGCGCGATGCGTGCGGGCATCGCGAGCTGCGCCCAGCGCGCGAAGCTGTCGTCGAGCGAGGCGGCCGGCGCATCACGGAAGGCACTGAGCGCGAACGCACGTTCATTGGCGGCGACCGCATCTGCGGCTACCGGCAAGGGCTCGCGTGCGCGGCTCGCCAAGAAATCGCGGGCACGCTGGTCGATGCCGGCATCGACCGGATACCCCAGCCCGCGCAGTTCATTGAACGCACGCACCGTCCAGGCGGTCAGCGCGAACTGCGTCCGCGCACCGGCGTACGCCGCGTCGACGCCATCGGCAAAGAACCTGAAATCGCCGCCGCCGTTCTGGAACACCGCGGCGTTGTCGAGCGCTTCGCGCACAGCGGCTTCGGCGCCCGGCCAGTCGGCGACGTCTCCGCGTTCGATTGCGAGCGCGGCCGCAACGGCGCGGCTGAGGATCTGCTCCCAGCAGCGGTGGCGGTGGTCGCGCATGTCCCCGGTCCAGCGCGACACCAGCCCCGCAACGCCGTGCTGCAGGGTGACGTGCAGATGTGGGCTGCTGGCGCTGTCCGGCAACTGCGGCAGGGCCAGCGACACGGGCGTCTCGCCGAGCCATCCGGCCTGCAGGCGGCGGCCGCGGATCGTTGGCGGCGCGACCTCGATCGTCGCGGCGACGGCGTCGCGACCGGCGTCTGCCTCCGCACTCGCGAGCACCTGCAGCGCGCCGGGCGCGACAGGTTCGATGGAGGTCGCGATGCTCGCCTGACCGCGCGCAGCCAGAGTGACCGCTTGTGTGTCGCGCACCGGCGGATCTAGGCCTTCGACCTGCAGGCTGCCCCGCACCGCCGCTGGCACGTCGCCGGTCTGGCGCAGGTTTGCGGCCAGACGTGAGCGGTCGCCGGGATACAGGCGCACCGGTGTCTGCAGGCGCACCTCAAGGGGCAGGCCGGTTTCAAGCGTCGCTTCGGCAACCTGGAAGTCGTCATCGGCATCGCTGCTCCATGCGATCGCGCGCCAGCGGGTGAGATTGTCGGGCAGCGTCAGCGCCACCTCGCGGGTTTCCCCTGGCGCGAGCCGCACGCGCGGCAGCCACAGCGCCGTATCGGCGAAATGCGAACGGACGCGCGCGCTTGCCTGCAGTGCGCGATCCATGTCGCTGCCCCGCGTCTCGTCGATATCGAGATCGCGCCGGCCGCTGCCGGCGTCGGCAACGGCATCGGCGAGGCGGCTGCCGGTCACCACGATCTGGTCGAGGCTCGTGTAATCAGGATCGACACTGGCGCCGATGTCCATGGCAGGAGCCGGCGGCGCGGGGGGTGCTGGCGGCGGCGCGGGCGCATCCATTGGACTGGGGTCATCGAACACCACCGGCGCCTCGGGATACGCTGGCACCGGCGGTTCCAAAGCGGCGTCCGCAGTCGTCGGCCACGGCAAACGCACTGCCCATGGCGGCGAACGCTGCCACAGCGAAAACCCGGCCGTCGCCGGCGTCGCGTGGGGTGCCCGCATACCCAGCCAGGCATTGCCGGCAGGATCCGAATAGGCCAGGAACGGCCCGGCGAGTGCGCGCAGCGCATCGTCGACGACGGCCAGCGTGACCTCGCGCGGCTGATCGCCGGGGTTGTGCAGGCGCACCATGTGGCGTCCGCCGGGCGCCGCCTGGGGGGCGTCGAATGCGACCGTTACCGCCACGTCCGCTTCGGACGTCGACGGCATCGGCACTTCGGCGCGAAGCGTCGTCAGCGTCGGCACCTCGCGGATGCCGCCCACGACCGAACCCGGCGACGCGTCGCGCACGAAGGCATGCAGCACCGGCGTGCCACGCCAGTCGCGGTCGGTCGGCACGGTGAGCTGCGCGACGCTGCGGTCGAGGGTCTCGACCTGATGGGCGAGCAGCGTGTCGTTGCCGGCCACGAACACCAGTAGAGCGCGGGTGCGCGCATGCGGCTGGGTCAGCGCAAACCGGGCCGGATCTCCGTTGGTTTCCACCGGACCCAGCAGTTCGAGCGTCGCACGCTGGCGCGTTGCGGGCGCCGTCCAGCCGTCCCAGACATGGCGCACGAGGGTGGCCGGTGCGGCGTCGCCACTGCGCGCGGTGAAGCGGTAACGGCCTGGGGCCTTGCGCGGGACATCGCAGGTCACCGCTTCGCGCGTTGGCACGCTGCAGCGCGCGACCACGTTGGATGCCGCGTCCGCCGCGGCATCGTGCGGCTGGTATTCCACCACCACCTCCACCGGCGCATCGACCACGGCGCCTTCGGCATCGATGACCAGCCCCTGCAGCGTCACCGGTGTGCGAGCGTCGAACGCGCGCGGCTCGACCTGCAGCCCGGTGAAGCGTGCATAACGGCTGTAGCGCGCACTCGCCGCATTGCTCGCGGTGGCCTCGCGATCGCCCGGGCGCAGTTCGGCGATGACCCGCAGGTCGCCGAACGCAACCGGCGTCGCCTCGGGCGCGCGCATCGTCACCGGCTGGGCGATTCGGGCGCGGCCATCGGGTCCGGTCACCGGCGCGGGATCGACGGCGTCGACCAGCCGCACCGGGCCATGGCCGGCGAAGGATTCGATGAAGGTGTAGGCCGCGTGCTGCGGATACGCCGATCCGATGCCCCGCGGCGTCACTGTGGCCGTCACCCGCGACAGGGCGATGCCCGCCGCCGGCCCGCCCGAGTAATAGCCGGCCGACAGGTCGACATCGAAGCGTTCCCCGTCGCGCAGCACGCGCGGCGCATCGCCCGTCGCCTCGACCCAGAGATCCTGCGCACGATGGGTGCCGACGAAGAAACACGTGCCGCGCACCGCGTAGCGCTCGCCGGTGCCGATGCAGTAGGTGCCGTCGGTCAGGTGCACCGGCAGCGCAAGCTCGCCGTCGATGCCGCCGTCGGCATCGGGCGTCGCATCCCAGCGCAGGATCGTCCGTCTCTGGTCACGATCGAACAGCTGCAGCGCATGCGCGGGCGGCGTTTCGATGCGCAGCAATCTGCCGCCGCTGCGCTGGCGCTGCCACAGCCGGTAACGCACGGTGTCGCCGCTGCGGTACATCGGCCGGTCCGACACACCCCAGGTCTGCAGCGGCGCGGCTTGGCCGAGGTGCAGGTTGTAGGCGGCCGGCTGCCAGGCCGGCAACACCGCCCGACGCGCGCGATCGCCGCGGCCCTGGCTCGCGCGCAGCAGCCACCTCGGAAAGCCGGCCTCGCCCTGCACGTCGTCGGCGATGGCGTCGGGCACGCGCAGCCGGGCGACACCATCGCGACCGGTCTTCGCCGTGGCGACCACGCGCGGCGGCGCGTCGGCACGGTCCATCCACAGCAGTTCAACCTGCGCACCGGTCACCGGGGCATCCGTGTCCCAGGCATTCGCCCAGGCCAGCACCTCGCGACGCCCGGCGACCGCGAACAGATCGAAGTCCGGCGCGGCGAACTCGAGCATCGATGGATTCGCGCCGACATCCGGACGCCAGCGCGCCCAGCCGCCTTCTGCCAGCACGCGCGTGGTGACCGTCGAGTCGATCGGCAGCGCCGGGGCGAGCGCAGGCGCTGCCGCGACGGTGCGCCCGGTGTGCAGCGTGCGACCGACGCCGGTCACGTCGATGTCGACACCTGCGGTGTTGACCGCTTCGGCGAGCATGGCCGGCAGCCGGTCGCCGTCCGCGATCAGGCGGCGTTGCCCGGGCGCGCGCAACGCCGGGCGGAATGGCCCGATCCGCAGATCGATCCGCGCCGGTTCGATCTCGGTCGATGTGCCCGACGCGCGCAGCCCGGCATCCACGTTGATCGTCACGGCATCACCAGGCGTCTCGAAGACGATCCGCGCCGAGCGGCCCGGTGCCGCCGCGATCGATCGGTCATCGTCGGCGTACACGCCGGACTGGTCGGACCAGCTGAGGACCCGCGCGCTTTCCGGCAGCGACGCGGCCCATTGCGCCTCGTCGGCCGGATCAAGCGGTCGCGAAAACCAGATTTCGACCGGTTCACCGGCCACGCAGCGCAGGTCGACCACGCCATCGCGATTGCGCGCATAGGCCGTCCGCGCCGGCGCCGCGCACTGGCCGCCGCGAATGCGGAAGGACTCGCGCGCGAGCACACGCACCAGCGACGCGTCCTGTGTGCCGGGCAGTGGACCGGCGGTGCTGCGCAGGCCGGGCACGACCGACAACTCGACGATCCGGTCCGGCCCATCCGGCAGTTCCAGCGCGTCGGCGTCGAGATCGAAGGAGACAGCGTTGTGCCGGCCCGGGCTGGAGACGGGTATCAGCGCCGCGACCGGCAGCGTCATCGCGCTGCCATCGACACGTACGCGCAAGGCCGCAGCAACGGCCTCGCGTGCCGCCGGCAGCGACGACGTGACCCGGATCGTCGGCAGGCCATCGCGCCAGCGGCCGGCGAACGCCGAGAGCATGGGGCGTTGCGTTTCCGCATGCAGCACGCGCGGCGCCACCGTCACGCCCTGCTGGGTGGTCAGGCCTGCGTTGACCTGAATGCGATAGCGCGTGGCGGGTGCCGGCTGCAGATCGCCGAAATCGCAGTGCAAGAGCATGTCGCTGCTCCAGCTGCAGGTCGCAGGTAAATCGGGTTGCAGGCGGACGAGCCCGTCGCTGCGCGGGTTGTCCCAGACCTGCATCGGCTCGGAGAAGCGCAACTGCAGGCCGCCGCCCTCGAAGCCGGCATCGATGCGCGTCGCTTGCGCCGCAACCGGTGCAAGCCCGCAGGCCAGTGCCATCGCCATCCCGCCCAGACGGCGCGTCCACGCGCCTGCCACATCTGCTGTCCGCATCGCGTCCTGCACTCCTTTGCCGAAGACAGGACCAGCCTACACGGCGCGCGCGGGGCGCACGTGTGCCGGGAATCTCAACTGATCCGCTCGATTAGCCGTCGGTGCCCGATCAGACGCGCCCAGCGCACGCCGATATCCAGCCAGCAGACATAGGCCGCCTCGCCGGCAATGCGCCACAGGGTGATGGGGCGCCAGGACAGCGCCGGCTCGGCCGCGCACAGCTCCCAGTGCAAGCCGAGGCCGCGTGCGAACAGCGCGCAGCGTGCGAGGTGATAGCGGCTGCTGAGCAGGGTGACCCGGCGCGTCGGCGCGTCAGGATCGACAACCACGGCCGCCAGCAGACTGCGTGCATTGCGCAGGTTCTGCAGGGTGTCGCGCGACGCGTCTTCGAGCACCAGCGGGGCGTCTTCGGGCACACCGAGTGCGTGCAGCGCATCGCGGGCCAGCGCGGCTTCGGTCGGCCTGCCCGCCGGCCCGCCGCCGAGCAGCAGCACGCTGCCCGGCGCATGTGAGGTCCATAACGTCGCCGCGCGCGACAGCCGGGCCTGGAAATCCGCATCCAGCCGGCCCTGCGGCGAGTGCTTGCCGAACACCAGAACGCACTCGCCGTTGACCGGCACGCAGGGCGCGTTGCGCGCCACCCGCAGCACGTGCACCAGATACCCTACGTAGACCAGTCCGAAACTCAGCACGCACACCGCCGCAGCGACCCCGAGCGTGTGCAGCGCATCGCGGTCGGCCAGGCGTTTGAGGTGGTGCAACAGGCGGGTACGGGCCATCGGACGCGGCTTTGCGGACACTCGGAAACTGGGGCTGACCCGGAGTCTAGCCTCACGATGCTGTGGCTATACTCGGCCGCCTGATTGTCCCCCGGATCCGTTGCGTGCCTGAACCGCTGTCCCTGCCGCCGATGCCGGCACTCGCCATCCGTGCGTTCACCGCGACCACTGCGCTCGGGCGCGGCAATGCCGCCCAGGCCGCGGCGTTGCGCGAACGACGTGGCGGACTGCGTCGCAACGATTTCGGCCCGACCCCGCTGCCAACCTGGATCGGCCGCGTCGAGGGCGTGGAAGACGCACCGCTGCCGTCCGCGCTGTCGCGCTGGGAATGCCGCAACAACCGTCTTGCGTGGCTGGCGCTGCAGCAGGACGGCGTGCGCACCGCGCTCGACACGATGGTCGCCAAACATGGCGCGGACCGCGTTGCGCTGGTCGTTGGCACCTCGACTTCGAGCATCGGCGCGAGCGAGGAGGCCTATGCGCGCGCAGAAACCGGCGACGATGGCGTGCGTCGGTTCCCCGACGATCTGGCGCGGCCGATCGTGCACACCCCGCATTCGCTGGGCGATTTCCTGCAGCACGCCACCGGCCTGCGCGGGCCGTGCATCACCGTCGCCACCGCCTGCTCGTCGAGCGCGAAGGTGTTTGCGCAGGCGGCGCGGATGATCGAGGCGGGCCTGGTCGATGCGGCCCTGGTTGGCGGCGTCGACACGCTATGCGGCAGCGTGCTGTTCGGCTTCAACGCCCTGGGGCTGGTGTCGACCGAACGCTGCCGCCCGTTCGACGCCACGCGCGACGGTCTGTCGCTGGGGGAGGCCGGCGGATTTGCGGTGCTCGAGCGTGCTGCCACCGGCGATTCCGGTCTTCAGCTGTGCGGTTACGGCGAATCTAGCGATGCACACCACATGTCGGCGCCGCATCCCGAAGGTCTCGGCGCGACGCTGGTGATGCGCGGTGCGCTCGATCGCGCCGGCATCGCGTCGGCCGATGTCGGCTATCTCAATCTGCATGGCACCTCGACGCCGGCCAACGACTCGGTCGAGGCGCGCGCGGTCGATGCGCTGTTCCCGGCCACGCTGCACGCCAGCTCGACCAAGGGCTGGACCGGTCACACGCTGGGCGCGGCCGGCATCGTCGAGTCGGTGTTCGCCCTGCTCGCGCTGGAGAACGGCCTGTTGCCGGGCATCCTCGACAGCGCCGTGCGCGATCCCGCCTGCGGCCCGCAGATCCGCTTCGACAACGCCGAGGCAGACATCCGCTTCGCGATGAACAATTCCTTCGGCTTCGGCGGCAACAACTGCTCGCTGGTGTTCGGAAAGGTGGCGGCATGAGCACGTCGAGCGCGCTGACCGCGACGATCGCCGGCATCGGCTTCTGGACCGATGGACTGCCCGACTGGGACGCCGCACGGGCGTTCGCGCGCGAGGGCACGCGACCCGAATCCGCACCGGCGCGGCCGTCGCCGCAATTGCTGGCGCCGAACGAGCGCCGTCGCGCGCCGGGCTCGGTCGCGGTCGCACTCGAGGTCGCGATGGCCGCCTGCCGGGATGCCGGCATCGCGCCGGAAACGCTGCCGTCGGTGTTTGCTTCGACGCACGGCGATCTGGGCATCACTGATTACATGTGCGACACGCTGGCGGCCGATCCCACCGCGATTTCGCCGACGAAGTTCCACAACTCCGTCCACAACGCCGCGGCCGGCTACTGGACCATCGGTGCCAACTGCACCGAAGCGACGACCGCGCTCAGTGCCTACGACGCGACGTTCGCCCAGGGCCTGATGGAAGCGATGATGCAGCTGGCCACCGGCAGTCCCGCGGTGCTGCTGGTCGCCTACGACACCGCGTCCGCCGGCCTGCTCGGCACCGTGACCCACAGCGAGGGCCTGCTCGGCGCCGCCCTGGTGCTGGTGCGCGATGGCGATGGTCCGCGGATCAGTGCGAGCCTGCGCGACGGCGCCGATCTCGAATCGCCCGGGCCGCTCGGCACGCACGCGCAACACAACGCGATGGCGCAGATGTTGCCGCTGTTCGACGCGCTCGCCAGCGGCGGAGTACGCGCATTGCTGCGCGCCGGCCCGCACCGGTCGCTGGCGCTGGAGATCGCGCACGCGCCGCAGCCGGAGCCGACAGATGGCTGAGCATCCGCACCTGCACCGCGGCAATGTCGCGGTGGTGATCCCGGCACTCAACGAAGCCTTGCGCATCGAGGAAGTGATCGGCGAAGCACTGGCGTACTGCGAACACGTGATCGTCGTCGACGATGGTTCAGACGATGCGACGCCCGACATCGTCGCCGCCCTGCCCGTGACCCTGCTGCGCCACCCACGGCGCATGGGCAAGGGCCAAGCGCTGCGCGACGGCTTTGCCGAAGCGCGGCGACGCGGCTTCGCTGGGGTGGTCACGATGGACGGCGATGGTCAGCACCGGGCGAGCGACATTCCGCGCATGATCGAAGCGGCGAACCGTTACCCGGACTGCATCGTCAACGGCGCCCGGCTGAAGAAGCGCGGCACCCAGCCCTGGTACCGGCGGATCGGCAACGATTTCGGTGATTGGGGTATCGCCTGGGGTTGCGGCTTCCGCATGGTCGATACGCAAAGCGGACAGCGGCTGTACCCGGCCCCGGTGCTCGCGCTCGGAGACGTGCCGGGCGAAGGCTTCGTGTTCGAGGCGCAGATCCTGATCAGCGCCGCGCGCCGGCTCGGCTGTGGCGTGGTGTCGGTACCGGTGGAAACGCGTTACCACTGCGCGGACTCCGACGAACAGTTCCGCAAGAGCCACTTCCGGCTCTACCGTGATCTGAAACTGATCACCCTGCACGTGCTGCGGCAGGTGCTCGCGCACGGCGACCTGCTGCGCACCTGGCGCGACACCCGCGCCCATCCGCCGGTGATCTTCGACCCCGGCGCCGCGCACGATGCCATGCTCGCTGACGAACCCATGCAAGGTGCCCGATGATGTCCGACCAGGTCCGCGTCCATTCGTCCGACAGCAGTCCACACACCGATGTCGCGATTCTCGGCGGCGGACTCGCCGGGCTCACGCTCGCACTGCAGCTGCGCCAGCGCGATCCCACGTGCGCGGTCACCGTCATCGAGCGGCGCGCGCATCCGGTGCGCGAAGCCGCGCACAAGGTCGGCGAGTCCACGGTCGAGATCGGTGCGCACTACCTCGCCAAGGTGCTGGGCCTGGAAGCGCATTTGGAAGCCGAACAGATCCGCAAGTTCGGCTTCCGCTTCTTCTTTTCCGACCGGCGTTCGGACATCGACCAGTGCACCGAGCTCGGCGTCAGCCAGCTGTTGCCGACGCCGTCCTGGCAGATCGACCGCGGCCGCTTCGAGAACTTCCTCGGTGAGCGCGCACGCGCGGCCGGCGTGCGGTTCGAGGATGCCGCCGTGGTGCGCGAGCTGACGATGGCCGGCGACACCGACGGCGACCATCTCGTCGCGTTCGAACGCAACGGCGCGACGCACACCCTGCGCAGCCGCTGGCTCGTCGATGCCAGCGGGCGCGCCGGCCTGCTCAAGCGCAAGCTCGATCTGGCGCAGCCCAACGACCACGATGCCAACGCAGTGTGGTGGCGGGTGGACGGCATCGTCGATCCCAACGTCTGGTCGCAGGACGCCGGCTGGCTGCAGCGCTGCGATCCACCCGACCGCTGGCGTTCGACCAACCACATGTGCGGGCCGGGTTACTGGTTCTGGCTGATTCCACTGGCCTCGGGTGCGCACTCGCTGGGCATTGTCTGCGACGCGAAGATGCATCCGCTCGAGACGATGAACACCCATGCCAAGGCGATGGACTGGCTGCGCACGCACCAGCCACAGGTCGCTGCCACGCTCGACCGCAGCGAGCACACGCTGCAGGACTTCCTGTTCCTGCGGCACTTCTCCTACGGCTGCAAACAGGTGTTCTCGCGCGAGCGCTGGGCGCTGACCGGTGAGGCGGGCCTGTTCCTCGACCCGTTCTATTCGCCGGGCACCGACTTCATCGCGATCTCCAACACCTACATCTGCGACCTGATCGGCAAGGACCGCGCGGGCACCGATTTCCGCGCGTATGTCGCGCTGTATCAGCAACTCTACGTCTCGTTCTACGAGAACACGCTCACTCTCTATCAGGACCAGTACCCGCTGTTCGGCGACGAGCAGGTCATGCCGATCAAGGTGATCTGGGACTACACCTACTACTGGTCGCTGCTGGCGCCGCTGTTCTTCGCCGACCGCCTGACCAGCATGACGGTCCTGGGTCGCCTGCGCCCGGCGTTCGCCACGGCCGGCGGGCTCAACCTCGCCATGCAGCGGCTGCTGCGCGACTGGGGACGCCGCAACCTGGAGGCCGCGGTTCCCGACGCGCGGATGCTCGACCAGTCGGGTATCGACTGGTTCCGCGAGATGAACGGTGCGCTCAACGATCCGCTCGACGACGATGCGCTGGTCGCCCGGATCGGCGAGAACATCGCGCGGATGCAGTGGCTGGCCGCGGAGATCCTGCAGCATGCGCGCACAGCGCACCCGGAGATCGACGACATGGGGCTGGGCGCGCTGCTGGCCAGCGCCGACACTGGCAAGTTCACTTCACTGTCGGACACCTGGTACGCCGACGCGGCGTGACTTGCCGGGTGGCACCACGCCGCGCGGGTCCGCGCTGCGTGTGGTCAGCCTGCAGCGCGGACCCGCGGGATTACTCGGTTGAGCCCGGCAGCACCGGTGGGGTCTGCGGCGCATCGGCCGGCGGCGGATTCGCCACCCAGATCGCAACGCCGCTGGCGTACTTCTGCTGCGGGCTGATGTCGACGCCGACGCCGGCCGACGAGAACGAGCGTCCGCCGCCGCGTCCCACGCCACCGCCGACACTGACGCCACCGCTGCGGTAACCGTCGGCGGTGCCCTGGAACAGGACCCCGTTGGCACCGAGTTTCGCGGCCTCGTTGCGCAGCTTCTGCAGCACCGAGTCGACCTTGTTCTGCTCGCCGTAGGTCAGCGCGCCGCTGCTGGTGTTCAGGATCGCAATCTCTTCGTACTGGCCCGGCGGCGGGCCGTGGTAGATGCGCACCTGCGCCGGATCGATCGGCGCGCGGGGGGTACCGGTCAGGACATGGGAACTGGCGCAGCCGGCAAGCAGGCCGACGCCGAGCAACAACGGAAGCAGACGGGAAACGCGCATCGGTGAATCCTCGTGGCGGGTGCAGCGATCATGCGACTGTCGGCGTGAATCGGGATTCATGGCACTGAAGCCGGAGCCACTGGAACCCGCCAGACGTTCAGGTCAGCGCGGATCCGGGCCGGGCCGACATCAGCCGCCCTGCCCGATCCGCGCGCCGTCGACCGGATTCCGCAGCCAGCGCTTGATGTGCCAGGTCAGGGCACGGAAGTTCGAATTCATCTGGAAGCAGCCGCTGGTCAGTCCGCCGCCGCGGCCCTGCATGACGCCGTTGAAACCAGCGACACGCGTGCCGTCCTCGTACAGCGCGCCGCGCACGCGCAGCGTCTGGGTGTGCTCGATGAACCAGTTGCCGCCCCAGATCGCATCAACGATCTCCACCTTGAGCACGCGGCCGTGCATGTCGGCCAGCGGCGCCTGCGCCGGCTCGGCGACCTTGCGCAGTTCGCGGATCAGCGCGGTGTTGAAGTTGCCGGCGACATCGCAGGTGTCGAGGATCTCGGCATCGATGTCGGCGCCTTCGACGACGGTGACCGGCACCTGCAGCCGGATCTTGTCGGCGGCCAGCGCATCGCTGGTGAGCGTGCAACCTGCCGCGAGCAGGCAAGTCAGCGCGAATATCCGCATCGAAAAACTCCTTCTCTCGAGATGAGGCGGTGGTCAGCCCATGCCGCCATTGATGCCGATGACCTGGCCGTTGATGTAGCCGGCAGGCTCCGAACACAGGAACGCGACCAGGGCCGCCACCTCATCCGGCGTGCCCGCGCGCGCAGCCGGCACGATCTGCTTGATCATCTCGTCCGGGAAGGCGTCGTCGGCCATGCTGCCGGCGATCACACCGGGCGCCACCACGTTGACGCTGATGCCGCGACTGGCCATCTCGCGCGCCAGCGATTTCGAGGCGCCATGCAGCGCCGCCTTCGCCGCGGCGTAATTGGTCTGGCCGCGGTTGCCGGTCACGGCAGCCACCGACGACACGCTGACGATGCGGCCCCAGCGTTTGCGCGCCATCGGCAGCAGCAGCGGCTGGGTCACGTGGAAGAAGCCGTGCAGCGACACGTCGATGACGCGCTTCCACTGCGCCTCCGACATGCCGGCCATCGGTGCATCGTCGTGGATGCCGGCGTTGTTGACGATGACCTGGATCGGCCCAGCCTCGAGCAGCCCGTCGAGCGCGCGGCGCGTGACCGCACCGTCGGCGACATCGAACGCCACCGCCTCGGCGTTGCCGCCATTGCCCACGATGTCGGCGACCACGGCTTCGGCACGCACGAGGTTGCCGTTGGCGTGGACGATCACATGCAGGCCGTCGGCTGCGAGACGGCGACAGATCGCGCCGCCGATATCGCCGCTGCCACCGGTGACGAGCGCGCGGCGTAAGGGTGTGCTGGGTGCTGTGCTGGTCATGCCGCGATTGTAGCGGGCGGCCTAGAACCGCCGCAGGGTTGCGCGCCGATGGATCCCGACGCGCCGTCGGATTCACCTGCCGGGCGTCTGCGATCGAAGCAGAGCTGGGCGGTAGACAGGCATGCGGCGGCGCGCGATCGTGCTGCGGCCGGCCTCGATGCGGAGGTCATCAACGCAGGAGCCTCAAGTGTCGATCCGCCCGCTCGCCCTTGCCGACATTGAAGCCGTTAGCGCGCTCTGCCTCGACGCCTTCTCGCAGTCGATCGCACCCACGCTGAAAGCCGAGGGCGTTGCGACATTCGCAGCGATCGCCAGCGCCCCGGCGTTTGCCGCGCGCATGCAGGACGACAATCGAATGCTTGTGTTCGAAACGGATGCGACAGTCGTCGGCATGATCGAGCTCAAGCAGGGGCGGCACATCGCCATGCTGTTCGTCAGTCCGCATGCACAGCGTGCCGGGATCGGTCACCGCCTGATCGAAGCGGCACTCAGGCATGCCCGCACCGACCCGGTCACTGTCAGCGCCTCCTTGCCCTCGGTACCGGCCTATCTGCGATACGGCTTCGAGCGCGCTGGCGCGACTGCCGAGTCCGCCGGACTCATCTACCAGCCGATGACGTTGACGCGTCCGCCCTGAGCGGCGCCTCACCCAACATCACCGCCGCGCGCCCTTCGGCGAGCAGCACGCCGTCGCATGTGATCCGGAAGGCGTACTGCTGGCTGTCTTCGGATTCGACCAGCACCTCTGCGACACATTCGAGATCACCGGCGAGATCGTCGATGCGCGCGGTATGCAGCTGCACGCCGCGCAGCGCGACCAGCATGCCGGGACGCACCGGCGCGCCGCTCTCGCGGGCACGCAGGCCCCCATGCACTGCCATCGCCTGCGCGCCGTATTCGCACAGGTGCAGCGCGCGCAGCTGGCCGTCGCTGCGCAGCGGATTGGCCGGATCGCGATGGGCGGCGCTGCGCAGGGTCACCCGCGCGTCGTCCCAGGCGGTGACCGCATCCCACAGGCACATCGCGCCCTGGTGCGGAATCATCGAGAGGATCGTGTCGCGATCGACGTGGCTCATACGAGAGGTTCCGGTTCGGCGCGTGCCGCCTCGATCGCCGCACGTTGGCGCGCGACCAGCAGCGACAGCACGAAATTGAACACCACGCCGAGCGCCACCGTGCTGCCGATCGCGCGCAGCACCGGAATCGACGACAGCGCGAGCAGGCTGAACACCAGCAGCGTCATCAGGCTGCAGACGAGGATCGCGTGCAGGGTGCGGATCTGGTCCTGGCGGCTGTCGCCGGCATGTTCGAAGAACAGCGCGTAGTCGAGCCCGAGACCGGCGGCGAGGATCAGCGCGACCAGATGGAACAACGTCAGTTCGACGCCCATCAGGCGCAGCACCGCGACGACGACCAGCAGGGTCAGCAGCGTCGGCAGCAGTACGCGCCAGACCCGGCGTGGACTACGCAGCGCGATCCACACCGTGGCGATCAGCAGCACCAGCGCAACCGCCATCGCCGCGAGCACGCGGCCGCGGTACTCGATGACCAGCGATTCGGACGCGTCCTTCATGTCGAGCAGGCGTACGTCGACGCCGGGCGCACCCGCCTGCGACGCGAGCGCGATGACATCGGCCGGATCGTCGAGGCCGCTGAGCGACACGAGTGCGGTCGATCGGCCCTCGCCTTCGAGCAGCAGGCCGGACACCGCGGTCGCCAGCGGCGAGCCTTCGAGATCGGCGCGCGTCAAAGGCGCAGCGGCCTTGGCGCGTGCGACGTCCTCGACGAAGGGCTCGAACACGTCGTCGTTGAACGCGGAGTCCGTCAACGCATCGGCGAGCATCGCGCGCAGCGCATCACTGTCGGGCAGCGCGGCCTGACGCGCGCGTTGCGCATCGGCGCCGGGCAGATAACGCGCGGCCATGTCGTAGCCATCGAGCCGGCCGGCGGCGACCAGCGCGTCGAGCGCCGGCCGCAACGCGGCGGTCGCGCCGAGCGCGGCGTCGCTGTCGGCAGACTGCGCGACCAGCACGTAGCGCACGTCGGGCGCGCCGAGTTCTGCGCGCAGTTCGGTATCGCGCTGCATCGACTCGGGATCGACCGGCGTCAGCTTCGACAGATCGTTCTGCCAGAACGCGCCGGGACTGAAAGCGATCGCCGCCACTGCGCCAACGGCCAGCACCGCCAGTGTCCACTTCGGCCGCGGCAGCGCTTCGATGCGGTGCCACAACCGCTGCAGGTGCGGTGATTCGGCGAGGTCCGGCGGTGACGGATCGACCAGACCCGGCAGCAGATAGCGCGTGGTCAGCGCGGCGACGCCGAGCGCGAAAATCGTGAACACCGCGAGCTGGCGCAGGCCGTCGACGCCCGAGAACAGGAACGTCGCATAGGCGATGCAGGTTGCGACGACGCCGGTCGACAGCGCCGGCCACAGCCCGCGCACGTTCTTCCACGGCGACAGGCCGGCGCGCTGGTGACTGAAGAAGTGGATCGGATAGTCCTGCACCACGCCGATCAGGGTGAAGCCGAAGGCAATCGTGATGCCGTGCACGCCGCCGGGAAACAGCAGCGCGACCGCGGTGAGCCCGGCGATGCCCGCACTCGCGAGCGGCAGCACGCCGAGCAGCGGCATCTTCCAGCTGCGGTAGGCGATGAGCAGCAACAGGATCAGGCCGATGGTGTCGACCAGGCCGATGCGCTGCGCTTCGGCCTGGGTGCGCCCGCCGATGTCGACCGAGAACGCGCCCGGGCCGACGACTTCGAGCGTTGCCCCGCTCGCGCCCGCCTGCTGCGAGAAGGTGTCGCGGATCGTGCCGACCGCATCGAGCTGACCGGTCGGATCGAAGCCCGCGGCGCGTGTCTCGACCAGCAGCAGCGCCTGCGCGCCGGCCTGGTCGAACCACACGTCGTGCAGCCGCTGCGGCGCGCCGGCGGGCTGCCAGGCTTCGGCGAGCGCGAGGACTTCGAGCGTGGGATCGGATGGAATCAGCGGCTCGACGAGACCGGCGGCCGGCGAGCCGAGATCCTGCAGGCGCGCGTCGAGCGCATCGCGCAGGGTGTCGGCATCGAGCGGCGCGTCGTCGAACGTCGACGTCAGCAGATAGCGATAGGGCAGCAGGTCCTGCGGAAACGCATCGAGCCCGGCCTCGCCGCCGTTGGCGACCAGGGTATAGCGCGGATCGCTGGCCAGTGCGTCGTGCAGGTCGCGCGAACGTTCGGCGAGCACTTCGGGTGTATCGCCGGAGATCGCCAGCATCAGCAGGCGCGACCCCGGGCCGTCGCCGAGTTCCTCCATCAGCAGGCGCTGTTCGGGCGTGCGCGCATCCGGCAGGAAGCGCCGCAGGTCGCCGCTGAATTCCAGTTTCGCCGCGGCGATCCAGCCCAGCGCGAGCAGCGCCAGCAACCACGCGACCGCCAGCGTCAGCCGCAGGCCGGGACGCTGCAGCAGCGAATCGCGGAATCCGGTGCGCCCGCTCAACGCGGAACGTCGTGGCACAGCCGCTGCGCGGCTTCGAGCGAATCCACGGTGGCCGCGGCGGTGGCGGCGCTGCCGAGCAACGTCGGCTGCGCGTCGCCCTGCTTCGGCCGCGTCTCGATGCAGCGCAGTTCGGCGTCGCGGCCGCGCAGCACGATGCCGGTCACGCGCGTGGCAGTGCGCGGATCGCGCGGGGTCAGGGTCAGCGTCCAGTCCGCCGGCACGCCGTCGGCTTCGAGCGCATAGACCGATTCCAGCGCCTTGCGGTCGCCGGCGAGCAGCGCGCCGAAGCTGCCCTGCAGGGCGGCGAGTTCGGGCACGCGCGACAGCGAGAACGTACGCGGGCTGCGGCCTTCGCGGGCGATCGTCGCCTCACCGGCGCGGATGGTCGTCGTTTCCGCGTACGGCGTGCGCACCTCGCGCACCAGCGTGTCGCCGTCCGGGCGGCGGTACTCGCCCGACAGCTGCAGCGGGCGCTTGAGCATCGAGGAGACGCGCAGTTCGACGAACGGCGTGGCGGTGGCGCCGTGCTGGGTCAGGCGCTGCAGGATCCAGTCGGCATCCACGGTGCGGCCGGTGGCGATCACCGGCGCGGGCACACGGTCGCGCGACTGGTTCGCGCGCGGCGCGGGATCAGCGGTCTGCGCCGCCGCCCATGTCGGCAGTGCGAGCAGCATCGCCAGCAGCAGGCAGAGCGCCGGCCACGGGCGCAGGGACGTCGCGCTTGTCATCGGCACCTGTCCAGAAGTCATAGAAGTTGAACCAGTTGTAGGGGGCACTGCGTGCGTGATGTTCCAGACGCGCGGCGTAACGGTGGATGAGCGCGGCCACGCCGGCCTGGCGTTCTCGGCGTGGCAGGTCGATGCCTTCGCTGAAAGGTTCGAACACCAGGTCGTAGCGGTTACCACCACGGTACAGGCCGAACGCCAGCATCACCGGCACCTTCAGCACCGACGCCAGCAACCACGGCGCGACCGGGAACGGCGCGGGCGCGCCCAGGAACGGCACCGGCATCGTCACGCCGCCCTCCTGGCTGCGATCGACCAGCAGCGCGACCATCGCACCCTGCGCCAGCCCTTCCTGGATCGCCAGCGCGACCGCCGGGCCGCTCTCGCCGGCATCGATCACCGTCGCGGCGACTTCGGGATTCAGCGCTTCCAGCAATTCGGTCATCGCCCGGCCGTGTGCGCGGTCGAGCACGACCCGGATCTTGTAATCGGGACGCTGGCTGGCGAGCACGCGCAACACTTCGAAGCTGCCCAGGTGCGAGCCGAACAGCAGCACGCCGCGACCGGTGTCGAGATGTCGATGGAGGACATCGAGTCCCTGCGGATGCACGTCGAACCGGCGCGTGTTCTCGCTGAGCAGAAACAGCCGGTCGAGGATGGTCGCAGCGAAGGTACGGAAATGCCGGGCGACTTCGCCCAGTGTCGCCGGCCGGCCGAACATGCGCGTCAGATACTTCCGCGAATCGCGACGCTCGGGCCCGCGGCGGAGCATGAAATACAGCGCGATCGGATGCAGCAGGGCGCGCGCCGGCGCGCGTCCGCAGTTCGATGCGAACACCAGCAACGTGCGCAGCGCGAGCCGCCCGCCGCCTTCGCGGCGCGCCTTCCACGCAGCACTCATGCCAGCGCGGGACCGTCGCCGACGAGCTCGCCGCTCGCGAGCAGCACCCCGTCGCGTTCCACCCGGAAACGCCAGCGCGGCACGCCGTCACGGCGGGTGTCGTCGAGGACGATCTCCGCCTGTTCGCCCGGCAGTAACGGCTGCACGAACTTGACCTGCGGCAGGCGCAACGCGCCCTGCGGGCCGTGCACGGCCTCGACCGCAGCGACCACGCGATCGAGGATCACCACGCCAGGCACCAGCGGCTGGCCCGGGAAATGCCCCGGCAGGCAGGGATGCGCGGCGTCGATGACAAACGTATGCGACGCCATCGGTCAGCGCCTGCCGAGCATCGCGGCCACGGCGTCCTGCGCCTCGCGCGCAACCGCTTGGCGGCCTGCAGCGCCGATGCGACCTTCGACGCGGATCGGCAGTCCCACCGTTGCCCGCATCGGGCCCCGGCAGGTGCGGAAGAATCCGGTCGGCGGCAGCACCCGGCCGGTGCCGTGCAGCGCGATCGGCAGCACATCGACGCCGGCATCGATCGCGGCCTGGAACGACCCCGACTTGAACTCGCCCATGCGGCCGTCACGCGAACGCGTGCCTTCGGGAAACAGGCACAGCGACTTGCCCGCGCCCAGCAGGCCGGCGACCTGGCGCCGCAGCAGCGGCCCGGCGCGGCGGTCCTCGCGGCTGATGAAGAGCATGCCCGTGGCGCGCGCATACCCGGCGAGGAATGGCACGCGGCGCATTTCCTCCTTCAGCAGGAAGCGCAGCGGCACCGGGACGCTCATGAACAGCACGCAGATGTCGAGCAGCGATTCGTGGTTGGCCACCACCATGTAGGGGCGGTTCCAGTCGATGGCATCCGCGCCTTCGACCGTCAATCCGCCGGCCGGCCCGACCAGGCCCGGCGCCCAGTGGGTGCGCGCCATCTCCAGCGCCAGGTCAGGCCGGCCCGTCAGCGCCTGGCGGACCAGCGACACGCTGATCCAGCCCGCCGTCCATAGCAGGGTGTACAGGCATTCGAGGACGTTGCGCGTGCGTGCGGACAGGGCCGCGAACGCCGCCGCCCCGTTTGCGGCACGGGTCTGTCGGTATTCCATGTGCGGATAGGATATCCCGTGTGACCGCCGTACATCGCGCCGGATGCGTTCAGCAAATGCCGCGTCAGCGCAGCAGATCGCGCCAGAACACCGGACCCAGCCCGGCGAGCTTGCGCAGGAAATCCAGAAATCCGGCGTAGCGGCCCGGGAAGCGGCGCTTGCGGAACGCGAACTCGACAACGAAGAACCCGCCGATCACGCTGTAATTGAGCAGGTTCGCCCACAGCGACCATTGCTCCTGGGTGATCGGCAGCGGCGATGCTACACCCACGCTCTCCAGCAACCCCGCCGGGCTTGCGATCAATGCGAGCAACAGGTTGGCGCCGGCCATCAGCAGCAGCACCCCGGCCCAGGCCGCGGTCAGATTGCGGGTGTAGCGGCGCAGATCAGGCTCGAGTGCCTCGGGCCCGTTGCCGCCTTCGATACCCAGCACGATGCGCGTGATCAGCGGCACCGAGCCTGCGCGCAGGGTGCGTGCGAACAGCCAGGCGATCGCGACCACAAACACCACCGGCACCAGCAGCAGCGGCAACGCCGCGTGCCCGGCGGCATACAGCGCCCACGCGCCCCAGGCCAGCAGCGGCGTGGCGACGTACGCCCACGGGCGACGGGCCAGCAGCGGTTCGATGACCACCATCGCGATCAGCAACGCCAGCGCGCCCAGCGCGAGGCCGTCGTGGTGCCAGCGACTGGCCAGATGCGCCAGGGCCGTGTAACCGAGCCCCAGCAGCAATTGCAGCAGCAGGATCAAGTGGTGCGGTGCTGCTCGATGTGCGCAGACAGCGCGCGCAGCGAGGCGAAGATCTGCCGGTTCTCGTCGTTGTCCGAACGCAGCTGGAAGCCGTAGCGCTTGCTGACGGCCAGGGCGAGTTCCAGGGCGTCGATCGAATCCAGACCCAGGCCGGCGTTGAACAGCGGCGCCTCGGGATCGATGTCGGCCGCCTGCACGTCCTCCAGGTTCAGGCTCTCGACCAGCAGGTCGGCGAGCGCGCGTTCGGCTTCGGTTTGGGCGGACATCGGGGCTTCCGTGGAATGACAGGGGTGCCACGATCCGGCATCGGACCGGCGCGCGCAAGCACTCCAGGCCGCGACAGGGGCTTGCCGTTATGATGCGCGCCTGCCCGCCGCCCATTTCAGCCGGATGACACCCACGCCGCACGCGCCCGCCAGCCCCGATGCACCCGCCCGCGATGTCGATGTGGTGGTGATCGGCGGCGGCCCGGCCGGCAGCACCGCGGCCACCCTGCTCGCCCGCGCCGGCCATTCGGTCGTGCTGCTCGAGAAGGACACGCACCCGCGGTTCCACATCGGTGAATCGCTGCTGCCGATGAACATGCCGATCCTCGCCGAGCTGGGCGTGCTCGATCAGGTCCGTGCGATCGGCGTGCACAAGGCCGGCGCCGATTTCCCGCTGCCAGGCGACGCGGCCCGCAGCCATGTATTCCATTTTACCCGCGCGCTCACGCCCGGCACCGATTACGCCGTGCACGTGCGCCGCGACCAGTTCGACCAGCTGCTGTTCGCGCACGCGCGGCGCAGCGGCGTGGAGACGCACGAGCGCACGCGCGTGGTCGAGGTGGCCTTCGGCGCCGACGGACGCCCTTCGCGCGTCGACGCCGATGGCCCGGACGGTGCGCGGCTGCGCTTGCGACCGCGCTATGTCATCGATGCCAGCGGCCGCGACACGTTCCTGTCGTTGAAGCTCGGCACCAAGCGCAAGAGCCGCGCCCACCAGTCGGCCGCACTGTTCAGCCATTTCCGCGGCGTGCGCCGGCACCCGGGCGTGGATGCGGGCAACATCACCATCGCCCGTTTCCCGCAGGGGTGGTTCTGGCTGATCCCGCTGCCCGACGATGTGATGAGCGTGGGCGCGGTGTGCTTCCCCGAGTACCTCCGGCAACGCAATACCGACAAGGGCCGTCTCGACAACGAGGCGCTGCTGATGCGCACCCTGCAGGGCAATGCGGCCGTGTGGGCGCGCATGGAAGGCGCCGAGCGCATCGCGCCCGTGCACGCGACCGGCAACTATTCCTACGGTGCCACGCGCATGTCCGGCCCCGGCTGGATGCTGGTCGGCGACGCTTACACCTTCGTCGATCCGATCTTCTCGTCCGGTGTGTTCCTCGCGATGGACAGCGCGCGCCGCGGCGCCGCGGTCATCGATGCAGCGCTGCGGGCCCCGGAGCGCGAGGCCTCTTTGCAGCGCGCGATGCAGGCGCGGCTCGAACGTGGCCTGCGCCACTTCACCTGGTTCATCCACCGCTTCAACACCCCGGTCATGCAGCGCCTGTTCTCCGCGCCGCGCAACGACCTGCAGGTGGAGCAGGCGGTGATCTCGATGCTCGCCGGGGACGTGTTCGACAACGCAGCCGTCCGCTGGCGTCTCTACGTCTTCCGGCTGATCTACGCCATCAACGCCGTCGCGATCGCACCGCAGGCGCTGCGCGGCTGGCTGGCCCGGCGCCGCCAGGCCGCCGCCAGCTTTCGCGGCGACACCCTGCACGAGGGCAACCCATGAGCCGACCGGCGCCGCTGCACCCCGAACCGCTGCCGCGCCTGCGCGTGGACTATGTGGAAGACACCGCGCCGGCCGAGCTGCTCGCGCAGGCCGACGTGCTCGCCGTGCTCGGCTTCGGCGATGCCGCGCCGGTGCTCGACGATCCGCGCTGGCTGCGCGTGCCGCTGCAGCCCTATGGCGCCGCGCCGCTGGAAGTCTGGCGTGGTCAGGCGCCGGTCCATCACGGCCGCGACGGCGACATCGCGTGGTCCACCGACGGCCACCTGATGTTCGGCGCGATCGAAGTCGACGAGCCCGAAGGCCACACCGGCGAGGGCGATCACAGCGGCATCCTGCTCGCCGCCGAGCACGCCTATCGCGAGCTGACCCGCTTCATCGGCCAGAGCGAGTTTCCGCACCTGCTGCGGATCTGGAACTATCTCGATGCGATCACCCACGGCGACGGCGACACCGAGCGCTATCGCCAGTTCTGCGTAGGTCGCGCGCGCGGCCTGGGCACCTTCGACACCTCCCAGCTCCCGGCCGCCACCGCGATCGGCCGTTGCGACGACGCACGTACCATCCAGGTCTACTGGCTGGCCGCGCGTCTGCCGGGCATTCCGGTCGAGAATCCGCGCCAGGTCAGCGCCTACCAGTATCCGCGCCAGTACGGCCCGCAGGCGCCGAGCTTTGCCCGCGCGATGCTGCCGCCGGCCGGCAGTGCGATCCCGCTGATGCTCTCGGGCACGGCGAGTGTGGTCGGCCACGCCTCGCAGCACGAGGGCGAACTGCTGGCCCAGCTCGACGAGACCTTCGCGAATTTCGATGCGCTGATCGCGTCCGCACGCACGCACCGCCCCGACCTGCCGGCAGAATTCGGTCCGGGCTCGCGGCTGAAGATCTATGTGCGCGATGCCGCGGACCTGGCCGCCGTGGCCGAGGCATTCGACGCACGCTTCGGGGATCGCCTGCCGCGCGTGGTGCTGCATGCGGCGATCTGTCGTCGCGAGCTGGCGCTGGAGATCGACGGCGTCCACGACGCCGGCTGAAAGCTGCGTTGCGCTCCATGTGGGAGCGCGCTTGCGCGCGATACTCGGGAAAGGCGCTGGCTGATCGATGTGTTCGATGCCGACGCTGTATCGCGTTCGCGACCAAGGTCGCTCCTACAATGACGCCCATTCCCGCCTGCGACGCGGCGTCGCAGGCCGTCCCAGAGGCGCACGCGTAGAATCCGCGCCATGACCCGACTCGATACCCGCATGCGGCGGATGCGCCGCGACGACTTCTCGCGCCGGCTGATGCGCGAATCCACGCTGACCGCCGACGATCTGATCTATCCGGTGTTCGTGCACGAGGCCGACGGCCGCGTCGCGATTCCGTCGATGCCAGGCGTCGAGCGCCTGTCGATTGACGAACTTCTGCGCGTCGCCGAAACCGCGAGCGCACTGCGGATTCCCGCACTCGCGCTGTTTCCGGTCACCGCACCGGAGGCCAAGTCGCTCGACGCAGTGGCCGCGTGGGATGACGACGGCCTGTGCCAGCGTGCGATCCGGGCGCTGAAGTCGCGCTTCCCGGAGCTCGGCGTGATCACCGACGTCGCGCTCGATCCCTATACCTCGCACGGCCAGGACGGCATCACCGACGCCAGTGGCTATGTCGTCAACGACATCACCGTCGATGCCCTCGTGCAGCAGGCGCTGAGCCACGCACGCGCCGGCGCCGACGTGGTCGCGCCCAGCGACATGATGGATGGGCGCATTGGGGCGATCCGCGACGCGCTCGAAGCCGACGGCCAGGTGCACACGCGCATCCTCGCCTACGCCGCCAAGTACGCCAGCGCGTTCTACGGTCCGTTCCGCGACGCGGTGGGCTCGTCCGGCGCGCTCGGCAAGGCCGACAAGTCGACCTACCAGATGGACCCGGGCAACTCGGACGAGGCGATGCGCGAGATCGCGCAGGATCTCGATGAAGGCGCGGACATGGTCATGGTCAAGCCTGGCATGCCCTACCTCGACGTCGTGCGCCGCGCCAAGGACGAGTTCGGCGTGCCGGTGTTCGCCTACCAGGTCAGTGGCGAGTACGCGATGTTGAAAGCCGCCGCCGCCAACGGCTGGCTGGACGAGCGCAAATGTGCGCTCGAAGCCCTGCTCGGCTTCAAACGCGCCGGCGCGGACGGCGTGCTGACCTATTTCGCACTCGACGCCGCACGCTGGCTGCGCGAGGGCTAAGGACGGCGGCGACGCCGCGTTCGTGTTCGACGGCAACGCCCGGCACCTGCCGGGCGTTCTGCTTGAGGCACACCGGATACCGCGACGGTTCCCATCGACGAGGCAAGGCGCATCGCGGCCATCGCCGTTTCGCCTCCGCCCATCAAAGAAAACGCCCGGGCAAGCCCGGGCGTTTCCGTACGACTTGAAGCAAGGGATCAGTTGACCGTCAGCACCACCGGCGCGGCCGCCTTCGGCGTTGCGGGATCGTTGCTGGTCACGCACAGGTGGCCGACGTGGCGACCCGCGCCCAGACCGGCCGCGCTCACCGCCAGACGGTTGGCCTGGCTCGCGCCCGCCTGCACCGTGCCCGACGCAGGCGTCACTGCACCAAGCCACGGCGCACCGCAGGTCACTTCACCCAGGATGCGCAGGGACAGGCCACCGAACGAATTGTTCGGCGTCCAGGCAGTGGCAGTGGTGGCATTGGTGGCGGACAGGGTCATGAAGCGGCTGTCGCCCGCTGCCGTTGCGAACCACGCCCAGCCGGTTGCATACGGACCACGTGCGTAGGTCACCAGCCAGTAACGTCCAGCCGGCAGCACCACGTTCTGACCGGCCGCGGCCAGGTTCAGGCCGTAGTTGGTCCCCGACACGCTGACGCCGGCACCGTTGAGGGCACTGGTGTACTGCCACGCGGCCGCGCCTGGCGCCGTGATCGGGTTGCCTGCCGGCAGACCGTTGACGTCCGGATAGATCGCCCAGCCGAGGCTTGTGCTCGTCGAGGTGCCACCCACCGCGAAGCCTTCGTTGAACAGCGCGGTGATGCGGGTCTCTGACTGCAGCACGAAGTCGTCTGCCGCGAACTGGGCGAGCGGCGTACCCGCGTCGGTGCGGTGCACGCTGCGGAAGCCGTTGCCGATCGCGCCGCGCAGACGCTCGTCGACCTTCAACGCACCGCTGCCGGTGTTGGCCACGGTGTAAGCCAGCGGCGAGCCACCGGTGTTGCCGACCGAGCCGACCGCCGTCCCGCTGCGGCCTGCCGCGAGTGCCAGCGTGATCGCATCGGGCAGCTTGACCACCGGCGCCTGGATCGCGATCGCGATCGGCAGCGTCAGCGGTGTGCGCTGCACGCCCAGGATCGGACCGCTCGACTCCAATCGCATCTCGCCGAAGTTGAAGCTGCCGTTGGCGGCCATGCCGCGGGTATTGACCGTGATGCGGACCGAGGCGCTGCCGCCCGCCGGCACCTTCAACATTGAAGGCACAGCCGTGGCGTTGACGCCCGTGAAGCTCACGCGCCAGCTCGATGCGCTGCCGTGCGGATTGCGGAACGTACGCACGAAGCTGCAGCTGGTGTAGCAGTTGCGGCTCGCCATGCTCGGCTGGTTGAGGGCGGACACATCACCGCCCAGCGCCGGGTCGGCCGCAAGGTAGTTCGCCTTCGTTTCGTGCATCACCAGACCGGCATTGATCGCACGGTCGACCTGGATGCGACCACTGCCCTTGTCGAACGGGGTGCCCAGGGTGACCTGGTCTTCCTTGAACACTTCGGTCTTGGCGGTCATCGCGAGTGCGGATTTGATCTCGGGCACCGTCCAGGTGGGACGCGCCTGACGGATCAGGCCTGCAGCGCCCGCCTGGTGCGGCGATGCCATCGAGGTGCCGTTGTACAGATCGACCGCGTTTTCGAAGCCGGTGATCGTGGTGCCCGCGATAACGGCGAGGATGCTGACGCCGGGCGCGGTGACGTCGGGCTTGACCAGATCGAACGAGCCTGCCGGACCGCGCGAGCTGAAGGCACCGAGTGCATCGGCGACGTTCGGCAACACCAGCGGCGGGTACTGCACGCCGGCGGTCGCAGCCGGATTGGCGGCCACGAAATCACGCAGCACGTTGGCATCGGCCTGGGGCATGCCGAACACCGGGACCGTTGCACCAGGCACCGACGGAATGATGGCGCCGGCAGCGTTGTTGGCGATGACGACCGCAACTGCGCCCGCGTTCGCCGCGTTGATCGCCTTGTCCGAGAACGGGCAGGTGCCGCGGCGGACCACGGCGATCGCACCCTGGAAGGTGTTGGCCGGGTACGCCACACAACCGTCGTTCGGGCCGTCGATACCGCTGCTGACACGCAGAGCGGTGGTGCCGGGAATCGTCGCGTTGAACGCGACGCCGCCCGAGCCTTCTTCCACCAGCACCGGACGCAGCGACTCGGGCACGTTGCCCGGGCCGGTCACGTCGAGCGCGAGCGCGAACGACCCGCGACCGTGCTGCGATGCTGCCGTTGACGACACCCACGGCTCCAGGTGCCCCATGGTGTTCGGGCCCGGACCGCTGTTGCCGGCCGACGACGCCACGAAGATGCCCGCGTCGGTCGCATTGAGGAACGCCAGCGACACGGCCTCGGTCCACGGCTGCGCGCCGCCACCGACCGAGTAGTTCAGTACATCGATGATGCCGTCGGCAATGGCCTGGTTGACGGCTGCGACGGCCGAGCTGTTCGGGCACAGGCCCTGGCCGGTCGCGGTGTTGGTGTAACAGATGTCGTAAGCGACGATGTTGCCGCGCGGCGCGACACCGGAGATCCGGCGCGTATTGCCGCGGAACAGCACGTCGCGGTGGTTGCCGGCGACCGTCGAGGCCACGTGGCTGCCGTGTCCGTTGGTGTCGCCGAAGCCGGGCTCCTCGCGGACGTTGGGCTGGCCGCAGGTGTTGCCCGGCGCGCCACAGACGAAGTTGTAGCCGCCGATCAGCTTGTCGTTGCAACGACCGGCGTCGACCTCACCCGTACGGCAGGTGCCGAGATAGGTGCCCGCGCCCAGTGGATTGATGTGCTGATAGCCGTCGATCGGATCGACCGCGGTGAACGACGGCGCGCCGAAGTTGATGCCCGAATCGAGGATGCCGTAGACGATGCCCTCGCCCTGGAACTGGCCGGTCGCGCCCGACCAGGTGCCGTCCCAGACGGCCTCGGAACCGATCAGCTTCGGACCGGTGTCGGTGTCGAGCACGTACTCGCGATACGCCTCGACCAGTTGCACGTCGGGCAACTGCGCGATGCGCGTGGCTTCGGCCGTCGTCAGCTCGACCACCACGCCGTTGAGCGCGTGCTGCATGCGGTATTCGACATCGATCGGCCGGCCGACGCGCAGCGCCATCGCGCCGACGAGATCGGACTGGCGACCCTGCAGATAACCGACGTAATTGCGCGCGCTCGCACTCTTGACGTCGAGGCGTGACTTGCCGCGTGCATCCGTGCGCCGCGCGGGCGCGGCGAGACCCGGGATCCCGCCCTTGTAGCCGGCCAGGGCAGGCTCCTCGAACACCACGATGTAGCGCTCGGGCGTGCCGGAGGACAGCGCCGGCGCCGCAGGCGTGGAGACGCGTCCCCCGGCTGCGGTCGCAACTGAGGCATCAGCGGCGGAGGCGCCGAACAGCGAACCGACGCTGGCCTTGGCGGAATCGACCGCGTTCCCGATAGCGGGAACGCGGGACGGGAGCGCGGTACTTGCGACCGCGACGACGGCGAGGCCGAGCAGAGCCGAAGCCACTCCGACCTTTCGAATGCGTGACATGGATGTATCCCCTCGTGATGGACCTGCCAGACCTGGAACGACGATGCCGCCCAACTGCCGACTGCATCGACATCCTTCCCTCCGATGGCGGGCGAGCCCCCCTGCCAGACCACCCATCAGCATGTGACGTTGTATACGACTTTCTGACGCAGCAGGGCATGCCCGCGCCAAATTCCTGCGCCTGAGGTGCCGTGCTGCGACGCTGGCGTCGCGCGGCGCAGCTAGACTGCGCCGACGCCAGCCCGGCGCGCCGCATTCAGAGATTTCCATGTCACCTGCCCGCCTCGCCGTATTCGGCCACCCGGTTGCGCATTCACTGTCGCCTCGCATCCATGCCGCGTTCGCTGCGCAGACCGGGATCGCGATCGCCTACGAGGCCATCGATGCGGCGCCCGACGTATTCGCCGATGCCCTCGCGGCCTTTGCCGCAGCGGGCGGGACCGGGGCGAACGTCACGCTGCCGCTCAAGGAACTCGCGCACGGCCTGGCCTCGACGCGCAGTGCGCGGGCCGAGCGCGCCGGCGCGGTCAACACGCTGGTGCGGCGGGGCGATGCCTGGCACGGCGACAACACCGATGGCGCGGGCCTTGTCCGCGATCTCACCGAGCGGCATGGCCTCGATCTGCGCGGCCGCCGCAGCTTGCTGGTCGGCGCGGGCGGCGCGGCGCGCGGTGTCGCACCGGCGTTGCTGGAGGCTGGCATCAGCGAACTCTATGTGGTCAACCGCACCGCATCGCGCACGGACGCATTGGCCGACGCGCTGGGCGAGCCCGGGCGCGTACATCCGCGCTATCTCGAACAGCTCGAAGAGCTGGGCGAGTTCGAGCTGATCGTCAACGCGACTTCGGCCGGCCGCGGCGGCGCCATGCTGTCCTTGCCGCGCTCGCTGGTCGGCGTGCGCACGGCGGCGGTGGATCTCAGCTATGGCGAAGCGTCGGTGCCCTTTCTGGCCTGGGCACGCGCGCACGGTTGCCGTGATGCGATCGACGGCCTCGGCATGCTGGTCGAGCAGGCCGCCGAGAGTTTCGCGCTGTGGCACGGCGTGCGCCCGGAGACCCAGGCGGTGTTCGAGGCGCTGCAGTCACAGAGCGCTCTACTGGTCAATGCGGACTGAGGGTGATGATGCGCATCGAAGATATTCTGCTGGTGGTCGCCGGCGATCTGCCGGTCCGGCTGCCGGTATTGATCGCACTGGTTGTCGGCCTGGCGCTGGTGGCACAGCGCCGCTCCCTGCCCACGGCATCCCGCACCCTGGGGCTGATCGGCTTCGGCGTGCTGCTGCTCATGCAGCTGCTGAGCATGTTCGCCTTTCCCATGCTGCAGATGTACATCATCAGCGCCGCGATGCCGACCGAGCAGATGCAGATGATGTTCACGCTGATGACGGTGCCACTGGCGCTGCTGCATGCGACAGGGCTGGTGTTGCTGGCCTTGGCGATCGTACGCAGCGCGCGTTGACCCTCGTGCAGTGCCGGGACGGCTGCGCGGCCTGCTGCATCGCGCCTTCGATCACGTCACCGATTCCCGGCATGCCGCACGGCAAGCCCGCCGGCGTGGCGTGCGTGCAGCTCGATGCACAGTTGCGCTGCCGCTTGTTCGGGCAACCGGAACGGCCTGCGGTCTGTAGATCGCTGCGGCCCGCGATGGATATGTGCGGAGATTCGCGCGAGGCAGCATTCGCGATGCTCGAAGAACTCGAGCGGATCACGACTCCCTGAAGCGCATCGGCGTATCCCCTGCGGCTGCGCTGCGGGTCTTCGAATGACGCAGGGTGTATCCGCACACACGAAAAGGGCGGCCTGAGCCGCCCGTCCGTGACACTTGGCGATGTCTCAACGGCCCTTGCGGACGTCGTCGCTGGCCTTGCCGACCGCGCTCTGGACCTTGCCGGCGGTCTTCTGCGCCTTGCCGGCCACCTCCTTGGAGGTGTTGCCCGTGACCTTGCCGGCTACTTCCTTCGCGGAGCCCTTGACCTGGTTCTTGATGCCTTCGCTGCGGTTCTTGTCCACGTTGCGGTCTCCCGTCTGCTGGATTGCAGGGTACGAACGATATGCGCCGCGCATCGCCATGCCGAAGTGAAGACCCCGCGTGCAGGTGCACGCGGTGGTGGAAACGTTCAGTCGTTACAGGATCGGCGCGCCGCCGGTGACCGCATACCGGCCGCCGCTCATGTAGCTCGCCTCGTCCGATGCCAGCAGCACGAAGATCGGCGCGCATTCGGCCGGCTGTCCCGGCCGCTTGAGCGGCACCTGCGAGCCGAACGATGCCACCTCGTCGGGCGGCATCGTCGAGGGAATCAGTGGCGTCCAGATCGGCCCGGGCGCCACTGAATTCACGCGGATGCCCTTCTCGGCGAGCAGCTGCGCCAGGCCCGCGCTGAAATTCGCGATCGCGCCCTTCGTCGCCGCGTACGGCAGCAGCGTCGCCTTGGGCTTGTCGGAATTGATCGAGCTGGTGTTGATGATCGATGCACCGGGCTGCATGTGCGGCACCGCGGCCTTGCACAGGTGGAACATCGCGCCGACGTTGACCTGGAACGTGTAGTCCCACTTGTCGTCGGGAATCTCGTCGAGCGAGTCGTAGCTCATCTGGTAGGCAGCGTTGTTGACGAGGATGTCGATGCGGCCGAAGGCATCGACGGTCTTCTGAACGATCGCACGGCAATGCGCCGGCTCGGCAATGTCACCGGGGACGAGTTCGCAGCGCCGCCCGGCGCTTTCGACAAGGCGCTGTGTCTCGCGCGCATCCTCGTCCTCATTGAGATAACTCACCAGCACGTCGGCACCTTCGCGTGCATACGCAAGCGCAACCGCGCGACCGATACCGCTGTCGCCGCCGGTGATGATGGCGACCTTGCCTTCGAGCCGGCCGCTGCCGCGGTAGCTGTCTTCGCCGTGGTCGGCGGGCGGATCGAGTTTCCTCTCGACGCCGGGGACGTCCTGTTGCTGGGCAGGCTGGTTCATGGCAAATGTTCCTGGGTGCGGGGCCTGCCACGCTCGCCCCGATGTCGTCGAACGACCGTGAAAGCACATGCATTGATCGCGCTCTCGCGTCTGCAATGCGCCCGCGCGCGCACCACACGCGACTGATACGTCACGGACGCGTGACCGAATCCTTACATCCCCGAAACACAACGCTAAGGTTCGCGTTGCTCTAATCCGCGACCGCGCCTGAACAGGCGTGATCAAGGGCGAGGTGGCATGGCTGCCGGTGGTGTCCGGCAGCGCGTGTTCCGCGCGCGGTTCGACGTCTCCTGCACGCGAATGTGCCCAGCCCGTCTCGACATTCCGCACCCCAGAGGCTCCTTCCGCACGATGACGTCCGCTCCCGATCCCCACGCCCGCACCCGCACCCGCCACCGCATGGCGATGGCCACACTCGCCGCTGCGATTCTCGCCACGCCCGTCTTCGCACAGACTTCGCCTGCACCTGTCTGTGATCCCGATGCGCCGATCCCCGGTTGCACGCCGGCCGACGCTGACGCGCCATCCAACGCGCCTGCAACCGAAGACGCCAGCGTCGACACACTCGATGCCGTGCAGGTCCGCGGCGTCCGTGCCAGCGTCGCCGGCGCGCTCGATGCCAAACGTGCTTCGCCGCAGATCACCGATTCCATCGTCGCCGAAGACATCGGCAAACTGCCCGACAACAGCGTCGCCGCAGCGATGCAGCGCATCACCGGCGTGCAGGTCGCACGCGGCGGCGCCGAGGTCGGCACGGTCCTGGTGCGCGGCCTGCCGAACGTGGTGACCACGCTCAACGGCCGCAACATCTTCACCACGACCGGGCGCGGCGTCGCGCTGGCCGACATCCCCGCCGACCAGCTGCAGCAGGTCGACGTCTACAAGACCAGCGGCGCCGAGCAGATCGAAGGCGGCATCGCCGGCGCGGTCGACATCCGCCTGCGCCGTCCGTTCGATTTCGAGGACGACAGCACCGTCGCCGGCAGCGTGTCGTCGCTGTATGCCGACCAGGCGCGCGAAACCGCGACCAACGGCAGCCTGACCGGCAGCACGCAGTGGGACACGGGCGTCGGCCGCATGGGCGTGCTGGGCACGGTGTCGTACCAGGAAACGCCGTATCTCGAATCCAATACCTTCCACGGCACCTATGACCGTGTCGAGAATCCACTCGACCCGTCGCGGCAGATCCTGGTGCCCTACAACGCCGGCAATCTGCAGGCGCAGGGCCTGCGTCGACGCAAGGCGGCCAATGTCGCATTCCAGTGGCAGCCGAGCGAGCGCACCGAACTCTGGGCCGACGGTTTCTACACCGGCTACCGCAATCGTCCGCGCGTGAACTACTGGATGCCGTTCCCGGGATCGCTGTCACCGCAGAACACCGAAGCGCTGTCCACCCGTCCCGGCACCGACATCCTGCAGCGGATCGAACTTCGCGACAGCGACGTGCTGTCGAGCACGCAGGCGCACGAGAACAGCTCCGACACCTGGCAGGCCGCGCTGGGCGGCAGCTGGAAAGGCGAGCGGCTGAAGCTGTCGACGGAACTGGCCTACACCTACAGCGAATCCGACAACCGTTCGATGGTGCTCGACGCCAACACGACCGTGCCGCGCCTGATTGTCGACAGCAGCGATGGTGTGCCGTTCACGTCGGCGACCAACGCGGACGGCAGTGCCGTTGATGTCACCGATCCTTCCGCGTATCTGCTCAGCCAGTACTACGACAGCTGGAGCCGCCAGGAGGGCGACGAATGGGCATGGCGCGGCGATGCCAACTTCGCGTTCGACAGCGGCATCGTCAGTTCGATCGATGCCGGTGTGCGGCTCGCACGACGCCAGGCCTCCAACATCGGGGGCGACCCGGGTGCCCAGGACAACCTCAGCGGCGCGGCGATCCGGATGTCCGATATCCCGGGCCTGTCGCAACTCTCGCCGGGCAACATCCTCGATGGCGATCGTGATGTCGGCATCCATCGCTGGGTCGGCGCGAACCGCGACTTCCTGCTCGGCAACACCGCGCTGATCCGCCAGGCGATGGGCCAGTCGCCGGAACGTCCTGGTGCGAACCCGGCAATGTACTTCGACAACCGCGAAGACAACGACGCTGCCTATGTGCAGGCGAACTACGGTTTCACGCTGGGCTCGATTCCCGTCGATGGCCGCCTGGGCGTACGCCATGTACGGCTGGAGCGCGCGCTCAACGGCACCTCGCTGGTGGATGGCGTGGAGACGCCGGTGCAGAACACCAGCGTACGCACCGAATGGCTGCCGAGCTTCAGCGCGAACCTCTCGCTGCGCGAAGACCTGATGCTGCGTGTGTCGCACAGCCAGTCGGTGTCCCTGCCGCAGTTCGCCGACCTCAATCCGCAGCTGGCACTGTTTGAATCCACCGACACCCTGCCCGCACGTGGCAGCGGCGGCAACCCGGATCTGGCGCCGGTGGAATCGAAGAACTTCGATGCATCGCTGGAGTGGTATTTCCAGGACAACGCGCTGCTGTCGCTGGCGGCCTTCCATCGCGATGTCGACGGCTACGTCCAGATCTACGCCGAAGACGAACGCATCGACGGCACTACGTACCAGATCACCCGTCCGCGCAATACCGGCAGCGGCACGCTGCGCGGCGTCGAGGTCGGTTACACGCAGTTCTACGATTTCCTGCCCGGCGCGCTCTCGGGTCTGGGCACGCAGTTGAACGCGACGTGGATCGATGCGGAAGCCGAATCGCCAGACGGCGTGATGCAGCCGCTGGCGAACGTGTCACGGCGCGCCTGGAACGCGGTGCTGATGTACGAGTACGAGGCCTTCTCCGCGCGGCTGGCCTACAACTGGCGCGACGACTACGCGGTGAGCTTCAGCGCATCGGGCGATCAGCCATCCGAGGTGTTTCATGGGCCGGAGACGTTCGTCGACCTCGCGTTGAACTACGCGATGGACGACAACATCACGGTGTTCATGGAAGCGACCAATCTGCTCGGCAGCAAGACCCACAACTACTTCGGCAGCCCGGAGTTCCTGCGCGACCGCGCGTCGCCGGAGCGCACATACATGCTCGGTGTCCGCTTCCGGCTGTAACGGGACGTGACGCGCCGCGGCATCGACCGATGCCTCGGCGCGTGCGTCAGGCGCTGACGCTGGCGAGCGTCGCAGGCGCGGTGTCCTGCCGGGTCTGCAGCGGCATCGCGAACGCCAGCCGGCTGCCACCGGGCGTCGGCGTGACCGCGAGCCGGCCCGCATGGGCACAGGCGATCTCGCCAGCGATGAAGAAATCCCAGGCGCGCGGCCCGCGCATCGGGCCGCCCGGGGCCGCGGACGTGTCGACCACGCGGCCGAGGTCCTCGCCCGACAACACCAGCCCGGGCGCTTCAACGGCAAGTACCAGGCTGCCGGCCGTGGTCGTCGCCTCGATCGACACGGCCGCGTCCGCGGCAACATGCCGGAGCACGTTGAGCGCCAGATTCACCAGCAGCTGACCCAGACGCGCGGGGTCGCAATCGACATCGATCCGCACGGCCGTCACCAGGACGCGCTGCGGATAGGCGCTCACGACTTGCGACAGCACACGTTGCAACTCAGCGGCCAGCGTCGCCGCCGGGGTCCGCACCAGGGGCGCGACCGGGACCAGCTTGTCGTGCGCGAAATCGGCGATGCCGCCCACCAGCGCCGCCATCCGCCAGAGATTGGCCTCCATCGCCGCGACGCGCTCGCGGGTGTCGGCATCGAGTCCCGGCGTGGTCTTGATCAGATAGGCGTCCATGACCAGCGCCTGGATCGGTTCCTTGAGATCGTCGCTGACTTCGTTGATGAAGCGCTCGCGCAGCTTTGCCACGTCCAGCGCGGTGTGCAGCGCGGCCTGGCTGAGCGCATAGCGCTCGTCGCTCTCGAGCTGTTCGCCGATGAGTTCGGCGAACAGCTCCATCATCTGCAGGGTTTCCGGCGCTTCCACCCGGGACGGCAGGGGATCGATCGCGCAGAGCGTGCCGAAGAACTCGCCGCTGGCCCGATGGATCGGCACCGAAATGTAGCTTTCCAGACCGTAGAGGCGTGGCGTGTGGTGCTCGGCGAACTCCGGATTCGTGCTGGCATGGCCGAACACCACCGGCTGGCGATGCTGGCGGATCTCGTCGCAGATGGTCGTCCGCAGTTCCAGCTCGCCGCCAGCCTGCAGGCCGAACGCCACCTCGTCGCGCACGGCGCAGGCAATCCAGCGGCTATCGGTCACCCGCGCAACCGCGGCGAAGCGCAGGCCGGTGGTGCGGGTGATGACTTCGAGGATTTTCGGCACAGCGGCAATGCGGGTGACGGCATCGATATCACGCTGCACCTGATTCGGAACGTCCATAAGACAGGCAGCCGACAGGGATGCGCCAGCCTACGCCGGCGGGTCCCGTGCTGCCACCGCGACATCCGCTACACGCGCCAGCGCCCACGCTGCGTCTTTCCCCTTCCTGGATGCACGATGCGCCTGCTGGCCGGTTGCGAACTCGTCGTCGAAGCGGAGGTCGACTGTGCCGTCGTGGCGATGCTCCGTCCCCGCAGTGGCGATGCCCAGTGGCTGGTGAGCGAGCACTACGCCTTCGATCCCGACGTGCGCCCCACCGAGTTCGTCGATTCCTTCGGCAACCTGTGCCAGCGCTTCGTCGTCCACAGCGGGCGCATGCGCATCCGCACCGAACTCGAAGTCGAGACCGAACGCGAGATCGCGGTCGCGCCCTGGAGCGCGCCGATGGCGCCGGCCTCGCTGCCGGATCACGCCCTGCAGTACCTGCTGCCCAGCCGCTACTGCCCGAGCGACCGTGCCTTCGAGCGCGCCCAGCAGATTGTCGACGAGGCTGGCCCGCGCGCCGGCCAGGTCGGCGCGATCGTCGCCTGGATCCGCCGCCACATCGAATACCGCTACGGCGTCAGCGACGCCACCACCGATGCATTCGACACGATGGCGCACGGCGCCGGCGTGTGTCGCGACTACGCGCACGTCGGCATCACCCTGTGCCGCAGCCTGCGCATTCCCGCGCGCATGGTGGTCGGCTATCTCCACGGCCTGGAGCCGATGGACCTGCATGCCTGGTTCGAGGCCTACCTCGACGGCCGCTGGTACACGTTCGACGCGACCCAGTCGGCGCCCCGCGGCGGACGCATCGTCGTCGCCTACGGACGCGATGCGGCAGACGTGGCATTTCTGACCAACTACGGCCTGCTGCAGACGGTCGAAATGCAGGTCTGGGTCGGCGAGAAGCCCTGACCGGCGAAACACGCAGGACATCACGACTGGCCGAAGGTCCAATGCCGCACGCGGCGCGCACGTGCTGACATCCGGCCACTGGCCATCTCCCCACGCGGCCAGATCGCGACCGACGCCGTCGGCCGCGCCACCTGTGTGCGGCCCGCGGGCCGTGGGAGATGTCCGATGTTCCGAGCGTCCGATCGCCGCAATGCGCGGCTGCTGCGACTGTTGCTGATCCTGTTCGTTGTCACATGCGCCTCGGCCACCCACGCCGCCTGCCGCGATGCGGTGGTGCTGGTGCATGGCAATGCCGGCACGCCCGCGCAGTTCGACAACACCTACGTCGAGCTGCGCGCCCGCGGCTGGACCGATTTCGAGATCCTGCGGCCGAACTGGGGCAGCAAGGTCTGCGCGGCGTGCAACGACCACAGCGGCAGCGAGGAGACGCCGGTGCTCGACGCGCTGGTCGAGGCGATCGCGCGTTCGTGCACCGGCAGGATCGACGTCATCGGGCATTCGATGGGCGTCACGCTGGCGGCGAAGCAGATCGTCGACTACGGCCTCGCCAACGAGGTCGCCAGCTTCGTGGGCATCGCCGGTGCGTATCGCGGCCTGTGGAGTTGCGGCACCTATCCCTGGAATGTCGTCACCTCGACCTGTGGCGCGCAGGGCCTATCGGTCAACAGCCCGCTGCTGGCGTCGCTGGCCGGCAAGCCGCTCGGCATGAAGACCTATTCGATCAAATCGTGGATCGACCAGATCGTCTGCTATGGCGGGCTGTGCACGGTCGGCGGCGTGCACAGCTCCACGTTGCCTGGCGAAAACGCGAGTCACACGATCGCCACCGGACACTTCGGCCTGCTGACCGACACCGCGGTGCTGCAGGTCAATCTGATCCAGTAGCGCGATGCATGCGTGCGACGCGGCGCACGCTGCGTCACACGCGTCACGACAAACCGAGAAACACCCGCATGCGCGCGAGTTCGGCATCGAGTCCATCGCGGAACGCCGCATCGCGCGGCGCCTTGCCTTCGACGTAACCCAAGCGCGTGTCCAACGCGCCGTCGACGACCGACACATTGCCCCAGCCGATCACGCGATCGCCCCAAAGCAGCGGCAGCGCGTAATAGCCGAGTGTGCGTTTCGGCGCAGGCGTGTAGGCCTCGAAGCGATAGCGCCAGTCCCACAGCAGTTCGAAGCGACGCCGGTCCCAGACCACGGGGTCGAACGGGGTCAGCAGCCGGACCTCGGCATCGGGGCGCCAGCGACGACCCTGCGGCGACTCGTCCGCCGGCCAGATCCAGTCGATGCCCTCGATACGCGCGCCGCCCAGTCGCGCGCGCGAACGTGCCAGGGTCGCCGCGCGTGCGGCATGCCACTGCGGCACGCCGCGTCCCAGATACGACATCAGCTGGCGCAGGCTGGCTGCAGGCAGCGGCGCATACTTGCGCACCAGCAGATCGAGCATGTGATCCAGGCGCCGGTCGATCTCGTCCGCATCCAGCACCGTCGCGTCCTGCTCGCGCAGTGCATAGACCCGCGTGCCGCCGTCACGCCGCGCAACCCGCAGCAGGCCGCGGTAGTGCATGCCGTCGAGCAGTTGCGTGCTGGCATTCGACGAGCCGCCGAACCAGTTGCTGACCTTGCCGTGGGCGAAGTGCGCGTCGACCTCGCGCGGATGCACCGCGCCACGTTCGGCGATGAAGTCGCGGACTGCATGCGCCTGTCGCCAACGCGCGGGCGTCCAGTCCTCGCGCGCGACACGCGGATGCATCAGTGCCTGCGTGGCGCGCGGCAGGAAACCGTAGTTGACGAAGAAATCCTCTTCCAGCGCCAGCCGTGGGTAGCGCCGTTCCAGGTCGCCGGCGCGATAGTCGATGACGCGATGGCGCAACGTCAGATCCTGCGCACGCGCCGGCGCGCGGATCGGATCGGCCTGCACGAAGCCCAGCTTCGTGACCGCGCGCATCAGTGTGGTCGGCTTGAACAGCGAGCGCGCCACCGCGTGGCGGCGCAGATGATCGAGGGTCAGCGGCGGCATCGCCGCATGATGCCAGTCGCCGTGTCGGTAAGCGCGCACACGCTGCCATGCCCCCGCCGCACGGCTTCGAACGGTATGCCCGGCATACGTGCTCTGGCGTTCACGAGTCGGGGCCTAGCGTCTTCGCCACCCCCCCAGGAGTCCCACGCATGCGCTACCCAATCGCATTTGCAGCCACCCTGTCCGCATTGGTGCTTATCAGCACCAACGCGTTCGCCGATCCCCCGCGCCACGCCCAGGGCAAAGGCCCGCCCGCGCATGCCGGGACTCCGCATGGGCGCCAGGGCCATGACCGCACGCCCCCGGGCTGGGAGAAGCAGGCATGGCGCCGCGGTGATCGCCTGCCCTTGGCGGAACTCGATCGCCGTTATTACGTCGACGATTACCGGGCACAGCGCCTGCATGCGCCGCGCGACGGGCAGCGATGGGTGCGCCAGAACGACGACCAATACCTGCTGATCGAGGCCGCCACCGGCATGATCCTCGAGGCGCTTTCGCGCTGACAATCCGGCGAGCGTCGGCCTGACCCGGTCGTCGCGCGTTCCTATCACGGGCCAGGGGGCGCCATGACTGGAGCGCCCGGAGGTAGCGCGGCACGTCATCTCTCGGCGCGGAAGCCTGTGGGGCCGACTGCACACGGTGCCATGACAGGTTGATCCCGCCATGCGTGGTCTAGCGCCGCGCCACTCGATAGCGCGGGGCATGCTGTCGACGTGCGACATGGGCCAGCGCATCGGGTAGGCCGGCAGAGAGGGCATTCCTGCCGCGGCGCATGCGTGAAACGCGCAACGCCCATGACGCTTGCCGCGTGCAGCACCCGAATCGTGATCCGTCTGCATGCCCATCGGATCCAAAAAAACGGGCGCCCTGAGGCGCCCGTTTTGTTACGCATGTGTAGACTGGATCAGAACGCGTATTCGGCCGTCAGACCGAGCAGCGCGGTCGAGCGCTTCGGACCTTCGAACTCGAAGCCGGTCACCGGGTCACGCACATCGCCTGACTTCGCGCGGTAGTAATCGTAGTGCACGCCGATGCTGAAGTTCTCGGTGGCGTTCCAACCGGTGCCGACGCCGGCGTACCAGCTGTTGCGGCCGTCGCTGCCACCGCTCTCCAGCCCCAGATCCTCACCAACCGAGTTGTAGTAGTCGAAGTTGTTGTCGGAGGCGCGGAAGAAACCACCACGGCCGCTGACATACCAGGCCGGGGTGATGTTCAGGCGCGCGTTGCCGCCGACCTGCCAGCCACGCAGCGCATTGCGGTCGGCGCGCTGGTTCACGTCGTCGCCGTTGTTGATATTGCGCACTTCGATGTTGCCGAGGTCCGCATAGCCGCCCTCGACGCCGAGGCCGAAGTTCTGCGACAGCTTCCAGCGGTAGCCGCCGACGAGGCCGTAGCCGGTCTTGCGACCGTCGCGGCTTTCGAACACGTTGAAATCACCGGTGCCAAAACGGCCAGCCGTGCCGCCATCGGTGCGGCCGACGTTGCCGGCGACGAATGCGTTGCCCTCGCCGACCTGCAGGTCAGGACGGTAGGTGTCGCCGCCCATGCTCTGGGCGAATGCGGTGGGTGCGCACAGCGCAGCTGCGATCGCGGCGGGAATAAGGAGCTTCTTCATCGGGGCCATCCTTTCTTGGTCTTGGACGCGCTCGATCGACGGGTCGATCGCGCGTCTGCGGGGGAAATTCCGCAACGCCAAAGGGGCGTCGCGGGCCGCAGTAGAGACCCCCGAGCCTGAAGCGCACGCAAACCTTCACGCGCCCTGCACGAATTCCCGGCCCCCGCATTCAAGTTGCGTTTACGGCGGTGAGGAACCTGACGCCATTCGAACGGTCCTTGCGTACGCGGGAACGTGTGGCGGCTGCCGACGTTGCAGAAGTTCAGGGTGCAGTCACGCCGCCGGCGGCCGGCGCCTCCATGCCCTCGATACGTGCTTCGACTTCGAACATGCCCGAGCCGCCGCCCAGACTCGCCACGCGCACGGTGTAACGGCCGGCGGCCAGGCGCGTCGAGAGCCGCGAGTTGGTGCCCGACCCGCCGTCATCGTCCTCGAACGTGCCGCCTGGTCCTTCGACATGCAGCACGGTGTCGAACTCTTCCGAGCGGGCCTCGACGATCACCTGCGTATCGCTGGGCACTTCGAGCACGAACGTGCGGCCGCTGCCGCCATCGACACGCGCCACCGCCATCTGACCGGACACCAACGCGGTCCCGTCGCGCGTCACCATGCCGCCCGGCAGCGGCGCATACCGCACGGCGAGATTGAAATCGCCACGACCGTCGCCTTCGAGCGCGGCCGCGTTCAATGTGTAGCTGCCGGGCTCGAGGAACAGGCGCAGCAGCGAATCTGTGCCGCCGCTGTCGTCGTTCTCCGCTTCGACGCCGGGACCCCGCACGCGCAACACCGGGTCGAATGCACTCGATGCCAGCGTGATCGTGTACAGGCCCGGGCGCTCGACCTGCAACGTGTAGTCCTTCGCGCTGCCGGTCAGCCAGTCCACGATTTCGCCCTCGCCTGCCAGCGGCGTGCCGTCGTAGGCCTCGATGGTCTTCGCGGCCAACCGGAACGGACCGAAGGCGTCGGCGCCGCGACCACTCACCGCGACCAGATACTCGCCCGCCGACGTCGCCCGGAACGCCAGGCCCGGACCCTCACCGCGCGCGATCAGCTGATTGTCGTTGAACACCGCCAGCGTGCCCGGCAGCGCTCCCTCCAGCGACAACGACACCGCCTGGCCCTCGCTCAGCGGCAGCGAGAAGCGCTGGTAGCGACTGCCGTCGCTGTAGTTGATGTCGCTCGAGGAGGTGATCTCCCCGGTCACCTCGCCGTCGATCGCCAACGCCGTTGTGTCGGTGTCGGCCCGCGCAGATGTGGCGGCGTCCTCATTGCCGGATCCCGACACATTCAGCCCACATCCCGAGAGCAGCAATCCGGCCGAGACGGCCAGGCTTATAGCGGTCATACGCATGCGATGCATTCCAGGTGTGGACGGTGACCGTCCGAAGCCGCGATTCTCGTCGAAGCGCCGGCAATCGGACAGAGGCGGGTCGCCGCCGGTTACGATGCCCGCCCGCTCCCATCCCGACCCGTGATGCCACACGCCACCGGCCCCTTGCTGACCCGCGACATCGCCGAGGCGATGCTGGCCGCGCACCGCACCGGCGCGGGCGAGTGGACCGGCTCGCTCGACCTGGGGCGCAGCATCGACACCGTGACGCTCGCCGACGACCACTGGTCGTGGCGTGACCATGCGTACCCGTGGCCCGGCAACCTCAGGGACCGCACGCTCTACGTCCTCGACGGCGACAACTGGGTGGCGGTCTCGCGTTACGGGCGTTCGCTGATCAAGCTGGTGCCGACCGACTGGGGCCCGCCGACGTTCGAGATCGACGGCATCAAGATGCTGGTGTCGGCGCGGATCTCGCCGATCGACGATGCGCGGCAGAAGGTCGCGCTGGTCGCGCCACGCGGCAAGTCCGTGCTGGATACCTGCGGCGGACTCGGCTATTTCGCCGCCTGTTGTCTGGAATCAGGCGTCGCGCAGATCCGTTCGTTCGAGAAGAACGCGGACGTGCTGTGGCTGCGCACGCTCAATCCGTGGTCACCGGATCCCGACGCGGCCGAGACCGCCGGTCGCCTGCACCTGACGCATGCCGACATCTCGCAGGCGATCGTCGACATCGCCGATGCCAGCGTCGACGCGGTGCTGCACGACCCGCCGCGGTTCGGCATCGCCGGCGAACTGTATTCGCAGGTCTTCTACGACCATCTCGCACGCGTCCTGCGTCGCGGCGGCCGGCTGTTCCACTACACCGGCGCGCCGAACCGTCTGACCAGTGGCCGCGACGTGCCGCGTGAAGTCGCGCGACGCCTGGAGAAGGCCGGATTGAAGACCGAACTCGCGCTCGACGGCGTGCTGGCGGTCAGGCGCTGAGGCGATCGCGACACCGAGCGCCCATGCGGCGCGTCGCATGCATCACCCAATGAAAAAGCCACCGGATGCGCGTGCATCCGGTGGCCTGTTGGCGCTGCGTGTCCCGACGCTCGGGATCCCGCACTTTCGATCAGAACTGGTAGCGGACCCGCATGCCGTAGGCGCGCGCATCGTTGAGGAAACGGATGTTGAGCCGCGAGCCCACGATGGCCTTCTGCGAGACGTCGTTGTCGAGCAGGTTGCTGCCGTAGAGCTCGTAGCGCCAGCGACCGTCGAGCGAGGTGATGCCGATGCCGGCGTTGAGCGTGACCTCGCCGCGCTGCCGGTCCGGGAAGCCGGCTTCGGCCGCGGTTTCCTGACGCACGAAGTCCTGGGCCTCATCGACGTACACCACGTCGCGGTTGTTGTACTGAGTCAGGTAATAGGCCGAGCGGTAGGACGCCAGCAGCTGCCAGTCGAGCGATCCGAACGGAAGCTCGCTAAAGTGCTGCAGGCGTACGTTTCCAGTGAATCGCGACGCCAGAGGCAGCTCGTTGCCGGTGAGGTCGATCAGCGACGTGACGCCGCCGGCGCCGTAGTTCTGGCTCCGCGCGTCGCCGACCGTGCCTTCCTTGATTTCGCTGTCGAGTGCCAGCGCGTTGATGTGCAGCATGAAGCCCGCACCGAAGCGCGTCACGCTCTCGGCCTCGATGCCGTAGATCGCCGAGCGGCCGATGTTGCGGTTGACCAGTGAATAGCCAGCCGGCTCGCCGTCCTGGTTGAGCGAGATCACCGTCAGGTCCTGGAACACCTGATCGGTGTAGTCGTAATAGAACGCGCTGACATTGAACGTGCCCGGACGGCCGAACCAGCGATGGCTCATCTTGCTGCCGATCTCGTAGGCCTTGATCGACTCGGGGCTGAAGGTTTCGGGGATCACGTCGACGTCGAAGCTGTCGTTGAAGCCGCCCGACTTGTGGCCGGTGGATACAGTGGCGTAGAGCATGTGGTCGTCGGTCAGATCGAACTCGACGCCGGTGCGCCAGTCGTTGAACTGGAAGCGGCTCTCGCCGAACTGCTGCGACGGAATGCTGTTGACCTGTACCCAGGGCTGGTAGGGGCAGTCGATCGTATCGCCGCCGATATCGGGACGATCGACGCAACCAAAATCGCCGCCGCCCGGCACCGCGCCGATCTGCTCGGCAATCGTGTCGCGCTGGCCGTGTTGCAGGATGCCTTCCAGCAGAAAGCGCGCCATGTCCGCCTGCGAGGTCAGGCCGGTCACGTCGAAATTCGGGCGCTGCATGAAGGCGGGGGCGAAGCCTTCGGTGCCCAGACGCGTCGCGAAGTCCCCGCCCACGCCCGGCAGGCCCAGCGCCCAGTTTCCGCCGATGCCGTAGCGCGACTTGGCTTCACGGGTGCGGCGCACGCCGGCCTTCAGGCGCGTGCGGTCGTTGACCTCGAAGGTGCCGTCGGCGAACAGCGCGGTCGAGCGACCATTGACCTTCGGCATCGTGAATTCGGTGCCGGAAAACCAGGTGCCCTTGTCGGTCAGCGAGAGGTAACCGACCTGCTGGTCTTCGTTGAAATGGAAGGCGCCACCGGTCCACTGGAAGCGACCGTCACCGGCCGACGACAGCCGCAGCTCATGCGTAGTGGACTGCGACAGCGTCTCCCAGTACTGGGTCGAGAAATTGTCGTAGTCGAACCCGTCGGGGTTGCCGGGTCCACGCGCGCTGAGGTCGCGGCCCGGCCACAGGATGCCTTCGCTGGCGGCGTTGGTCTGGCGGTAGTCCACGTCGCGATAGCTGGTGTTGTACTCGGCGACGATCGGGCCGAAGTCGTAGCTCACGTTCGCCATCGCACCCCAGTTGGTGCTGTCGAGCGTGCCCTGTGCGCCGCGATAGACCACGTTGCGCAGATCGAGGTCGTCGGGCGAGAGGCCCGGGCTGTCGGGGCAGGTCTCGGGATCGGCACTGCTGCAGGTGGCGGTCCAGATATTGGCGCCTGGATAGCCCGTGCCGCCTTCCTTGCCCATGTCCGCCATCGCGAACACGCTCAGCTTGTCGTCGGGCTGGTAGAGAAACGACACGCGCCCGCCCTTCTCGTCCTGGATGCCGGCTGGATCGAGGCGCGGATCGCCCGCGTTGCGGAAGGAGCTGTCCTTCTCGACGCTGTAACCGGCCAGGCGCAGCGCCGCCCAGCCGCCGAGCGGCAGGTTGATCGCGAACTCGCCCGCCTGATGATCGCGGTTGCCGGCCTCGAGCTGCACGTAGCCACCGAACTGTTCGAGGTCCGGCCGCTTGGTCACGATGTTGAGCGAGCCGGCAAGCGCATTGCGCCCGCGCAGCGTGCCCTGCGGCCCTTTGTTGATCTCGACACGTTCGATGTCGTAGAACATGCCGCCCAGACCGCGCGGACGCGCGATATACGCACCGTTGATGTGCGGCGCCGCGCCCGGATCGCCCAGTTCGGTGTTGTTGGCCGAGCCCACGCCGCGGATGAAGATCTCCAGGTTGCCTTCCTGGTTGGACATGCTCAGGCCCGGCACCACCGCCTGGATGTTGCGCAGCTCGTTGTTGATGCCGAGTGCGCGGGCGTCGTCACCGGATATCGCCTGCGCGGTGCCCGCGTACTTCTGCAGATCCTGCTCGCGGCGCTCGACCGTCACGATCACCGCATCGAGCGTCGATGCTTCATCGTTTGCGGACGAGGTGTCCTGGGTCGTGCGGTCCTGCGCCGCAGCGCTGAAGACCATCGTGGCGAAAGCGAGCGGCGTGAGCGCCAGGCGCAGCCGTGACCGGCGAATTTGGCCCATGTGTTCCCTCCCCAGGGATTTTCGAAGCTTGGATGCATGCGAACGCACGCGAAGGCCGCGACTTTCACGGCCGATGACAACGCTGTCAAGTTGCAGGGCAGCACGTGAGCGCCGCCTGCCACATCCGTTGCAGCGGCACCTCGCATCGCTCGGGATTCGCGTCAGCGGACTGGGCACCCAGGCTCCGCTGACGCCTGAAGCCCCTACTCAGCCGCGCCGTACAGACAGCAGGCCGCGCCGGCGGAACCAGATCTCCACCGGAACCGTCGCCAGCGGCGGAATCGCAGCGAGCAGCGCGACCAGCACTGCCCACAGCGGCCACCGCAGGCGGATCCACGCGAACAGGCTGACTGCGATGTAGACGAGAAATGCGACGCCATGCAGCCGGCCGAAGAACCACACGCCGAGCTCCGTCGTCTGCGTGCCGTACTTGAGCAGCATGCCGACCAGCAGGCCTGCCCAGATCAGCGCTTCGAAGAATGCCGCGGCCGCGAAGATGCGACCGGTGGTGGACAGTGGGCGGGGCGGCATGGGGTCTTCCTGTAACGGGGGCCGCAGTGTAGATGCGCGCCGCCAGACCCGTGCGACCGGCAGCCGATACTGAGACAGCCGATGACACGCGTTATCCGCGCCGCCCAGACACCAGAGCCCGGCAGTCCTGCCTGCCGCCGCTAGACGAAGCCGCGCGCCAGCGCGCCTTGCCCGCACCACGTGCCGGGCAGCCCGCCGAGCGAACGCTTTGGACGATAGCGCGGCTTGCCGTGAGCCTGTGCGGACGCGCCAACATCGTTGGACAGCTCGATCGATCACGACCGCCAGCGATTGAAGGCTGCATCCATTCGACGCGGCGATCACTGGACAAGCGCGACTGCGTTGCACAAGGCGGCTGCCTTTGGCGCAGACCCGCGTATCCGGCGATATCGCACCGCGCGCCGCATGCCGACGGAGTCACATGCGGCTCACCGCCGCGTCGCCAAGCTGTGCCGCCCACCCATTGGAGAACGCCATGAAGATGCTGAGAATCGTTGCCGCAGGCGCGTTGAGCTATTTCGCCTACCGCGCCTGGAAGCGCACCTCCGACGAAGCTGGTGAAACGCCCCGTCAGGACGCTCGCGCGCTGCCCGACGAAGGTGCCCGCACCGCGCCGCATGGCGATCCGCTGATCGCGGACGAAGACCTCGACACATCGGTGCCGCGCAGCACCTCGCATTCGAGCCCGGGTTTCGGCGCGCCCTGAGACCGGATGCGCGCACCACGCGTCCTCAGTGGACGTACACCCAGTTCTGCGCTTCGCCACCGTGATCGCGAACCTGCCAGAACGCACGAGACAACTGTCCTTTCGCACGTGTGCGTGAGAGCAGCCGCCCGCCGATTTTGGCGGTCGACGTCGCCTCGACCAGCGCACGACGGCCACCCGGTGCGAGTTCGATCCGGGTGATCTCGTAGGTGACATCTACCGCCAGCAGCCCGCCCGTCTGAGCCGACAACGCTTGTAGAGCCGTCAGACCTTCACGTGCATTGCGACAGGTCTCGTCGCGCCGGGTATCCCTGCGCTCTTGAGTTCCGGCGACATAGTAAATGCCCTGTAGACGGTAATCCTTGGCCATGGAGGCGCACAGGGCATCGCTGTCGAAACGGCGCGTCGCCTCCAACTGCGATTGCATGTGCGCACGCACGTCCGATTCCGAAATGCGGTGTCCGTGCTCGTACGCCACCACGCCGCCGACGACCAGGGCCATGCCCAGCAACAGGATTCTGATCACACCCGCGCCCTTTCGAAGATCCAGTGTGGGCGTCCTGCGGGACGCGGTTCGCGCCGACGTGTTCCGTGTCGGGCCTGGCCCGGATCTTAGATCCTGGATGCGGCGTTTTCCATAGGCCGCACGCGCTCCCGCCCGCCGGCATCGACATAGGTACCGTGGGTGAAGGCGTTGTAACGGGCGGCGCCAGATTCGCCGCGATACATCAGCGCATGGAGCGGATTGCCCATCGTCGTACTCCTATCCGTGGAAACTCTCGGCCGTCCTGGCCTTCGCGGGATCGCGCGCGACGTTATTGCGTGGATGCAGGCACGAAGTCCCATGCCATGATCTGCAGTCCCGCGTCGACGCCTGCATCCCGCCAGGCGTCGACCTCACCGTAAGCGCGCGCTTCGAGATCCTGCGCGCTACCGGCGTGGCCTAATCGCACCAGACAGCGCGCATCGCTGCTGCACGACTGCAGTTCCGGGAGTGCATCGCAGATGTGACACGCGGTGAGCTGCGGGTTCCGCGCGCACACGGCGGCGGCATCGTCGCCGACCATGTCCGCCCGGCACGTCGGGCTGGCGCGGGGCGTCCAGCCGTGCGCGAGTACGCGTTCGCGGAATGCGGCATAGCCCATGCCGGTGTGCAGATCGGCGACGACCGCCTCGACGTGCGTCTTCGAAGACGACGAGGCCTTCACAGCCGCAACCGTCGATGGCGCGACCGGTGCGTCTGCGTTGCCGCATGCAGCCAGCAACGCAACGACCGCGAAGGCGATGACGCGAAACGCCCAGATGGGCCGATGCATCCCTGCGGCTCCCGTGGGCGGATCGCCCGGTCCATGTGCTCGATCCTCTACCTCGCGCGCGCGCCGCTCAAGCCGATAAATCCGAAATCGGTGTAGATGGCGTCAGCCGGCTGCTGTGCACCCCCTGATGCCACGTCACTCGCGCCGCATCTCCCGCCACCACGCGCTACCCGGCTGCGGCGCCGTCAGGTCGACGCGTTCACCCATGCGCGGTGTCGCGAGGCGCACGCCCTGGTCGGCGGCGATCGCGCTGACGCGTTCGAAGGGGTCGTCCCAGGCGTGCATCGCCAGATCGAAGGTGCCGTTGTGCACCGGCAGCAGCACGCGTGCCTGCAGATCGACGTGCGCCTGCACGGTCTGCTCGGGCTGCATGTGCACGAATGCCCAGCGGCGGTCGTAAGCGCCGGTTTCCAGGGCTGCGATATCGAACGGTCCGAAGCGGCGACCGATCTCGGCGAAGCCGTCGAAATAACCGGTGTCGCCGCTGAAGAACAGTTTCAGACCGGTGTCGTCCGCCGTGCTCGGCGGATCCTCGATCACCCACGACGCCCACAGCGTGCGATCGGAATCGAGCAGGCCGCGACCGGAAAAATGCTGCGCCGGCGTCGCGGTGAAACGCAGGCCGTCGATCTCGGCCGACTGCCACCAGTCGAACTGGCGCACTTTTGCCTCCGGCACGCCCCAGGCGACGAGGCGATCGCCGACGCCGAGGGGTGCGAGGAACACGGCGGTACGCTGGGCCAGTGCGACGACGGTGTCGCGATCGAGATGGTCGTAGTGGTCGTGCGACAGCACCACGCCACGCAGGGGCGGCAGATCCTCCAGCGCGATCGGCGGTGCGTGCCAGCGCTTCGGCCCTGCGAACGAAACCGGCGACGCGCGCTCGGCAAACACCGGATCGGTGATCCAGAAGCCACCGCGCAGCTTGATCAGCAACGTCGAATGGCCGAGGCGGTAGAGGCTGCGGTCCGGCGCGGCGTCCAGCGCGGCGCGGGTCATCGGCAGCACTGGCGTGGGCAGCGGCGGCGTGGTGCCGCGCGGCTTGTTGAACATGAAGTCCCACCACAGTTTCGCGCCGTTGGCGAACCCCATCGGCGGACGCGGCTGCGGATTGCGGAAGCGGCCCTCGGCGGATTGCGGGGATGCCGGGTGATCGGCGACAGGCTGGTTGGTGCGGACGAAGGAGAAGGTGCAGGCACTCACGGTGAGGACTCCGAGGACGAACAGGATCGACAGGCACAGACGCCGAAGGATCCGGCGGCGCGGTTTGACGGGGGAGGACGGTGGCATCGCGGATCCAGAAGACAGGAACTACACGGTGCAGTGTAGTTATTGAAGCCGGAAAGTAAACCCCTCGGTGTAAACTTTCGGCATGACCGCCGCTGCCGACACGCCGACCCGCCTGACCGACCGCAAACGTGTGGCGATCCTCGATGCAGCCGTGGCCGAATTCCGTGCCACAGGCTTCGAGGCGACGACGATGGACCGCATCGCCGCGGCGGCCGGCGTGTCCAAACGCACCGTCTACAACCATTTCCCGAGCAAGGACGCGCTGTTCCTGCGCATCCTCGAGGAGATGTTCGCGCGTGGCGTGGGCGGGCCCGATCTCGTCTATCGCGCCGACCGGCCACTGCGCGCGCAGCTGATGGAACTGGTCGAGCAAAAGCTGCGACTGCTCGACGACCCGCATTTCGTCGACCTCGCCCGCGTCGCGATTGCCGCGGGCCTGCATTCGCCCGAACTGGCCCGACAGATGCTCGAACGCCTCGGCGACCGCGAGGAAGGCATCACGACCTGGGTGCGTGCCGCGGCCGCGGACGGCCGGTTGAAGACGCCTGATCCGCTGTTCGCTTCGCACCAGTTGCAGTCGCTGGTCAAAGGCTTCGCGTTCTGGCCGCAGATGTCGATGGGCCAGCCTGCGCTCGATGCCGCCCAGCAGCGCCAGGTGGCCGAAGGCGCGGTCGACATGTTCCTCGCGCGCTACGGCTGACGCAGTGACAGCAGCGACGGGCAGGGCTCGCGCAACGCTGGGCGCTCAGTCCTCGACAGGTCCGTAGCGCAGCCACAGGCTGGCCATGCGCGCATCGTCGAACACGCGCGCATCCAGCCCCTCGCCCATCGCCGACAGCACGCAGTACTCGACCGTGTCGAGCCCGTGCGGTTTCACGTGCGCGATCCGCAGGCGTCCGAGTCGCGGGCCGACGTCGTGCACCACGCGTACCCATTCCGCCTTGGTCAACGCCGATCGGGCGAGTTCGTCCACCAGCAGCAGCAACTGCGCCGGCTGCGCTTCGACAGCCTCGGCGATCGCATGCCAGTACCGGAGGGTGTTGGCGAACGTGCCCGCGCCGCGGACATGCGCGTGCAGGAGGCTGCCCGGCTCTCGGCGCAGCTCGATCTGCAGGTCGTGCATCGTTGCCTCCTCGTCGACCGTCGGAACGCTGGCCACGTGACGCTCGAACAGCGGCTCGCGGACCATTAACGCGCCGGCCCGCGAAAATCAAATCATATGAAACCCCGGTTGGCAGCGCTTGGGGGTCCCGGATCGCATAACCGAAGGCCGCGCCCCGATCTGCAGGTCCGGTTTTCTGAATGACGGACTTTCCCGCGGCGCCCGGCCAGTGACGCGGCCGCTCGCGCTGCCAGGCCGACCGGTGCACCGCATGGATCTTGGTGTGCCGCCCCCTCCGCCGCTCGTCCGCCGTCGCGCGCACAGTGTCCTGCGGCCCGCTATTGCGCGACCGCGCCGCCCAGATGCGTCGAGAGGAACGCGAGCAGCCGCGTATAGAACTCGCGCCGATGCGGTTCGGTGTAGAAGCCGTGGCCTTCGTTGGGGTAGTACAGGGTTTCCACCGCTACGCCACTGCGCTCGAGCGCGCGCTCCATGCGCTGGCTGTGGACCAGCGGCGCGCGCAGGTCCTGTCCGCCCGCCGCGAGGAGCACCGGAATTCGGATCCGCTCGGCAAGCGTGATCGGCGAGCGCGCCGCCAGCGTGTTGCGCGCGCCCATCCATTCGCCCGCCCAGGTGCGACCCGAACGGCTGCCCGCGGACTGGTCGCGGTGCAGCAGCTCCAGGTCATAGACGCCGACATAGCCGACCGCGCACCTGTAGAGGTCCGGCTCGCGCGCCGCGCCCATCAGCGCGGCATAGGCGCCGTAACTCGCGCCGTAGATGCAGATGCGGTTCTCCTGCGCGATGCCCGTCTCCACCGCCCAGCGCGTCGCATCGGTGAGGTCGTCCTGCATCGCGCCGCCCCATTCCTGCGCGCCGGCGTCGAGATGCGCGCGGCCGTAGTTGCCCGAGCCGCGATAGTTCACGCGCAGCACCGCATAGCCGGCGGCCGCGAGCAGTTGGCTGTCGTCGTCGAAGGCCCAGTGGTCGAACACGCCGAACGGCCCGCCATGCGGCACCACGACGAGCGGCGTGGGTCCGGTGGCGTCGCGTGGCTGCGTCAGGTAGCCGTGGATCTGCCGGCCATCGCGCGCATTAAACGCCACCTCGCGGCTGCCGAGCATGTCGGCGGGATGCAACCACTCGCGCTGCGCGAAGATCCGGCTGCCGGTCTTGGCCACGGTGTCGAACAGGAAGTAGTCACCGCTGTTGCGATCGCTCCACAGCAGCACCAGTGCCTGGCGCCCGTCGGCACTGGTCGAGGTGATGTGGATCGCATCGCCGTTGAACGCCGGCTCGAGGCTGCGGTACAGGCGCGCGGTGGGATGGGCTTCGTCGAAGAAGCGGTTGTGCACCCGCTCACGCATGAAGGACGCGCCGATCGGCGTGCGCCCATCGAGCGCGTAAAGGATCCGGTACGGGTCCACTGTGGTGTCGCGCAGCAGTTCGGTATAGCGGTCGGTGGCGGGATCCCATGCAACGATCGCGTCGGGGCCGTCGGGTTGCTCCACCTGCAGGTAAGCCAGCCTGCCGTCTTCCGAGAACCCCAGTGCATACGCGTTGCGGGTCTGCGAGGCGGTCGCCTCCACCAGACGCCACGGGCTCGCATCGTCCTCGCGGTAGAACAGCTTCTGCACGTTGTCGGCATTCGCGCCGGATGCGAAACGCACCCGACCTTGCGCATCGGCGAGGAACTGCGCGCGCCGCACCGGCACCATCGCCACCGTGTCCCGGCGCCCGGTGTAGATGTCGAGCCGTTCCACGCGCACGTTGGGGTCGCTGGTCTGCGGCACCGCCGACACCAGCACCTTGCGGCGGTCGCCTGGCAAGGTGTCGAACAGATAGACCGAGGGTTCGAGCAGCAGCTGGATCGAGGTATCCAGGGGTCCTCGCGCGCCGTATGGGCTTGCGAGCAGGCGCGGATGGCGGCCATCTGCATTGACCGCGTGCAGTTCGCCGATCGATGTCGGCTCGTCGCGCGATCCACGCTTGCTGGCAAGTGCGACCACGATGCGCTCGTCGTTCGCCCACCAGAAATCCTCGACCACCGAATCGCGCTTGCCCACCACCTTGGCGGTCGCCGTGTGATCCGATGCGCGCACGACCGCAAGCGCGGTGCGGTCTTCAAGCGCGGTGATCACCGCGTAGTACGCGCCGTCCGGCGACATCTTGACCCGCTGGAACTGCGGCTGCCGCAGATGCGGCGCGAGATCCACGGCAGGCGGCTGCGCCCCGACGACCATCGGCACCACGCACAGCAGCCCCACGCACACGCGACGCATCCAAAGCGCCATGAGCTTCCCCTGTCCTGAATGTCCCCGCCCGCATCTTGCAGACGCATCGGCGTTCCGTCCATGGCGTGACGATTCGGCCGCCATCACGCGGCTCGCCATCGATCGAGCGGGGCACATGAAGCCTGCCTGTCGGAACGTGCGACGCAGCCAGATGAATGCTGCGACCTCGCTCCGGATTCACGGCGGGGCATGCAGCGTCCCGGTTCCACGCGGACGCCATGACGCGGCTCGCTCCCCACACAGGTACAGGACATCGCATATGGGACTTCTCAGAATCGCCGCCGCAGGTGCACTCGGCTACTTCGCATACCAGGCTTGGCAGCGCCGGTCGCCCGCCGCTCCCGCCATCGACAACGATGCGCCCGTGCGCGCGGACCGTCCGCTGGTGACCAACGTCTCCGACGACGCCAACGCCGCGCGCGCTCAGGACAACACCGCCACGGCGCAGGGCGCCAACGCGCACTGACACTGCCCGGCGCCACGCCTGCAGTGCGGGGCCGATGGTTTCAACAACTCGTACGGAGACACCGATGGATTCGATCAATCGCAACCAGCCCGAACACAACCGGGAAGACCTCGCCGGCACTGATGCCGCAGCCCGCATCCGGGAGATGACCAAGGATGCCGAGTCGTGTTTCTTCTGCACCACGCCGATGGCCGGCAGCGACACCGGCGGCACGCGCCCCATGGCGATCGAAGAGGCCGACGAGGCCGGGGCGCTGTGGTTTCTGAGTGCGTCCGACAGCCACAAGAATGCCGAGATCGAAGCCGATCCGGCCGTGCGTCTGTTCTTCCAGGCATCCAAGCACTCGGGGTTTCTCGCCCTCGAAGGCCACGCGACGATCAGCCGCGATCGCCAGCGGATCGAGGAGTTGTGGAATCCGATCATGAAAACCTGGTTCACCGAGGGCAAGGACGACCCGCGCATCACCGTCATCCAGGTCCGCCCCACGGGTGGGTATTACTGGGACAACAAGCACGGCGATTTCGTTGCCGCATCGAAAATGGTCGTCGGCGCCGCGATCGGCAAGACGCTCGACGATTCCATCGAAGGCCGCGTCTCGCCCTGATCGGCATCCATGCACGGTGGAGCCGTCTGGCTCCGCCCTGCGCCGGTGATCCGGAACGCCGCATAAGCGGTTCAGGACTGTTGGTGCAATGCGTCATCGCGCTCACATGCGCGGTCGTAGGCTGGTCCAGCGGACTCCCCCCTCCGCTTGGCCTCTGTCTTGAAATCTTTCAGCTCCCTCCTCCGTCGGCATGCGCCGACGATGACCGCACTGGTCCCGAAGTCCATGCTGCGCCGTGGATCCGAGGGCGCCCAGCAGATCCAGACCACCATCCAGGACGCGTTGTCGTCGGCGGGCATTCGCGCAGATGGCAACGCGACCGGGGTACAGAGAACAATCCAGGACGCGCTGCAACAGGCCGGCCTGCTGCCGCTGGAGAACGCGCCCGCGCAGGCGACAGCTGCCGACCGCGCGAGCGCCGCGCGCACCGCATCCGATGAGGATTCGACTGCGCGCCTGCATGGCGCCGAGCCAACCACGCGTACAGCGCGCGGCACGACCACCGAATACAGCTACAGCAATCACGCCGGCACGCGCAGCTACACGCTGTATGTGCCGCCGGGACTCGATGCTGCCGACGCGGCCGCCGCTCCGCTGATGATGATGCTGCACGGCTGCACGCAAACGCCCGCGGACTTCGCGGCCGGCACGCGCATGAACGCACTTGCCGATGCGCACGGCGTGCTGGTGGTGTATCCGGCGCAGACCGCACGCGACAACGGCCAGAAATGCTGGAACTGGTTCCGCAGCGAAGACCAGCGCCGCGGCGAAGGTGAGCCCGCGATCCTTGCCGGCATCGTCGACGACATCGCCAGCCGTCATCGGGTGGATACGCGCCGCGTGTACGTGGCCGGTCTGTCCGCCGGCGCAGCGATGGCGGTGATCCTCGGCCGGACCTATCCGGACAAGTTCGCCGCTGTCGGGGCGCATTCGGGCCTGCCATTCGGCGCGGCGACCGATGTCCCCGGCGCGTTCGCCGCGATGCAGGGCCGCAGCGCGCGCAACGCGACGCCGCCCGACGCCGATGGGCACCGCGTACCGACGATCGTCGTGCACGGCACCGCCGACCACACCGTGCGCGCCAACAACGGCAGTGCGATCGTCGCCGACGCGACAGCGGGCACAACGTCGGTCGCGCCGCTGCGCGCCGAGATGTCGGAGACCGCCCGCGTCAACGGCCGCGAATGCACGCACACCGCCTTCGTCGATAGCGAAGGCCGGGTTCGCGTCGAACACGTGCTCGTGACTGGCGCCGGCCACGCGTGGAGTGGCGGCGACCCGTCAGGCAGTCACACCGATGCCAAGGGCCCGGATGCGTCCGCGTTGATCCTGGCGTTCTGTCTGCGCCACGCGCACTGAAAGCTTCAGGGCAGCCGAAGCTGCCCTGAAGTGTCGAAAGGGATCAGCGACTGCGTCCTCAGGGGCCGCACTGCCAGCGACCCTCGATGGTGCGGCTCGCGCCATCGGCGCGCAGGTAGGTCAGCGTGGCCGGCCGCGGCGGCGATTCGCCACCGCCGATCGCCTCGCCCGTCTCTTCGATGCGGATGGTCTTGCCCTGTCCGGTGAAGGTCGGGTTCTGCGTCATGCCATCGAAGCCGCCCGGCGCGCGCACCGGTTCGACATAGCCGGCGACCTTCACGATGCCCTGCGCAGGGTCCTGGGAACCGACGACGCCCATGGCATACAGCAATGGCGGCTGGTCGTCTTCGGAGAAGCTGCAGGCGAGTTCGCCGGCCAGATTCGCGCTGCCCAGGTCGGTTTCGCCCAGCGTGTCGAGCACGATCTGTGAGCCGTCGCCGCCGACCGTTCCACTCGCAGCGTCCGACACAGGTGCAGCAGGTTCGGGCGCCACATCGTCGGCGGCCGTTGATGTCGGCGCGATTGCGGGCACTTCGGCATCGGCAGCAGGTGATGCAGCGTCATTCGCCGGCGCGCACGCCGCGAGCAAGGCGGTGGCGCACACTGCAATGGCCAGAGCTTTGGCGATGGACGTGGGTTGAGCGGCGACGGATTGCGTCTGGGACATGCGAACCTCCTGCGTTGCGGCCGCGACGACACCGGCGGCCGGGAGCGTCGATCGTCGCCGCGCACGCCTTCGCATTCCGTGAAGCGCGCATCGACGCGCACATGCCGTGCGCACACAACGCGATCCCTACACTCGGCGCATCGTCATAGCTCGCTGCGCACACCGTATGCCGCAACTCACAACGCCCGATGGCCGCTATCTGATCGTACGCGACCGTCTGTGGCGCACCAGCAATCCGAGCCTTCCCGAAGCGGAACGCCAGCGTCTGGTCGACGCGCTGATGGATGCGCGCCGCGCGGTCAAACACGCGAAGCGATCAAACGAGGCCGAGGCCTTGGCAGATGCGCGCCGCGACGTCGACGCCGCCAAGCACGCACTCGGCGAACGCGGGCCGGTGTGGTGGACCGACGGCGCGCAGGACTACACCCGGTCTCTGGTCAAGAACTCGCCGTATGCGGAGTGGTACGCGGAACGCGATGCGTCGCCACGCGCATCTTCACGATGCGCGCGGTGTTTCAAGCTCGGGATCACGGCGCTTCGATTACTTCCGCGAGCCGCAACACGTCGCTGACGAAATCCGCGTAGTCATCGTCTGGAAAGGCGTGGGTCTCGCGGCGGTGGATCTGCCGCACTGCCACGATGTCCTGCGTCGGCACGATGACCAGATACTGGCCCAGATAGCCGTTGGCGGAATACGCCTGCGTCGGCCCACGTTCCTGGGCGAACAGATCGGTGAGCCGGATCCCGCGCCTGGTGATCTCGGCGCCGTAACGGTCGCCCCAGGCCGGCCCGAGCCTCTGCGACAGAAAGTCGATCAGCTCGCCCTTGCTGGTGAACGTACGGCCCGTCGCGGCGACCACCGCCTCGCGCACATCCGCAGCCACGTCTTTGTCCACGAGGAACGCGTCCGCATCGTCTTTGAGCGTGTAGCGCTCCCACGCCGCGTTGCGCCACCACAGCAGGCCGACATCGGCCGAACGCGCGCTTTCCGCCGTGAGCATGTCGACAAAAGCCTCGCCAAGGATGCGTTCGCCGCCGGGCGCGACGCCCTTGTCCAGCAGCAGGCGCCCCACTTTCGCGAGGTCGCGCGCGGACATGGCCAAGCCGGCCATGCCCATCGGCGTGCCGGCTTCGTCGCGCATCCACGTGGACTGCGTGATGCCCAGCGGCGCGAAAATGCGTGTGGCGACATAGGTATCGATCGGCTCGCCGGCGAGTCTGCCGACGATTCCCGTCAGCAGGTTCGTCGCCTTGTTGTTGTAGGCGAAGCTGCTGCCGGGATCGCTGGCCAGTTCCGCCGCAAGCGCGAGTTGCACCAGGTCCGGCGCGCTTTCGAGTTCGACGCCCGCGTTGGGTACGTTCTGCAAACCCGAGGTGTGGTCGAGCAACATGCGGATGGTGATGTCGCGCTTCCGACCCTGTGCCCATTCCGGGAATACATCGCTGACCGGCTGGTCGATCGAATCGAGTTTGCCGTCCTCGAGCAACAGCCCGATCGCCAGCGCGACGATCGACTTCGTCGCCGACATCAACGCGACCGGTTCGGGCGTCGGGCACGCGTACATCTCAAGCAGCGTTTCATTGCCCCGCTGGATGAGCAGCGCATCCGAGTGCGTCGCGGTTGCCTTTGCCTCGATGGTCGTCAGGGCGTCCGGAACCTGCGGCGGATTCGCCGCAAGGCCGGCCGGGACGGCGAACACGAGACAGGCGGAGACCCACATGGCGCGCATTGAAAAACTCCTGGGCGAACGTGAGCACATATTTTGACTACACGTGTAGTCAAAGCCGCGTGCCGAAAGTCACTGTCGGTCGCGGAAAGCCTGCTTTCCCGGGCAGTCCCCGCACGCATGTCACGTGCAGATCGACATGTAGATCAAGTCGTCAAGGGACGGCGCCTGCAGGCGGTATTGATTTCAGCCAGACCGACGCCACCGCGACCGCGTCCGCTTCGGCGTCGACCCGGACATCCGGAATGACACCCGCTGGATAGACCGTGCCTGCGCGATCGACGAACACCGCCGTCGTCAGCATCAGCACACTGCCACCGGGCAGCGGAAAACGCTGGTTCGCTGTCGACAGACCCGCCGTCGGCTGTCCGAAGAAGCGCGTGTCCGGGCGTCCCTTGAACGCAACAGCGACGGCCTCGCCGGAACTGGCAGTGGCAGGACCGATGAGCACGGCCACGCGACGTCCGGCAAGGTGTGCGCCGCACGCGTCGATCTTGTCGGGCGTCCACGGACTCGACTGGCCTGTCCGATCGCGGAAGGCGCCGATCTCCACATCGCCCAGTAGCGGGCGCAAGCCGGCGAGCATCGGCCACATGCGGCCGCCGCCGTTGTCGCGCAGATCGACGATCCAGCCCGCGGACGCCTCGGATGCGTGCACGGCGATGGCCTGGCAGACGGATTCGCTGAAGGCACGTCCTGCAGCCCGGTCAGCGCCGCGCAGACCGGGGAGCCGCAGATACCCCACGCCATCCACGACCCGCGATGCGACCGGCTGGGTGGCGATCGCGTCGGCGCGATACTCCGCGTCGTCATGTGCCGACAACAGCGCACTGTGCCGGTCGCGCAGCGCCTGGAGCAGCGCGTGGATCGCGTCATGTGCGTCGCGCGCAGGCGCCGCCTGAAGTGACGGGGTCAGCGCGCGTTGCTGCGCCGTCCAGTCGACACGCGATGCATTGAGCGCATGCGCGCGGATCGTCGCGATCGCGGACTCGAGAAGCGTATAGGCGGATACCGTGTCCGCTGGCGCGGGCAGCGCTTTCAGCGTCACCGCATCGGCACGCACCGCACCTGCAGGCTGCAGCGTGATGCCGAGTTTCAGGATGGTGGCGGCAGCCGGTACGTGCAGCCGCAGCGTGCGGCGCTGCGCGTCGCCATCCTGCGTGACCGGGCGGCCATCCGTACTGCGGAACGCCAGGCGTCCATCGGGACCCTCAACCCGCAACCAGAGCGTTGCTGCGCCCGCGCCCTGCGTGACATCGAGCGAACCGGACAGTTCCACGTCCTGCCCGCGAAACGCAGTCGCGTCCACCGACGTGATCGCGCCGGCGAAGCCTTCCGGCCCCGCGGTGTCGGCAGCCAGTGTCAACGTGGCGCCTTCCGGCCGGGTCGGGTCGCCCGCGCCCTGGACATTCGCGTGGGAACCCGTCGCCGCCCAAGGCGTGGCCGCCTGTGCGGCGCCCCACGGGAGACACAATGCAATCAGTACGCCTGCAAGACGCATTCGGTCGACCTCCATGTACCCGTCGGATCGCATCCTAGCCGAGCTGACCACGTCAGCGACCCGGCACGGGTTCGGGGCTGCGGGGGTGCTGGGGTGGGGGGGGGCAGGGTCGCAGTACGCCGCAGGCGCGAACGGCTCGCCGGTATCAGGTGCTGTCAGGCCTCACCACCGGCGTCGGCTTCCCACAAACCGGCAGCTCGAGGCGTGGGTCACCGTGCAGGACGGACGACAAGCGATCACGTCACGGCATACGCCGAATCGCTGCATGCCGTCAGCGTCAATGCCAACGGCGTGCCGGGTGACATGCGGATCGTCCCTACCGAACGAGGCTCGGCGTGCGCGTCTCGGTCATGCGACGCACGCCGACCCGCGCATGCATCCGGTTCGGCAGTGCGTGTGCGGTCTGCGTCAGGCGTCGCGCGCCGACGCGAGCGGCCTGATCCAGGCCACATCGAGTGCGAAATCGCCGGCACGCCCGTCGCCGATCAGCAGGCCGATCTCCTCGACCCTGGACAGATCGAGCGTCCGCCCCTCGAGCACCGTGCCGCGATACGTCGGCTGCATCTGCGCGAAGTCGACGCTGACCTCGGTCCATTCGCCCGCGCGGGTAGTGAAATCGCCCCGCCACGACACGTTCGAGCCACGGTGTCGCGCATCGGTCGCGACACGCAACTGGTAGGCGCGGCCATCGCCGCGGACCCGCAGGCACATGACCGCGGCGGCGCTGAAATCGAACGCGCCGCGTGCGCGGATCGACGCGAAGCCGCCGTTGTTTTCCAGCGATGTCGTGCCGGCGAATGTCAGCACGCCATCACGCACGTCGACGCGGCTGCACGAGTGCCCGCCCATCACATCGTCGTCGAGGGTGATCCAGCGCGCGTCGTGCAGACCGACTGGAAACACTCCAGATGGTCTGCTCATGCGACCGCCGCCCAGGGAGCGTCGACATGGGCTTCGCTCGTAACGGCTGCCTGCGCGACGCATCCGTTTGCGGATGCCCGCACCTTGCGCCGCGCGCGCTCCAGGTTCCGGTACGCGTCGCCGCGGTTTGCTCGGGCCGCGCTGAGACGCATCGAATGTGCATGCGCCAACTTGCGCATTTGATGTCCTGTCGCGCCTGCAAGCGTCGCCGGGTTCAGCGCCGGACGCGATGCGCGCGCGTGGTCGCTCGTCGGCACGCGCGGATCGCGTCCGGACCGAATCACCTTCCACCATGGATCGGATAACGGCCCGGCGCGCGCGCCACAACGCGCGACCTGGCAGACGGTCACGCCTGGGTCTCCGCGATGACCGGCAAGGTGATCAAAAACGTGCTTCCAGCCGGCGAGGTGTTTTCCAGGGAGAGCGTCCCACCTTGATCACGGAGGAGGTCCGCGGACACGGCCAGACCCAGGCCGGTGCCCAGCTCCTTCGGCCGGGTGGTGAAGAAGGGTTCGAAGATCCGCGCGCGCACCGCCTCCGGCACGCCATGGCCGGAATCGGTGAAGCGCAACTCGAACTGGCCTCCTGCGCCCACGCATCCCGACAGAGAGAACCTGCCGCCATCGGGCATCGCATGGTCGGCGTTGGCGGCGAGGTTGAGCACCACGAGTTCCAGCTGGGCACGGTCGAACCGGATGCGAACCGCGTGCTCGGGCAGCGTGATGTGCACCCGGGCGCGGTGGTTGAACAATTGCTTGAGCACCGGCTCCATCTCGCGCAGCGCCAGCACCGCGTCGAATTCCTCCACATGGGCGACATCCTGGCGGCTGAACCCCAATAGCTTCTTGCTGGTGGCCGTGGCCCGGCGTCCTGCCGCCTCCACACCCGCCAGCGCCCGGTGGGTTTCGGCCACGGTGGTGGCGTGCAGGCCCCGGTCCGCGTATCCCAGGATCAGCGCGAGCAGGTGGTTAAAGTCATGCGCCAGCCCACTGGCCAGGCGGCCTACAGCCTCCATTTTCTGGGCGTGCACCAGTTGCGCCTGGGATCGAATCTTTTCGGCGATCTCCAGTTCCAGACGGTCGCGACTGCGCGCCAGTTCGTTCGCGCGGCGCACCGCCATCTCCAGGCTGTCGCGCAATGCGCTGACGGCGCGGTCAAGAAAGATCGCAATGACCAGGAAAGCGAATGCACTTGCCAACGCGCCGCTGATTGCGAAATACAACGCTTCGGGATGGAACAGGGCACGGGCGGCATCCTGCCACGCGCCCGCACACACGATCAGAATGAGCCAACCGGCCGTTAGCCAGAGGGCCCGGCGGTGCAGCAGCAGGCCGCAGACCAGCACCGGGACGATCTGGGTGGCCTGATGGGCCAGCTGCAGGCGCAGCCCCCAGCGCAGATATGCAACCGTCAGCAGGGCCAGCGTGCCCGCGACGAACAGCGACGCTGCCAGACGGGTGCGGCCTCGCAGGACCACCAGGTAGCAGGTCCATACGAAGCCCGTATTGATAATCGCCAGCCAGACCGCAACCGGATCAAGCGACGCCGCCTGCGGGCCGACGAATGCATAGCCCAGCATCAGCGGCTGGAAGACGCCAGTCAGCACCAGAACGAGCTTGAGCATCGGCGCATTGCGCTCGCGCAAGACCCGGCTCGCTGCGTCCACAGCGGTGCTCATCGTGGCGCCCCCGGATGCACGCGTTCAAACGGAACCGGCGATCCCGACCACTGCGCCGTGTCTGGATCACTCATACGGTCTTCACAGGGTCGTTCGGGCGCGTTGCACAAGGGTATCCTAGCCCGCCCACCAACCACCGGGTTCACGATGGACCGTGCGCTGCTGCTGTTCTGCTTGCTGGGGATCGGATCCCTCGTCCAGGCACAGACGATTCCTTCGATCAACCCGGACGAGGCACGACTGGCACGCTGCTTCGAGATGTTGCGAAGCAACCCGAAGCAGAGCGTGGAGATCGCGCTGGAAATGCTCGATCGACCGGCGCTGTCACCGCGCGTGGAAACACGTGCGCAAGCCTGTCTCGCGTTTTCTCGGCAGTTGCTTGGAGATCACGCGGGTACCGCGGAAGCGGTCGACCGGGTGCTGGCGATCGCCGACTCCGGAAACCTGGACGAGACCGAGCGGCTGCAGGCGATTGTGAGCATCTCCCCGTTGCTGCAGTTTCTGGGACGCGTCACCGAGGCCCTCGAGCGCCTGACCGAAGCCCAGACGCTGGCCATCCAGCTCGACGATCGCTCTTCGCAGACGATCGCGTTGTTCGGGATAGGCAACGTCCATGCGATCGAACTGGGCAACAACGAACGCGCACTTGAGTACTTTCAGCAGGTGCGTGACCTGGCGCCGCCGGGAACTCGGCTCCAGCTCGACGGCGCCTATGCCCATGCGTATACGCTGATGTTGATGGGTCGACATCAACAGGCGCGCCCCGAGCTCGAACGCCTGCTGTCAGATGCGAACCGCCAGGCACATGGGATAACGGTGCTGAGGGTGCGCAGCCATCTGGCCGAAGTCCAGCGCCTCGACGGCGACATCGCGGGGGCGAGTGCCGTGTTCGAGACGCTGCACGCCGAGCAGCACGCCGTCGGCGATTCTGCAGGCGAAGCCATTACACGCTTGCGTCTGGCCCGCGTGCATCTGCAGACAGGCGAGCTGGACCGGGCGCGCACGCATGCCGAAGCTGCGCTGTTGCTGATGGAGTCAGGCCGGTTCGAGATGGAAACCATGGAGGCGCTGTTGCTGCTTGCGGAAGTCCATGAGGCGGCGGGCGCCCCGGCCGCCGCCCTCCCCCTGCTGCGCCGCGAACGCGAGATGGCGGCGGCGCGGACGCAGCGGCAGAACATGGCGCAACTGGCGGTGCTTCAGGACAGCATCGACGACATCACCAGTGCGCACCGCAGCGAACGGCAGCGCATCGAACTGGGCCAGGCGAACCGCCGCCGTGATCTGGCACTGGTGGCGTTAGCGATGGTGATCCTGCTGGTCGGCGTGGTCGGTGTCCACCAGCGCAGGACGCATACACGTCTGCGCCACCTCAGCGCGACCGACCCGCTCACCGGCCTGCTCAACCGCCGCGAGATGCTCCGACGCCTCGCCGCCCTGCCGGCGCCGGCTGACGGGCAGCGGATGTTGCTGCTGCTGATCGACGTGGATCATTTCAAGTCGATCAACACCCGGCACGGCCACGCCGAGGGCGATACGGTCCTGGCTGCGATCTCGACGTGGCTCACCGAGGCCTGCGATGCCGGCGATCTGGTGGCGCGCTGGGGCGGCGAAGAGTTCCTGGTGGCGCGTCCGGCCACCGACCTCGACGGTGCGGCCCGCTTTGCGGAACACGTGCGGGCGGGCGTGCGGGATGGCAGCGTCGTTCTGGACGACGGGCAGCGCGTGTCGGTCACAGTCTCCATCGGCGCCGCGCCGGTGCCGTTCTTTCCGGGCGATCCGCCGCACCTGCCGGCCGGCATCCGCATTGCCGACAGCGCTCTGCGGGCGGTCAAGGGCAGCGGCCGCGACGGGTGGGCGGTGCTGTGGGGACATGCGGCCGGGGTCAGCGATGCCACGCTGGCATCGGTTGAACACGACCCGATGCGTGCGGCCGACAACGGCTGGTTGCGCATCCAGTCGAGCCGTCCGCTGCAGTGGCCGGCGCGCGCGCTGGCAGCCGCCGCACTCGGCGACGCGGCGCCCGAATAGAAGAAGCACCGAGTGACGGCGGCCCCGCATGCGACGCGAACCACGGGCCGCATGAGAACAGATCGGCAGGCACTGCCCGGTCGCGGGTGGTGCCGGTTCCCGCGGTGCCGAACAGGTGCCGCGTGGCGCGCCCGCGGTGCCGGCAGGCGGCGACCGCGGCTGCGCTCACGCGACCTCCAGCACCACCTTGCCGAAATGCTCACCGTCTTCGAGATACGCATGCGCGGCCGCGGCTTCGGCCAGGGGAAACGTCCGGTCGATGATCGCATTGACGCGGCCTTCGGCGATCCACGGCCAGACCACACGCTCGACCGCCACCGCCAGACGTGCTTTCTCGTCGGCGCTGCGCGGGCGCAGTGTGGAACCGGTGAGCACGGCCTGTTTCTGCATCAACTTCATGACGGGCACGTCCAGCGTTGGGCCGCCGAGCGTGGCGATATAGACGATGCGGCCCTTCGGGTTCAACGCATCCAGCGTGGCTGCAAACGTGGGCGCACCGACCATGTCCAACGCCACGTCGATGCCGCCGTGCTCCTTGGCGATCGCGCCGAAATCCATCGTCGTGGTGTCGACCGACACATCCGCGCCGAGCGCGTGCGTACGCGCCGCCTTGTCCGCGCCGCGGCTGCTTGCCAGCACGTGGGCGCCGGCGGCCCTCGCCATCTGGATCGCGGCCACGCCGATGCCCGAGGTCGCGCCGTGCACCAGCAACCATTCGCCCGGCTGCAGCGCGCCATGTTCGAACACGTTGGCGTAGACGGTGAACACGGTTTCCGGAAGCGCCGCCGCGTGCGCCCAGTCGAGGCCGTCCGGGATCGGCATCACATGGCGGGCATCGGCCACCGCGTACTGGGCATAACCACCACCGCCCAGCAAGGCGCAGACGCGATCGCCCTCCTTCCAGCGCCCGGCGCCGCGCACGATCTCGCCGGCGACTTCGAGACCCAGGGTCTCGGGCGCACCTGGCGGCGGGGGGTACTTGCCGCCGCGCTGGGCAATGTCGGGCCGGTTGACGCCGGCCGCACGCACGCGTATCAGCACTTCGCCATCCCCGGGCACGGGCCGCGGCAGCTGCACCGGATGCAAGGCAGCGGCATCGCCTGTGCCGCCCCGGATGGCGATGGCGGTCATTATCGGCTCTGGCATGGCAAGGTCCTGCAGGCGCGAGCGTGGCTCGCAGAACGCGACAGCGTAGGGACGTGCGCGTCGCGGGCGGGTGTTGTGCTCTGCCGCCGCCGTGCGCATACGGCGCACTAACGTCCGGCTCGCAATCATCACAGAAGCCCATTCATCATCCCTGGCCGCTCACAGCCTGCTGCCGTGGTGGATGGAACGGGCGCAGGCCCCCCTGTAATCTAGCCCTCTACAAGGACGCCAGAATTTCACATGCGACTCGCGGATTTCATTGAAGAAAACGCCGGGGAGATCCTGGAAACCGCCCAGGCGTTCGCCAGAACGCAGGCACCTGCAGGCGTTGAACTGAGCGCGAAGGAACTGCGCAATCACCTGCCGCAGATCCTCAAGGCGATCGTGACCGACATGCGCAGCCCGCAAAGCAGCAGCGCGCAGCAGGCCAAGGCCGAGGGCCGCGCCCCGCCCCAGGCGGGTCCCGAATCGGCCGCCAGCTATCACGGCCGCACGCGTGCGATCGCCGGTTTTGGCGTGAACCAGATGGTGGCCGAGTACCGGGCCCTGCGCGCCTCAGTGCTGCACCTGTGGTCTGCCGACGAGACGCTTTCGCGGGACTCGATCGAGGACATGGTGCGATTCAACGAGGCAATCGATCAGGCCGTGGCCGAATCGCTGGCCGAGTACTCGACGGAAGTGGAATCGTGGCGGCAGATCTTCCTCGGTGCACTGGGGCATGACCTGCGCGGCCCGCTGACGGCGGTCGTGTTCACCGCCGACGTGCTGGCGGAGAAGACGCGCGACACCCCGTACGCCCGCCATGCCGAGCGCATCCTGGTCGGCGCCGAACGGATGTCGAAACTGCTCAACGACCTGCTGGCCTACAGCAAGAGCAAACTCGGCGCCGGCATGGTGCTGGACCGGGACCTGTGCGACCTCGGCGATGTGCTGGTGGACGAGATCGAACTGCTGCGCGCCGCGCTACCCGGCACCGCGATCCGGTTTGGCGCATCCGGCACCACGCAGGGCCGGTTCGATGCCTCGCGCCTGCGCGAAGCGCTGCACAACCTGGTGACCAATGCCGCCAAATACGGCGATCCAGGCTCGGACGTGTGGGTCGACGTCGAGGGCGATGCGGATCACGTGCGACTGTCGGTCCGCAATGCCGGCGCTACGCTCACCGGCGACGACCTGCATGCGATGTTCGACCCCCTGCGACGCGGGGCGAAGAACGCCTCGACCGGCGAGCACATGAGTCTGGGTCTGGGTCTGTTCCTGGTACGCGAGATCGTCACCGCGCACGGGGGCAAGGTCAGCGCTGCATCGGCGGACGGTTTCACCACATTCCTGATCGCATTGCCGCGCGACGCATAAGGCGCCGCCGCTCGGCGCCTGACCCCCGCGCCGGCAAGACCTGCCGACGGGAACGCGCCCTGGTCAGTCCGGCGACGTGTCCGTCGGCCCGAGCTTCACGCCGAGCATGCGGCACAGCTCGATGTTGGGCATCGCCTTGCCATACAGCCAGCCCTGCATGCGATGCACGCCGGCCGCATTCAAGGCCTCAGCCTGCGCGGGGGTTTCCACACCCTCGGCAATGACCTCGATCGCGAACGCCTCGGCCAGACCGATGACCGCCCGCACGATCGCCAGATCCGCCGCGCTGTCGGGCATGCCCTGGACGAACTCGCGATCGATCTTCAGCGCATCGACCGGCAGCCGCTTGAGGTAGACCAGGGAGGCATAGCCGGTACCGAAGTCGTCGATCGCCACCTGCACACCGAGCGCGCGCAGCGGCCGGAGGATCTCGAGCGCATGGTCGATGTCGCGCATGAGCGTGGTTTCGGTGAGCTCCAGCGTCAGGCGCGCGGGATCGAGCCCCGATGCATCCAGCGACGCCTGGACGTCTTCCACCAGACCGGTCTCGTCGAACTGCCGCGCCGACACGTTGACCCGTACGCCCGGCGCCCCCTCGCCCGCGCGCGCCGGCCAGGCTGCGGCGTCCTGGCAGGCCTGACGCAGCACCCAGCGTCCGACGGCCGGCATCAGTCGCGATGGTTCCAGCACGCCGATGAACTCGGCCGCCGTCCGCAGCGCACCGCCGACGCGCCAGCGCAGCAGGGCTTCGGCTGCGACCCACTGCCCGAGGGCCGTGTCGTACTCGGGCTGGTAGTGCACCTCGAATTCGCCCCTGGCGAAACCATCACGCATCGCGCGTTCGAAGCGCAGCGCCTCCAGCAACGCCGTGTGGTGTTCGGTGTCGTAGACGGCGTGGCCGAACCGCCCGGCGGCGCGCGCCTGCGCGGCCGCCTCTTCGCCCTGCTGCAACAGCAGCAAGGGATTCCGGGCGCCGGCCTGCTCGGCGACCGCGATGCCGATGCTCGCACCGGGCTCGAGATCGGCATGCGGCCAGTCCATGGATTCGAGCATGCCGAGGATGGCTTCCGCCAGGCGGATCACCGTGCGGTTCGAGGCATGGGTGCTGACCAGAAAGCTGAAACCATCGACGCCGGTCCGGGCGAGTTCGGTGTCGACGCCCATCATCGGTCGCAGCACCTGGGCAATGCGCCCCATCACCGTGTCCGCGCTCGGTGCACCGGCCGAACAGCCGCGTCCGGTGCTCACGTCGACCTGCACGTGGACGACCGCCAGCAGTTCGTGCCGGCGGGACGGGCCGTCGATAAAGCGCTGCCGGATCAGTTCGATCATGTAGGCGCGGTTGGGCAGGCCGGTGGCGACATCGTGCAGGCGCAGATGCTCCACTTCGGCCTCGGCCCGCCGCCGCCGGGCGATCTCGAACGCCATCGCCACGTAATCGCCCATGCTGGCCGCGAATGTGGTTTCAGCCCGCGACCAGATGCGCGCACCGGCCAGACTCTCGTGACAGACCATGCCCTGCAGTGCGCCGCCTACGAACGCCGGCGCATCGAGCACGCCATGGATGCGATGCCGCTGCAGATAATCGCGCAAGGCCAGATGCGACCGGGCCATCCAGGCATCGCGTTCGAACACCGCGACTTCCAGCGTGCGCACGTCGTCGAACGAGGCGATGTAGTCGTCCTCGTCCAGTGGCAGCGTCTCCAGTGCATCGGGGGCAATGCCCTGCCCAGCGATGGCGTCGTAGGCGTGCAGACACCGCAGGACGCGTTCACCGGCGTCGTAGCGCCACACGCTGACACGCTCGATCTGCAGCGCGCTGGCCGCGGTCTGGCAGATGGCCGCAATGGCCGTCTCGAACGTGCAGTCGGGACTCCAGACCGTACGCGTCAGCGCGACCAGTGCGCGGGTGAAGCGTTCGCCCGCATCGGCGTCGTCCGATTGCGAGGCCGACGCCCGGGCAGGCCTGAACATCTGCAGCGTCACTGGACCCCCTCGCTTGCCTCGAGGCGTGATGGAGACATCCCGTGGATGTGCCGAACACGCGTTCCGCACAGTACGCCCAAAAGAGACCCGTCGTGGCAATCGGCAGACACGTCCACGCGAAGGCTGCAGCCCGTCCCGCCGTCCGCCGCGCAGGCGTGCGCAGCCACGCACTGCGGCCTGCCGATGCCCGCCCATCTGCGTGTGACTGCGACTGCCATGTCACAGGAGACGGCGCAGCGGCAGCCGTCGCGATTCCGCGGAGGGCGGAGGGGCATCCGGGTCCCGCGGCCTCAGGCGTCCTGCGCCTCGTATTCGCGCAGGAATGTCTCCAGCGGCACGAGCGCCTTCGGTGGCAGGTCCGCATCCATCACCGGCGCGGCATCGCGCCGCGCGCGGAGCCAGCGTGTCATGAACCGTCTGGCCTGCGACGACGAGGCCGCCGTGCCGGCATGGGTCCGCCGCCGCCACGTCAGCCAGTAGCGCCCACCCGGATACACCGCGCCGACCGTCTTGCCGCGCCAGGTCAGCATGACGACGCCGGCACACGCGGACCATGCATAGAGCGCCGGCATCGGCCGCAGCGGCCGACGGCGCACCGTGATTTCTTCCCGCAGCAGGGGATTGCACTGCCAGTCCATGCAGGCAGCGTGTCGCGCGGCGCGCTCAGCGGATGAGACGCGACGCGGCCACCTGCAGATGGCCCGGAACAGTGCCGGTGATGGCCGGCGACCGCGTGGTGTGCCGGGGCCCCAGTGCCGCCGCGGGCATATTCCCGCTACCGGATACGCGCGCGAACCTTGGCCCACGGCTTCCCGCGAACGCGGATGATGCCCGGCGTTTGCCGGACACCAACCGCGACGGCCTCGAACATGCCGCGTGTACGCGAAGGCAGCCGGATCAATAGCTGCCGACGAAGTTGATGTAGAACCCGCGATGGTCGTAGTCGAAATCGGTGAGGTCGGCACTGAAATCGGTGAAGTTGTAGCCGACGCCGACGCGGAAATTGCGGCCGATGTCACGGTCGACGCCCGCCATCCAGCCCTGGCGCGTGCCGCCGTTGTCGACGTCGAGCCAGCGGTACTCGGCCAGCGCGTGCCACTTGTGCAGCAGCTCGTAGCGCAGCTGGCCGGCGGCGAAGGTCGTCGCCGAGTCGAACCACTCGCCGGTGCCGCGACCGAAGCGCGCCTCGCCTTCGCGGCGTGCGAGCTTGCCGGCCACTTCCCAGCGGTCGTCGATGCGGTACACGCCTTCGAGCGAGAGCACCTGCGATCGCTGGTCGTAGTCCGCGCCGCCGATCTGGCCCAGCGTGGCCAGGTCGTACAGGTAGGTGTAGCGCCCGAACAGGCCCCAGCGCGAGCCGTCCCACGGACGGTAGGCGAAGCCGAGATTGCTCTCGATAAACTTCGCGCTTGCGGCCGGATTCAGATCGTCCTGGGTATCGGCGTAGTTGAAGCGGGCGGCGACGCGCCAGCTTTCGTTGAGGCGGTGCTGCACGCGGTTGGTGGTGATCCACTGCGTGCGGCGTTCCGCGCCGGTGTCCTCACGCCACTCGACCTTGCTCTGCCAGTCGGTGCCCGGCGACGTGCGGCCGCCGGAGACGCTGACCGCGCGCCGGTCGACCTGACCGCCGTCGCGATTGGTCAGTTCGCCGTCCGACAGCGTCAGGCCGAGGTTCCACCCGATCGCCGGATAGAAGTCCATGCCGTAGGTATGCGCCAGACCGGACTCATTGCGCGACTTGAGGAACTGGCTCTCGTTGAACACATTGACCTGGTTCGACAGGCGCCAACGCTGTCCCAGCGTCCAGCCGTTCTGCTGCGCGCGGTTGAACAACGGGTCGTACTCGGTGGCGTCGGTCGAATAGGTGTAGGCGCCGTAGAAGCTGTGCTGCGCGGTCAGGCGGTACTCGCCATTGACCTGCGCGGCGTCACCGCGGTCGCCGGTTGTGACCTCGGCACCGACATTCGACAGGTTGGCGAAGTTGTAGCGGCCACCGAGGGTATAGGCGTCGTTGTCGACATAGCCGCCCTCGTCGTCGAGCGTCCACTGCGCGGTGCCGTAGACATCCAGCGCGGTCCCGAAGCGCTGCGTGTAACGCAGCGCGCCGAGCGTGCCGGTGGCATCGCCGCCGATGCGGCCTTCTTCCACGCGCCGCAGTTCCGCTGCGAGCGTGCTGACATCGGACAGGCGCCACTCGGTGGTCGCCTGCGACTGGGTCAGCGTCTCGGCGCCGCGCTCGGCGCGGCTGTGGCGTGCGTAGACGCCGACATCGCGACCGAACTCGCCGAGCACCTCGACCCCGTACTCCTCGACATCGGCACCGATGTCGAAGCGCGCGACCGAGAAGCCGGCGTCGACGCGGCGCCACCAGACCCCGGTGCTCCAGTCGCTGGTTGTCCAGCCCAGCTCGCGGAAGTTCGCACGGGCTTCCACCGCGCTGGCTTCGCCGTCGCGCGGGCCAACCGGATTGAGCTGGGTGAAGGTGAAACCGCCGTTGTCGGAGAAGAACACCGGTGCGCTGGTGGCTTCGGTGCGGCTGTGCTCGAGCTTGAGGTAGGTGCCCTTGCCGGCCTGCAAGGTGATGTCGGCCGACATCATCGTGTAGTCCTCGCCGGCCCGGCTTTCGTCGACCCATGTGGCGCCGACGCCGAGATGATCGCCGAACCAGTGTTTGCCGCGCGCGCCGACGGTGATCTCGTCGGGGTCGAAGCCGTTCGGCACCCATTCGTAGTCGACGATCAGACGTTGCTCGAAGCCGTCGAGCGGTGCGTCGCGGGTGATCGTCGGCAGGTTCTCGTGTGTGATCTGCGTCAATGCACGCGACAGGGTGATTCGGCCCTGCAGTTCGTTGATCTCGTAGTCGGCGCCGCGCAGCAGCACGGTGCGCGCCTCGACGCGACCGGTGGTCGGATCACGGACTTCCACCACGACCTGCTCCGAGCCGGGCAGCACGTCGGTGTGACGCAGGTAGTACAGGCTGGTGCCGGTGCCGACGAACTCGCTGTGGCCCGGCGCGGTCTGCGCCTCGGATACGAATGCGCGCAGCTCGGTGCCCGGATCGCCCCAGACATTGGACTGGCGCGAACGCCATGCCAGCGCCGCGCCGTAGAGCGCACGCTGGTACTGGCCGTATTCGGTGCCGGTGAGGCCGGTCGAGAAGTTGCCCCACAGCGCCTGGTTCTTGTCCCAGTCCATGCGGATGTAGAACCGGCCCATGGTGTCGACATCACGATAGGTCGTGGAGTCGTCGCCGTAGGTTGGGTAGTACAGGTCCGGATCGACGCGGCGGAAGATGTCCTGCGGATCGGCCGAGGTGAAGCCGTCGAACAGATCGCTGAGCGGCCGGTTCTGGGTGTCGGCCTGCGCGGTGATCAGGTACTTGCCGGCGATCTTGCCCTTGCCGTAGAACGCCAGGCGGCCATCACTGAGGATGTCGTTTTCGCGGCCGGCCAATGCCATCTCGCGGCCCGGACCGCTGGCCTTGTTCTGGAACACGGTGACATCGGCGATGCCGACGCCGAAGAAATAACGGCCGCTGACGTCGACATCGAGCGCATGCGTCGACACCTCGCCGCCGCGGCCCCGCAGGCCGATGTCGAAGCGGTGCTGGCCGATCGGCATCAGGTACTCGGCGACGAACTTGCGCTCCAGGTCGACCGGATAGGGCTCGCCATTGATCAGCAGCGACTGGCCCTCGGGCAGGTTGCGGCCGGTGATGCGCACGCGCGAGCCGTAGACGGGAATGTTCTGCTGGCGCAGTCCACTGCCGGAGAACACGTTGTCGACCAGCGCCTGCGTCTCGGCCTGATTGGCGTCCAGCGCCAGGCCAAGTCCACGCTCGGTGCTCTGACGCAGCGTCTGCGCGCCGCGCTCGGCTTCGGCCGGCGTCACCAGCTGCAGGCGCTTGACGAAGGTCTCGTCGAAGTTGCCGGCCGCGTCGTAGGCACGCAGCACGTACACCAGTTCGTCGCCCGCGCGGTACTGGCGCCCTGCAGGCAGCGCACCGTCCCACTCCGCATCGGCCACCGCAGTGCGCGGCAGCGCGAACTGGGCGATCGGTTCGATCAGATCGGCGTCGGTAGCGCGATAGAGCGTCACCTCGAACCGGTCGACGAAATCGATGTAGTTGCTGCGGGCGTAGAAACGCACCGGCCGGGTGATGCGTCCGTCCTCGAACGGCACCATGGTCGGCGCCGAGACCGAGAGTTCCGGCAGACCGAGATTGGGATCTTCGGTTGCCCAGATCGCGCCGCCGCCTGGCAGCTGCACGGAGAACCGGCCCATCGCGGTCGCCCGGCCCGGCTGCTCCAACGCAATGCTCACGCGACGATCGGGCTGCAGCGCCTGCGACGACGACGCCTCGCTGGTGCCCTGCGTGACCGGCTGGTCGTAACTGCGTGTCCGCAGCCGGAACAGCAGGTCGCCTTCGCTGCGGCAGCCGTCGGCGTCGCAATCCATCGCGGCGGCGCCCTCACCGGCCGCGCCGGTCGCCCCTGCACCTGCAGTGGCGTCCTGCGCCACCGCGGTGGTGGATGCCGCGCCGGCCAGAATCGCCAGCAGCGCTGCGTCGAGCAGCTTTCTCTTCATAATCCGGTCCCCTTTCACTTCCGCGCCTCCCCGACAGAAGCCGCCGGATCCCTGCTTGTTTCCACCCGGGTCTTGGCCCGTACCTGTGGGCTCAATCGCCCAGAAAGCGCGTCGAACACCGACTGCGCACGGCGCAGACCGAGATCGACGTTGTAGGCATGCGAGCCGCGCACGTCGGTGTGGCCCACGATGCCGACCATCCCGCCGCCCAGTGCTTCGAGGCGACGCGCGACTACATCGAGCAGTGCCTCGAACTCGGGCCGGATGTCCGACTTGTCCGTATCGAAGAGCACCGTGCCCAGCAGCACGCCGCTGTTGTCGACACCAGCCACCAGTGCGTGCGGATCGTTGACCTGCGTGCGCAGTTCGACGCGCAGCGCTTCGGCCGCCGTCGGCGTGATCCGCGCCTGCAATGCATCGCGCACAGCGGCGGCGCGGGCGAATGCGAGCGCTTGGTGCTCGCCCTCGCCGTTGACCACCACATGGCCGCCGCGGTAGCGCTCGATCTGCCCGGCCATCGCCTCGATCGCCGGCAGATAAGCCTCGCGCAGCGCGCTGCTGTGCGGGGCGAAGAACACCTCGCCCAGCTCCAGCTCGACCACTTCGCTGCCGCCCTGCAATTCGACCACCGGCAGTCGCACGCCGAAGTCGAAACGCACCGGCAGACCGGGGGTGACGCGCCGCACCAGCGGATTGGCCGTCGTGAACTCGGTACCCGGCGGCAGCGTGGACGGATCCACCTTCAGGATGAAGTTGCGCCCGTGCATCGCGTGCCCGCCCGGCACGTCGACCAGGTGATAGCGGCCGTACTGGTCGGTCTCGATCAGCAGACCTTCCACCGACGCGATACGCACGCCCGGGATGCCGCGCTCGTCGATACCGGCGTTGCCGATGACGTATTCGACCAGCACACCGTCGCCGTCCTGCGACACGCGGCGGGTGACGACCGGCTCGGCGGCCGACAGTCCCTTGGCCACATCGCCGCTGCGCTCGAGGCGCGTGCTGCCGTCGGCGGCCATGTACAGCGTGGCACCGTCACCGCTGGTCAGCGCGAAGTCGTCTGTGAATGCCGCGCTGCGCAGACGCTGACGGATCACGATCTGGTGCGTTTCGACCGGGTCGGCCACCGACTGGCGGCCGAAAATCGTGTCGAGCGCCACACCGTGCAGCAGCGGTGCGCTGGCATCGGCGAGCGGCTGCGGGCCGTCGCCGCGGTCGATCGTCGTCGAACCGGCGATGTAGGCACCCGGTGCGAAACCACCCTGCACACGCACGCCGCGCAGTGCCGCACTTGCCTGCCAGCCGTCGCCGTTGCGGTCGTCGAACACAGTGCCGAACACCAGACTGTCGTCGAGCATCGGATCGAACGCCGTCGAGACCTGTGCGGTGGCGATGTTCGACAGCGGCACGCCACCCTCGCTCTGTGCCACCGCCTGGTTGACGTGGCTGCCGGCACGGATGCCTGCGCCCACACGCAACAGATAGCTGACGGACACGGTGTCGCCTGGCGCGAGGTCGAGGCTGGCGATGCGGATCGGGTTGTAACCCGAGACCGTCAGCGCTCGACCGTCTTCACTTGCGATGGAGCCATCGACGTAGCTGAAGCCCTGCGGCGGCGTGTCGAGCACGGTCGCCCCGGTGACCATCGCATTGCTGACGTTCTCCACCGCGACGGTGTAGCGGACCAGGTCACCCACCTTGACCTCACGCACCGACACCGACTTGGTCAGGCGCAGCGGCGCGGTGCCTTCGACCCGGACCGTGACGGTCGCGGTGTCACACATCGCGGTCGGGTAGGAGGTGTCGCAGACGCGGTAGACGAAGCTGTCCTCACCGCTGAAACCGAACGCCGGCGTGTAGGTGCAGATGCCGTTCGCGCAGTTCACGACGCCATGTTCCGGCTGGGTTACCAGCGCGACCGAATCCGGATCCAGCGGTGCACCCGTGCTGCTGTCGTTGTCGACCACCACCACCGGTGTCGGCACGCCGGGCTCGGCGGTGCCTGCATCGTCGTCGATCGCCTCCACCACATTCGGCAGCACGGTGATCGTGACAGTGGCCGTGCTGCAGTTGGCCGGATTGTTGATCTCGCAGATCTGGTACTCGAAGCTGTCTTCGCCCGAGAAGCCGGGGTTGGGCGTGTAGATCACCGTGCCGTCGGGCTGGATCACGATGCTGCCGTTGGCCGGCGGCGTGACCTCGACGATCGTGATGTCCTCGGCATTCACCGGCACGCCATTGAGCGTGTCGTTGTCGAGGATCGGAATCGTGACCGGCGTGTTCTGTTCTGTGGTCGCGCTGTCGTCGACCGCGACGATCTCCGGCGCTTCGACCACCACGGTCACCGTGGCCGTATCGCAGTTCTCGGGGTTGAGCACTTCGCAGATCGTGTATTCGAAGGTGTAGCTGCCCGCCGGTGTACCTGGCTCGACACCCACCACGCCCGTGACCGGGTCGGCCACGATGCCAGGCGGCAGCGTGCCCACGGTGATCGTCACGGTCTCCGGCGTTGCCGGCACACCGTTGACCGTGTCGTTGTCGAGCATGTTGCCGACCGACGGATCACCCTCGGC